>NZ_JBAOJP010000004.1:0-569329 GCF_037083505.1 Microbacterium sp. CCNWLW41
GGTTAGCTACGTTCGGGATGGATAACCGCTGAAAGCATCTAAGCGGGAAGCCGGCCTCAAGATGAGACTTCCATACCTTCGGGTGAGAGGCTCCCAGCTAGACTACTGGGTTGATAGGCCAGATGTGGAAGCACGGTAACGTGTGTAGCTGACTGGTACTAATAAGCCGATGACTTGATAACACACCGTTCTAGGTGTTCGCGTCCACTGAGTGGTTCTCGATGTACGGTCGAGAACCCCAACAACATGACTCGTCATGTTCTTGGTTTTGATTGAAACATCAATAGTGTTTCGGCGGCCATAGCGTGAGGGAAACGCCCGGTTACATTCCGAACCCGGAAGCTAAGCCTCACAGCGCCGATGGTACTGCAGGGGGGACCCTGTGGGAGAGTAGGACACCGCCGGACTCCTTTTAGACGAAAGAGGCCACCCAACGCAGGGTGGCCTCTTTCGCGTTAACAGGACCACCGTGAGAGGATCGCGCCATGCCGGAAGAAGAAGACCGCCGTTCGGCGTCCCGAGACGCATCGCAGCGGCCCAGCCGCCGCTTCGTCGACGGTGAGTCCCGACGCGGGTTCCGCGCTCCTCGGGATCACGGTGACCGACCTGCCGAGCGACCGCGCCCGGCGGGGAACGAACGCGGTACGCGCTCTGATTCCTCCTCCCGGGCGAATGCGCCTCGTCGTGAGGGTGATCGCCGTGAGGGCGGATTTCAGCGTCGGGATGGTGCGCCTCGTCGTGAGGGCGATCGCCGTGAGGGCGGGTACCAGCGTCGGGACGGTGCGCCTCGTCGTGAGGGCGGATATCAGCGTCGGGACGGTGCGCCTCGTCGTGAGGGCGATCGCCGTGAGGGCGGGTACCAGCGTCGCGAGGGTGCGCCTCGTCGTGAGGGCGATCGCCGTGAGGGCGGGTACCAGCGTCGCGAGGGTGCGCCTCGTCGTGAGGGCGATCGCCGTGAGGGCGGGTACCAGCGTCGGGACGGTGCGCCGCGTCGTGACGGTGCGCCTCGTCGTGAGGGCGACCGCCGAGACGGCGGCTTCTCGCGTCGCGACGGCGGGCACTCGCGCCGGGACGGTGACCGCACGCCGTATCGTTCCGAGCGGCCTCGGCGGGACCTGCGCGCTGCCGATCGGCCGCGGGACCCGGAGCTTCCCGACGAGGTCACCGCGAAGGATCTGCACCCGTCTGCGCGCAACGAGCTCAAGACCCTGAGCAAGGAGAACGCGGACGCCGTCGCCCGGCATCTGGCGATGTCGGCGATGCTGATCGACGAGGATCCCGCGCGCGCGCACGAGCACGCCCTGGCGGCGTCGCGTCGCGCGGGCCGGGTCGCCGTCGTCCGGGAGTCCGTCGCGATCACCGCCTACGCCGTGGGCGATTTCGCGCTGGCGCTGCGGGAGCTGCGCACGTACCGCCGCATCTCCGGTCGCGACGACCAGATCGCGCTGATCGTGGACAGCGAGCGCGGGATGGGGCGTCCGGACCGTGCCCTGGAGGAGGGGCGGTCAGTGGACCGCGCCGCGCTGCCGACACCGGCGCGTGTCTCTCTGGCGATCGCGATGTCGGGCGCGCGCCTGGACCGCGGTGAGACGGAACTCGCTCTCGGCGAGCTCGAGATCCCCGAGCTCGACCCCGACCGGGCCTTCGAGTGGAGCCCTGCGCTCTTCAGCGCACGGGCTGCGGTCCTCGAAGACCTCGGGCGCCACGAGGAGGCGGCCTTCTGGCAGCAGCGCGCCGACGTCGCTGCCGAGGCGCTCGGCCACGGCACCGACGACGAGCTGCTCATCGAGGACGCCCTCGTCGAGGACGCCGACGACGTCGATGGCGCGGAGGACGCGTCTCCTTCCGAGCCGGCCGAGCCGTCCGAGCCGGCCGAGCCAACTGAGCCTGCCGTGTCCACTGAGCCGGGTGAGCCTGCTGCGCCCACGGAGCCGGCTGAGTCCGCCGAGCCCGGCGAGTCCTCGCTGTGAGTCTGTTCGGCCGATCCCGGCGATCGCCGCTGACGGACGTGGATGTGGTCCTCGCCGACCTGGACGGGGTCGTCTACGCAGGACCCGGGGCGATTCCGCACGCGGTGGAGAGCCTCCGCGAGGTGGAGCGCACGCGCCGGATGGGGTACATCACGAACAACGCCTCGCGGACGGACGCCTCGGTCGCCGCGCACCTCACGTCCCTCGGGCTGCGCGTGTCCGCCGACGAGGTCGTGACGAGTCCCCAGGCGGCGATGCGTCTGCTCTCGACGATGGTGCCGGCGGGGGAGACGATCCTCGTGGTCGGCGGGGAAGGCCTCGTCGTCGAGGCGGAGAAGGCCGGCTACCGGGTCACGCGCAGCGCCGAGGACGCACCGCGCGCGGTGGTCCAGGGCTTCGCGCCCGAGGTGGGCTGGACGGATCTCGCCGAGGCCGCGTTCGCGCTCTCGCTCCCCGAGGAGGAGGGCGGCATCCCCTGGATCGCGACGAACACGGACTGGACCATCCCGCAGGCGCGGGGCATCGCTCCGGGCAACGGCACGCTCGTGTCCGCCGTGCACACCGCCGTCGGCCGCCTCGCTACCGTGGCGGGCAAGCCCGAGACGCCGATCTTCGAGGAAGCGGTCGCCCGGTTCGGCGCGACGAGCCCCCTGTTCCTGGGCGACCGGATGGACACCGACATCCTCGGCGCCAACCGGGCGGGGATCCCCTCGGCTCTGGTCCTCACGGGGATCGACCGGCCAAAGCATGTCCTCGCCGCGTCGGAGGGATCCCGCCCGACCTACCTGCTGAGTGATCTGCGAGAGCTTCACGAGCCGTACCCGGAGACCGTCGTGAAGGGCGACGTGACCTCCGTCCGCGACGCGGCGGTCCGCATCGACGGTCCCGACATCACCATCCTCCGGGAGGGGGACCGCCCCATCGACCTGCTGCGCGCCGGGGCGGCTGCGATCTGGGCGACGGGTCGTCAGATCTTCGGCTTCCGGGTGCCCGAGCGCCTGTACGCGGACCCGTTCCACCGGCCGTAGCGATTCCGGTTCCTCCGGCGTCGCTCTGCGGTCGCGCGGGGCGCCGCGTCTAGGCTGGATCCGTGAGCGACGAGAGCAGCGCGGAGCCCGCCGACGGGCTGTGGAGCAGACTGCGGCTGATCGAGGGACAGCCGCTGCAGAGTCGCGCCGAGGCGTATTCGGCTCTGCACGACGAGCTCTCCCGGCGCCTGGAGAGCGCTCCTCGCGACGACCAGGGCTCCCGTGCGCGGGACGCGTCCGAGCCCGGATGACCATGCGGTTGGACGCCGCCCTCGCCGCGCGGGGGCTCGCTCGGTCGCGCAGCCACGCGGCGACGCTCATCGCCGACGGCCTGGTGCGGGTCGACGGGAAGCCGGTCGTGAAGGCATCGACCCGGATCGAGGACGACGCCGACCTCGCCGTCGCGGAGGCCGATCACTACGTCGGACGCGCCGCGCACAAACTGATCGCGGCGCTCGACGGATTCGGCATCCCGGTCGACGGGCGCCTGGCGCTCGACATGGGCGCATCCACCGGGGGCTTCACGCAGGTCCTCCGCGAGCGCGGGGCCCGACGCGTCCTCGCCGTTGACGTCGGTCACGGACAGCTCGCTCCGGCGGTCGCCGCGGATCCCGGCGTCGCGGCCGTCGAGGGATACAACGTGCGGCACATGACCGCGGAGAGCCTGGCCGCGGCGACGGGCGAGCCGGACGCGCCCGATCTCATCGTCGGCGACCTCTCGTTCATCTCCCTGGAACTGGTGCTCCCGGCCGTCGCCACGGTCGCGCCCGAGGGCGCCGACGTCATCCTCCTCGTCAAACCGCAGTTCGAGGTCGGCCGGACCGCCGTGCGCGGCGGACTGGTCACCGACCCCGCGACCCGTGCGGACGCCGTGGCACGGGTCCTGTGGTCCGCGTGGGACCAGGGGTTCGGCGTGCTCGGGATCCTGCCCTCGCCGATCCTGGGCACGCACGGCAACGCGGAGTACCTGGCGCACCTCGCGCCCGGCCGCGGGACCAATCCGACAGAATGGTTGAGCACGATCGATCGGATCGCAGGAGGACGATGAACGAGCGCAGCCACGCGACGGCGCGGAACGCCGGACACGGCGTCCCCGGCCGCCGGACCGCCGCCCCCTCGGCCGCCGACACCCGCGCGAGGGGGACTCGATGACGGAGCGCACGATCCTCGTCGTCGCCCACGCCCACCGCGACGACACCGTCGAGGCGGCGCGTCGCGTCATCGCCGCGCTGCGCGCGGCCGGTGCTCGTCCTGTGCTGTCCGCGGACGATCGGGTCGACCTCGCCGCGGTGGACCCGGCCTTCGCCGAGGTCCCCGTCCTGGGCGCCGACGCCTCCGAGCAGGAGCTCGAGCTGGCGATCGTGCTCGGCGGCGACGGGACGATCCTGCGTGCGGCCGAGCTCGTCCGTCCCGGATCCGCCCCTGTCCTCGGCATCAACATGGGGCACGTCGGCTTCCTCGCCGAGATCGAGCGCGACGACATGGACGCCGCCGTCGCCCGCATCATCGACCGGGACTACGACGTCGAGGAGCGCATGGCCCTGTCCGTCCGGGTGAAGGACGCGGCGGGCGCCGTCGTCTACGAGACCTGGGCGCTGAACGAGGCCACGGTCGAGAAGGCCAGCCGGGAGCGGATGATCGAGGTCGTCCTGGAGATCGACGGACGACCGCTGTCCACCTTCGGGTGCGACGGGATGGTCGTGTCGACGCCCACGGGCTCGACCGCATACAACTTCTCCGCCGGAGGGCCGGTGATCTGGCCGGGGGTGGAGGCCATCGCCGTCGTGCCGTTGTCGGCGCACGCCCTGTTCGCGCGCCCGCTCGTCGTCGCGCCCGACGCGCCCATCGCGATCGAGCTTCTGGAGCGTACGGACGGCACCGGGATCCTCTGGTGCGACGGACGCCGCTCGCACGAGCTCCCTCCCGGGGCGCGGGTGATCGTCCGCCGCTCGTCCCGTCCGGTGCGTCTGGCCCGGCTTCACCCGAGCGCGTTCACGGACCGGCTGGTGCGGAAGTTCCAGCTCCCCGTCGAGGGATGGCGGGGGGCGGCGTCGTGATCGAGGAGATGCGTCTGCGCGATCTCGGGGTGATCGCCGAGGCCGTGCTGCCGATCGGTCCGGGCTTCACGGCGATCACCGGTGAGACCGGCGCGGGCAAGACCATGGTGGTGACCGGGCTCGGGCTCCTGCTCGGCGCTCGCGCCGACTCCGGCGCCGTCCGAGCGGGGGCGTCCCAGGCGTCCGTGGCCGGCGTCTGGGTCGTGCCGAACACCGGCCGCGTGGCCGAGACGGTCGCCGACGCCGGCGGAGAGCTGGAGCCGCTCGACGATCGGCGCGGTGAGCTGTATCTCTCCCGAACGCTCACCGCGGAGGGGCGGAGCCGAGCCAGCGTCGGCGGTCGCGCGGCGCCGGCGGGCGTGCTCGCCGACCTCGCCGAGGAGCTGGTCGTGGTCCACGGCCAGTCCGAGCAGCTGCGGCTGCGCTCCGCGGCCGCCCAACGCGACGCGCTCGACCGGTTCGGCGGCTCCGCGATCGCGGAGGCCCGCTCGGCGTATGCGGAGGCATGGGAGCGGTGGCGCGCGCTCGACGCGCAGCTGGAGGAGATCACCGCCAATCGCGAACGACGACAGGCCGAGGCGGAGGACCTGCGCGCCGCGCTGGCGCTCATCGAGGCGACGGACCCGCAGCCGGGGGAGGACGAGGCGCTCACGGAGCGCGCGGAGCGTCTCGCCAATGCGGAGGATCTCCGCCTGGCGGCTTCTCTCGCCCGCGCCGCGTTGTCCGACGAGGAGGGCGAGAACGACATCTCCTCGCTCGCGGCGGAGGCCCGCCGTGCGCTGGAGCGCGCCGCGGACCCCCAGCTCGCCGCGCTCGCCGAGGGGATCGCGGAGCTCGGGTACCGGGCGACGGACATCGCCGGCCAGCTCTCCGCCTACCTCGCCGATCTCGACGAGTCGGGTCCGCACGAGCTCGCCGCGGTGGAGGAGCGACGGGCGGCGCTGGGCGCCCTGATCCGCGCGCACGGATCACTGGATGCGGCGCTCGAGCTCTGGAACACCGGATCGGCGCGCCTGGCCGAGCTGGACGACGACGGCGAGCGCGTCGAGCGCCTGACGACGGAGCGCGACGAGGCGCGCGCGGCCCTGGACGAGGCCGCGACCGTGCTCACCCGGCGGCGGACCGACGCCGCCGAGCGACTGGGCGCCGCGGTGACCGAGGAGCTGCACGCCCTGGCCATGCCCGACGCCCGTCTGGAGGTGTCCGTCTCGCCCGGGTCCGAGAGCGCCCACGGGCGGGACGACGTCGCCATCCTGCTCGCGCCGCACCCGGGGGCCGAGCCCCGCTCCGTCTCGCGCGGCGCGTCCGGCGGCGAACTGTCGCGGGTGATGCTCGCCATCGAGGTCGTCATCTCGGCGACCGATCCCGTGCCGACCTTCGTGTTCGACGAGGTCGACGCCGGCATCGGAGGCGCCGCGGCGATCGAAGTCGGGCGCCGCCTGGCGCGTCTGGCCCGCACGTCCCAGGTGATCGCGGTCACCCACCTCGCCCAGGTCGCGGCGTTCGCCAGCAACCACCTCACGGTCGTGAAATCGAACGACGGACAGGTCACCGCCTCGAGCGTGCGACGGCTGGAGGGCGCGGAGCGGGAAGCGGAGATGGCGCGCCTGCTGTCGGGACTGGCCGACTCCGACGCCGCGCTGGAGCACGCGCGGGAGCTTCTCGCCCTCGCCGACTGAGCCTCCGCGTCCCGGGTCGCCGGCGTTCCTCGCGGAGCGCCGGGGGGATAGCGTGGGCACACCGAGACGAGGAGGATCCGCGATGCGCGGGACAGCGGTGATCGGCGAGGCGCTCGTCGACGTTGTGGGCGGCGAGGAGCATCCCGGGGGTTCGCCGATGAATGTCGCGGTCGGCCTGGCCCGGCTCGGCGAGCCGGTGGTGCTGCACACCCTGCTGGGCGCCGACGCGCGGGGGGACCGGATCCGGGACCACCTCGACCGTGCCGGCGTCGTGCTGGGGCCGGAGTCGTCGGGCGACGGCGCGACGTGGACGGCCACGGCGACGCTCGACGACGAGGGGCGCGCGAGCTATCGGTTCGCGCTCGACGGCGTCATCCCCGTGCCCGCTCTCGACGGGCTGCGTCTCGCCCACGCCGGATCCATCGGCGCGCTGAGGGCGCAGGAGGCGGGCGCGGTGCGCGCGGCGTTCCAGGGCGCCGACGCGGCGACCCTGCGCAGCCTCGACCCGAACATCCGCGCCGACGTCATGGGGGAGCAGGTGAGGGAGCGCATGCTCGCCTTGGCTTCCGCGTGCCACGTCGTGAAGCTCAGCGACGAGGACGCCCTCAGCCTCTTCCCGGGAGCGACCGTGCGCGAGGCCGCCGACCGGATCGCGGAGGCAGGGGCCCGGCTCGTCGTGGTGACGCGGGGCGGAGAAGGTTGCGCGGCGCTCGCCGACGGCGTCTGGTCCGAGCGCCGGGCCGCGCCCGCGACCGTGGTCGACACGATCGGTGCGGGGGACGCGTTCATGTCGGGGCTGCTGTTCGCTCTCCTCCGGGACGGCACGGACCGCCTGCTGGTCGACGGCTCCGCCCTTCCGGCGGCCGCGGTGGAATCCGCCCTCGCGACGGCGTCGGCCAGCGCCTCCATCGCCGTGTCCCGCGCCGGGGCGAACCCGCCCGACGCGGCGGAGCTCGACGCCGCGCTCGGAGCGTCGCTCGGTGACGCCACGGAGACGGGCTGATAGGATCGAAGTCCGTGATGCAGACTTCAGGCGCGCGGGCAGCGGACGACACCAACCGGACTCCTTTCACCACGAAGCACATCTTCGTGACGGGCGGTGTCGTTTCTTCGTTGGGCAAGGGACTCACCGCGGCGAGCCTGGGGAACCTCCTCACGGCGCGCGGACTGCGCGTGGTCATGCAGAAGCTGGATCCGTACCTGAACGTCGATCCCGGCACCATGAACCCCTTCCAGCACGGCGAGGTGTTCGTGACCGACGACGGGGCCGAGACCGACCTCGACATCGGGCACTACGAGCGCTTCCTGGACATCGAGCTGAGCCAGGCCGCCAACGTCACGACCGGCCAGATCTACTCCCAGGTGATCGCCAAGGAGCGGCGCGGCGAGTACCTCGGCGACACCGTGCAGGTCATCCCGCACATCACGGACGAGATCAAGCGGCGCATGCGCCTGCAGGCGGACGAGACGCCGCAGCCGGACGTCATCATCACGGAGATCGGCGGCACCGTCGGCGACATCGAGTCGCAGCCGTTCATCGAGTCGGCCCGGCAGATCCGCCACGAGCTCGGCCGCAAGAACGTCTTCTTCGTGCACGTCTCGCTCGTGCCGTTCATGGGGGCGTCCGGGGAGCAGAAGACCAAGCCGACCCAGCACTCCGTCGCGGCCCTGCGCTCCATCGGCATCCAGCCGGACGCCCTGGTGCTGCGCAGCGACCGGCCCGTCACCGAGTCCAACAAGCGCAAGATCGCCCTGATGTGCGACGTGGACGAGGATGCGGTCGTCAACGCCGTGGACGTCCCGAGCATCTACGACATCCCGACGATGCTGCACGATCAGGGCCTGGACGACTACATCGTCGAGGCGCTGGGCATGGAGCGCGCGGCGGACGTGGACTGGTCCCGCTGGCAGAAGGTCCTCCAGGCCGTGCACAACCCGAAGCACGAGGTGACGATCGGCCTCGTCGGCAAGTACATCGATCTGCCGGACGCCTACCTCTCGGTCACCGAGGCGCTCAAGGCGGGCGGCTTCGCGCACGAGGTCGCGGTGAAGATCCGCTGGATCCCCTCGGACTCCTGCGAGACCCCCGAGGGCGCGGCCAAGGCGCTGGCCGACGTGGACGGCATCTGCGTGCCCGGCGGCTTCGGCATCCGCGGCATCGAGGGCAAGCTCGGCGCGCTGCGCTTCGCCCGCGAGCAGGGCATCCCCGCGCTCGGGCTGTGCCTGGGTCTGCAGTGCATGGTGATCGAGTACGCGCGACACGTCGCGGGGATCGAGGGCGCGTCCTCGAGCGAGTTCGACCCGGAGACCCCGGAGCCGGTGATCGCGACGATGGCCGAGCAGATCGAGATCCTCGACGGCGGGGACCTCGGCGGGACCATGCGTCTGGGCCTCTACAAGGCAGCGCTCGGCGAGGGCACCCTCGCGGCGGAGCTGTACGGTGCCGACGAGGCCTCCGAGCGCCACCGCCACCGGTACGAGGTGAACAACGCCTACCGCGACCGGCTGGCCGAGGCCGGGCTGGTGTTCTCGGGCCTGAACCCGGAGCTGGACCTGGTCGAGTACGTCGAGCTGCCGCGGGACGTGCACCCGTTCTACATCGCCACGCAGGCGCACCCTGAGCTGCGGTCGCGCCCGACCGCCCCGCACCCCCTGTTCCGGGGGCTCGTCGGCGCCGCGATCGAGCGTCACCGCGCGAGCGAGCTGTTCGACGACGAGGCCTGAGGCCATGACCGAGCCCCGGACGGACCCGTCGGGCACGGCGGAGGTCTCGGACCTGCGCGACGAGCCGTTCCGCCCCGAGGTGGTCTCCAGCGAGGAGGTCTACCGCGGGGCGGTCTGGAGCATCCGCGAGGACCGTGTCCGCTACGGCGACGGCGAGATCGTGCGACAGTACACGGACCACACCGGCGCCGTGGCGGTCGTCGCGCTGGATGATGAGGGCCGGGTCCTGCTGATCCAGCAGTACCGGCACCCGATCCGGCACCGCGACTGGGAGCTTCCGGCGGGGCTGCTCGACGTGGAGGGCGAGGATCCGCTGGCCGCCGCGCGTCGCGAGCTCGCCGAGGAAGCGGACCTGGTCGCCTCCGGCTGGGAGCCGCTCGTGAGCACGTTCGTCACGCCCGGCGGCAGCGACGAGGTGATCCACCTGTTCCTGGCGACGGAGCTCTCCGCGGCGCCGCATCCGCACCCCCGCGAGGACGAGGAGGCCGACATCCGTCTCGCCTGGGTGCCGCTGGCGGGGGCGGCCGACGCCGTGCTCGAGGGGCGGTTCCGCAACGCGATCCTCGCCGTCGGCGTGCTGGCGGCCGAGCGTCGGGTCCGGAGCGGGGACGAACGGCGCTGACGTGCAGGTGGACCGTGCTCTGGACGCGTACCTGCGGCATGTGACGGTCGAGCGCGGGCTCGCCGCGCACACCCTCGCCGCGTACCGCCGCGACCTCGGCGGCTACGTGTCGTGGCTGACCGCGCAGGGGATCTCCGACACGGACGACATCGACCCGGCCGCGGTGGGACGGTTCGTCGCCGACCGTGCGGCGGCGGATCCGCCGCCGGCGGCCAGCAGCCTCGCCCGTCTCCAGTCCTCGCTGCGCGGCTGGCACCGCTTCCTGGCGCGGGAGGGGATCGCGACGGACGACCCGGCGGCGCGGCTGCGGCCGCCGAAACTGGGCCGCCGCCTCCCCAAGGCCCTGACGATCGACCAGGTCGAGCGCCTCCTGGCCGCGCCGTCGGCGGACGAGCCCCTGGGGATCCGAGACCGGGCCCTGCTCGAGCTGCTCTATGCGACCGGCGCCCGCGTCTCGGAGGCCACCGCGCTCGACGTGGACGACCTCTCGCACGGCGAGGTGCTGCGCCTGCGGGGCAAGGGGTCCAAGGAGCGGATCGTTCCGGTGGGCTCCTACGCCCGGCGGGCCGTGGACGCCTACCTCACCCGCGTCCGTCCCGCCCTGGCGGCGCACGGGCGGGCCTCGGCGCGCCTGTTCCTCGGCGCGCGCGGGGCTCCACTGTCTCGCCAGAGCGCGTGGCTGATCATCCGCGCGGCCGCCGAGCGCGCGCAGCTGGGCGTCGAGGTCTCGCCGCACACCCTGCGGCACTCGTTCGCCACCCATCTGCTGCAGGGCGGCGCGGACGTGCGCGTCGTGCAGGAGCTCCTCGGGCACGCCTCCGTCGCCACGACGCAGATCTACACGCACGTCTCGGCCGACGCCCTGCGCGACGTGTACATCACCGCGCACCCGCGCGCCCGCTGAGTCCGGCATCGCCGCGCGCCGGGGCCGGGCACGCCCGCCCTGCCGCTACAATCGAGCGAGCACGAGGAAGCAGGAGAACTGGTGGCGAAGACGAAGGACGACACACCGATCGGACCGACCGGGCGTCCCTATCAGGGGTTCGCCATCCCCAAGCCGCTCGCCTCGCACGGGCCTGCCCGCATCATCGCCCTGTGCAACCAGAAGGGTGGGGTGGGGAAGACCACGACGTCGATCAACCTCGCCGCGTCACTCGCGGAGTACGGGCGCAAGGTGCTCGCGGTCGACTTCGACCCGCAGGGCGCGCTGTCGGCGGGCCTGGGGATCGCGACGCACGACATCCCCACGATCTACGACCTCCTGCTGGACACGAAGCGCGACGTCCACGAGGTCATCATCCCGTCCGCCGTCGACGGGCTCGACGTCCTCCCCGCGAACATCGACCTGTCCGCCGCCGAGGTGCACCTCGTCAACGAGGTCGCGCGCGAGACGATCCTCTCCCGGGTGCTCCGTCAGGTCTCGGGGGAGTACGACGTCATCCTCATCGACTGCCAGCCGTCGCTGGGCCTGCTCACGGTGAACGCCCTCACGGCGGCGCACGGCGTGCTGATCCCCCTGGAGTGCGAGTTCTTCGCCCTGCGCGGCGTGGCCTTGCTCATCGAGACCATCGACAAGGTGCGCGACCGGCTGAACCCCTCGATCACGCTCGACGGCCTGCTCGCCACGATGTACGACGCGCGCACGCTCCACTCGCGCGAGGTGCTGGAGCGGGTCGTGGAGGCGTTCGGCGACGACGTTCTGGAGACCGTCATCGGACGCACCGTGAAGTTCCCCGACGCGTCGGTGTCGGGGGTCCCGATCACCGAGTTCGCGCCGGAGCACCCCGCCGCACAGGCGTACCTGCGACTGGCCCGGGAGCTGGTCGCCCGTGGCGCCGTCGCCTGATCCCGAGCAGTCCACCGCCCGGGAGACGGCGCCCGGGCCCGTGCCCGAAGCGGGCGCCCCGGTCGTCGAGACCGGCGAGGGCTTCCGGGTGTCCCTGTCGAACTTCGACGGCCCGTTCGACCTACTGCTGACGCTGATCTCCAAGCACGAGCTCGACATCACCGAGGTGTCGCTGAGCCGCGTCACGGACGAGTTCATCTCGTACCTCCGCGAGCTCGGGCCCGAGGAGGATCTCGACGAGGCCTCGGAGTTCCTCGTCGTGGCCGCGACGCTGTTGGACATGAAGGTCGCCGGACTCCTCCCGCAGGGCGAGCTCGTGGACGCGGAGGCCGTCGCGCTGCTGGAGGCGCGCGACCTCCTGTTCGCCCGGCTGCTGCAGTACCGCGCCTTCAAGGAGGTCTCGGTCTGGTTCGCCCGCAGCCTCCAGTACGAGGACCGTCGGCACGCCCGGGCGGTGCGGCTCGACGAGAAGCACCGCGCGCGCACCCCCGAGCTCGTGTGGACGCTGAGCGCCGACGACTTCGCCGCGCTGGCCCTGCTCGCGTTCGCGCCGAAGGAGATCCCCACGGTCGGGCTGGACCACCTGCACGCGCCGCTGGTGAGCATCCGAGAGCAGGCCGCCATCGTGGTCACCCTGCTGCGCGGCGCCGAGTCGGTGTCGTTCCGGGAGCTGGTGGCCGGCGTCTCCGAGCCGGGGATCGTGGTGGCGCGGTTCCTGTCCGTGCTGGAGCTGTACCGCCACGCGGCGCTGTCCTTCGAGCAGCTCGAGCCCCTGGGCGAGCTGACGCTGCGGTGGTCGGCGGAGAGCTGGTCCGACGAGATGCTGGCGACGCTGGGAGCCGACTATGACCGCTGAGCCCGACCCGACCCCGCCCCGCGTATCCGAGGCGACGCCGTACGCCGACCCGAACCCGAAGGACGACATGACCGAACCCGCGACCGAGGAGCAGGAGCCGCGACCCGCCGGCGCGCCCGTGCCGGCGGTGCCGGAGGGGCCGCTGACCGAGCGGCTGGAAGCGATCCTGCTCATCATCGAGGAGCCGCACAGCCTGGTGTCGCTCGCCGCGGCCGTCGGCGCGCCCGTGCCGGCCGTCCGCCAGGCGATCGAGACGCTCGTGGAGGAGTACGAGGGACGGGGCAAGGGACCGCGCCGCGGGTTCGAGCTGCGCGAGGTCGGCGGCGGCTGGCGTCTGTACGTGCGGGAGGAGTACGACGACCTCGTCGCGGACTTCGTCGGCGGACAGGCCCCCTCCCGGCTCTCGCAGGCGGCGTTGGAGACCCTGGCCGTGATCGCGTACAAGCAGCCGGTCACGCGCAGCCAGGTCGCCTCGATCCGCGCGGTCAACGTCGACTCGGTCGTGCGGACCCTGCTGGCCCGCGGACTCATCACGGAGCTGTTCCAGGACTCCGAGACCGGCGCCATCAACTACGGCACGACGGATGCGCTCCTGCAGAACCTCGGCATCAACTCGCTCGACGAGCTGCCGCCGATCTCCCCGCTGCTGGACGACGGCGCCGACGGCTTCGACGAGAGGACGATCTGATGACCGCGCCCACCGAACGGGACAACGGCGCCGCGCCGACGGGCGAGGGCGTGCGGCTGCAGAAGGTGCTCGCGAACGCGGGCGTCGCGTCGCGCCGGGTGATCGAGCAGTACATCGTCGAGGGACGGATCCGCGTCAACGGCGTGACCGTGACCGAGCTGGGATCCAGGATCGATCCCGAGCACGACAAGGTCGACGTCGACGGCACGGCGGTGCAGCTCGACGCCACCAAGCGGTACGTGATGCTCAACAAGCCCACCGGCGTCGTCAGCTCCATGAAGGACGAGCGCGGGCGCCCCGACCTCCGCCGCTACACGAAGGACTGGCCCGAGCGGCTGTACAACGTCGGCAGGCTCGACGCCGAGACCAGCGGCCTGCTCGTCCTCACCAACGACGGCGAACTGGCGCATGTGCTGGCTCACCCCTCGTTCGGCGTGACGAAGGTGTACATCGCCAAGGTGGAGGGACGGGTGACGCCGCAGACGATCGCGCGTCTCACGCGGGGGATCGAGCTGGAGGACGGCCCGATCGCCGCCGACCGCGCCCGGCTGTTGGACACCTCGTCCGCCTCCCGGTCCCGGGGCGCGGAGAAGGGCGGATCCAGTCTGGTCGAGCTCACGCTGCATTCGGGGCGCAACCGGATCGTGCGGCGGATGATGGCCGCCGTGGGGCATCCGGTGACCGAGCTCGTCCGTCGCCAGTTCGGCCCGCTGCACCTGGGCACGCTCCCGGTGGGGCAGGCGCGGGAACTCAGTAGAATCGAACTCGGCGCGCTGCTGACTCTCGCGCGCCAGGACGCCTCCGCGGAGGACCGATCGGACTCAGACCAGCAGGGGTGACGCAGTGAACGAGACCGTTGCCGTGCGGCTGTCGGGCACGGTCCGCATCGTCGGCGCCGGCCTCCTCGGGGCCAGCATCGGCCACGCGCTGACCGCCAAGGGCGTCGACGTGGCGCTCGCCGACACCTCCCCGGCCCAGCTCCGCCTGGCCGTGGACTACGGCGCAGGGCGACTCGCCGCCGACGACGATCGGCCTGTCCTGGTCGTCGTCGCCGTCCCGCCGGACGTGACGGCGGACGTCGTCCAGGTCGAGCTCGCCCGGTACCCCGACGCCGTGGTCACCGACGTCGCGAGCGTGAAGCTCGAGCCCTATCGGACGCTGCGCGACCGAGGCGTCGACCTCACCCGCTACATCGGCTCGCATCCGCTCGCCGGCCGTGAGCGCGGGGGCGCCATCTCCGCCCGCGCGGACATCTTCATCGGCCGCCCGTGGGTCGTGTGCCGCGACGCCGAGACCCGTCCCGCCGACCTCGCGCTCGTCGAGTCCCTCGCGCTGGAGCTCGGGGCCATGCCCCTGGAGATGACGCCCGAGGAGCACGACAGGGCCGTCGCGCTGACCTCGCACGTGCCGCAGGTCGTCGCCAGCCTCCTCGCCGGGCGTCTCGCCGACGCCGACGACGGCGCGCTGCGCCTCGCCGGGCAGGGGGTGCGCGACACCACCCGCATCGCCGCCTCCGCGCCCGAGCTGTGGGTGCAGATCCTCGGCGCCAACGCCGCCCCGGTCGTGGAGGTGCTGGATGCGCTCGCCGCGGATCTCGCCCAGGTCGCCGACGCGCTGCGGGATCCGGACAGGATGGGCGCCCGTCGCGTCATGGCGGAGGCGATCCGCCACGGCAACGAGGGCGTCGAGCGCCTGCCCGGCAAGCACGGCCAGAACCGGCGCTTCGAACAGTTCGTCGTCATGGTCGACGACACCGCGGGGCAGCTCGGGCGCCTGTTCGGCGAGCTCGGCGAGCTCGGCGTCAACGTGGAGGACCTGCGCCTGGAGCACTCGCCCGGCGCGCAGTTCGGTCTCGCCGAGATCAGCGTCGCTCCGGCGACCCTGCGCGGCGCGATCGAGGGGCTGGAGGCCAGGGGATGGCGGATTGCGAGCACGACCAATGACTGACGCCTCGACGGCTCCGTTCATCATCGCCGTGGACGGCCCGGCCGGATCCGGCAAGTCCAGCGTGTCCAAGGCGGTCGCCCGGCGCCGCGGCTACGGCTACCTCGACACCGGCGCCGCGTATCGCGCGCTCGCCTGGCACGTGCTCGAACGCGGCGCGGACACGGCCGACGAGGCCGCCGTGCTCGCGGCGGCCGCGGACTTCGCGCTGCGTCAGGGGCTCGACGCCGACGATCGGCGGGTGTTCGTCGGGGACGCCGACGTCACCGACGCGATCCGCGAGCCCCGGGTCTCCGGCGCCGTCAGCGGCGTCGCGCGCGTGCTTCCCGTGCGGGCGCAGGTGAACGACATGTTCCGCCGGATCGTGGCCGAGTCCGGGTATCCGGCGGTGGTGGTCGAGGGGCGGGACATCACGACGGTGGTCGCCCCCGACGCACCGGTGCGCATCCTGCTGACCGCCGCCCCCGAGGTGCGGGCGGCCCGCCGGGCGGGCGAGCTCGCGGGCGAGGACGCCGCCGCGGTCGCCGCGGCCCTGCACTCGCGCGATGCCAAGGACAGCGCCGTGGTGGACTTCCTCACCGCAGCGCCCGGGGTCGAGGTGGTGGACTCCACCGCCCTGGACTTCGATCAGACCATCGACGCCGTTCTCGCGGTGATCGACCGACGCGCGTCCGACGTGCAGCGAGGAGCCGACCATGGCTGACGACGACTACGACCCCTCGACCGGCTCCGGGATCGGCGACGACCGTCTCGCGGAGAAGCTGGAGGCGCTGGACGACGAGCTCGTCGAGGCGCGTGCGGCCGCCCTGCGCGCCAGCCTCGACGACTACGAGCTGGACGAGGAGGACACCGGCCTGCTCGCCGGCGTCGAGGTCGGCGAGGACGGCATCGAGTACCTCCCGGCGTTGCCGGTGGTCGCGATCGTCGGTCGTCCGAACGTCGGCAAGTCGGCGCTCGTGAACCGCATCCTCGGCCGTCGCGAGGCCGTGGTGGAGGACACCCCCGGCGTCACGCGCGACCGGGTGACGTACAAGGCCGAGTGGATGGAGCGCCGCTTCTCGCTCGTGGACACGGGCGGCTGGGAGCCGGACGCCAAGGGCATCGACCGCTCCGTCGCCGCGCAGGCGGAGGTGGCGATCGACCTCTCCGACGTCGTGCTGTTCGTCGTCGACGCCATGGTCGGCGCGACCTCGACCGACGAGCACGTCGTGCGCCTGCTGCGCAAGAGCGGCAAGCCGGTGTTCCTCGTCGCCAACAAGATCGACGACGCGCGGCAGGAGCCCGAGGCCGCGGCGCTGTGGAACCTGGGCCTGGGCGAGCCGCACACCGTGTCCGCGATCCACGGCCGCGGCGTGGCCGACCTCCTCGACACGGTGGTGAAGGCGCTCCCGGAGGTCTCCGCCGTCGCCAAGCACGAGATCGGCGGGCCCCGCCGCGTCGCGATCCTCGGCCGGCCGAACGTCGGCAAGTCCTCGCTGCTGAACAAGGCCGCGGGGGAGGAGCGCGTCGTCGTGAACGACCTCGCGGGCACCACCCGGGATCCGGTGGACGAGATCGTCGAGCTCGGCGGGAAGCTCTGGCGCTTCGTCGACACGGCGGGCATCCGCCGGCGCGTCCACCTCCAGCAGGGGGCCGACTTCTACGCGTCGCTGCGGACCTCCGCGGCGTTGGAGAAGAGCGAGGTCGCGGTGGTGGTGCTGGACGTGACCCAGCCCATCAGCGTGCAGGATCTCAACATCATCGACCTGGTGCTGGAATCCGGTCGCGCGCTCGTCCTGGCGTTCAACAAGTGGGATCGCCTCAGCGACGACGACCTGGAGAACCAGGACCGCCGCCGGTACCTGGAGCGTGAGATCGAGAAGGACCTCGCGCACGTCGCCTGGGCGCCGCGCGTGAACATCTCCGCGCGGACCGGACGCCACCTGGACAAGCTCGTCCCGGCGCTGGAGCTGGCGCTGGAGAACTGGGACCGCCGGATCCCGACCGGGAAGTTCAACGCCTTCCTCACCGAGCTCGTGGCCGCCCACCCGCACCCGCTGCGGGGCGGCAAGCAGCCGCGCATCCTGTTCGGCACCCAGGCGTCGACGCGTCCGCCCACCTTCGTCCTCTTCACGACCGGGTTCCTCGACCCGGGCTACCGTCGGTTCATCCAGCGCCGGCTGCGCGAGCTGTACGACTTCGAGGGCACTCCGATCGTCATCAACATGCGGGTCAGGGAGCGCCGCCAGAGGTAGTCCGCGGACCGGTCCGGGGAGGGCGCCGCTCCTCGCCCGGCGTGGGGGCGTGCGGCAGAATGGTCTCGGCCCGCCGCACAGCCGCGGCGGACGCAGAGCACAGCCCACAAGGCTTCGCCGAAAGAGGACCCGATGAACCGTCTGCCCCTGCCCGAATTCGCCCACGAACGCGTGGAGGTGGTGAGCGGCCGGCGAAGCGGGCTGTTCCTCGCCGTTGCCCTGCACTCGTCCGTGCTCGGGTCCGCCCTCGGCGGCGCACGCCTGTGGACCTATCCGCACTGGAGCGACGCCCTCGGCGACGCGCTGCGGTTGTCCGCCGCGATGACGCTGAAGAACGCCGCAGCCGGTCTGGACGCGGGCGGCGGGAAGTCCGTGATCGCCCTGATGCCCGGTGAGGAGCTGGACGCCGGGCGACGCCGGGATGCGTTCCTCGACCTCGGCGACGCCGTGGAGAGCCTCGGCGGCCTGTACCGGACGGCGGAGGACGTCGGCAGCACCACCGACGACATGCTCGTGGTCAGCGAGCGGACTGCGCACGTCGTCGGGCTCCCGGACGCCGTCGGCGGGTCGGGGGAGCCCGCCGGGCCGACGAGCCTGGGCGTCTACTCGTCGCTGCGCGCGGTGCTGGAGCGGATCGCGGGCTCGCCGGACGTGGCCGGACGGCGCATCACCGTGTCGGGACTGGGGCAGGTCGGCGGACGCCTCGCCCGCCGGCTGGCGGCGGAGGGCGCGGTCCTCACCGTCACCGACGTCGTGCCCGCGCGTCGCGAGCTCGCCGAGGACCTGGGCGCGGCCTGGGCGGAGCCGGGCACCGAGCACCTCGTCGACGCGGACGTCTTCGTGCCCGCGGGAATCGGCGGGATCCTCACCGACGAGGTGATCGACGCGCTCACGGCCCGCGCCGTCTGCGGCCCGGCGAACAACCCCCTCGCGGACCACTCCGGCGCCGAGCAGCTCGCCGGACGCGGCATCCTGTACGCGCCCGACTTCGTCGTGAACGCCGGCGGTGTGATCTACCTGGACCTGGAGGCCAAGCGGATCGGGAGCAGCGACGAGATCATGGCGCGCGTCGCGGGCATCGGCGACACCGTGCGGCGGATCCTGGACGACGCGGAGCGTCGCGGGATCACGCCGCTGGCAGCCGCCGAGGAGCTCGCCGCCGCCCGGCTCGCCGGTGGGGTCGCGCAGGCCCAGTCCTGACACCCGTGGTGGGTTTCGGTCGTTGAGCGAGGAGCGGAGCACCGAGACGAAACGCGGTGACCTGATGCGCCTGTTCGGTTCGGGCAGGTCTTCGTGGGTCGGGACGCGGGGCGGGTTTCGGTCGTTGAGCGAGGAGCGGAGCACCGAGACGAAACGCGGTGACCTGATGCGATCGTTCGGTTCGGCGGGTCTCCGTGGGTCGGGACGCGGATCGGGTCTCGGTCGTTGAGCGAGGAGCGGAGCACCGAGACGAAACGCGGTGACCTGATGCGCCCGTTCGGTCCGGGCAGGTCTCCGTGGGTCGGGACGCGGGGCGGGTCTTGGCCGTTGAGCGAGGAGCGGAGCACCGAGACGAAACGCGGTGACCTGATACGCCCGGTCGGTCCGCTCAGGTCGTGGGTCGGGACGCGGATCGGGCCGGAGTTGTTGCGGATCGGGTCGGGGACGGCGCGCGGGGTCGGTGAGCTGTGAAAGGCTGAACGGGTGACGATCGTCCCGCCCGAACCCGGTGAACCGCGCCGCCCCCTGGGCCCGCTGGACAGCGGTGACGCCTGGGTGATCGCGCCCACCGGGGAGCGGTACTGGGGGCGGTACGGGGCCGCGGGGCTCCTCGCGTACGACGCCGCGCGCGGGGTGCTGCTGCAGCATCGGGTCGGATGGAGCCACTTCGGCGGGACCTGGGCGCTGCCCGGCGGCGCCCTGCACGAGGGCGAGTCGGCGATCGCGGGGGCCCGTCGAGAGGCGCAGGAAGAGGCCGGCGTGCCCGACGGCGCGGTCCGAGCCCGCTTCGCGAGCGTGTTCGACCTCGGCTACTGGTCCTACACGACGGTCGTCGCGGATGTGAGCGTGCCCTTCTCGCCGGTGATCAGCGACCCGGAGAGCGTCGCCCTGGAATGGGTGCCCGTGGACGAGGTCGGCGAGCGGCCGCTGCATCCGGGCTTCGCCGCGGCCTGGCCCGCGCTCCGCGAGCTGCTCACCGTGCGTCCCGTCGTCGTGGTGGACGCCGCGAACGTCGTGGGCTCGGTGCCCGACGGCTGGTGGAAGGACCGCGCCGGTGCCGCAGGACGGCTGCGGGACCGCCTCGACGCCTGGCGCGCCAGCGGTGTGCCGGGCGCAGCTCTGGGCGTCGCCGGAAGCGAGTGGCACGGGGACGACGGGGGACAGGGCGGCGCCCCTGAGGTCTCCGACACCGCGCATGACGACCGGACCCGCATCGTGTGGTTCCCCGAGATCGATCTCGTGGTGGAGGGCGCGGCGCGGGACGTCGCGGAGCGGAGCGAACCGGCGGGTGGCGGGGACCCGTTCCCCCGCACGGAACCGCTGGCCGACGCGGGGGTGGAGGCCGGCAGGACAGGCGCGGTCGGCGTCTCCGTGGTCCGCGCGGCTGGCCATGGCGACGATGCGATCGTCGAGCGGGTCGCGGAACGGGTGGCGTCCGGGGCGCTGGTCACCGCGGTGACGAGCGACCGAGAACTCCGCGAGAGGGTGGAGACGGAGGGCGCATCCGTCCTCTCGGCCGGACGACTCCGCGCACTCCTCGACGCCTAGCCCGAGGGGAGGTGCGACACCCGGACGGGGTCGTGGGCAGCGACGGTGACCGATCGCGAGACGGGTGAGCACGTTTCGGCTCGCTGCGCTCGCTCAACGACCGGGGGTGTGCGCGGAGGGCGGGGGCGTTTCGGCTCGCTGCGCTCGCTCAACGACCAGCGGGGGTCAGTGCTCGTCGCGGCCGCGGAGGCGGTCGATCTCGCGACGCTCGCGCTTCGTCGGCCGCCCGGCGCCGCGGTCCCGGAGCCCCGCCGCTGCCACGGGTTCGCGGGGCGGCGTGCGATCCTCTGCGGCCGCTGCGGCGAGCGGGGCGCCGACGCGCTTCGAGATCGGTTGGCGGACGACGAGGATCCGATCGAAGCCCGAGATCCGCACGCGCAGCTCGTCCCCGACCCGCAGCGTCTGCGCGGCCTTGACGCGCTCCCCGTTGACGCGGACGTGACCGGCGCGGCACGCGGTGGTGGCGGCCGAGCGCGTCTTGTACACGCGGACGGCCCAGAGCCAGCTGTCCACGCGGACGGTTCTCGTCGGATCGACCTCGCTCATCGGACGACCTCCTCGGAGGCGGCGGCCGGGTTCGAGGAGGGGGAGACGCGCAGAACCCTCAGGGCGCCCCACACGAGCAGCCCCTGGCCGAGGGTGTAGGTCAGCATCACGGCGGGGCTCGTCCAGGCCGGCATGGCGTCGGGCAGGAAGAGGCGGAAGGCGAGGATCGAGTCGCTGAGCAGGAAGAACGCTCCGCCCAGGGCGATGATCGGGGTGCAGCGCGCGGCCGTCGCCGCGGTCCCCGCGAGGACGAGGCCGTACGCGCCGACACCGACGAGGAGCGGTCCGGTGTGCGGGCCGAGCGTCACCAGCATCAGCATCCACCAGACGGCGTACACGACCGTCCAGAAGGGCAGTCGGCGCACCCGTAGCACCCGGAGGAACAGGACGATGTACGCCACGTGTGCGATGCCGAAGAAGCCGAGCATGAGCGGCAGTTCCGGCGCGAACGGGAAGAAGAGTCCCGCTTCGTCGCCCAGCCAGGAGAAGAACAGCGCGCCGAGCAGGAGCATCACCGGCGTGCGGGAGCGAAGGGCGATGATCCGACGGGCGTCGAGGAGCACGGGGACCGCGAGGAGCGGCATGAGGAGCGCTTTCGTCGGCACCGCCAGGGGGCTCTGGGCCGCGAGCGCCGCCACGTGAACGATCGAGACCACCACGAACGGCAGGAACGCGCCCAGGGTGCGCATGCGGGTCGACGGCGGGGTCTGCATCCGTCCATCGTATTCAGCGCGGACGAGTAGAGTCGTGGGCATGTTCTCGTCGTCCTCCGTGGGGTGGTGGCTGCGCTCGCAGCCGTAGACGACGTGTCTCGTCGGGGGCTGCATGGTGCAGCCCCGCCGCGGGAGCGATCCGTGCAGTCCCTTCGTTCAGAAGGGAAATCGGAGATGGACTCATTCGAGGCGACCCGGGCGCGCATGCCCGAGCTGGAGCGACGGATCGATCAGGATCCCGGGGCGTTCCGCGTGCTGACGGGGGAGCGGCCGACCGGGCCGCTGCACCTCGGGCACTACTTCGGCACCCTGCGCGAGCGCGTGCGGCTGCAGGAGCGAGGGGTGGAGACGTTCGTCGTGCTCGCGGACTACCAGGTGATCACGGATCGCGAGGTCGCCGGAGACGTCGGCCGGTTCGTGCGCGAGGCGGTCCTCGACTATCTGGCCACCGGATTGGATCCTGAGCGGACGACGATCTTCACGCACTCGGCGGTTCCCGAGCTGAACCAGCTCCTGCTGCCGTTCCTGAGCCTCGTGTCGGAGGCCGAGCTGCACCGGAACCCGACGGTCAAGGCGGAGCTCGCGGCCTCGGGGCGGGCGCTCAGCGGACTCCTGCTCACGTACCCCGTGCATCAGGCCGCCGACATCCTGTTCTGCAAGGGGAACCTCGTGCCGGTGGGCAAGGACAACCTGCCGCACGTGGAGATCACTCGGACGATCGCGCGGCGCTTCGCCGAGCGGTACGGAGCGTTGTTCCCGGAACCCGAGGGGATGGTGACCGACGCGCCCGAGCTGCCGGGATTCGACGGCGGCAAGATGTCGAAGAGCCGCGGCAATGCGATCGCGCTCTCGATGACGGCCGACGAGACGGCCGCGCTGATCCGTCGTGCGCGGACCGACAACACGCGGGCGATCACGTACGACCCCGTCTCGCGCCCGGAGGTGTCCGGGCTGCTCTCCGTGGCGGCCGTGTGCTGCGGCCGGGTGCCGGAGGATCTCGCGGCGGACATCGGGTCGGCGGGCGGCGCGGCGTTGAAGGCGACGGTGACCGAGGCGGTGAACGAGTTCCTCGCTCCGTTCCGCGCGCGTCGGGCGGAGCTGGCGGCGGATCCGCGGATCGTCGACGACGTCCTCGCCGCGGGGAACGACCGTGCGCGAGCGATCGCGGCCGAGACTCTGCGGGAGGTCCGTGAGGCGATGGGGATGGGATACGCGAATCCGCCGCGGGGGTGCGCGGCCTGAGGGCCGGTGCGGGTGGCGGGTCGGCCCGGAGGCGCGCGGGGCTAGGCCCAGAGGCGTTCGCGGATCCAGGTGTCGGCGTCGCGACGGTAGCGGAGCCGCTGGTGCGCTCGGTCGGGGGACCCCTGCCAGAACTCGACCGACTCCGGGCGGATCCGCCAGACGGTCCATTCGGGCGAGACCGTGGCGGGATCCTGCTCCAGCCGTGCGGCGGACGCGGCGATGAGAGTCGCCGGATCCTCGTCGTCGCGGATCGCGTCGCCCTGGCGTCCGAGGAGGGCGATGGCCTTGGCGCCGGCGGCACGGGCGCGGAAGTCGGCGGCGGACTCCTCCGGTGACGCCGTAACGGCGACGCCTCGGATCCGGATGGCGCGGGCGAGCGGTGACCAGTAGAAGGAGAGGGCGCAGGCCGGGTTGGCGGCCAGCTGTGCACCCTTGGCGGACTCGCCGCCCGAGGCGATCTCGAAGGAGCCGTCGGCCGTCACGTCCTTGAGCGTGAGGACCCGGGCATCCGGCGACCCTGCAGCATCGACCGTCGAGAGCGTCGCGGCGTGCGGCTCGGGAACGCCGGCCGTGATCGCGGCGTCGAGCCAGTCGAGGAACAGGCGGTGCGGATCCGCCGGTGCCGAGGCCGGGTCGAACGGCGGGGGAGAGCCGACGATCGCGGGCAGGGCGCGGAGACGGTCGCGGATGCTCGGCATGGCTCCAGTATCCCTTGCGGGTGGGACAGGCGTCCTTGGGTGGGGTGCGGCGGGTCCGTACTGTCTGGCGGAGCCGGGATCTGCGGTGCGGGCAGCGGGCTGGGCCGCATACTGGTGACGTGGAACCGGTGCGGCGAATCGAGGTGCCCGAGATCGTGGGCGCGGCCGTGACGCTTCGTCGGTTCGCGCTGACGGACATCGACGCGGTGCTGGACGCATCGACGGATCCGATGATCCCTCTCGTCACGACGGTTCCGGCGGTGGCGGACCGGGCGCTCGCCGCGGCGTCGATCGCGCGTCAGCACGATCGTGCGGCCACGGGTGCCGGCTACTCCTTCGCGATCGAGGCCGAGTCGGGCTGCGTCGGGCAGATCGGCCTCTGGCTCCGCGACATCGACCGGGGCCGCGCGACGATCGGCTACTGGATCCGGCCCGGTGCTCGCCGGCGCGGTTACGCGTCCGCCGCGCTGGCCACCCTGGTCGACTGGGCGTTCACGAAGCAGGAGATCCCGCGGCTTCAGCTGTACGTGGAGCCGAACAACGTCGGTTCCTGTCGGACCGCCGAGCGGGCGGGCTTCGAGCGGGAGGGGCTGCTTCGTTCCTGGGAGCTCGTCGGTGAGCAGCGGCGCGACATGTACTCCTACGGACTTACGCGTGAACGGTGGTCGAGCGCGCCGCGGGGTCCGGTGTCGTAGCCGGACGACTCGGTCAACCCGCGGTGGTCAGCGTCACGAGGGGACGGCCGGGCTTGAGCTCTCCGGTGGCGGAGAATCCCGCGGCGAGGAACGTCGAGAGGGCGCCGTGGAAGAGGTCGTTGGAGTGGACGTTGCCGCCGGACGTGTCGATGGGGTAGCCCTCGATGACCCGGGCGCCGGCCTCGCGGGCGTAGATGACCGCGGCGTCCAGGAGCACGCGGTTGATGCCCATCCCGCGGAACTCCCGGCGCACGCTGAAGCAGCTCACCGCCCAGACGCTCTCGTCGTCCAGAGACTCCGCCGTCGCCGCCTTGATCGCGCGAGTCCGTCCGAGGCGCTGCTGGGCCGGGCGCGGGCCGATCCGGATCCACCCCGCTGCCTCGTCGTCGACGTACGCCACGATGCCCGGCGGAGGACCCTCCAGCTCGGCGCGCAGCATGTCTCGACGGGTCTCCACGGTCGTGGACTCCCACTCCTTGTTGCTGATCATGGGCCAGATGCACTGACAGCTGCGTCCGTCGCCGCCGCCGGAGAGCGCGCTCTGCACGTCCTCCCATTGCGCGGGCGTCGCCAGGGCCGTGGTGATGGTGGGCATGTCCGCACGTTACGCCGCACCTCCGACATCGGCAACGGCTCCCGGGGTTGGTGGTGTGTTCGGCTGGGGGATCGGGGGACGGCGGCGCGCCCGGTGCCCCGTTGGTTCGCGGTGGCCTCGCCGGTCGGCTACGATGGGGGAGTTGCCCGCGCTTCGGCGCGGTCGTCCACGGGCTGTGGCGCAGCTTGGTAGCGCACTTGACTGGGGGTCAAGGGGTCGCAGGTTCAAATCCTGTCAGCCCGACCATTTAGGGCCGGAATCTCGCAAGAGTTTCCGGCCCTTCTGGATGTCCGGGATCGCCAACCCCTCCAAAACCCCTCCAGTGCGCAAGGCCAATGTGAGTCAGCGATAGCCTGATGGCGTTGGATGACGGAGGACGAGATGACGACTTACACACGCCTGAGGCCCCTGCAGACGGGTGGGCAGGGTTCGGTTTGGCTGTGCCAGAGCGAGACCGGAGAGTTGGCGGCAGTCAAATACCTGCTCCTCACCAATGAAAAGGCGGTCAACGACGAGCGCCGACGTCGGTTCGCCCGTGAGGTGAAGTCGCAAATGTCGCTTCAGCACCCAGGAGTCATGCCTGTACTCGGGGCAACTCTCGATGCCGACCCGCCTTTCTTCATCATGGCGTTCTCTGAGGAAGGGTCGTTGCGGGACCGACTTCCGCTCGACGCAGATCCGCCCGTTGCGCTCCCGGAGGAAGAGGCCTGGCACATCTTCGACCAGCTTCTCGATGTGGTTGCGTTTGCCCACGAGAACGGTGTGGTGCACCGGGATCTCAAGCCGGAGAATGTGCTTTTCTACGACGGTCGAGCAGTAATATCTGACTTTGGCATGATCAAAGACATGCGTAGCGAAAGCACCTTGCTTACCGCGAGTGGTATGGTGCTCGGCACATGGGGATACATTGCCCCTGAACAGATCAAGCGGTCGAAGGACGCCGACGCGCGATGCGATGTTTATGCGCTCGGACGTATGCTGCACGAACTCCTAACTGGGTCATACTCGCCAACAGCCATCGATGTAATGGATGTGCCTCCCGCCTACCGCCACATCATTAGCAAGGCAACTCGAATGAACCCCGACGATCGGTTCCAGGACGCGTCGGAAATGCGCCGGGAGTTCGCGCTCCTCAGAAGCGACTCCGAGGATACCCAGCAGCCGTCGGAGCGAGCTGCAACCCTCGTCGCGGCTATGGCTGCCGGCGACGACACACTAGCTGACCAGTTCGTGCGACTGGTGATCGAGAACGATGACGATGTCGTTCTGCTGCGCAAGGTGGTTCCGCTGCTGCCGGAGTCTGTACTGTCGCAGATCGCGATCCGAGACCCCGAGCAATATCTCGCCTTGGTGCAGATCTTTGATCGCTACGCTGACGGCAGCTTTGCCTTTGAGTTCACTGACACAATCGCCAGGTTCCTAGTCGCTGCGTATCGAGCGACGCAGGACATTCGTGTTCACGAGGTAATTCTGAACCGGATTCTGGTGCTCGGGGCTACGCACAATCGCTTCTTCGTGCGGAACACCTTCATTGACCTCGTGGACAGTGCGATCAAGCAACCCCACTACGCGCCGATTGTTGCGAACCTACTGCGTGCGAACGAGGACGCCCTCGATTTTGTCCGTGAGCCACTGCGCGAACTGTCGCTCCCGAAGGTCATCGCAGAAGTTGTGGCTGCCTAGCCCCCGATCTGGCGCAGAGGAGCGACCGGCGCGCTGGCAGCCGAGATGCGAGCCGAGAACGCGGCGCGGTGAGCGCTGAAGTCGCGCGGCCGGACGTGCGCATAGACTTTGTCGGTGATGGCGTAGCTCGCGTGTCTCATGGCGCGGGACAGCTCGTGCATGTCGAGCGCGCGGGACTCCAGCGCGAGCGTGGCGAAGGTGTGGCGTAGCTCGTGGAAGTGCAGTCCGTCGAGACCAGCGCGGGTCGCGGCTGGCTTGAACGTGTACCGATAGAAGCCCTTGGGGTCGAAGGTGTGCCCGTAGCTGAGCTTGTTGTGCCCCGGCACCTTTCCCGGCCACAATCCGGCTTCCAGGTTGTCGCGGTGTGGGTGGTCGCGCAGGTACTTGCCCAGATCGCGGAACAGGGTCTCGTCCAGGATCGGCACATCGCGCACGGCGCGTGCGGTCTTCGGCGTGCCCACGTCGTAGCCCCTGCTGGTGTGGGTCATGCTCCGCCGCACCTGGACCTCGCCACGGCGGAGGTCGATGTCGCGAATGCGCAGCGCGGCAACCTCCCCGATACTTAGCCCGGTCAGAGCACCAAAGCGCACCAGCAAGTCGTGCCGTGGCTGAGCCGACAACTCGGCGCTGAGCCGGTTGACCTCCTCGACGGTGAGGAATCGCGCCTCGGCGGTGTCCGCCTTGGGCTTGGTGACGGCGATGCAGGGGTTGAACGGGATCAGCCGGTGCGCGTAGGCGTATGAGAACACCTTCCGCACCACCTTGTAGGCGCCGAGCGTAGGCGCCGAGCACACTCGTCGCGGTGCGCGGCTTACCGTCCGCCTTCGGCTTGGCGCGGAGGTCAGCGAGCCACGTGTCCAGGTCTGCCGCCTTCAGGGTCGAGATGCGCCGGTTCCGGAACGCGGGGTAGCGTGCACGCGCAGTGCGATCTCGTAGCCGTCGAGGGTCTTCTGCTTGAGGTGCGCGCTCGCCGCAATCATCGCCTCCGCGACCTGCCGGAACGTCTTCGACCGGCCTGCAAGGTGCTCGGTCGAATTGCCCTCGTCCAGCTCACGTTCGACCTTGTCGCGTTGCCGCTCGGCTTCGCGCTTCACATAGAACGTCTTCTCCTTGAAAGTGCCTGCTTGGGGTCGCCACTTGACGACGTACGCGGTGCCCTTCGAGGTCTCCTTGGTAGTGATGTGAGTCATCGGTTCTTCTCCTGGGGGGGAAAGCGCTCCAGGAACTCTTCGGTCGTCTCGTTGCTGTCCAACGATGCCTGGAGCGTCTCGCTCTCCTCCGGCGTCAGGAATGTGTACTGCGTGAAGGCATTCACGGAGCGGTTGCCCCGCGACCGGTGATCCTGCAACTCCTTCTTGGTCAGTGTCCGCTTGATGGGCATGGTCAGTTCTCCTTCTGGTTATAGGTGGTGGTCGGCAGTGCAGCGGCGGTCTCGGGCGAGACGACGCGGTACGGCTCCAGACCCGCTAGGATCAGGCTCCGCACGAACGCGGCTCGGCTCACTCCGGAGAGGTCGGCCAGGGTCTTGATCGCCTCCGCGACTTCGCCGGGAACGTGCGTTTCGACAACGGCGCTGTCTGGCAGCACGGTCGGGCGGTGGTTCGGCTTGGTCATGTCGTCTCCTTGTGGCGGCTTTCCCTGCGTAAGTCTCGTGTGGGTAGTCATCAGATGGCAAACGTGATTTGCGCGCTGATCAGGTAAAAGGTGCAACCTCGCGGTGTGCGCGACGGGGCGCGCGTGGAGCAGAACGGACTCGAATCGACACCCCATCAGGAGAAACCATGACCCCGAACTATGAGCAGACATTCCAGGACCGCAGTGAGTACGCGGGTGGAGGCGGACCGCAGTACCGCACGCCCGCAGGCGCGCCGCGCGATCTGAGCGTGGGGGAGCGGGCGCGGCTCCTGCGCCGCGAGGGCATCGCCAACCAGGCAACGCCCACCCACCCGGACGAGCCGATGGACTACGGCGAACGCCTGGCCTGAGAGCACCACCGCGCCCACGAGGGTGGCCAGGGCGTGAAGAAAGCCCCGACTCCGGTACGCCGGGACAGTCGGGGCTTTCTACGTGGTGAGCGTGGCGCGTAGCGGCTCAGAGGTCGGCCTTCTCTGCCGTTGCCTCTGCGGCGGCACGCACGGTGGCCGGAATCGCGTCATAGAGAAGTGCGGCCTGATTCGGCTTCGTGATCAGCTCTTCGACAACGTCGTTGATGGTCTGGAAGATGATCGGGAGCAGGTCAACGTCCTCGTCTGAGAGCAGCAGGACAACGGCGTCATCGGGCGCATCATCGACGTGGAGAGACTTGTTCCCAACGTGGCGGATGAGCGTCAGAAGCTTGCCTGTTGCAACATTGACACGGGGGATGACGCGAGCGATGTACTCGTCCAGGCGTGATCCCTTGGGTGCGTCCGGATCGAGGAGCTTCAACAGCCGTTCCAGAGTGGCACGCGCGAAGGCAGCCCCGGCGCGCTTCGAAACAGACGCAACGGCGCTGGCTTCGTCGTACAGCTCGCGCACTTCCGGCGGCATGTCCTCACTTGGCACCGGTGCGGGCGAGCTCTGAGGATAGATGAGTACATCCCCGCGCCAGACACACCGGTGCGTGCAGGAAGCGCACTCGCTCATCGACCACATTGGCGCCGTGTCGGCGTCCTCGACGTTCTCGACCTGCGGCCCGCCCGAGTTGATGTCGTAGGCAGCGGCCCAGGCATCTCCGTTCCCCCAGGCGCTTGACGTTTTGTAACTGAGGTAGTGCCAGGTGTGTGATGCGAACGAATTACAGCGCGGGCAGATGAAGCGCTCGGCGTCGAGCGCGGGCTGGCGAGAGATCGGATCGGGCATGGGCTGATGATATCGAGACCCGGAGGCTTGCTAACCCCTCCGAAACCCCTCCAGCGGCGCCTGACGTAGCCTCCCGATAGCTCCCGTCAGCGCCCGGCAAATCGGCGATATGCGCGGAAGCACGGGGCGAAACGGGGACAGGCGGGAGCTGTCGCGCTCCTCGGAAATCGCCTCGGGGCTGCCTGGGGGGTCAAGGGGTCGCAGGTTCAAATCCTGTCAGCCCGACCGAGAGGTCCCGGAAACTCAAGGGTTTCCGGGACTTTTTCTATAGGTGGATGTGATCCCGTCGTCGAAAACCCATCGCCTTGACGTTCTCGCGTCATTTTCAGGCCGCCGCGTTCCGGTAGCGGAGCGGCCGCGCCGGTTGCTCCCGAGTCGCGGGTGGGAGGAGGACGCACCTGTTCGGTATGGATACCGAACACCGCCCGACGTGATTGAAGCGCTTGATTCACTTCAGCAAGGATGGTGTTCCGACATCCCTTGAAGGCACGGCAAGGGCGGTTCCTCTGACGAAGACAGGACTCCTCGCTCGCCACAGCCCGAACGCGCATTGCCCGGATAGAGATGCCTCTGGTCGCCCCAGGATGCCTGGCAATCGAACGCGTAGCGACAGTCGGGGCGTGGCAACCGGCCGAAAAGCCACCTCAACCGGATGGTGCTGATTTGATAGAGAGATGGGTGCTAAGCAACATCCAGACCAGACACCGCCGGTGCGGCCAGTCGAATGGCGGATGGAGAAGACCGACGATCGTTGGCTCTTCGGCGGCGTCCGCAGACACGACAATGGCGCTGGTTCCATCGTTATCTCACGTCTCGATCTAAGCCGGACGCCCGTGACCGATCTGCGGAGGGCGATGCTTCGTGCTGGCAGACAGGAAATGATGCCAGGCGATGTAGGCTCAGGACGCTCGAGAGCCGGGCTTCGAGCGATAGAGACTCCTCGGGAGGCCGAAACTGCATGCGGCGTTGCACGAATCCACTAGTGTGCTCTTGAGCATTCGATAGCCGACCAGATGAGGCAGCCATGGGGTTCAAAGTACGCAAGTCCATCAAGATTGCCCCTGGCGTGCGTCTCAACGTGTCGAACAAGAATCTGGGTCTTTCCGCCGGTGTTCGTGGCGCTCGTGTCAGCGTGAACACGAACGGGCGCACGACGCGGACCGTGGGTATTCCTGGCACCGGTATCTCGCATACCTCGACGACCACGTCGGGTAGGCGGTCATCGTCTTCATCATCGAACCGTTCCAAGCAGCAACCCCGGCCGGTGAGGGCGGTCGCGCCGAAGAAAGCTAAGCCCGGTCTCACAGCTCCTGCGTGGGAGAAGCAGCTCTTCAAGCAGGTCAACAGCACGCCAGACGCAGCCGCTATCCACGCAGTCGGTCAGCAGTACCCGGCCGCTGCGGCGACCGCTGCGATGGTTGAGATGCTTCGTGTGGTCGGCCCCAACAAGGACGGTGGACGAGCCCGTGTTCTTGCTGGATGGCTGTTCGACACCGGGTACGACCCCTCCGGCGACCCGTTCATTATCAGGTACGTCGAACGCCCGGAGATCAGCATCCCTGTGGCTACCGGCGTCACTGCGGAGATGCCGTGGGATCGCCAAGCGATGGGCCTGTTCGTTGCTGAGCTGGAGCAATCTTTCGGAAACCTGGACCGTGCCATTGCCGTCGTCGAAAGCCTCGAACCTACGACGGTCGCCGCTGTGTCGCTCGCCGAACTATACGCAGAGACGGCGCGCTGGGCAGACATCGTCGACATCACCAACGGCTTGACGAATGACGATGTCGCAGCGACCTTCCTCCTGATCCAACGCGGCACGGCACTTCGTGAGCAGGGTTACTTCGAAGCGGCGCGCGAGGCGCTCAAAGAAGCTCTGCGGCCACGATCGCGCCCCGTCGAGCTGCGGCACCTCGCGCTGATCGCGCGAGGACACACCTACCTTGCCGAAGGCAAGACGAGTATGGCTCGGAAAGACTACGAGCGGGTACTTGCCGACAACGCCGCGTATCCCGGACTACGGGAGATGCTGGACGCTGCTGCCACCTGACGTGTGTGCCGAGCGTTGCGCGGCCCTTTCAACTCCGCGGAGATCGGTTCCTCCAGCGCCGATCTACTGGCTTCCGCTCGGACACGGTTCGAGCCGATGTCCTGCGCGGGAACTGGATCGATATGCGGGCACCGGATCAGCAGCGCCGCTTCAAGTCGTTGTCTCATTTTTGCGCCATCGGTGGCAACCGATGCTTGGCCCGAAACGCTTCATCGTCTGACACTCGTGGCGTCTAGCGCGCGTATACGCCGCCCGGTGCTTTGCGCGATAGCGGCTCCGCATGCACACGACCCCCGACGCGTCGCCGCGTCGAGGCTTCCGAACGCGCTGGGCCGTCCGTCAACCTCCCGAACCCGAACGACTCCACGCAGCTTGACATCGCGCGCGCTGGCCACGTACCAGAAACCCATCAGGTACCCATCTCAATCACCCGCCAAGGTCCGCCACCGGCCGGCTACACTCGTACCAAGCGAACCGCCCGGTTCCTGTACGCACAAGGGAATCCGCGAGTTCCCGAGACGATTGGCGGAGACCGGAAAAATGACCGGATCCTCCAGGGGTCGCAGGTTCAGATCCAATCAGCCCGACCGAGAACGCCCTGATGAGAACTAGCTCTCATCAGGGCTTCATCGTGTTGCGGTGCTGAGTGACACGAGCGCATGACTGGAAACAATGGGACCCTTGCACGGCACGAAGGGTGTCGCTCGGATCACTACGATGACGGGGAGACGGACGTACGTTCTCGAGGCGAGGGGCGGGGCACACGTCCCCTCGGCTGGTGCGCCGCGGCGCGCCCAACGCGCCCCGCGGAGCGATAGAAGGAGATCAGTTGAAGCGCTTGTTTTCCCGCAGCAAGAAGGCCCAGCCCGCGCCGACCGCGTCGCGGGCCCCGCGGGGGACGGACATCGTCGTACCGCTGCTCTCCGGCCAGGCGTGGGTGGACGCGAACGCGGAGAAGCTGGCGCGGATCCCGGACTTCCCGCCGGGGAACCACCCGTTCAGCCGCGAGATCGCACAGGGGCTGTACGCGGCCTATGCCGTGGATCCGGGACCCAGCTGGGAGATCGTCGACGTGGAGTCCGTCGAGCGCTTCGGCGGCGCCGACGCACTGCACCGCGTCGCTCTGGCGAACCTCCGACGGCGCGGCGATATCCGGCTCGAAGGCGACAACGGGCGGTACGCGCTCACGGTGCCCGACAACCTGGACCTGACCGCATCGATCCTGCTGGACCCCGCCCGATGGCGCGCGGCCATCCCCGCCTCGGGAGACCTCGTGGTCGCCGCCCCGACCCGCCTCTCCGTGTGGGTGTGCAGTATCGACGACCGCGAGTCCGTCGAGAAGCTCGCGTCCGCGGCGATCCACGGTTTCGAGAACGGCGAGGGGAAGCCGGTCTCACCGGACCTGTTTCGCCTCTCGGACACGTCGTTGTCCCGGTTCACCGTCGCGTAGCCCCTCGGGGCCGGGGCAGCCGCGCGCGGGGCACCCTGAACGCACGCACGCACGCCCGCCGCCGATGTCGTCGACGAACGTCCTCGCCATCGCCCGGTGTTCCTCAGCTCGGGGACTGAGGTGGCGCCTCGGGGTACTTGTCGCGCACGCCAGGATCTCGCGGGCCGTTCGGATCCGCCTCGATCAGGACGTCCACCCCGGTGGGATGCCCCGTCACGTCGTCGTGGATGATCACGACGGTGCCGCCGACGACGGGAGCGTGCTCGCGCGGCACGCACAGCCCCTCGGACACCGACCTGATGCCCGTCGCCGCACGGAACCTCGCGGTCACGGTGAACAGCGCATCGTCGTCCTCGTACGTCTGCTCCCACTGGACCGCGGTGATCCTCGCGACGGCCCGGAGACCGTCCCGGCGCAGGTGCTCACGACGCAGATGGCGGGCGTAGCGGCGGCGCAACGACCGGCGGAACGCACGCAGACCGAACAGCCCGAGCAGGACCAGCACGACCCCGAGCCCCGTGATCCCGAGGGCCATCAGCGGATGGACGAAACCCGGCCCGGCGGCGATCAGCCCGGAACCGGCGCCCAGCAGCCCCGCGACGGCCCCCGCGGCGGTCGGCGCGCCTCCGGACTCCGACCAGGGCTCCGAGGTGTCGAGGAAGATCGCGAGCCCGATCCCCGCCATCATGGTCAGGAGGACGGCGGTCACGGTCACGGCCTCGGGAACCTCCGGCCACCGGACGTCGAAGAGGTGGGTGAGCACCGGGTCCCGGTCCCTCGGACAGACGCGTCCTCCCGTCGGCGAGTCCGAGTAGCACTGCGGATCCATCTGCGGCAGTCCGGCCGCGGCGATCGTGAACGTGGCGATCGACCAGAGAGCGGCGATCGCGCCGGCCCGTCGGAGGACGTACCCCCAGCCCTCGTCGGGAACCGGCAGCGGTGCGCTCCGCTCGGGTCCCCGGTCTCCTCCGTACGTCACCGGCGTCGGCCCCGCTCGACGAGGACCGGCGGGATCGGGCGTGGATCTCGCCCGACTCATGTCAGAGCACCCCGTCCGGCCAGACGATGAGGCCGCGGTCGCCGATCACCGCACGTCGGAGGCCGGCATCAGAGGCCGTCACGAGGAGGCTCTTGGAGTTGTTCCCGGCCGCGAGCAGCACCACCTTCCCGGATGGTGCGGTGAGCACCTGTTGCGGGCCGAACACGCCCGCGAGCTCGGCGACCGTCTCGTCACCGGCGCGCATCCGCAGCCCGAAGCGCGAGTCCTCCTCGATTCGATACCCCTCGCCGGCGGGCGATCCCGTCGCGGGATCGAGCACCACGGCGCCGTCGCGGAGCGAGGGTCCGCGTGGATCGACGCCCCAGAGGGCAGAGGACTCGTCGGCTTTCGCCACGGCGACGATGCCGGGATCGGAACCGGCCTCGCAACGGGCAGGCGCCTCGGGACCGCACGCCTTGTCACCCGTCCCGGGATCGAAGCCGAAATTCCCGTTCTCGGTCGCGACGATCACCGGGCCGCCCGGGGCGGCGGACGTGACCCGGACCGGGAAGTTCGCGGCGCCCTCGGCGTCCAGCGGCTCGTCCCACAGAAGGGAACCGTCGACGAGGGAGTACGCGGCCAGCCGGATCGGAAGGATCCCGTCCTGGACCCGCATCCGATAGGGGACGACGACGACCTCGATCTGCTCGCCGTCGTGCATGGTCTCGGTGATCCCGATGCCGATCGACGCGTCAACGGGACGATCGACCTCCCAGGCGAACCGCCCGACGCCGATCACGACGACCCCGAGCAGGACAAGCGCGACGCCGCCGGCGACGAGGACGCGCAGCCAGCGGCGTCGCGGGGTCTTGTCCGGTGTCGTCACGATCGCCTCCCTCCCGTCGAGCGTCGCACATCGGTCTGCCCTCAGGGTGTCGGAGGAACGGCTCTCCCGATCACAGGACGCGCTTGGCCACACCGGCCCCGGTCATCGTGGCCCCGGGGCCCACGGCATCCCGCTGACCCGGCACCCACCGCCCCGCACGTCACCCGCGGGTGATGGAGAACCCTCCGCGGCGGACGCGGACCAGCCCGCCCTGGGCCGCCTGCCCGCGCTGGGAGCCGTCGCCCGCGTAGGTCCGGCCGGATCCGGGCGCCAGGGGATCGACGCGGACGTCGGCGTCCGTGGCGTTGGCGTAGAGGACGGCGGACCCGGTCGTCGTCGCATAGACGGCCGTCGCCACGCGCGGCTGGATCAGGAGGGCGTCCAGCCGGACGTCGCCCCGACTCGTGCACCGCACGGTCACCGGACCATCGGGCAGGTCTCCGCCGAGCCGCTCGGGGACGAGCATGCCGTCCGCCTCCGTGAGCCCGCGGTCGCCCGCGCCGCCGGCTGCCGTGCGCGTGCTCCAGACCAGGCGTTCGCCCGCGAAGCCCTCCCACTCGGCCTCGCCGGCATCCGCGGCCTGCCGCCAGACGAGTCCGTGCAGGATGCCGCCCGGCTCCGTCACGTCGAACTCCACGCTCTCCCCGGCCGGGACCTGTACGTAGGCGCCGCCGGACAGGTTACCCTCGCCGGTCCACGCTCCGCCGTCCGGCCGGACCACCGTGCAACCGGGGGAGAGCCGGGCGGACTCGGCGTCGATCGCCCGCAGCCCGGAGAAGGCGCGCAGCCCCGTGATCGACGTGGCGAGATCCGCGATGTCGGGGTGGGCATCGAGCAGCTGCATCGTCAGCAGACCGTGGATCGTCGACTCCGCTCCGGAATTGCGGTTGACCCGCCCGTCGGTCTCCACTCCGTCGAAGGTCACGCCGGTCGCGGGGTCGTACACGGGGATGCCGGCGGTGTTCGCGCCGAAGAACCACCCTGCGGCGAGCCCCGCGAGCACCCGGAACCCCTCCCCGGCGACCGCGGCGGCCTGCACGGCCCCGGCGACGCGACCGTGCGCGCCATAGGCGATCTGCGCCTCGGCGGGGAGCGGCGCCCAGGCGTTGTGCGGACCGCCCGAGGCCAGCACCTGCGGCGTGAAGCGCCCGGCATCCGCGACGGAGGCCGCGATCCAGTCCTGTCGTCCGAGCACGGCGCCCGCGCGACCGAGCGCCTCGGGAGCGGCGGCGCCCCAGGCATGCCAGAACCCTCGCGACCCGGTCCACGGCAGCACCGCGCCGAACGGCCAGCCCTGACCGGGATCCGTGGCCATCGCCGCGACCGCCTCGCCGTACGTCTCCAGCGCCGCGCGGCTGCGGACGTCGCCGGCCTCGGCCGCCGCGGTGAGGCCGAGCATCGCCTCGGCCGTGGCATCCGCCCCGCCGGCGATGAGCCACGCGGGGAGGTCCCGACCGTCGCTGCGCACCCACTGCCCGGCGCGGGAGAGCGACTCGCGGCCGAGGGCGTCGAGGGCGAGATGCAGCCGGTCGAGCAGGAACGATGCGAAGCCCGGATCCGCCCCGCGGAAGACCGCATAGCCCTCGCCGAACGCCCACACGGAACGGGTGAGCCAGTACGACTCGCCCGAGTCGGAAGGATCGGGCAGCTCCACGGGGATCGCGCTCGGGTTCAGCGCGCCGTCCTCCTGCTGCCACAGCACCACGCGTCCGGCGTTCTCCCCGGTCGTCGTCTGGAGGTAGGCCAGGGCTCGGAGCATCTCACGGGCGTCGTCCCGGCTCTGCGGGTCTCCCGTCGCGACCGCGTCCCGCAGGAAGACGACCGCGGCACGCGCGATGTCGTCGGCGTTGTACGCGCCCTGGCTCCAGTGCCCGGTGGCGGCGTCCCGGGTCCCTCCGCCGACCCGGCGGTAGCCGCCCGCGCCGTCGGCATCCGCGTAGGTCCACGGCGCCCGGACGACCGGACGCGCGCCGATCTCGTACGTCGTGTGCGCGGACGTCTCCGCGACGGGCACGTCGGCGAGCAGGAACCGCAGGTGGGCAAGGTTCGTCAGCCGGGCGCCGGGGGCCGCGGACCCCGCGCGGACGGCGCCGGAGAGCGCCGGCGTCCGGGCCTGCGCGGCCTCCGCAGGCATCAGCGCGAGCGCGGAGGCTCCGGCGGCGAGCAGAAGGAACGAGCGGCGGGTGGTGTCCATGGCGTCACCACTCCTCGTCGGCGACGCGCAGCGCGCGTCCCCACGGCTGCGCGGGGTCGTGGATCGCGACGGCCAGCGTCGTGTCGGACTGCCCGTAGTAGGCGAACCACTTGCCCCGGAACTTCACCAGCCCCTCGACGAAGGTGACGTTCGACACGAGCCCGTTGAGGTCCTCGAAGGTCTGCGGACGCAGCCACGGCTCCTGCATGCGGGCGATGACCTTGGTCGGGTCGTCCGGATCGATCGCGATCTGGCCGCACCGGTAGTCCACGTCGACCGTGCCGTCCTCGCGCACCTCGCGGGTGGCGCCGTTCGTGAGCATGACGAGCAGGCCGTTGTCGGTGACGACGGGGGAGGTCCCGATCTCCACGAGCGCCTCGTCCCAGGTGCCCGGGGTCGGCGCGTACATCGGCTCGGTGTCCGGCGCGCCCGGTGTCCAGTGGAGGAGGTCGTCGCTGGTCGCCCAGTAGATCCCGCCCTCGCCGAAGTACAGCCACCACTTCCCGTGCATCCTCTGCGGCACGATGACGCCCGCCTTCGACCAGTTGAATCCGCGCGGATCCATGGTCTTGAACGTGTCGAAGTCGTCGAACAGCGGCCCGTGCTTGGTCCAGGTGCGAAGGTCGGGGGAGGTGGCCAGGCACAGCTGCGCGCTCCGGCGATCCCACCCGGTGTACGTGAGGTAGTAGGTGCCGTCGATCAGCGCGATCCGCGGATCCTCGCAGCCGTAGCGCTCGTAGTCCTCGGAGGGGGACAGGATCGGCGCGTCCTCGCGCGTGAACGTCACGCCGTCCCGGGAGCGGGCGAGCCCGATGTGCGACACGATGTCGTCGGCGTGCGCGCGGTAGAGGAGCACGACCTCGTCGCCGTCGACCAGCGCCGCCGGGTTGTACAAGTTCGCCGACTCCCAGCTGTCGCCGCGAGGACGCAGGATCGGGTTGCCCTCGTACGGGGTGAACGGACCGAGGGGGAAGGATGCTCCGGTGAACATGGATGCCCTTTCTGGCTAGCCCTTGACGGCCGCGCCGAGGTCGGTGGCGGTGAAGAAGCGCTGGAACACGATGAACAGGATGACGACGGGGAACGCGAGCGCCGTCGCGCCCGCGAGGATCGCGCCGTTGGGGTTCGCCGTCGACTGCGCGACGTTGGAGATGTAGTTGGCGAGGGAGACGGCCAGCGGCTGCAGGCTCGCGTCCTTGGTGATGAGGAACGGCCAGAGGAACTCGTTCCACGGCCCGATGAAGGTCACGAGCACGACGGTGACGAGCACCGGCCGGATCAGCGGCAGCGCGACCGAGGTGAGCAGGCGGATCTCTCCGGCGCCGTCGATGCGCGCGGCCTCGAAGATCTCCGTCGGGAGCGCCTTGAAGAACTGCGTGAAGATGAACACGGCGGTGGTGTTGATGAGGAACGGCAGGATCATCCCGAGGTACGAGTCGCCGAGGCCGTAGTTGCGGGTGATCTGGACGTACAGCGGGATCATCAGCAGCTGGAACGGCACCATCTGCACGAGCAGCATGAGCACCCAGATCACCCCGCGCCCGCGGAAGTCGAGACGGGCCATCGCGTATCCGGCGAGCAGCCCGAACACGACCGTGCCCAGCAGCACGCCGGCGGTGAAGACCAGCGAGTTCAGCAGGGAGCCGACGAGGTCGATCCGCGCGTCGATGGCGGCGAAGTTGTCGAGCGTCCACCCGGTGGTCGGCACCAGCGACGCGGGGGAGTTGGTCGGGCTCTTCTGGAAGGCCCCGACCACCATGAAGTAGAACGGGAAGGCGAAGGCGATCGCCGCAACGGTCAGCAGGATCGTGCTGAGGATGCGCGGCAGCGGCCGGCGTCGGCGGGTCATCATCGCTCCCTCGTGGCGCGGTTGGCGAACAGCGACAGCATCCCCACGAGCACGACGAGGACCATGCCGATCGCCGCCGCGGTGTCGGGGTTCTGCTGCTGGATGCCCAGCTGGTAGATGAGCAGGACCGGGGTCGTGGACGCCCCGTCCGGACCGCCGCCGTTCGTGAGCAGGTAGGGCTCGGTGAAGAGGTTCGCCCCGGTGATGATCGACAGGATGAGCACGAGCGTGGTCGCGCTGCGCACCCCGGGCACGGTGACGTTCCAGAAGCGGGCGAGGGCGCCCGCGCCGTCGGTCTCCGCCGACTCGTAGAGCTCCTTCGGGACGTTCTGCAGCGCGGCGAGGTACAGCAGGATGTAGAACCCGAGCTGCTTCCACGTCACGTACAGGGCGATCATCGGCATGGCGAGGCCGCTGTTCACCAGCCACGACGGATCCGGGGCGAGCGGGCCGAGGATCGTGTTCACGAGCCCGCCGCGCGAGAACAGCAGCATCCACACGCCCACCAGCGAGACGCTCGCGGTCAGGTACGGCACGTAGAACGCGACGCGGTAGGCGGACGCCCAGCGGATGCCGGTGTTCAGCGCCGCCGCGAGCACCAGCGCCAGGACGGCGGTCAGGGGCACGTTGATCACGAGGAACACGAGCGTGTTGCGGAACGAGCCGAGCACCCGCGGATCCGTGAGCACGGTGACGAAGTTCTCGAAGCCGACGAACGGTCGGTCGACCACCGCGCCCGGCGCGGTGAAGAAGTAGTCGTGGAAGGCGATGTAGACGGCGAATCCGAGCGGGTAGGCGAAGATCGCCAGCACGAAGACGAAGTACGGCAGCGCGAAGAGGCCGCCGATCGGCTGCGCACCCAGCAGGCGGGCGCGCAACCGTCGGTTCTCGGTCATGGCGTCACTCGGCGACGAGCTCGTCGATCTTCTTCGCGGCGGAGGCGAGGAAGTCGTCGATCGAGGTCTTCCCGAAGATCACCGCCGACGAGTAGCCGTCGCGGAACGCCTGCCAGGCCTCGACGGAGTTCGGGATGCTCGGCACGTCCGCCGTCGCCTCCGCCTGCGTCGCGAACGCGACGTAGTCCGGGTTCGCCGCGAAGTAGTCCGCGTACGTGCTCTCCAGGTCCGTCCGCATCGGCATCTGGCCGGTCTCCTCGAGGAGCTGCCCGTCGCTGTCCTCACTGGTGGAGAACTTCAGGAACTCCCACGCCGTGCCCTGGTTCTTGCACGCGGTGAACATCGACACGCTCTTCGAGTCGGCGAAGGTCGTCGGGTTCTCGCGGCCGTCCTTCGTCGGCACCGGCATGAATCCGACGTCGACGGTGTCGGCGTAGGAGGGGATGGCCCACGGGCCGGCGAGCTGCATCGCCGTGGTGCCCGCCGACATCGCGTCGTCGGTCGACGCCTCGTTGGGGGCGAGCCTGTCGTCGTACACCGTCTTCCAGAACTCGGCCACGGTACGACCGGCGTCCGAGTCGAACGTGGCCTTGCCGTCCTCGACGAGCATCGTGCCGTCGGTCTCGGCGAGGTAGAGCGGATAGAAGTCGAACCAGGGCTGGTAGAACTCGCTGGTCGGCGCCGGCCAGATCGCGCTCTGCACACCGGAGGCCACGATCTTGCGCGAGCCGTCCAGGAACGCGTCGTACGTGTTCATCTGCGGGTTCTCGGGATCGAGGCCCGCCGCCTGGAAGAGCTTCTTGTTGTACATCACCATGACCGGGTTCGACTTCCACGGGAGCTGGTAGAAGTCGCCGTCGGTCGCGTAGGCGTCCACGTCGCCGCCGCGCTCGCTGATGTAGTCGGCGCCGCCGTCGATCCCGCTGAGGTTTACGAGACCGCCCTGCTTGACCCAGCCGGACACCGCGGCAGGGGCGACGTTGTAGACGAGGCACGGCGCCGTCCCCGCGGTGATCGCGGCGGTGATGGCCTCCTCGGACGAGGAGCCGGCGGGGATCTCCTGCGCGGTGACCTTCTCGTCGGGGTGCTCCTTGTTCCAGGCTTCGACGACGGCGGTGCCCCAGGCGAGCTCCTGCTCGTTGTTCGAGAGCCAGATCTTGATCGGCCCGGTCTGGTCGGCGGATCCGGAGGCGTCTCCTCCGCCTCCCGCGCATCCGGTCGCGGTGATCGCGACGAGGCCGATGACTGCTGTTGCGGCGATCTTCTTCATGGTGTCCTCCTCGACACGATGGGGGCGGTGGCCTCAGGCCGATGTGCTCTCACGGAAGTGCACGACGTTGCAGTCGACGACCTCGGTGCGCGGCTCCGCACCGCCGACGGCGGCCTGCAGGAGCCGTGCGGCGGCCCGTCCGCGGGCGGCGGGATCCGTCGAGACGCTGCTGAGCGCCGGGGTCAAGTGCGCGGAGAGGTGGTCGTCGTCGAACCCGGAGATGGCGAGGTCGGCGGGGATGGACAGCCCCTGCGCGCGGGCGAACGACACCCCCGCGATGGCCATCGTGTCGTTGGAGTAGACGATGGCTGTGGGGCGGTCCGGCAGGGCGAGGAGCTCCGCGGTGAGGGCGCGCCCGCTCGCCGCGGTGAAGTCGCCCTCGCGCAGCAGCGCGTCGTCGCCGATCTCGGCGACGTACGCGTCCGCACGGGCGCGCGAGTGCACGTACCGGAGGGGCCCGGACACGTGCGCGATGCGTTCGTGCCCGGCGGCGCGCAGGTGCGCGATGATCTCGCGGATGGGCGCGGCGTCGTCCGTCCGCACGCACGAGAACGGATGAGGCCCATCGTAGGCGCCGACCAGCACGGTCGGCAGGTTCAGCTCTTCCAGGAACGGCACGCGCCAGTCGTCGTCGCGCAGGTCGAGCAGCAGGGCGCCGTCGGCGCGGCCGTGGGCGAGGGAGCGATAGGCCCGCTCCTCGGCATCGCGGTCGGGGACCACCTGGAGCAGCAGCGCCGTCTCGGTCTCCGCGAGCACGGACTCGACTCCGGCGATGAAGGCCGGGAAGAACGAGTCGTTCGCGATGACGTCGGGGTTTCGCGCCAGGACGACGGCGATCGCGTTCGCGCGGCGGTTGGCGAGCGCCCGAGCGTTCTGGCTCGGCACCCATCCGAGCCGCTCGGCGGCCGCGAGGACCTTCGCGCGCGTCTCCTCGGAGATGGGCCGATTGCCGGTCAGCGCGTGCGACACCGTCGCCTTCGCCACGCCGGCCTCGCGGGCCACGTCGGCGATCGTCGTGCGGCTCATCGTCACCTCCTCGTCACCTCGTCGTGCACCGGCGCACGGTGTGAACCGGTTTGACGAGATCAATGTAAACCGGTTTGACGGGAGGTGTCAAGGGGGTGAGCGTCAAAGGCGGTCCGCGCCCGAACCGCGGCCACCGGCGGTTCGGGCGCGACACGTCACTCGCCTCGGACGGGCGCCTCCCAGACCCGTCTCAGCACAGGGCCGGTGAGGGAGACCCCGGCCCGGATCAGCAGCAGGCCGAGCAGCAGCACGAGGAGGACGGCGATGCTGAACAGCGGTGCGACCACGATCGCGACGGCCACGAGGAAGAAGGTCAGCGCGATCGATGCGAAGGCCGCTCCGGTCACCGCGATGTGCGCCGAGGTGGTCACTGTGAGCAGCCGCATGCGGTGGACCGCGGAGCGGGGCATGCCGATCCGATCGAGAGCCACGTACAGATCCCGCCCCTCCATGACCCCGGCGGTCTGCGTGATCGCGATCTGGCACGCCACCACGAGGAAGGAGACCGCCACGAGGGCGAGCAGCATCGTGCGCGCATCTGCGAACAGGAGCAGCTGATCGGGCGTCATCACCGCACGGCTCGCGCTGCGGCTGATCGTGTCGAGGTAGCCGAGGAGGGAACCGGCCGGGATCAGGACGAAGGTCGCGAGCGCCAGCGTGGACACGCTGCGCCAGGCGGCGCGGGGGTCGCCCAGGATGCCGCGGGCCGCGACCAGTCTCGACGGGTCCGTCGTGCGCGCCGCCACCTGCCGGGCCACGAACGAGACGAGGAACGGTCCGACCACGCCGAGCACGGCCATCACCGCAAGCACGGTCACGGCGAGGGCGCCCAGGAGCACGACGACGCCCCATCCGGGTGACATCATCTGCGTGACCAGAACCGCTGCGCCCACCACGAGAAGCGCGATCACGACGCGGAGCCAGCTCATCCGCGGCGCATCCTGGCGCGTGCGCACCCCGAGGGGGGAGAGGACCACCCGGCGCAGCCCGAGCAGCGCGCTGAGCGCGGCGACGAGCACCAAGGCCGGCGGGATCGCCGCGGACGCCCACCAGGGCAGCCACAGCTCGGACGCCGTCAACGGCAGGCCGTGCACCGTGAGCAGGGAGAGGGCGGACGGAAGCGCGGCGGACAGCGCGGCGCCGATCATGACCCCGACGCCGGCGACCACGCTGACCTCGGCGACCGCGACCCGACGCACGCGGCCAGCGGTCGCGCCGAGCAGACGGAGCGTGGCCAGCCGGTCGTCCCGGCTGCGGGCGGCGAGCCTCGCGGTCGCGGTGCCCAGGGTGATCAACGGGACGATCAGCAGAGCGACGAGTCCGAACGCGAGCACCTGGTAGCCCACCTCCTCAGTGTCGACGCGCCAGAAGGCCCCGGCGAGCATGGCGACCGCGAACGTCAGGAGCGTCGTGACCCCGGACGCCGCGATCTGCAGCCCGGTCGTCGTCGCGGAGATCCGATGGGGGCGGATCAGCAGGAGCGTGGCGCCCGCGCTCATGCCGCGGCCTCGATCCGTCCGTCGTGCAGGCGGATGATCCGGTCGCACCGCGAGGCGACCTGTGCGTCATGGGTGACGATCAGCACCGCGCGGTCCGCGCCGCGGCCGGTCGCCAGCAGCGCGTCGAGCACCTCATCGGCCGTGTGCGAGTCCAGGGCCCCGGTCGGCTCGTCGGCGAAGATCAGGTTCGGGCCCGTGATCAGGGCCCGGGCGATCGCGACTCGTTGCGCCTGTCCGCCGGAGAGCTGGCCGATGCGGCGATCGCCGAGCCCCGCAAGTCCGAGCCGGCGCAGCTCCGCATCGGCGCGGGGGGTCGCGTCGGCCCGGGAGAAGCCCGTCAGCAGCAGCGGCAGGGCGACGTTCTCCTCGGCCGTGAGCTCCGGCAGCAGCATCCCCTGCTGGAACACGAACCCGAAGCGCCGCAGCCTGAAGGAGGAACGGGCGTCTTCGGACAGTGCGGCGAGGTCGTCGTAGCCGCTCCCGTCGGGGCGGCTCAGGATGACGGTTCCTTCGTCTGCGGGGAGGATCCCGGCGAGCACATGCAGCAGCGTGGACTTCCCGGACCCGCTCGGCCCCATGATGGCGACCGACTCCCCGGGGGAGATGGTGACGTCCGCGCCGCACAGCGCCCTGGTCGTCCCGAAGGACTTGCCGGCGCCCCGGGCCCGCAGCAGCCAGGTCGTCGTGCTCTTCCTCTCTGCGGAGTCGGCTCGTGCAGCGGTGTCTTTCACGGGTGTCTCCCATCGTCGTGCGGTGAACGGCACTGCTCACGCTAGGAACCGGCGTCCCGAGGGCGATACCACCCACGGGTCGAACCCGCGGCGGGTGTCGGCTCCGCGTTTCCACCCACGGGTGGTGGTCGCGGGTTTCCGACCCCGATAGCGTCGAGAGGCGGAACGCCGCAGGCCAGAGCCTCGGCGCCGCCCCCGTCCTGGACCGAGAGCAGAAGGAGACGAAGGAGTGGACGACGATGCCGGCGTTCTCGACGAACCGGCCCTCCGACGCCCGCGCGTCGTACGGTGGCTCGTCGCCCACCCGCGGGTCGCCGATGTGCTCGTCATCCTCGCGTGCATCGTCCCGACGTTCGCGGCGCTCGTCCTCGCCCCGCCTCCGCATGCGTGGGCCGGCTACGTGTGCGCCGTCGGCGTCGGGGTCGCCCTTTGGTGGCGCCGCGCCCACCCCCTCATCGTGCTCCTCGTCGTCGTCGTGCTCGCGACCATCAACCCGATCGCCGCACACAGCCTCACGCCGGCGTTCTTCGAGAGCCTCTTCGCCCTTTACACGCTCGCGAGCAGGACGCGGCTCCCGAAGGCGATCGCCGGCTATCTCGCCGGCGAGGCCCTGGTCCTGGCTACAGCGGGCGTCCTGATCCTCCTCGGGCTCCGCGAGGAGTGGCCGGCTGTCCTCTTCCAGCCGGTCTCGCTGCTGGCGCTCGCCGTCGGCGTCGCCGTGCGCGCGAGCAGATCGCGCCGTGCGGCGCTCGCCGAGGTGGTCGCGCTGCGCGAGGAGCGCGCCGCTGCCGCCGAACGGGTCCGTATCGCCGCCGAGATGCACGACGTCGTCGCGCATTCGGTCACGGTGATGATCGCCCTCGCCGGCGGTGCCGCCGCGGGCTGGGAGAAGCACCCCGAGCGGGCGCGCCACGCACTCGAGCAGCTGGGCGACGTCGGGGCGCACACCCTCGAGGAGATGCAGCGGATCCTCCGCGTCCTCCACGAGAACGAGGAAGGACGGAACCCGAGCCTCGAGGGGTCCGGTCATGACCTGCCGTCCCTCGACGAACTGGTCGCCGTCTTCCGGGCAGCGGGCCTCCCGGTCACCGTCACCGTCGGCGGCGAGGACGCGCTGCGCGACGGCGCACTCGGCGACCCCGCCTTGCGGACCTCGGTCTACCGGATCGTCCAGGAGTCGCTGACCAATGCGCTTCGCCACGCGCACGAGGCCACGTATGTCGAGATCGACGTGGTCCACGACGCCGGACGAGTGACCGTGACGGTGACCGACAACGGACGCGGCAGCGCGCTCGGGCCGAGCATGGGGGCCGGCGTGGGGCTGCGCGCGATGCGGGAACGGGCGACCGCGTTCGGCGGGGAGTTCTCCGCCGGTCCGATCCCGACCCGCGACGACGCCCCGGGCAGCGGCTGGCGGACGCGGGTGTCGCTCCCCGTCGGCAGGGTGTCCGCATGAGCGATCGACCCTCCCGCAGGATCCGCGTCCTCGTCGTGGACGACCAGCCCCTGGAGCGCACCGGCAACGCCCTCATCCTCGATTCCGATGACGGGATCGTCGTCGTCGGGGAGGCCGGGGACGGCGCCGCGGCGGTCGCGGCGGTCGCTGCGGCGCGTCCCGACATCGTGCTCATGGATGTCCGGATGCCGGTGATGGACGGTCTCGAGGCGACCAGCATCATCACGGCGCGGCATCCTGAGGTGCGGATCATCGTCCTCACCACGTTCGACCTGGACGAGTACGCCTTCGGCAGCCTCAGGGCGGGGGCCAGCGCTTTTCTCCTCAAGAGCACCCGCCCCGCCGCGCTCATCGACGCCGTCAAGACCGTCGCCTCCGGGGCGGCGGTCGCCGCGCCGCGCCTCACCGCCAGGCTCATCGACCACTACCTCGGGGTTCGGGCCGCGCGCGAAGGAGTCCCGCGACGCGAGGCCGACGTTCTCGCTGTGCTCAGTCCCCGGGAACGGGACATCTTCGCGGCGATCGTCCGGGGACTCACGAATACCGAGATCAGCGATGAGCTGGTTCTCGCGCCCTCCACGATCAAGTCGCACATCAACTCGATCTTCGCCAAGCTGGGGCTGCGGGACCGGGTCCACGCCGTCATCCTCGGTCACGAGCTCGGCGACGCGGTCAGACGCGGGGAAGGGTGAGGGCCGCCTTGCGCGCCCGAACCGGCCTCACGGCGCGTGGTGGGACTGGGACGCGAGGAATCGGCTGGGGGAGTGGCCGTGGGCGCGGCGGAAGGCCCGGCTGAAGGCGGCGGCATCGGCGTATCCGACGCGTCGCGCGACCTGGGACGGATGCAGGCCGTCGCGCAGCAGCCGTCGGGCCCAGGTCATCCGTGTGCGTGCGCGCCAGGTCGCCAGCGTCGTGCCGGTGAGCGCCTCCACGGCATCGCGCAGCTCCGCCGGCGTCAGCGCGGACTGGGCCGCGAGCTCCGCCGATGATCGCCCGTCCTCGGGGTGCTCCGCCAGGCGTTCCAGGAGCACGTAGACGGCGTCGGCGACGGAGCCGGGCACACCCTCGGGCTCCCGGAGGCCGAGGATCCCCTGCAGCGCGGTCCGCGGGTCGCCCCCGCTGACGGGCTCGACGCCCCCGTACGCCCAGGCGGCGAGGCGCAGCAGCGGAGTGCGCAGTGCGTCGTCCGCTCGCGCGAGGAACCCGGCCGGGACGTCCATGCCGCCGGGAAGCCAGCCCAGTGGAATCACGGCCGCCTCGGGGCCGACGCGGAACCCCGCCGAGGTCCCTGCCGGGAGACAGGCCAGATCGCCGGCGCGCAGCGTGGTCGTCTCTCCGTCGATCCCGAGGACGGCGTCGCCCGCGGCGACCCAGATCACGATGTGGTACCCGTTGCACTGCGGACCGAGCTCGTCGCCTCGGTGACCACCGGCGGCCGTCGTCATCGTCTCCCCGCGTGCGAGGGCCGACGGCGCCACGCCCCACTCCCGGCGGAACGCGCGGGCGAACGCCTGGGGGCTGCCGTACCCGGCGTCGGCAGCGACGCCCGCGACTCCGCGACCGGCGCGGAGCCCCTCGGCAGCGCGGCCGAGCGCGTGCCGGGTGCGCCACCGCACCGGTGTCCAGCCGGTCTCGGCGCGGAACCGTCTCGCGAGGACGCTGTCACCCAGCCCGCGTGCCGCGCCCACGGCCGACGGCGCGCGGGTGGGATCTGCCAGAAGCGCCTCCGCGACGCGACGCAGATCGGGCGAGGACGGCATCGGCGGGGTCGCGATCGCGGCCGCCGGATGCCCGATCCCGCCGAGGAGGGCCGCGGCGCGGACCCCTCCGCCGTGCAGCACGCCGAGGCTGCGCGTGAAGGCTGCGAGAAGCAGGGGGACCGCATCTGAGGGCGGGGAGGCGACGAACGGCGCCGACGGGCCGGCCGCGCGGTCCTCGTCGCGGATCCGGATCGGCAGCGCCGCCGACTCCGCAGACCCTCGCAGCAGAGCTCGGTGGCCGCCCGGGATCCACAGCGCCTGCCCCGGGCCGAGCGCCCACCGCGACGAGCCGAGCGTCACCGTCACCTGCCCGGCGACCACCCACACCAGCACCGGCGCACCGGCGCGGATCTCGGCGCGTGTCGACGAGGGGATGAGCCGGGGGTCGAACGGAGGGGGAAAGGACAAGGATGCGCCGATCTGGGTGCAATGACTGAGGTAAGGCAATCCTAATCTCGATCGAGGAGCGCCCGAGCTCCGCGCCGACGTCGACGCACGCACCCGCACCCGCGGACGACTGCCCCACGGCCACCGGCCCGGGGCCAGGGAAGGAATCATGACCATCTACGCATCCGTGCGCCGCCGCGCGACCGCCGTGATCGGCCTCGCCGTGGCGAGCGCCCTCGCTCTCGTCGGCTGCGCCGGCGCCGCCGAGAAGCCCGCTGCCGAGGAGGCCGCTGCGACCACAGCAGCCGCCGAGTGGCCTCGTGTCTTCGAGAACGCCGACGGCACGACCACCGAGATCCCGGAGCAGCCCGAGCGGATCCTGTCGACGGCCGTCTCCGTGACCGGGACCCTGCTGGCGATCGACGCCCCGGTCGTGGCCAGCGGGTCGCAGGTGGGCGGCGTCTGGTTCGACCAGTGGGCCGACATCGCCGACGAGCGGGACGTGACCAACCTCTGGAGCGTCGGGGAGTTCGATCTCGAGGCGGTCATGGCGAACGAGCCCGATCTGATCGTGGTCGCCACCAGCGGACGGGATGCCCTGACCGATCAGGTCGCCGACCTGCAGTCGATCGCGCCGACGATCGTCGTGGACTACGGAGCGCAGACCTGGCAGGATCTGGCGGTCGAGCTCGGCGAGGCGACCGGGCTCGAGGAGCAGGCGGAGAAGACGATCTCCGACTTCGACGCCCTGGTGCGCGAGACGGCCGGCGCGATCACCGTTCCGAAGGGCACCGCCGACGTCATCTCCTTCAACGGGCCCGGTCAGGACAACCCGATCGCCCGCGTCGGCGGGTCCCACGCGAACCTCTTGGAGGCGCTCGGCTTCACGGTCGAGGACCCGGACCCCGCGTGGCATACGCAGGCGCAGGAGCGCGCGGACTTCGTGTGGGCGACGTACGAGAACCTGCTGCAACTGACCAGCGAGACGACGTTCATCCTGTCCGCCGACGACGAGAAGGCCCAGGGATTCGCTCAGGATCCGGTGCTGGCGAACCTCCCCTCCGTCGCGGCGGGGCAGGTGTACGGCCTAGGCGTGAACTCGTTCCGGATGGACCTCTACAGCTCGACCGAGATCGTCGAGCACATCAAGGACCTGTTCTCCTGAGACGGTTCGACCGGCCGCGCGGGGGAGCGCGGCCGGTCGAACGGGGACCATCATGATCGACACCACCTCGACGCCCGTCGAGGCGTCGGACGCTCCGCCGCGCATCGGTCGCGGGCGTCTGCTCCTCGTCCTCGGCGGCACGACCGTCGTCGTCGCCGCCCTCGTCGTCACCAGCGCGATCGTCGGCACGCGCATGCTCGCCCCCGCCGACCTGTGGGACGCGGTGCTGGCCTACGATCCGTCCGACGACGCACACCTGCTCCTGAGGAACCGCCGTCTGCCGAGGGCTGCGCTTGCGCTCCTCGTCGGCGCGGCGCTCGGGGCCGCGGGGGTCGTGATGCAGTCGCTCACCCGCAATCCCCTCGCAGAGCCGGGCCTCCTCGGCGTGAACGCGGGGGCGGCGGTCGCGGTCGCCGTGGCGGTCGCCGTGGCCGGGATCGTCGCTCCGATCGCCTACTTCGGGGCCGCCCTCATCGGGGCCGCGGTCGCCGGCGGGCTCGTCATGCTCCTGGGCGGCGTGCGCCGGGGATCGGATCCGGTGCGCCTCGTCCTCGCCGGGGCGGCGCTCTCCGTCGTCCTCGGCGCCTTGGCGCAGATCGTGATCGTGAACGGCGACGACCTGGTCTTCGACCGGTATCGCGCGTGGGCGGTCGGGTCCCTCGCCGGCCGCGACGGGGACGTGCTCCCGCCCGCGGCGCTGCTGATCGGGATCGGACTGACCCTCGCGCTCCTGCTCTCTCGTGCGCTGGACGCGGCCTCCCTCGGTCCCGAGACCGCGCGCGCACTGGGTGTGCGTCCCGCCGTCGTCTGGGCCGTGGCGGGGTTCGCGGTCGTCGTCCTCGCCGGAGGCGCCACCGCGGCCGCCGGCCCGATCGCGTTCGTCGGACTCACCGCGCCTCACGTGGCGCGGCTGATGGTCGGCTCCGATCACCGTCGGATGCTGCCGACCGCGATGGCGCTGGGCGCCGCTCTCGTCCTCGTCGCGGACGTGCTGGGGCGCGTGGTCGCACCCCCGGGCGAGGTGGGAGTCGGCATCATGGTCGCGATCCTCGGCGGCCCGTTCTTCGTGGCTCTCGTCCGCCGTCGTCGACTGGCACCGCTGTGACTCGCGTGACGGCCACGGACGCGCCGGGCGGCCGGCGGGTGCTGCGGATGGGACGCCTCGCCCTTCTCGTGCGGCCCCGGACGATCGCGGTCACGGCCGTGCTCACCGTTGTCGCGCTGATCGCGGGAGCCGTCGCGATGACGGTCGGCAGCCTGCCGGTGCCGCTGCACGCCGTTCCCGGCGCCGTACTGGGCATCGCCGACGACCCGACCGCGATCCGCGCCGTCCAGGGGGTGCGTCTGCCGCGGGTGCTGAGCGCGATCGGTGCGGGGGCGGCGCTGGGCGTGTCCGGATCTGTCTTCCAGTCGCTCGCCCGAAACGCGCTCGGATCCCCGGACGTGATCGGATTCACCACGGGAGCCGCCACCGGCGCCCTCGTCCAGATCGTCCTCTTCGGCGCGCAGCCGACGCAGGTGGCGCTCGGCACCATCCTCGGCGGACTCGTCACGGCGGGGACGGTGCTCCTCCTGGCCCGGCGCGGGGGAGGGATCGCGGGGCGCCAGCTCGTCCTCGTCGGCATCGGCGTCGGCGCGATCGCCTCGGCCGTCAACGGCCTGCTGCTGGTGCGCGGCACTATCGACGCCTCGAGCCAGGCCAACCTCTGGCTGTCCGGCTCGCTGGACGCGCGCCAGTGGAGCCACGCGCTGCCGGTCCTCGCCGGAGTCGCCATCGTGATCCCCCTCGTGCTCGTGCTGTCGCGACGAGCGGGTCTGATGGAGCTCGGCGACGACATCGCGCAGCAGTTGGGCGTGCGGGTCGAGCGCACCCGACTCCTGCTCGTGGCGTGCGCGGTGGCGCTGGCGGCGCTCGCGACGGCCGCGGTCGGACCGATCGCGTTCGTGGCGCTGGCGGCACCGCAGCTGGTGCGGCGTCTGCTGCGCGCCGACGCCCCTCCGATCGTCGGCGCCGCGGCGATGGGGGCGGCGCTACTGGTCGTCGCCGATCTCGTGACCCAGCTGCTCCCGGTGACCTTCGCCGTCCCGGTGGGCAGGATGACCGGCGTGGTGGGGGGACTCTACCTGTTGTGGCTGCTGGTGCCGAGCCGAGGCTCGACCGAAGGAAAGGGGTGGCGCTGATGCCGGACACGCTCGTCGCGGAGGGGCTGACGCTGCGGTATGACGACCGCACGATCCTGGAGGACCTGCATGCGACGCTTCCCGAGGGTCGGATCACCGTGATCCTGGGAGCGAACGCCTGCGGGAAGTCGACGCTGCTGCGGGGGCTGGCCCGCCTGCTGGCCCCGGCGTCGGGCCGGGTTCTGCTGGGCGGCGAGGACGTCCGCTCACTGGGACCGAAGGCTCTCGCGCGCCGGGTCGGGTTCCTTCCGCAGGCGGCGACCGCCCCAGGCGGGGTGACGGTCGCCGAGCTCGTCTCGCGCGGCCGGTACCCGCACCAGCGGCTGCTCCAGCAGTGGTCGCCGGAGGACGCGGACGCGGTGAACCGGGCGATGCGGTCGACCGGAGTGGCTGCCCTTGCCGGCAGACCCGTCGACGAGCTCTCGGGCGGGCAGCGGCAACGCGCCTGGATCGCGATGCTCCTGGCGCAGGAGACCCCGGTGATGCTGCTCGACGAACCGACGACGTACCTCGACGTCGCCCATCAGTTGGAGGTCCTGGAGCTGTGTCGGCGTCTCAACCGGGATGAGGGGCGCACGGTCGTGCTCGTGCTGCACGATCTCGATCAGGCCTGCCGCTATGCCGACCATCTCGTGGTCATGCGCGAGGGGCGGGTGCTGGCCACCGGCGCACCGGAGGCGGTGATGACGGCCGAGCTGATCGCCGTGGCCTTCGGGCTGGAGGCGCTGGTCCAGCCGCACCCGGTCACGGGCACGCCGATGATCGTCCCGATCGCGCCGATGGCGCCCGTCGGCGACGAGGTGGTCGCATGACGCTGACGACCGGGTTCTCGATCGCCCCGACCTGGCTGCGGGGACAGGCATGGCGACGGGAGGACTCGCGGGCCGAGGAGATCCTGTCCGGAGGGCCGATCGTCGACGCGGTCGTCCGCGCCGAGAGCGCCGGGTTCGATCTGGCCTTCCGACCGGACGCGCTCACGCTTCCGATGGGAACGATCGGGCGCGATCCCGCCCATCTGGGCCTGGACCCCCTGGTGCAGGCCGCGCAGTTGGCCGGGGCGACCCGGCGGATCGGGCTGGTCGTGACGGTCTCGGCCACGTTCACCGAACCGTATCCGGTCGCCCGGCAGCTCGCGTCGCTGGAGCACCTGGCTCCGGGGCGCATCGGATGGAACGTGGTGACGTCGCGCTCGGGGGATGAACAGTTCTCGATCGATCGGTTGCCGGACTCGTCGGCGCGCTGGCGTCGGGCCGAGGAGCTCGTTGACGTCGTCGAGTCCCTGCGCGCCGGCTTCCCCGCCGCCGCGATGCGTGTCGACCGGGGAGCGGGCGTGTTCGTGGACGTCGAGAGGGTGCGTCGCAGCGACCACGTGGGGGAGAACTTCCGGGTGGCGGGTCCGCTGCCGCTCCCGGCGCCGACCCCGGGACGCCTGCCGCTCATGGTCGCGGGCGGGGGCGCGGCGACGGTGTCCCTGGCCGGGCGACGCGCCGACGCGATGTTCGCCTCCGCGATCGAGGCCGACGCGGGCACGCAGCAGCGAGTCGCGATCAGGGCCGCTGCGGCGGAGGCCGGGCGGGAGGAACCGCCGCTGCTGCTCCCGGGGCTGTCGCTCCTGCTGGCCGACACCCGGGCGGAGGCGGCCGCGATCGAGCAGGCGACCTATCCGCCGTCCCTGGGATGGCGGCGCACTGGGCCGCACTGGTCGGTCGTGGGGACGCCGGACGACGCCGTGGCGGCGATCGCGGCCCGCGCCGACGCCGGCGCCCTCGACGGCTTCATCGCGTTCCCGGTGGGGTCCTGGCGTTCCGTCGAGCTGCTGTGCGACGAGGTCATGCCGCGGCTACGCGCCCTCCGCCTCGTCGGGGATCCGAGGGGAGGGCGGTCGAGCGGGCGATGAGGGAGAGGGACGGCGCATGCTAACTTAGGTTTACCTATCCTAAGTAGACAGGTCTCGCCCTTTTCGTTCCCACTGATTGGTTACCGTCGTGCTCCGCCGTATCTCGCTCACTGCCCTGACCGTCGCCTCCGCTCTCACCCTCGTCTCGTGTGCCTCGCCGGGGAGCGCCTCCGAGGCGTCCACGGGGGGCGGAGAAGGGGGCGTCACCTTGACGCATCCCTCGATCGACGGGCTCGAGATCACGTTCGACGCGGCGCCCAAGAGCATCGTGATGGACTGCTACGCGTACAGCTCGCTGCACGAGTACGGCATCACGCCCGTCGCACTGTTCGGATATGAGTGCGACAACCCCTTCGTGATGGGGGACGCCGAGACGAAAGACATCACGGTCGTCGGCAAGGACGGCGAGATCGACGTCGAGAAGCTCGCCGAGCTCCGCCCCGACGCGATCGTCGGCCAGGGCGACGGCGACGGGTGGTCGTGGTTCGACGAGGACGTGAACGCGCAGCTCACCCGCGTCGCGCCCTTCGTGCCTCTGCCGAGCGGTGACACCGTCGAGGGGCGGATCGCGGACACCCGCGAGGTCGCCGCGTTCCTCGGCGGGGAGGTTGCCTCGGACGCGATCGCGCAGTCCGACGAGGACCTGGCCACGGCCAAGGAGACCCTCCGCACCGCGTTCTCCGGATCCGAGCGGAAGATCATGCTCACCAGCCCCACGAAGGAGATGCTGTACACCGCCGTCGGGTTCGCACAGGCCGACCTCCTGGAGGACCTCGGTGCCACCGTCGTCGGCGCCGAGGCCCCGGCGACAGGGAACCCGTGGGGACAGGTCGCGTGGGAGGACGCGTCGACGTACGGAGCCGACATCCTGCTGGTCGAGGGCTACTCGGAAGACTTCTCGTTCCACACCGAGCTCTGGGACGCACTGCCCGCCGTGAAGGCGGCGCAGCTGGGCGCCTGGAGCTCGAAGGGAGCGATGACGGCCTCCACCTATGCGGCGTGGCTGAACGACGTTGCCGATCTCGTGGCGTCCTCGACCAAGGTCTCCTGATCCGCCGATGCCCGGTCAGACCGCGGCATCCGGCGTCTCCCCGGACACCCTCGTGTCCGGGGAGACGCCCCGTCCGCCCTCACCCCGATCGAGCGACCGCGGCCGTTGGATCGGCCTGGTCCCGCTGGCGGTGCTCTGCACCGCCGCGCTCGCCGCGAGCATGCTCGTCGGTTCCCGCAGCATCCCGCCAGCGGAGGTGCTGCAGTTCCTCCTGCATCCCGATCCCGATAACGCCGTCTCCCAGACGATCTGGTTCTCCCGCGTCCCGCGGACCGTCCTCGTGCTGGTCGCGGGCGCGGCCTTCGGCGTCGCCGGAGCGTTGATGCAGGCGGTAACGCGCAACCCGATGACCGACCCCGGGATCCTCGGGGTGAACGCCGGCGCCTCGCTCGCGGTGGTCGTCGGGCTCGCCTTCTTCGGACTGGCGGACATCTCGCAGTACATGTGGTGGTCGTTCGTCGGCGCGATGGTCACCTCCGTGCTCGTCTTCGTGATCGGCAACACCGGCACGGTGCGGGGCAACCCCGTGCGGATGACGCTGTCCGGCGTCGCTCTCGGCGCGGTCCTGTCGGGATTCTCCTCGGCGGTCCTGCTCACAGACTCCCGGATCCTGGAACGGATGCGCGGGTGGTTGGCCGGGACGACGGCCTCGCAGCCGCTCGACGGAACGCTCGCGATCTTGCCGTTCCTCCTCGTCGGGCTCGTCATCGCGCTGCTCAGCTCCCGTGCGCTCGACGTGCTTTCGCTGGGGGAGGCGTCGGCCGTGGCGATGGGTGCGCACCCGAACCGCATCCGACTCGTCGTGCTGATCGCCATCGCCCTGCTGGCCGGCGGCGCGACAGCCGCCGCGGGGCCCATCGGATTCCTGGGGCTGCTGGCGCCGCACCTTGCGCGCATGGTCGTCGGACCGCACCAGGGATGGATCATGGCGTATTCGGTGCTCATCGCTCCGACGGTCATGGGTCTGGCCGACGTGCTCGGACGAGTCATCGTGGCGGGGGAGGTCCCTGTCGGGATCGTCACCGCATTTGTCGGCGCCCCCGTGCTCATCTACATGGTCCGTCGTCACCGGGTCTCGGAGTTGTGATTCCGTGACCGACATCGACTTCGGGCGGCGGGTGCACCGATTGGGCCCGCGGGCCCGTCCGTTCCTGCTTGTGGATGCGCGCGCCGCCGGCGTCTGCCTTGCGCTGTGGTCGGCGATCGTCGTGGTCGCCGTGTACGCCGTGTCCACGGGGTCGGCACAGATCTCCCCCGCGGAGGCCCTCGGCGTTCTCGCCGGGCAGGGGGACGACTACACGACGATGGTCGTGGGGGAATGGCGCGCCCCGCGCATCGTGACGGCCGTGCTGCTCGGCGCCTGTCTCGCGCTGAGCGGCACGATCTTCCAGAACCTGACGGGCAACCCCCTGGGTTCGCCGGACGTGATCGGCTTCCAGACGGGCTCATACACCGGCGCGCTCGTGGTCATGCTGCTGCTCGGCGGCGGGTCGGCCGAGACGATGGCGGGAGCACTCGTCGGCGGTGTCGCCACGGCGTTCTTGGTGTTCCTCCTGGCGACCAAGCGCGGCGCGATGCGGGGGGTGAGGCTGATCATCGTCGGCATCGGTGTGAGCGCGATGCTCGCCTCCGTGAACGTCTGGATCCTGCTGACCGCAACCGTCGAGGACGCGATCATGGCCAGTCTCTGGGGTGCGGGAAACCTCTCAGGCGCGTCGTGGGCGACCTTCGCTGCAGCATCCGCCGGTTCCGCCGTCTTCCTTGTCGGGGCCATGCTCCTCGCGCGCCCGCTGCGGCTGCTGCAGATCGGCACGCCGTTCGCGACGGCCCTCGGCCAGAACGTGCGAGCCGTGCAGGTGGCGGCGATCGTGGTCGGGGTCGGCCTCACGGCCTTGGCGACCGCGACGGTCGGGCCGATCTCGTTCATCGCCCTGGCCGCGCCGCAGATCGCCCGTCGGATCGTGCGCTCCGACGGGCTCGCGCTGGGTTCGACCGCCGCCGTGGGCGCCCTGCTGCTCCTGCTCGCGGACGTCGTCGCCCAGCGCGTCCACCCGGACTCACCGCTGCCCGTAGGCATCGTCACGGTGTCGATCGGTGGCCTGTACTTCCTATGGCTGCTCGTGCGAGAGGGAAAGAAGAGATGACTCGACTGATGGTCGACGGCGTCGCACTCGGCTACGCCGACAAGCTGGTGTGCACGGACGTCTCTGTGGCCGTTCCGGACGGCGCGTTCACGGTGATCGTCGGGCCCAACGCCTGCGGCAAGTCCACGCTCCTGAAGAGTCTCACCCGGCTCTTACCGCCTTCGCGCGGCAGCGTCCTCCTGGACGGCCGGAGCCTGCACGAGCTGCCCACCAAGCGCGTGGCGCGCGAGGTAGGGCTGCTCCCCCAGGGGCCGATCGCCCCGGACGGGATCCGGGTCGTCGACCTCGTCACCCGCGGCCGGTACCCGCATCAGCGGCTGTTCGCACCGTGGACGCCCGAGGATGAGTCCGCCGTCGGCGACGCCATGGACGCCACGGGGATCTGGCACCTCTCGGGGCGTCTGGTCGACGAGCTCTCCGGTGGCCAGCGGCAGCGTGTGTGGATGGCCGTCGCCCTGGCCCAGCAAACGCCGATCCTGCTCCTGGACGAGCCCACCACGTACCTCGACCTCAGTCATCAGATCGAACTGTTGGAACTCTGCCGCGCACTCAACCGGCGGCAGGGGAATACGCTCGTCGCGGTCCTGCACGACCTGAACCAGGCGGCACGCTACGCCGACCACATCATCGCGATGAAGGACGGCGCGGTGACGGCGACCGGGACGCCGGGCGAGGTGATCACCGAGTCCCTCGTCTCGGACGTGTTCGGCCTCGATGCCCTCGTGATCGAGGACCCGGAGTCGGGGAGCCCACTGGTGATCCCGCGCTGGCCTCACGACGGGTGACCTATATCAGGCCCGCGCGCGTCATCCAACCCCTGTCGCGACCCGCGTCCCGTGTGCGAACAATAGGAGAGCACGGCAACGTGTCTCTCGTATGAAGGAGTTCAGCATGGTTGTCATCGGATGGATCATCGTCGGCCTTCTCGCCGGCGCACTGGCGAAGCTCATTCTGCCCGGCAAGCAGGAGGGCGGCTGGTTCAGCACCCTTCTCCTCGGCCTGATCGGCGCGTTCGCCGGCGGCCTCCTGTTCGGCCTGATCGGCGGCAAGGGCATCGGCGCGGTGTTCAGCGACCCCTGGTCGTGGGGCTCCTTCTTCATCGCGGTCATCGGCGCCCTCGTCTTCTCGTTCGTCTGGGGGCTCATCACGAAGAACCGGGCTCGCGACTGAGCCGGCATTCCGACTCACGGTCGCCCGGCGGCGGGATCGCACAGGATCCCGCCGCCGGGTCCGTCAGGGCAAGGCGTCACGTCCGGATGTCTCGATCATCGGCCGTGCGGTCAGTGCCAGGAGAGCTCGAGATCCAGTCGTCCGACGCGAAGGCGCAGGACCGTCCTCTTTCCGCCGGGCGCGGAACCGGGGGTGTGCTGGCGGAGGTAATCGTCGGCCCTCGTCAGGACCCGTTGCATCCGCGCATCCTCCTCGACGACCACCGCTCGGGCCTGCTCGGCCCGCCGGATCGCGTCGCGCGCGTCGATGAGCGCGCGGCGATTGACGCGATGCCAGAGGCGTGCGCGGTTACCGCGTGCGACACCGTAGAGGGCCGTGAGGAGCGCGCCGATCGAGATCATGATGGCGCTGGCGAGGACGGGCGCCCACGGATTCCGGGTCTCGAAGTCTGCGAAGGCGAAGGCGTACCACAGGACCCCGATGCAGAACACCGTCAGCCCCAGCGTCGGCCATCCGAAGCGGAACGGAAACCGCGAAAGCGCGGCCACGTACACGCGGAACGAGGGCCAGATCGCCCGGACGCCGGTCGCGTCCGCGGCGCGATCCAGCGCCTCGGTCAGACGATGTGACTCGACATCGGCCGACACGTTGAGGGACCGCGCCGGGATCTGCGCCGCCCACCCCGCGAGTTGCGTCGTCAGGACCTGCGGCGTCAAGAGCGCTTCGCGAGGTTGAGTGACGTACTCGTCGGCGGCAGCGCGGATGGTGAAGGGGTCCTTCGCGAGCGCTGCCGGCTCGCCCACCCCCTTGAGGGCGGAGCGAAGGGTCAGCGCAAGCGCGACGGCCCCCGCGATGAACGTCAGCCCTCCGGCCGCTTGCCGCCAGTCCTCCGTCTCCCGGGTGAAACCCTCATAGAAGAAGGACGCGGAGATGCTGATGAACAGGCCGGAGAGGAGCGCGCCCATCGCGGGAGCCACAATGGTCTGGAACTGCGTTTCGGCGAGCCTGATGTACGTGAATGTGCGCCGCTCCGGAGCTCGGATGATGCGGACGGTGGCGAACTCCACGAGGCTGAGGACCAGGCACGCGACCACGCTGAGTCCGCCGAATCCGATCAGTATCGTCGTGAGGTCTTCCATGGCGCTCCTCTCCGGGGCCCGCTTCGCGTCGTCGGCGTCTCAGCCGTACACCTTCCCGGCGCTGATGCCGCCGTCGATCACGAACTCCGCACCGGTCGCGAACGAGGACTCGTCGCTGGCGAGGAAGACCACGATCGCGGACACCTCCGCGGGATCCGCCGCGCGGGTCAGGAGATTGGTGTCCTCGTCGTCCGCCGTCAGCATCGCGGCCGTCATCGGGGTGCGGATGTTCCCGGGATGCACCGAGTTGACCCGCACGCCCTGCCCCGCCAGTTCGAGCGCGGCCGACTTCGTGACGCCGCGTACGGCGAACTTGCTGGCGGTGTAGGCGTGCATGCCCGCGATCCCCTCGAGGCCGGCGACCGAGGAGATGTTGATGATCGATGCGGGCGTCGCCCGCTTGAGCGCGGGCAGGGCGGCACGCATCCCCAGGAAGACGCTCTTCGCGTTCACCGCCATCACCGTGTCCCAGGACTGCTCGGTGGTCTCCTCCAGCGGCGATCCCGTGAGGATCCCGGCGTTGTTGACGAGGACGTTCAGGGCGCCGAAGCCGGACTCCGTCGCCGCGACCGCGTCCTTCCATTGAGCGGCGTCCGTCACGTCCAGGTGGAGGGAGATCGCCCGCGGGCCCAGCTCCGTGGCCAGCGCCGACGCCGCCTCGTCGGCGATATCCGCGATGGCCACACTGCCTCCCTCCGCGACGATCGCGCGTGCGTGTGCGGCGCCCATGCCGGATGCGCCCCCTGTGACGAGGGCGACCTTGCCCTCGAGTCGTCGTCCCATGACGGTGAACCTCTCTCATAGATGCCTGACGCATTTGTGACGTCAGTAACCCGCACTATAGCCACCTCGGTGCGGGGCGCGTCAAGAGCGGCTCAGCGGTCCGTGCAGATGGTCCCGTCCGCGGGCAGCTCCCCGCGGATGAGGTACGCGAGCGCCGCCTTGGTGGAGCACGTCGACTGCGAGAGGACGGAGGTGTGGCCGTCGGCCTCGACGCCGAGGAGGACCGCGTCGAGCTGGTCTGCGAGCGTCGCGGCATCGGTGAACGGCGTGGCGGGATCCTGCGTCGTCGACGTCACGAGGAATCGGCCGGAGCCCGACGCGGCGATCTCCGGATCCAGATGCGCCGGGCGGTCGGTCTCGCAGGTCAGCGCCACCGCGGCATCCTCTGCGGCGTTCCCCGAATCGCGGATGAAGAAGTAGTCATCGCCGTGCAGCGGTTCCAGGTCTGCGCGATCCAGAGGAGTGGTCGCCTCCGGCATCGCGCACAGGACGGCGTGCGCGAAGCCGCCGGAGATCGCGGTGTCCCCGGCGTCCTCCTCGCGGGGCGCGGCCGCTCGGGGGGCGGCGCTCTCCCCGTCGGCCGGCGTCGCGGACGGCGGCGCAGGCAGGGACGAGGAAGCGAAGGCCTCCGAGAGCCACGTGACAGCATCCGGCCAGGACGACCGTGGCTGATACATCGCCGAGAGGAGCTCTCCGGTCATCCGGGCGCCGTCGAGCGTGACCGCGACGCCGTCGACCGACACCTGCTGTGGATGCGCGGTCAGTGCGCTGCGCAGTTCGATGAGCTGAGCCTTCGCCGCAGCGCCGTCGCCGGACACAGGGCAGGGGCCGAGCTCGCCGGCGAGGCAGCCGTCGATGAAGCGGTCCAGGCTCTCCTCGAACGCGATGGACTGACGCTCCGTCCCCAGCGCGGTGAAACCGATCGACGGGGCGGCGCCGTCGAGTACGAGCCGTCGCGCCTGCGCCGGGAAGAGCGTGGTGTAGACGCCGCCGACGTAGGTGCCGTAGGAGTAGGCGACGGCGTCGAGCGGCGCGTCGCCGAGGGCGCGGCGCAGGGCCTCGAGGTCCAGCGCGACGTCCGTGGTGCTCGCGAAGCGGGCGAGCTCGTCCGACGGCGTGCAGCCGTCGGCGGACCCAGGGCAGGCCAGGGGAGCGTCTGCGCCCTGCAGGCCCCAGACCCCCCGCGGATCGAAGCCGACGAGCGTGAACCCTTCCCTCAGGGACGGCACCCGCTCAACCGTGTCGTGGACGAGCTCGGTGCCGGAGCCCCCGGGACCGCCCTGGATGACGAAGAGGGTGGGAGCCTCGTCCTCCGTCGAGGGATAGCGGCGTACCGGGATCTCGATCGTCGCGTCGGCGGGATCAGCCCAGTTCCGGGGAACGGCGAGGCGCCCGCACTCGGCGTCGGCGTCGTCCTCGCACGCGGTCCACGAGAGGGACTCCGCGCCGCTCTCGTTCCACGCATCGACCCAGGCCTGCGCCGTCTCGGGACGTACCTGGGCCGGGGCGATCGACTCGTCAGACGTGCTTCCGGGCACGGAGCCGCAGCCGGCGAGCAACGCCGTGCCGAGCGCGAGGACGGACAGGACGGAGCTTGCGCGCCGGGGGAGCAGCGATCGACGATCCGGGGTCATGCGACGGACGATATCCGCCTCGCGTCGGGTCGCCGTGTGCGGCCGCGCAAGGACGCGGCACGTCGGGCCGCGGCGCTACGGGGTTCCCCGCAATCCCGGGAGCCGAGGCGTTTCGTCTCGCTGCGCTCGCTCAACGACCGGAGCGTGGGGTTGGCGGCGTTTCGTCTCGCTGCGCTCGCTCAACGACCGGGGGTGGCGGTTCTCGGTCGTTGAGCGAGGAGCGCAGCGACGAGACGAAACGCGGTGACCTGGGGTTGGGGGCGTTTCGTCTCGCTGCGCTCGCTCAACGACCGAGGTGGAGGGCGGTCATGCGGCGGACGGTGTGGCGAGATCCTCCCCGCTGAGCCAGCGGGCGGGATTCGCCACCATCAGGCGGTGCAGCGCGGCGTCGTCCAGGCCGCGCGCGCGAAGAAGATCGGCGAAGACCGAGACCACGAAGCTGAGGCCGTTGCCTCCGTTGCGGCGCCACATCTGCTTGAGGAACAGATCCTGTGACAGCATCAGCTGCGCGCCGTAGCCGTCGGCGATCAGCGCGGCGACGGCATCCGCCGTCTCGTGCGGCGAGGGAGAGGCGCCCTCGCCGGGGAAGGAGATGTCCAGCCCGATCATGTCGAACTCCAGGATCGCGCCCCGGTCCAAGAGCGCGCGCTGATAGTCCGGATCCGATCCCGACGGGTCGCTGTGGGCGAGGGCGATCCGGTCCGGTGCCACGCCGAGCTCCTCGGTGAGGACATCGAGAACCTCGTGTCCCCGGCGCTGCCAGCCGGGCATGTGGATGTTCATCGGCACGTGCGGGACCTCGCGCTGCGCGAGCCCGGCGGCACGAAGGGCGGCGCGCTCGGCGGGCGTGAACTCCGGGGAGACGCCGACCTCGCCGATGACGCCCGCCCGGATCCGCCGTGATCCGATGCCCTCCGTGAGGTCGTGGAGGATGTCGGCGACGTGGGCGTCGACGGAGCGCGCCGTGAGGCGTTCGCCCTCGAGCTTCTGCAGGTACGTGCCGGTGCTCATGACGACGTTCGCGCCGGTCGCCCTCGCGACGGCGGCGAGCCCGTCCGGGTCGCGTCCGATCGCGGGACTCCCCGTCGCATCCACGATGGTTCCGCCGCCGCGGCGCCGGAACTCGGCGACCTCGACCACGACGTCGTCGATGGGCTTGGCCGCGAGGTTGTCCGGGCAGCAGTAGGGGTCCTCGCGGAGGAGGAACTGCCACTCGGGCGCGACGTCCTGCGCGGCGAGCGCGCGGGTCGACGGGTACGCCGCCGGCGCGAGGACGGCTGACAGATCGTTGAAGAGGTGCTCGTGGGGGAGGACGATGCCGAGGTCCGTCGCAGCGACCGGTCCGAGCACGGTCTGGACGTCAGGCATCGGTTCGCCCCGATGGTTCCGGTTCGGGCACCACCGCGCGACGCGAGGGGATCATCGCGATCGCGGCGGCGGCGAGGGCGACGAGTGCGCCGATCACCGTCACGGCATGGAGCGTGACGCCGTGCGAGGGGACGGCGACCTCGATGAGGATGGACCCGATGAGTTGACCGGCGGTGGAGGCGAGGCCGAGGAGGAGGAGTCCCAGTCCCCGCACGAGAAGCGCCATCAGCGCGATCGAGAGCAGCCCGAGGGGGCCGCCGAGGTACATCCACCACGTGTCGGGGAGTGCGAAGTGTGCGCCGGTGGCGGCCATGCGGATGAGGTAGACGATGCCCAGCGCCGCGAACCCGATGAGGAAGTTCCAGGTGATCGAGACGAGCATCGAGCCCGAGAGACGACCGATCTCGGAGTTCCCCGCGGGCTGCCAGCCGGCGAGGAGGCCGCCGACGAAGGGCATGATCGCCAGCGCGATCATGTGCGGGGCGGACCAGCTCGGGGAGACGACGAGCAGGGTGGCAGCGATCGCCAGGACGGCGCCGATCGCACGCTGGACCGTGACGGCCTGCTTGATCCGCACGCCGATGCCGAGGCGATCGCAGAGCACTCCGGAGATCACGAGACCGGAGATGAGCGAGGTCTGGAAGACGGCGACGCCGAGGAACCCGACCGTCACCCCCTCGGACAGCACGATCACCGCGCCGCACAGGCCTGCGAAGAAGTTCCATCGCGGAAGCTCCCCTCGCACGAGCTGGCCGGGCAGGGCGAGGAACGCACGCCGTGTCTTCTCGCGGGTGAACACCACCACGAGCATCAGGACGAGACCCGTCCCGAAGGAGATCAGCGCCGCGGCGTGCCCGTCGCCGAGCTCCGAGCCGAGGCGGCCGTTCACCAGGGCCTGGAGCGGGCCGAGCATGCCGGCGAAGACGGTCGCCAGGGTCAGCGCGGCGACCGAGGCGGAGCGTGCGGTCGCGGGGCGGGCGGTCGACGTCGTTGTCATCATGTTCTTCTGTCTTTCCCTATTGTCGCGGCGAAGCCGCAGGTCAGTCGAGTTCGCCGGCCAGCCAGCGGAGAGAGCGGGCGAACAACGGGCCGTAGCCCTCCCAGGACATGAACTCCTCGGGTGCCCAGTGCGGGGACACGTCGGACATGAACGCGAGGGTGCGACCCGCGCCGACCGTGCGGGTCGCGAGCAGCGGGTCGGCCCCGATGGCGGCGAGCACCGTGGCGTCGGGACGAGCCTGTGCACGCTGGTAGCCGAGCAGGATCGGCCAGTCGCGGTCGAGCCCGGAGGTGATCGCGTGCTCAGCGACCACCGAGCCGCTCACGCCCTCGGGTGTCTCCACCCGGTCGTCGTAGGGCGTCAGCGAGACGGGGAGGACCTCTTCGACCGCGGTCCCGTGATAGCGCGCCTTCGCCTCGAAGCCCTGGAAGCTGAGGTAGCCGCCGGCCATCATGAGCCCGCCGCCGCCCTGGACCCAGTCCTTGAGCAGCGTGAGCCGGTTCGGAGTGGGCCTGCCCAGGCTGAACGTGTCGGGGTGGAGGAGGAGCGAGTTCGAGCCGATGTCCGACAGGAGGACGGCATCGTACTCAGCGAGCTGCTCCGCGGTCTGCGGGAAGCGCTCGGCGACGTCGTGCGACCGCAGGTGGACGACATCCAGCCCCTCTGTCGTGAGCGCGTCGAGAAGACGGGCGCACCCGATCTCGACGCGCGTGTGCGCGAAGGGGTCGTATCCCTTGTGATCGATCGTGGCGCTCACCCACGACTCGCCCGCCAGCAGAACCTTCACCATCATCGACTCCTTCGCGCGTCTCCGCGCCGTCCGGCTCATGCGTTGCGCACTGTTGCGCAACGCACACATCAAACTAGGATGAGAGTCCGGTCGTGTCAACTCGCCCAGGGGGAACGTGCGATGTCGCTCAGTCAGATAGCGCAGCAGGTCGGCGTCTCGACCTCGACGGTGACCCGATACGTGCGCGGCGAGCTCAAGGTCGCCCCGGCGACGGCCCGCAGGATCGATCGCGCGCTGGCGGAGAACGGTCATCCCGCCGCCGCGCGGACGACGACGGTCAGCACGATCGGGCTCGTCGTGCCCTCCCTCGACAATCCGTACTTCTCGAGCCTCGCGGACGCGGTCGTCGACGCCGCGGTCGAGGACGGGATCGACGTCCTCACCTCGCTCACCGGGTCCTCGGCGGCCCGGGAGCGCAAGAGCGTCGAACGCCTCGCCCAGCTGCCGCATCTGGGCGGGATCATCTACCTCGGCATGCACAGCACGAACGAGGCGTTCACGGGGCGCGTCGGCGGGGACCTGCCCGTCGTCCTGCTCGACGAGTACGTGAACTCGCGCGGCACGAACGTCGCGCAGGTCACCGCGGACAGCTTCGGCGGCGCGTATCAGGCCACCGCGCACCTGATCGGCCTCGGTCACACGGCGATCGCCCACCTCGGCGGACCACGGGGGCTGCACACCGCGGACCAGCGCGAGGCGGGGTATCGCGCCGCCCTGGCGGACCGCGGGATCGAACCGGACGAGCGTCTGATCGTGCGGGGGACGTTCACCTCCGACTTCGGCAGCAACGTGTTCGCGCACCTCAGCGCGGCGGGGCGGCAGCCGACCGCGGTGTTCTGCGCCAGCGACATCATCGCCATCGGCGTGCTCGAGGCCGCCCGTCAGGCGGGGATCGCCGTTCCCGAGGCCCTGTCGGTGATCGGCTGCGACGGGATCACCGTAGGGGAGTGGCTGACGCCTCGGCTCACGACGGTCGCTCAGCCGACGACGATGCTGGCGCGGCAGGCGGTCGACGAGCTGGTCGGCATCGCCACCGGGGCGGCGCCGACGACGCGGACGCTGCCGATGACCCTCAAGCTGCGCGCTTCGACCGCTCCGCCCGCCTGACGCGCGGCGGGCGTTGCGTCTCGCTGCGCTCGCTCAACGACCGGGGCGGAGTGCAGCGACGAGTCGAAACGCGGTGACCCGGGTTGGGGGCGTTTCGTCTCGCTGCGCTCGCTCAACGGCCGGCGGTGTCGGGATCAGATCCGGGCGAGGTCGGCGGCGAGACGGTCGAGCGTCGTCGGGCCGAGCGGGATCACCGCGGCGAGCTGATGGAGGCTCGTGTCGCCGAGCATCCCCAGCATCTCCGAGTGCAGAAGCATCGGCAGGTGCGCGGCCACGACCTCGCGCGTCGGCGGGTGGGCGAGGAGCTCGTGCACCGAGGTGCCGAGCCCGAAGTCGCCGGAGGGGAACGCGTCCAGCGGGGTCAGGGGCGCGGCGGCCTCGGTGGCGAGATGGCGCTGCGCGGCGACGAGCAGGTGCTCCGGCCCCGGCTCTGCGTCCGCCGGGATGCCGAGCCGCTCGTACTGCGACGCAGGAGCCTCGTTCTCGCGCAGCAGCCGCGCGAGCAGGCGCAGCATCCGCAGCTCGACGTCCGGGTCGTCGAGCGGGCGCTCCTGACGCGGATCCGCCTCCAGATCGAACAGGAGGGTCCCGAACAGGTACGGGTTCATCATCGCGCGCCCCGTGAGTCGCAGCGGGCGGACGCCCTTCGTGAACGAGAACGGCTCGGCGAGCTCGGCGCCCGCGAACTCCGCCGGCGCGAAGCGCCCGCGCATGTGCGTGGGCATGAGCGTGTACTCCTCCAGGGGGGCGTTCTCCGGCGTCGCACAGGAGCGCATGTACACGTAGCGGCCGTCCGTGACGTTCACGTGTCCGCCGTGGATGCCGAACAGCGCGGCCTCCCGCGACGGGGATCCCTCGGGCGTGGGACCCTGCTCGTCGGTGCGCATCGGGATCCCGAGCATGTCGTCGGTGCGGTCGAGGCCGAAGAAGTCGAGCAGCGTCGGCGCGATGTCGATCGTCTGCACGAGCCCGCGGTGGCGGCGGCCGGCGTCGCCCGTCCTCGGGTCCCAGAGGAACGCCGGGAGCCGCACGAGCTCGTTGAACCAGGGCTGGACGCTCTTCGCCCACCAGCCGTGCTCGCCGAGAAGGAACCCGTGGTCGGTGTTCACGAGGAGGAGGGTGTCCTCCCACATGTCGTGCTCGTCCATGAAGTCGAGGACGCGGCCGAGCGAGCGGTCGCACATCGAGGCGAGCGCCTTGTACTCGTATCGCGCGTGCTCGACCTTCGACTCCTCCTCGGTCACCTTGGCGTACGGCGGCCAGTCGAACTCCGGTCCGTCGTACTCGTGCGGGTAGAGGCGACGGTACTCCTCGTAGGTGAAGAAGGGCTCGTGAGGATCGAAGCACTCGATCTGCAGGAACCAGTTGTCGGTGTCCGCGTTCGTGGACAGGAACTCCAGTCCCGCGTCGAAGGTCCGTGTCTGCGGATGCTCCGCCTCGCGCCGCAGATAGCCGCGGTTGATCGCGTCCTGCCGTCGGATGGCGCCCTTGAAGCCGGTCTCCGGCGCCTCGCCGGGCTTCGCGGCGTGCCCCTTCCACGGGTCGCCCTCCTGACCGCGGAAGAACTCCCAGGTCGTGTAGCGCGGGTGGTAGGTCGCGCCACCGTCCTCCCAGTAGTGCGGATGGTCGCTCGCGAGGTGGGTGTGGATCCCGGCTCGTCCCAGCATCTCCGGCATGGAGTCGTCCCAGGGCTCCAAGGGACCCCAGGAGCGGTGCAGGAAGTTGTACCGACCGGTGTGGATCTCGCGCCGGGCGGGCATGCACGGCATCGATCCGGCGTAGAAGTTGTCGAACGTGACGGTCCGCTCGGCCAGCCGGGTGAAGTTCGGCGCGTGGATCTCGTCCGAGCCGTAGGGCGGCAGCATATGCCGGTTCATGCTGTCGAACATGACCATGATCGCCCTCATCGGTCCGCTCCCTGGATCGTGGCGGCCGCGGCGTCGTCCGGGATCACGATCGTCCGGGCGAGCTCGGCGTTGGTGCGTTCGAGCGCGTCGTCGAGGATGTCCGTGCGCAGGCTCTCGAGCGTGCGGATGTAGTCGTCCAGATCGCGGGCGCCGTTGTAGTGGAGCCGGTCGGAGAGCGCGCGGGCGAACGGCTCGTCCGCGCCCTCGGGCAGCGGTCCGAGCCGGCGGTCGCGGAACCGGTACTTGACGCGCTGGGCATACCGGGCGTTCAGCTCCGTCTCGATCAGCTCCAGGACGTCCTCCTTCGACATGAGGCCGATGCCCAGACTGAGCCGTGCGCCGAAGTCCGGGTCCTGGAAGCGGCTCGGCGGCGCGTACGGGCTGCGCAGCCAGCCGATGAAGACGGTGCGCCCCTCGGGGGTGAGGCGGTAGACCTTCGCATCCTGCGCGCCGGGCCGTTCGTCCACGGAGAACGCGACCCAGCCGCGCTCGGCCATCCGCGACAGGGACCGGTACACCTGGCTCATCGTGGTGTTCGAGCGGAGGAAGCGCCCGTGCGTGTCCAGGTACTTCATGATCTCGTAGCCGGTCGAGGGGCCGCGGGCGATGAGTCCGAGGAGCAGGTGCTCGAGCTTCATGGAGGTGGGTCCGTTCTCTCGTCGTCGAGTCAGGTGCGATGACCATTCCACAAGTGGAATTGCCTTGTCAAATCCACTCCGACGTGTCGATTCGCGACGTCGTGCTTGACAGAAGCATCCCATAAGTGGAATATCGACACCACTCCACTTGTGTCATGGGTTGCTTGGACTGCTCCACCCGATCCGCGCCCGAGACCCGTTCGCTTCAACGACGAAGGAATCGCATGAACACGTCACTCCCGGCCGCCGCCGAACAGGTCCCGACCGCCCCCGTGAAGGGAGGGGTGCGGGGTCGATGGCGCAATCTGTCCACACTCGTCGGCGTCACCGTCGTCGAGAGCGGGGAGGGCAGTCTGACCACCACGCTGTTCCCCGCCATCGCCAAGAGCCTGAACCTCGGCAACTCCGAGCTGGGCATCCTGTCCACGCTGGGCCGTCTGGTCGGCGTCCCGTTCGGACCGCTGTGGGTCTGGTACGCGAACCGCACCAGTCGCCGCCAGGCGATCGTGGTCAGCACCGTGCTGAGCGGACTGCTCGCCTTCGCCTCTGGCTTCGCGGAGAACTTCGTCGTCCTCCTGCTGCTGCAGACGCTCCAAGCCGGTGCCGTGATCGGTCTCACCCCGATCACGAACGCCGTCATCGCCGACAGCTTCGACGACCAGTCCCGGGGGCGTGCGACCGGGATCCTCTACGGCTTCTCCGCGATCCTCGGATCGTTCATCGGCCCGCTCGTGGGCCTGCTCTCGCTCTGGGACTCCGGCTGGCGGTGGGGGTTCTTCGGGGTCGGCGCCCTGCTCGTGGTCTCGGGGCTGCTCGTGCTGGTGCTGTTCCGCGAGCCCGCCGTCGGCGGAGCGGACTACGGCGAGGCGGCGAGCCGGATCGCATACGAACGCCCGCGCCTGAAGGACTCCGTCACGCTGTTCAAGATCCCGACGTTCAGCGTCATGATGCTCTCGAGGCTGCTGTCCGGTCACCTCCTGATCGCGGTGTTCGGCATCCAGTTCCTCGTCACCGAGCGCGGGTTCGACAACGCCGTGGCCGCGATCGTGGCGCTGCCGTTCGGGATCGGCTACTTCCTCGGGACGGTCGGCGGCGGCTTCGTGGTCTCGGCGCTCGATCGCCGCGTCGGCTCGCAGGGGCGCGTCGCGTTCCTGCAGGTGGCCCAGGTCCTGTTCGCGGTGGTCGCCTTCTTCGCCACGCAGTTCGACGTGACCTCCATCGGCTACTACGCCGTGTTCTGGGGGCTCATGGGGATGACGCAGGGGCTGAACCCCGGCATCAACCGACCCATCCTGATGTCGGTCATGCGGCCGGAGCTCCGAGGCCAGGGCTTCGTGATCTATCTGACCATCTTCGAGGTGATCGGGTGGGCCGCGTTCACCTTCGTGGCCGGGATCCTCGCCGACGCCTTCAGCCTCCAGGCGGTGTTCCTCTGGATCCTCGTCATCATGATGATCGTCAACGCGGCCGTGCTCACCGTGCTCTACGCGGTGTACCCGCGGGACCGGAAGCGGGTGGACGACGTCATCACGGAGCGCATCACGACGATCCGGTCCTGATCGCGGCGAGGCGGGGCGCGCGGGATCAGCCCAGCGCGTCCTGCAGTGCCGGCTCGGCGAGGAGCTCGACCAGCATGTCGAGCCGGGCGGTGCGTCGCTGCCCGGACGCCATCGCCAGCACCACGTCGTTGGGCGCCACTCGGTCGCGGACGCGCACGTACGCGACGTGTCGCCCGTCGAAGCTCTGCGTGCCGGGCGGGCGTCCGCTGAACACCGAGTAGCCGAGGCCTCGAGCGACCATGGCCCGGACGGTCTCGGGGTTGGTGAACGCCCAGCCCGCCTGCGGCACGATCCCGGCCTCCTCGATGAGCGACTCGATCACGCCGCGGGACCCGGCGGGCTGCACGAGGATCAGCCGCTCGTCTGCCAGCTCGGCGAGCGAGACGTCGTCCGCGCCCGCCAGGGGATGGCCCTCGGGAAGGACGGCATACGGATCGATCGAGCGGATCGTGCGCACATCGAACCCGGGCACGAGCTGGCGTCGGTAGAGCAGGGCGGCGTCGACGGCGCCGCCGCGGAGCAGATCCTGCACCTCGGCGGCCAGGCCGTCCACGAGGTCGAGCTCGACCCGGGGGTGCCGCGTGGTCACCGCGTCCGCCAACGGCGGCAGGAGGCGCGGGGACAGTGCGACCGTGCACGCGATCCGCAGCGGCCCCGCGATGTCGTCGTGCTCGACGCCGGCGAGCTGGGCGAGCTCGGCGGCATCGTCGAGGATGCGTCGCGCGACCGGGAGCATCCGTTCCCCGCTGCGCGTGAGGGCGACGCCCTTGGCGGGACGACGGACCAGCAGCTGGAGCCGGAGCGCGCGCTCCAGCTCGCCCAGGGCGGTGGAGACGGCTGCGGGGGAGGCGGAGCAGCGCTCTGCGGCGGCGCTCACCGTGCCGAGTTCCGCGGCGGCGGCGAAGTACTCGAGCTGGCGCAGGGTGACGCCGTTCATCTCTGCGTCGCCGCCGTCGTCGCATCCATCGATTCTCCTTAACAAGACCTTCGATAAGTTCCGCTGTACAGAACAATATTCCGGACCGACGATGGGGGAAAGCACGCCGAAGGAGACAGCAGATGAGCGAACCCCGCATCGTCACCCTGGGAACCGCAGGAGGTCCGCGCTGGTGGACGCCGCTGGACGCGTCCTCGCGGTTCGGCATCTCCACGGCGGTCGTCGTGGGCGACAGGGTCTATCTGGTCGACGCCGGGCTCGGCGCCGGACGGCAGTTCGCTCGCGCCGGATTCGCCATGGAACGGCTCGGCGGGATCTTCCTCACGCATCTGCACTCCGATCACACCACGGACCTGATGAACCTGGCCCTCTTCGGGATGTTCGGGCTCACCGGTGAGGGGCCGCGGATCCCGATCATTGGGCCCGGCGACCGCGGTCTGCTCCCGCCGGTCTCACCCCGCGCCGTCACCGCCCCGATGCCGGTGGCGCCCGCGCTCCCGACGCCCGGCACGGCCGACATGTTCCGTCTCCTGATGGAGTCGCAGGCGACGGATCTCAACGACCGCGTGCTCGACGCCTTGCGCCCCTCGCCCCTCGACCTGTTCCACGCGCAGGACATCACGCTCCCCGACGGCATCGGGTACGACGCGAACGCCATGCCGACGCCGGACATGACCCCGTTCCGCGTCTTCGAGGACGACCGGGTGCGCGTGGACGCGATCCTCGTACAGCACCCGCCGATCGCACCCGCCTTCGGCTTCTGCTTCACCACCGAGGACGGCTCCGTCGCGATCTCCGGTGACACCGCCCCCTGCGCCAACATGGTGCGCCTGGCGGAGGACGTCGATCTGCTCCTGCACGAGGCGATCAGCTTCGAGTGGGTGGCCGCCATGTACGGAGGCCGTGACGACGCGACGTCGCAGGCGTCGATCGACCATCACCGACGATCGCACACGAGCGTCGGCGAGGCGATCGCCGTCGCGCGCGATGCCGGTGCCGCACGACTGGCCCTGCATCACCTCGTACCCGGGCACATCCCGACGACGGAGTGGCTGCGCTCCGCCGCCGGTGCCGACCTGGAGGTGCTCGTCCCCGACGACCTCGAGACGATCTCCTTCGCCCGTCGGCCGGCGCTCACGACCTGAGCGCGCCGCCCCGGGATCCACCGCCCCGGACGGCGCCGGCCCCGATTCATCCGTTCCCGATTCAGCCGTTCCCGATCCACCGATCCGTTCCCCGATCCGTCCCGCTTCCAGAGAGGTCGACGATGACCCCGCACCCCACGACCGCCGCGCAGGAGGCGAGCGCCACCGCCGCCGCCGACGGCACCCAGCTCTCGATGACCACGCGCGACATGCGCCGCGTGATCGCGTCCAGCTTCATGGGCAGCATGATCGAGTTCTACGACTTCATCCTCTACGCGACGGCGGCGAGCCTCGTGTTCGGCCAGGTCTTCTTCGCCGGTCTCGGCCCCGGATTCGCGACCTTCGCGTCGTTCGCGACCTTCGCGGTCGGATATCTCGCGCGCCCCCTCGGGGGCATCGTGTTCGGTCATTTCGGCGACACCCGAGGGCGCAAGCGCGTGCTGGTGCTGTCCATGGTGCTCATGGGCGTGGCCTCTACGATCATGGGGCTGCTCCCGCCGACGGCGACCGTCGGGATCATCGCGCCGATCCTCCTCGTCCTGCTGAGGGTGGTGCAGGGCGTGGCCGTCGGCGGCGAATGGGGCGGCGCGATCCTCGTCGCCCTGGAGCACGCACCGCGTGAGCACCGCGGTCTGGCGGCGAGCTTCGCGAACGCCGGCGGCCCGGTCGGCGCGGTGCTGGCGACGCTGATGCTGAGCCTGTTCTCCCTGCTGCCGCAGGACCAGTTCCTGAGCTGGGGATGGCGCGTGCCGTTCCTCTTCAGCGTGGCGTTGCTGGCCGTCGGCCTGGTCATCCGGCTGCGCGTCGCGGAGACGCCGATGTTCCAGAGGCTCGAGGCGATCGGCGCCCGCCGACGCGTGCCGATCCTCGAGGTGCTGCGCCACCACTGGCGGGCCCTGCTCATCGCGTTCGTCGCGGCTCTCGCCTTCACCACGTCTCAGGGGCTGATGACGGTATGGGGCGTCTCGGAGGCGGTCGCGGCGGGAGCGGAGAGCACCGGCGTCCTGAACTGGAAGGCGGTCGCGGCCGTCACGACGGTCGTGATCTCGATCCTCGCGGCCCGGGTCAGCGATCGCGTCGGCCGGCGGACGGTGGTCGTCGCCGGATGCGCCGTGGGCGTCGTCCTCGCCCTTCCGATCATCGGCCTGCTGCAGACGGGCACGGTCTGGGGCTTCGCCCTGGCGATCGTGCTCGGGAACGGCCTCGTCCAGGGGATGGTCTACGGGCCGATCGCCGCCTTCGTGGCCGAGCAGTTCCCGACGGCCCTGCGCTTCTCCGGGGCGTCGGCGGCGTACCAGTCGGCGTCCACCATCGGGGCGGGGTTCTCGCCGCTCATCGCGACGAGCCTCGTCATGACGTTCGGAGCGACGTGGCCGGTCGCGGTGTTCTGGATGATCGTCCTCGCCGCCAGCGCGCTGGCGGTGCTGCTCGCCCGCGAGAGCCGGGGCGCCGACATCCACGGATCATGAGGGGCGGCGGGGACTCGGTCGCTGCTCGGCGAGGGCCTCGGCGAGGAGCCGGATCCCGGCATCGAAGGAGCCGGGGTCCGGACCTGCGTAGTTGAGGCGGACGTAGGCGCCGGTGGGCTCCGCGGGGAACCACTCGCGACCGGAGGCGATCACGACCCCGCGCGCCTCGCCGTCGGCCGACAGCCGCGCCAGGTCCACGCCGTCGGGGAGACGGACCCAGAGGTTCAGTCCGCCCGCCGGGATCGTCTCGATCGTGGCGTCGGGGAGGTGCGCGCGCACGGCGTCGATCATCAGGTCCCGCCGGACGCGCAGCCGGGCCCGGACCCCGCGCACGTGGGTGCGCCATGCGGGCTGGGCCAGGACGTCGAGCGCCGCGGACTGGAGTGCCCCGCTCACGTACATGGACTGCGCCTGGAGGTCGGCGAGCACGCGGTCGCGGACCGGGCCGCGTGCGATGACGGCGGCGACCCGGATCGCGGGGGACACGCTCTTGGTCAGCGATCGCAGATAGACGATGTGACCGTCCTCGTCGCGGGCCGCGAGGGGGACGGCGTCCGCGTCGATCCCGAAGTCATGTGCCCAGTCGTCCTCGATGAGGAAGGCGCCATGCCGTCGGAGGAGATCGCGCACGGCATCCGCGGTCGCAGGTGTCCACCGTGCCCCGGTCGGGTTGGCGAAGGACGGCTGTGCGTAGAGGGCGCGGGCGCCCGTCTGCGCGAGGGCGCGATCGAGCGCCGCGAGGTCCGGGCCCTCGGCGCCCGCGGGCACGGGGACCAGGGACACGCCCACCTGGGCGGCGGCGAGGATCGCGCCCCAGTACGTGGGCGACTCCGTCAGGAGGACGGCGCCCGCCCCGGCGACCGCGCGGAACACGGATCCGAGCGCGATCTGGCTCCCCGGCGTCACGAGCACGTCGCCGGGGGCGGGCGGCGCGAACCCGGCCGGCGTCTGGGCGCCGAGCTCGGCCGCGAACCACGATCGCAGCTCCGGCAGCCCCTCCGACGCGGGCCGTGACACGGCGGCGTCGCTCCTCGCCGCGCGGATGAGGGCGGCGCGGACCAATCGCTCCGGCAGCAGATCGCGGTCCGGATACCCGGAGTGCAGGGCGATCACGTCGGGGGACGGGGAGCGCAGCGCCGTCGAGGTCATCACGGGGACGCCAACGCTCGCCCCCAGCGCCGCGGTCTGCCAGGAGTAGTCGTGCGCCCGGCCGTGATGCGCGGCCCGGACGAAGGCGCCCACGCCGGGCCGGGTCTCGATGAGACCCTGTGCCGCCAGCAGGCGCAGCGCCTTCTGGACGGTCACGGGACTGGCGCCATGGCGTGCGGTGAGCTCTCGGGTCGACGGCAGCCGCGAACCCGGCGCGGCGCCGGCGACCCACGTACGGAGATCGGCGGCGAGTCGATCACTGCTACCCTGATTCATGAAAGACCACAGTAGCGCTACTATCCGCGAGGCTCACCCGCTATCCATCTCTCGGGCGGGGCTGACCTGGGGATTCCTCGGTGTCCTGGCCTTCTCGTTCACCGTCCCGATGACGCGGGTCGCCGTCGGCGCCGAGCAGATGTCACCGCTCTTCGTCGGCAGCGGACGAGCGGTCGTCGCCGCGCTGCTCGCCGCCGCCGCCCTGGCCGTGACCCGTCAGCGCCGGCCTCGCGGGCGCGAATGGCTGAGCGTCGCCGTCGTCGGCGCGGGAGCGGTGGTCGGGTTCCCGCTGCTGACCTCCTTCGCGCTCACCGAAGCACCGGCCCGCCATGGCGCGGTGGTGGTCGCGCTGCTGCCCGCCGCGACCGCCGTCGTCGCCGTGCTGCGCACGCGGGAGCGCCCTGGCCGGGCGTTCTGGGCGGCGGCCGTGATCGGCGCGATCGCGGCTGTGTCGTTCGCCGCGCTCCAGAGCGGAGGCGTCAGCGGGATGCGTCCTTCCGACGGGCTGCTGTTCGCGGCCGTGGCGGTGTGCGCGATCGCGTACGCCGAGGGCGGCGTCCTGTCCCGCACGCTCGGCTCGTGGCAGACGATCTCGTGGGCGCTGGTGGCGGCGTCTCCCGTGATGACGATCCTGACGGGCGCCGCCGTCGCTGCGCAGCCGCCGTCGGGATCCGTGACGGCCTGGCTCGCCTTCGCCTACCTCGGAGTGGTCAGCATGTTCCTCGGGTTCTTCGCCTGGTATCGGGGCCTCGCGATCGGTCCGCTCGCGCAGATCAGCCAGGTGCAGCTGGCCCAGCCGGTGCTGAGCATCGCGTGGGCGGCCCTGCTGCTGCGCGAGCCGATCACCGTGGCGACCGTGCTCGGCGGCGGGGCGGTGATCGGCGCCGCGCTGCTCGCGGTCCGTTCCCGTGCCCGGCGGCCGCCGGGGCCCGAGGGGGACGCGGAGCACCTGGGGCGACGGGGATGAGCCTTCGCCGCGTTCGCGGAGGGACGATCAATCCGACGTGGCGCCCTGGAGGTCGCCGAGCATCCCGAGGACACGCTCGTCCATATCGACCTGCGCCATGACGACGCAGACGGTGCCGTCCCGGTCGGCGAAGAAGTCCGTCCCGAGCCCGCCGGACCAGCCGAAGCGTCCTCGGTGTTTCCCCTCCGTCACGATCGAGACGCCGTAGCCCCATCCCGTGCCCTCCCAGAACCCGGGGAAGAAGCTGTCCGGCGCCTTGGCCGACGGCGGGACCTGATCGCGCCTGAATTCTGCGAGCAGGTCCGCATCGATGAGGCGCCCGTCCAGGAGGGCGTGCAGGAACGCGCGGTAGTCGGAGACGGTCGACACGAGCTCGGAATGACTGACGTCGAACGGCGGGGCGACCGAGAACCCCGCTCCCGCGGGCTCCGTCTCGACGAATCCGTCCTCCGAGCGCCGGAAGGCCGCGACCAGGCGGTGCTCCTGCCCCGGCCGCACCGTGAAGCCGGTGTCGACCATCCCGGACGGGGAGAAGACCGTGGTCGCCAGGACCTCTTCGGTGGAGCCGCGTCCCAGGCGCCCGAGCAGGATGCCGAGGACGCCGAACGAGTGGTGATAGCGCCATCCCTCCCCGGGGTCGAACGCGAGGGGGAGCGTGCTCAGCGTGTCGAGCCAGTCCTGCGCCCCGCGCGTCACGGGCTCGGGGCCGGCCTCCATCCCGGTGTCGACCATCGCCCGCCGCAGCGGGGAGTCCGTCGTCATCATGCCGTAGCCGGACGTGTGGGTGAGCAGGTGGTGGACGGTGATCGGCCGGCTCGCCGGACGGGCCTCGGTCAACGGCGCGTCGGGGTGGGGGAGGGCGCGCAGGCCGCGCAGCTCCGGGAGCCACGCGTCGACGGGCTCGTGCAGCGCGAGCGTGCCCTCCTGGATCAGGCGCAGGGCGGCGACGGCGGTCACGGCCTTGGTCATGGACTGGACCCGGAAGATCGCGTCCGCGCGCAGGGGGGCGCCCTCAGGGGCGTCGAGGCCGACAGATACGGGGTGACCGTCGCCGAGGACGCCGACAGCGCCGGGCACCGTGCCGGCTGCGACGTGGCGGGCGAGGAGGTCGGAGAGGGGCTCGGACACGCGGGGCCTTTCGTCGCCGGAGGGTACGGCGATCATCGTATTGAGGCCGCGCTCCCGCGTCATCCTCCGATGGTCGTATCCTTCTCGCTGTTGAAGGCGACCCAGTCCTCCCAGGAGAGCGCCGTTCCGCGCTGCGTCGCCTCTCCCCGCGCCAGCTCGCGCAGGCCCGCGAGGTACAGGTCGAGCTGCCGCAGATGCAGGGCGGTGGCACGTTCCGGGGAGATCGCGAGGTGCGGACGCAGGTGGGCGACCGCCATCATGATCTCCCCGGCCGTGTAGTCGGGCGGGACGAGCCCGCGCTCACGGTCCTGGGCGATCAGCCGGTCCAGCGCGTCGCGCAGCCGTTCCGCCGCACGGTCGATCTCGGGCGTGGTCGGCAGGCGCCGGCCGAAGGTGGTGACGAGGGGGCTCGACGCCTCCTCGAGATGCCGGGTGAGGAATCGCGCGACCGCGGACTCCGTCTCCTGCTCCGCGACCTCCGTCGCGATGCGGGTCACGTCCTCCAGCGCGAGCAGTCGCAGCGCGTGGACGAGCTCGTCCTTCGAGCCGTACCTGCGGTACACGGACGCGACGCCGACGCCGGCGCGCGCGGCGATCTCCGACGTGGGCGCATCGAAGCCGCGCTCGGCGAACACGTCGCGCGCCGCCTCCAGCACGGCGCGGTCGTTCGCGCGCGCCTCCTTCGCCCGTCCGCGGTCGGGTCGAGTCTCAGGGTCCACGTTCTCAGGGTAGCGATCCGGCGGAGGACGGCCTATGTTAATCGGAACGGAATCATCCGTTCCGATTAGAAGGAAGGCCATGACCGCTCCCGTCCCTGTCATCCCGTCCGCGTCCCGCACGAGCCGCGGACTGCTCCCCGCGCTGTTGTGCGCGGTCCTGTCGTACTCGCTCATGCAGACGCTGCTCGTTCCCGCCCTGCCGTCTCTCGTCGACGGACTCCGCCTGGACGCGGCCGGGGGCGGGTGGGTGCTCACGTCCTATCTCGTCAGCGGTGCGATCGCCGCGCCCGTGCTCGGGGCCCTCGGCGACCGCTTCGGACACCGGCGGGTGCTCCTGGCGGCCATGTGCCTCTTCGTCGCCGGAAGCGTCCTGTGCGTTGTGGCGCCCGTCTATCCGCTGTTCCTGCTCGGCCGGGTGCTGCAGGGAGCCTCCACCGCCTCGTTCCCGCTCGCTCTGGCGGTCGTGCGGCGCCACGTCGCCGCCGATGCGCAGCCGGCCGCCGTGGGCTGGCTCAGCGGGACGCTGGGCCTGGGTGCCGGCGCCGCACTGGTGATCGGCGGGTTCATCGCCGAGGCGCTGAGCTGGCCGTGGCTCTTCGTCGTCGGAGCGCTGCTGGGCGTGCTGAGCATCGTCCTCGTGGCGACGCTGGTCCCGCATGCGGTGCGCGCGGAGCCGTCCGGCCCGCTGGACGCGGCGGGCGCCGCGCTGCTCGGCGGGGGACTGGTCGCCCTGCTCCTGGCCGTCGCGCAGGGGTCGACATGGGGATGGGGTAGCCCGGCCGTCCTCGCGCTCGCCGGGTGCGCAGTGGTCTGTCTCGTCACCCTCTGGGCGGTGGAGAAGCGGGTGTCCCGTCCGCTCGTGGACGTCCGCGTGCTCTCACGCCCCGCGCTCGCGTCCGTGAACCTGCTGACGCTGCTGCTGGGCTTCATCCCCTATCTGTTCTACGTCGGCCTGCCGGTCCTGTTCCAGGCGGCCCATCCCGCCGGCTTCGGGATGGACGTCGCCCAGACCGGATTCGCGATGCTCCCCGGCGCCGTCCTCGTGTTCCTCGGCGGCCGGCTGGCTCCCTGGCTCCTCGCGCGGATCCGCCCCGCCGCGGTCGCCGTGCTCGCGATGCTGGCCATGGGCCTCGGAAGCGCGGGTGCCATGATCCTCCCCACCTCGCTGCCCGCGATCGTCGCGCTGTTCGCGCTCGTCGGGCTCGGCAACGGCATCGGCTTCGCGCTGGCCGCGGATCTGGTCTCGCGGCTCGTCCCGCGGAACGAGATCGCCGCGGCCGTCGGCGTGAACGGCGTGCTGCGGACCGTCGGCTCCGCCTTCGGAACGCCGATCACGATGCTCATCGTGGCGGGCGGCGCCGTTCCCAGCGCCTTCGTGCTCCTGTTCGGCGTGGCGGCGGCCGTCTCGGTGGTCGGCGCGGTGCTGGGGGCGACCGTCCGGGTCTAGCGGATCGACGGTTCCGTCGCGCGTCGTCGGCCCCGGGGGAGAGCGCGACGGGAGCCGGCGAGCTGTCCGCCGAGGATCGCGGCGAGAGCGAGGGCGAAGCCGAGCAGCTGCAGAGGGCGAAGGTCCTGGCCGAGCACGATCCATCCGAGCGCGGCCGCGACGATCGGGGAGAGGAGCCCCAGCAGCGCCGTCGAGGTCACGGGGAGCGCACCGACCCCGCGGAACCACAGCAGGTACGCCGCGAGGCCGCCGGCCAGCCCCAGCCACGCGTATCCGCCGGCCGCGGCCGCATCGATCGCCGGGGGCGGGCCTTCCAGGACGACCGTGAGAGGGACCAGGACCAGGCCGCCGGCGGTGAGGAGCCAGCTCACCAGCACGGGTGAGCTCACACCCTCGGGGCGACCCCAGCGGCGGGTCAGCACGACGCCGACGGCCATCGAAAGCGCCCCCGCGGCGCCGGCGAGCAGCCCCGCGACGTCGACCTGAGCGCCGGGTCCGAGCACGACGAGGGCCACGCCGGAGACGCCGAGCAGCGCCCAGACGGCCTTGGCGGCGGTGGGGCGTTCGCCCAGCAGCGGCAGGGCGAGCGCGAGGACGAGGAGCGGCTGGATCGCGCCGACCGTCGCGGCCACGCCGCCGGGCAGGCGCTCGGCGGAGGCGAAAAGCAGAGGGAAGAAGAAGCCGATGTTGAGGGCGCCCAGGACGAGCGAGCGCCACCACCACACGCCGTGGGGGAGCCGGCGGAACACGAGCAGGAGGATCAGGCCCGCGGGGAGGGCACGGAGAAGGCCCGCGAAGAGGGGGTGCCCTGGTGGGAGGAACTCGGTGGTGACGAGGTAGGTGGTCCCCCAGACGACCGGGGCGGCCGCGGTCAGGGCGGTGAGGCCGGCGGTTCCGCGGAGTCCGGTGGCGCGCGGCGCCGTCGCGGCGAGGTCTGTCGTGGTCATGACGTCAGTCTCCGCGCGATGGATTCATGAGTCCAATGCATGCTTGTCATGTGATTGATCGTGGTTCACGATTGATCCGTGGAACTCCAGCAGATGCGGTATGTCCTCGCGGTCGCCGAGCACGCCAGCTTCACCCGCGCCGCCCAGGCGTGCTTCGTCGTGCAGTCGGCGCTGAGCCATCAGATCGCCCGACTGGAGGAGGAACTCGGCGTCCGCCTGTTCCACCGGACGAGCCGGCACGTGCGGCTGAGCCCGGCGGGCGAGGCCTTCCTCCCGGTCGCGCGGCAGTGCCTGGAGGCTGCGGACCGCGCCGCGGCGGAGGCCGTCGCCGCGGAGGGGGAGATCCGCGGGCCGCTGAGGATCGGTGTCATCCCGACCGTCGCTGCCGTGGACGTCCCGTCGGCGCTGCAGGCCTTCCGCGCGCGGCATCCGCAGGTCGCGGTGCGGCTGGCCGCGGGCAACAGCGACGACCTCATCCGTCAGGTGGCCGACGGGGCGCTGGATCTCGCGTTCCTCGGGCTGCCCGACGGGTTCCCGCTCTCGGGGGTGGGCGGGCGCCGGCTCGCGCGAGACCGGCATCGCGCGTTCGTGGCGCCGGATCATCGCCTCGCGTCCCGTCGGCGGCTGAGCCTGGAACGGCTCGCCGAGGAGCCGCTCATCGACTTCCCCGCGGGGACGACCGGACGGCGACAGACGGACCTCGCGTTCGCGGCCGCCGGCCTCCGGCACGAGGTCGCCTACGAGACGGCGGACATGCTGCTCATGCAGCGCCTCGTGCGCGCCGGTCTCGGCGTCGCGCTCCTCGCCTCGACGTTCGCCACCCGGATGCCGGATCTCGTCGCGATCCCTGTCGCCCATGCGCCCGTGCGCACGGAGCACGTGATCTGGGGTCCGTTCGGCCCGCCGCCCGCGGCCGCGGAGTTCCTCACGGGGCTGGACCCGCGCTGACACCCGTCCGATCCCGCGATCCCTCGTCCTCGTCCTCCTCCTCCAGTGCGGCCGAAACCCCCTCCTGTCGCCGAGACCCCCTCGGAGATACGTGTTTCCCAGGGGGTCTCGGCGGGGAGAAGGGGTTTCGCGTGCAGTTCGGCGGGGCCACGCCGGGAATCGGAAGGGGGGCAGAAGGAGGGGCGGGAGTCGGAAGGGGGCGGGCAGAGGGAGACGGCGGTCAGAGGAGGGCGTCGATCTCCGCGCTCGTCGGCGAGGTGGCCGGGCCCCGGCGGGTGACCGCGACGGCCGCCGCCACGTTCGCGCGTCGCACGGCCTCCTCCAGTCGGCGACCGGTGGCGAGACCCGCGCAGAGCACGCCGGTGTGGGCGTCGCCCGCCCCGTTCGTGTCGATCGCCTCCACCGGGTGCGGCGGGACGAGCAGCGGCTCTCGGCCGACCCCTGCGACGACCGCGCCGTCGCGGTTCGCGCGGACGATCACCGTCGCGTCCAGCCGCCGGGCCAGCGCGTGGGCGAGCTCCGGGACCGTCGACGAGGGCGCCGGCTGACCGAGGCGGACGGCGAGCGTGCGAGCCTCGGACTCGTTGGCGGTCCAGATGCTCGCGCGGGCGGCGACGGCGCGGAGGCGCTCCTCGGGGATCTCGCCCACGAGCGGAGACGGATCCACGACGACGGACGTGTCCTCGGGCAGGGTCGGGAGCCACTCCAGGAGGACCCGTCCGTTGCCCTCGTGGAAGAGGGAGTAGCCGCTGAGATAGACGACGTCGGCTCCCGTCGTGGCGACGGCGTCCAGATCCGCTCGCGAGAGCCGCCCTTCGGCGCCCAGGGTCGACACGAAGGTCCTCTCGGCGTCGTCGTCGACGATCGCGACGCTGAAGCCGGTGTCGAGATCGGTCGTCGGCTCCTGCGTCACCTCGACGCCCTCCGCGGACATCGCCTCCCGCACGATGTCTCCGAAACGACCGGTGCCGTGTCCGCCCGGGTAGACGACCGCCGCGCCGTCCCGGCGCGCCGCGGCCATCACGTTGAAACCTCCGCCCGCGGTGATCTCGTGCGAGGTGGCGAAGACGTCGCCGCCGGCCGACGGGAGCGCCGGGACGGTCAGCACCAGGTCGACGATCGCCTGGCCGGTGTGGATGACCCGGCCCGTCACGCCGCATCCGTTCGGCCGGACCGCGACCCGGCGCCGCGCGCGCCGCCGAGGGCGAGGTAGAGCAGACCCGCCAGCACGAAGGCGACGACCCAGCCGAGGCCGTTCTGGCCGATCCACGTGTCGTAGAGCGGCCCGGTGAACCACACCTCGTCGGCGGACACCTGGGCCCGGGTGAAGAGGTAGCCGACGACGAGCCCGACCGCCCAGGACCCCAGCGCGCGCCACTCGACGCCGCCGCGGTACCAGTACGAGGAGGAGCGGCCCAGATCCATCAGCCCCTCGGGGTCGTACGACGAGCGTCGTGCGAGGTCCACCAGGAACACGGCCACCCAGGCCGTGATCGGCACGGACAACAGGGAGATGAACGTGATGAACGGGCCGTAGAAGCTCGACGCGAACAGCATGAAGTAGATCGACCCGGCCGTGGTGACGACGACGTCCACGATCACCGCGTAGACCCGCTTGATCCGCACGCCCAGGGTGAGCGTGGTGAGTCCCGCCGAGTAGACCGAGAGGTGGTTCGAGAGCAGGAGCCCGCCGAACGCGGCGATCAGGTAGGGGATCGCGACCCACTCGGGGAGGATCGCGCGGATCGCGGCGACGGGGTCGCCCGCGGAGGCCAACGACGGGTCCCCGGCGGACAGCAGGCTGCCGAGCCCGATGAGCAGCACCAGGGGGATCCCCGCTCCGGCGGCCGCGGAGGCGACGAGCTGTCCGGCGCGGACGGCGGGGGACTGGTACCGCGACATGTCCGCCCCGGCGTTCGCCCATCCGATCCCGGTGCCGCCCGCGATGATCCCGACGCCGACCACCATGGCCGCGACGGGGCCGGCGGGGGCGGCGCCGACGGCGGCCCAGTCCACCGTGGCGACGAGGAAGATCGCGACGAACACGTTGAGCGCCCCGAAGATCCACGTGGCGTACTTCTGCACGGTCACGAGGAACGCATGGCCCATGCCGGAGACCGCGACGGTCAGCGCCACGAAGACGAGGATGCAGACGATCGCGAGCGCGGGGACCTCGTGTGCATCGGAGGCCGTGCCGAAGAGCAGGGCGGACAGGGAGAGCAGGGCGAACGCGGCGGTCGTCGTGTTGACCGTCTCCCAGCCGAGCCGGGACAGGAGCGAGACCAGGGTCGGGAGGGCGTTGCCGCGCACGCCGAAGACCGCACGGCTCAGCGTGAGGCTGGGCGCTCCGCCCCGCCGTCCCGCGATGGAGATGAGCCCGACGAGAGCGAACGATCCGAAGGCGCCGACGGCCGCGACGACGATCGCCTGCCAGAGGTTCAGGCCGAGGGCCACGAGGGTCGCGCCCAGCGGGATCCCGAGGATCGAGATGTTCGCGGCGAACCACACCCAGAACAGCTGCAGCGGGTGGCCTGTCCGTTCCTCGACGGGGACGGGTTCGATGCCCCGCTGCTCGAGCGAGGACAGCGCCCCGGTCGAGGCGCGGGTCGCGGCGGAGGTCTGTGCGGGCATGGGGATGCTCCTTTGCATTCGGAAACGTGGTCGGTTCGACGGGGTGGGGCGATCCGGGTCAGCGGGCGAGGTGCCGGTCGCGGAGGGTGAGGAGGGCATCGGCGGTGGTGTCGAACGCCGGCGCGGAGACGGCGGTGATCCGGGCGATCACGTCCTCGGGGGCCGGGGCGGCGTCCGAGGTCGCGCCGAGCAGCGCACCCGCGATCGCGGCGACCGTGTCGGTGTCCCCGCCGAGCGTCGCCGCCGTGCAGAGCGCGGTGAACGGGTCCTCCTCGTGGCGGCGGGCGAGGACGATCGCGGCCACGACCGACTCCTGACTGCTCACCGAGGTGCCGATGACGTCGACGACGAAGTCGGCGGTAGCGGTCGCGTCGAGCCCTGCCGACTGGGCCAGCGCCCAGCGCGCCTTGGCGGGGACGGACGCCCCTGCGGCCCAGTGCCCGAGACGCTCGGCGCGGTCGGCGAGGCGAAGCCCGAACTCCAGGGCGTCGGGCAGCGCAGCGCCGTCGATGCCCGCGCTGACGGTCCCGGCGACGACCGCCGCTGCGGACAGCGCCAGCCCCGTGTTGTGGGTCGGGCGGCTCGCCGTGACCACGGCGTCCAGGAGCGCCTTCTCGTCCGATGCCGGGACCGCGATCCCGACCGGTGCGATCCGCATGGCCGCACCGTTCGTCGTTCCGTGACGGCCGCTCTCCGCGGGCGAGACCCCGGCCGCCAGGGCGTCGAGTGCGGCCTTCGTGGAGGGACCGAGGAGGTCGAGCGACCCGCGGGCACGCATGTCGTCCTCCCACGCCTGGAGCGCCCTGGCCAGGGCGAGGGCGTCGATCCGCCCGTCGCCCGCGATCAGCAGATCCGCGAGCAGGAACGCCTGCTCGGTGTCGTCGGTGATCGAGCCCGCGGGCATCCCGGGGGCGATCGGCTGGTCCGCCACGGCGTCGCGCAACCGGTCGATCGGACCGTAACGGAGCGCGATGTCGGTGCGGCTCATGCTCTGCGTGGGCATTCCGAGGGCGTCCCCCGCGGCCAGTCCGACGAGGGTGTTGCGGGCGCGGGTCATGCGGATTCTCCGAAGGTGATGTGCAGGCGGAAGTGAGCGGGGTCGAGGAACGAGACGACGTGCTCCACGACGTCGCCGGCGCGGGTGTACGAGGTGCGCATCGAGCGGAGGAACGGCGTCCCCTCGCCGCGGCGCAGCACCGCGGCGTCCGCGGCGTCGAGGGGCTCGACGCCGACCTGCTGCTCGCCGTGCGCCGCCCGCAGGCCCGCGGCAGCGAGGGTGGCGGTCAGCGAGGCGTCGACCAGGCCCTGCGTGGGCAGCTCCCGCAGCGGGCCGCGAGCGGGCACCACGGCGTTCTCCACGGAGACGGGGGATCCGTCCGGGAGCCGTCGCAGTCGTCGGACCACGATCGCGTCGGCCAGGTCGGCGGGTGCGGCGAGGGCGGCGAGCGTCGGGGGCGCGGCGTGCGCGATGGCCAGGATCTCGACGTCGAGCGGCGTGCCGCCCACGGCCAGGGCGTGTGCCCACCCGCGTGGGGTGTCCAGCGCGACGCCGTCGAAGGTCACGAACGATCCGACGCCCATCTGGGTGCTCACGAGGCGCCGCCGGTGCAACTCCCCGATGGCCTGTCGCACCGTTCCGCGGCTCACCTGGAGGTCCCTGGCCAACTCGGACTCCCCGGGGAGGCGCTGCCCGTCGGCGAGATCGCCGTCCCGGATCCGCTGCTCGATCAGCGAGGCGACGCGCTGGTACTTGGCGTTCATGCTCGACTCCCTACCTGTCTTCACCGACTGTACCTGTCCATACCTGTCCATGCCAGCTTTTCGTCTGCTCCCACCGGCGCCCCGTTCCGGCGCCCCGTTCCGGCGCCCCGTTCCGGCTCATCGTGGCGGCACACCGTTCCGGACCCTTCGGCCTCCTCGCCGTCCGAGGCCCGCGAAACCCCCTCCCGTCGTCGATACCCCCGCGGGGATACGTGTTTGCGAGGGGGTTTCGGCGGGCAGAGGGGGTTTCGGCTGCAGGTGACGGTGCAGGAGGGGGTGACCGGTGTAGGGCGGGGCGTCGCAACCCGATGACGACGGCGCCGGAGGCGTCTGGCTGCCGTAGCGTGGAGGGGTGAGCACGACCGCAGCGCCCTTCGACGTCACGAGCGTCCGCGCCGACTTCCCGATCCTGTCCGAGAGCGTGAACGGGCAGCCGCTCGCGTACCTCGACTCGGCGGCCACGAGCCAGAAGCCGCGCGTGGTCCTCGACGCCGAACGGTCGTTCCTCGAGCACGCGAACGCCGCCGTCCACCGCGGCGCCCACACCCTCGCCGCCGAGGCGACGGAGCTGTACGAGGACGCGCGGGCCACCGTGGCCGCCTTCGTCGGCGCCGGCCCCGACGAGCTCGTCTGGACCAGCGGCGCCACGGCGGGTCTCAACCTCGTCGCCTATGCCCTCGGCAACGCGGGCCTCGGGCGGGGGAGTGAAGCGAGCGCCGCGATCGCCGTGCGCGAGGGCGACGAGATCGTCGTCACCGAGGCCGAGCACCACGCGAACATCGTCCCGTGGCAGGAACTGGCTGCGCGCACCGGTGCGGTGCTGCGGGTGATCCGGATCCGTGACGACGGCTCCCTCGACCTGGACCACGCCGCGGAGGTCATCGGCGCGCGCACGAAGGTCGTGGCCTTCGCGCACGTGACCAACGTCCTCGGCATCGTCAACCCGGTGGCCGAGCTCGTCGCCCGCGCGCGCGATGTCGGGGCGCTGACGGTCCTGGACGCGTGCCAGTCCGCGCCGCACCTTCCCCTGGACCTGCCCGCGCTCGGCGTCGATCTCGCCGTGTTCTCGGGGCACAAGATGCAGGGACCGTATGGGATCGGTGCGCTGTACGGACAGGCGGAGGTCCTCGACGCCCTGCCGCCGTTCCTCACCGGCGGGTCCATGATCGAGAGCGTCTCGTTCGAGCAGACCCGCTACCTGCCGCCCCCGCAGCGCTTCGAAGCGGGCACCCAGCCGGTCTCGCAGGCCATCGCGCTCGCTGCGGCCGTGCGCTACCTCGACGGCATCGGCATGTCCGCGATCCACGCGCACGAGGCGCGACTGGAACGGCGGATGCACGAGGGGCTGAGCGGGATCGACGGGATCCGGCTGCTGGGCGATGCACCGGACGCGGACCGGGTCGCGCTGTGGTCGTTCGTCGTGGACGGCGTGCACGCCCACGATGTCGGGCAGTTCCTCGACGCGCGCGGCGTCGCAGTACGGGTGGGACACCACTGCGCGGAGCCGGTGCACCGCCGACTGGGCGTCGCCGCCTCGGTGCGCGCCTCCGCGGCCCTGTACACCACGGAGGAGGACGTTGACCGCTTCCTCGACGCCGTCTCCGGGGTGCGCGCGTTCTTCGGGGTCGGCGCATGAGCGATCTCGAGGCGCTGTATCAGGAGCTCGTGCTCGATCACTCGAAGCGGCCGCAGGGCATGGGCCTCGTCGGGGACGAGGGAGCCGAGGGGACCGCGGACTCGCATCAGCGCAACCCGATCTGCGGCGACGAGATCACGCTGCGCGTCCGCCTCGACGGCGAGCGCATCGCCGAGGTCTCCTGGGACGGCGCCGGATGCTCGATCTCGCAGGCGTCCGCCTCGATGCTCACGGATCTCGTCGTCGGGCGGACGACGGAGGAGGCCGCGGAGCTCGTCGACGGGTTCCGCGAGGCGCTGCGCTCCCGGGGCGCGATCGAGCTCGACGAGGAAGTCTACGGCGACGCAGCGGCGTTGACCGGCGTCTCGCGCTACGTCGCCCGCGTCAAGTGCGCGATGCTCGCGTGGGTCGCGCTGGAGGACGCCGCCCGCCGCGCCTGATCCGCACCCCGCCGCCCGAGGGGCCCGCCCGACGTGATCCGGGCAGGGATGGCCGTGGGACGTGCCTGCACGCGGGGCCGCGGCCATCCGCGGGTGCTTTCCCGTGCTCGTTGCGCGGGGCCGTGCCCGGGCGTCTTGTGCTTCGGCATCCATATGTATACAGTGGCATTCCGTGCGGCGCCCGCCGCGGGAACGAGAGGCATTCGATGGCGAATGACAACGCGGTCGTCAGCACCGCGACAGGACAGGGCTACTCCCGGCAGATGACCCGGAAGGTCATCCTCGCCTCGTTCGTCGGAACGGCGATCGAGTGGTACGACTTCTACCTCTACGGCACGGCCGCCGCGCTCGTGTTCAACCGTCTGTTCTTCCCCGACTTCGATCCGCTGGTGGGGACCCTTGCGGCGTTCGGCACGTTCGCCGCCGGCTTCCTCGCCCGCCCGATCGGGGGTGTGGTGTTCGGGCACTTCGGCGACCGGCTCGGGCGCAAGAAGATGCTCGTCTACTCGCTTCTCGGCATGGGCATCGCGACCTTCCTCGTGGGCCTGCTGCCCACGTACGCCGCCATCGGCGTCGCCGCACCGATCCTCCTGCTGCTGCTCCGCCTGGTGCAGGGCTTCGCCGTCGGCGGCGAGTGGGGCGGGGCCGTCCTGATGTCGGTGGAGCACGAGGAGAAGGGCAGGCGCGGCCTGGCGGGGAGCTGGACCCAGGCGGGGAGTCCCGCCGGCCTCGTGCTATCGACCATCGTGTTCGCGCTCGTCACCCTGATGCCCGAGGAGGCGTTCCTCGACTGGGGATGGCGCATCCCGTTCCTGTTCAGCGCGGTGCTCGTCGCGGTCGGCCTGTTCATCCGGCTCAGCGTCATCGAGAGCCCCGAGTTCGCAGAGCTCGCCGCGACGTCCGAGCCGGCGAAGCTCCCGGCCCTCGAGGCGATCCGCAAGCACCCGGTCAACATCCTCCTCGCCATTGCGATGTGCCTGGCGCCGTTCGTCTGCTTCTACTTCTTCGCCACGTTCGTGCTGACGTGGGCGACCACGACGCTGGGGATGGAGCGGCAGAGCGTGCTGTGGATCGTCGCGGCGGCGGGCTTCATCGAGCTGTTCACGATCCCGCTCGCCGCCGCCCTGAGCGACCGGGTCGGACGAGGCAGGGTGTTCCTCTGGGGGACCGTCCTGTTCGCCGCCTACGCCTACCCGTTCTTCCTGGTCAACGACGCCCTGCCGAGCACGGGGATGCTCCTGGTGACGGTGATCATCGGCCTCGGGTTCATCCACCCGCTGATGTACGGCCCCATGGCGACGCTGTTCGCCGAGCTCTTTCCGCCGCGCGTGCGCTACTCCGGGGCGTCGCTGGGCTACTCGATCGGTGCGATCTTCGGCGGAGGCTTCGCGCCGCTCATCTTCACCGCCCTCCTCGGGCTGGGACTCGGCGCCATCGTCGCGATCCCGCCGTACATGATCCTCGTGTCGGTCCTGACCTTCGCCGCCGTCTACATCGGGACCCGCCCGGGGCGCCGCTACGAGGACGAGGGACTCGCCGAAACCGGTCGGAGCCGGCGGGGGTCCGGCCGATGAGCGGGGCAGGTCTGCGCGGGCTCGTCGCCCGGATCGGGCCGTGGATCGCCGCGGCGCAGCAGGATCCCGACCTGGGCGCCTTCCGGCGCACCGCCGACCTCTGTGTCGAACTCAGCGATGGCGACGCCCGCGTGCGGGTGAGCGTCACCGCGGAGACGGTGCGCGAAGGCGGCAGCGACCCGATCGTGCTCGTCGCACCGCCGGATGCCTGGTCGGAGCTGCTGTCGCGGGATCCGCGTCCGACCATGAACCACTTCCTGGCTCTGCGGATGCGGGTGGAAGACACGCGGATCGAGGGCGACGAGCTCGTCTTCGCCCAGCACGCGCCCGTCGTGCGCCGGCTCCTCGAACTCGCTCGCGAGACCGTGGACGCACCGGTCGCCCGAGCCGCGGACCCCGTGCTCGACCGCTCCGGGATCGTCGGCGGCTACGCGACCGTGACGGTGGACGACGCACCCCTCGACCTCTACGTCGAGCGCGCGGGGGACGGTGCGGGCGCCCCGCTGCTCGTGCTGCACACGGCCGGCGCGGACAGCCGCCAGGCGCATCCGCTCATGTCGGACCCGCGGGTGACGGCGAGCCGCGAGATCGTCGCCTTCGACATGCCGGGGCACGGCCGGTCCTCGGCGCTGCCCGAGCCCATCGGCGCCTGGTCCCTGACGCCGGATCGGTACGCCGAGACGATCCTCGCCGTGATCGACGCGCTCAGCCTCGATCGCCCCATCCTCGTCGGCGCCTCGATGGCGGGGCAGGCGTGCCTGATGATGGCGCACCGGGCGCCGGACCGCCTCGGCGGGGTCATCGCCTGCGAGGCGTCGGACCACGTCCCCGGTCGCGCCACGCCGTGGGCGGGGCACCTGCGGGTGAACGAGGCGGCCTTCGTCCCCGAGTGGATCGACGGGCTGATCGCCCCATCCGCGCCGGCGTCGCTGCGCGAGCTGATCCTCCGCACCTACGCGCAGGGCGGGCACCGCACCTTCGCGGGCGACATCGACTTCTACTCCGGAGGCTGGGACGGCCGTGACATCGTGGGGGACATCGACACCGCACGCTGCCCCGTCGTCATGATGACCGGCGAGTACGACTACTCCTGCACGCCGGCGATGTCGGAGGCCACGGCGGCGAAGATCCCCGGCGCCCGCTTCTGGACGATGCCCGGGCTCGGGCACTTCCCGATCTGCGAGCACCGGGAGGCCTTCGCCCCGCACCTGGACCGCGCCCTCGAAGAGATCGGAGACCCCCGTGGCTGACGCCCGGCTCACCCTGCCCGACACCCGCATGCTCATCGGCGGTCGGCGCATCCCTCGGGACCCGGAGCGCACCCTGCCCGTGCACGGCCCCCTCACCGGTGAGACGCTCGCGGTGGTCGCGGACGCATCGGCCGCGCAGACCGCGCAGGCCATCGGAGCCGCCGAGGAGGCGTTCCGCTCGTGGCGGAGGACGAGCGGCGCCGAACGCGCCCGGCTGCTCCACCGTCTCGCCGACCTCCTGGACCGGGACGCCGACAGCCTCGCCCGGCTGGAGAGCGCCGACAACGGCAAGCTCCTTCGCGAGACCACCACCCAGGCGCGTTTCGCCGCCCGGAACTACCGCTTCTTCGCCGGAGCCGCGGACAAGATCTACGGGCACACGATCCCGCTCGACGCCTGGGAGACGTTCGACTACACCGTGCGGGAGCCGGTCGGCGTCGCCGTGCTCATCACGGCGTGGAACTCGCCGATGCAGCTCCTCGCGAACAAGCTCGCGCCCGCGCTCGCCGCCGGCTGCACCGTCGTCATCAAGCCGAGCGAGATCGCGCCGTTGACCACGCTGGCTCTCGCCGACACGGTTGCCGAGGCCGGGTTCCCGGCCGGCGTGATCAACATCGTCACCGGCGGACGCGAGGCGGGCGTCGCCCTGACCACGGATCCGAGGGTCGGGCGGATCAGCTTCACCGGATCGGTGCCGACGGGGCAGGCGATCGCCCGCGCGGCGGCGGACGTCCTCGTGCCGGTGACCCTCGAGCTGGGCGGGAAGAGCGCGAACATCGTCTTCGACGACGCGGACCTCGACCGCGCCGTCCCCGGCGCCGTCGCGGGCATCTTCGCCGCGGGCGGGCAGACCTGCATCGCGGGGAGCCGTCTGCTCGTGCAGGAGAGGATCGCCGAGGAGGTCGTCGCGCGGGTGGCCGAGGTCGCCCGCGGGATCCGGCTCGGCGACCCGTCGGACGAGGCCACGCAGATGGGGCCGGTGGCCTCGGTGCTCCAGCGGGAGCGGATCCTCGCGATGATCGGCGAGGCGAAGGCGGACGGCGCCCGTCTGGTCACGGGTGGCGGGACCCCCTCGGACGAGTCCCTCGCGGCAGGGGCGTTCGTCGAGCCGACGATCTTCGCGGACGTGTCCGCCGAGTCTCGCCTGGCCCGGCACGAGGTGTTCGGGCCCGTCCTCGCGGTCACCACGTTCGGGGACGAGGAGGAGGCGATCGCTCTCGCCAACGGCACGGACTTCGGGCTCGCCGCCGGGATCTGGACGACCGACGTCTCCCGCGCCCACCGCGTCGCCCGGGAGCTGGTGGCGGGGACGGTGTGGGTCAACACCTACCGTTACTCGGCGGCGCAGGCGCCGTTCGGCGGCGTCAAGCGCTCCGGCTACGGGCGGGAACGCGGCCTGGAGGCGCTGGACGAGTACCTGCGGACGAAGAACGTGCTGCTCGACCTCTCGGACGACATCCGCGACCCCTTCGCCATCAAGGCCTGAGCACCGACGGAAAGGAACGCGCATGACGGATCGCATCGGACTGGTCGGCCTCGGCCAGATGGGACTGCCGATCGCCGGGAGGATCTCCGGCGCCTTCGACCTCGTCGCCTACGATCTCTCCGCGCAACGGCGCGCGCTCGCCGCGGACCTGCCGCGGACGACCGTGACGGAGGACCTCGCGGACGTCGCCGACGCGCGACGGATCGTCCTGTCGCTGCCGACCCCGGCGATCTCCCGGCAGGTGCTCGGCGACCTCGTTCCGCGGCTGTCCGCCGGCACGGTCGTCGTCGAGACGAGCACCGTGCTCCCGGACGACGTCCGCGACGCCCGGCGGATCCTGGAACCGGCGGGCGTCGGCATCGTCGACGCCGCCGTGCTGTCCGGCGTGGCGCAGATGGCCCAGGGGGCTGCGACGCTGCTGGTCGGCGGCGAGGACGAGGACGTCTCCCGGACCGAGGATCTTCTGGCCTTGATCGGCGGAGGGGGCGTGCTGCGGTTGGGCGCCCTCGGCTCCGGGATGGCGGCCAAGGTCGTCAACAACGGCGTCGCCCACGCCGTCATGGTCGTGCTGGTCGAGGCGTTCGCGATGGCGCGCGCCGAGGGCGTGGCGCTGGAGGACGTGGCCGCGATGCTCCTGCGGGAGGACGGCGGGCTCCAGCGTCCGCTCAACCACCGGATCATGCAGCGCGTCGCGGGCGGCGACTTCGAGGGCGGCATGCCGCTGGACGCAGCGCGCAAGGACTCCACCCTCGCCCTGGCCATGGCTCAGCGCAGCGGCATCCCGCTGTTCGCGACGCAGGCGGCGCAGACCGTGTACGACCTCGCCGTGTCGGCCGGGCGGGGCAGGGAGGACTACTCCGCGATCGCGCAGCTCTGGGAGGAGTGGTCGGGGAGGGATCTCCGGTTCGGGGACGGCGGACGATGACCGCCCCCGACGGCGTCTACGCGCTCCGCTACGCCTTCCGCACGGAGTCCTTCAAAGGAGAGCACTTCCACGGCTACTCCGCGGACTGCCACGACCGCTGGCCCATCGACTACTACGCCTGGGTGATCGTGCGCGAGGGGCGGCCGTGGGTGTTCGACACCGGCTTCACACGGGAGGAGGCGTCCCGGCGCGGGGCGCGCACCTACCTCGGATCGCCGATCGAGCTGCTGGCAGGACTGGGTTTCGCGCCCGAGGAGGTGCCCGTCGTCGTGCTCTCCCATCTGCACTACGACCACACCGGGCACATCGCCGACTACCCGCGGGCCCGCGTGGTGCTGCAGCGCCGCGAGTGGGAGTTCTGGACCGGCCCGCTGTCCGACCGCGGCGTGTACGCGCACTTCCGACCCGAGGCGGATCTCGCGCTGCTGCGGGGGCTCGTGGACGACGGGCGCGTGGACCTCGTGGACGGCGACACCGACATCGGCCCGGGGATCACCGCGCATCTGGTCGGAGGGCACACCGCGGGCACCCAGGTGCTGCGGGTCGAGACGGAGGACGGGCCGATCGTCCTGGCCTCCGACGCCTCGCACTTCTACGCGAACGTCGAGGAGGACCGGCCGTACGGAGCGGTCCACCACCTGGACGAGATGTACGCGGCGTTCGATGCGCTGCGGATGCTCGCGGGCCCGGACGGCGTCGTCGTCCCGGGTCACGACCCGCGGGTCCGGGACCGCCACGAGACGCTCGCGGACGACCGGATCGTGCGACTGCGGGTGCGGCCGGGACGCTGAGGCGTCATCCTGCGGGTGCGCGGGATCCGACTATCGCATACATATGTATACAATTAGCGCATGCACTGTGCTCTCGAGGGGGAATGACATGACCACACCCACCTATGACGTCGTCGTCGTCGGCGGCGGCAACGCCGGCTTCGCCGCGGCCCATGCGGCCGCCGAGCGGGGGCGCTCCGTCCTCCTGCTCGAACGGGGCCTGCCGGACATGGCCGGAGGCAACAGCTTCTACACGGCGGGGGCGACGAGGATCAGCCACGGCGGGCTCGACGATCTGCGCGACATCGTGGTGGCCGACGAGCGGCACGCCGTGACCGAGGTGCCGGCCTACACGCCCGAGGAGTACCTGGCCGACCTCGTCAAGGTCACGGACGGGCGCACGGATCTCGCCATGGCGGACGTGCTCGTCCACGAGTCCGCAGACGCCGTGCGGTGGCTCAGCGCGCTCGGGCTCCGGTACCGGCTGATGTACGAGCGTCAGGCGTACGACCGGCCGGACGGCACCTATCTGTTCTGGGGCGGTCTGCACATCGGCAACGTGGGCGGCGGAGAAGGCCTCATGGCGGATCACACCGCCGTGGCCGAGCGACTGGGAACGACCGTCCGCTACGGCGCCCGAGCGCGCTCGCTCGTGGTCGAGGACGGGCGGGTCGTCGGAGTGCGGTTCACCGACGAGGCCGAGGGTGCGGCGGCCGAGCACGAGGTCCGCGCGGAGAGCGTGATCCTCGCCGCCGGGGGCTTCGAGTCCTCTCCGCAGTGGCGCGAGGAGCACCTCGGGGCCGGATGGGCCCACGCGAAGGTGCGGGGAACGCCGTACAACGTCGGCGACATGCTCCGCGCCGCCCAGGAGATCGGCGCGGCCCGCGGCGGGGACTGGTCCTCCTGCCATTCGGTGCAGTGGGACGCCGAGGCCGAGCACAACGAGTCGAACCGCGAGCTCACGAACCGCCTCACGCGGCAGAGCTACCCGCTGGGGATCATCGTGAACCGCGACGGCGCGCGATTCCTGGACGAGGGCGCGGACTTCCGCAACTACACCTATGCCAAGTACGGGCGCGAGATCCTCGCCCAGCCCGGATCGATCGCGTGGCAGGTGTTCGACGCCTCCCTGCGGCCGATGCTGCGGACCGAGGAGTACGACATGCCGGGGATCGGCGTGCACGTGGCCGACTCGATCGAGGAGCTGGCCGAGCGCACCGGGATCGACGCCCCGGGCCTCGCGCGCACGGTGGCCGCCTTCAACGCCGCGATCGACCGCGACGTGCCGTTCGACCCGACCGTCAAGGACGGGCGGCGGGCGGAGGTCGTGCCGCCCAAGTCGAACTGGGCGTCGCCGATCGAGACCGGTCCGTTCTACGCCTACCCCGTCACGTGCGGCATCACCTTCACCTTCGGCGGGCTCCGCGGCGACCTCGACGGGCGCGTGCTCCGTGAGGACGGTTCGCCGATCGACGGGCTGTTCGCGTGCGGCGAGATGCTCGGCGGGCTGTTCGCGGGGAACTACCCGGGCGGGTCGGGCCTGGCGGCGGGAATGGTCTTCGGGCGCCGCGCCGGCGCGGCCGCCTGAGCCGGACCGGGTGCGGCCACGGGCCGCACCCGGTCGTCGGGTACATTCGACTCACGGGAGGTGCACCGATGGCGACGAGTGTGTACGAGCGGATCCGGGATGCGATCGTCGAGGGGCGGATCGCGCCCGGTGCGCCTCTGAGCGAGAACGGGCTCGCCAAGGACTTCGGCACGTCGCGGACCCCGGTCCGGGAGGCGCTGCACCGTCTGGAGATCGAGGCGCTCGTCGAGCGGCTCCCGCGCGGCGTGCAGGTGCGGGAGACCTCCCCGGAGGAGATCATCGACATCTACGACGTCCGGATCACGCTCGAGGGCGCGGCCGCCCGCGCCGCGGCCGAGCGCGCCACGGAGTTCGATCAGCGCCGGCTCCGCGCCGCCCAGGAGGCGATGCGGGCGGCGGGCGCCGACCCGCGCGCCCGGGCCCGGGCCAACCGGCAGTTCCACGAGGCGGTGTGGTCGGCCAGCCATTCGCCCACCCTCGTCGACCTTCTCCACCGCCTGAATGTTCACCTCGTGCGGTACCCCACGACGACGCTGGAGGGGGATGACCGCTGGGCGGCAGCGCTCGACGAGCACGAGGCGATGCTGGACGCGATCGAGGCGCGCGACGCGGCGCGGGCACGGGAGATCGCGGAGGCGCACATGACCGCCGCCCGCGAGGTGCGGATGCGGATGTACGCGGAGGCCGCGGCCCGCTGATCGCGGCCGTTCGCCGCCTCGCCGGTCGTCGGGCTGACACGGCGGACGATTGTCGTTACCCTCGCGGGAGGCCCTTTCGGGCGCGGTGCGCGGCGGATCCCGCCACCGCGTCGCGACGACACGACCGACGAAGGAGCACAGGGACGTGACTCAGACGAAGTCCGCAGAGGCCGGGGCCGCCCCTCGACGCGCGGAATGGACCGGCCAGGTCGGGTTCATCCTGTCCGCGGTCGGATCGGCGGTGGGACTCGGGAACATCTGGCGCTTCCCCGGGGTCGCCTACGAGAACGGCGGGGGAGCGTTCCTGATCCCGTATGTCGTCGCACTGCTGACGGCGGGCATCCCGATCCTCTTCCTCGACTACGCGATCGGGCACCGGTTCCGGGGCTCGGCGCCGCTGGCGCTGCGGCGCCTCGCCGGTCGGCTGGGCGAGGGCATCGGGTGGTTCCAGGTGATGATCTGCGTCTTCATCGCGATCTACTACACCGCCGTCCTGGCGTGGGCGGTCAGCTACTTCGTCTTCTCCTTCGACCTGCGCTGGGGAGCGGACGCGGCGGGGTTCTTCTCGGGCGAGTACCTGCAGGTCGCCGAGGCGCCGTTCACCCTCGACTTCGTGCCGTCCGTGCTCATCCCGCTGGTGCTCATGTGGGTCGTCGCACTCGCGATCCTCGGCGCGGGTGTGGTGCGAGGCGTGCAGCTGCTCAACGTCGTGGCGGTGCCGCTGCTGGTCGTCGGCTTCCTCATCCTCGTCGTCAGGGCGCTGTTCCTCCCGGGGGCGCTCGACGGGCTGAACGCCCTGTTCACGCCCGACTTCGCCGCCCTCGCGAACCCCGGGGTGTGGGTCGCCGCGTACGGTCAGGTGTTCTTCTCGCTCTCCGTCGCGTTCGGCATCATGATCACCTATGCCTCGTACCGGCGCAGGAAGTCGAACCTGACCACGCCGGGCCTCGTCGTGGCGTTCGGCAACTCGTCGTTCGAGGTGCTGGCCGGGATCGGCGTGTTCGCGACGCTCGGGTTCTTCGCCTCGCAGCAGGGGGTGGCCGTGGGGGAGCTGGAGGGACTCACGGGTGTCGGCCTGGCGTTCGTGACCTTCCCGGCCATCGTCGCGCAGATGCCGGGCGGCCCCTTCTTCGGCATCCTCTTCTTCGGGGCGCTGACGCTCGCGGGGCTCACCTCGCTCATCTCGGTGATGGAGGTCATCCTCGCCGGTGTGATGGACAAGTTCGGCCTGAGCCGCGCCAAGGCCGTGTATGGCCTCGGCGGCGTCATCGCGATCGTGTCCGTCATCCTGTTCGGGACGACCTCCGGACTCACCGCCCTGGACACGATCGACAACTGGGCGAACAACATCGGCATCGTCGGATCCGCGGTCGCCATGACCGTCACGGTCCTGTGGATCCGTCGCGCAGGCACGCAGCTCAGCGGCCACCTGAGCGCCCTGTCGACCTTCCGGGTCGGGCGGGTCTGGCTCTTCCTCGTCTCCGTGCTCGGCCCGATCGTGCTCGGCTACATGCTGATCGCGACGATCGTGAACCTCATCGCCGAGCCCTACAGCGGCTATGCGCCCGGCTACCTGCTCGTCGTCGGCTGGGGATCCGTCGTCATCATGATCGTCGCGTCGATCGCGTTGACCCTCAGCCCGTGGCGCCAGGACCCGGACCGGTTCACGCTGTGGCCACCGGTTCCTGCAGACCGTGCCTCGGTCGTTCGGACCGTGACCGAAGGAGACCGCTCATGACCGCCATCGCCGTCCTCTTCCTCGCCGTCGCCGTGGTCATCATCTGGGGAGGTCTGGTCACCGGGACCGTGATGCTCGCGCGGCGTCCCGAGATCGAGCGCTATCCCGACGGGGGAGACGCGGTGGAGGCGGAGGACCACCGGGGGCCGGCCGTCTGAGCCCTGCGGGTTCCGCTCAGCTCTGTGCGGCCGCGCCCTGCGTGACCCCGTGTGGTCAGGGACGGTCGACCTCGTCGAGGAAGACGCGCATCTCCGCGAGGAAGGCGTCGTGCGCCTCGAGCTGGGCCCAGTGGCCGCAGCCGGGCGGGATGACGGCCCGGGCGTGCGGCATCCGCGCGGCCGCACGGAGCGAGTCCTGCGGGTCGACGAGCGGGTCCTCCGCACCGTGGAAGAACAGCGTGGGCAGGGTCAGCTCGTGGATGCGCCCGCTCAGGTCGTTCGTCATCCGATCGCGTCCGATCGAGGCCTGGTTGTACCGGGTGTAGCCCAGGGCTCCGCGCGGGTGGCGTGCCAGCCGGACGAACTCGTCCACCACCTCGGGCGGGAGCACGTCCGGCTCAGTGACCATCGCCCGCACCGCGGATCGCGCGAAGAGGTTCGCCAGGCGGCCGAGCGGGAGCAGGATCGCGTCGGGCAGTCGACTGGCCCACCAGGCGAACGCGTGGGCGACGCGCCCACGGAACCGGGAGGTGAGACCGCCCGGGGCGATCGCAACGACGGCGCGCAGGTCCGCGGAGTGGTCGAGCCCGAGAGTCAGCACGACGTCACCGCCCATGGACACCCCGACCACGACAGGCGGACGACGGCACGTCGCCGCGACGACCTCGGCGACGACCTCGGCGAGCGACGACGCGCCGCCGACGGGGGTGCGGTCGATGCTGCCGCCGAAGCCGGGGAGGTCGACGGCCCAGACCTCGCGATCCGCCGCGAGGGGCGCCATCGCGCGGTACCAGGAGACGGATGCGGCGTCGCTGCCGCCTCCGTGGACGAGCACGACGGGGGTCCGCGCTCCGGGGTCCCCCGCGTGCAGCAGGCGCAGCGTTCCCGCGCGGGTGTCCACGGTGCGGACGTCGGCGCCCGGCGGCACGAGCCCGGCGGTCATGCGCCCAGCTCCGCCGCCAGGCCGTCGACGAAACGGGCCAGACACCGCGTTCCGGGCGTGGTGTCGGCAGCGTCGGTGTCCACGGCGCGGTGCAACAGCTCCGCCATTCCGTGCACGAGGCGGGCCGGGTCCGGATGCGGAGCGGACAGAGCCACTCCCATGTTCCACACGGCGAGCGTGGCGGCGAGCGTCTCCGGATCGACGTCGCCCGCGATCATCCGCTCCTCCTGCAGGGCCCGGATGAAGTCCGCGCCGAGCACGGCGCGGCGGCGGAACCGTTCCGGGTCGCCCTCGCCGACGAGGCGCGCGAGCAGGCCCGGCTCGTCGCGATAGGCGTGGAGGACCACGGCGTTGTCGTGCATGGCGGTGACGGCATGCAGGAAGATCCGGGACAGCAGGCCTCCGCGGGGATCGGCCTCGGCGAGATGCGCGGTCCGGTGCGCCGTGCGGACGATCTCTCTGCGAAGCAGTGCGACGAGCAGAGCGTTCTTATCGTTGAAACGGAGGTACAGGACCCCCTTGGCCGTCCCCGCGCGCTTGGCCACGGCGTCCATCCGGACCCCGGCGAACCCGCGCTCCGCGACGAGGTCCGCCGCGGCGTCCAGGATGACCGACGTCTCGACTCCGGGTCTCGCCACGGCGCCTCCTTAATGACCAAAATGATGACTCTGGTCATTAACGTTAGCAGCGGATCCGTTCCGAGGGGCGTTCACCTCCGCGCCACGGGAGCGTCATCGGGGCCGCCTAGGGTCCGGTCGACTCCTCCGAAAGGACCTGGAATGCCCCCCACTCCCGCCCGGCGACGCGGTCTCGCCGTCCTCGGCGCCGTGCTCGCCGGACTCCTCGTCGCGCCGGCGGCCCATGCGGTCGATGCGAGCCTCTCGATCGAGCCCTCGACGGTGGCCGCCGACGGCTCGGTCACCATCGCCTTCGACGCCGGGACACAGGTGCACGAGCGCAACTGGATCGGCATCTACCGCGACGGGGCGACGCCGGGCGGTCCCGCCTCCCTCGACTGGCGGTACGTGCCCGAGGCTCGCGGCCAGGTCGTGTGGAGCCCCGCGGACCGCACCGGATGGACCCACAACGCCGCCTCGATCGGCGCAGGCGAGTACGACGTGTACCTGCTCGAGGACGACGGCTACGAGGTGCTCGCCGGCCCGGTCGACCTGACGGTCGAGGGCGCGGCCCCCGTGGATCCGGCCGACCCGAAGCCGGAGGCCGACGGGGTCAGCGAGCTGAACGTCCTCTCCTTCAACGTCTGGCACGGGGGAACGCAGATCCCGGAGGGCGCGCGAGCGATCGCAGACATCATCGCGGAGACCGACGCGGACGTGACCTTCCTGCCGGAACAGGGCGACGCCCCCGCGCAGGTCGCCGCCCTCCTCGGCTATCAGCACCTCGTCGCCACCGACACCGGGATCGTGTCGCGCTACCCGATCGTGTCCACGGACACGGTCGACGGATGGTGGTCCAAGGCCGTCCTCGACGTCAACGGCACCGACGTCGTCGCCTACGGCGGGCATCTCGAGTACCGCTGGTACACGACGTATCTGCCGCGCGGATACGGCGGGGAGATCCGCGGCGACTGGCCGGCGGGCTGGGGCACCTGGGACCGGCTCGACGCGCCCGTCACCGACGTCGACGCGATCCTGGCCGCGAACGCGCAGTCCGGTCGTCCGGCGACGGCGGCCGCGCTCGTGGCCGACATCGCCACGGAGCGCGCCGCCGGCCGCATCGCCGTCGTGGGCGGGGACTTCAACGAGCCGTCGGCTCAGGACTGGACGGCCGCGACCGCGGGGCTCCAGGACCACAACGGCGTCGTGATCCCATGGCAGACCACCCGGACCCTCCTCGACGGCGGACTGGTCGACGCCTTCCGCGAGGTCCACCCGGATCCGGTCGCGAACCCCGGGACGACGTGGCCCTCGGACAACGAGAGGTTCCCGACCTCCTCGCTGACCTGGGCTCCCGAGGCCGACGAGCGCGACCGCATCGACTACGTGTTCGCGACGCCTGACGCGCGCCTCTCGATCGACGACGCCCGCGTCGTCGGCCCGCAGTCCACGATCGTGCGCAACGAGCGCGTCGTCGACGACAGCGCCGACGACATCCTCACTCTGGCGGCGGTCTGGCCTTCCGACCACAAGGCCGTCCTCGCGTCCTTCCGTGTCTGTGACGGCGGCTGCGCACCGGCGGCGCCGGAGTGGGACCGATCCGCGGTGTACACCGCCGGGGACGAGGTCTCCTTCGACGGGGCGACCTGGCGCGCGACCTGGTGGACCCGTGACCAGGTCCCCGGCGACCCGAACGGGCCCTGGCAGGAGATCGACGTGCAGGACGGCTTCGCGCGCTGGACTCCCTCGCGGATCTTCCAGAGCGGTGAGACGGCCGTGCACGAGGGACAGGTGTACGTCGCCGCGTGGTGGACCCGCAACCAGGTTCCGGGCCAGGCCTGGGGGCCCTGGCGCCCGCACGGCTGACGACCGGCGGTCCGGGCCGGGGTCCGGGCCGCCGCCTCCCGTCGTCCGGGCTCCGGCGCCGGATACTGGAGGGGACATGAGCACCGACTCCCTCCGCGTTCCGGCGCGACGCCTTCCGATCCCCGACCATGCCGTCGACATCGGCTTCGCCGTCCTGCTGCTCGTGTGCGGGTGGCGATACTTCACCCGCCACCCGCTGGACGGCCTGGGCGTCGTGGTGCTCGTGCTCGCCGTGGGCGTCGGCCTGGCCTACGCGCTCGCGGTGATCGATCGGCCTCCGGGCAGGGGGCGAGATTCGGCGAACGGAGCAGATCCGGTCGGCTCGCGCCAGGGGATCGGCCTGCTCGTCGCGACGGCGTTCTGGCTCCCGCTCGTGGTGCTCGCGCCGTCCTTCGGCTGGTGCGGCTTCGCGCTGTTCTTCGCCGTGCACCGCGTCATCCGGGGGCGTCTGGCGTTCGCGCTGTCCGCGGCGATCGTCGTGGCCGTGAGCGTCGGGCTGTTCCTCATGTCCCGCGGGGACGACTGGGGGCTGGTGCTCGGTCCTTTCGTCGGCGGGCTCGTCCTCGCCTCCGCGTTCGCGGCGCTGGACCGGGCGCATGACGCGCAGCAACGGCTCATCGACGATCTCATCGACACCCGGGAGCAGCTCTCGCGCTCGGAGCGGGACGCGGGCGCGGCAGCGGAGCGCGGTCGCGTCGCCAGCGAGCTGCATGACACGGTCGTGCAGCGCACCGCGAGCGCGCTCCTGCTCCTGGAATCCGCCGAGCTGCGCCCCGGCGGCTCGGCGCCCGCGGTCCGGGAGGCGCGCGAGGCACTCCGGGAGGCGCTGGTCGAGACCCGCCAGCTCCTGCACGGTTTGGCGGACCCGCGGGAGGGCGCGGCGTCCCTGAGCGCCCTGCTGCGGGCCCAGGCGCAGGCGGAGGGGGCGACATTCGCGGTGGTCGGACGGGAACGGGCCGTTCCGGAGACGGTCGCCCATGCGCTGCAGCGCGTCGTGCAGGAGGCGCTGCTCAACGCCCGTAAGCACGCGCAGGCGGCGACGACGCGGGTCACGCTGACCTATTTCGACCGCGAGGTGGGCGTCGACGTCGTGGACGACGGGATCGGCCTGGAGGCGACGAGGAGCGACGAGCCGACCGGGGGATTCGGGATCCGTGCGATGACCTGGCGGATCGAGATCCTCGGCGGCGAGCTCACCGTCGAGTCCGAGCCGGGCCAGGGCACGGTGGTCGCCGCGATCGTTCCCGACGCGTCGTCGAGTGCGGCGGAGGCGACGCCGTGATCCGGATCCTGCTGCTGGACGATCACCCGGTGCTCCGCCACGGCGTGCGAGCCGTGCTCGACACGCAGTCCGACCTCGAGGTCGTGGCCGAGGCCGGATCCGCGGCGGAGGCCGAGGCCGCGGCGGCCGGCCACGATCTCGACGTCGCGCTGGTCGACCTCGATCTCGGCGCCGGGCGGCCGGACGGCATCGAGGCGACCCGCACCATCCGGCGGGCGAGCCCCCGCACGGAGGTGCTCGTCTTCACCGCCTACGACTCCGATGCCGACATCGTGCGGGCCCTCGACGCCGGGGCGGCCGGATACCTGGTGAAGGACAGCAGACCCGCGGAGATCTTTCAGGCGATCCGCTCCGCCGCCTCCGGGGGCACACCGCTGACCGGACCGATCGGGGCTCGGCTGATGCGACGCGTCGAGCGTCCGGACGAGACGCTCACCCCGCGCGAGCTCGACGTGCTCACACGGGCGGCGGCGGGGCTCTCCAACCGCGACCTCGCTCGCGAGCTCCATGTCAGCGAGGCGACGGTGAAGACCCATCTGCACCACGCCTTCACCAAGCTCGGCGCCGACAACCGTCAGGCCGCGATCGCCTCGGCCGTCAAGCGGGGCATCATCCGGCTCTGAGCGGGACGGCTCCGAGCGGGATGCCCAGGTTCCTGACAGGCGGGTTCAACCGATCGGTTGATGTCCGGCCTCCTTCGCGTTCCTAGCGTGGAACGTGTCCGCTCCGGCGACCCGAGCCGGGGCGGACGCCCCACATCAGGAACGAGGAGAAGATGAACATTCGCACCGCCCCGCGCCGGGGAACCAGGATCGTCGCGACGACGCTGGCCGCCGCCGCCCTCTGCCTCGCCCCGGCCGCCGGGGCCTTCGCCGCCGCGCCGGTCGCGCCGGTCTCCGCGGTCACGGCGACGACGCAGAGTCCGTCGGACGTGCTCGCCTCGACGCCGTGGGAGACCACGGGGGCGGTGGATCAGGACGGGAACGCGGTGGCGTTGTCGGATGAGGCCGTGGCGAACTTCGTCGGTTGGGCGTACTACAAGACGGACGGCACGTTCACGATGTACAACCTCGACGATTCGCCGAAGATGCAGGGCGACTGGTCGGTGTCGGCGGACGGGTCCGAGCGGACGCTGGTCGCGAAGGACGCGGACGGGAAGGTGCTGTTCGAGCGTGTGGTGCCGATCGTGACGCTGACGGCGGCGGGGTTCACGTATCGGGTGACCCCGGATGCGGCGAACCCGGGGGTGTACTACGACATCGTGCACACCCCGACCGACCACCCCGAGCCCGGCGCGACCGCTCCCGGCGACGGCGACGCGGCCGCGACGGATGACAGCGCTCCCGCACCCGGCACGGAGGTCGCCGACCCCGAGGGCGGCGCCGTGGAGGACGGGGAACAGCTCGCCGTGACGGGAGAGGCGGTACCCGTCGTCGCCGTCGCCGCCGGGGCCGTGGCGCTGCTCGGCGGAGGCGCGGTGCTTCTGACCCGTTTCGTGCGCCGGGGACGCGCCACGAGCTGACCTCGCGCGAGAGGCCCTGCGGACGCACGACGCCCGCGGGGCCTCTGCGTGTCAGCCGACGGGCTTGCCCCAGACCGCCGCATCTGTGGCTCTGCGGGCCTCCGGCTTCGGCGATCGTGAGGCCGGCCGGCGGTCAGTGGTCAGCGGTCAGCGTTCCGCGGATGCGCGCGGGCCGTGCGTTCGTTGCCGCGCCGGTAGTTCCCCGTGATCCTCGCCATGAGCAGCTGAGGATCGCCGTCGGCGACGTCCGCCAGGAAGTCCTCCGCGCGCCGTCCGCGGAGCACGGCCGCAGGCTTCCCGTGGTGGGTGATCACCACGTCGGCGCCGCGCCTGTCGAAGGAGAACCCGTTCGCCGTGCCCATGGGACGACGCTACCGCGACCGTTGCGGAGACGCGATGTGGGCGACGCCGTTCCTGAGGTCGCCGTTCGCGAGGTCGGCGCGTCCTCGGCGTAAGCCGAAGACACACGACTCGCTCCGGTGGGGCGTTTCGGGAAGGATTCGACGGGAGGATCGGTTGATCCCCGTGGGATGAGCGGCCGGGGTGGCGGCGCCGGAAGGACGGCGCCGGCTGCGGTCGCGGAGGAGTGAGCAGGATGACAGGACCCGGCACGGATCTCACCGAGGACTTCAAGGCGGTGTTCCGGCACCTCGCCTCCGGCGTGTCTCTCGTCTCCGCCACCACCGCGGAGGGGCCGGTCGGCCTCACCCTTTCCAGCGTCGCCTCGGTGAGCGCGGACCCGGCCGTCCTCGTCTTCTCCGTCACCAAGGCGACCGGGAGCGCGGGCGGGATCCTCGCGGCTCCCAGCATGGTGGTCCACTTCCTGCGCGTGGGCCAGGAGGGGATCGCCGATGCGTTCGCCCGCACGGGACAACCGCGTTTCACGCCGGAGCAGGGCTGGCAGACTCTTCCGACCGGGGAGCCGTATCTTCCGGACACCCGCGGCGCGCTGCGCTGCACGATCCGGCAGACCGTGTCGGTCGGGCCGTCCGCTCTCGTGCTCGCGGACGTGCACGAGGTCCTTCCCGGCGGCGAGGGCGAGCCGCTGCTGTACCACGACCGTCACTACGATCGGCTCGCCCCGGCGCACATCGACGCCTCCTGATCTCGTCCCGAGGCGGACGGGGCTTGTCCGGACGCCCGGAGTGGGCGAGGGTGGATCCATGATGGTGACCGTCTCCCTTCCGCTTGCTCTCGGCCTCCCGGTCGGACGCGTCGTGGCGTTCGAGGCGGAGGGGGCGGGCGGCCCGCGGATCCTGCGTGACGTCGTGACCGGGATCCGCTACGTGCTCCCCGCCGGGGTGCTCCCTGACGCCGATACCGTGCCCGGCCAGGCCCGTGTCGACAGCTGTACGGTGATCGTCGGGGAGGTCGGGATCGCCGGGGAGACGGGCGTGCGGACCGAGCTGGTCCTGGATCCGGTGCCGGTCCCGGACGCCTCGCGCCGGACGGGAACAGCGGCGGCGTTGTCCGGCGCCGAGCAGGCGGCGGCGTCGGCGACCGGTGAGGCCGTCTGGTGGGGCGGCGGGGAGAGGACTCCCAAGGAGGAACCCGAGCGGTTCTGGTGACCCCCGACGCGGGCCATCGGTCGGAGGGGCGTCATTGGAAGTCCCGTGACCGATGGACCACGCCGACACGGAGATCCTCGAAGGCGTCCGCGAGCACGTTGATCACTCCCTCCGGGGAACGCTCCAGGATTCCTCGGACGATGAGGGCCGGGGACTCCCGGGCGATGCGTCGGTACCGCGTCCACACGCCCTGGGAGCAGATGACGTTGACGAGTCCGTGCTCGTCCTCGAGGTTCAGGAAGGTCATCCCGCCCGCGGTCGCCGGTCGCTGACGGTGGGTGACCAGCCCCGCCACCTCGATGCGACGGCCCGTCTCGTGGGTGCGGAGCCGGTCGGAGGAGAGCACACCGCGTTCGTCGAGCCCGACCCGGAAATGCGCCATCGGATGATCGTCCGTGGACACCCCGGTCGCCCAGAGGTCGGCGGCCAGGATCTCATGGCTGGTCTGATCCGGGAACAGGGGCGGCTGCACCGCCACGGAGCTGCCGGGAAGATAGCGCGCCCGGTCCTGGGCGGCGGAGCCGGCCATCCAGATCGCCTCGCGCCGGGTCAGCCCCAGCCCCTCGACGGCGCCCGCCGTGGCCAGCGCCTCCACCTGGGCCGCCGTCACGTCCGTCCGGCGCACCAGATCGTTCAGGTCCCGGAACGGGCCGTGCGCGTCGCGGTCGGCGACGATGCGCTCGGCGGTCTTGGCGCCGATCCCGGTGATGCCCGACAGGCCGAGCCTCACCGCGAACGCGCCGTCGCGGCGGTGGGCGGCGCTGTCGTCGGGGAGGGAGCGGTCGAAGGTCTGCGCGGGAGCCGGCTGCCTCCGGTGCGTGCACTCCTCACGGCCGGTCGGCCCGAGGGGCGCGCGAGCCTCGTCCTCCCGCGGTTCCAGCGTCTCCGTCGCCGCGGAGCGGTGCAGATCCGGGCGGCGGACCTCGACGCCGTGCCGCCGGGCGTCCGCGGTGAGGGTGGACGCGGAGTAGAAGCCCATCGGCTGCGAGCGGAGCAGCCCCGCCAGGAACGCCGCGGGGTAGTGCAGCTTGATCCAGGAGCTGGCGTAGACGAGCAGCGCGAAGGACAGCGAGTGCGACTCCGCGAACCCGAAGTTCGAGAAGGCCTGGATCTGGGCGTAGATGCGATCCGCGCTCTGCGGGTCCAGCCCATGCGCGCGCATCCCCTCGTACAGGCTCTCGCGGATGCTGTCGATCCGCTCCAGCCCCCGCTTGGATCCCATCGCCCGGCGCAGGGTGTCCGCCTCGTCCGCCGTGCAGTTGCCCAGTGTGGTCGCCATCTGGATGAGCTGCTCCTGGAAGACGGGGATGCCCAGGGTGCGTTCCAGCACGGGCTTCAGCAGCGGGTGCGGGTAGGTGACCGGATCCTGCCCCAGCTTGCGGCGGACGAAGGGGTGCACGGCGCCGCCCTGGATGGGACCGGGGCGGATGAGGGCGATCTGGATCGCGAGGTCGTAGAACGTCCGGGGCTGCAGTCGCGGCAGCAACCCCATCTGCGCACGGGACTCCACCTGGAAGACCCCGATCGTGTCGGCGCGGCACAGCATGTCGTAGACGGCCGCCTCCTCCTTGGGGAGGGTCTCCAGGGACCACCTCTCCCCGGTGGCGTCGGCGATCAGATCGAAGCAGTGCTGCAGGGCGGCGAGCATGCCGAGGCCCAGCAGGTCGAACTTGACCAGCCCCATCCACGCCGCGTCGTCCTTGTCCCACTGGATGACGGTGCGGTTCTCCATGCGGGCGTGCTCGACCGGGACGACCTCGCCCACGGGCCGCTGGGTGAGCACCATGCCTCCGGAGTGGATGCCCAGATGACGGGGGGCCTTGAGCAGCTCGGCGGCGTAGTCCACCACGGCCTCGGGGATGTCGTGGTCGTCGACGGGGGAGAGCTCCAGACCCCAGCGCTCCACCTGACGAGACCAGGCGTCCTGCTGCCCGGGGGAGTAGCCCAGGGCCCGTGCCATGTCGCGCACGGCGTTCTTGGGGCGGTACTGGATGACGTTCGCCACCTGCGCGGCGCTCTCGCGGCCGTACTCGTCGTACACCCACTGGATGATCTCCTCCCGGCGGCGGGCGTCGAAGTCCACGTCGATGTCCGGCTCCTCCGTGCGCGTCGTGGCGAGGAAGCGCTCGAAGGGGAGTCCGTAGCCGATGGGGTCCACCGCGGTGATGCCGAGGAGGTAGCAGACCGCGCTCGCCGCCGCGGACCCGCGTCCCTGGCAGAGGATGCCGCGTCTCTTGGCCTCCGTCACGATGCCGTGCACGATGAGGAAGTAGCCCGGGAAGTCCTTCTCCTCGATGACGTCGAGCTCGCGCTCGATCCGCCGGCGGCCGGCGTCCGTCAGGTCCGGATACTTGTGCGGCACGGCCTTCCAGACGAGCTCTCGCAGATGGCTCATGGGCGTGTGGCCCGCCGGCACCCTCATCGTGGGCAGGGCGGGCTTCGCGCGGCGCAGCGGGAAGGCGCACTCTTCGGCGATCTCCAGACCCCGCGCGATCGCCCCCGGGTAGCGGGCGAAGCGTGCGGTCATCTCCGCCCCGGAGCGCAGGTGCGCCGATCCGTGGGAGGGAAGCCACCCCTCCAGGTCCCGCATGCTGCGCGTGGCGCGCACCGCGGCGACCGCCTCCGCCAGCCGGGCGCGGTCGGGCACGGCGTAGTGGACGTTGTTCGTGGCCACGGTGGCGAGCCCGTGCTCGACCGCGAGCGTCGTCAGGGCGTCGTTGCGGCGCGTGTCCTGCGGATCGCCGTGGTCGATGAGCTCGATCACCACGCGATCGCTCCCGAACAGGTCGACGAGCCGGCGCAGCCCGCGTCGGGCGCCGTCGACCCCCTCCTGCTCCCATCCGCGTCGGACGGCGCCCTTGCGGCATCCGGTGAGCACCGTCCAGTGACCGCCCGAGGAGGCGACGAGGTCCTCCCATTCGTACCGGGGTCGGCCCTTCTGGCCGCCGCGGAGCTGCGCCCGGGTGATCGCCGCGGAGAGCCGGTGGTATCCCTCTTCCCCGCGGGCGAGGACCAGCAGATGCTCGCCGACCGGATCCGGTTCGCCGTTCTGGGGCGACGGCAGCCCCAGGGACAGCTCCGCGCCGAAGACCGTCTGCACGCTCGTGAGCTCCGCCGCCTCGGCGAACCGAGCCGCACCGTAGAAGCCGTCGTGGTCCGTGATCGCGAGGGCGGTGAGGCCCAGTCGTTCCGCCTCGGCGATGAGCTCGGCGGGGGACGACGCGCCGTCGAGGAACGAGAAGGAGGAGTGCGCGTGCAGCTCGGCGTAGGGCACCGCGTCGGTCGGGCGGACGATGTCGCCCAGGGAGACGGCGCCGCGCTTGTGCGTGCGGATCGGGGCGTCCGCGACGAGGGTGTCGCGCAGGGCGGGCTTGCCGCTGAGCGTCCGCTCCAGCTCGCTCCACGACATCTCCGGGTTGTGCCAGCCCATCAGTGGTACCTCCCCTCGGCCCACCAGCCGTCGTCCGTGTGCAGCACGAGCCACGCGCGCTCGTGCTCGTCCACCAGCTGGAACCGCTCGCCGCGGACGCCGTCGGGCTGCCCTCGTCGGTCGCGGACCGGCCAGGGGCCCGCCCAGGACCGCACGGCGTCCGCCTCGATCCGCGCGGGCGCCGCGCTCAGGTTCCCGCGTTCGTCGACCCGGATCGCCGCTCCCGTCGTGTCCGCGACCGTGATCGGGCGGGGAGGGACGAACACCTCGGCGGGGAGGGGGTCGGGCAGGGATCCGGGCCATGGCTGGTCCGGATCCCGTGCGAGCACCACCCGTTCGCCCCAGGGGGTGAGCTGCTGGCGGTCGGCGAGGCGTCGCCCGCCCGCCACCGCGGCGGTCAGCACTCCGTCGTGACCGAGGAGCGTCTGCACGCGGGACACCGCATGGTGCAACCGCTCGTCGGTCCCGGAGCCGAAGAGCCCTGGCTGATGGTGCGCGGCGTCGTCGACGGCGATCGGGGTGATCCGGACACGGGCGATCCCGCGGAAGAGGCGGGTGTCCTCGGCGGTTGCGGGCGGGGCGTCGCCGGTGAGCGCCTCCAGCTGCCAGCGCACGCGGTCCACGAGGTCGGGCGCTTCGAAGCAGGTGGGGTGCAGCCAGGTGCGGGAGTGGACGCCGTCGTCGTCATCGGTCAGATCGATCCGCACCTCCGTGCACACGAGCGAGGCCTCGGCCAGGGCGAGGATCACCTCGTCGGCGGTGCGACGGACCGCGAAGGCGATCTGATCGGACTGGGTCAGCGGCGTCTCGAACTCGGTCTCCGCGGCGAGCTCGGGATCCGGGGCGCGGGAGACGACCGGACGGGAGTCGGCTCCGCGGGCCAGCGCGTGCAGCCGTGCGCCGTGCTCGCCGAACCGATCGCGCACGTCGAGGGGGCCGAGGGCCGCGAAGTCGCCGAGCGTGCGCACTCCGAGTCGTCCCAGCAGCATCACCAGATCGGGGTCGGCGAGGACGCGGGCGGAGAGGGGCGCGAGGAAGGCGGCGGAGGCCCCCGGCGGGACGAGGAGGTGCCCGGGAGGGGACGGCGCCCGGCGCGCAGCGTGCTCCGCGGTGAACGGCCCGTCGGCGATGCCGATCCGCACCTCGGCGAACCCCTTCGTCGCCAGGGCCGCGGAGAGCGCGCCCGCCGCGGCCTCCTCTCCGCCGTGGTAGCGGGCGACCCCCCGGGAGCGCAGCACCGCGATGCCGGGGCGCAGCATCTGGACGCCGGGGGCCTGCTCCTCGATCGCCCGCAGCACGGGGAGGAAGGCGCGTTCGTCCCGCTCCGGATCTGCGGGGATCAGCCGCAGGGCGGGGTCGAGCCCCTGGGCCTCCCTGCGCCGCTGCCCCGCGCGCACCCCCTGCGCCCGGGCCGGGGCGGTGCAGGCGAGCACGGCACCGGCGCGAAGGATCGCGGCGGACGGATGCGGAGGGGCGCCCAGAGCGGCGCGCAGCGGCCAGTCGGGGAACCACAGCACGAGCACGCGGGCGGGGGAGGCGGCGTTCATCCGGCCTCCGCCCAGTGCTCCGGAGCGAGGGGGACGTCGTGTGCGGACCCGGCCGGCACGGGGGCCTCGGCCGCGGGACGGCCCCGGTGCGGCGGGCGGGGCATCGGCACCGGCGTGGGGAGGGTCCCGTGCGCGGGGAGGGTCTCGACGGTCTCGATGGTGCCGTGCGCGCCCGGAAGCCGCACGCGGACGCTCTGCGGCACGGGGGAGCGGCGGGTCTGCGCGGTGATCGTGACCTCGCAGTCCTCCAGCAGGCCCCACCCCTCGCCGAGGCCGTGCCATCGGGGATCCTGGACCCGGATGCTGCCCTCGCTCTGCGGCCAGGGCGTCGAGGACACGACGAGGAGGGTGCACCCGCGATCGCGCAGGCGGGCCGTGAGCCGGGAGATCTCGGCCTCACGCACCCGCGAGGCCGGGCGGACCGCGATGAGGGGGACGACCTCGGAGAGGGCGGAGGCGACGGTGAGCCAGCGGGGGCCCGGGTCGGGGACGAGGAGCAGCCGGTCGAGGTCCACGCCGTGCCGGGCCAGAGCCTCCACGCCCAGCGTGGGCATGCCGACGGCCGCGCACCAGGAGCCGCGGCCGGAGGCGGTCGAGAGCAGGGCGGCGACGAGGCCGGGGGAGGAGGACAGGGCGTACGTCGTTCCCACCTGGAGCCCGCCCTCCGGCAGCAGGGGCTGCAGGGCGGAGGGGACGGGGATCAGGGGGAGGTCGCTGCGGCGGCGCTGCATCCGGGTGATCTCGCGCTGCAGGCGCAGGATCTCTCCGGCACGGGAGTCCATGGCCGGTCCGATCGCGGTGCGCAGTGCGTTCCCCATGCATCCATCCTCGAAAATCTCTTCGAATATTTCAACCCGTGAAGGAGACCGTAACTCGTACATCGGACATCGGCCCGTGCGCCGCGGAACCGGCCCTGTCCGAGGCCGTGGCTACTCTGAGCGGATGCGGATCGAGTTCGAGAGCGATGTCCTGCGGTGGAGCGCACGAGTGGATTCGTGGTACTTCGCGACCGTCCCGGAGGAGCTGTCCGCAGACATCCGCGAGCTCCCCGCGCCGTCGCGCGGCTTCGGCTCGCTCCGGGTGCACGCACGGATCGGCGCGACGAGCTGGCGGACCTCCGTCTTCTTCTCGGGCGGCTCCTATTCCCTGCCGATCAAGCGTGCGGTCCGCGACGCGGAGGGCGTGGCGGAGGGGGATACGGTCCTGGTCGACCTGGAGATCCTGGATCTCTGACGCGTCGAGGGCGTTGACCGCGTGTCCTCCCGGGAGTAGACAACCGGGATGCGGCAGGCGGACAGGGACGGGAACGGCGGCGCCCGGCGGTGGGTGCCCGGGGGCGGCGGCATCGATGAGCTGCGGCGGGAGGCGCCGGGCTGTCGCGGCTGCGAGCTGTGGCGGGAGGCGACGCAGGTCGTCTTCTCGCGCGGCTCGGCCCGTGCGCGGCTGATGCTGGTGGGAGAACAGCCGGGAGACCGGGAGGATCTCGCCGGCGAGCCCTTCGTCGGACCCGCCGGCCGGGTCCTGGACGACGCGATCGAGGAGGCCGGGATCGACCCGCGGTCTCTCTACCTCACGAACGCGGTCAAGCACTTCCGGTTCGAGCGCCGCGGCAAGCGCCGGATCCACGAGAAGCCCGCCGTCGGGCACATCACGGCCTGCCGCCCCTGGCTGGAGGCGGAGATCGCCGCCGTCCGGCCATCGGCGATCCTCGCGCTCGGCGCCACCGGGGCCAGGGCGGTGCTGGGACGCAGCGTCCGCATCGGAGAGGTCCGCGGCCAGGTCCTGGAAGCTGCGGACGACCCGGCGATCCCCGTGGTGGTGACGGTGCACCCGGCGAGCCTCCTGCGCCGCAGGGACGCCGAGGAGCGTCGGGCGGCCTTCCGCTCCTTCGTGGCCGACCTGCGCAGGGCGGACGAGCTCGCGGAGTGACCTCCGCCGCCGGTCACCGGCCCGTGTCGGCAGGCCCCGGTCGATCGCCCACGAGCCGGGCCAGAGCGAGCGCGTCGTGCGGTGCGTGGCCCCGCGCGTCGTTGTCGAAGTAGACGAAGACTTCGCGTCCGCCTTCGCCCGCGCCTCCGGCCCACCCTTGCGTGAGGTCGGCCCACTCCCGAAGCTCGGCATCCCGATACCCGCTGTGGTAGAGCTCACGGGCGCCGTGCAGTCGCACGTAGCCGAAGTCGGCCGTGAGGGCGTCGAAGCGCGGCCAGCGCCCCGCGGTGTCGGCGAGGGCGAAGGCGACGCCATGGCGGCGCAGCAGATCGGCGCAGCGCGGGTCGTGGAAGCTGGGCGAGCGCGGTTCGAGCGCGTGGCGCAGCGGTGCGTCGGGGACCGGGCCCAGCCAGGTCCGCCCGTCGAGGCGGGCGTCGTGCCGCCGGGCGAGGGCGACGGCCTCGTGCGTGCTGCGCGGCAGCGCGCGCAGGAACGCATCGAGGATCTCGGGGTCGAAGACCTGCCGTTGCGGAAGCTGCCAGAGGAACGGGCCGAGCCGTTCCCCCAGTGCCAGCGGTCCGGAGGCGAAGAAGTTGGCCAGAGCCGTGTCGGCGTCCCGGAGGCGCAGCATGTGGGTGATGTAGCGCGACCCCTTGACGGCGAAGAGGAAGCCCTCCGGCACGCTGTCGCGCCACCGCAGATAGCTGTCGGGGCGCTGCAGCGAGTAGAACGACCCGTTCAGCTCGACGGTGGAGAAGCGCTCGCCGATGTAGGCCAGCTCCCGGCGCTGAGGCATCCCCGCAGGATAGAAGTCGCCCCGCCACCGCGGATACCGCCAGCCGGAGACGCCGACGCGGATGCGCCCGGCCGTATGCGGTCCGCCCCGTCCGGTGTCCGTCATTCCGCCCCTTCCTCCCGGCGACGCTAGGGGCTCCGCATCCCAGCGAGCAGTGGATTGACCTTCCCGCACCGGGGCGCTAGCGGGAGTTCTCCACAGGGCCGCCGCGTCGCCGCGGCGGTTCTCCTAGCCTGCACGGATGGACTCCCACGCCCTGATCGTCGTCCTCGTGCACCTTGCGCTGCTCGGCGTCGCCGCGCGCCTGCTCGTCGTGGACATCCAGGAGCATCGGCTGCCCGATCGCCTCGTGCTGCCGACGTTGGTCGGCGCGCTCGCGGCAGTGATCCTCGAGGCGGCACTGACGCCCGGTGCGCGGGCGGAGCGGGCCGCGGCCGGGATGCTCCTGCTGGGCGGGTTCTACGGGGCGCTGCGGATACTGAGCCGCGAGGGCATGGGCGGGGGCGATGTGAAGCTCGGCGCCGTCATCGGGCTGGTCCTCGGCTGGCACGGCTGGGACGCGCTGGTCGTCGGCGGCGCCGCGGCCTTCGTGCTCGGGGCCGGGCATGCGCTGGCCCTGGTGGCGAGCGGCCGGGCCGACCGCTCCACCCACATCGCCTTCGGCCCCTGGATGATCCTCGGCGCCGTCCTGGGCATCGGCGTCGGATGAGGCGCAGCCCGTTCCGCGGTGAACGTCGGTCGTGAGGGGGACTTCGACCTACGGCGCTCGCCCAGTGCGGTCGCCGGCGAGCCGAAACGCGCGGATCCGTCCAGAGGAGGTCATACATGTCGAGGAGGAGGGCTATGGTGAGCAGATGGCACTCGCACGACTCCACGGCGGCCCGCTCGACGGGCAGATCCTCCCGCTCGACGACGTCGAGCGGGATGCGTTGATCGTCCCCTACAGCGAGACGCAGATCATCTACCGGCGCGGTTCCGAGCCGACCCACACCGGCCAGGGCGACGGCCCCACCGAGGTCGGCTTCTGGTACACCGAGTCCGAGGGCGACATCTCGCCCGGCGATGACTGAGCCGCAGCGCACGGTCGAGGTCGAGCGGACCTACGACGTCGACGCGGACACGCCCCTGCCGGACTGGTCCGGGGTGCCCGGTGTCCTCGAGGTGGGCGCCGGTGAGCGCCGGGCCCTGGACGCGCGCTACCTGGACACGGCCGACGCCGCCCTCGCGCGGGCCGGAGTCGCCGTGCGCCGCCGGACCGGCGGCCCCGACGAGGGATGGCACGTCAAGGGTCCCCGCGACGGCGACGCGCGGATCGAGCTCGGCTGGCCGCTCGGCGAGAACGAGGAGCCGCCGTCCGCGGTCCGCGAGGCGCTGACCCGGTGGACGTCCGAGCCCCTTCTGCCCTTCGCCCGGATCGAGAACAGCCGGACTGCCTATCAGCTCCGTGGCACGGAGGGCGTGGTGGCCGAGTTCGTCGACGATCGCGTCCGCGCGACGGACGTCCGCGGCGGCGTCGAGCGCTCCTGGCGTGAGTGGGAGGTCGAGCTGGGACCGGCCGGCCCGACGGACCCGGCCGCGCGCACGGCCTTCTTCGCCGCCGTCGAGCGCGCCGTGCATGCGGCGGGCGGACGAGCGGCGTCCTCGGATTCGAAGCTCGCACGCGCGTTGGGCCACTGAGCCCGGTTCCGCAACCCCCCTGTCGCGGCCCTCGCGGGCGTGCTTGAGTGTCCCCATGAGCCGCCCCGCCGTGCTGCGTTCCCTGCGGACGATCGTGCCGCACACGATCCTGAAGCAAGAGGAGGTCCGGGACGTCTTCGCCGCCCAACCCGACGTGAGCCGACTCGCGAAGCGAATCGTGACGGCGTCGTTCGACGGGTCCGGGATCGAGACCCGGCACACCGTGCTCGACGAGCTGTCGACGGAGAGCGGAGAGCCGACGCCGCTCTTCTACGACCGGGCGTCGGGCGCGCTCCTGTCGCCGGGGACGATGGTTCGCAACGACATCTACGCGCGCGAGGCGCGCGTGCTCTTCGTCGGGGCCGCGCAGGCCGCGCTGGATGCGGACCCGGACATCGAGGCGGCGGACGTGACGCACGTGGTCACCGTGTCCTGCACCGGGTTCCACGCGCCCGGCCCGGACTACGAGATCGTCAGGGCCCTGGGACTGGGGGATCACGTCCAGCGCTATCACCTCGGGTTCATGGGCTGTTATGCATCCATTCCGGCGCTGCGCGCGGCGGCCCAGTTCTGTGCGGCGGATCCGGAGGCGGTCGTGCTCGTGGTCAGCGTCGAGCTGTGCACCCTGCACCTGCGCTCCTCGTCGGATCCCGACACGATCGTCGCCTCGTCGCTGTTCGCCGACGGTGCGGCGGCGGGCATCGTGACCGCGCGTCCCTCGGAGGCCGGTCTGGCGGGGTTCCGGGTGGACGGGTTCCACACCGCCCTGGTCCCGGAGGGCAAGAAGGACATGGCCTGGACGATCGGGGACACCGGGTTCGAGATGGTCCTCTCCACCGCCGTCCCGCAGCTCATCGGCGAGAACATCGAAGCGGCGCTGCGCCCGCTGTGGGAGAGGGACGCGGCGGTGACCGAGGCCGCGGAACGAGACGGGCTTGGAGCAGCGGTCACGCACTGGGCGATCCATCCGGGCGGGCGCAGCATCCTGGACCGGGTGCAGGAGCGGATGCGTCTGAGCGACCGCCAGCTCGGCCCCGCGAGGGAGACCCTCCGGCGCTACGGGAACATGTCCAGCGCGACCGTGCTGTTCGTCCTCCGTCGCATCCTGGAGGAGGAGGACGCGCGAGACGGAGAGCGGACGATGGCGATGGCCTTCGGACCGGGGTTGACGGCCGAGAGCGCCCTGTTCACGGTGGTCGCCGGCACGCATGGGGCCTGACCTGTCCCGGCGTGCGATCGACGTGCGGGAGCGGATGGACGACCCGCACGCCGATCCGCGGGCTTTGGAGCGCACGTACGCACTGTTCCCGCTCGTGAACGCCGTCGTGTCCGGGTGGCGGGGGCTCCATCGCCGCGAGATCCGGCCCCGCGCACGACGGGGGCCGGTCCGCATCCTCGACGTCGGGTCCGGCGGCGGCGACCGGTGCCGCGCGATCGCGGCGCGCTTGCGTCGGGAGGGACTCGAGGCCGTCGTCACGGCTCTCGACCCGGACGACCGGGCCACGGCCTGGGCGTCCGCGCACGACGACGGCGCCGGCGTGCAGTACCGCTGCGGCACGACCCGCGATCTCGTGCGGGAGGGGGACGCCTACGACGTGGTGCTGTCGAATCACCTCCTGCACCACCTCTCGACCGACGAGGTGCAGGGCCTCCTGAACGACTCCCGACACCTGATCCGCGGCGGAGGCGTGGCGCTCCACCACGACATCGCCCGCAGTCGGCCCGCGTACGCGCTGTTCGCCGCCGCGACGCGTCCTCTGGAGGGCGGCGTCCTGTCGGGATCGTTCATCCGGGAGGACGGGCTTCTGAGCATCCGACGCTCCTACACGGCGGCCGAGCTGCGGGCGGTGGCCCCTCCCGGGTGGCACGTGCGGCGACGCCTCCCCGCCCGCCTGGAGCTGCGCACGGAGGCGGGACCCCGTGACCCATGACGTGATCGTCGTCGGGGCCGGGCCGGTGGGGCTTCTCCTGGCCCGGCTGCTCGCGCGCGACGGGGCGGACGTGCTCGTGTGCGAGCGCAGGCGCGGACCCGACGCCCGTTCCCGCGCGATCGGGATCCATCCTCCCGGCCTCGCCGCGTTGGACGCGGCGGGGTGCGGAGACGCCGTGCGGGCCGAGGCGCTCGCGTTGGACCGGGGCGAGGTGCACTCGCGCGGGCGGGTGCTCGCCGCGGTGTCGTTCGGCGGGCACCGGTCAGTGCTGACCCTGGCCCAGGAGCGCACCGACGCGGTGCTGCGCGATGGTCTGGCGTCGAGCGGCGTCGGGCTGCGCGAGGGATGCGAAGTGACCGCGGTGGCGGACACCGGCGCCGACGTCCGCGTGCGGCTGACCGATGCGGCGGGGGAGCGAGAGGAGTCCGCGGCGTTCCTGGTGGCCGCGGACGGGGTCCGCAGCGCCATCAGGGACGCGATGGGGACGAGGTGGCGACCACGGCGGGGCCGGGCCTGGTACGCGATGGTGGACGTGGCGGATCCGGCGCCGGACCGCGTGGCGCGGCTGCACTGCGAACCCGGAGGGCTCGTCGAGTCCTTCCCGCTTCCGGGCGGCCGTCGCCGCTGGGTCCTCCGGAGCCGCGGGGGTCGGCCGGGGCCCACGGCCGCGTCGTTCCGGGACGAGGTCGCGCGCCGCCTCGGTGCGGCCCCGGCGATCCCGGAGGACGCCCGCCCCGCGGTGTTCCTGGCGGCTCAGCATCGCGCCGATCCGCTGTGGTCCGGTCGGATCGTCCTCCTGGGCGACGCCGCGCACGAGACGAGCCCGATCGGAGGGCAGGGGATGAACCTGGGCTGGGCCGACGCTCGCGCGCTCGCCCCCGTGCTTCTCGCCGCGCGGAGGCGCGGAACGGGGGACGCACGCCCGGCCGAGGGGCTCCGGGAGTACGCCCGGGCCCGGCAGCGGGCTGCGGTCCGGGCGCAGCGCCGCGCCGCGTTCTACATGGCCATGGGACGCCCGGTCTCCGGGCTCGCCGTTCCCGCGCGGGAGACTCTTCTCCGGGTGCTCGGCTCGCCGCCGCTGCGTGAGCGGACGGCGGACCTCGTCACCATGCGCGGCGCCTGACCGATCCCTCGCTCGACGCGAAACCCCCTTCCACCGACGAGACCCCCTCTCCGCCGCGCGTCCCAGAGGGGGTTTCGGCGGGGAGAGGGGGTCTCGAGTACCCGGCAGAGCTCAGAGGTTGATCATGTGACCGGCGAGGCCGTGGAACGCCTCCTGCAGCGCCTCGGACAGCGTCGGGTGCGTGTGCACGTTGCGGGCCGCCTCGAGCGCGGTCAGGTCCCACTTCTGGGCCAGGGTCAGCTCGGGCAGGAGCTCGGAGACGTCCGGCCCGATGAGGTGGCCGCCGATGAGCTCGAGGTGCTCGGCGTCGGCGATCAGCTTGACGAAGCCCACCGGCTCGCCGAGGCCGTTGGCCTTGCCGTTCGCGCTGAACGGGAACTTCGCGACCTTGATCTCGCGGCCTTCGGCCTTCGCCTGCTCCTCGGTGAGGCCGAAGCTGGCGACCTGGGGCTGGCAGAAGGTGGCGCGGGGCATCATGCGGTAGTCGCCGAGCGTCATGGTCTCGGCCTTGCCGATGGTCTCGGCGGCGACGACGGCCTGGGCCTCGGCCACGTGGGCCAGCTGCAGCTTCGCGGTCACGTCGCCGATGGCGTAGATGCCCTCGACGTTGGTGCGCATGTGGTCGTCGATGTCGATCGCCCCGCGCTCCGTCAGCTTCACGCCGGTGTTCTCCAGGCCGTAGCCCTCCACCCGCGGCGCGAACCCGACGGACATGAGCACCTTGCCGGCGGTGATCTCGCCGGGCTGGCCGTCGCGCGTCTCGTAGGTGACGTGCACCGAGGAGCCGTTGTCGGTGACGGTCTTCACCGCGGTCGAGGTGAGGATCTCGATGCCCAGCTTCTTGTACTGCTTCTGGATCTCCTTGGAGACCTCGGCGTCCTCGTTGGGGAGGGCGCGGTCGAGGAACTCGATGATCGTGACCTTCACGCCGTAGTTCGCCAGCACGTAGCCGAACTCCATGCCGATGGCGCCGGCGCCGACGATGACGATCGACTCGGGCAGGTCGCGCGTGAGGATCTGCTCCTCGAAGGTGACGACGTTGTCGCTGAGCTGCACGCCGGGCAGCAGACGGACCGTCGAGCCGGTCGCGATGATGACGTTGTCGAACGTGACCTCTTCGGTCGTGCCGTCCGCCTTGGCGACCGAGATCGCCTTCGGGCCGGTGAAGGTGCCGCGTCCTTCGTACTCGGTGACCTTGTTCTTCTTCATCAGGAAGTGGATGCCCTTGACGTGCGTCTCCGCCACCTTCCGGCTGCGGTCGAACGCGGCGCCGAAGTCGAAGTGCACATCGCCGGAGATGCCGAAGAACTCGGCCTTGTGCGTGAAGGTGTGCGCGATCTCCGCGTTCTTCAGGAGCGACTTCGAGGGGATGCAGCCGACGTTGAGGCAGACACCGCCCCAGTACTTCTCCTCGATGATGGCGGTGGACAGTCCGAGCTGAGCGCTGCGGACGGCGGCGACGTAGCCGCCAGGGCCCGCGCCGAGGATGACGACATCGTAATGTGGCATGGCTCCAGCCTATCGCGGTGTCCCTCGCGCGGATCCGCCTCCCGCAGCGCCCTTCGCATCCGATAGTCTGGGGAGCCAGAGGGAGGACGATCGTGTCACAGAACGAGAACCCGGACGGCGCATCCGCCATCCGACGCGGTGCCGACGGACAGAACGACACCACGCAGACGTTCGGGCACGATTCCGATCTCTCCTTCGTGCCCTTCGCCGCCGAGCTGACCGAGGTCGAGCAGTCCGCGATCGCCGCGCTCCCTTCGGGGTCGGCGCTGCTGCTGGTCCGCTCGGGAGCCCTCGCCGGCGCCCGCTACCTCCTCGACACCGACGTGACGACGATCGGCCGTCACCCCGAGGCGGACATCTTCTTCGACGACGTCACGGTCTCGCGCCGTCACGCGGAGGTCATCCGCACGGGCACGGCGTTCGAGATCGTCGACCAGCGCTCCCTCAACGGGACCTACGTCAACGGGGAACGGGTCGATCGCAGCCCGCTCGGGAACGGCTTCGAGCTGCGCGTCGGCAAGTTCCGTCTGAACTTCTTCCTCTCGCCCGTCGACGTCGCGGTGGCGAACGACTGATGGCGTCGTCGTCCGCCCGTGAGCGCTCCGCGCCCACGGGCCTGCTGAGCATTGGTCAGGTGCTCGCACGGCTCGCCCCCGAGTTCCCCAAGCTGACCGCCAGCAAGCTGCGCTACCTCGAGAGCGAGGGCATCGTGTCCCCGGCCCGCACGGAGTCGGGGTACCGGAAGTTCTCGCCGTCGGATCTGGAGCGGCTGCGGCTGGCGCTCACGCTGCAGCGCGACCGCTACCTGCCGCTGGACGTCATCCGTGAGCACCTCGATGCGATGGACGCGGGCGGCGTGGCCTCCGGCGCCGAGCTGCCGGTCTCGATCGTGGCGAGTCCGCGCCGCTATCGCCGTGAGGAGCTCCTCGCGGCGACCGGCGCGTCGACGCAGCTCCTCAATGACGCCATCTCCGGCGGCATGATCGCGCCGGCCGACACGTTCCCCGAGAACGCAGTGGCGCTGCTGCGAGCGCTCGTCGCCCTGGACCGCCACGGAATCGAGCCGCGTCATCTCCGGCCTCTCCGTCAGAGCGCGGAACGCGACGTCGCTCTCGTGCAGTCCGCGCTGACGACGCTGCTGCGCCGCACGGACGCCGCCTCGCGCGGAAAAGCGGGGGAGATCGCCCCCGAGCTGGCGGCCAGACTCGACGACGTCCGCACGATCCTCGTCACGGACGCGCTGGCGCGGTTGCTGTCGTAACGAACTGGTTGCGACACACCTTCGCGCTGCGCCGGATGTCATTGTCCGGGGTCGGGCACTGCTCTAGCGTGGAGGTATCGACTTCTTGAGGAGGGGATGGGCATGAGCGCCGACGAGCGTCGTGACGATCCGTCATTCGGGGACGAGCTCCTCTTCACCGACGGTCTTCCCGCCATGGACGACGAGGTGGGCTACCGCGGTGCCGTCGCCGCGCGGGCGGCGGGGATCACCTACCGCCAGCTGGACTACTGGGCGCGCACGGAGCTCGTCGTCCCCACCGTCCGCAGCGCGAGCGGGTCCGGCTCGCAGCGCCTGTACGGCTTCCGGGACATCCTGGTGCTCAAGCTCGTGAAGAGCCTGCTGGACACCGGGATCTCGCTGCAGCAGATCCGCACGGCGGTGGAGCAGCTGCGCGCCGCGGGCATCCGCAACCTCTCCGGCACCACGCTCATGAGCGACGGTGCCTCGGTGTATCTCTGCACCTCGAACGACGAGGTGATCGACCTCGTCAGCCGCGGGCAGGGCGTCTTCGGCATCGCCGTCGGCAAGGTGCTGCGCGAGGTCGAGTCCACACTCGTGGCCTTCGATCCGGCGGTTCCCGATGCGGTCGACGAGCTCGCCGCGCGCCGCGCGCGCCGTACGGCCTGACCTCGGTCCTACTCCCGACGAGAAGAGCCGGTCCCGCGGGACCGGCTCTTTCTGTGTTCCTGGCGGCGTTCGCGCCGGTCAGGGGCGCGTCGTCTCGGGCACGGGGATCCGGCCCGTACGGATGATGCGGTCCAGCAGCGTGTCGAAGTCCGCGGCGAGCTCCTGCGCCGAGTCGCCGGGCCAGATGTGCAGCGGCTTGGCCGCGCCCTGCGCCTGCTGCAGCGATGTGCGTTCGGGAAGCTGGGGGCTGAGCACGAGGGGGCCGAACATGTCGCGCAGCTCCTTGATGCGGAACTGGTGCTCGATGGACTGCGGACGCACGCGGTTCACGACGATGCCCAGCGGCTGCAGCCGGGGGGAGAGCCCTCGCCGGATCTCCTCGATCGCGCGCAGGGCGCGGTCCGCGGCGGCCACCGAGAACAGACCCGGCTCGGTGACGACCATGACCCGGTCGCTCGCGGCCCAGGCGGTGCGGGTCAGCGCGTTCAGCGACGGGGCGCAGTCGATGAGCACGAGGTCGTAGTCGGCCTCGACGGACGCGAGGGCCTCCTCGAGCTTCCACACGTCTCGCACGCTCGGGTGCGGACCGTCGTAGTTGATCGCCGAGGGGCTCCCGATGAGGACGTCGATGGTCCCCGGGTGCACCTTCGCCCATCCGCTGGACGTGATCGCCTGGCGGACGACCTTCTCCTTGGGGTTGGCCAGGACGTCGGCGATGTTGAGCCGGCCGGCGACCTGGATGTCCATCCCGGTGGACACGTCGGACTGCGGGTCGAGGTCGACGACGAGGGTGCGGATGCCGCGGGCGAAGGCCGCCGAGGCGAGTCCGAGGGTCACCGTCGTCTTGCCGACGCCTCCCTTGAGAGAGCTGACGCTGAGTACGTGCACGGAGACCACGTTACCGTCCCCTAGGCTGGGGAAACACTCAGCCCCGCCCATGCGCGCGCTTTCCGTGCGCGCATCGAGCACACGAGGTGCGCATGTTCCAGAAGATCCTTGTGGCCAATCGCGGTGAGATCGCGATCCGGGCCTTCCGAGCGGCATTCGAGGCGGGGGCGCGCACGGTCGCGGTGTTCCCGCACGAGGACCGCGGATCCCTCCACCGGCTGAAGGCCGACGAGGCGTATGAGATCGGGGAGCGCGGGCACCCGGTCCGTGCCTACCTCGACGTGGACGAGATCATCCGCGTGGCCGTGGAGAGCGGAGCGGACGCGATCTATCCCGGCTACGGGTTCCTGTCGGAGAACCCCGAACTCGCGGCGAAGGCCGCGGACAACGGCATCGTGTTCATCGGTCCGCCCGCCGCCGTCCTGGAGATGGCGGGGAACAAGGTCGAGGCGAAGCGGCACGCGATCGAGGCCGGGGTCCCGGTGCTGCGCTCGACCGAGGCGTCGGACGACGTCGAGGCCCTCGTGGCGCAGGCCGAGGGGATCGGTTTCCCGCTGTTCGCGAAGGCGGTCGCTGGCGGGGGCGGGCGCGGCATGCGGCGCGTCGAGACCATGGGGGAGCTGGCGCCGGCCCTGGCCGAGGCGATGCGCGAGGCCGAGAGCGCCTTCGGAGACCCGCGGATGTTCCTGGAGCAGGCCGTCGTGCGCCCTCGCCACATCGAGGTGCAGGTGCTGGCGGACAAGACCGGTGAGACCGTCCATCTGTTCGAGCGGGACTGCTCGGTGCAGCGACGCCATCAGAAGGTCGTCGAGATCGCCCCGGCGCCGAACCTCGACGACGAGACCCGCTCCGCCCTGCACGGCTACGCGGTCGCCTTCGCCCGCTCGATCGGATACGAGAACGCGGGGACCGTGGAGTTCCTGCTGGAGACCGCCGGCGACCGGGCGGGCGAGGTCGTCTTCATCGAGATGAACCCGCGCATCCAGGTCGAGCACACCGTCACCGAGGAGATCACCGACGTCGACCTCGTGCAGACCCAGCTCCGCATCGCCGCGGGGGAGACCCTCGCCGACCTCGGGCTGCGACAGGACGAGATCCGCCAGCGCGGCGCCGCGCTGCAGTGCCGCATCACGACGGAGGACCCCACGCAGGGGTTCCGCCCCGACACGGGCAAGATCACGACCTACCGTTCGCCCGGCGGAGCGGGGATCCGTCTCGACGGCGGCACGGTGCACCAGGGCGCGCAGATCAGCCCGCACTTCGACTCGATGCTCTCCAAGCTGACCTGCCGGGGCCGGGACTTCCCCGCCGCCGTGGCCCGGGCACGCCGCGCGCTGGCCGAGTTCCGCATCCGCGGCGTGTCGACCAACATCCCGTTCCTGCAGGCGCTCCTGGATGACCCCTCGTTCGTCGCGGGGGACATCAGCACCTCTTTCATCGACGAGCGCCCGGAGCTGCTGCAGGGCCGGGTGTCGAAGGACCGCGGCACCAAGATCCTCAACTGGCTCGTCGACGTCACCGTCAACAAGCCGAACGGCGAGCACCCCGGTCACGCGGACCCCCGTCTGAAGCTCCCCGAGACCGATCTGGCGGCCGAACCCGCGCCGGGATCGCGCCAGCGTCTCCTCGAGCTCGGCCCGGAAGGGTTCGCCCGGGCGCTGCGTGCGCAGAGCGGCGTGGCGGTCACGGACACGACCTTCCGCGACGCGCACCAGTCGCTGCTCGCGACGCGCGTGCGCACGCGCGACCTCGTCGCGGCGGCGCCCTACCTGGCACGGCTGACGCCGGAGCTGCTGTCGGTCGAGGCGTGGGGCGGGGCGACGTACGACGTGGCGCTGCGCTTCCTCGGCGAGGACCCGTGGGAGCGTCTGGACAAGCTCCGCGCGGCGCTGCCGAACGTGGCGATCCAGATGCTGCTGCGCGGCCGCAACACCGTCGGGTACACCCCCTACCCGACGGCCGTGACCGAGGCGTTCGTCCAGGAGGCCGCGGCATCGGGGATCGACGTGTTCCGCATCTTCGACGCGCTCAACGACGTCTCTCAGATGCGGCCCGCGATCGACGCCGTCCGTGCCACCGGGACCACGGTCGCCGAGGTCGCCCTCTGCTACACCGGCGATCTGATGGACCCCGCCGAGAGCCTCTACACGCTGGACTACTACCTGCGCCTCGCGGACGACATCGTCGAGGCCGGCGCCCACGTGCTCGCGATCAAGGACATGGCGGGACTCCTGCGACCGGCGGCGGCCGCGCGCCTGGTCTCCGCGCTGCGCGACCGCTTCGAGCTGCCGGTGCACCTGCACACGCACGACACCCCTGGTGGCCAGCTCGCGACGCTCCTGGCCGCCAGCGCGGCCGGCGTCGACGCCGTGGACGCCGCGTCCGCTCCGCTGTCCGGCACGACCAGTCAGCCCTCGCTGTCCGCCCTCGTCGCCGCGCTCGCGCACACGGAGCGCGACACCGGACTGTCGCTGGCGGCCGTGTCGGATCTGGAGCCGTACTGGGAGGCGGTCCGGCACCAGTACGCGCCGTTCGAGGCGGGCCTGCCCGGCCCGACCGGGCGCGTGTACCACCACGAGATCCCCGGCGGCCAGCTCTCCAATCTGCGTCAGCAGGCCAAGGCGCTCGGGCTCGAGAACGACTTCGAGCTGATCGAGGACATGTACGCGGCGGCCGATGCGATCCTCGGCCGCGTCCCGAAGGTGACGCCGTCCTCCAAGGTCGTGGGCGATCTCGCACTGCATCTCGCGGCGGTGCGCGCGGATCCGGCGGACTTCGCCGCCAACCCGGAGCGCTACGACGTGCCCGACTCGGTCGTCGGCTTCATGGCCGGCGAGCTCGGTGACCTGCCGGGCGGGTGGCCCGAGCCCTTCCGCACGAAGGTCCTCGCCGGTCGCACCGTGCCGGTCGGCATCACCGACATCTCGGACGAGGACGCGGCGGCGCTGGGCGCGGACGCCACGACCCGGCGCCAGATCCTCAACCGGCTGCTCTTCCCCGCGCCGACCCGTGACCTCGCCCAGGTGCGGGAGCTGTTCGGCGACCTGTCCGTCCTGGACACTGCGGACTACCTGTACGGCCTGGTCCCCGGCCAGGAGCATCTCGTCGAGATCGACAAGGGCGTGCAGCTCTACGTCGGCCTGGAGGCGATCGGCGAGGCGGACGAGAAGGGGATGCGCACCGTCATGACGACGCTCAACGGGCAGCTGCGCCCCGTGTTCGTCCGGGACCGGTCGATCGTCGTGGACGCGCACGAGGTCGAGAAGGCGGACACGTCGGTCCCCGGGCAGGTGGCGGCCCCGTTCTCCGGCGTGGTCACCGTCAAGTGCGAGGCAGGGGCGAGCGTGCGGGCGGGTGAGCCCGTCGCCTCCATCGAGGCCATGAAGATGGAGGCGGCCATCACAGCCCCCGTCGAGGGTGTGGTGGAGCGGATCGCGATCGCGCAGACCCAGCAGGTGGAGGCGGGCGACCTTTTGGTCGTCATCCGACCCGCGCACTAACCTTGTGCGGGCGACACGCTCGCACAAGACTTTCCGGGGAGCACCTACCATGACCACAGATCGCAGAACGCCGAAGAAGGAAGACGAGGACGACGTCCTCGGCGTCCTCGACGACGCGGGCGCGGTCGACACGACCGCCATCGGGATCCTGGGCGTCACCGCCCAGGTCCCGGTGAACCTTCCGGTGGACGAGGACGACGACCTCGCCGACGACGACGTCGTCGACGACGATCCGTACGTCGAGCTCCTGATCGAGGAGGACCCGGCGGCCCTGGTGCCTGAGCCGGGCGCCATCGGACGCATCCACGAGGACTCCGACATCGCGGACATCGTGATCGAGCTCCCCGCCGAGGCGGTGCCGGTCGTGGAGACGGCCGACGAGGCCGAGGACGCTACGGCCGAGGTCGAGGAGGCCGTCGAGGGCGAGGCCCTGGCGGAGGAGGAGCCCGCGCACGGGACCCCGGCCGACGAGGAGCCCGCGGACGAGGTTGTAGCGGAGGGGGAGGCCCCGGCGAAGGAGGACGCTGAAGACGAGGTCCTGGCCGATGAGGGGCCCGAGGACGAGGTCTCCGCGGTCGTCGACGAGACCATCGAGGACGACGCGCAGGAGGAGTCGACCGCACCGGCTGGAGCCGACGACGCCGAGGACGAGGTCGAGGCAGAGCCTCTCGCCGACCTCGGGGCGGACGCCGTGGACGAGCGGGACGTGAAGGCGGAGGAGGACGACGCCGACGCGGAGAGCGACGCGGCGACGCCCCAGGACGCGGAGGCGGATGCGGAACCGGTCGAGGATCCGGAAGGCGCCGCCGAGGAGTCCACCCTCCTGGCCGCGGCGACGGATGCGCATCCGGATGCCCCGGCCACGCTCGCGACGCCGGAGGAGACGGTGGACGCCGAGGCCGAGGTGGACGTCGAGGCCGAGGCTGAGGCTGAGCCGGAGACCGTCGTCGCCGAGACGGACGAGCCGGACGCCGAGGCCGAGCCCGAGTCCGACACCGCGCCCGCGTCCGAGCCCGTCGCGGAGCCCGAGGCGATCGCGGAACCGGTCGAGGCGGAGCCGGCACCGACACCCGCCGAGCTTGCCGTTCCCGCCCCGGCCGCTCCGGCGGCGCGGCGTGCCCGGTCCGCCGCCCCGGCCGTCGCTGCTCCGGCGACGACCCCGAGCGAGGAGGAGCCGCCGGTGCCCACGCACGAGGAGGAACCCGTATCGCCGTCCGCGGCCGGACGGACGCCGCAGCACGGCGGGGCCGCACCGACGTCGAAGCGCCTGGGCGAGCTCGGCGAGCAGAAGCGTGAGAGCGCCGACCTGCTGACCGCGGACCGCCTGCTGGACCCCCATCAGATCGCGAAGCCGGAGCCCGAGGGGGCGTGGAACCACTTCGTGTACCGCGTCTCCGGCAAGCTCATCAACCTCGGCGACGGCCGCCGGGCGCGCGAGCGCAAGGCGCTGTCCGCACGCATCTCCGCGCCGCTGTCGGGCGGCGCTCGCTTCGTGCCGGTGCTGTCGCGGAAGGGCGGGGTCGGGAAGACCACCGTCACGGCGCTGCTCGGCATGGCGCTGGCCGATGCCCGGGACGACCGGGTGATCGCCGTCGACGCCAACCCCGATCGCGGCACGCTCGCGGACCGGATCGCCCGCACCAACGGCAAGACGGTGCGCGATCTCGTGCGGATCCACGACCGCGTGACCGGATACCACGACATCTCGGCGGTCGTCTCCCGCGACGAGACCCGCTTGGACGTGCTCGCGTCCGACACCGACCCGCGGGTGTCCGAGGCGTTCAGCGACACCGACTACGAACAGGTCGCCTCGGTCGCGGCCCACTACTACTCGCTGGTGCTGACCGACACCGGGACCGGCATCGTCCACTCGGTGATGGGGGCGACGCTGGACCACGCCGACACCCTCGTCGTCGTCGCCGGGCTCAGCGTCGACGAGGCACGACTCGCCTCCGAGACCCTCACGTGGCTGGAGACGAACGGCTATGCGGACAAGGTCCGCGACGCCGTGGTCGTCCTCAACCAGTCGACGCCCGGCGCGCCGCTGGTGCGCCTGGAGGAGCTGGAGTCCCACTTCGGCACGCGGGTGCGGCACGTCGTCCGCATCCCGTACGACCCGCAGATCGCCTCGGGGAGCGCCATCAACTACGGCGGGCTCCAGCCGCAGACGCGGCAGGCCGCGCGCGAGCTGGCCGCGCTGGTCGTCGAGGGCCTCCGGGCGCAGGTCGCCTGATGGCCGTCCGTGAGATCCGCCTGTTCGGCGACCCCGTCCTGCGCACCGTGTGCGCGCCGATCGAGCAGATCGACGACGGCGTGCGCGCCCTCGTCTCGGATCTGGTCGACACGGTGCAGCTTCCGGGGCGGGCCGGCGTCGCCGCACCCCAGATCGGGGTGGCGCTGCGCGCCTTCAGCTACAACATCGACGGCGACGTCGGGTACGTCCTGAACCCGGTGCTCGTCGAGGTGCGCGGCGAGCCCGTGCCCACCGGCGAGGGGTGCCTGTCGGTCCCGGGGCTGTGGCACGACGCCCTGCGACACCCGTGGGCGCGGGTGGAGGGCATCGACCTCGACGGCGAGCCGGTCGTGCTCGAGGGAGAGGGGCTGCTCGCCCAGGCACTGCAGCACGAGACCGATCACCTGGACGGACGCGTGTACGTCTCGCGACTCGACCCGGACACCCGTCGCCTCGCGATGCGCCAGATCCGCGAGAGCTCCTGGTTCTGACCGCCGCTGCGCTCGAAGACGCCGAAGGTCCCGATCGCTCGGGGCCTTCGGCGTCTCGGGGCGTCGGTCCGGGGCGTCAGCCCAGCGGAACGGTGGTGGTCGCCGTCGGCTCGTCGTAGATGGCGGCGATGTCGTCGGCGAAGTCCTTCAGGATGACGTTCCGCTTGATCGACAGCTTGGGGGTGAGGTGCCCGCTGGCCTCGGTCCACTCGGACGGGAGGATCGTGAACTTCCGGATGGACTCGGCCCGCGAGACTCGCGTGTTCGCGTGGTCGATCGCGCGCTGCACCTCGGCACGGACGGCGTCGTTGCGCGCGGCCTCGGCCAGGGGCATGTCCGCGGACAGGCCGTTGTTGGCGAGCCAGGCCGGGAGCATCTCCGGGTCCAGCGTGACCAGGGCGGAGATGAACGGCTTCTGGTCTCCGACGACCACGACCTGGCCGACGATCGGGTTCGCCCGGATCGGGTCCTCGAGCGCCGCAGGGGAGACGTTCTTGCCGCCGGCGGTGACGATGATCTCCTTCTTGCGGCCGGTGATCGTGAGGAAGCCCTCGTCGTCGAAGGAGCCGATGTCGCCGGTGCGGAACCAGCCGTCGTCGAACGCCTCGGCGGTCGCGTCCGGGTTGTTCCAGTACTCCTTGAAGACGTTGATTCCGCGCACCTCGATCTCGCCGTCCTCGGCGAGCCGGATCCCGACGCCGGGAAGGGCGGGACCGACGGTGCCGATCTTGGACTTGTCGGCGAGGTTGACCGTGGCGGGCGCCGTGGTCTCGGTGAGCCCGTATCCCTCGAGGATCACGACGCCGAGGCTGTGGAAGAAGTGCCCGAGGCGCGCGCCGAGCGGCGCGGAGCCGGAGATGGCGTACACGACGTTGCCGCCCATCGCCTCCCGCAGCTTGCTGTAGACGAGCCGGTCGAACAGCGCGAACTTGATGCGCAGGCCCAGGGGGATCTTCGCTCCCTCCTCCTGGAGCCGTGAGTGCTCGACCGCGGCCGCGGCGGCGGCGCGGAAGATCTTGCCCTTGCCCCCGGCCTCCGCCTTCTGCTCCGCCGAGTTGTAGACCTTCTCGAACACGCGCGGCACGGCCAGGAGGAACGTCGGCTTGAACGAGCCGAGCGCGGGGAGGAGCTGCTTCGTGTCGGGCTGGTGGCCGGTGCGCACCCCGGCGTGCACGTCGAGGATCGAGATGAACCGGGCGAAGACGTGCGCGGTGGTGATGAACAGCACGGTCGAGGCCCCCGGCGTGGAGACGACGTCGTCGAGCGCCTTGGCCGCGTTGCGGGCGAGCTCGACGAAGTTGCTGTGGGTCAGCACGCAGCCCTTCGGGCGCCCCGTGGAGCCGGACGTGTAGATGAGGGTGGCGATGTCCGCGGCGTTCGCGATCGTGCGGCGGCGCTCGACCTCCTCGTCGGTGACCTCGGCGCCCTGCGCGGTGAGCGCGTCGAGCGCGCCGAGGTGCATCTGCCAGACCTCGCGGACGAGGGGGAGGTCGCCGCGGACCTCGTCGAGGCGGGAGAAGTGCTCCGCCGACTCGACCATCACGGCGATGGCTCCCGAGTCCTCCAGGATCCACTGGATCTGGGAGGGGGAGCTGGTCTCGTAGATCGGCACCATGACGGCGCCCGCGTAGAACAGCGCGAAGTCCACGAGCGTCCACTCGTACGTCGTGCGCGCGAGGAAGCCGACCTTCTCGCCCGGCTGGATGCCGGCGGCGACGAAGCCCTTCGCCAGGGCGATGACGGCGCGCTGGAACTCGGCGGCGGAGACGTCGCGCCAGCCGGCGCCGTCGGGAACGGAGAACAGAGCGAGGTTCGGCGTCTTCTCGACGCGCTGCACCAGGAGATCGGTGATGTTCGCCTCGGGGTCGGCGGGGACGATCGCGGGGACTTCGAACTGGACCACGGCAACTCCTTCGGTACCGGACGGGTGGCGGCCTTTTCAGGAGTCTAGGCCACGCGGGGGCGGTTGCGCGGCGCATCGCGATGAGATCGAGTCGCAGATCGTCTGGGACCCGGTTCCGCACTCGTCCGTCGGGGCGCCCGGCGGTAGACTGCACGACGATGATCTACTGGATCCTGAAGTACGTCGTGATCGGCCCGGTGGTCAAGGCCGTGTTCCGGCCCTGGATCGTCGGACGCGCGAACGTCCCGGCGAAGGGCGCCGCCATCCTGGCGAGCAATCACCTGTCCTTCTCCGACTCCATCTTCCTGCCGTTGATGCTGGACCGCCCGGTGTCCTTCCTCGCGAAGAGCGACTACTTCACCGGCCGCGGGCTCAAGGGCTGGGCGACCCGGATGTTCATGAAGGGGACCGGTCAGCTTCCCATCGACCGCTCCGGCGGGAAGGCATCGGAGGCGTCGCTGAACACCGGCCTCAGCGTCCTCGGCCGGGGAGATCTCCTGGGGATCTATCCGGAGGGGACCCGCAGTCCCGACGGCAAGCTCTACCGCGGGCGCACGGGCATCGCCCGGATGGCGCTCGAGGCGCGGGTGCCGGTGATCCCCGTGGTCATGGTCGACACGGACGTGGCGATGCCGACCGGGCAGCGCATCCCCAACGTCATGCGGGTCGGGATGGTCATCGGCGAGCCTCTCGATTTCTCCCGGTACGCCGGGATGGAGAACGATCGCTACATCCTCCGATCCGTCACGGACGAGATCATGGTGGCCCTGCAGCGCCTCGGCCAGCAGCAGTACGAGGACGTCTACGCGTCGGCCGTCAAGGAGCGCCTGAGCGCGGCCGTCACACAGGCCTCCTGACGCGCGATCGCCCCGCGGGAGCCCCGTAGGATGGGGGGATGCTTCAGCACCTCGATGGAATCGACGCGTGGCGCTCCCTCCCGATCAAGCAGCAGCCCCAGTGGCCCGATGCCGCCCGCGTCGCCGAGGTCTCCACGCAGATCGCCGCCCTGCCCCCGCTCGTGTTCGCCGGTGAGGTGGACAACCTGCGCGACCGTCTCGCCCGCGCCGCCTCCGGACAGGCGTTCCTGCTCCAGGGCGGCGACTGCGCCGAGACGTTCGCCGGGGCCACGGCGGACCAGATCCGCAACCGCATCAAGACGGTGCTGCAGATGGCCGTGGTGCTCACCTACGGCGCCTCGATGCCGGTCGTGAAGATGGGCCGCATGGCCGGCCAGTTCGCCAAGCCGCGCTCCAGCGACACCGAGACGCGCGGCGACGTGACGCTTCCCGCCTACCGCGGCGACATCGTCAACGGCTACGACTTCACCGAGGGATCCCGTGAGGCCAACCCCGCACGGCTGCTGCAGGGCTACCACACCGCCGCCTCGACGCTGAACCTCATCCGGGCCTTCACCCAGGGCGGGTTCGCGGACCTGCGCGAGGTGCACTCGTGGAACAAGGGCTTCGCTCAGAACCCCGCCAACCAGCGCTACGAGCGCATGGCCGCGGAGATCGACCGGGCGATCAAGTTCATGGAGGCCGCGGGCGCGGACTTCGACGAGCTCAAGCGCGTCGAGTTCTTCACCGGTCATGAGGGGCTGCTCATGGACTACGAGCGGCCGATGACGCGGATCGACTCCCGGACGAACACGCCGTACAACACCTCCGCCCACTTCCTGTGGATCGGGGAGCGCACGCGCGACCTGGACGGCGCGCACGTCGACTACTTCTCGCGGATCCGCAACCCCATCGGCGTGAAGCTGGGCCCGACCACGACGCCCGAGACGGCGCTGGCCCTGATCGACAAGCTGGACCCGAATCGCGAGCCCGGCCGGCTGACGTTCATCACGCGGATGGGGGCGGGGAAGATCCGCGACGCCCTGCCTCCGCTGCTCGAGGCGGTCAAGGACTCCGGCGCGACGCCGCTGTGGGTCACCGACCCGATGCACGGCAACGGGATCACGTCGGCCACCGGGTACAAGACCCGGCGCTTCGACGATGTGGTCGACGAGGTGCGCGGCTTCTTCGAGGCCCACCGCGCCGTCGGCACGTTCCCCGGCGGCATCCACGTCGAGCTCACCGGCGACGACGTCACCGAGTGCCTGGGCGGGTCCGAGCAGATCGACGAAGAGGGTCTGGCGACCCGCTACGAGTCCCTGTGCGACCCGCGCCTGAACCACATGCAGTCGCTGGAGCTGGCGTTCCTCGTGGCCGAGGAGCTCGAGAAGCGCTGACGGACGCACGCGCGACGGGCGCCTCCCCGCGCGGGGAGGCGCCCTGCGCGCGTGCGTGGGCCCGCGCCGCGTTTCGTCTCGCGTCGCTCGCTCAACGACCGGGAGACGCCCTCGTTTCGTCTCGCTTCGCTCGCTCAACGACCGGGAGATACCCTCGGTCGTTGAGCGAGGAGCGCAGCGACGAGACGAAACGCGGCGCCCCAGCGCCGGGATCAGCCGCGGCGGGCTCGACGCGCCAGCACCAGCGACCCGCCGACGGCGAGCAGCCCGGCCGCGCCCAGCGCGAGCGGCAGCAGGCGTGCGGCGTCCGCGCCCGTGGCGGGCAGCGCGCCCGGGTCGCTCGGTGTCGGAGCCGCGGTCGGAGGGGCCGTCGGCTCCGGCGTCGTGCTGGGCTCGGGCGTCGTGCTGGGCTCCGGAGTTGGCTCCGGCGTCGGGGTCGGCTCCGGGGTCGGCCCGACGGCGGGGAACGCCTCCTCGGCGGTGCCCAGTCGCAGGAACACCGTCTCACCGGTGGCGTCCTTGAGACCGTCGTTGTCGGTGACCGCGTAGAGCGCGCCGTCGGCGGCGACCGCGAAGCCCTCCAGCTTCTCCTGCGTCCAGCCGTTCGTCGCCTGCAGCGCGGGGAGGACGTCGATCGCGGTGCTCTTCTCCAGCACGGTCAGACCCTCCGCCGACGGCGCGATCTCCGGGACGTCGACGCGCGTGACGCGCTTGACGGCCGCCGCAGGGCCGTTGAGCTTGTCCCGCTCGATGATCGCCAGCGTCGTGTCGTCGATCGCGGTGATCTCGGACAGGCCGATCCAGTCGCCGGCGGTCTGCGTGGCGTCGAGGCGGTAGCCGAACCAGTCCCACGTTCCGGTCGCCGGGTCCAGGCGCCCGATGCGCGTCACGCCGTCGCCGTCCACGGTCCCGGCGTCGGTATCGGTCGGGTCGTTCCACAGCGGCCGCTGGAGCACGGTCCACACGCGCAGGTCGGCTCCGGTGCCGGTCGTCGTCACGCCCTCCAGCCCCCACTTGCCCACGTGCGCGGCGATGTCCTCCGGGAGGGGGAACCGCTCGGTCACCGCTCCGTCCGCATCGGTGCGCACGACGGCGTTCTCCGGACCCGTCGCGCCCTCGACGGCGAGCCAGAAGCCGCCGTCCTCGGCCACGGCGAGGCCCTCCACGTCCAAGGCGGCGGGGGCGCCGGCCTCGGTGACGGCGAGGGAGCCGGTGATGCGCGCGGGCGCCGAGGTGACGTCCACGGTGAAGACCGTGGCGGGGGAGAGCACCGCGTCGCTGGCCGCATAGACGAGGCCGGGATCGACGGGGTCTCCCGCGAGAGCGCCGAGGGCGGACCAGCCGAGCGGGCTCCCTTCCACGGTGTCGGAGACGATGCTCGGCTGGGCGGGGGCGTCCGGTCCGAAGGTGAAGACGTTCACCGCGGCGCGGACCCCGTTCTCGGCCTCGTCCGTCTCGCTGGAGACGATGAGCAGGTCGCGCTCCGGCACCGGCAGGACGCCCTCGGGCCCGTTCGTGGTGAAGAGCACCTGGCGGAACTGCGGGGAGCGGGGATCGGTCATGTCGTAGACCGCCACGAAGTTGGAGCGCTCGCTCGCGATGAAGGCGTACGGCGTGCCGCCGAAGGTCGCGAACGCCAATCCCTCCGGCTCCGCCCCCTTCTTCTCCGCGCGCGACTCGGCGTGCAGGCCATGCTGCACGGCGAGATGCTCGAACGAGGAGCCGGCGTCCCAGACGACCGTGCCGTCGGCGGCGTCGAAGACCGTCCAGCCCCGGGTGCCGCCCTTCCAGTCGCCCTCGTTCGCGGTGGCGACCAGTCCGTCGCCCACCCAGGCGATCGCGTCGGGCTCGCGCGGCGCCGCCGGGAGCGATCCGGTCAGGTCGATCCGGCCGTCCTTCACAGTGTCCACGCCGGAGAGCGCGACCGACCCGGCGGAGAAGGCGCTCTCGATCTCACGGGTCGCGAGGTCGATGACCGCGACGCCGTTGTTCTCCTGCAGGGTGACGGCGAGCTTGTTGCGCTCGTCGATCGTCACGTACTCCGGCTCGGGGTCCTCCGGGGTGTCCCATCCCGCGGACGCGACGACGGGCACGGGTGCCCCGTCCGCATCGAGGAAGGAGACCGCGTCCGTGGTCCACCGCGCGGGGTCGTCGCCGAGGGAGAGGATCTGGACGAAGCCGGCGGGGAGCTGGGGGAGGTCCCCCTCCTCGCCGCCGTCGGGGGTGGCCTCCTCGTCGCGCTGGTTCTCCATCGCGATCGCCGCGAACGCGCCGTCAGGGGAGACCGCGATCGAGTCCGGCTGGCCCCCGAGGTCGATCGAGCGCACGAGCGAGCGGTCGGCGGCGCGGAGGACGTCGAGGCGGCCCCGGGGCGCGGTGAAGTCGCCACCCGTCTCATCCACGACCACGAGCAGGTACTCGCCGTAGGCCGTCACCGACGTCGGCTGGTCGTCGGCGTGACCGAGATCGGCGAGGTCCACGGTCCCCGTCCCGATCGGTGTCGCGGGATCGGTCACGTCGAGGAAGCCGATGCGCTTGCCCGCGGCGTCGGTGTAGACGACCGTGCCGTCCTCGGTGATCGTGGAGATCTCGGCCACGGTCGGAGCGGCAGGATCCACCCCTTCGGGGACGTTCTGGAAGACGGGATAGGTCGCGGTGCGCTGGAAGAACGCGGCGCCGGCCTCGGCCGGGGCCGCGGACTCCGCGGCCGCGGGGAGGGCGGCGGCGCCGACGACGCCGCCGGCGAGGCAGGCCGTCAGGACGGCGGCGGACAGAGGACGAAGGCGCATGGGGACTCCACGGACATCGGGGATCAGGGATGATGCCAGCGTGGAGACGCAGGGAGGCCGGACGGTGCCGGGCAGATGGACGGGAGGTGAACTCCCGGTGGCTGGATGACGCCGGTGCGCCGGCGCGTCAGAGCGACACGGTGATCGTCAGCGTCACTCGCGTCCCCAACGGCACCATCTCCCCGGTGCCGGGCTTCTGCGCGGTCACCTCGGTCGCGCTGTCGATGATGGCGTTCCACACGGGCGCGTAGTCCGCGGTGAAGCCGGCGTCTTCGAGCGCCGCCTTCGCCTCGTCCCTGGTCATCCCTCGCACATCGGGGATGGGGAACAGCTCGGGTCCGTCGGAGACGACCAGCGTGATCGTGTCCCCGGGACGCCAGTTGCCGCCTCCGTCGCGCTCCGAGGTGCTGATGACCCGGCCCTTCTCGACGTCGTCACTGAACTGGTGCTGCGTCTCGCCGAGCACGAGCTTCTTCTCCTGGAGGGCAGCGACGGCATCGTCGAGCTTCATTCCCACGACGTCGGGGAAGGCGCCGAGAGATGTGAACAGCGAGACGGTGTCGCCCTCGTGCACGGTGCACCCCTCGCCGCACTCGAACGCCTCTCCGCCGCCGCGCGGCGTGGCCAGGGCGTTGATCACGAGCCCGGCGTCGGCGTCCGCGTAGGTCGCGGTCGACGCGCCGACGACGAGGTTCAGCTTCTTCAGCGCATCCGTGGCCGCGGTCTCCGACAGGTCGTTGAGCCGCGGCACCTGCTTCTCGGCGGGGCCCTGGGAGATGATCACCGTCACCTGCGCACCCTTGTCCAGTCGCTCGCCGGCTCCCGGATCCGTGCCGATCGCCTCGCCGGCGGGGACGTCGAGGGACGTCGCCGCGCCCTGCACGGGCACGAACTCCAGTGCGGACAGCTCGGCGGATGCCTCTTCGAAGCTGCTTCCGGCGACGTCGGGGACGGCCACCCGGGAGCCCGGACCGGAGCCGAACCACCAGCCGGCGCCCGCCGCCGCGGAGGCCAGCAGGAGCACGAGCACCAGCAGGAACGCGCCGCGCGAGCGGCGACGGGCCACGCGCCGTCGCAGGATCGTGGCGTTGTCGACCGGAGCCTGCTCCGCCGTGGCGGCGGGCGCGGGCGGGGCGCCGGGCATCACCAGGGTCAGCTCGCCGGAGTCTCGCATCGGCGCGGCCGCGGAGGACGCCTTGGTCGCCGTGACCGCCGGGGTGATGCCGAGTTCCCGCTCGATGGCGCGGAGACGGTCGAGCATCTCCTGCGCATCCGAGGGTCGTTCGTCGGGCGTCTTCTCGGTCGCCCACAGGACCAGCTCGTCCAGTTGCTCGGGCACCCCGGGGTTGCGGACGCTCGGGCGCGGGACCGACTCGGTCGCGTGCTGGAAGGCGATCTGCATCGGCTGCTCGCCCTTGTACGGCTGCTCGCCGGTCAGCATCTCGTACAGCATGATGCCGAGGGCGTAGATGTCGCTGCGCGCATCCGCCGTCCCGCGGGTGACGAGCTCGGGCGCGAGGTACGCGATCGTGCCCATGAGCTGGGCGCCGGAGGCGGTGTTGGCCGTCGTGGCGCGCGCGAGCCCGAAATCGCCGATCTTGATGCGGCCGTCCTCCGCGAGCAGGACGTTCTCCGGCTTGACGTCGCGGTGGACGATGCCGGCGCGGTGCGCGGCGGCGAGACCGGCGAGCACCGCGTCCATGATCGTGATCGTCTGGGGCACCGTCAGCCGCTTCTGCTCGCGCATGAGCTCGCGCAGCGTGATGCCGGGGAGGTACTCCATGACGAGGTAGGCGAGTTCGCCGTCCTGGCCCTGGTCGAACACGTTGACGACGTGCGGATCCGCGAGGCGGGCGGCGGCGCGGGCCTCCTGGATGAAGCGGCTCTGGAAGACGGAGTCGTCGCTGAGGTGGCCGTGCATGACCTTCAGCGCGATCCGCCGCTCGAGCCGGAGATCCGTGGCGACGTAGACCGTGGCCATACCGCCGCGGGCGATCCTGGCCCGGACCCGGTACCGGCCGTCGACGAGCCGCCCGATGAGCGGGTCGGTCTGCTGGCTGGTCGTCACGTCAGAAGTCTAGAGAGGCCTTGCTGAAAGCCCCGGCAACGGCTCGCACTTGCCCGGGAACGAGCAGGGCCCGGGGCGATCGCCCCGGGCCCTGCTCACGCGGTCAGCCGAGCTCGGCGACCCAGACGTCCGTCTGCGGCTGCCAGAGCCCGTAGCGGTTCGGGAAGGCCGAGATCTGCACGGCCTGGGCGGCCTCGGTGAACGGCATCTCCTCCCAGCCCTCGATGTCGAGCAGGCCCCGAGTGGTGTCGCCGTTGGGATCCGACGGCCCCCCGTAGAAGGCACGGATGCTCCGGTCGCGGTCGTGGATCTGCTCCGGGGTTCCCCACCCGGTGCTCGGGCGCTGCTGGAACAGCCCGATCGAGTCCCGGTCGCCACCGGGCAGGTGGCGCATGTTGGATTCCACCATCGCGGTGGCGAGGGCGATGCTGATCCCGTGGTCGGAGACGCCGAGCTCGCGTCCGATCGCGACGATGAGCCGTCCGTTGTCCCGCTGCTCGTCGTCGAGGACCGTGGGCGGCGCCTGATACGGGTCGGGCGCGGGCGTCGGAGCCGGCGCGGGGTCGCCGGACGGGGCGGGGTCGGCGGCGGGGGCGGCGTCGAGGATCGGCAGAGCCGCCTCGGCCACGACCCGCAGAACCTGCTGCGGGTAGATGATCGAGTCCGGGCCCAGGCCGTTCAGCGCATAGAGCGAGGCGACCGTGGTCTGAAACCGCTCGGCGATGGCCCACAGGGTGTCGCCCGGCTGGACCGTGTACGTCGAACCGGCGTCCTCCGCGGAGCCCGCGTCGGCCGTCCCCGGATCCGAGGCCGGGGCGGGCGAGGCGGCAGGGGTGTCGGGAGGGGTGAGCCGGAGCACGTCTCCGGGGTAGATGATCGAGGCGGCGGTCAGGCCGTTCCACGAGAGCAGCTCGGAGACGGAGATGTCGAACTGAGTGGCGATGTCGTACGGGGTGTCGCCGGCGACCACGGTGTAGGCGGCCGGCGCCGCCATCGCACCGACGCCGTCGGCCGGGGCCTCCGCCGTCGTCGAGGTCATGCCCGTGTGCGTCACGCCCGCGAGCCCACGCAGGAATGCGGAGGCGTCGCGCTCCGGGCCGCGGTTCTCGCGGGGGAGGGGCTCGGGCTCCGCCGCCGCGGCGGGCAGGGCCGCCAATGCCCCGGCGACGGTGGTCAGAAAGGCGGCGGGCAGAGTCCAGCCGGTGATGGTCGCGCGTCGTCGCGCCGTGTCGGGTGCCAAGGCTTCCCCCCTTGTTCGGTCCCGAGGGGCGGTTTCCCCGGGGGCGTTCCCGGCCGAATCGGCCTCTACGACCGTGTCACGAATCGATAAACGAGTCAACTGGTGTAATGCAAAGTGACCAGTGTGACTGTTGTGATCCTGACCGGCGAGATCGCAGCCGAGGAGGCGTCGGGCGGATGAGAGCATGGAGGGGTGTCTGCGACTGAACCCGCCTCCGTGCCGACCGCCTGGTTGACCCTGCCCGAGCTCGTGGAGCGTCTCGGGGAACCCCTCGGGCGCGTCCGGCGTCTGCTCGACGAGCAGCATCTGATCGCCTCGCGCCGCGGCGGCGCCCCCGCCGTGCCCGAGGTCTTCCTGCAGGGCGACCATCCGCTGCCCTCGCTGCGGGGCACCGTGATCGTCCTCAAGGACGCTGGCTTCTCCGACGATGAGGCGATCGACTGGCTGCTCGCTCCCGACGACACCATCGGTCGCGCGCCGATCGAGGCTCTGCGCGACGGGCATAAGAGCGAGGTGCGTCGCGTCGCCCGGACGCTCGCCTGACGCCTGACGCCTGACGCGGTCTCGTCTTCGCGCGCGCGTCCTCGCGCGAGTCAGCCCGCGGGCTCGCCAGTTCAGGCGTTCGCGCGGGGTCAGGCGGGATCCGGTGCTCTGCGCCTGATCTGGCGTGTTGGCCTGTTCTGGCTTGCTTGGGTGCGATCAGGCCACGCGTCCACGTGGTGATGCCGGGTCAGGCGTTCGGGCGGGATCAGGCGGGATGTGTCCGTGGGAGCCTGATCTGGCGTGTTGGCCTGTTCTGGTGTGGGCCGGGATCAGGCCGAGCGGGATCAGGCCGAGCGCACCGTCGCGGCTTCGGCGAGGGCGCGCAGCTCGGTCGTGGCCTCCGCGTCGAGACGTGCGTCGCGCAACGCCTCCTCGGCCTCCGTCCCGTACCGCGCGATGAGCTCCTCCACCCGTGCAAGCGCCCCGGACTCGACGATGGTCGCCTGCAGGGATTCGATCTGATCGCGGGTCAGGGCGGGATCGCCGAGGAGCTCGTCCACGATCCGTCGGCCCGGTGCTGCCAACGCCTCGCGCGTCCACGCGATGAGGAGGGTCCGCTTGCCCTCGCGGAGGTCGTCGCCGGAGGGCTTGCCGGTCACGCGTTCATCGCCGAAGACCCCCAGGACATCGTCGCGGAGCTGGAAGGCCATGCCGATCGGATGGCCGAAGCCGCGCAGGGCCTCGCGCTGCGCGGCATCGGCGCCGGCGAGCGCCCCGCCCATGAGCAGAGGCTGCTCGACGCTGTAGCGCGCGGCCTTGAGCGAGACGATGCGCAGTGCCCGGGTGGCGTGCTCGGCGTCGTCGTTCACGCTCCAGGCGGACTCCTCGGCGATGTCGAGGTACTGACCGAGGGTCACGTCACGTCGCATCCGCGCGTATTCGGCGCGCACGGCAGCGGCGGCGGAGTGCCCGGCCAGGCCGTGCTCCAGCAGGTCGTCGCTCCAGGCCACGAGGAGGTCGCCGAGGAGCAATGCGGCGGAGCGGCCGAATCCGGCGGCGGGACCGGACCACCCGGCGGCGACGTGCTCCGCCTCGAACGCGCGGTGCGCGGACGGGCGGCCGCGGCGGGTGTCGGAATTGTCGACGAGGTCGTCGTGCACCAGAGCGGCGGCCTGGAACACCTCGAGCGCGGCGCACACGTCCCACACGGCGTCGTTCTCGGCGGCCTGCGGATCCGTGGCGCGGGCGACCGCGGCCCAGGCGGTCCGGCAGAAGCGCGCCCGCAGCCCCTTGCCCCCCTCGAGGGTCCGCGCGGCGGCCTCGACGAACGCCGCAGCGTCCGGACCGTCGCCGGCGGTCTCGGTGCGCATGCGCGCGATCAAAGCGTCGACGCGGGCCGTGACGGCCGCCAGAACGGGAGACGGATTCGGCACGCTTACAGCCTACTGAGCGTACGGCGAACATCTAGCTTCGCGGGAGCGCGCGAGCGTAGACTGGAGGGAACTCAACCCGAGGGGGACGAATGCCACTCTCAGAACAGGAGCAGCGTCTGCTCGACGAGATGGAACGCCATCTCATGCAGAACGACGCCGATGTCGTCAGCGCGCCCGCAGGCGACCGCACACTGAGCTATCGCAATCTCGTGTACGGCGCGGTCCTCCTGCTCGCCGGCGTCGGCGCCCTCGTCGCGGGAGTCGCCATCGGCGACGTCCTGGGAATCGTCATCGGCGTCGTGGGCTTCGCCGCGATGCTCGGTGGCGTCATGCTGGCCGTGACCCCCGTGCGCAGGACGGCCCCGCCGGCCGCGCGCCCCGATCACGGCACCAAGGCACCGGCCGGTCCCTCCTTCATGGATCGGATGAACGATCGCTGGGATCGTCGACACGAGGAACGATGATCCCGTGACGGGGTGACCGTCACTCCTTCGAAGGGCCCGGGTGCTTCCGCATCCGGGCCCTTCGTCGTTTCCTCCACCGGCCCTCCACCTGCACTCCACTTCCCTCCACCGGCCCTCGTCCCCGTGATTCCGCGGGACGAGGGCCTTTTCGGTGTCCGTGAACCTGGGAATCCGCGACATTGCCGTAGGAAAGTGGAGGAGAGTGGAGTAAAGTGGAGGAAGCGGGTCAGCAGGGCGCGACGGGCGGCAAGAACGGGGGTGAGGGCCGATGCTGTTGGGCACCCATTCCCCCAAGCTCGACGACAAGGGCCGCGTCATCCTCCCGGCCAAGTTCCGTGAGGATCTGGCGGGCGGCGTGGTCGTCACCCGCGGGCAGGACCGGTGCCTCTACGTCTTCAGCACCGCCGAGTTCGAGACCGTCCACGAGCGGATCCGGCAGGCGCCGCTGAGCAACAAGGAGGCCCGCGCGTTCCTGCGCATGTTCCTCTCCGGTGCCAGCGCCGAGATGCCGGACAGCCAGAACCGCATCACCATCCCCGCCCACCTCCGGACCTACGCGGGGCTGGAGAAGGAGCTCGTCGTCACCGGTGTCGGCGCCCACGCCGAGATCTGGGACGCCGCCGCGTGGAACGCCTACGCGGAGGGCAACGAGGACGCATACGCAGACATGGAAGAGGAGGTGATCCCGGGACTGTTCTGACCTGGGTCGTGACTCCCAGCCGCTCCCACCCGGCGCACCTTCCCCGGTGCCGGGCCGAGCGGATGGGGATCAGGATCCAGGATCGGGGCCCCGCACATCATGGGCATCCGCGACATCCACACCCCGGTCCTCCTCGACCGCTGCGTCGAGCTGCTGGCCCCGGCCCTGCAGCACGACGGTGCGATCCTCGTCGACGCCACGCTGGGCATGGGCGGGCACTCCGAGGCGTTCCTGGAGCGTCTCCCGAACATCCGCCTGATCGGCCTCGACCGCGACACGGACGCCCTGCGGATCGCGGGGGAGCGCCTCGCGCGCTTCAGCGACCGGGTGACCCTGGTGCACACGGTCTACGACGCGATCGGCGAGCACGCCGACGGCGCATCCGGGATCCTCTTCGACCTGGGCGTGTCCTCCCTCCAGCTCGACGAGGCCGACCGCGGCTTCGCCTACGCGAAGGATGCGCCGCTGGACATGCGGATGGATCAGACCTCCGGCATCACCGCCGCCGAGGTCGTCGCCACGTACTCCGAGGGGAATCTGCGGCGCATCTTCGAGCGGTACGGCGAGGAGAAGCTCGCCGCCCGCTATGCGCGGGCGATCCTCCACGCTCGTGAGCAGGCCCCGCTGACGCGATCGGGCGACCTCGTCGACGTGCTGGTCGCGGCGACCCCCGCCGCGGCGCAGCGCGCAGGCCACCCCGCCAAGCGGGTCTTCCAGGCGTTGCGGATCGAGGTCAACCGCGAGCTCAGCGTCCTGGCCGACGCGATCCCCGCCGCCATGGACGCCCTGGAGGTCGGCGGGCGCATCGTCGTGATGTCGTACCAGTCCCTCGAGGACCGCCTGGTCAAGCAGGCCTTCGCCGCGGCCTCGTCGTCGACGGCGCCGGCAGGCCTGCCGATGGAGCTCCCGGAGCACGCGCCGCGGTTCCGCACGCTCACCAAGGGCGCCGAGCAGGCGTCCGAGGCCGAACGCGCGACCAACCCGCGCGCGATCCCGGTCCGTCTCCGCGCCGCCGAGCGCATCCGTCCCGCCCTGACCCCTCCGGCCGAAGCGCGCCGCCGCGAACAGAGGAGCACATCCGCATGAGCCTCGCCGCCGAACCCCTGCTGCCGGGAACCGAGGAGCCGGGCCGTGAGCGCCGACTCCGCCCGCTCGAGCGACCGGCGTCCCGTCGCCGCCCCAAGCTCGTCTACGCCATCGTGGCGCTGGCCGGCGCCGTGCTCATCGGCATCGCACAGATCGCGCTCTCGATCGCGACGACGCAGGACTCTTTCACCGTGGCCCAGCTGACGCAGCAGAACAAGGAGCTGACCTGGCAGGGCCAGGCCGCCGCCGAGGAGCTCGCCGGTCTCAGCTCGCCGCAGTCCCTCGCCGCGGCGGCCGCGGACCTGGGGCTCGTCGTGGGCGGCAGCGCCAACTACATCCGTCTCAGCGACGGCGCGCTCATCGGGGCGGGGGAGGGCGCAGGGTACGCCTCGACGGTGAACCCACGCGGCTCCGGCGCGGTGCCGAACGCGCTGGTCTCCGACACGCCGGAGGAGACGGCCGGTGCACCGGTGTCCGAGGGCGTAGAACCGGTTACGGAGACACCGGACACGAACGTCCCGCCGCAGGCCGAGGGCCTGCCGACCCCGTCCTTCGGCGGCACGGAATAGACGACGGACGACACCGGCGGACGGGCGTCCGGCACACGACAGCGACGGAAGACGACCGGACGGAGACCCGATGACGACGCGCGCGACCCGCAGCCCTCGCCGACGGACGGTGGTCGCCCTGGCGGTGATCCTCGCGGTGGTGGTCGGCTTCGTCGTCCGGCTCGTCGACATCCAGGTCGTCAACGCCGCCGCCCACGTCGAGGACTCGATCGAGACGGGCAACCTCGGACTGACCCAGCCGATCGACGGCGTCCGTGGATCCATCGTCGACGCCAACGGATCGGTCCTGGCGCAGAGCGTGCTCGTCTACGACGTCGAGCTCAACCCGAAGACGATCATGACGCTGGAGCAGGACGAGGAGAACCCCCCGAAACTGCCCTGGGCGGAGGCCTCGGAGAAGATCGCCGCGATCATCGGCGAGTCCGCGGAGGAGGTGCGCGGCGTCGTCTCCGACGCCCTTGCGGAGAATCCCGACAACCAGTACGCGCTGCTGAAGCGGGGAGCGACCACCGACCAGTTCCTCAAGCTGCGCGAGCTGAAGCTCCCGTACCTCTTCTCCCCGCCGCGTGACGTGCGGCAGTATCCCAACGGCGCGGTCGCGGGGAACCTCGTCGGCTTCGTGACGGGGGACGGGGAGACGAAGACCGGCATGGAGGAGCTCCAGGACTCCTGTCTCGCGGCCACGCCCGGCGAGGAGACGTACCTGCGCGGAGAGGACGGGGTGATCATCCCCGGCAGTCACCGCGAGAAGCCGGCCGTCGACGGCGGCACCGTGAAGCTGACGATCGACAGCGAGCTGCAGTGGTATCTGCAGCAGATGATCGCCGAGGAGACGCAGAGCAAGGGAGCGCAGACCGGTTCGGTCACCGTCGTGGAGGTCGCCACCGGGAAGATCCGGGCCGCTGCGGAGTACCCCTCGGTCGATCCCAACGACCCGGGCGCGTCCGATCCCGAGGACCGCGGCAACCGCATCTTCACGACCACCTTCGAACCGGGATCCACCTTCAAGGCGATCACCGCCGCGTCAGTCATGGAGCATGCCGGGGCGACCTGGGAGACGAGCGTCGTCGCCGGCAGCCACGAGGAGTTCCCGAACGGCGCGGTCGTCAACGACGCGGTCGGGCACGACACGTACGAGTACACGCTCGCCGGCGCGCTCATCGACTCCTCCAACGTGGCCATGTCCAAGTACGGGGACATGGTCACGGATCAGCAACGATATGACGACTTCCGGAAGTTCGGAGTGGGCTCCGAGACGGCCGTCGGATTCCCCGGCGAAGAGCCCGGACTTCTCCACCCCGTGTCCGACTGGGACAACCAGTCGCACTACACGACGACCTTCGGCCAGTACTTCACCGTGACCGCCCCGCAGGTGGCGAGCGCCTACCAGGCCATCGCCAACAAGGGCGTCAAGGTGCCGCTGTCGCTCGTCGAGTCCTGCACCTCCTCCGACGGTGAGGACAAGGCGGTCACCGCCCCCAAGCCCGAGCGCGTGCTGCCCGAGGCGACGGCCGCGGAGCTGTCGCGGATGATCGAGAACGTCGCCGTGCAGGGCGGCCTGGCGGACGACATCGCGGTGCCCGGCTACCGCATCGCGGCCAAGACCGGGACCGCGGAGAAGCCCGGGGAGAACGGCGCCTACAAGGCGGGCATCTACTTCACCAGCATGGTCGGTTACGCCCCCGTGGACGACCCGCAGTACGTGGTCATCGTCACCCTCGACGAGCCCACTACGGTAACCTCGTCTGCGGCCACGGCTTCTGCGTTCCAGAAGGCGATGACGCAGGTTCTGAAGACGTTCCGTGTGCTCCCCTCGTCCGTCCCCATGGACGAGCTGCTTCCCAAGTACAAGTGATCGGCGCTCCGCGCGCCCGGAGGATCCCGACGTCATGATCGCCCTGTCCCTCGGTGAGATCGCCGCCCTCGTCGGCGGCGAGCTGCATCCCGCGGCCGACGCGACCCCGGAGACCGTCGTCTCCGGCGCGGTCGACACGGACTCGCGACAGATCGTCGAGGGCGGGATCTTCGTCGCCAAGCCCGGCGAGGTGACCGACGGGCACCGGTTCGTCGGCGCGGCGCGCGAGCGCGGCGCCGTGCTGGCCCTCGTCGAGCGGCGGGTCGACGAGCCGATCTCCCAGATCGTCGTTCCCGACGTCGTCGACGCGATCGCGGAGCTGGCGCGGGCCGTCGTCGCCAGGGTCCGTGCGGCGGGAGACCTCCGCATCGTGGGCGTCACCGGCTCGAACGGCAAGACCACGACCAAGAACTTCCTCGCGCGGATCCTCTCCGAAGAGGGCGAGACCGTCGCGCCTGTCGCCTCGTTCAACAACGAGGTCGGCGCTCCGCTCACGATGCTTCGGGTGACGCCCACGACCCGGTTCCTCGTCTGCGAGTTCGGCGCCAGCGCGCCCGGGGAGATCGCGCGTCTGGCGGGCCTGGTCGAGCCGGACGTCGTCATCGTGCTCATGGTCGGCCTCGCTCACGCCGGCGGGTTCGGCGGGATCGAGGAGACGGCGCGCGCGAAGGCCGAGCTGGTCGCCGCCGCGCGCCGCGGGGGGACCGCCGTCCTCAACATGGACGACCCTCGCGTGTCCGTGATGCGCGGCGCCGCCCGGGATCGCGGGCTGACGGTCCGCGGCTTCGGCGCGGGGCCGGGCGCCGACGTGCGCGCGGTCGACGTGGACGTCGATGCGAGCGGGACGACGTGCACCGTCGTCCTCGCCGGCGATGACGGCGAACAGCGCCTTCCGCTGCGCCTGCAGGTCCTCGGCGCCCACCACGTCGGCAACGCCCTCGCCGCGATCACCGCCACTGCCGCGCTCGGGGTGGCCCCGGGCGACGCGGTCCGCCGTCTCGAGACGGTCGAGATCGCCGAGCGGTGGCGGATGCAGCCGATGGGCAATGACGAGGTCCGCATCATCAACGACGCGTACAACGCCAGCCCGGACTCCATGGCCGCCGCCCTGCGCACACTGGCGCAGATCACGCGGCCGGGGGAGCGCACCGTCGCGGTCCTCGGCGCCATGAGCGAGCTGGGGGAGGCCGCCGGCGACGAGCACGACCGCATCGGCCTGCTCGCCGTGCGTCTGAACATCCAGCGCATCGTCGTCGTCGGCGCCGATGCCCGCAGGCTGTATCTCGCCGCGGTCGGCGAGGGGTCGTGGGACGGGGAGGCCGTGCACCTGCCGGATGCGGACGCCGCGTATGACTACCTCCGTGAGGAGCTGCGCCCCGGCGACCGCGTCCTGGTCAAGTCGTCCAACTCCGCCGGGCTCCGGTTCCTCGGCGACCGTCTGGGAGAATCGTTCTCGTGAGGTCCCTGCTTACCGCGGCGGCAATTTCGCTCGCCTTCACCCTCTTCCTGACGCCGGTCTTCCTCCGGCTGTTCCGGAAGTGGGGCTGGGCGCAGGTGATCCGCACCCCCGAGGCGATCGAGAACCCCAGCCACCACGCCAAGCGCGGCACGACCACGATGGGCGGCACGATCTTCATCGTCGGCACGATCGTCGGCTACACGATCGGCACGCTCACCGGCGGCAGCTCTCCGACCGCGTCGGGATGGCTCGTGATCTGGATGATGGTGGGCTTCGGGATCGTGGGCTTCATCGACGACTTCATGAAGGTCCGCAGTCAGCGCAGCGCCGGCCTCTCCGGATGGCGCAAGATCATCGGTCAGATCCTCGTCGTGATCCCCTTCGGCATCGTCGCGCTCACCACGACCAACCAGTGGGGCAACACCCCCGCGAGCGGCTTCATCTCGCTCTTCCGGGACATCCCCGTCCTCTGGCTCTTCGCGCTCGGGCCGATCGTCGGCTGGGCGCTCTACCTCATCTGGCTGTCGCTGATCGGGATCGCCGCCTCGAACGGGGCGAACCTCACCGACGGGCTCGACGGGCTGGCCGCCGGCGCCGGGGTCTTCGTGATCGGCGCCTACAGCCTGATCTCGTTCTGGCAGTTCAAGCAGTCCTGTGTGGCCCCGGCGCTGGAGTCCTCGGTCCAGGGCGGCTGCTACGACGTGGCCAACCCGTTCGACCTCGCGGTGATCTCGGCCTCCTTCGTCGGAGCGCTCGTGGGCTTCCTCTGGTGGAACGCGCCGAAGGCGAAGGTGTTCATGGGCGACGTCGGATCCATGGCGATCGGCGGCGTCATCGCCGCGATGGCGATCCTCACCCGCACCGAGCTGCTGCTCGTCCTCCTTGCGGGCGTCTTCGTGATCGCCCCGGGCTCGGTGATCGTCCAGCTCACCTACTTCAAGCTCACCCGCGGCAAGCGACTGTTCCTGCAGAGCCCGTTCCACCACCATCTCGAGATGCGAGGTTGGCCCGAGAGCACGATCGTCGTGCGGATGTGGATCATCGCCGGGCTCCTCGCGGTGTCGGCCGTCGGCCTCTTCTACGTCGAGTGGCTCACCCGGTCATGACCCGCGACCTCGACGCGCTGACGAGCTGGCACGCGGACTGGAAGGGCCTGCGCGTGGCCGTGCTCGGCCTGTCGGTCACCGGCTTCTCGGCCGCGGACACGCTCACCGAGCTCGGCGCGGAGGTGCTCGTGCTCTCCGAGTCGGCCTCCGACGACTATCGCCGCCTGGTCCCCGTCATCGGCGCGGGCCTGCACCTCGGACCGCTGAACGAGGTGCCCGAGGCTCTCGCGGCGTTCGCCCCCGAGGTCGTGATCGCATCCCCGGGCTTCGCGCCGTCCCATCCCGTCATCCGCTGGGTCCGGGACAACGGGATCGCGCTGTGGGGGGACGTCGAGCTGGCCTGGCGCGTGCGGGACAAGGTGCTCCGTGCCGACGGCACGCCGGCGGAGTGGACGCTGATCACCGGGACGAACGGCAAGACGACGACCACCCGGCTCGCGGCCTCGATGCTCGTGGAGGGCGGGCTGCGCGCGGCCCCCTGCGGGAACATCGGCGTCCCCGTGCTGGACGCCGTCCGCGACCCCGAGGGGTTCGACGTCCTCGTCGTCGAGCTGTCCAGCCACCAGCTCTGGTACCTCGGCCTCAGTGCACCCGCGGGGCAGATCGTGCCGCGGTCCTCGGTCTGCCTGAACCTGGCCGATGACCACCTCGTGTGGCACGGCAGTGCTGCCGCCTATCGGGACGCGAAGGCCGTCGTCTACCGCAACACGACCACGGCCTGCGTCTACAACAAGGCGGACGAGGCGACGCGCCGCATGGTCGAGGAGGCGGACGTCGTCGAGGGCGCCCGCGCGATCGGCTTCGATCTCGGCATCCCCGGCCCCAGCGATCTCGGCATCGTCGAGGGAATCCTCGTCGATCGTGCGTTCCTGGAGGAGCGCCGGAGCAGTGCCCTGGAGCTCACGACGGTCGCCGCCCTCGCCGAGCGCGGTCTCTCCGCCCCGCACATCGTGCAGAACATCCTCGCGGCCGCGGCCATCGCGCGTTCCTTCGGCGCCGCGCCGGAGGCCGTCCGGGACGCCCTGGAGGCTTTCCGGCTCGACCCGCATCGCATCGAGGTCGTGGCACGTTCGGGCGGTGTCACCTGGATCGACGACTCGAAGGCGACCAACCCGCACGCGGCGCAGTCCTCGCTCCGTGCCTTCCCCGGGGCGATCTGGGTCGTCGGCGGCGATCTGAAGGGCGTCGACCTCTCCGAGCTCGTCGCCGGAGCGGGGGCGACCGCACGCGCCGCGATCGTGATCGGCGCGGACCGCGGCGAGGTGCTCGCGGTGTTCGAGCGACACGCGCCGGCGGTCCCGGTGATCGAGGTCGTCCCCGGCGAGACTGAAGGGGTCATGAACCGCGTCGTGGAACTGGCGGCCGGGATCGCGCATGACGGCGACACCGTGCTCCTCGCACCCGCCGCGGCATCCTTCGACCAGTTCGACAGCTACGCGGATCGAGGCCACCGCTTCGCCGAGGCGGTGCGGGAGTGGATCAGCCGGGGGAGCGCGCATGACGCAGATGACTCGCCCCGCGATGACGCCCCGCGGGGCGGCTGACGGCGGCGGGCGCGGGCTGGCCGCTCGCGTCTCCCTGGGCCGCATCTTCACCCCGGTGTCGTCCGAGTTCGTGCTCATCGCCTCCACAGCGCTGCTGCTGACCGCGTTCGGGCTGGTGATGGTCCTGTCCGCCACCAGCGCGACCGCGGTGGACCGGGGGGAGGGGCCCTACGACGTCGTCCTGAAGCAGGGCGTCTTCGCGCTCGTCGGCGTCCCGTTGATGTTCCTGCTCAGTCGCCTTCCCGTGGAGTTCTGGAAGCGGATCGCCTGGCCCGCGCTGATCCTGACGACGCTTCTGCAGCTCCTCGTGTTCGTGCCCGGTCTCGGCGTGGAGAACGACGGGAACCGGAACTGGATCCTCGTCGCGGGACAGAACATCCAGCCCTCGGAGTTCCTGAAGCTGTCGCTGGCGCTGTGGGCAGGACTGATCCTCTATCGCAAGCAGAGGCTGCTGCGGCTGTGGAAACACGTCTTCATCCCGCTGATCCCGGTGTCCGCGCTCGTGATCGGGACGGTCATGGGCGGGCACGATCTCGGCACGGCCATGATCCTGTTCCTCGTCCTGCTCGGGGCGCTGTTCTTCTCCGGCGTGCGTCTGCGGATCTTCCTGCTGCCTTTGCTGCTGTCGCTGGTCGCGGTGGCCGTGCTCGCCCTCACGAGCAAGCGCCGGATGAGCCAGATCATGAGCCTGTTCAACCCCGACACGATCGACTGTTACTACACGGACTGCTATCAGCAGCTGCACGCCGTCTGGGGGATGGCGAACGGGGGGATCTTCGGTCTCGGGCTGGGCAACTCGCAGGAGAAGTACGGGTGGCTCCCCGCGGCGTCGAACGACTACATCTTCGCCATCGTCGGTGAGGAGCTGGGGCTGATCGGCTGCGCGATCGTGCTGGGCCTGTTCGCGATGTTCGCGGTCGGGGTCTTCCACATCATCCGAAAGACGGCCGATCCGTTCGTGCGCATCGTCTCCGGCGGCATCGTCGTGTGGGTGATCGGGCAGGCCCTCATCAACATCGGCGTCGTACTGCGGATCTTCCCGGTCCTGGGCGTCCCGCTGCCGTTCATGTCGCAAGGAGGTACCTCGCTCGTGTCGGTGCTGATCGCCTGCGGTGTGCTGCTCTCCTTCGCCCGGTCGCTGCCGGCGGGGGCGACGGCCGGCGCCCTTCGCGGGCCGGCGCTCCGGGAGGGGCCGGCAAACCGGGGTAGGGTCGCTCGGTGACCACCTATCTTCTGGCCGGCGGCGGCACCGCCGGCCATGTGAACCCGCTGCTCGCCGTCGCGGACGGGCTCCTCGCCCGCGACCCCGACGCCTCGGTCCTCGTACTCGGCACCAAGGAGGGACTGGAGGCGCGCCTGGTGCCCCAGCGAGGCTACGAGCTGCTGACGGTCGACAAGGTGCCGTTCCCGCGGCGGCCGAACGGCGCGGCTCTCGCCTTCCCCGTGCGATTCCCCCGGGCCGTTCGCCAGGTGCGCGACCACCTGACGGGCCGTGGGGTGGACGTCCTGGTCGGGTTCGGCGGATATGCGTCGGCCCCGGCCTATGTCGCGGCGCGCCGCGAGGGGGTCCCGTCCGTGGTGCACGAGGCGAACGCGCGCCCGGGGCTGGCGAACGTCCTCGGCGCGCGCTCCGCGGCCGGAGTGGGGGTCGCGTTCGAGGGCACGCCGTTGCGCGGCTCGACCGTGGTCGGGATGCCGCTGCGGCGCGAGGTCGTCGAGCTCGACCGTTCCGCGCGGCGGCTCGAGGCGGCGGCGGAGTTCGGTCTCGACCCGGCTCGACCGGTGCTGCTGGTGTTCGGCGGATCCCTCGGCGCGCAGCGGATCAACGAGGCCATCGCCGGGTCGTGGCAGGACATCCTGGCGACCGGATGGCAGCTCCTCCACGTCACCGGAGAGCGGTCGGATCTCGCCGACCCGGGCGCCGCCGGATATACGATGCGCCGCTACGTCGACCGCATGGATCTCGCGTTCGCCCTCGCGGACCTGATCGTGTCGCGCTCCGGCGCGGCGACCGTCAGCGAGGTCAGCGCCCTCGGCATCCCCGCGGTCTACGTCCCCTACGCCGTCGGCAACGGTGAGCAGCGCCTGAACGCCGCCTCCGCGGTGGCGGCAGGAGCGGCCCTCTTGGAGGACGACGCGACGTTCACGCCCGAACGCGTCCGCGCCGTCGTCGTGCCGCTGCTGCAGGACGCCGGTCGCCGTGAGGCCATGGCACGTGCCACGGAGGACGTCGGCTCGCGGCGAGGAACCGAAGACCTCATCGCCCTGATCGATCGCGCGCTCGCGCGCTGACCAAGCACCCTCGGCCGGGCATCTCGAAGGGCACCGGGCATCGCCGGACGGCGCGCCCCGGAGCCCGCTCCGAGCCGGGCGACTTAGGATGAGGGAGCCATGATCAGACCCGACCTCACCCTCCCGATCCCGGACGAGATCCGCTCCGCCCACTTCATCGGCATCGGCGGATCCGGCATGAGCGGGCTCGCTCGGATGTTCCTCGACGCGGGCATCCGCGTCTCCGGTTCGGACCGTGCGGACAGCGCCGCCCTGCGGGCTCTCGCCGAGCGGGGGGCCACCGTCCACGTCGGCCACGACGCCGCGCACTTGGGGGATGCGGACACGGTGGTCCACACCGGCGCGATCTGGCCGGAGAACCCCGAGTACGTGACGGCCAAGCAGCGCGGGCTGCACGTCATCCACCGTTCGCAGGCGCTGTACTGGCTGATCGGCTCCCGACGCCTCGTGTCGGTGGCGGGAGCGCACGGGAAGACCACCTCGACGGGCATGATCGTGACGGCGCTTCAGGCGCTCGGGGAGGACCCGAACTTCGTCAACGGCGGTGTGATCGAGCAGCTCGGCGTCTCCAGCTCCTCCGGTGTGGACGACCTCTTCGTCATCGAGGCCGACGAGTCGGACGGGACCTTCCTCCTCTACGACACGGCGGTCGCGCTCATCACGAACGTGGATCCGGACCACCTCGACCACTTCGGCTCCGACGAGGCGTTTCACGACGCCTTCGTCCGCTTCGGGAACGAGGCCTCCGAGGCCGTCGTGATCTCGAGCGACGACCCCGGTGCGCTGCGGGTCCGTGCGGGGCTCACGCACCCGAACGTCGTGACGTTCGGACAGGCGGATGACGCCGACGTCCGTCTGACGGACATCGCCACCGACGGTCCGGTCGCCGCCACGATCGAGCACGCGGGCGAGAGCGCGCGCATGCGGCTCGCCGTTCCCGGCGTGCACAACGCCGTCAACGCCGCCGGCGCGGTCGCGGTGCTGCTCACACTGGGCCACCGTCTCGCGGAGGCCGTCCACGCGGTGGAGGGGTTCGCCGGCACCGTGCGGCGCCTCGAGCTGCATGGCACGGAGCGAGGGGTGAGCGTGTACGACGACTACTCGCACCACCCGACCGAGGTCCGCGCGGCGCTCGAGGCGATGCGGACGATCTCCGGTCCCGGGCGGATCATCGCGATCCAGCAGCCGCACACGTACTCGCGCACCCAGCACATGTACCGGGAGTTCGCCGAGGTCCTCGAGCGCTTCGCCGACCACACGGTGATGCTCGACGTCTACGGGGCGCGGGAGGACCCGGTGCCCGGGGTGACCGGCGAGCTCGTCAGCGGCGCCTTCGCGGATCCCTCCCACGTGCACTTCGTGGCGGACTGGCAGGAGGCGGCGGACTACACCGCCTCTGTCGCCCGCGAGGGGGACCACGTCATCACGCTCGGCTGCGGGAACGTCTACCAGATCATCCCTCAGGTTCTCGAGGCGCTGCGGCGCACCGGGGCGTGACCGGTGCGGCGGCCCGCCCCGATCCCTCGGCCGGCTGAACCGGTCGAGGCCGCGCCGCCCGCACGGCCCGCGGACGTCGAGCGTCCTCCCTCCGCGGCGATGGCGGAGGATCTGCAGGAGACCGCGCCGATCGCCCCGCTGCTGCCGGGCCTGATCCGTCCGTCGTCGTCCCCGGCGTCCCCGCAGCCCGCGCCCGCGGATCGGGAGGGACCCGGAGAGCCGGGCGTCGCCGACGGCCGGCTGAGCCCACGCGACGTGTGGCGCGCCGCCAAGGCGCGGCGCCGGACGCTGCGGGCCGAGATCCGCCGCTTCACGCAGCGCTCGCGCCGGCGCCGCCTCGCCTGGATCGGAGGGATCCTGGCGGTGCTCGCCATCGTGCTCGGAAGTGCGGCGACCGCGTACAGCCCGCTGTTCGCGCTGGAGAAGATCACCGTGGTGGGCACGCACGCGCTCAACCCCGAGGAGGTGGCGGAGGCGCTCGCGGGACAGAAGGGCACACCGCTGGCGTTGATCAGCTCGAGCGAGGTGAAGGAGGCGCTCGTCGCCTTCCCGCTCATCGAGACCTATCAGCTCGAGGCGAAGCCGCCCCACGAGCTGACGGTGCGCATCGTCGAGCGGACGCCCGTCGGCGTGGTCTCGTCCGAGGCGGGCTTCACGGTCGTCGACGGCGCCGGCATCGCCCTCTCGACCTCCACCGAGCGCCCCCCGGGATTCGCCCTGATCGAGGTCGAGGGCGGAACGGGGTCGAAGCCGTTCACGGCGGCCGGGACGGTCATGCGCGCGCTGCCCGAGGACCTGCGCGGGCAGGTCGAGACGGTGACCGCGACCTCGGTGGACGACGTCACCCTCGCGCTCTCGTCGGGAGCGACCGTCGTGTGGGGGAGCGCGGAGGAGTCCGGGCTGAAGGCGCTGATCCTGAGCAAGCTGATGGCGGCGCAGCCGGAGCGGGCGCTGTACGACGTCTCCTCGCCGGACGCGGCTGTCGTGGGCTGAGTCGGGCAGCCGCCCCGGGCGGGAAGGCCGCCCCGCGGAGGAGTTTCGGCCCGTTAACGCCGACACGCGCGTGTCCTTGCGATCGCAGGGCCCCGGTGCCGCTTACCTTCGATTCGAGAGAACGCAATACCGGGAAATACTTTAACCCTCTCGTTGAGGTTTAAGGTTCCCGACTCAAGGCTCGACAATCGGAGGCCGGGATGAGCCAGAACCAGAACTACCTCGCCGTGATCAAGGTCGTCGGCGTCGGCGGTGGCGGCGTCAACGCCGTCAACCGCATGATCGAGCTCGGGCTGCGCGGTGTCGAGTTCATCGCCGTCAACACCGACGCGCAGGCGCTGCTGATGAGCGACGCGGACGTCAAGCTCGACGTCGGGCGGGAACTGACCCGGGGTCTCGGCGCGGGCGCCGACCCGGAGGTCGGACGCCGGGCGGCCGAGGACCACGCGGAGGAGATCGAGCAGGCGCTCACCGGTGCGGACATGGTCTTCGTGACCGCCGGCGAGGGCGGCGGCACGGGCACCGGCGGCGCGCCGGTCGTCGCGCGGATCGCGAAGTCCATCGGCGCGCTGACGATCGGCGTCGTGACCAAGCCGTTCTCCTTCGAGGGGCGCCGTCGCCAGAGCCAGGCCGAAGCCGGTGTCGCCAAGCTGAAGGAAGAGGTCGACACGCTCATCGTCGTACCGAACGACCGGCTGCTGGAGATCAGCGATCGAGGCATCTCGATGATCGAGGCGTTCGCGACCGCCGACCAGGTGCTGCTCGCCGGTGTTCAGGGCATCACGGACCTCATCACCACCCCCGGCCTCATCAACCTCGACTTCGCCGACGTGAAGTCGGTCATGCAGGGCGCGGGCTCCGCGCTCATGGGCATCGGATCCGCGCGCGGCGCGGACCGGGCGATCAAGGCCGCCGAGCTCGCGGTGGAGTCGCCGCTGCTGGAGGCCTCGATCGAGGGCGCGCACGGCGTGCTGCTGTCGATCCAGGGCGGGTCGAACCTCGGCATCTTCGAGATCCACGACGCGGCGGACCTCGTCAAGGAGGCCGCGCACCCCGAGGCCAACATCATCTTCGGCACGGTCATCGACGACACGCTCGGCGACGAGGTGCGCGTCACGGTGATCGCCGCGGGCTTCGACGGCGGAGAGCCGTCGCTGCGGCTGGACCCGATGGTCGTCTCCCGGCCCGCCGCCCCGGTGCAGGAGATCGGGCTGGCCGACGACGAGTCCGAGACCACGGCGACGGAGTCCGCCGATGCCCCGGCGCCGACCGCTGCGACCCCTGCCTCGCCCGTGCTCCCGGTCGTGGCGACCAGCCTTGAGCCGGCGTTCGCCGACGACGACATCGACATCCCCGAGTTCTTGAAGTGACGCTGGCGGAGCGGCTGTCCGCGATCGACGAGGCGATCGCGGACGCCGCGCGTCGGGCCGGGCGAGACCCCGCGGAGCTCACGCGCATCGTGGTGACCAAATTCCACCCGGCGTCGCTGGTCCGCGAGCTGCACGCTCTCGGCGTGCGCGAGGTGGGGGAGAACCGGCAACAGGAGATCACCGCGAAGACGGGCGAGCTGCAGGACCTCCACGATCTGCGCTGGCATTTCATCGGACAGGCGCAGACCAAGAAGGCGGCGGCGATCCGCCGCGCCGCGCACACCGTGCACTCCGTGGACCGTGAGCGGCTCGCGGACGCCCTCGAGCGAGCGGCGGAGGACGATCGCGCCCTCGACGTGCTGATCCAGGTGAACCTCACGGAGGATCCGTCCCGAGGCGGCGTGAGCCCCGACGGCCTCGAGGCGCTCGCGGAGCATGTGCAGAGCCTGTCGACCCTCACGCTGCGCGGACTGATGGCGGTCGCTCCGCTGGACGAGGAGCCGGCCTCCGCGTTCGCGCGGCTGCACGGATACGCCGCGCGCCTGCGGGCGGTCGCGCCGGACGCGTCCTGGATCTCCGCGGGCATGACCGCAGACTTCGCGGAGGCGATCGCCGCCGGCGCGACACACCTGCGGATCGGCTCCGCAATCACGGGTCCCCGCCCTGCCCAGGGCTAGCCTCGAAGGAAGAACACACCCCACACACTTCCGGAGGACACGATGGGGAACCCGCTGAAGAAGACCATGGTGTACCTGGGCCTCGCCGATGAGGAAGAGGTCTACGAGGAGGAGGCTCAGGCCTCCGCCGCTCCGGTGCGCCGTGAGCGCGACGTCGAGCGCGAGCGTGAGCGTGAGCGCGAGGACCTGAAGCCCGCCGCTCCGGTGACGCCTCTGCGGCGTCCCACGGCCGTGCGCCAGCCGGCCTCCGGCGCGGTCAACGAGATCCTCACCGTGCACCCGAAGCAGTACCGTGACGCCCAGGTGATCGCGGAGAGCTTCCGTGACGGGATCCCCGTGATCATCAACCTCTCGCAGATGAGCGACGCCGACGCGCGCCGGCTCATCGACTTCGCGAGCGGCCTGTCGCTGGGCCTCTACGGGCGCATCGAGCGGGTGACCAGCAAGGTCTTCCTGCTCTCCCCGGAGAGCATCGCGGTGTCGGGTCAGGGTGGGATCGCCGGGGCGGACCCGGACACCGCGCTCGCGCACTCCTGACGCGTGTCACCGATCCCGCTGATCGCGGCCATCCTCAACGGGGTGCTGCTGATCTACTTCATCGTGCTGCTCGCGCGCCTTGTGCTCGAGTACATCCCGATGTTCAACCGCGAGTGGCGTCCCAAGGGCGCAGGGCTCGTCGTCGCCGAGATCGTCTTCACGGTCACCGATCCGCCGATCAAGCTGTTCCGCCGCCTCATTCCTCCGCTGAGGGTCGGACCGGTCGCGATCGACTTCGGATTCGCCCTGACGATGCTCGTCGTGCTCATCCTGATGTCCGTCACGCGTGTGATCGCCCAGTCCTGAACGCGGGGCGACCCCGTCCCGCGCAAACCCGGTCGGGACGACTATGCTTTCCCAGAGGTGCGCGCCCCGGGTACGCGCCAACAGTCCACCTGGCCGCCGAGAACTCATCGAAAGAGGAGCCACCAATGGCATTGACCCCGGATGACGTCGTCACCAAGCAGTTCCAGCACGTCCGTTTCAAGGACGGGTTCGACCCGGACGAGGTGGACGACTTCCTCGACGAGATCGTCATCGAGTGGCGCAAGGCGCTCGAGGAGAACGCCGAGCTGAAGGCCAAGCTGGCCGCGTACGAGTCCGGCGAGAAGGCGCCGGCCGCCGCCGAGACGCCCGCGCCGGCCCCCGTCGCCGCTCCGGCGCCCACCCCCGAGCCGTCCTCGGGTGCGGCCCCGGCGGGCATCATCGAGCTGGCCCAGCGTCTGCACGACGAGCACGTCGCCGAGGGCAAGTCCCAGCGCGACCAGCTCATCGCGGACGCCAAGGCGCAGGCGGCGAAGATCCTCGCCGACGCCGAGGCGCAGCAGCGCGAGCAGACCGCTCGTCTCGAGCGCGAGCGCAACGTGCTGGAGAGCCGGATCACCGAGCTGCACGACTTCGAGCGCTCCTACCGCTCGCAGCTGCGCAGCTACATCGAGAACCAGCTCCGCGACCTCGACTCCCAGTCGGGTCCCTCGGGCTCCTCGGACAGCCCGGTCTCGCAGGCCGGTCGCTAGGTCGGCCTGTTGCCAGGGCGTCGACCTCTGCATCGTTCGGCGGCCGGCGCGATCGTCGCGATTCTCGCGGCGGTCGTGCTGGCCGCCGATCAGTTCGTGAAGTACCTCACGATCGAACACCTGCCGCTGCACCAGCCGGTCCCGGTCCTCGGCGAGTTCCTGCAGCTGTACTCCGTGCGCAACCCGGGCGCCGCGTTCTCCCTCGGCGAGAACGTCACCTGGATCTTCACGATCGCGCTCGCGGTGGTCGCGGGCGTCATCGTGTGGAAGGCGGTGGGGGTCCGCTCGCGGTTGTGGGCCGTGGTCCTCGGGGCGCTCCTGGGCGGAGTGCTCGGGAACCTGACGGACCGCCTCTTCCGAGAGCCGGGATTTCCCGTCGGCCACGTCGTGGACATGATCTCGATGCCGTGGATGATGCCGGCGATCTTCAACGTCGCTGACATCTTCATCGTCACGGGCATGATCTCCGTCGCCCTTCTCGTGGTGGTGGGCCTGCGTCTGGACGGCACGCGCGAACGGGATGCGGCGCCCGCCTCCTCCGCGGGCGAGTCGGCCGGTGACGGCCAGGACCGCGCGGACGTCTGACGTGGAGACCCGTTCCCTTCCGGTCCCGGACGGTCTCGACGGCGCCCGCGTCGACGCCGCGCTCGCGAAGATGCTGGGCTTCTCGCGGACCTTCGCCGCCGAGGTGGCCGAGGCGGGCGGGGTGTCCCAGGACGGTGCCGTGCTCGGCAAGTCCGACCGGCTGCGCGGAGGCGGGTGGCTCGATGTCTCCTGGCAGCCCCGCCAGGAACCGCGGATCGAGCCGATCGCCGTCCCGGAGCTCGGGATCGTCCACGACGACGACGAGATCGTCGTCGTCGACAAGCCCACCGGCGTCGCCGCGCATCCCTCGCTCGGATGGGAGGGGCCGACCGTGGTCGGAGCCCTCGCGGCCGCCGGCTTCCGCATCGCGACCAGCGGCGCACCGGAGCGGCAAGGGGTGGTGCACCGGCTGGACGTGGGGACGAGCGGGCTCATGGTCGTCGCCAAGACCGAGCGTGCGTACACCGCGCTCAAGCGCGCGTTCAAGGAGCGCACCGTCGAGAAGGTGTACCACGCGGTGGTGCAGGGACACCCGGATCCGCTCGTCGGGACCATCGACGCGCCCATCGGCAGACACCCGAACCACTCGTGGAAGTTCGCCGTCACCCCGGACGGCAAGCCTTCGGTCACGCACTACGAGACGCTCGAGGCCTTTCCCGGGGCGTCCCTGCTGGAGATCCACCTGGAGACCGGGCGAACGCATCAGATCAGGGTGCACATGGCGGCGCATCGCCACCCCTGTGTGGGGGATCCGCTCTACGGCGCCGACCCCACGCTGTCGGCCCGGCTCGGCCTCACCCGCCAGTGGCTGCACGCGCATCGACTCGGCTTCTCCCACCCGGGCTCGGGGGACTGGGTGGAGTTCGAGTCGCCATATCCCGCGGACTTCCGGCACGCGTTGGAGATCCTCCGCGGGGAATGACGCGCGGATGTCGGTGCGGGGCGCCAGACTGGGCCCATGACCATCGTCGTCCGGCCTGCGACCGTGTTCGAGGACGTCGCCACGCTCGTGGGGCCGAAGAACCCGGCTTCGAACGTGTGCTTCTGCCTGAGCTATCGGATCGGGAACAAGGAGAACGTCGCCCTGCGCGGAGCGGCGCGCGCCGACCGCGTCCGTGAACTGTGTCATCAGGACCCGCCTCCCGGCGTGATCGCCTACCGGGACGGCGAGCCGGTGGGCTGGGCGGCGCTGCATCCGCGACGGGACACGAGCTTCGCGCGCAATCGGCTCATCCCGCACGTCGACGACCTGGACGTCTGGGCGCTCTGGTGCTTCCGCGTCCGTCCCGGCCACCGCAAGCAGGGCGTCTCGCACGCCCTGATCGAAGGAGCCGTCGCCTACGCGCGAGAGCGCGGGGCCCCCGCCATCGAGGGGTATCCCGTCGACAACGCGGGGGAGAAGGTCAACCTGACCATGGCGTACGTGGGCACACGCGCCCTGTTCGAGTCGGCGGGATTCAAGAAGGCCGCGGAGACCCGTTCGGTGCTGGACGGCTTCCCTCGCGTGCTGATGCGCCTCGACCTCCGCTGATCCCGCGCGGTCCTGGCGTCGTCGCGGTCCTCGGGAACCCGCGCGAGCTCAGGCACACGCGCGAGTTCAGGCTGGTCAGCGCGATATTCGCCTGATCTCGTGCGAATGCCTGAACTCGCGCGGCCCGCTGACGCCGGCGCCGGGCGTCGGAGGCGGTCCGTAGACTCGAAGGCATGGCATCCGACTCCTTCGTCCACCTCCACGTGCACAGCGAGTATTCGATGCTGGACGGTGCCGCACGCATCGGGCCGCTCGTGCAGGAGGCGGTGAAACAGGGGATGCCCGCGGTGGCGGTGACCGACCACGGCAACACCTTCGCGGCGTTCGAGTTCTACAAGGCCGCGAAGGACGCCGGGGTCAAGCCCATCATCGGCATCGAGGCCTACGTCACGCCGGGCACGCACCGCAGCGACAAGAGCCGGGTGCGGTGGGGATCCCCCGAGCAGCAGCGCGATGACGTCTCCGGATCCGGCGCCTACACCCACATGACTCTCCTGTCCGAGACGACGGAGGGCATGCACAACCTCTTCCGGCTGTCCTCGACGGCGAGCATCGAGGGGTACTACTTCAAGCCCCGCATGGATCGGGAGATCCTGCAGAAGTACAGCAAGGGCCTGATCGCCACGACGGGGTGCCCGTCAGGGGAGATCCAGACCCGGCTCCGCCTCGGCCAGTACGACGCCGCCCGCGCGGCCGCCGCGGAGTTCCAGGACATCTTCGGCAAGGAGAACTACTTCGCCGAGATCATGGATCACGGGCTCGAGATCGAGCGCCGAGTCACCGGGGACCTCCTCAAGATCGCGAAGGACCTCGGCATCCCGCTGGTGGGGACCAACGATCTGCACTACACCCACCAGCACGACGCCAAGAGCCACGCGGCACTGCTGTGCGTGCAGTCGGGGTCGACCCTCGACGACCCGAACCGGTTCAAGTTCGACGGCGACGGCTACTACGTGAAGTCCGCTGCGGAGATGCGCCAGGTGTTCCGCGACCACCCGGTCGCCTGCGACAACACGCTGCTGATCGCCGAGCGCTGCGACGTCTCGTTCAACACCAGCGCCAACTTCATGCCGCGATTCCCCGTCCCGCAGGGCGAGACGGAGGAGAGCTGGTTCATCAAGGAAGTGGAGAAGGGGCTGCACTACCGCTACCCGAACGGCATCCCGGATGCGGTGCGCAAGCAGGCCGACTACGAGGTCGAGGTCATCTCGTCGATGGGCTTCCCCGGCTACTTCCTCGTCGTCGCCGACTTCATCAACTGGGCCAAGGACAACGGCGTGCGCGTCGGCCCGGGACGAGGTTCCGGAGCGGGATCGATGGCGGCCTACGCGATGCGGATCACCGACCTCGACCCGCTCGAGCACGGCCTCATCTTCGAGCGCTTCCTGAACCCGGACCGCGTCTCCATGCCCGACTTCGACGTCGACTTCGACGACCGTCGTCGCGGCGAGGTGATCCAGTACGTCACCGAGAAGTACGGCGACGAGCGCGTGGCCCAGATCGTCACCTACGGCACCATCAAGGCGAAGCAGGCCCTCAAGGACGCCGGGCGCGTGCTCGGGTTCCCGTTCAGCATGGGGGAGAAGCTCACCAAGGCGATGCCGCCGGCGGTGATGGGCAAGGACATGCCCCTGGACGGCATGTTCGACAAGGACCACCCGCGATACAAGGAGGCGTCGGAGTTCCGCACCGTCATCGAGACGGATCCCGAGGCCAAGACCGTCTTCGACACCGCACTGGGACTGGAGAACCTGAAGCGCCAGTGGGGCGTGCACGCCGCCGGCGTGATCATGTCCTCGCACCCGTTGATCGACATCATCCCGATCATGCGACGGGAGCAGGACGGACAGATCGTCACGCAGTTCGACTACCCGTCCTGCGAGTCCCTCGGGCTCATCAAGATGGACTTCCTCGGGCTGCGGAACCTGACGATCATCTCCGACGCCCTCGCGAACATCAAGATGAACCGCGACGAGGACCTCGTGCTGGAGGATCTGGCGCTGGACGACCGCGCCGCGTACGACCTGCTGGCCCGCGGCGACTCGCTCGGGGTCTTCCAGCTCGACGGCGGACCCATGCGATCCCTCATGCGTCTGATGAAGCCCGACAACTTCGGCGACATCTCGGCGCTGATCGCCCTGTATCGCCCGGGGCCGATGGGGGCGAACTCGCACACGAACTACGCGCTGCGCAAGAACGGCCTGCAGGAGATCACGCCGATCCACCCGGAGTTCACCGAGTCGCTGGCCGACATCCTCGAGGAGTCCTACGGCCTGATCATCTACCAGGAGCAGGTGATGGCGATCGCCCAGCGGGTGGCCGGCTTCTCCCTGGGCCAAGCGGACATCCTGCGGCGTGCGATGGGCAAGAAGAAGAAGTCCGAGCTGGACAAGCAGTACGAGGGGTTCCACGCGGGCATGCGGGCCAACGGCTACTCCGACGGCGCGGTCCAGGCGCTCTGGGAGATCCTGCTGCCGTTCTCCGACTACGCGTTCAACAAAGCGCATTCGGCCGCCTACGGCGTGATCTCGTACTGGACCGCCTACCTCAAGGCGCACTACCCCGCCGAGTACATGGCGGCGCTGCTCACGAGCGTCGGCGACTCCAAGGACAAGATGGCGCTGTACCTCAACGAGTGCCGACGGATGGGGATCAAGGTCCTCCCGCCGGACGTGCGCGAGTCGATCAACTTCTTCGCGGCCGTCGGGGAGGACATCCGCTTCGGTCTCGGCGCCGTCCGCAACGTCGGCAGCAACGTCGTGGACGGGATCGTGCAGGCGAGGGAGAAGGAGAACTTCACCTCCTTCCACGACTTCCTCAAGAAGGTCCCGATGCACGTCTCGAACAAGCGGACCATCGAGTCGCTGATCAAGGCGGGTGCCTTCGACTCGATGGGGGACACGCGCCGCGCGCTGGTGGAGATCCACGAGGACGCGGTGGAGGCCGCCGTCGGCCAGAAGCGCAACGAGGCCCAGGGGGCGATCGGCTTCGACTTCGACAGCCTCTACGACGACCTGGAGGAGGCGGCTCCGGCGAAGGTTCCCGAGCGCCCGGAATGGACGAAGAAGGACAAGCTCGCCTTCGAGCGCGAGATGCTGGGGCTGTATGTCTCCGACCATCCGCTCGCGGGCCTGGAGGTGCCGCTGGCGAAGCACGCGTCCATCGCGATCAACAGCCTGCTGGAGTCGGAGGACCTGCAGGACGGCGACCAGGTGACCATCGCGGGTCTCATCACGAGCGTCCAGCATCGCGTCGCGAAGGCCAGCGGAAACCCCTACGGGATGATCACGGTCGAGGACTTCCACGGCGAGATCACCGTCATGTTCATGGGCAAGACCTATCTCGAGTTCCAGGGCATGCTGCAGTCGGACGCCATCATCGCGGTCCGAGGGCGGGTGTCGCGGCGAGACGACGGGATGAACCTGCACGCCCAGGCGGCGTTCACGCCGGACGTCGGCTCCTTCGACGCGGCAGGACCGCTGACGCTCGTGGTCCCCGAGCAGCGGGCGACGGAACGGGTGATCGAGGACCTCGCGGACGTCCTGCGCCGCCACGCGGGGGAGACCGAGGTCATGCTGACCATGCACCGGGGAGGGCGGGCGAAGGTCTTCGAGGTCCCGATGCCGGTCTCGGTCACGGCCGACCTGTTCGGGGACCTCAAGTCGCTCCTCGGTCCGCAGTGCCTGGGGTGACACCGTTCGGAGCCGGGGGCGACGCGCACCACGTCGCCCCCGTCACGTGCACGTTCCGCTCAGGGACGATCCGCGGCGCGCGGGTAGGATCTGTTCGCGTCGGAGACGCCGGGCACGGCCGCTCTCACGCGAAAGGACCCTCATGACGAACGAGAATCCCTCCGTCCCCTCGGCGCCTGAGGACGACGCGAACGACGACGCGCTGTCCACGCCCGACGGGCCGTCCGCCGCCGCGCCGGTGGCGGAGACGGCCCGCGTCACCGACGACGGGGAGCCCGCGGCCACGTCGCGAACGACCGACCCGGCGGATGCCGTCCCGGTCGTGGAGGGCATCGACGCGACCCCCGAGGCCGACGTCATCGTCGAGGCCGCGCCGCAGGAGGGCATCCTGGGCTTCACCCTGCGCGAGCTCCTGATCGTCGGCGCGTGGCTGGTCGGTTTCGTGCTGTCGTTCGTGCCGGCCTTCGGCTTCCCGTTCGCCGACGGCGTGTCGTTGTGGGGCCCCGACCTGCAATGGCTGCTCCCGATGGGCGTCCCCACCGTGGCCACCTTCCTGATCGTGCTGCGCCGGTTCTCGCCGGAGGGCATCCGTCGGGTGGGGTCCCTGGGGATCGACCAGTTCGCCTCGGTGGCGTTCTCGGTCGCCGCCGTCAGCTGGGCCGCGCTGCTGTGGCAGCAGATCCGTCTGTCGTTCGCCACGGCGAACCCGGGCGCCGGGAGCTGGGCCGTCTGGCTGGAGCTCCTCCTCTCGCTCGGACTCGTGGTCCTCACCGTGTTCGCCCCGCTCGTCCCGCGCCTGCGCGACGACTTCGAGGGGCGTCAGGAGACGCTCGCGCACCGCAACGCCAACCCGGTGCGCCCGGTGATCGCGCGTCCGCGCCCGATCCCGCAGCCGGACTCGGCCCCCGCACCCGCTGCCGAGGAGGCAGCGGCCCGGACGGACGACCCGGCGACAGGCCCGACCGACGCCCCGCCGCAGTTCTCCTCCCGTGCGCACGCCGCCGGTGCCGAGCCCGGCACCACCTCCGTCGACCCCGCCGGCGACGCCTACGCTCCCGCCTACGCGCGCCGTTCCGCGGTGGAGGACGACGCCGTCGACACGCGGGACCGCGCCGATGCGCGCCGGCACGAGACCGGCACCGGCACGGACGCCGTCACGGACACGGACGCCGCGCAGCCCGCCGAGGAGCGCGACGAGGTCATGCCCGACGCCCTCACCGAGGTGTTCGCTCCGCTGGTGGAGACGGACACGGATCTGCGTCTCTCGGGTGAGCAGCCCGGCCCCGTGCCGGAGGACGACGACGTCGAGGACACGCGGACGCGTGCGGTCGCGACGGTCGACGAGCCGGCGGCGTCCGTCGCACAGCCTTTCTGGGCGCTGGCGCCGGAGCGGCGACCGGTGCACGATGAGCGGGGATCCGTCATCTTCGAGATCGGGCCCGACGCGTGGATCCTCGTCCTCGAGGACCGCGGCGGCGCCTATGTGGTCCGCCACGACGACGGGCGGGTGGGCTACCTGCACGACACGACCGACATGACCCGAGGCTGAGGACGCATGCAGACGATCGACCTGAGGGGACGCACCCTCACCACCGCCGAGATGCTCGCGGCGGTCCCTCGCGCCACCGCGGCGCGCGCCGAGGCCCTGGCGACCGCGGCCGCCCTCGTCGAGGACGTGCGCGTGCGCGGCGAGAGCGCGCTGCGCGAGCAGGCCGAGCGCTTCGACCGCGTCGTCGATCACGCCATCCGGGTGCCGAAGCAGCACATCGACGACGCCGTGGCCGCGCTGGAGCCGAGGATCCGCTCCGCGATCGAGGAGTCGATCCGTCGGGTGCGTGCGGCCTCCGAGGCACAGGTGCCGGCTCCCGCGGTCACCGAGCTGGGAGCGGGCGCACGGATCCGCCAACGGTGGCAGCCGGTCGGCCGCGTCGGGGTGTACATCCCCGGCGGCAAGGCCGTCTACCCCTCCAGCGTGATCATGAACGTCGTCCCGGCACAGGTGGCGGGCGTCTCCGAGATCGCGCTCGCCTCGCCGGCGCAGGCGGACCAGGATGGCCGGGTGCACCCGACGATCCTCGCCGCGGCGGGTCTGCTCGGCGTCGATGAGGTCTACGCCATGGGCGGCGCGGGAGCGATCGGCGCGTTCGCCTACGGCGTGGACGCGCTCGGCCTCGACCCGGTCGACGTGCTCTCCGGTCCCGGCAACAACTTCGTCGCCTCCGCCAAGCGGGCCGTGGCCGGCGTCGTCGGAACCGACGCGGAGGCGGGCGCGACGGAGATCCTGATCGTGGCCGACGAGACGGCGGACCCGCTCCTGGTGGCGGCCGACCTCGTCAGCCAGGCCGAGCACGACGAACAGGCGTCGGCCGTGCTCGTGACCGATTCGGCCGAGCTCGCCGCCCGTGTCGCCGAGCGGGTGGAGCAGCTCGCGGCGTCCACCCGTCACGCGGATCGGGTCGCCGCCGCGCTGTCCGGGCCGCAGTCCGCCCTCGTGCTCGTGGACGGACGCGAGGCCGCTGTGGCCTTCAGCAACGCGTACGCGCCTGAGCACCTCGAGCTGCACCTCGCCGATGCGGCCGAGGCGGCAGCGTCGTTCACGAGCGCCGGAGCCGTGTTCGTCGGCGAGGACAGCCCGGTGAGCCTGGGCGACTACCTCGCGGGCAGCAACCACGTCCTGCCGACCGGCGGACAGGCGCGCTATGCGCCAGGCCTCGGGGCCTACACGTTCCTGCGTCCGCAGCAGGTGATCGAGTACGACCGCGCGGCTCTGTCGGAGGTCCGCGAGGCGATCGTCGCCCTGGCGGACACCGAGGTCCTTCCCGCGCACGGCGAGGCCATCGAGGCACGGTTCGTCGGTGCGCCGGTGGTCACGGCGGAGGCGTAGTCTTACTCACCATGCACTGCCCCTTCTGCCGTCACCCCGATTCGCGCGTGATCGACTCCCGCACGAGCGATGACGGTCTCTCGATCCGCCGCCGTCGTCAGTGCCCCGAATGCGGGGGGCGTTTCTCGACCACGGAGACGGCGAGCCTCAACGTCATCAAGCGTTCCGGCGTCATGGAGCCGTTCAGCCGCGAGAAGGTGATCTCGGGCGTCCGGAAGGCGTGCCAGGGCCGCCCCGTGACGGAGGCGGATCTCGCCATCCTCGCTCAGCGCGTGGAGGAGGCGGTCCGTCAGACCGGTGTCTCGCAGCTGGACACGAACGAGATCGGGCTCGCGATCCTCGGGCCGCTGCGCGCTCTCGATGAGGTCGCCTACCTCCGGTTCGCGAGCGTCTATCAGGCGTTCGACTCGCTGGAGGACTTCGAGTCCGCGATCGCTGATCTCCGTGCCGACCACGCCTCGTCCGAGCCGGAGCCCGCCGACCGGTAGCCTGGCAGGGATGTACGCGCTCCTCTTCCGCCACGTCCTGTCGCGACTGGATCCCGAGTTCGCCCACCACGCGGCGATGCTCGTCATCCGCATCCTGGGGGTGCCGCCGTTCTCGTGGGTCGCCCGAGCGCTGACCCGCTCGCCCGAGGGCGACAGGGTGACCGCGCTCGGCCTCACGTTCCCGACGCCGTTCGGCGTCGCGGCCGGGTTCGACAAGAACGCCGTCGGCGTCCGCGGGCTGGACGCCCTCGGGTTCGGGCATGTCGAGGTGGGCACGATCACGGCGCTCGCGCAGCCGGGAAACCCCAAGCCCCGGCTGTTCCGGCTCGTGCCCGACCGCGCGGTGATCAACCGCATGGGGTTCAACAACGCGGGAGCGGAGGCGGTGGAGCCGCGTCTGCGCCGGCTGCGGCGACGTCATCCGCGCGCGGTCGTCGGCGTCAACATCGGCAAGAGCCGAGTGGTCGCCGTGGAGGATGCGATCGCCGACTACGTCTCCTCGGCGACGCGCCTGGCGCCGCTGGCGGACTATCTCGCGATCAACGTCTCCTCGCCGAACACCCCGGGGCTGCGCGGCCTGCAGGCGGTCGAGACGCTCGCGCCCCTGCTCCGCGAGGTGAAGGCGGCCGCGGGGGCCACGCCGTTGCTGGTGAAGATCGCGCCGGACCTGCCGGACGACGAGGTCGAGGCGATCGCCCGCCTCGCCGTCGCCGAGGGACTCGACGGGATCATCGCGACGAACACGACGATCGGGCGGGAGGGCCTGCGCACCGCCGCCGGCGTGGTGGAGGCCGCCGGCGCCGGTGGGCTGTCGGGTGCGCCCCTGCGCGCGCGGTCGCTCGAGGTGCTGCGCATCGTGCGCGCGGCGGTCCCGGAGGACTTCTGCGTGATCTCGGTCGGGGGAGTGGAGACGGGCGCCGACGTCCGCGAGCGACTGGACGCCGGCGCGACCCTGGTCCAGGGGTACACGGCCTTCCTCTACCGCGGGCCGCTCTGGGCGCGTCAGATCTCCCGCGGCCTTCCGCGCTGAGCCCGACGACGAGACCCCTCGTCCTCCGCGGAGAACGAGGGGTCTCGTCGTCGGGGGCGCGTCAGACCGGGTACTGACCGCGCTTGACCTGGGGCTTCGGCAAGCGCATGAAGCGCATCTGCAGGGAGCGCATGGCCGCGTACCAGCCGAGGCCCTTCTCGCGGCGATCCTCGCCGAACTTCGCCGCGGCCTTGCGCTTGATCCGGACGCTGAGGATCACCATGTCCGCGATCGCGAGGATGATGTAGCCCCACAGCACCACGAACGCCCAGTAGGCCACGGCCATGTTCGGGATGAGCGAGGCGATGATCACGAGCACCATCAGCGCCATCACGAACTCGCTGAGATGCCAGCCGGCGTCGACGTAGTCGCGGACCCAGCGGCGCTGCGGACCCTTGTCCCGGGCGGGGAGGTACTTGTCCTCGCCGTTCGCCATCCCGATGCGGGCCCGCTCGCGGCGCTCCTGCAGCTCGGCCTTGGCCTTGGCCCGCGCCTCCTTGGTGTCCGCCACGAGCGGTCGGCGGCGCGCAGCCTCCTGCTCGGCGCGGCTCGGCGTGGGCCGGCCCTTGCCGACCGTGGGCGCTGCGGACTCGTCGTTCGAAGCGGGGCTTGCGGGGGTATCGGCCACGAAGGCTCCTGACGTGCGTGGAAGGGGTCGCCTTAAGATTACTCGCATGACTTCTCCCTCACCTTCGGTCACCGCGTCCGCCGACCTCGAGGCGGCCCTGCGCGAGTCCGTCGCCGGCGCCGTCCCCTCCGCTCTCGCAGATCTCGGCGACCTCGTGCGCATTCCCGGCATCGCCTGGCCCGCGTTCGACCAGGAGCAGCTCGTGCGCAGCGCGGACGCCGTGGCGGCCCTGGCGACCGACACCGGGGTATTCGACAGCGTGCGCGTGCTGCGCGCCGCGATCCCCGGGACGGATGAGCTCGGCCAGCCCGCCGTCCTGGCCACGCGCGCCGCGCGCAACGGCCGGCCGACGATCCTGCTGTACGCCCATCACGACGTGCAGCCCCCCGGAGACGACGCGCTGTGGGAGACCCCGCCGTTCGAGCCGACGGTCCGCGACGGGCGCCTCTACGGCCGCGGCGCGGCGGACGACAAGGCCGGCATCATGACCCACATCGCCGCCCTGCGCGCGGTCGCCGAGACGCTCGGCGACGATCTGGACCTCGGTATCGCCCTCTTCGTGGAGGGGGAGGAGGAGTACGGATCGCGCTCCTTCGCGCAGTTCCTCCGCGACAACGAGGACGCGCTGCGGGCCGATGCGATCGTGGTGGCGGACTCCGGAAACTGGGACTCGGAGACCCCGGGCCTGACGGTCTCCCTCCGCGGTGCGGCGCGGTTCACGATGACGGTGCGCACGCTGGACCACTCCTCGCACTCCGGGATGTTCGGGGGCGCCGTGCCGGACGCGATGATGGCCACCGTGCGCCTCCTCGACACGCTGTGGGACGAGAACGGCTCCGTCGCGGTCGAAGGGCTCCGCGTGCGGGACGCGGAGACGCCCGAGTACGGGGAGGACACGCTTCGCGCCGAGACCGGACTGCTCCCCGGGGTGAGCCCGATCGGCGAGGGGACGATCCTCGGCCGGATCTGGAACAAGCCGTCCGTGACGATCATCGGGATCGACGCCACCTCGGTCGAAGAGGCGTCGAACACGTTGGCCGCGCAGACCCGCGTCGTCCTGAGCTGCCGGGTCGCCCCGGGCCAGTCCGCGACGGAGGCGTACGAGGCGCTGACGGCGCATCTGCGCGCGCATGCGCCGTTCGGTGCGCAGCTGGAGTTCTCCGACGAGGACCTCGGGAACCCCTTCCTCGTGGACACGGCGGGATGGGCGGTGGGCCTCGCCCGTGCGGCGATGGCCGACGGATACGGCAAGGATCCGGTCGACGTCGGCATCGGCGGGTCGATCCCCTTCATCGCCGACCTCGTCGAGACGTTCCCCGCCGCACAGATCCTCGTGACCGGGGTGGAGGACCCGCACTCGCGTGCGCACAGCCCGAACGAGTCGCTGCACCTGGACACGTTCCGCCACTCGATCGCCACCGAGGCGCTGCTGCTGGCGCGGATGAACGAGATCCAGCAGTGAGCCCTGCCGCCGGCTCCGCCCCGGGCGGCGGGGCCGGCGGTAGAATTCGGGGGAGAGCCCGTGCCCTGCCAGGGCCTTCCGAAGGAGCGACATGAGCGACACCACCCTGACGACCCCGGAGACCACCCACGCCCACGGCGTGAGCCTCACCGACGCCGCTGCGCAGAAGGTGAAGAGCCTGCTGGAACAGGAAGGCCGTGACGACCTGCGTCTGCGGGTGGCGGTCCAGCCCGGCGGCTGCTCCGGTCTCATCTACCAGCTCTACTTCGACGAGCGCTATCTCGAGGGCGACGAGACCGTCGACTTCGACGGCGTCGAGGTCATCGTCGACAACATGAGCGTGCCGTACCTCGACGGCGCGTCGATCGACTTCAAGGACACGATCTCGGAGCAGGGGTTCACGATCGACAACCCCAACGCGCAGGGTTCCTGCGCCTGCGGCGACAGCTTCCACTGACCCCTCGGCAACCACCCGGAAACGCCGTCACGACCTCGCTGAACCTGCGTGGTTGGCATGAATCGGGTGTGAGGTTGCCCTAGACTTGGGTACGCCCCTGTCCGAGATCTGAAAGGTGCACCGTGCCTTCGAAACGCCGCCTTCGTTGGGCTGCGCTCCCTCTGGGAGTCGCGGCAGCTGTGGCCCTGGCGGGATGCTCTCCCACCGAGCTCCACGGCTTCCTCCCGGGCTTCGTCGAGGATGGCACTCCTGCCACCAACCACACGGACCGCGTCGCCGCCCTCTGGGTGAACTCCTGGATCGTCCTGCTCGCCGTCGGCGTGATCACGTGGGGCCTGATGGCCTGGGCCGCGATCGCGTACCGCCGTCGCAAGGGCCAGACCGGCCTGCCGGTGCAGCTGCGCTACAACATGCCGATCGAGATCTTCTACACGATCGTGCCGCTGATCCTCGTGGCCGGCATGTTCGCCTTCACCGCGCGTGACCAGACGATCATCGAGACCCAGTACGAGGACCCGGACGTCTCGATCACCGCGATCGGCAAGCAGTGGTCCTGGGACTTCCAGTACGACGGCGAGGACGAGGACAACTCGGACGCCGTCTGGAGCATGGGGATCCAGGCGCAGCCGGACAAGGACGGCAACGTCGACCAGGAGGCCCTGCCGACGCTGTACCTGCCGGTGGACCAGAAGGTCCGCATCGAGCTGCAGTCCCGCGACGTCATCCACTCGTTCTGGATCATCGACTTCCTGTACAAGAAGGACATGTACGTCGGCAAGGACAACTCCTGGTCCTTCACCCCGACGCGCATCGGCGAGTACCAGGGCAAGTGCGCCGAGCTCTGCGGCGAGTACCACTCGATGATGCTCTTCAACGTCAAGGTGGTCAGCCAGGCCGACTACGACGCCTACCTCGAGACGCTGCGCGACGAGGGCAACACCGGCGACATCACCGACGCATACGACCGGCTCGCGAACCTTCCGGGCACGGGCGCGCCGACCTCCGAGGAAGAAGGGAAGTAACCAGGATGACCTCCACTCTCCCGGGAACCTCCGAAGCGGGCGCACGCCCGACGACGATCCCGCCGCGTCAGGCGGCGCTGCTCACCACCACCCGCGTGGAGCAGAAGGGCAACATCGTCGTCAAGTGGCTGACGTCGACGGACCACAAGACCATCGGGTACATGTACCTGATCGCCTCGGTGCTGTTCTTCCTCCTGGGCGGCGTGATGGCGCTGATCATCCGTGCGGAGCTGTTCGCTCCCGGGATGCAGATCATCCCGACCAAGGAGCAGTACAACCAGCTGTTCACGATGCACGGCACGATCATGCTGCTGATGTTCGCGACGCCGCTGTTCGCGGGCTTCGCGAACGCGATCCTGCCGCTGCAGCTGGGCGCGCCGGACGTCGCCTTCCCGCGTCTGAACGCGTTCGCCTTCTGGATCTTCCTGTTCGGCTCGACGATCGCGGTCGCCGGCTTCCTGACCCCGCAGGGTGCGGCCTCCTTTGGGTGGTTCGCCTACCAGCCGCTCGCGAACGCCTCGTTCTCTCCGGGCGCCGGAGGCAACCTCTGGATGCTGGGCCTGGGTCTGTCCGGTTTCGGCACGATCCTCGGCGCGGTGAACTTCATCACCACCGTGATCACGATGCGCGCTCCCGGAATGACCATGTGGCGCATGCCGATCTTCTCCTGGAACACGCTCATCACGAGCCTGCTGATCCTGATGGCGTTCCCGGTGCTCGCCGCGGCGATGCTCGCGGCGGCGGCCGACCGCGTCCTCGGCGCGCACATCTACGACCCGGCCAACGGCGGCGTCCTGCTGTGGCAGCACCTGTTCTGGTTCTTCGGCCACCCCGAGGTGTACATCATCGCGCTGCCGTTCTTCGGCATCGTGTCCGAGATCTTCCCGGTCTTCAGCCGGAAGCCGATCTTCGGGTACAAGACCCTGGTCTACGCGACGATTGCCATCGCGGCGCTGTCCGTGGCCGTGTGGGCGCACCACATGTACGTCACCGGATCGGTCCTGCTGCCGTTCTTCGCCCTCATGACGATGCTCATCGCCGTGCCGACGGGTGTGAAGATCTTCAACTGGATCGGCACGATGTGGCGCGGCTCCGTGACCTTCGAGACGCCGATGGTGTTCGCCCTCGGCTTCCTGGTCTCGTTCGTCTTCGGCGGTCTGACCGGCGTCATCCTCGCCTCGCCGCCGCTGGACTTCTTCCTGTCCGACTCGTACTTCGTCGTCGCGCACTTCCACTACGTCGTGTTCGGCACGGTCGTGTTCGCGATGTTCGCGGGCTTCTACTTCTGGTGGCCCAAGTGGACGGGACGGATGCTCAACGAGCGCCTCGGCTACGTGCACTTCTGGATGCTGTTCATCGGCTTCCACATGACGTTCCTCATCCAGCACTGGCTGGGCGTGGACGGCATGCCTCGCCGGTACGCGGACTACTCCTCGTTCGACAACTGGACGTGGGGCAACCAGGTCTCCACGATCGGTGCGATCATCCTCGGCGCCTCGATGCTGCCGTTCTTCCTGAACGTCTGGATCACGGCCCGCAAGGCGCCGAAGGTCACCGTGAACGACCCGTGGGGCTACGGCGCCTCCCTCGAGTGGGCGACCTCCTGCCCGCCGCCGCGGCACAACTTCACGTCGATCCCGCGCATCCGCAGCGAGCGTCCTGCGTTCGACCTCAACCACCCCGAGGCCGCGGAGCACCCGGTCGCGGCGGGCGTCGCCGAAGGAGAGGCCAAGTAAGCCATGCGCGACAACGTCATCCTGTGGTGGATCCTGACCGCGTTCTTCGCCCTCGTCGGGGTCGTCTACACCGGCTGGAACATCCTCGCTCACCCGGACCGTGAGCTCGTCACGGCGATCGAGTGGGTCGGGACCGTGGCCCTGTTCTTCACCGCGTTCATGTCCGCCATGATCGCCTTCTACCTGGACCGCACGCACCGCGCGCAGGGCGGCCAGCTCCCCGAGGACATCCTCACCGCCGACATCGACGACGGGGACCCGGAGCTCGGCGAGTTCAGCCCGTGGTCGTGGTGGCCCATCGTGCTCGCAGGCTCCGCGGCCCTCGGCATGATCGGCCTGGCCGTGGGACAGTTCCTGTTCCCGATCTCCATCGCGATCTTCGTCGTGGCGATCGTCGGCTGGGTCTACGAGTACTACCGCGGGAACTTCGCCCGCTGAGCGGGAGAGGGCCTCGAGATCGGGCCCCGGGACCATCGGTCCCGGGGCCCGATCTCGCCGTGCGGCGGAACTAGACCAGGAAGACCGATGAGCGTCGGCGGATCTCCTCCTGCATCCCGGTGATGAGGTCATCGACCGCGACGGCCTTCCCGTTCACGCTGAGGAGGTCCTCGGCGGCCTCGCGGTCGCCCAGGACCGCCACGCGGGGCACGCGGCGTTCCTGCAGGCCGCGCACGCGCGAGCCGAGGGAGCCGCGGCGCGCGACCTCGACGCGGATCCCGGCCGCGCGGAAGCGCTCGGCCACGGCGTCCGCCTGGGTCCCGTGCCGATCGACGCGGACGGGCGCGAGCGCGAGCGGCACGGGCGCGAGCCAGGTCGGGAAGCGCCCCTCGTAGCGCTCGATCAGCAGCGCGACGAGCCTCTCCATCGATCCGATGAGTCCGCGATGCACCATGACCGGACGCGCGACGCGTCCGTGCGCGTCGGTGTAGCGGAGATCGAATCGTGCGGGCAGCACGCGATCGACCTGGACGGTCGAGAGGGTCAGCTCCCGCCCGGCGGCATCGATCACCTGGACGTCGATCTTGGGCCCGTAGAAGGCCGCCTCCCCATCGGCTCGGCGATGCGGCAGCCCCCGCCGGTCGAGAGCGTCCAGGAGGTCCTGCTCGGACGCTCGCCAGTCCTCGTCGGATCCCGCGTACGCCGACGCCTCTCGCAGGTCGCGTCCGGAGAGGCGGATGTACGAGATCTCGATGTCGAGGACGTCGTAGGCCCGGAGGATCGCGTCGACCGCGGTGACGACTTCCTCCACGACCTGGTCGGGCCGACAGAAGACGTGCGCATCGTCCAGGCTGATCTGCCGGACGCGGCTCAGACCGCCGAGGACGCCGGTGAGCTCGCTGCGGAACATCGCCGCCGACTCGGTGAGGCGGACGGGGAGGTCCCGCCAGCTGTGCGGTTCGGCCGCGTAGACCTGGACGTGGCTCGGGCAGTTCGCCGGCCGGAGGACGAACTCGTCTCCGCCGACGCGCATTGCGGGGAACATGTCGGCGGCGAACTTGTCCCAGTGGCCGCTCCGCTCGAACAGGGAGCGCCGTGCGAGCACGGGGGTGTAGACACGTCGGCACCCGGTCTCCTGGGCGATCTCGGCGGCGAACTGCTCCAGGGAGGCGCGGACGGCCGCGCCGTGCGGGAGCCACAGGGGGAGACCGGCGCCGATGTCGGCGCTGGTCTCGAAGAGGCCGAGTCTTCGGCCGAGTACGCGGTGATCGTTGTCCATCTGTCCTTCTCCAGGGTGAGTGCGCGGAGAGGACACCGGAGACGACGAAGCCCGGGGTGTCTCCCCGGGCTGTGCGTCATGCGTGGAGTCGCTAGAGGTCGCGCCGGAGAGGAACCGGCGTCGTCGTGACCCGCAGCATTCGCATGCGCCGACGATAGCACGTCAGGCGATCCGGGGACGACGGCCGGGACGACCTCGGTCAGGCGCGATGACGGACGCGAGGGATGCCGGTGAGAGGATCCACCGGACGGCGGTGCACGCCGTCCGCATCCTCCACGGGGTAGCCTTCCCGGGCCCAGTACTCGAAGCCTCCGATCATCTCGCGCACGCGGTATCCGAGCTTCGCGAACTCCAGGGCGCCCTTGGCGCCCGCGTTGCAGCCCGGGCTCCAGCAGTAGACGACGACGTCCGCATCGGCGGGGATCTCGGTCGACGCCCGCTCGGCGATCTCGCGGTAGGGCATGTGGACGGCGTCCGGGACCCGTCCCTGCGCCCAGGCCTCCTCGGAGCGCACGTCGACCACCACGACGGGGTCGCCGGCGGAGCGTGCGGCGTGAAGATCGCTGGCATCGGTCTCGAAGGCGAGCTTGGCGGCGAAGTAGTCCTGGCGGTCGATCATGATCTCAGCGTACGCGGGCGTGCCCTGGACCGGGGGAGCATGACAGAGCCCCGTCCGGTGACCCGGACGGGGCTCTGTCATGGGGGAGGGAGGACTACTTCTCTCCGTCCTCCGGCTTCTTGCGCGGCTTCTTGACCGGCTCCGTCGCGACGACCGAGCTGGGAGTGTTCGGCGTCTCGCCGATGTGTCCCTCGTCGGTCGGCTCGATCTGGTCCTCGGAGACCCCGGCGCGGGCGTGGGCGCCCAGGATCTCCTCGTGAGCCGTTTCGTCGACGTCATGCAGCGCGTGGCTCTGGTGAGCGTCGGCCGCAGCGATCTCCGTCTGCGTGAGCGGCTGCAGGCGATCCTCGAAGAACCAGCGCGACAGCGCGGAGCGGAAGTTCTCGGTCCACGGGATCCGGCCCTTGGCGTTCGGACGGACCACGAGCGGCTCGTAGGTGTCGACGTCGATGAGCTTCCACCGGTCGTAGACGTCCACGGGCTTGTGCACCTCGATGAACTCGCCGCCGGGGAGGCGGACGATGCGTCCGGACTCGTAGCCGTGCAGCACGATCTCGCGGTCCTTCTTCTGCAGCGCGATGCAGATCCGCTTCGTGATGAAGTACCCGAGCACAGGGCCGAGGATCAGCAGCGCCTGCAGGGTGTGGATGACCCCCTCCATCGTGACCATGAAGTGCGTCGCGATGAGGTCCGAGGACGCGGCGGCCCAGAGCACGGCGTAGAAGATCACGCCGGCGACGCCGATGCCCGTGCGAGTGGCGGCGTTGCGCGGGCGCTGGGCGATGTGGTGCTCGCGCTTGTCCCCGGTGATCCATCCCTCGATGAACGGGTAGATCGCGACCAGGACGATGAAGATGCCGAGGACGGCGACCGGCAGCAGGATGCCGAACGACCAGGTGTGGCCGAGGAACACGACGTCGAGGTTCGACGGAGCCAGGCGCAGCGCGCCGTCCGCGAAGCCGATGTACCAGTCCGGCTGGGTACCCGCCGACACGGGGGACGGGTCGTACGGGCCGTAGTTCCAGACCGGGTTGATCTGGAAGAGGGAGGCGATCAGCACGATCGTGCCGAAGACGATGAACAGGTAGCCGCCCATCTTGGACATGTACACCGGCATCATCGGGTAGCCCACGACGTTGTCGTTCGTCCGGCCGGGGCCGGCGAACTGCGTGTGCTTGTTGATCACCATGAGCATCAGGTGCAGAACCACGAACGCGAGGACGAGGGCCGGCAGCAGCAGGATGTGCAAGGTGTACAGGCGGCCGACGATGTCGGTGCCGGGGAACTCGCCGCCGAAGAGCAGGAACGAGGTCCACGTTCCGATCAGCGGGATGCCCTTGATCATGCCGTCGATGATCCGCAGGCCGTTGCCGGAGAGCAGGTCGTCCGGCAGCGAGTAGCCGGTGAAGCCCTCGGCCATCGCGAGGATGAACAGCACGAAGCCGATCACCCAGTTCAGCTCACGCGGTTTGCGGAAGGCGCCCGTGAAGAAGATGCGCAGCATGTGCACGCCGATGCCGGCGACGAACACCAGCGCGGCCCAGTGGTGGATCTGCCGGACCAGGAGTCCGCCGCGCAGGTCGAACGAGATCCGCAGGGTGGACTCCAGAGCCGCCGACATCTCGATGCCGCGCATCGGGGCGTAAGCGCCCGTGTAGTGCGTCGGAACCATCGACGCCTGGAAGAAGAACGTCAGGAAGGTGCCCGAGAGGAGCACCACGACGAAGCTCCACAGGGCGATCTCGCCGAGCATGAACGACCAGTGATCCGGGAAGATCTTCCGGCCGAGCTCCTTGACGAAGCCGGACAGGCTCGTGCGCTCGTCGATGTAGTTCGCCGTGGCGCCGACGAAACGGCCGCCGAGCGGCTTCTCGTCCTTCTTGTCGCCCTTCGTCTCGGGGGTGACGGTTGCGGTGCTCAATGGCGCTCCCAGAAGCTCGGACCGACGGGTTCGGTGAAGTCGCTCTGCGCGACGAGGTAGCCCTCGTCATCGACGGTGATGGGCAGCTGCGGCAGCGGCCGAGCGGCCGGGCCGAAGATGACCTTGGCGTGCTCGGTCACGTCGAACTGCGACTGGTGGCAGGGGCAGAGCAGGTGGTGGGTCTGCTGCTCGTAGAGCGCGACCGGGCAGCCGACGTGCGTGCAGACCTTGGAGTACGCGACGATGCCGTCGTACGACCAGTCCTTGCGCTCCTCGGACTCGATGAGCTGCTCGGGCAGCAGGCGCATGAGGAGGACGATGGCCTTCGCCTTCTCCTCCAGGTACCCGCCGTCGTGGCCGAGCTCGGTGAGGCTCTCGGGGATGACGTGCACGGCGGAGCCGAGGGTGACGTCCGCGGCGCGGATCGGGGTGCCGTCGGGGTCGCGCGCCAGGCGCACGCCCTTCTCCCACATCGTGTGCTTGAGCAGCTGGACCGGGTCGCCCGCGATCGGGTTCTCCGGGGTGCTGTGGGGGGCGAGACCGCGGAAGAGCGTCACGCCGGGGATGATCGAGGCGACGAGCGCGGCGAAGAGCGAGTTGCGGATCATCGTGCGGCGCCCGAACCCGGACTCCTCGTTCGCGTCCGCGAACGCCTTGACGGCGGCGGCGCGCGTCGAGTCGCGACCACGGGTGGGGTGGCGCGACTCCACGAACTCCTTGTCGTTCATCACGGCCTTGGACCAGTGGATGGCGCCGATGCCGAGTGCGAGGAGCGCGAGGGCGATGCCGAGGCCGATGAAGAGGTTGTTGTAGCGCACATCGATGAGCGCGCCGCTCTCGATCGGGAACAGCATGTAGGCGGCGACCGCCCACAGGCTGCCCGCGAGGGACAGGTAGAAGAGCGTGTAGACCGTGCGGACGGCCGTCTTCATCGCCTTCGGGTCCTTGTCCGTGATCCGCTCACGGTGCGGCGGAAGACCCGGGTTCTCCGCGGGATCGCTGACTGCGACGCTCAGCCCGGGGGAGGGCTGATAGGCCCTGTCGAGAGCCTGCGAGTCGTCGTGTGCCATGGTGCTCCTCGTACGTTCTTCGATATGCAAGCGTCAGTTGGACTTCGCCGTGATCCACACGGTGATGGCGACCAGCGCGCCGATCCCGAAGATCCAGACGAAAAGGCCCTCGGAGACGGGGCCGAGCGAGCCCAGCGTGAAGCCGCCCACCTGAACCGCCTCCTGCTGGAACAGCAGGGCGGAGATGATGTCGCGCTTGTCCTCGGCGGACAGGTTCATGTCGCCGAAGACCGGCATGTTCTGCGGACCGGTGACCATGGCCGCGTACATGTGGAGGGCGCTCGTGCTCGTCAGCGGGGGCGCGTACTTGCCCTCGGTCAGCGCACCGCCGGCGGCGGCGACGTTGTGGCACATCGCGCAGTTGATGCGGAACAGCTCGGCACCGTGCGAGACGTCGCCCTTTCCGTCCAGCACCTCGGCCTCGGGGTAGGTCGGACCGGGCGCGACGGACTGCACCCAGGCGGCCATCGACTTGATCTGCTCGTCGGTGAACTGCGGGTGCTTCTGCGGCGCCTGCGGCCCCTGCATCTGCAGCGGCATGCGGCCCGTCGCGACCTGGAACTCCACCGCGAGCTCGCCGACGCCGAACAGGCTCGGCCCGTTCTCGGTGCCCTGGAGGTTCATGCCGTGGCAGGTGGCGCAGTTCGCCTGGAAGAGCTTCTCGCCCTCCTCCACGGACACCTGCGCGGTGGCGGCGGTCGGCTCGCTGGCGGCGAACGCAGCGGATGCGCCGGCGTAGATGCCGCCGGTGATCATGAGGCCGGCGCCGATGAGGGCGGCGGCGGCCAGGGGGCTGCGGCGACCGCCGGAACGGCGCTTCTTCTCTCGTGCCATGTCGGGAATCCGCTCCGTTTTCTTTACTTCAGGAAATAGATGACGAAGAACAGGGCGATCCAGACCACGTCGACGAAGTGCCAGTAGTAGGACACGACGATCGAGGAGGTCGCCTCCTTGTGCGTGAAGTTCTTCACCGCGTAGGCGCGCCCGATGACGAGGAGGAACGCGACGAGGCCGCCGGTCACGTGCAGGGCGTGGAAGCCCGTCGTGATGTAGAACGCCGAGGCGTAGGAGTCCGCCGAGATCGGCATGCCCTCGGCGACGAGCTGGGCGTACTCCCAGACCTGGCCGGAGACGAACACCGCGCCCAGGATGAACGTGAGCCAGAACCACTCGACCATGCCCCAGCGCTTGCGGCCCTTGTCGTTGCGGGCCGTGTACGGCTGCAGGCGCTCGGCGGCGAAGACGCCCATCTGGCAGGTGACCGACGACAGCACCAGGATGATGGTGTTCACCGTGGCGTACGGCACGTTCAGCAGCTCGGTGCGGGAGGCCCACAGCTCGGGCGAGGTGCTGCGCAGGGTGAAGTAGATCGCGAACAGGCCCGCGAAGAACATCACCTCGCTGCCGAGCCAGACAATGGTTCCGACGGCCACGGGGTTGGGCCGCTTGATCGTTCTCGCCGCCGGGGCATACGTCGCTGAGGTCGTCACCCCTCCATTATGGCCGATCCGCGACGGCGATTCTTGCACCCCCGGGGGCCGTTTCGCCTTCCGGGCACTTAGGGAGACCTAAGAAGTCGCCGGGAATCCGCTGTGTGTCCAGGGCCTCCTCGCCGCGGCGGACGAGGTCACGACCCGGTCACGAACCGGCCCCGTCGATAGGATTCCCCCATGGCGGATGCGTTGACCTGGCCCGATGTCCTCTCCACTCTCCTCGCACGGCGCGACCTCAGCGTGTACGAGTCGACGTGGGCGATGCGTCAGGTCATGCGCGGCCAGGCGACCCCGGCGCAGCTGGCGGGCTTCCTCATCGGGCTGCGCGCCAAGGGCGAGACCATCGACGAGATCGTCGGCTTCCGCGACGCGATCCTGGAGGCGGCGGTCCCGCTGCCGGTGTCGTCGGACGTGCTCGACATCGTCGGCACGGGAGGCGACCGGGTCGGGACCGTGAACGTCTCCACGACGGCGGCGATCGTGATCGGCGCGATGGGCGTGCCGGTCGTCAAGCACGGCAACCGCGCGGCGAGCTCGGCCTCCGGCGCGTCGGACGTGCTCGGCGCCCTGGGGCTGGATCTCACGCTGGATCCGCAGGCCGTCGCCGACATCCTCGACCGCACGGGCATCACGTTCGCGTGGGCGGGCGCCTTCCACCCGGGGTTCAAGCACGCCGGCGGGGTGCGCGCGGAGCTCGGCGTGCCGACCGTCTTCAACATGCTGGGACCGCTGTGCAACCCCGCGAGGGCGGAGGCGAACGCGGTGGGCGTCGCCCAGCTCGAGCGCGTGCCGTTGATCACCGGCGTCTTCCGCACCCGCGGCGCGACCGCGCTCGTCTTCCGCGGCGACGACGGCCTCGACGAGCTGACCACGACGGGGCACAGCCGCATCTGGGAGGTCACGCGCGGCGACATCCACGAGCACGACCTGGACCCGCGCGACCTCGGGATCCCGCTTGCGGAGCTCTCGGACCTGATCGGCGGCTCTCCCGAGCACAACGCGGAGGTCCTGCGCCGCACCCTCGCGGGCGAGGCCGGTGCGGTCCGGGACATCGTCCTCCTCAACGCCGCCGCCGGGGTCGTCGCCTACGAGCTCTCGCACGACGCCGCCCAGGCGCAGCGGCCGATTCTGGAGCGGCTCGCCGACGCCCTGGCGCGCGCGTCCGCCGCGATCGACGACGGGCGCGCCCTCGCCAAACTGGACGAGTGGATCTCCGCCTCCCGGGACTTCGCCGCGTAGGGACCGGACATGGATCCCGTCGACGCCCTGCTCGAGATCGCCCGGCTGCTGGAGCGCGAGCGGGCGTCGCGGTACCGGGCGCGCGCGTTCCGGCAGGCCGCCGCGGCGTTCGGCGACCTGGACGAGGCGTCGCGCGCCGACCCCGCCCGGATCCGCGCGACGAAGGGCATCGGCGCGTCCACGTCGGAGGTGATCCTCGAGGCTCTCGAGGGGAAGGTGCCGCACTACCTCGTCGAGCTCCGCGGCGAGGTCGAGCCCGAGCGCCGTTCGGAGCTGCGTGCGCGGCTGCGCGGAGACCTTCACGCCCACACCGACTGGTCCGACGGGACGACCCCGATCGCCGTGATGGCCGATGCGGCGCGGGCGCTGGGGCACGACTACCTCGCGATCACGGACCATTCGCCGCGGCTCCGGGTCGCCCGCGGGCTGTCGGCGGAGCGGCTGCGCGAGCAGATCCCGCTCGTGCGCGGTGCGAGCGGAGACGGTCTCACCGTGCTCGCGGGAATCGAGGTCGACATCCTGGAGGACGGTGCGCTCGATCAGGAGGACGCGCTTCTCGCGGAGCTGGACGTCGTGGTGGCGTCCGTGCACTCGAAGCTGCGGATGGATGCCGGGCCGATGACCCGGCGGATCGTCCGCGCGGTGAGTCATCCGCACGTCTCGGTGCTGGGCCACGTCACCGGGCGCCTCGTGCAGGGGGAGCGCGGCACCCGTCCGCCGTCCGACTTCGACGCCCGCGCGGTCTTCGAGGCGTGCGCGGAGCACGGGGTGGCGGTGGAGATCAACTCCCGACCGGAGCGCCAGGACCCGCCGGACGAGCTCCTGACCCTGGCCGTGGAGATCGGCTGTCTCTTCTCGATCGACTCCGACGCCCACGCGCCGGGTCAGCTCTCTTTGCTGGACCACGGCGCGGAGAGGGCGGAGCGTCTCGGCGTGCCGCCGGAGCGGATCGTGACGACCTGGGGACTGGAGCGGCTCCGCCGCTGGGCGGGATAGGTCAGCCGAGGCGGTCGAGGGCCTCGATCGCCCGTCCCATGGACGTGCCGAGGTTCCACCGTTCGGCCAGCGCCACCGCCGCCGCCCGTGCGGCGTCGTCGAGCGGGTGCAGGGGAGCGGCCGGCGCGGCGACGTCGAGCGTCGTCGCGACCCGCACCACCGTCGGGGCGACGTCGAGGTAGGCCGAGGCGGCGAGGATCTTCTTCGCCACACCCGCGGACATCCCTTCCCCGCGCTCCGCCGCCGCGCGGATCCCGTCCAGGTCCCCGTGCGCGGCGAGGAGCGCGGCGGCCGTCTTCTCGCCGACGCCGGGGATGCCGGGGAGGCCGTCCGACGCGTCGCCGCGCATCGTCGCGAAGTCCGCGTACTGCGAGGGAAGGACCCCGTACTTCGCGACCACCGAGGCGTCGGTCAGGTCCTCCAGGTTGCTCATGCCCCGCGCGGTGTAGACCACCCGGACGCCGCGGGCGTCGTCGACGAGCTGGAAGAGGTCGCGGTCACCGGTGACGATGTCGACGGGCATCCCCGCCGTGTGCGCCAGGGTGCCGATGACGTCGTCGGCCTCGTGCGCGGGCGCCCCGATCACGGTGAGGTCGAGGGCGGCGAGCGATTCCCGGATGACGGGGATCTGCGCCTCGAGGGGATCGGGCACCTCTTCCACGTCGGCGCCTCCCGGGACGGCCTCGACGACGCGGTGCGCCTTGTAGCTGGGGATCAGGTCGACCCGCCACTGGGGACGCCAGTCGTCGTCCCAGCAGGCGACGAGGTGCGTCGGCTGGTACGCCGTGACGAGCTTGGCGACCATGTCGAGCAGCCCCCGCGCGGCGTTCACGGATGTGCCGTCCGGCGCCTTGACGGTGTCGGGCACGCCGTAGAAGGCCCGGAAGTAGAGAGAGGCGGTGTCGAGCAGCATGAGCTTCGGGGCGCGCGCGGTCATGGGCTCAGTCTGCCAGGCGGCTGCGGGCGCCCGCGGAGTCACGGGCACCCCGGTGCGCCGGGCCTCTCCTCGCAGGTGCCGTCCACCAGCGCCGAGCGGGCCTCGAACACGCGCACCGTCTGCGTCGCGGGCGCCGCGGCGATCTCGCCCATGGGGATCCACCCCAGGCCGTAGTCCAGGTCGGCGGCGTAGCGGACGACGACGGTGGCGGTGTATTCGCCTCTCGCGCCGTACACGTGGCTCGTCGCCGTGGGGGTGAGGTCGGCCTGGCCGAGGGCGGCCCACGACGCGCCGGGGTCCGCGGTCGACCGAGTCGCGCCGTCGCCGTACGCGAAGTCGAAGCCGACGGGCGTGAACCGCACCGTGACGGAGCGTCCCAGAAGATCCGCGGAGGTGGTCTGCGCGGTCGCGTCGCTGACGAAGTTGGCGGGAAGCCCCACGACGCCGACGTTGCCGGGCTCCGCGGACACCGTCGTGCCGGTCGGGACGAAGCGGACGAGATCGGCGAGGGTGATCGGACGGGGCGCCGGCTCCGCCGGGTCCTCGGGGCCGGCGTCCACCTGGGGCGGGCGCGCCCCGAAGCACAGGCGGGCGTCCTGCAGGCGTTCGAGACAGCGCTGGAGCTCCTCCGGGTCAATGCCGACATCGAATCCAGGATCCGAAACGGGGCCGTCATCGGGATAGTCAGATGGGATCTTTGGCCCTGACTCCCCAGAATCGGATTCAGGTTGCCCGGGTATTTCGTAGCCGTCCCAAACATCAATCGTGTCGCCGTCGTTGCAGGCACCGAGATGCAGCGAAATTTCATCACACACGGCTTCTCCCGCTCTGGATGGCGTTGCGACCGACGTTGCTATCGCAACGAGTGTGAGCGCTAGAACACGGGTTAGCACGTGTGATCCGTGAGCTGGGACATCACGATTACTAGCTCGTTGCGCTCGACCATCATTTCGACGGACAGAAGAGACCACGGCTCTCGGTCGGCAGGAGTTACATCCGTTCCGTTCGAATCCAGGACCTGACTTTCGCCGACGCCGACGCAGACGTCGATAGTCACAGTGTCGGTGGCGCGTGCAGGAGGGTTCTGGCCTTCGACGTACTTGACCTCTGTGTCACCCTTGATAGTCAGCCCACGCTCTTTGAACTTCCGTCTGCTCTCGATGTTGGCTTCGAGTGCTTCGCCCCGCAGGAAGGCCTGCGGGTCGGCCGTGCGGTCCCCAGTGCGCTCCCGATTAGCCGCGTCGATGTACGCGCGGTAGGTCGCTTCGGCGGCGGCGAACGCCTCCTCCTCGGACGCGAACAGGGGCGTCGGCGTCGGGTCGGGCGCGGGCGTCGGGGCGCAGCCGCCGAGGGCCATGGCGCCGCCGACAGCCATCGCGACGAGGGCGACGCGGGCGCGGCGCCGACGGGAGGAGAGGTGCTCAGGGGTCACCGTTTCACGCTATCTGCGCGACGAAGCGTCGTCCGGGTTATCCACAGGCGCGAGGGCGTCGAGCGCGGGCGACAGGGGCGTCGCCCACGGAGGGTTCCGATCTGATAGCCTGAAGTGTCACCCGTGGGGATCCGTCCGCATGTGCGTGACGCGCAATCCCATAACCATCCGCTTCGGAGCGATCTTCCGTCATGCATGTCGACGGAGCCCCGGGGCCCGATCATCCATCTACAAGGACTACCCACTACATGACTACCGCAACGACCGCCACGGCCGCCAAGCAGGTCGCGATCAACGACATCGGATCTGCCGAGGACTTCCTGGCCGCGGTCGAGAAGACCCTGAAGTTCTTCAACGACGGCGACATCATCGAGGGCACGATCGTCAAGATCGACCGCGACGAGGTCCTGCTCGACGTCGGCTACAAGACCGAGGGCGTCATCCCCTCGCGCGAGCTCTCCATCAAGCACGACGTCGACCCCAACGAGGTCGTCGCCGTCGGCGACCAGGTCGAGGCCCTCGTTCTCCAGAAGGAGGACAAGGAAGGCCGCCTGATCCTGTCCAAGAAGCGCGCCCAGTACGAGCGCGCCTGGGGCGACGTGGAGAAGATCAAGGAGAACGACGGGGTCGTCACCGGCCAGGTGATCGAGGTCGTCAAGGGCGGCCTCATCGTCGACATCGGTCTGCGCGGCTTCCTCCCGGCCTCGCTCATCGAGCTGCGCCGCGTCCGCGACCTCACGCCGTACCTCGGGCAGGAGCTGGAGGCCAAGATCCTCGAGCTCGACAAGAACCGCAACAACGTCGTGCTCTCGCGCCGCGCTCTGCTCGAGCAGACGCAGTCCGAGTCGCGCACCACGTTCCTCAACAACCTGCACAAGGGTCAGGTCCGCAAGGGCGTCGTCTCCTCGATCGTCAACTTCGGTGCGTTCGTGGACCTCGGCGGCGTGGACGGCCTCGTGCACGTCTCCGAGCTGTCCTGGAAGCACATCGAGCACGCCTCCGAGGTCGTCGAGGTGGGCCAGGAGGTCACCGTCGAGATCCTCGAGGTCGACCTCGACCGCGAGCGGGTCTCCCTGTCGCTGAAGGCGACGCAGGAGGACCCGTGGCAGGTCTTCGCCCGCACCCACGCCATCGGCCAGGTCACCCCGGGCAAGGTCACCAAGCTCGTCCCGTTCGGCGCGTTCGTCCGCGTCGCGGACGGCATCGAGGGCCTCGTGCACATCTCCGAGCTCTCCAGCAAGCACGTCGAGCTGGCGGAGCAGGTCGTCTCGGTGGGCGAGGAGGTGTTCGTCAAGGTCATCGACATCGACCTCGACCGTCGCCGCATCTCGCTGTCGCTGAAGCAGGCCAACGAGTCGGTCGACCCCTACGGCACCGAGTTCGACCCGGCGCTGTACGGCATGCTCGCCGAGTACGACGAGAACGGCGAGTACAAGTACCCGGAGGGCTTCGACGCCGAGACCGGTGCGTGGAAGGAAGGCTTCGACGCCCAGCGCGAGGCTTGGGAGCAGGAGTACGCCGCCGCGCAGGCGCGCTGGGAGGCGCACAAGGCCCAGGTGCTCAAGGCCGCCGAGGCCGAGGCCGCCGCGGGCGACGACTTCGGGGGACAGACGTTCTCCAGCGAGTCGACCGGCGCCGGCACGCTCGCCGACGACGAGGCTCTCGCGGCTCTCCGCGAGAAGCTCTCGGGCGGCAACGCGTAATACCGACCGCTTCGGTTCCGAACGGGCCGTCACCCCGCCTCACGGCGCGGGTGGCGGCCCGTTCCGCGTCTCCGACGCGACCGACGACCGGGCCGTGAACGTCTTTTGGACGGGGCCGCGCCGGCGACATATGACGCCGTGAATGACGTCCGATGACGCTGTGTGAAGCGGCGTGACGGTATGTGACTGCCCCGCCGACGAAGGGGGCCGCAGCGTGGTGGACTGTCGCTCTCACCCGGCACGTCCATCCCCAGAGGAGACCCCATGTCCCGTCCCGCCCGCGTACTCCGCTCGCTCGCAGCGCTCGCCGTGGTCGCCACGCTCATGGCCGGGTGCTCCAGCGGTTCCGCAGGCTCCGGCGGCAGCGAGGAACCGGGCGCGGGCGGCACCCTCACGTATCTGGAGCCGCAGACCTGGACCACCCTGTACCCGCCGGCGGCGGGCTTCTACCCGAACGGTGGAGTCGTCAACAACATCACCGACCGGCTGCTGTACCAGAACCCGGAGACGCTGGAGCTGGAGCCGTGGATCGCCACGGCCCTGCCCGAGGTGAACGCCGACTCCACGGAGTACACGTTCACGATCCGCGACGACGTCACCTACTCCGACGGCACCCCGCTCGACGCGGAGAACGTCGTGCGCAACCTCGACCTGTTCGGCAAGGGCGACCCGAGCCGCGCCCTCACGGTGTCCGAGGCGATCAACAACTACGACCGCGGCGAGGTCGTGGACGAGCACACCGTCCGGTTCCACTTCACGGCTCCTGCGCCGGGCTTCGCGCAGGCCGTCTCGACGATCAACTCCGGTCTGCTGTCGAACGCGACCCTGGACAAGACGAACGAGGAGTTCGGCCCGGGAAACGCCACGACGGTGATCGGCTCGGGACCGTTCGTCGTCGCCGACGAGAAGATCGGCACCGAGCTCACCCTCACGGCCCGTGAGGACTACGACTGGGCTCCGCCGTCGCTCGCGCACCAGGGCCGCGCCCTCCTCGACGGCGTGCACGTCGTCGTCGCGGGGGAGAGCAGCGTCCGCGTGGGCACGGTCGTCGCAGGGCAGGCCGACGTCGCCCGACAGATCGACGCGCCGGACGAGGCGCAGTTCGCGGCCGACGGCCTGAGCCTGCACGCCGCCACCACGAACGGCGTGAACAACGGGTTCAGCCTCCGCTTCCGCAACTCCGTGCTCTCCGACATCCGCGTGCGCCAGGCGATCATCGCGGGCGTCGATCGCGAGGCGATCGTGGAGACCCTGTTCACCGACAGCTACCCGCTCGCGACCGGGGCCCTGGCCCGGACGGCTCTGGGGTACGTCGACACCTCCGAGTACTACGCGTACGACCCGAAGCGCGCCGCGGCCCTCCTCGACGAGGCCGGGTGGAAGGCCGGAGCCGACGGGGTGCGCGTGAAGGACGGCGTCCGCCTGAGCCTGACCTTCAACGAGGCGCTGCCGCAGCCGCGTTCCAAGGAGGTCGTGACGCTCGTCCAGGAGCAGCTGGGCGAGCTCGGGATCGACGTCCAGCTCTTCGCCGGCGACCAGGCGGCGCAGACCGAGGCGTCCCTGTCCGCCGACACGATCCAGGTGTACCACTCGATGGTCGGACGCGCGGACTTCGACGTGCTCAAGTCGCAGTTCTTCGGCGGGAACCGAAACACGCTCCTGAACCGGGACAACACGGACGACTCGATCGGCGACCCGGAGCTCGACGCGCTCCTGTCCGCGATCGCGTCCGCTCCCTCGGTGGAGGCGCGCCAGGCCGCGTCGGAGGCGGCGCAGAAGCGCATCGCCGAGCAGGCGTACTTCCTGCCGATCTTCGAGGAGCCCCAGGTGTTCGGTCTGAGGGCCGGCGTGCAGGACTTCGCCACCGAGTCGGTCGGCCGCCCGTCGTTCTACTCGACGTGGCTCGACCGCTGACCGCGGGCAGGCACGGCACATGGCGTACATCCTGAGGCGGGTCGGGCAGGCGCTGCTCGTCCTCGCTCTCACCTACACGCTGGCGTACCTCCTGCTCGCCGCGCTGCCGGGGGATGCCGTGCTCGCACGGTACGGCTCTCCGGAACTGGGGCTCTCCGCGGAGCAGCTCGCCGAGATCCGGGCCGCGTACGGCGCGGATCGCAGCCTGGTCGAGCGCTTCGCGGACTCGACGCTGGGATTCCTCCGCGGCGAGTTCGGCTTCTCGGTGCAGAGCGGGGCGTCCGTGGCGGCGCTGCTCGCGACGGCACTGCCGTCCACGCTGATCCTCGCCGTGGCCGGGCTGGCGACGGCGGTGTTCCTGGCGGTGACCATCGCGTTCACGGCGACGTACGGAGGCTTCCGGTGGCTGCGGCGGATCTTCCACGCGATCCCGCCGCTGCTGGTGTCCCTTCCGGTGTTCTGGGTCGGGATCGTCCTCGTGCAAGTCTTCTCGTTCCGTCTCGGCCTCGTCCCGGTGATCGGCGCGAACCCGGTCCAGGCGCTCATCCTGCCGGTGGCGACGCTGGCGATCCCCATCGCCGCCCCGCTCGCCCAGGTACTGATGCGCAGCATCGAGGACGTGCGCGACCAGCCCTTCGTCACCGTCGTGCGCGCCCGCGGAGCGAGCACGTCCTGGCTGCTGTGGCGGACGGTCGCGCGCAACGCCCTCCTCCCCACGCTCACCATGGCGGGTCTGCTCTTCGGCGAGCTGGTGGGCGGCGCGGTCGTGACCGAGACCGTGTTCGGACGCGCCGGGGTCGGCCAGCTCACCGCCCAGGCGGTCGCGAACCGCGACACCCCGGTCCTGCTCGCGGTGGTGGTGCTCTCCACGGTCGTCTTCGTCGTCATCAACCTCGTCGTGGATCTCCTCTATCCGCTGCTGGACCCGCGCCTGCGCACGAGCCGCCCCGGTCGGTCGCGCATCGCACGTCCGGTTCCGACATCGCCGGTCGAGGCCGTGCCCGAGACGGAGGTCGTCCGATGACATCCGTACCCGTCACGACGGTCGATCGCGGGACCGGTCGCCCCGGCAGGCGCGACGCCGCGACGCGGCCCGCGGTGCTGCGCCCCGGCGTCATCCTGCCCGTGCTCGTCCTCCTCGTCGCCCTCGCCTGGGCGCTCCTGCCAGGGGTCTTCGCGGCCGGGAGTCCGACGGCGTCGGTCGGTCCGGCGCTGCAGCCGCCCGGCCTGGAGCACCTGTTCGGGACCGACGCCACCGGACGAGACCTCTTCACCCGTGTCGTGCACGGCGCATCGGCGTCGATCGTGGGCGCGGTCGTCGCGGTCCTGGTCGGACTCGTCGCCGGCACGGCCATCGGCGTGGCGGCCGGTGCGGTCGGCGGAGCGCTGGAGGACTTGCTCATGCGGTTCGTGGACGTCCTGCTCGCGATCCCCGGCCTCCTGCTCTCGCTGAGCGTCGTCATCCTGCTCGGCTTCGGCACCACGAACGCCGCGATCGCCGTCGGCGTCACCTCCATCGCCGTGTTCGCCCGTCTCGCGCGTTCGCAGGTCGTGAGCGTGCGCGGAGCCGAGTTCGTGGAGGCCGCATACGGATCCGGAGGGAGCTTCGGATCCGTGCTCGTCCGCCACATCCTGCCGAACTCGCTCACGCCTGTCATCGCGCTCGCGGCGCTGCAGCTCGGCTCCGCGATCCTCCAGATCTCGACCCTCGGCTTCCTCGGCTACGGTGCGCCGCCGCCCACGCCCGAGTGGGGGCTGCTGATCGCGGAGGGACGGGACTACGTCGCGACCGCCTGGTGGCTGACGGTGCTGCCCGGCGCGGTCGTCGCCCTCGTCGTGCTCGCCACCAACCGGCTCAGCGCCGTCATCCGAGGAGGCCGAGGAGCATGACCCGCGCCCTGTTGGAGATCCGGGACCTCGCGGTGGCCTACCGCACAGGACGAGGGGAGTTCACGGCCGTCGACGGCGTCTCCTTCGACGTCGAGGCGGGCCGCACGACCGCGCTCGTGGGCGAGTCGGGGTCGGGCAAGTCCACGGTCGCCCAGTCGGTGATCGGACTGCTCGCCGGGAACGGGCGGATCACCGCCGGGAGCATCGCGCTCAACGAGCGCACCGACGGCCTCACCCAGCTCGTCGGTCTCCCCGAGCGACGGTGGCGGCATCTGCGCGGCCGCTGCGTGGCGCTCATCCCGCAGGACCCGGGGACCTCGCTAAACCCGGTCGCCACGATCGGCGCGAGCGTGGCCGAGGCGCTGCGGATCCACGGCTGGAAGGACGGGGCGCGGATCCGCGCCCGGGTGATCGAGCTGCTGGACAAGGTGGGCATCGACGACCCGGAGCGGCGCGCGCGGCAGTATCCGCACGAGCTGTCGGGCGGCATGCGTCAGCGCGTGCTGATCGCCGCGGCGCTCGGACTCGAACCGGAGTTGATCATCGCCGACGAGCCCACGAGCGCCCTGGACGTCACCGTGCAGCGCAAAGTGCTGGACCTGATCGACCGGCTGCGCCGCGAATCCGGCAGCGGCGTGCTGTTCATCACGCACGACCTCGCGGTCGCCGCCGACCACTCCGACTCCCTCGTCGTCATGCGGCAGGGCCGGATCGAGGAGACGGGCGTCTCGCGCGTCGTCCTCGGGCAGCCCCGGGCGGAGTACACTCGGACCCTCCTCGCCGACGCGCCCTCGCTCGCCAGGGTCGTGGAACGGCGCGCCCACGAGCCTGCGCCGGGCGAACCGCCGCTCGTCGAGGTCCGCGGACTCCGTCAGGAGTACCGTTCCGGGCGCGGGGAGCCCTTCGTCGCCGTGGACGACGTGTCCTTCACGGTGGCACGCGGGACCACGCACGCCCTCGTGGGCGAGTCGGGGTCGGGGAAGACGACGACAGGCCGCAGCATCGCGGGGCTCAACCGGCCGTCCGCCGGGAGCATCCTCGTCGGCGGGACGGAGGTCACGGCGCTGGGGTCGGCGCGTGGCGCCCGGCGGGCCTTCCGCCGCGTCGCCCAGCTCGTCTACCAGAACCCCTACGCGTCCCTGGACCCGCGTCGCCCGATCGGCCGCACGCTCGCGGAGCCGCTGGAGAACTTCGGGATCGGAAACCGCGCGGATCGCGAGGAGCGCGTGGCACGCCATCTCGAGCTCGTCGCGCTTCCAGCCGAGATCGCGGCGCGTCGTCCGTCCGAGCTGTCCGGAGGACAGCGGCAGCGGGTCGCGATCGCGCGGGCGCTGATCCTGGAGCCCGAGCTGGTCGTGCTCGACGAGGCCGTCTCGGCCCTCGACGTCACGGTCCAGGCGCAGATCCTCCGGCTCCTCGCGCGCCTTCAGGACGAGCTCGCCCTCACGTACGTCTTCATCTCGCACGACCTCGCCGTCGTCCGTCAGATCGCGGACACCGTTTCCGTCCTGCAGCGCGGGCGGCAGGTCGAGCACGGACCGACCGGGCGGGTCTTCGATCGCCCGGAGCACGCATACACGCGCCGTCTCATCGACGCGATCCCCGGTGCCGCCCTCCGTCCCGAAGCGCCGTCCGCGCCGCCCGTCCTTTCCGCCGCCAACCTGTTCGTCAAGGAGGATGCATGACCACGCCCCGTCTGGGCTTCTTCACCCGTCTGCTGGAGGACGCCGACGCCGCCGACCGGTACCGGTTCGCCCTGGAGCAGATCGAGCTCGCCGAGCGGCACGGCTTCGCCTCCGCCTGGCTCGCGCAGCACCATTTCGGCGCGGACGAGGGCGGGCTCCCGTCGCCGTTCGTGCTCCTTGCCGCTGCGGCGCAGCGCACGTCCCGGATCGGCCTGGCCACCGGTGTGCTGACCCTCCCGATCGACGACCCGCTCCGGGCGGCGGAGGACGCGAGCGTGCTCGACGCCCTGAGCGGCGGGCGGGTGCAGCTGGGGATCGCCTCCGGGGGGACGCCGTCGTCGTTCGCGCCGTTCGGGCGCGACTCCGCGCAGCGGCGGGAGATCTTCGCGGACCACGCGGCGGTCTTCCGGGACGCGCTGGCCGGCCGCGGCGTCCGCGGGACGGACGCACGGATCTATCCGGCCGCCGACGGGCTCGACCGCCGGATCTGGCAGGCCACGTTCTCCGTCGAGGGCGGGGTCCGGGCAGGGACCGACGGCGACGGGCTGCTCCTGTCACGGACGCAGCCCCGGCCGGGGGACGCCGCCGACCTCCCGCTGCACGAGCTGCAGCTGCCCATCATCGAGGCCCACCGCGACAGCCTTCCGGCGGGGGCGCCGTTCCGGGTGCTCGCCTCGCGCACCGCCGTCGTGGTGGACGAGGCGGACAGGACGCGAGTGCGGGAGCACGCCGCGCCGCGGCTGCGGCGTCTGGCGACGGCCCTCCACGGCGTGGACGCGGACGGGCTCGGCGTCGACGAGCTGATCCGGATCACCGACACCCACATCGGCACCGTCGACGAGGTCGTGGCCTCCCTCGAGGCGGACCAGGCCATCGGCGCCTCGACGGACGTGTCGTTCCAGGTCCACTCGGTCGACCCCGGCCACGAGCTGACGCTGCGCTCGCTGGAGCTTCTGGCGACCGAGGTCGCGCCGCGTCTCGGCTACGCCGTCGGGGACACCGCCGCGCAGGACCTCCGCGGCCTCCATCTCGCCGCGGCGACCCGAGGCGGCGAGGCATGAGCGCCGATATCATCGACCTCCTCGCGGGCGTGACCCCGGGAAGCGCGCTCGACGAACTGCGCGGACGACGTCCCCAGGCACGGGAGAACGCGCAGCGCAGCTTCGAGGCGCTGCTGGAACCGGCCGAGCCCGGGACCTTCCCGCTCGCCGAGCGCTATGCGGTCGCGGCATTCGTGGCGCGCCTGCACGGGTTCGGATCGGCAGCGGAGTTCTACGCGGATCTGCTCGGCGACGAGGCCCCGGGGCTGGTTGCCGCGATCGCCGCTGCGGCGGACGGCGCCGGCGGACGCGGACCGGTCGGCGTGTACCGGGAGCCGGGGCTGAGGGGAGAGGACGAGCCCGTCGATCCGTGGACCGCGGCGCCGGAGTTCGGCGTCCGGCTCGCGGCGGCACTGACGCACGCGCACCTGCTCGTCCTGCGTCCGCGCGAGGCCGGCGCGCCGGCTCTGCAGGCGCTCGTCGATGCGGGATGGAGCGCCGACGACATCGTCACTCTGTCACAGCTCGTCGCCTTCCTGAGCTTCCAGCTCCGGCTGGCCTGGGGGATCCGCGCGGTGCGCGAGCACCCGACGGACGGCGCCGGAGACGTCGTCCCCTCGTTCGAAGGAGCACAGCGATGACCGACACCGCCGCCGGCGCACAGGACCCCGGCGCCCTCGTCACGGAGTATCCCGAGCTCAGGCGACCCCATGGCTTCACCCAGGAGGGCCTCGGGTGGGTGCCCTGGCTCGCCCCGGTCCCGGAGGCGGACCTCACCGACGTCCAGCGCGACGCCCTCATCGAGCCCCGGCGCGCCTCGATGCCCTACTTCCGGCTGCTCGCGCGGGACCCCGGGGCGCTCAAGGCGCGGACGCTCACCGATCTCGACATCTTCTACAACACGGACGGCGGGATCGGCCGTGCGGAGCGGGAGCTCGCGGCCGCTGCGACCTCGCGCCGCAACGGATGCGTCTTCTGCGCGTCCGTGCATGCCGCCGCGGCGACCCGCGAGTCCGACCGCGGCGCCGACGTGCAGCGCCTTCTCGACGAGGGCGTGGCTGCGGACCTGGGGGACGAGCGGTGGAACGCGGTCGTCGCCGCGTCCGTGACGCTGGCCGGGACCCCGCTCGATTTCGGCGCGCCGGACCTCGCGCGACTGCGCGATGCCGGACTCGACGACGCCGACATCCTCGACGTGATCGGCGGCGCCGCCTTCTTCAACTGGGCCAACCGCCTCATGCTCTCCCTCGGCGAACCCGAGGTCCCCGCCCGCCGGAACACCCCTGAGAAGGAGGAGACGCCGTGAGCATCCCCGCACAGCTCGATCACATCGTCATCGCCGGCCCCGACCTCGCCGGTCTCGTCTCCTGGTTCGCCGAGCGCACCGGCGTCGCCGCGGCGCCCGGCGGGGCGCACCCCACGGGAACCGCCAACGCGCTCGTGGCGCTCACCGTCGAGGGGCGCCGCGCCCCGCACTACATCGAGCTGATCGGGCCGGATCCGTCGCTCGACCACTCCGCGCCCCCGACGACGTTCGGCATCGACGCGCTGAGCGGGCCGGCCGTCGTGACGTACGCGGTCCATCCGGAGGACATCGACACGACGGTGGAGGGCGCCCGTGCGCGCGGCTTCGACCCCGGCGAGATCTGGGAGCTGTCCCGGCGCCGGCCCGACGGCGAACTGCTGGAGTGGCGGCTGACCCGGGGCGGCGGCGCGGGCGGGTACGCATCCCCGTTCCTCATCGACTGGGGGAGCACCGAGCAGCCGGGCCTCAGCGACATCCCGACGATCGAGGTCGTCTCGTTCGAGCGGGTGGAGCCGGACCCCGCGCCCCTGCGGGCGATCCACGAGGCTCTGGGGCTCGAGGACGGGGCGCTCGCCGAGGTCGTCGAGGGGCGGCCCGCCGGCTTCCGGCTGACCCTGCGCACGCCGGACGGCCGAACGGTCGCGCTGTGACGGCCGGGGTCGAGGGCGACCTGACCGCCTACCTGGAATGGCAGCAGCGCCACGTCGTGGCTCCGGTCGTGCCCGAGCCCGTTGCCGAGACCTCGTCGTTCGCCGGCGCGGGCGACGCGGTGCACGCGGAGCTCGGTCGCTCGGTGGCGGACCTCGCCCCGGATCTCCGCGCGCTCGCGACGGCGCTCTTCGAGGATCCCGAGATCGGATTCGAGGAGCAGCGGTCGGTCGCGAGGATCGTCGAGCTCGTGGAGAGCCACGGCCGTGCGGTCGAGGTCGGCGCGTTCGGCGTGCCCACCGCATTCCTGGCGACCGTCGGCCGGGGGTCGGGTCCGCACTTCGCGGTGATCGCCGAGTACGACGCCTTACCCGGGGTGGGCCACGCGTGCGGACACAACATCATCGCGGCGACGGCGGTCGGGGCGTTCCTCGCCGCCGCGCCGGTGGCGGAGCGCCTCGGTGCGCGCCTGTCGCTCATCGGCGCTCCCGCGGAGGAGAACGGGGGCGGCAAGGAGCTCGTCCTGCGCGCCGGCGGCTTCGACGCGGTGGACGCCGCGGGCATGGTGCATCCCGCCGCGGGAGCACGCACGTCGCCGGTCCTCGGGCCGAGGACGACGGGTGTGCGCCGGGTCGCCGTCACGTACCGCGGGCGGGCCGCGCACGCGGCGGGCGCCCCGTGGCTGGGCCGCAACGCCCTCGACGCGGTCGTGACGGCCTACCAGGGCGTGGCGCAGCTGCGTCAGCACATCCTCCCCACGGATCGGCTGCACGGCATCATCACCGACGGCGGCGCCGTCCCGAACGTCGTGCCGGAGCGCGCCTCGGCGCTCTTCTACGTGCGCTCGGCGGAGATCGAGACGCTGCGCGTCCTCACGGACCGCGTCGTGGCCGTGCTGGAGGCGGCCGGGCTCGCGACGGGGACCCACGCGGACATCGAGGTGGACCCGGTTCCTCCGTACCTCCCGCTGCAGCCCAACCTGGCGCTGACGCGACGATGGGCGGACGCCGTGCGCCGCCTCGGTCGGGAGGTGCCGCCGTCTCCGCCCGTCGCCGCGCAGGGCGGACCGTCCACGGACATGGGCAACGTCAGTCGCTACGTCCCCTCGCTGCACCCCTCGATCGGTCTCGGCGGCCCGGACGACGTCCATCCCCACAACGCCGCCTTCGCCGCCCAGACGATCCGGGAGCCGGCCTTCGCCGCCCTCGCCGATGCCGCGGTCGGTCTGGCCGCGACAGCGGCGGACTACCTGGCGGACGCGGAGCTGCGCGACGCCGTGGCCGCCGAGTTCGCCGCGGCGGGCGGGCGATTCCGGTGGGAGGACGCGCGGGAGGGCGCGTCGCGCTGACCACGGCCGGACGGTCCCGCACGCTGTGGAAGACTGGCGGGATGCCGCTCATCGCGCTCACCGGCGGGATCGCCTCGGGGAAGTCCACGATCGCCGCTCGTCTGGCCGAGCACGGCGCCGTCGTGATCGACGCCGATGCGATCGTCCGGGAGGTCCAAGCCCCCGGCTCGCCCGTGCTCGCCCGCATCGCCGAGAGGTTCGGTCCGGAGGTCATCGCCGCCGACGGCTCGCTCGACCGCGCTGCGCTCGGAGCGATGGTCTTCGACGACCCCGCGGCGCTCTCCGACCTGAACGCGATCGTGCACCCCGCGGTCCGCGACGAGTCGCACCGCCGGTTCGAGCGGGCCCTCGCCGCGGATCCGGGCGCGCTCGTCGTCTACGACGTGCCGCTGCTCGTGGAGGCCAGGGCGGACGATTCCTGGGACCTGATCGTGGTCGCCGACGCCCCCGCGGAAGTGCGGGAGGAGCGTCTCGTCACCGAGCGGGGGATGACGAGGGAGGCCGCCCGGTCCCGGATCGCGGCGCAGGTCTCGGACGAGGCGCGCCGAGCCATCGCGGACGTGCGGATCGACACCACCGGCTCCCTGGACGACACCCGTCGTCAGGCCGACCGCCTGTGGGAGCGCCTCACGCGGGCGTGACCGGCGGCGCCGCGTCCGCGGACCGCCGCCGTCGGCGGCGTGCGGCGCGTCGGACGAGGACGACGGCGCCGACGATCAGGCCGATCAGCAGCAGGGCGGCGAGGAGAGGAACGACGATCGCCGCGGCGGCGAGCGCGAAGGAGGCGGCGTCCTCCGAGGTGCTGAGAACGGGGGCCGCGATCCCGGCGGTCGCCGTGTTCGCGGCGACCCGGGTGGTGGCCTTGACCGCGTGCACGACGAGGGCGATGGCGATGCCGGCCACGATGGGCACCCACGCGTTGGTCGAGAAGAACGTCGAGGGATCGTCGACGGCGACGGTCTGCGCGTTCGACCCGGCGCCGAAGGCGATGCCTCCCGCCGCGGGGCGGACGATGCTCTGCAGGACGTCGTTCGCGGAGTCGAGGGCCGGGATCTTGTCGGCCACGATCTCCACGAGCAGCAGCGCGCCGATGACCCAGAGCGCGATGTCGCTGGACAGCCAGGTCCATCCTGCGGGCAGAGCGACCGCGGGCAGGAGGCGGTCGGCGAGACCGAGCAGGAACAGCGGCATCCAGGCGTTGAGGCCCGCTGCCGCGGCCAGGCTGGAGCCGATCACGAACTCGATCACGCCCTCACTCTAGGCCGCGACGGCGGCGGACGCCGGACCGCTGTGCGGATGAACGGCCGTCCGGCCCGCGTGTCGGTGGCCCCGCCTACGCTGGTAGTCATGCAACCCACCCGCAGCGTCCGGCCCTTCGAGGTCGTCAGCGAGTACGCGCCCTCCGGCGACCAGCCGCAGGCGATCGCGGAGCTCGCGGCCCGGATCAACGCCGGCGAGACGGACGTCGTCCTGCTCGGCGCCACCGGCACGGGAAAGTCCGCGACGACCGCGTGGCTGATCGAGCAGGTCCAGCGCCCGACGCTGATCCTCGCCCACAACAAGACCCTGGCGGCCCAGCTCGCGAACGAGTTCCGCGAGCTGATGCCGCACAACGCGGTCGAGTACTTCGTGTCGTACTACGACTACTACCAGCCCGAGGCCTACGTCCCGCAGACGGACACCTTCATCGAGAAGGACTCCTCGATCAACGCCGAGGTGGAGCGGCTGCGGCACTCGACGACGAACTCCCTGCTGTCGCGGCGCGACGTGGTGGTCGTGTCGACGGTGTCCTGCATCTACGGACTGGGTGCGCCCGAGGAGTATCTCCGCGCGATGGTGGCGCTGCAGGTGGGGGAGCGATACGACCGCGATGCGCTGATCCGCCAGTTCATCTCGATGCAGTACAACCGCAACGACGTGGACTTCTCCCGGGGGAACTTCCGGGTGCGCGGCGACACCATCGAGATCATCCCGGTGTACGAGGAGCACGCCATCCGGATCGAGCTCTTCGGCGACGAGATCGAGGCGCTGTACTCGCTGCACCCGCTCACCGGCGAGATCATCGAGAGGCTCGACGCCGTGCCGATCTTCCCCGCGTCGCACTACGTGGCCGGCACCGACGTCGTGCAGCGTGCGATCGGTTCGATCGAGGAGGAGCTCGCCCAGCGGCTCGCGGAGCTCGAGCGACAGGGCAAGCTGCTGGAGGCGCAGCGACTGCGGATGCGGACGACCTTCGACCTGGAGATGCTGCAGCAGCTCGGCTTCTGCTCCGGGATCGAGAACTACTCGCGCCATATGGACGGTCGCGAGCCGGGCGAGCCGCCGCACACGCTGCTGGACTTCTTCCCCGACGATTTCCTCCTGGTCATCGACGAGTCGCACGTGACCGTGCCGCAGATCGGCGCGATGTACGAGGGGGACGCGTCGCGCAAGCGCACACTGGTGGATCACGGCTTCCGCCTTCCCAGCGCCCTGGACAACCGCCCGCTGCGGTGGGACGAGTTCACGCAGCGGATCGGCCAGACGGTGTACCTCTCGGCGACGCCGGGCAAGTACGAGATGGGCGTCGCCGACGGCGTCGTGGAGCAGATCATCCGCCCGACGGGGCTCGTGGACCCGCAGATCGTGGTGAAGCCCTCCAAGGGCCAGATCGACGATCTTCTGGAGGAGATCCGCCTGCGGGTGGAGCGTGACGAGCGCGTGCTCGTGACGACCCTGACGAAGAAGATGGCGGAGGAGCTCACCGACTTCCTCGGCGAGCACGGAGTGAAGGTGCGCTACCTGCACTCCGACGTCGATACGCTGCGTCGCGTCGAGCTGCTGACCGAGCTGCGCGCCGGGGTGTACGACGTGCTGGTCGGCATCAACCTCCTGCGGGAGGGCCTGGATCTGCCCGAGGTGTCGCTGGTGGCGATCCTGGACGCCGACAAGGAGGGTTTCCTCCGTTCGGGGACGTCGCTCATCCAGACCATCGGCCGTGCCGCCCGAAACGTGTCGGGCGAGGTGCACATGTACGCCGACAACATGACCGACTCCATGCGCAACGCGATCGAGGAGACCGAACGGCGCCGCGAGAAGCAGATCGCGTACAACACGGCCCACGGCATCGATCCGCAGCCGCTGCGCAAACGCATCGCCGACATCACCGAGGTGCTGGCCCGCGAGGGAGCGGACACCGCCGAGATGCTGTCCGGGCGCGGCGGGCGGGCGGGCAGGAGCGGGAAGGGCAAGTCGCCCACTCCGAACCTGCGTCGCGAGGGGATCGCCGCCGAGGGGGCGGAGCAGCTCGAGGCGACCATCGCCGACCTGTCGGACCAGATGCTCGCGGCGGCGTCGGAATTGAAGTTCGAGCTGGCCGCCCGGCTTCGCGACGAGGTGCAGGATCTGAAGAAGGAGCTGCGGGCCATGGAACGGGCAGGACACGCCTGAGCCGGCGGTCGAGCGACGGGAGCACGGCATGGATACGGCGGGGACCGAGCTTGCGGATCGCGTGCGGGCGCTGCTGGCCGACGAGCCGACGCTCGAGGAGAAGCGGATGTTCGGAAGCCGCGTCTTCATGGTCAACGACCGGATCCTGGTCGGCGCGCGCCGCGGGGGAGTCCTCCTGGTCCGGCTGAGCGACGAGCACGGGGAAGAGCTCGTCACGCGTCCGGAGGCTCGTGTGGCGGTGATGGGCGCGCGCAGCATGGGGACCCGGTGGCTCGATGTCGACACCACCGGGTTCGGGGACGCGGAGCTGATGTTCTGGATCGACGCCGCCCGTGAGGACAACGCGGCGCCCTCGCGCGGGCCCGACGGCAGCGACGACGGCGACCGGTGAGGAGACGCGGGCCGGTCAGGGGCAGTGCATCAGCGGCTTGGGGCCCGATCGGTCGATCTCGTGTGAGGTCATCGGAGCGCCGCACAGCGGGCAGGCGCGCTGTGCCCGCTCCGCGTCGGACGGAGGAGGCGTCGCCTCGTACGGGCCGACCGACGCCGGGCCGGCGAACCGGATGAGGTTCGTGTTGAACCACGCGTAGAGGCCGCCTGCCTCGCGGATCCTCGTCCGCAGCGGCGGACGGGGGGCTGGGCTCGGATCCGGGGTGTCGTTCATACTGCTTAGTGTACTAATGATTTGTGTGCGAGGTATCATCGACGCCATGGAGGAACCGACGCCGGAAGAGATGCTGCGACTGGAGAACCAGCTGTGCTTCGCCCTGGTCACCGCCGCGCGCAACGTCGTGGCCATCTACCGACCGATCCTCGAGCCGCTGGGCCTGACGCACCCGCAGTACCTCGTCATGCTCGCGCTGTGGGAGCAGGCGCCGAGGACGCTGCGCGAGCTGGCCACCGAGCTCGCGATGGATCCGGCCACGGCGTCCCCGCTCGTCAAGCGTCTGGAGGCGGACGGACTGGTGGAGCGCGTCCGGAGCTCCGCGGACGAGCGGCGCCTCGACATCGGCCTCACGGCCGCCGGCCGGGCACTGCGCGAGCGGGCGCTGGCGGTCCCGGGTCAGGTCCTCGCTCGGCTGGGTATCTCCGCCCACGACGCCGCCGCCGTCCGCGACGGTCTGGCGCCGTATGCCGGTGCCGTGACGCTCTGAGCCCGCGGTATCCGTCTCCGGGCGTCGCCTGTGGAGAACCGGGGGCGAGAGCGGCGGTGACCTAGGGTGGGGCATATGCGCCGCGACGACACGCGACCCACGAGGGGAATCGAGGCGCGTCGCACGGTCGCCGGCGGATCGGCGTTGGTGGTGCTGATCCTGGTGCTGATGGCCTTCGCGGCACTGCAGGGGCGGCCGGTCTTCGGTCCGCTGCTGTTCGAGGGTGCCGGCGCGGTCACGCCCTCTCCGCCGCCCTCGATCGATGCGGGGACCGCGCCGCCGGACGTCCGCGATCAGGATCCCGCGGCGCTGGCCTGGCTCGGCGTCGTCCTCGGGATCCTCGTCGCGATCGCCCTCGCCGCTCTGCTGATCGCCGTGCTCGTCGTCCTCCTCCGACGACTATGGCGCGATCGCCCCTTGCGCGTTCGGGCGGGGGTGCAGCTGCAGGACGCCATGCCCGCCCCCGACGCATCCGACCCGGCGGCCGACGCCCCCGTGGTGCGCGCCGGGATCGCCGGAGCCCTGGACGCCATCACGGCGATCGGACGCCCCGACGACGCGATCGTCGCCGCGTGGGTCGGGCTGGAGCAGACGGCTGCACGGGCGGGGCAGCCCCGTGGTGCGTCCGAGACCCCGGGAGAGCTGGCGGTGCGGATCCTCTCTCGGCATCGCGCATCGGCTCCCGAGGTGACCGCCTTGCTCCGGCTGTACGAGGGCGTTCGCTTCGGCGGGGCGACGGCATCGGAGCGCGATCGCACGGAGGCCGCGCGGCTGCTCCGCCGTATCGAGGAGGCGTGGCGATGAGGGCCCGGATCGGGCCCGTGCTGGTCGGCGTCGCCCTTGCGATCCCGGTGCTGGCGGTGCTCGTCACGCTGGGCGCGCCGTGGGGATTCTCGATCGCATGGCTCCTGCTCGTCGCCGCGGGGGTCGTCGTCGCCCGGCGGACGGTCTTCGACGACACCGGGACGTGGCCTCCCGCCGAACCCGAACGGCCGGTCGTCGGTTCTGACGTGTCCCGGCTCGCGTGGTCCATCAATCCCCGTACGGGAGTCGCCGGACACGCGATCGTGCGTCGCGTCCAGAGGGTCGTCCGTCGGCGGCTGTCCCGCCGGGGCCTCGATCTGGACGATCCGGCCTCGGCGGCCCGGATCGACGCCCTGCTGGGGCAGGACCTGCGGAAGGCCCTCACTGCGAAGGAGGTCCGTCGCGACGACCTGCGTCGGATCCTCGACGCGGTCGACCGGCTTGCGCCGGCCGCCGCAGATGAACGACACGACCGAGAGGACGATGGACATGACCGATCACGATGAGACACCCGCGCCGGACGTGGACGAGGTCGCGGAGGTCGGGCGGCGCGTGCTCGCCGGCGTGCGGACCGCCGTCGTGGGGATGGACGAGCCCCTGTCCGTCGCGCTCGCGACGATCCTCGCCGGCGGGCACGTGCTGTTCGAGGACGTGCCCGGTCTCGGCAAGACCCTCGCCGCGCGGAGCCTCGCGGCCGCGCTCGGACTGGACTTCCGCCGTCTCCAGTGCACGCCCGACATGCTGCCCGGCGACGTCACGGGATCCTTCGTGTACGTCCCGGGCTCGACGGACTTCGAGTTCCGTCCGGGCCCGATCTTCACGGGTGTGCTGCTCGCCGACGAGATCAACCGCACGACGCCCAAGACGCAATCGGCGATGCTCGAGGCCATGGCCGAGCGTCAGGTCACGGTCGAGGGCAGGCGGTTCCCGCTGGCGGAGCCGTTCCACGTCATCGCCACCGCGAACCCCGTCGAGTACGAGGGGACCTACGCGCTGCCCGAGGCGCAGCTGGACCGGTTCATGGTGCGATTGTCGGTCGGGTATCCGACGCCCGACGCCGAGACGGACATCATTCTGGAGCGGGTCCGTCGAGGACGCCCGGACACCGTCGTGGAGCCCGTGATCGACGGCGCGGGGCTCCGTCGGATCCAGGAGGCCGTCGAGCGGATCCACGTTGATCCGGACGTGGTCCGGTACGGCGTCGCGCTCACACGCGCGACGCGTGAGGCGGCCCCGGTCGCCGTCGGCTCCTCCCCGCGCGGGTCACAGGCGCTCGTGCTCCTCGGACGCGCCCTCGCCGCCCTCGACGGACGGGGATACGTCCGCCCCGACGACATCAAGCGCATCGCGGTCCCGGTGCTCGCGCACCGCCTCACTCTGACACCCCAGGCATGGGCGCAGGGCACCGACCCCGCATCGGTCGTGACCGCGGCGCTCGCGCAGACCCCGGTGCCGCCGACCGTGGGCGCCGCGCTGTGACCGGCCTCCGCCGGGGTCCGCGGACCGCGCGGGGCGCTTCCCCCGACCCGGCTGAGTCGTCCGGCCCCGCCGAACGCGTCACCGTCCGCGTGCCCCTGCGCTGGCGGCAGACACCGGTGGTGCCGCTCGGGATCATCGGCGCGGTGCTGCTCGCCGCGGTCGGGCTCGCCGCCTCACGGGGGGATGTCGTCGCGGTCTCGACGCCGCTCGCGCTCGCGGCGGCCTGGGCGCAGTGGCGGCGGCCGGCGGCGGGTCGCATCGACGTCGGCCTCAGCGCCCGCGCCGCGGACGCGGCCGAGGTACACGTCGCCGTCGACATACGGGCCGACGCGGAGGCCGTCCAGTTCGCCGTGGATCAGGACGGGCGCAGGAGCGGGACCGTCGACGTGGCGCCCGGCACCGGCGTGCTGCGGTCGCGGAGCCGGCTGAGTCACTCCGGTCCGATCGAACTGCTCCGCCTGACCGCACGCGCGGTCACGGCCGACGGCGCCTGGGTGAGCGAGGTCGTCCCGGCCGGGAGCCTGACCTGGAAGGCGGCGCCGCGGACGCGACGGCTCGACCGGCTCCCGACGTCCGTCCGGCTGACAGGGCTCCATGGTGCGCACGAAGGGTCGCGGATCGGTCAGGGCGGCGAGTTCCGGGACATCCACCCGTTCGCACCCGGGGACGAGCTCCGCCGCGTGGACTGGCGTGCGACGGCCCGGGCCGCCCGAAGGCCCGGGGACCTGCTCGTCCGCCGCACGCAGGCGCTGAGCGACAGCGCCGTCGTGATCGCGATGGACACCGCCGACGATCTGGGCGCGGTCGTCGCCTCCTGGGGCACGCCGGACCGGGAGCGCAGCGGTGTCACGTCCCTGGACCTCGCCCGTGAGGCCGCCCTGTCACTGGCGACGTGCGCGGTCGAGACCGGCGACCGGGTCGCCTTCCACGTCCTGGCCCCGGGCGGACGGGCCGTCCGCAGCGGTTCCGGCGCCCGTCATCTCGCGCGCCTCCGCGGTGTGATCGCCGGGACGGGGGCGAGCGGGGACGGGTCACGGTTCCGGCGCACGCCCCCGATCGGGAGCGGATCGATCGTCTTCGTGCTGTCGACGTTCTTCGACGGGGCGGCCGCGGAGATCGCCACGCGCTGGCGCGCGGGCGGCCACGCGGTGGTCGCGGTCGACGTCCTCCCCGAGCCGGACACGTCGCGGCTGACCGCCGAGCAGACGGTCGCGGTGCGCACGCTGCTCGCCGAGCGTCAGGACGTGATGGCGGACCTGCGCGGCGCGGGGGTCGAGGTCGTGGCGTGGAACGACGACGGTGCCGACGCCGCCCTGCGGGCCGTCGCCGCGCACGGTCGCGCCGGGGCCGGGCGGGGGCGACGATGAGGAGACGGGCGCACGAACTGCGCGTCCCGCGCGGCATTCCCGGGATCGTCCCTCGGCTGCTGGTGCTCCTGGTCACGACGGCGGGAGTCCTCGCCCTCACCCCGTTCATCGTCTGGCAGGCGGTGGCCGTCGCGGCAGCGTCCGTGTCGGTGGTTCTTCCGCGTTCGTTCGCGGCGTGGGCGGGCGCGGCCTGCCTTCCGATCGGCGTGCTGCTCACCGCGCCGTCGCCGGGCCGCACGGCGCTCGCGGTCCTGCTCGTCCATGCGATCCACGTGCTGGCAGCACTGTCGCTGACGATCCCCGCCGGTTCACGGATCGCGCCGGGCCTGCTCCGGCCCGTGCTGCGGCGCTTCGTCGTGATCCAGGCGATCGCGCAGCCCGTCGCGGCCACGGCGGCGCTGCTCCCGCAGGCCGGTGCGGCGGACACGGCCTGGCTCGCGCCGCTCGGGGCAGCGCTGCTGCTCGTCGTCGCGACGGCGACGACGCATCTGATGCGCCGGGGTTCCGCCGCTCGCGGAGCCGATGTCGGTGGCCCCTCCTAAACTTGTCGGGTGCCCATTGTTCCCGTCGCCAGCCCAGGAAAACTCAGTGTCCGCGGTGCCCGCGTGCACAACCTCAAGAACGTCGACCTCGAGATCCCGCGGGACTCGCTCGTGGTCTTCACCGGTCTCTCCGGATCAGGCAAGTCCAGTCTCGCGTTCGACACGATCTTCGCCGAGGGCCAGCGTCGCTACGTCGAGTCGCTGAGCGCCTACGCCCGTCAGTTCCTCGGGCAGGTGGACCGCCCCGACGTCGACTTCATCGAGGGGCTCAGCCCGGCGGTGTCGATCGACCAGAAGTCGACGAACCGCAACCCTCGCTCGACGGTCGGCACCATCACCGAGATCTACGACTACATGCGTCTGCTGTGGGCGCGCATCGGCGTCCCGCACTGCCCGGAGTGCGGCGAGCGGATCCAGCGTCAGACGGTGCAGCAGATCGCCGATCAGCTCATGGAGCTGCCTGAGCGCACCCGCTATCAGATCGTCGCGCCGGTCGTCTCGCAGAAGAAGGGCGAGTTCGTCGACCTCTTCCGCGAGCTCGGCGCCAAGGGCTACGCCCGCGCCATCGTCGACGGCGAGATGATCCAGCTCTCCGAGCCGCCGACGCTCAAGAAGAGCTACAAGCACGACATCGCGGTCGTGGTCGACCGCCTCGTGGCCTCGGGGGACATCCTCGGGCGTGTCACGGACTCGGTCGAGACCGCGCTGTCTCTGGCGGGCGGCGTCATGCAGGTCAACTTCGTCGACGAGAGCGGCGACGCCGCATGGCAGTCGTTCTCGGAGAAGCTGGCCTGTCCGAACGGCCACGCGATCACCCTCACCGAGATCGAGCCGCGCACGTTCTCGTTCAACGCCCCGTTCGGCGCCTGCCCGGCATGCTCGGGTCTCGGCACACGGATGTCGGTGGACGTCGATCTCATGCTCGGTGACGAGGAGCTCTCGATCCGCGAGGGCGTCATCCTGCCCTGGACCACGCAGGGCAAGGGCCTCTTCCAGTACTACGAGCGGCTTCTGGAGGGTCTCGCCCGCGACCTCGACTTCTCGCTCGACACGCCGTGGCGCGAGCTCCACTCCGATGTCAAGGAGGCGGTGCTGCGCGGCGACAACTACAAGGTGACCGTCAAGTGGAAGAACCGCTACGGGCGGGAGATGCGGTACTCCTCGGGCTTCGAGGGCGTGGTGCCGTACATCGAGCGGCAGTATCTGCAGGCCGAGAGCGACACACAGCGCGGTCGGTGGGGCGAGTACCTCCGTGAGGTCCCGTGCCCGGTCTGCAACGGCGACCGGCTCAAGCCCGAGGTCCTGGCGGTCCAGGTGCACGGGCACTCGATCGCGGAGGTCTCGCACCTCAGCCTCGCGGAGGCGCAGCAGTTCATGCAGCGGCTCGAGCTCACGCCGAGAGAGGCGAAGATCGCCGCCCAGGTGCTGCGGGAGATCCGTCTGCGGCTGGACTTCCTGCTTCAGGTCGGTCTGTCCTACCTGAACCTCAGTCGGTCGGCGGGCTCGCTCTCCGGAGGCGAGGCTCAGCGCATCCGCCTGGCGACCCAGATCGGCTCCGGGCTCACCGGCGTGCTCTACGTGCTGGACGAGCCCTCGATCGGGCTGCACCAGCGCGACAACCGCCGTCTGATCGAGACGCTGCTCACCCTCCGCGACCTGGGCAACACGCTGATCGTGGTGGAGCACGACGAAGAGACGATCGAGGCGGCCGACTGGGTCGTCGACATCGGTCCCGGCGCGGGCGTCGGCGGCGGGGTCGTCGTCCATTCCGGGCCCTACGAGGCACTGCTCGGCGACACCGACTCCATGACCGGTGACTATCTGGCGGGGCGCCGTGAGATCCCGACGCCGGCCCAGCGGCGCCGGATCGACCGCAAGCGGATGCTCAGTGTGGTCGGTGCGCGCGAGAACAACCTGCGCGGCGTCACGGCGGACTTCCCGCTCGGAGTGCTCACGGCGGTCACCGGCGTCAGCGGATCCGGCAAATCGTCGCTCGTAAACGACATCCTCTATCAGGTCCTCGCGGCGCGTCTCAACGGAGCGCGCACCGTGCCCGGCAAGCACACCCGCGTGACCGGGCTGGACAATCTCGACAAGGTGGTCCACGTCGACCAGGCCCCGATCGGGCGCACGCCGCGGTCCAATCCGGCGACGTACACCGGCGTGTTCGACCGGATCCGCACCCTCTTCAGCGAGACGCCCGAGGCGAAGGTGCGCGGGTACCTCCCCGGCCGCTTCAGCTTCAACGTCAAGGGCGGTCGCTGCGAGGCCTGCTCGGGCGACGGCACCATCAAGATCGAGATGAACTTCCTCCCCGACGTGTACGTCGACTGCGAGGTCTGCCACGGCAAGCGCTACAACCGGGACACTCTTGCCGTCCACTACAAGGGGAAGAACATCGCCGAGGTCCTGGAGATGCCGATCGAGGAGGCCGCGGAGTTCTTCGAGCCGATCCAGGCGATCCACCGGTACCTGCGCACCCTCGTGGACGTCGGTCTCGGCTACGTGCGTCTGGGTCAGTCGGCGACCACGCTCTCCGGCGGCGAGGCGCAGCGGGTCAAGCTCGCCACGGAGCTGCAGCGCCGGAGCAACGGCCGCAGCATCTACGTGCTCGACGAGCCGACGACGGGTCTGCACTTCGAGGACGTGCGCAAGCTCCTCGAGGTGCTCAACGGGCTGGTGGACAAGGGCAACACCGTGATCGTGATCGAGCACAACCTCGATGTGATCAAGTCCGCCGACTGGGTGATCGACCTCGGCCCCGAAGGCGGCTCCGGCGGCGGGCAGATCATCGCCACCGGCACCCCCGAGCAGGTCGCGAAGGTGGACGAGAGCCACACCGGTCGCTTCCTGGCGGAGATCCTGCAGCCCGAGGGGCGCGCGGGCCGCGCATCGGCACCGCGGGCGGTGAAGCGCAGGGAGCCGGTGTCCGAGCGCAAGGCGAGCTGATGGCGCAAGAGCTCCCGTACAAGCCGCGGGCGGGGGAGATCCCGACCGACCCCGGTGTGTACCGCTTCCGCGACGCCCAGGGGCGCGTGCTGTACGTCGGTAAGGCGAAGAACCTCCGTCAACGGCTGTCGAACTACTTCGCGCCGCTGCGGACGCTGCACGAACGCACCCGGCGGATGGTCACCACGGCCACCTCTGTCGAGTGGACGGTCGTGCCCACGGACGTGGATTCGCTGCAACTCGAGTACATGTGGATCAAGGAGTTCGATCCGCCCTTCAACGTCCGGTACAAGGACGACAAGTCCTATCCGTTCATGGCGGTCACGCTCGGCGACGAGGCCCCGCGGGTCCTGGTCACCCGCAACCGTCGGATCCCCGGTGCGCGGTACTTCGGCCCGTACCCGAAGGTGTGGGCCGTCCACGAGACGATCGACCTCATGATCAAGGCGTTCCCGATCCGCACGTGCAGCGACGCCAGCTACCGCCGGGCGATGCAGACGGGGCGGCCCTGCTTCCCCGGGCAGATCGGAAAATGCGGCGGGCCGTGCTCGATGACGGTCACGATCGAGGAGCACCGGGCGATGGTGGACGACTTCATCGCGTTCATGGAGGGCGGTGACGAGCGCTTCACCCGGGAGCTCACCCGGCGCATGCGCGAGGCGTCGGCGGCGATGGACTACGAGAACGCCGCGCGGTTCCGGGACAAGCTCGCCTCGATCGAGGCCGTGCTCGGCAAGAGCGCCCTCGTGCTTCCCCAGGACGAGGACGCGGACCTGTTCGGGATCGCGGAGGACGAGCTCTCCGCGGCGGTGCAGCACTTCGTGATCCGTGGCGGCCGGGTCCGCGGCGTCCGCGCCTCGACGGTGGAGAAGGAGATCGACATCAGCGGCGGGGACCTGGTGGATCAGGTCCTGCAGCGTGCCTACGGCGAGGCGGAGGGGGACGCCGTGCCGCGCCGTGTCCTCGTGCCGTCCCTCCCGGACGACGTCTCGGAGCTCGAGCAGTGGCTGCGCGATCGCCGCGGTCGGAAGGTGGAGATCGCGGTCGCGCAGCGCGGCCAGCGCGCCGAGCTCATGCGCAATGCCACCGTCAACGCCCAGCAGGCTCTCCTGCGACACAAGATGAAGCGGTCCAGCGACTACGTCACGCGCACCCAGGCACTCACCGACCTGCAGGAGGCGCTGGGACTGACCGAGGCGCCGTTGCGGATCGAGTGCTACGACATCTCCCATCTGAGCGGGACCAACGTCGTCGGCTCCATGGTCGTCTTCGAGGACGGGCTCCCGCGCAAGGACCAGTACCGATCCTTCGGCATCCCCGAGACGACGGACGACACCGATTCGATCTACCAGGTGCTGCGCCGTCGGCTCGCCCATCTGGACGCCCCGGAGGGCGAGCCGCTCGCCCCCGGCGCGCCCCCGGCCGATGCCCTGGAGACCGCGGACGCCGCGGAGGTCGAGGCGCCGCAGGGGAGACGGCGGCCGCGCTTCGCGTATCCGCCGCAGCTTCTCCTCGTGGACGGCGGGCGGCCGCAGGTGGAAGCCGCGGCGCGGGCGTTGCGCGACGCCGGGCACACCGAGATCGGGCTGGCCGGCATCGCCAAGCGGCTCGAGGAGATCTGGCTCCCGGGCGACGACTACCCGGTGATCCTGCCGCGGACCAGCGAGGCGCTGTACCTGCTGCAGCGCCTGCGGGACGAGGCGCACCGGTTCGCGATCACGCACCAGCGCAAGAAGCGCAAGCGCGACATCACTACGGTCCTGGCGGAGGTGCCCGGCCTTGGCGCCGCCCGCATCCGGGCGCTGCTGCGGCTTTTCGGGTCGGTGGCCGCTCTGCGTCGGGCGGAACCGTCGCAGATCCAGGAGGTCACCGGTATCGGTCCCGCGCTGGCGCAGAGCATCCACACGCATCTCGCCACGACGCGGTCGGCACCTGCCGATCCGTCGCCGGAGGACGCCGCGGCCCCTCCGGCGGCGCTCGCACCGGCCCCGGAGCCCCCGGCGCCGAGCATGCCCGCGGATCGGTAGGCTGGTCGGGAGCGAAAGGGGAGTCATGAGCGCCGCCGACCAGGGCGAGTTCCTGATCGTCACCGGTATGTCGGGCGCGGGCCGTTCCACGGTCGCGAACGCCCTGGAGGACCTCGGCTGGTACGTCGTCGACAACCTCCCTCCGCAGATGCTCCGTCCGCTCCTCGACCTGGCGAATCTCGGCGGCGCCGCGCTGCCGCGGGTCGCTGCGGTCGTCGATGTGCGAGGCCGCAACCTCTTCGACGACTTCCCCGGCGTCGCACGGGCGCTCCGACAGCACGGGTCCGTGCGGGTGCTCTTCCTCGACGCCTCCGACGACGTGCTCGTGCGCCGGTTCGAATCGGTGCGGCGGCCGCATCCGCTGCAGGGCGACGGCACGCTCCTCGACGGGATCCGGATCGAGCGGGCCCGGGTGGCGCCGCTGCGCGAGGCCGCCGACATCGTGATCGACACGTCGGCGTTCAACATCCATCAGCTCGCGACCACGGTCACGGACCTGTTCGCCGAGGAGGGGGCGGCCCGGCACCGCCTCACCATCATGAGCTTCGGCTTCAAGTACGGTCTCCCGTCCGACGCGGATCTCGTGGCCGACATGAGGTTCCTGCCCAATCCGTTCTGGATCGACGAGCTGCGGGACTCCACCGGGAAGGATGCGCCCGTCAGCGAGTTCGTTCTGTCCCGAGAGGGCGCGGAGGAGTTCCTCGATGCGTACACCGCGGCGCTGAAGCCGGTGCTCGAGGGCTACCAGCGCGAGAACAAGAGCCATTCCACGGTGGCCGTGGGCTGCACGGGAGGCCGCCATCGTTCGGTGGCGGTGGCCGAGGAACTGGCCCGACGGCTCGCGTCGGTGCCGGGCGTCGCCGTCACGGTCCGTCACCGCGATCTCGGTCGGGAGTGACGCGCGCGGCCGCACCGGTCGGGTCGATGCGGGGTGCGGGAGCCGAGTAGGCTATTCCCTTGCGCCGCGACCCGGCGCGGTAACGCGAAGGAGACCCGTGGCACTCACCACCGACGTCAAGGCAGAGCTCGTCAGCATCCGGAACGCACCCCCGACGGTGCGGGTCGCGGAGGTGACCGCGGTGCTGAGGTTCGCCGGCGGTCTGCACTCCATCGCCAACCGGGTCGCCGTGGAGGCCGAGGTGGACGCCGAGCTGCTGGCCCGTCGCGTCGCCCGGGATCTCGCCGAGCTCTTCGGGGTCCGTCCGGAGATCGCGCAGATCCAGGGTGCCTCGGGCACGGACGGCGCGCGCTACGCCGTCCGCGTCATCGGCGCGGGGGAGACCCTCGCCCGCCAGACCGGTCTTCTCGACCAGCGTCGCCGTCCGGTCCGCGGTCTGCCGAACCGCCTCACCACCGGCTCCCGCGAGGAGCTCGCCGGACTGTGGCGCGGCGCCTTCCTCGCCGCCGGCGCGCTGAGCGAGCCCGGTCGCTCGGCGGTCCTCGAGGTCGCCTGCCCGTCGTCCGAGGCGGCGATGGCGCTCGTGGGCGCCGCCCATCGGCTCGGCATCGCGGCGAAGGCCCGCGAGGTCCGCGGTCTCCCGCGCGTCGTCGTGCGCGAGGGCGAGGCGATCCGCGCCCTGCTCACCGTCATGGGCGCGGTTCGAACGGCGGCGGCGTGGGAGGAGATGCGTCAGCGCCGGGAGGTCCGCGCGGGCGTGAACCGCCTGGTCAACTTCGACGACGCCAACCTGCGCCGTTCCGCCCAGGCCGCCGTCGCCGCGTGCGCACGGGTCGAGCGCGCGCTGGAGATCCTCGGTGACGACGTCCCCGATCACCTCCGCACGGCGGGCGAGCTGCGACTCGCGCACCGCGACGCCAGCCTGGACGAGCTGGGGCACCACGCCGACCCGCCGATGACGAAGGACGCCGTCGCCGGCCGTATCCGGCGCCTCCTGGCGATGGCGGACAAGCGCGCGCAGGCCGAGGGCATCCCGGGCACCGAGTCCGCGGTGCCCGCGGGCATCGACGTCTGAGCCGGGTGACGCGGATCGCCGTCATCCGGGAAGGTTCCGGTTCCGCGGAACGTTCCCGTCGATAGGATGGATATCGTCCGCCTCGTCCCGCGTTCCGGCGGGGTGGGGAACCGGTGAGCGCCGCGAGCGCGGCGCGGATTGGATGAATTCGATGGCGATCTACACGCTCCCCGACCTCCCGTACGATTTCGCGGCTCTCGAGCCCCACATCAGCGGGAAGATCATGGAGCTGCACCATGACAAGCACCATGCCGCGTACGTGGCCGGAGCCAACACCGCGCTGGAGCAGCTCGCCGAGGCCCGCGAATCGGGCAACCTCGGTGCGGTGAACAAGCTCGAGAAGGACCTCGCGTTCAACCTCGGCGGTCACGTCAACCACTCCATCTTCTGGACCAACCTCTCGCCGAACGGCGGCGGTCAGCCCGAGGGTGAGCTGAAGGCCGCGATCGAGGAGTTCTTCGGCTCGTTCGAGAAGTTCCAGGCGCACTTCACCGCCGCGGCGACGGGCATCCAGGGCTCCGGCTGGGCGGTGCTGAGCTGGGACCCGATCGGTCAGCAGCTCATCATCCAGCAGCTGTTCGACCAGCAGGCGAACACCGCGCAGGGCACGGTGCCGATCTTCCAGCTCGACATGTGGGAGCACGCCTTCTACCTCGACTACCTCAACGTCAAGGCGGACTACGTCAAGGCCGTATGGAACATCGCCAACTGGGAGAACGTCGCCCAGCGACTGCAGGTGGCCCGCGAGCAGACGAACGGACTGCTGGTACTGTCGTAAAAGATGGGCGTCCTGATGGGCGAAAAGCCCATCAGGACGCCGTTGTCCGGGTCATTTGCAAGAATCACGCAATCCCTCGAGTAAGAACCAGGAGACTTTCGTGTCTGTCAAGATCGGTATCAACGGCTTCGGCCGGATCGGACGTAATTACCTCCGCGCGGCTCTCGCGCAGGGCGCGGACATCGACATCGTCGCGGTCAACGACCTCACCGACAACAAGACGCTGGCGCATCTGCTGAAGTACGACTCGGTCGGAGGCGTGCTCGACGCCCAGATCAGCTACGACGAGGACAGCATCACCGTCAACGGCAAGGAGATCAAGGCGTTCGCGGAGCGTGACCCCGCGAAGCTGCCCTGGGGCGAGCTCGGCGTCGACATCGTGATCGAGTCGACCGGCTTCTTCACCAAGGCGGAGGACGCGCGCAAGCACATCGAGGCCGGCGCCAAGAAGGTCCTCATCTCCGCGCCGGCGACCGGCGACGACCGCACCATCGTGATGGGCGTCAACGAGGAGACCTACGACCCGGAGACCGACCACATCATCTCCAACGCCTCCTGCACGACGAACTGCCTGGCCCCCCTGGCCAAGGTGTTCAACGACGAGTTCGGCATCGTCCGCGGGTTCATGATGACCGCGCACGCCTACACCGCCGACCAGAACCTGCAGGACGGCCCGCACAAGGACCTGCGCCGTGCGCGCGCGGCGGCGATCAACATCGTCCCCGCCTCGACCGGTGCCGCCAAGGCGATCGGCCTCGTCCTTCCCGAGCTGAACGGCAAGCTCAGCGGCTCCTCCTACCGCGTGCCGGTGCCGACCGGCTCGATCGTCGACCTCACGCTCATCACCGAGCGCGACGACCTGACGGCCGACGAGGTCAACGCGGCCTACAAGAAGGCCGCGGACGAGGGGCGCCTGGCCGGCTACCTCCAGTACAACGAGGACGCCATCGTCTCCAGCGACATCGTCCACAACCCGCACTCGTCGATCTACGACTCGACGCTGACGAACGTCAGCGGCAACCTCGTGAAGGTGTCGAGCTGGTACGACAACGAGTGGGGCTACTCGAACCGTCTCGTCGACCTGACCGAGTACGTGGCCGAGCGGATCTGACCTCACGCCATGACCCTGCGCACCCTCGACTCCCTCCGGGAGACGGTCGGTTCGCTCGACGGCACGCGCGTCATCGTCCGTTGTGACCTCAACGTCCCCCTGCGGGACGGGGTCATCACGGACGATGGCCGCGTGCGCGCGTCGTTGCCGACCCTGAACGCCCTCATCGACGCCGGCGCCCGTGTCATCGTCGTCTCGCACCTGGGACGCCCGGACGGCGCCCCGGATCCGCAGTACAGCCTGGCGCCCGTGGCCACTCGTCTGTCCGAGCTCCTCGGCAGGTCGGTATCGTTCGCGTCTGACACGGTGGGCGCGTCCGCGCGCGAGACCGTCGACGCGCTCGGCGCCGGCGAGGTCGCCGTGCTCGAGAACCTGCGCTTCAACCCGGGGGAGACCGCGAAGGACGAGGGGGAGCGCACGGCCTTCGCCGAGCAGCTCGCCGCCCTCGGCGACGCGCTGGTCTCGGACGGCTTCGGTGTCGTGCACCGCAAGCAGGCGAGCGTCTACGAGCTCGCGAGGATCCTGCCTTCCGCGGCGGGCCTGCTCATCGCGGCCGAGCTCGACGTCCTGGACCGGCTCACCGAGAAGCCCGAGCGTCCGTACACGGTCGTGCTGGGCGGGTCGAAGGTGAGCGACAAGCTCGGGGTGATCTCGCACCTGCTGCCGCGCGTCGACCGGCTCCTGGTGGGCGGCGGCATGCTGTTCACCTTCCTCGCGGCGGAGGGCCATCCGGTCGCGTCGAGCCTCCTGGAGAAGGACCAGCTCGAGACGGTCCGCGGCTACATCGCGGATGCGAAGGAGCGCGGCGTCGAGCTCGTGCTGCCCACGGACGTCGTGGTCGCGGCGTCGTTCGCGGCGGACGCCCCGCACGAGGTCGCCGCTGCCGACGCGATCGAGGACACCGCCTTCGGCGCGTCCGGGATCGGCCTGGACATCGGGCCCGAGACGGCGACCCGTTTCGCGGAGGCGATCCGCGGATCCCGCACGGTGTTCTGGAACGGCCCGATGGGCGTGTTCGAGTTTCCGGCGTTCGCCGCGGGGACCAAGGCCGTCGCGGAGGCGCTGACGGAGGTCGACGGACTCAGCGTGGTCGGCGGCGGCGATTCCGCTGCGGCCGTGCGTCAGCTCGGATTCGCCGACGACCGGTTCGGGCACATCTCGACCGGCGGTGGCGCCAGCCTCGAGTTCCTCGAGGGCAAGAAACTACCCGGCCTGGAGGTGCTCGGATGGGCGTAACGGCTCGTACCCCGCTGATCGCGGGCAACTGGAAGATGAACCTGGACCACCTGCAGGCGGTGGCGTTCGTGCAGAAGCTGCACTGGACGCTGAAGGACGCCAAGCACGAGGACGGGTCGGTCGACGTGGCGGTGTTCCCGCCGTTCACGGATCTGCGCAGCGTCCAGACCCTGATCGACGCCGACAAGATCCCGTTCGCCCTCGGCGCGCAGGATCTGTCGATGCATGACTCCGGGGCCTACACCGGTGAGGTCTCGGGCGCCTTCCTCGCGAAGCTCGACGCGAAGTACGTGATCATCGGGCACTCCGAACGGCGCGAATACCACGCCGAGACGGACGAGGTCGTCGCCGCGAAGGTGAAGGCGGCGCTGAAGCACGGGCTCGTCCCGGTGATCTGCGTCGGCGAGACCGCCGAGGACCTGGAGAAGTTCGGGGCCAGCGCGGTTCCCGCCGGGCAGCTGGAGGCGGCGCTCCAGGGCGTTCCCGCATCGGCGGACATCGTCGTGGCGTACGAGCCGGTCTGGGCGATCGGATCCGGGCAGGCCGCGACGCCGCAGCAGGCGCAGGACGTCTGCGCGGCCCTGCGCGGCGTCCTCGCGAAGGTGCTCGATCAGGACGCGGCGGCGCGCACGAGGATCCTCTACGGCGGATCGGTGAAGGCGGCGAACATCGCCAGCTTCATGCGCGAGCCCGACGTGGACGGCGCCCTGGTCGGCGGTGCGAGCCTGGTGGTGGACGAGTTCGCGTCGATCGTCCGATTCCAGAAGCACGTCGGGGTGTGAGCCGAGGGGGCGTCGCCCCTTCGACGTATACTTGACCGTTACGCGGGTCCTCTTCCGCCGAGGGAACTCGGCCTCCTGACAGACGGGACCCGACCGAAAGGCCAATCCGTGGATATTCTCCAGTTCGTCCTGCAGGTGCTGCTGGGCATCACCAGCGTCCTGCTGACGCTCCTCATCCTGCTCCACAAGGGTCGTGGCGGCGGTCTGTCCGACATGTTCGGCGGCGGCATGACCTCGGCCGTGGGCTCGTCGGGGCTGGCGGAGCGCAACCTCAACCGCTTCACGATCGTCCTCGCCCTCGTGTGGTTCGTCGCGATCGTGGCGCTGGGGCTCATCACGAAGTTCGAGGTGATCTGATGGCGTCCGGTGGAAACGCGATCCGGGGCACGCGTGTCGGCTCCGGCCCGATGGGGGAGCAGGACCACGGCTACCACGCCGACCGCATCGCGGTGTCGTACTGGGACGGCCTCGGCAACGAGACGGTGCGCTACTTCGCCGCCGGGCTCCCTGACGAGGAGATCCCCGAGGTGATCGACCACCCGCACAGCGGCCTGCCGGCGGGACGGGACAAGGACAACCCGCCGGCGATCGCCAAGACCGAGCCGTACAAGACGCACCTCGCCTATGTGAAGGAGCGGCGTACCGACGAGGAGGCCGAGCAGCTCCTCGAGGACGCGCTCCAGCAGCTGCGCGAGCGCCGCGGACAGCGCTGACGCACGACGAGGAAGGCCCCCGCCACCAGGCGGGGGCCTTCCTCATGTCCGGCGTCCCTCGTCGTCCGCGTGCCCGACGAGGGAGAGCGGAAGGAAGTGACGCGCGTCGTCCGTCTCCACGACGTCGACGCGGATCCGGTCCCCGACCCGGAGGTAGTCGGAGACCTTGATGAATCGGCGGTCGTCGACCATGCCCTGAGCAGCAGCCAGCTCCCGGACCGCCCGCGCCGAGATGAGACCTTGGCGGCCGCTCTCGTCGATGGCGAGAGCGTAGCGCGGGCCCGTGGTGCGGATGGTGGCGGTCCCGGCGTCCGCGGCGGCGGAGTCCGAGGTCGATACGTCCTCCGCGATCGTGGACTCCAGGGCGCCCGCGAGCTCATCGGCCATCTCGTCCACGACCGCGAGCAGCGACGCCATATGACTGGCCACGGATTTGTGGAACCCGGAGGGGTTGATGGGCGCGCCGGGCTTGTACAGATCCTCGTGGGTCAGCTCGCTCCAGGCGTCCTGGAGCCTGGTCTTGATCTGGACCTCCACGCACACCGGCGGCGAGGACGGCAGGGTGACGCGCACCAGCAGGTGGAACGCGCGATATCCGGACGCCTTGGGCTCGCTCAGGTAGTCCTTGGTCTCGATGATCTCGAGCGCGGTGCCGCTCAGGTCGCTCGCGCGAAGGGCTGCGACGGCGGCGCGCTGGTCGCGGGGGGACTTGCACAGCACTTTCACCCCAGCGATGTCCTGGACGTGCTGTTCTACGTCGCTCCCGTCCCGCACCGCAAGCGTGGGGTCCTCGGCGCGCTTGCGGCTCAGCTTGTCCAGCGTGCGGTCCTCGGACTTGATCCGTGCATGGTCCGGGTCAAGTCGGGACCCGTCGTCACCCTCGAGGATGTCCTCGAAGATCCGGCGCAACCAGCCCTGCACCTGGCTCTGCGCGTTCGTCCAGTCACCGGGCCGCCGTCGGTAGGCGTCGCGCACGAGCGCGCCGTGCTCGTCGTCCTCCACCCGTGCCCCCTCGCTCCGGATCCTCCCCTGGAGGATAGAAGCCCGAGCAGGCGTCGGCAACCGGCGGCCGCGAGATCGGTCAGCGACAGGCCGCGGCGGCGGCGATCATCTCCTCCGGCGGCGGCCCGTACGCCGAGGTCCCGTTGGCCGGATCGTGGAAGCCCATGCTGATCGCCCACGCCGTGGCCCAGGCCTCGGTGGCATCCGGATCCGTCGTGTCGTACATCGAGAAGCAGCGCACGGTGATCGCATGCCCGACCTCGTGCGCGACGAGGGCCCGGCTGGCGTCGGACGGCCACTGCTCGGCGATGGAGTCCGACAGCTCGATCGTCGCGTAGCCGCCGTCCGCGTACCACCACCAGGTGAGCCCGGACAGCCAGCCGTCCACACCCAGTCCGTTGACGAGGACGGCCCAGTCGAAGTCCATCAGGACGCCCGGGGCGAGGGACCGCGCGAACGCTTCCACCTCGAGGTGCGCGGCGGACAACGGCCCGTCCTTCTCGGCGAGCTCGGCCGCCGCGGAGGCGCGCAGGTCCTGCACCTCGGCCGCGAGCGTCCGGAACGCCGCCGGACCGTCCACCCGCACGACGGCCGGATCGGCGAGGACCCGATCCAGATCGGAGATCGCGTTCCGCAGCGCGATGACGTCCTCATTGCGTGCGGACACGTTCTCCGCCTCCGCCGCGCGGGCGGCGTCCACGGAGACGGTCAGGGCCGCCACCGATCGGTCCTCGAGGTCGTCCGCGGTGGTGGAGAGCCTCTTCTCGATCGAACGCAGGTCGCCCGCGTGCTCCTCCGCCGCCGCAGCGGCGTCCTGCAGGGCGTTCGCCGCGCCCCACGCCTCCCACGCCCAGAAGGGCTTGCGAGGCGGAGGGGGAGTCGCGTTGTCGCGAGAGCCGGCCGCCTCGGCGAGTGACGCATCGAGGTCGGTGCCGACCCGCTCCACCTCGCTGTGCGCGTCCTCGGGGACGAGTCCGGCGGGGTCGTCCCCGAGGGCGAGGGAGAGCAGGCGGGCGTCCTGCGCGATGCGGATCTGTGCATCGAGCGACTCCTCGGCAACGCCGGCGCCGCGCGCCGCCGCGGCGAACCCGTCGCGCGCGTCGTCGTATCCGAGCTGCGCCGCCGTGTGGACGCCGATTCCCGCGGACAGCGCGACGAGCGCACCGCCGGTCAGCAGCAGGGCGCGCACCCCGCGACGCCGTCGGGTACGCGGGGGAGCGCTGGAGAAGCGCGGCGGCAGCGCGTGGGATCCGGTGGGGCTGGTCATCTCCCGAAGTCTCGCACGCGCGGACCCGGGAAAAGGAGAAGGCCCCGCACCGGCGGGGCCTTTCGCTGAGGGGGCGACGGGAATCGAACCCGCACAACCAGTTTGGAAGACTGGGACTCTACCATTGAGCTACGCCCCCGGGCCCGTCGCCGAGCGCCGGGTCCGTGCGGCCCGGCGAACCGGAACCGACTCGAAAGAGCATACCGGACGTTCGGGTGCAGTCCTGTCCGTTAGACTTCTCGGGGCCGTTCCCGCGTGCGCGGGCACAATCACCCGGGGCGTAGCTCAGCTTGGTAGAGCGCCCGCTTTGGGAGCGGGAGGTCGCAGGTTCAAATCCTGTCGCCCCGACGTCGGTTCGCACGACGTCGCAGCCGCGCCGGAGATGCGCGGGACATTCACAAGGAGAACACACCAGCATGGCGAACAGCACCGTCGAGAAGCTGGCCCCGACCCGGGTCAAGCTCCACATCACGGTCACCCCCGAAGACCTGAAGCCCAGCATCGACCACGCGTACGAGCACATCGCGCAGGACGTGCAGATCCCCGGCTTCCGCAAGGGCAAGGTGCCCGCCCCCATCATCGACCAGCGCATCGGGCGCGGCGCCGTCATCGAGCACGCCGTGAACGAGGGACTGGACCGCTTCTTCCAGGAGGCCGTGGTCGAGCAGAAGCTCCGCATCGTCGGCCGCCCCTCCGCGGACGTGACCGAGTGGCCGAACGAGAAGGACTTCTCCGGCGACCTCAAGGTCGAGATCGAGGTGGATGTCCGTCCGGAGATCGAGACCCCGTCGCTGGAGGGCATCACCCTCACCGTGGACGCGGTGGAGACCGACGAGGCGGCGCTCGACGCCGAGCTCGACCGTCTCCGCGCCCGGTTCGGCACGCTCGTCCCGGTGGACCGCCCGGTCGCGACCGGCGACTTCGTCGAGCTCGACCTCGTCGCGACGATCGACGGCGCCGAGATCGACCGTGCGGAGGGCGTCTCCTACGAGGTCGGCTCGGGTGAGCTGCTGGAAGGGATCGACGACGCGATCGAGTCGCTGACCGCCGGCGAGGACACGACGTTCCGCTCGACGCTCGTCGGCGGCGACCACGCCGGCGAGGAGGCCGAGGTCTCCGTCACGGTCAAGGCGGTCAAGGAGCGCGAGCTCCCCGAGGCCGACGACGACTTCGCGCAGATCGCCAGCGAGTTCGACACTATCGCGGAGCTCCGCGACAGCCTGCGCGAGAACGTCCAGCAGCAGGGCGTGTTCGCCCAGGCGTCGGCCGCGCGCGACAAGCTCGTGGAGACGCTGCTCGAGAAGATCGAGATCCCTGTGCCGCCGCAGCTCATCGAGGACGAGGTGCACAACCACCTCGAGTCCGAGGGGCGTCTCGAGGACGACGAGCACCGTGCCGAGGTGACCGAGGCCAGCGAGAAGCAGTTCCGCACCCAGGTCCTGCTGGACGCGATCGCCGAGGACGCCAACGTCCAGGTCTCGCAGGAGGAGCTCAGCCAGTACCTCATCCAGTCCGCCGCGCAGTACGGCATGGCCCCGCAGGAGTTCGTCGAGGCGCTGCAGTCCGCGAACCTGCTGCCGGTCCTGGTCGGCGAGGTCGCGCGCAACAAGGCGCTGGCGATCGCCCTGGGCAAGGTCACGGTCGTCGACTCCAACGGCAAGGCCGTCGACATGACCGGCTTCGTCGCGACCGAGGACGACGCCGAGGGCGATGGCGAGGCCGCGGAGGAGAAGCCGGCTGCGAAGAAGGCCCCGGCGAAGAAGGCCGCGGCGAAGGACGACGCGGACAAGCCTGCCGCGAAGAAGTCTCCGGCGAAAAAGGCTCCGGCCAAGAAGGACGCGGACGCGGCCGAGGAGAAGCCCGCCGCGAAGAAGGCCCCGGCCAAGAAGCCGGCGACGCGCAAGGCCGCCAAGGAGGCGGCCGAGAAGGCCGAGTGATCGCGTAGCGACACCGGAGGGGCGGGTGCTGCGGCATCCGCCCCTTCGTCATCCCGGGAAGGAGCAGTCATGACGAGGTGGGACGACCGGATCGACGCCGTCTGGGAGGCCGCATCGGGCGGTCTCGTCGACGACGAGGTGATCGCGCGGATCGACGCCCTCGCGGCCGAACGCGGCACCGACGATGCGCGGGCCGAGTTCGAGAGGGCAGGGGCCCGGGACTCGGCGGGCCGCCCCGAGGAGGCGGTGCCGCTGTACCGGCGTGCGCTGGCGTTGGGCCTGGACGCGGAGCACCGACCCCAGGCGGTCATCCAGCTGGCGAGCTCGCTGCGCAACCTCGGCGCGGTCGACGAGGCCCTCGCCCTGCTCACGGAGGAGCAGGAGCGGGAGCCGGACTCGCCCTATCGCGACGCGGTCGCCGCCTTCCGCGCCCTGGCGCTCGCGAGTGCCGGCCGCCCGGCGGAGGGGCTGTCGGTGGCCCTGCTCGCGCTCGTCCCGCACCTGCCGCGCTACCACCGGTCGCTGACCGCCTACGCGCACGAGATCGCCCGCGACGATGCCTGATATGCCGACGGCGAACACGGCCGGGCCGCCGCGTTGACGCCGGTAGATTCGAATCACCGAACACGGAAACAGGAGCGGAAATGGCTGAACCCCTGGTCGCGACGAGTGTCTTCGACAGGCTGCTGAAGGATCGCATCATCTGGCTCGGGTCCGAGGTGCGGGACGAGAACGCGAACGAGATCTGCGCGAAGATCCTCCTTCTCGCCGCCGAGGATCCCGAGAAGGACATCTACCTCTACATCAACTCCCCGGGCGGATCGATCACGGCCGGCATGGCGATCTACGACACGATGCAGTTCGTGCCGAACGACATCGTCACCGTCGGGATCGGGATGGCGGCCTCCATGGGCCAGCTGCTGCTGACCAGCGGCACCAAGGGCAAGCGCTACATCACCCCGAACGCCCGCGTCCTCCTGCACCAGCCCCACGGCGGCTTCGGCGGGACGGCGAGCGACATCCAGACGCAGGCGCAGCTCATCCTGTCGATGAAGAAGCGCCTGGCCGAGATCACCGCCGCGCAGACCGGCAAGACCGTCGAGCAGATCGACGCCGACGGCGACCGCGACCGCTGGTTCACGGCGGACGAGGCGCTGGAGTACGGCTTCGTCGACCACATCCGCGAGCACGCCAGCGACGTGCACGGCGGCGGCGGAACCGGCGCGGACAAGTAAGGCGGGAGAGGACCCACATGTACACACCCACGTTCCGCTCCGCCGGAAACCTGCCCTCCAGCCGCTACGTGCTCCCTCAGTTCGAGGAGCGCACGGCCTACGGGTTCAAGCGTCAGGACCCCTACAACAAGCTGTTCGAGGATCGAGTGATCTTCCTCGGCGTGCAGGTGGACGACGCCTCGGCCGACGACGTGATGGCTCAGCTCCTCGTCCTGGAGAGTCAGGACTCCGAGCGCGACATCACGATGTACATCAACTCGCCCGGCGGCTCCTTCACCGCGATGACGGCGATCTACGACACGATGCAGTACGTCGCGCCGCAGATCCAGACCGTGGTGCTGGGCCAGGCAGCGTCGGCGGCATCCGTGCTCCTGGCGGCCGGTGCGCCCGGAAAGCGCCTCGCCCTCCCGAACGCGCGCGTGCTCATGCACCAGCCCGCGATGGGCGAGGCCGGGCACGGTCAAGCGTCGGACATCGAGATCCAGGCGGCGGAGATCCTGCGGATGCGCACCTGGCTGGAGGAGACGATGGCCCGCCACACCGGCAAGAGCCCCGAGCAGGTGAACCGCGACATCGATCGCGACAAGATCCTGTCCGCGGAGGAGGCCAAGGACTACGGCATCGTGGACCAGGTCCTCACGAGCCGGAAGCGCCAGGCGCTGAGCTGACGAGACGATGTCATAGGGGCGGAGCCGGGAATCCGGTTCCGCCCCTTCGTCGTCCCCGCGATTGCGCAGGCGCCGAGAGCTCCTTGCGCATATGAGCAAAGGCGTGCGCGAGTGTGGGAACACGCGTATCCTCGGGAGGGTGACCCCCACCCCGGCCCCGGACGACGAGCTGCTCGCCGTGCGCGTGGCCGAGCTGTACTACGACGAGGACCGCACCCAGGACGAGATCGGCTCGCTGCTGGGCATCTCTCGATGGAAGGTGGGCCGGCTCCTGGCCCAGGCCCGCAGCGACGGCATCGTCCGGATCGAGATCATCCATCCGCGTGCCCGTCGCCTCGGCGTCGAGCGGGCGCTGCGCGAGCGGTTCGGCCTCGCAGACGCGGTCGTCGTCCCGGCCGTCGCGGACGAGGCAGACCTGCTCGATCGCGTCGCGCAAGCCGCGGCCGACCACCTCGCGGCTCTTCGGCCGGTACCGCGCACGCTCGGGGTGAGCTGGGGGCGTACGCTCACGGCGGTCTCCGAACATCTTCCTCAGGGCTGGGCGCACGGCGTGACCGTGGTGCAGATGAACGGCGGCGTGAGCGTCAATCGGCGCCCCGGCGGAGCGGCGACGCTGGCGTCGACGATCGCCCAGCGTGCCTCCGGCCGTGTCGCGCTCCTGCCGAGCCCGGCGATCCTCGAGAGGCTCGAGACGAAGCAGGCGATCGAGGCGGACCGCACCGTCGCCGGTGTCCTCGATCTCGCCGCCGCGGCCGACACCTATCTGTTCACCGCAGGGGCGTGCGACCACCGGTCCGCGCACGTCGAGAACGGATACCTCGAACCCGGCGACATCGACGAGCTGGCCCGTCGCGGCGCGGTGGGAGACGTCCTCGGACGCTACATCGACGCCGACGGGAACACCGTCGACCCCGAGCTCGACGCCCGCACCGTCGGCCTGCCGCTGGAACGCTTGCGCACGGCGGAGACGGCCGTCTTCGTCACGGCCGGAACCGCTAAGCACGACATCGCGCGGACCGTCGTCGCGGCGGGCCTGTGCACCGCGGTGGTCACCGATGAGGAGACCGCCCTGACCCTCCTGGAGGACAAGTGACCACACGCGAACTCACCCGCAGGACAGCCGTGGAGGTGCTGGGCGCGGAGCCCGACGACCTCACGCTGCGCCGCTTCCTGCACGGCCTCCCGGGGGTGGACGCCGTCGGTCTCGAGCAGCGCGCCGCGGGTCTGGCGACGCGTTCGATCAAGACCTCGTCCAAGGCGTGGGCGCTGGATCGGATCATCTCGCTGATCGATCTCACCACCCTCGAAGGCGCGGACACGCCGGGCAAGGTGCGCTCGCTCGTCGCGAAGGCGAGGACCCCCGACGCCGCGGACCCGTCCACTCCGCGGGTCGCGGCGGTGTGCGTTTACGGGGACATGGTCCCGCACGCCGTCGAAGCGCTCGGCGCGATGCACGGGGATCCCGACGACGGGCTCATCTCGGTGGCCGCGGTCGCCACGGCCTTCCCCTCCGGTCGCGCCTCGCTCGACATCAAGCTCGCCGACACGGCGGACGCCGTGGCGGCCGGTGCCGACGAGATCGACATGGTGATCGACCGCGGCGCGTTCCTGGCGGGGCGCTACGGCCAGGTGTTCGACCAGATCGCCCGGGTGAAGGAGGCCTGCCGCCGTGAAGACGGCAGCTACGCCTCCCTGAAGGTGATCCTGGAGACCGGCGAGCTCAACACCTACGACAACATCAAGCGTGCGTCGTGGCTCGGCATCCTCGCGGGCGGGGACTTCATCAAGACCTCGACCGGCAAGGTCCAGCCCGCAGCGACGCTGCCGACGACGCTGCTCATGCTGGAGACGGTGCGCGACTGGCATCGGGCGACGGGGGAGCGGATCGGCGTGAAGCCGGCCGGCGGGATCCGTTCGTCCAAGGACGCGGTCCGGTACCTCGTCACGGTCGCCGAGACGGCCGGGGAGGACTGGCTTCAGCCGCACCTGTTCCGCTTCGGCGCGTCGAGCCTGCTCAACGATGTCCTGCTGCAGCGGCAGAAGCTCACCTCCGGCCACTACTCCGGCCCCGACTACGTCACGATCGACTAGGAGCACGCATGTCATTCCTGGAATACGCTCCGGCGCCGGAGTCCACGGCGATCCTCAACCTGCGCGACAGCTACGGACTGTTCATCGACGGCGAGTTCGTCGACGGCGCGGGCCCGAGCTTCGTCACGATCTCGCCGTCCGACGAGTCCCGCATCGCGGAGATCGCGTCGGCGGACGAGCAGGACGTCGACCGCGCGGTCACCGCAGCACGACGCGCCTATGAGAAGACCTGGTCGCGCATGAGCGGTCGCGACCGCGGCAAGTACCTGTTCCGCATCGCCCGCCTCGTGCAGGAGCGCGCGCGCGAGCTCGCCGTGGCGGAGAGCCTCGACAACGGCAAGCCGATCAAGGAGAGCCGCGATGTCGACGTGCCGCTCGTCGCGGCCTGGTTCTTCTACTACGCGGGGTGGGCGGACAAGCTGGATCACGCCGGCCTCGGGGCCAACCCGGCGTCGCTCGGCGTCGCCGGACAGGTCATCCCCTGGAACTTCCCGTTGCTGATGCTCGCCTGGAAGCTCGCCCCGGCGCTCGCGGCGGGCAACACGGTCGTGCTCAAGCCGGCCGAGACCACACCCCTCACCGCCCTGCTCTTCGCCGAGATCCTGCAGCAGGCGGATCTGCCGCCGGGCGTCGTCAACATCGTCACCGGCGCCGGGGCGACCGGCGCCGCCCTCGTCCGGCACCCCGACGTCGACAAGGTCGCGTTCACCGGGTCGACGGCGGTGGGCCGGGACATCGCGAAGGCCGTCGCAGGCACCCCCAAGAAGCTGACGCTGGAGCTGGGCGGCAAGGCCGCGAACATCGTGTTCGACGACGCGCCGATCGACCAGGCCGTGGAGGGCATCGTCAACGGCATCTTCTTCAACCAGGGCCACGTCTGCTGCGCCGGCAGTCGGCTGCTCGTGCAGGAATCGATCCAGGACGAGGTGCTCGACCGTCTGAAGAGCCGGCTCTCGACCCTCCGGCTCGGCGACCCGCTCGACAAGAACACCGACATCGGCGCGATCAACTCCGCCGCCCAGCTGGCCCGCATCCGCGAGCTCAGTGACATCGGCGAGGCCGAGGGCGCCGAGCGATGGACCGCGGACTGCGTGATCCCCGACAAGGGCTTCTGGTTCGCCCCGACCATCTTCACTGGCGTCGAGGCGTCGCACCGCATCGCCCGGGAGGAGGTCTTCGGGCCCGTGCTGTCCGTGCTGACCTTCCGGACTCCGGCCGAGGCGATCGCGAAGGCGAACAACACCCCTTACGGCCTCTCCGCGGGGATCTGGAGCGACAAGGGCTCGCGGATCCTCGCCGTCGCCGACCGCCTGCGCGCCGGGGTCGTGTGGGCAAACACCTTCAACCGCTTCGACCCCTCCAGCCCGTTCGGCGGATATAAGGAGTCCGGATACGGCCGCGAGGGCGGACGACACGGACTGACGGCCTACCTGAAGGGAGCAGCGGCGTGAGCAAGCGGCTGACGGTACCCAAGACGTACAAGCTGGCCATCGGCGGCGCCTTCCCGCGCAGCGAGTCCGGACGCACCTACGAGGTGCAGTCGGCGAAGGGCGCCTTCCTGGCGAACGCCGCCAAGGCCTCGCGCAAGGACGCGAGGGACGCGGTCGTCGCGGCGAGGGCGGCCGTGAAGGGCTGGTCCGGGGCAACGGCGTACAACCGCGGTCAGGTCCTCTACCGCGTCGCCGAGATCCTCGAGGGCCGGCGCGCGCAGTTCGTCGACGAGATCGCCGCCCAGGAGGGGGTCTCCGTCGCGGCGGCCGGCGCGCAGGTGGACGCCGCGATCGACCTGTGGGTCTGGTACGCGGGCTGGTGCGACAAGTACGCCCAGGTCGCGGGCAACGCCAATCCCGTCGCCGGGCCGTACTTCAACATCTCCGTCCCCGAGCCGACCGGAGTGGTCGTCGTCGTGGCCCCGCAGGACTCGGCGCTGCTAGGGCTGGTCTCGGTGCTCGTGCCCGCGCTGGTCACGGGCAACGCCGTCGTGGCGGTGGCGAGCGAACGCTACCCGCTGTCCGCGATCAGCCTCGCGGAGGTCCTCGCCACCAGCGACGTCCCCGGCGGCGTGGTGAACGTGCTGACCGGATCCCCGGCCGAGATCGCCCCGTGGCTGGCCTCGCACGCCGACGTCAACGCGCTGGATCTCGCCGGCGCGGGCGAGCTCGACTGGGTCGATCTGCAGATCGCCGCCGCGGAGACGCTGAAGCGCGTGCTGCCGCCGGTGTCCGGCACGGCGGCGGTCGACCCGTCCCTGGAGAGGATCACCGCGTTCGTGGAGACGAAGACGGTCTGGCACACGAAGAGCATGGTCTGAGCCGGGATCCGGACCGAGTCGCGGAGGCGAGGGCCCGCACCGCCGTATGACGGTGCGGGCCCTCGCCGTGTCCCTGCGCGATCCCGGGTGAGCCGTGCGGCAGCGGAAGACGGGCGGTCGCCCCGCGGATGCGATCCGACGCGATGCGCGCCGCTCCGCGCCGCTGTCGGATGCACCGGTTAGGCTCGAAGGACGATCTCAGGGAGCCTGGAGGAGGCCGCGAATGGCACGAATCGGTGAGAGCGCCGACCTGTTCAAGTGCTCTTTCTGCGGAAAGAGCCAGAAGCAGGTGCAGCAGCTGATCGCCGGCCCCGGCGTCTACATCTGCGACGAATGCGTCGAGCTCTGCAACGAGATCATCGAGGAGCGGATGGCGGAGTCGGCCGGCGGGGCGGTGGCGGACTTCGAACTGCCCAAGCCGCGCGAGATCTTCTCCTTCCTCGAGGAGTACGTCGTCGGTCAGGAGCCGGCGAAGAAGGCGCTGGCCGTGGCCGTATACAACCACTACAAGCGCGTGCGCGCTCACGGGACGCTGCAGCCGGCCGAGCAGAAGGCGGACGAGGTCGAGATCGCGAAGAGCAACATCCTGCTCATCGGGCCGACCGGGTGCGGCAAGACCTATCTCGCCCAGACGCTCGCGAAGCGGCTGAACGTGCCGTTCGCGGTGGCGGACGCGACCGCGCTCACCGAGGCGGGCTACGTCGGCGAGGACGTCGAGAACATCCTCCTCAAGCTGATCCAGGCCGCCGACTACGACGTCAAGCGCGCGGAGCAGGGCATCATCTACATCGACGAGGTCGACAAGATCGCGCGCAAGGCGGAGAACCCGTCGATCACCCGGGACGTGTCCGGTGAGGGCGTGCAGCAGGCCCTCCTGAAGATCCTCGAGGGCACGGTGGCCTCGGTCCCGCCACAGGGCGGACGCAAGCACCCGCACCAGGAGTTCCTGCAGATCGACACGACGAACGTGCTCTTCATCGTCGCGGGCGCCTTCGCCGGACTGGAGGACATCATCTCCTCCCGCGTCGGCAAGCACGGGGTCGGCTTCGGCGCTCCGCTGCACGACAAGGGGAAGGACCTGGACCTCTTCAGCGAGGTCCTGCCGGAGGACCTGCACAAGTTCGGTCTGATCCCGGAGTTCATCGGTCGTCTGCCCGTCGTCGCCTCGGTGTCCCCGCTCGACCAGGCCGCCCTCATCGACATCCTCACCGGCCCGCGCAACGCCCTCGTCAAGCAGTACGAGCGGATGTTCCAACTGGACGGCGTGGAACTGGAGTTCGAGGAGGAGGCGCTGCGCTCGATCGCCGACCTGGCCGTGGAGCGCAAGACCGGCGCGCGCGGACTCCGGGCGATCCTGGAGGACGTGCTCGGCCCGATCATGTTCGAGATCCCGTCGAGCGAGGACGTGTCCAAGGTCGTCGTGACGCGCGCAGCCGTCGACGAGGGCGCTCCGCCCACGCTCGTGCTGAACCGCAAGCGCAAGAGCGCCTGAGCCGGCCCCGCGGCGTGTCAGGCGAGGGGGAGGATCAGGTCGGTGCGCAGATCGGCGGGATTCGTCCCCGGATCAGAGACGTACACCTCGATCCAGATCCCGCGCGGGCGACCGCCGTCGGCCGCCGCGCGTTCGGCCAGGGCCATCCAGCCCGCGCCGAGATTCTCGTAGGACCCGTGAACGGTGGTCGCCACTGCCGGGCCGGTCGGCAACGCCGATGCGATGATCCGTGCTCCGGACGCGGTGGGGATCGGCTCCGCCGGCGCGTCCGCGACCGGGAACCCGAGCTCCAGGTCGAACGACTCGCGGGGGTCACCGAAGTATGCCGCGATGGCCGGCCCGGTCGGAATCAGCTCACCGCCGGCGAAGGCCGCGCCGATCTCGCGGTAGCCGGTGTCGAACACGTCGCGCAGGTCCGCGATGCGGAGCCCCTCGTGCCGGATGACCGCCAGCGGGACGGCGTCGAGCGTGAGGGCATCGGCGGCGCCGAAGGGCTGTTCGGGGAACGCGGTCATGGGGCCTCCGGGCTCGAGAGAAGGATCGCGTCCGCGTATCCCACGGCCAGGATAGGCCCTGCACGACGGACGCGGGGCGCCACGGTCAGGCGTCCAGGCCGCGCCGCTTCAGGAGGGGGCCGATCTCCGCGTCCCGCCCGCGGAAGTCGCGGTACGCCTCCCGCGGGTCCTTCGAACCTCCGACGCCCAGAAGGCGGCGCCGGAACCGCTCGCCGTTCTCCCGGGTGAGGCCGCCGTTCTCCCGGAACCACTCGACCGTGTCGGCATCGAGGACCTCGCTCCAGATGTAGGAGTAGTACCCCGCGCTGTATCCGCCGGAGAAGACATGCGCGAAATACGCGGCCGAGTACCGCGGGGGCACCGCGGGATCGTCGAGCCCGATCTCGGCCAGCGCCGCGGCCTCGAACCCGCCGATGTCGTCCACGCTGTCGCCGGGGCCGATCCGGTGGATCGCCTGATCCAGCCAGGCGGCGGCGAGATACTCGCTCGTGGCGAAGCCCTGTCCGAAGGCCTCCGTCGCCCTCAAGGTCTCGACGAGGTGTGCGGGAAGGGGCTCTCCCGTCTCGTGGTGGCGCGCGTACCGCGCGACGACCTCCGGCCAGAGGATCCACATCTCGTTGACCTGACTCGGGAACTCCACGAAGTCCCGGAAGACGTTCGTCCCGGAGAAATGCGGGTACGTCACGCGGGCGAGCAGGCCGTGCAGCGCGTGCCCGAACTCGTGGAACAGGGTCGTGACCTCGTCGAGCGTCAGCAGGGTGGGCTCGCCGTCACCGGGACGCGCGACGTTGAGGTTGTTCGCCACGACCGGGAGCGTGCCGCGTAGCGCCGACTGGGAGACGATCGGATTCATCCACGCGCCGCCGCGCTTGCTGTCGCGCGTGTAGAGGTCGAGGACGTACAGCCCGAGCGGGGAGCCGTCCTCCTCGAACACCTCGAAGACCCGCGCGTCACGGTGGTAGGCCGGCAGGTCGGGTCGCTCGGCGAACGTGATGCCGTACAGGTCCGTGGCCGCGGCGAAGACCCCGTCGTGGAGGACCCGCTCGGCCTCGAACCAGGGCCGCAGGGCCGCCGAGTCGATGTCGTAGCGCTGCGTGCGCAGTCTCTCCGTGTAGAAGGCCCAGTCGTGGGCCTCGATCCGGAAGGGCTCCGGCTCCGTGTCGTCGACGATGCGCTGGAGCGCGGCCTTCTCCGCCGCGGCGTTGCGTGCCGCCGGACGCGCCAGGTCTTTCAGCATGCGCTCGACCGCCTCGGGGGTGCCGGCGGTCTCGTCCGCGGTCACGGCGGCGGCATGCGAGCCGTGGCCGAGCAGCTGCGCGCGCTCGGCGCGGAGGACGGCGATCTCGGCCAGTACCCCGCGGTTGTCGTGGGGCCCGCCTCGCGAGGCCCGGGACCGCGAGGCCGCCATGATCCTCCGCCGGCTCTCGCGATGACGCAGGGCGGACAGGTACGGGTGCCCGGTGAACAGCGGCAGGGTCACGAGGTAGCGTCCGTCGAGACCGCGCTCCGCGGCGGCACGCGCGGCGGCCGAGAGCTCCCCGGCGCTGAGACCGGCGAGCTCGTCGGCGTCCTCGAAGACGACCGCGAGGTCGTTCGTCTCGGCGAGCAGGTTCTTCTCGAAGGCCGTCCCGAGCGCGGACAACCGCTGGTTCAGCGTCGTCAGTCTCGCCTTCGACTCGGCGTCCAGTCCGGCCCCCGACAGCAGCATCTCGCGGTGCCGGCGATGCGTCAGGTAGCGCTGTTCCGCGGTGAGATCGGACCGCTGTTCGAGCTGGTCGTTCACCGCCGCGACGCGGGCGAAGAGGGCGGGATCGAGGCTGATGGCGTCCTGGTGCGCGGACATGAGGGGCGCCAGCTCCTCGTCGATCGCCTGGATGTCCTCGGTGGCGTCCGCCGAGCTGACCGTGTAGAACGCATGGGAGACGCGATCCAGCAGCTCCCCGCTGTGCTCGAGGGCCTCGATCGTGTTCTCGAACGTCGGCGCCGCCGGGTCGTCCGCGATGGCGCGGACCTCGGCACGCTGCTGGGCGAACCCCGCGTGGAAGGCGGGCAGGTAGTGCTCGGGGCGGATGACGGAGTAGTCGGGGAGCGCATAGGGCAACGGCGAGGGCGCAAGCAACGGGTTCGCGTCGGCGGTCATCCTCCGAGCCTAGGGGCGGGCTCGCGGACAGCGGTCGCGTCACGCCGTGAGCGTCGCCATCACCCGCTCCAAGGCATCGGCGACGAGGCGCACCGACCGGCGCCGCAGGTTCTCCGGCCGTGCGAGGAGGTCGATCATGCGGTTGGTGCTCACCCCCGTGAGCGGACGACGCACGACGCCCGTGGCGTCCGCCACCACCGAGGTGTAGCGCGGCAGCATCCCGACGACATCCCCGGCGGCGATGACGGAGGCCGCGACCCCGTAGTCGTTGATCCGATGCACCACGTCGACCGGGCGGTTCGTGACCGCGGCGATCGCACGCAGCACGTCGTCGGGGGAGTACCCGGCGCGGCTGGTGACCCACCGCTCGCCCACGACCTCCTCGGGGGCGAGCCGCGTCCGCGCGGCAAGCGGGTGCGTCGGCGAGAGCGCGACGTCCAGCGGCTCCGCGGCGAGAGGCACCACGCGGATGCCGCTGCGAGGCCAGGGCGGACTGTGCTCCATGCGATGGGCGAGCACGAGGTCGTACCGCGCAGCGAGCCCGGGGAACTCGCTCTGTGCGACGTCTTCGTCCGTGAACCGCACCGTCGGCGCGTCACCGCCGCCCAGCTCGCGGATGAGCGGGCCGAACAGCGCCTGCGCGGCACTGAGGAATCCGCTCACGGTCACGATCCCGGCGGGCGAGGCCTCGAACCGGTCCACCGCGTTGCGCGCCGCCGCCATGGCATCGAGCGCCGTGGCTCCGGCCTCGGCGAGCACCTCGCCCGCCGCGGTGAGCACGAGCGTGCGCCCCTGCCGCCGGGTGAGCGGGGTCGCCACGCCGCGCTGGAGCGCGGCGAGCTGCTGTGAGACGGCGGAGGGGGAGACGTGCAGCGCCTCGGCGACAGCGGTCACGCTCCCGAGCGCTCCGAGCTCCCGGAGGATCTGGAGCTGGTGCAGGTGCATCGGTCCATCCAAGCACGGATTCCGCATCGGATGAAGCACGACTGAATCATCGATCCAGAAACTGGTCATTGATCTTCAACGAGCGTCGGGGTGTGATCGGAGCATGAAGGCTCTGTACAAGGACGGCCCGCACGAGGGCCTGGCGCTCGTGGATCGCCCGGATCCGGTGGCGGGACCGGACGAGGTGGTCATCCGCGTGCTGCGGACCGGCATCTGCGGCACCGATCTGCACATCCGCCGGTGGGACGACTGGGCGGCTTCCGAGATCCGTGCCCCGCTCATCCCCGGGCACGAGTTCTACGGCGAGGTCGTGGAGGTCGGAGCGCTCGCCCACGACATCCAGGTCGGGGACCGCGTGTCCGGGGAAGGGCACATCGTGTGCGGGATGTGCCGCAACTGCCGGGCGGGCCGACGCCAGATGTGCATCCGCACGATCGGACTCGGCCTGCACCGCGACGGCGCGTTCGCCGAGTACCTCGCCCTGCCCGCGGCGAACGTCTGGGTGCACAACCCCGACGTTCAACCGGAGCTCGGCGCGATCTTCGACCCGCTCGGCAACGCCGTGCACACCGCGCTCGCGTTTCCCGTCATCGGGGAGGACGTCCTGGTCACCGGCTGCGGCCCGATCGGGCTCATGGCGATCGCCGTCGCCCGCCACGCCGGGGCGCGATTCATCACCGCCACGGACATCAGCGCCCCGCGGCTGGAGCTGGCACGGGCGATGGGCGCCGACGAGGTCGTGGACGTGTCGCGCTCCGACGTGCGCGACGCACAGAAGGCCCTCGGAATGAAGGAGGGCTTCGACGTGGGCTTCGAGATGAGCGGGGCGCCTGCGGCGCTGCCGACCATGATCGAGAACATGAACCACGGCGGTCGCATCGCGATGCTGGGGCTGCCCAGCGCGCCCTTCGGCGTGGACTGGGGCAAGATCGTGACGCACATGCTGACGATCAAGGGCATCTACGGGCGCGAGATGTTCGAGACCTGGAACGCCATGGGGGCGATGCTCCAGACGAGCCCGGCGCTGCGCGACGCCATCGGCCGGATCATCGCCGATGTGATCCCTGCCTCGGACTGGGAGCGTGGATTCGACGCCGCCGCATCGGCAGGGACCGGGAAGATCATCCTCGACTGGACGCGGCTCTGAGCCGCACGACAAGGAGAAACCACATGTACGGGGCATTCCAGGCGCACGTCGCCGCGGAGCTGGACGGGATCGAGCAGGCCGGGCTGACGAAGCACGAGCGCGGCATCCGCGGCCCGCAGAGCGCCGAGATCATCGCGGATGGCGCGGAGGTGCTGAACTTCTGCGCGAACAACTACCTGGGCCTGGCCGACGACGAGCGGATCCGTGAGGCCGCCAAGTCGGCTCTGGACGACTGGGGCTACGGCCTGGCCAGCGTGCGCTTCATCTGCGGCACGCAGGAGCAGCACCTCGAGCTCGAACGGCGCCTGGCCGCGTTCCTCGGAACCGACGACGCGATCCTCTTCTCTTCCTGCTTCGATGCGAACGGCGGTGTCTTCGAGACGCTGTTCTCGGCCGAGGACGCGATCATCTCGGACGAGCTCAACCATGCCTCGATCATCGACGGCATCCGGCTCTCCAAGGCGCGGAGGCTGCGATACCGCAACCGTGACATGGCGGATCTGGAGGAGCAGCTCCGGGCCTCTCAGGACGCGCGGTTCCGCGTGATCGTGACCGACGGGGTGTTCTCCATGGACGGGTACATCGCTCCGCTGGCGGAGATCTGCGACATCGCGGAGCGGTACGACGCACTGGTCTTCGTGGACGACTCGCACGCGGTCGGGTTCGTCGGCGAGCACGGGCGGGGAACGCCCGAGCTCTGCGGCGTCGAGGGCCGGGTCGACATCTACACGGGGACGTTCGGCAAGGCGCTGGGCGGGGCCTCGGGCGGATACGTCGCCGCCCACGAGGACATCGTCGCGCTGCTGCGCCAGCGCGCGCGCCCGTACCTGTTCTCCAACACGCTGGCCCCTTCGATCGTGGCGGGGACGCTCACGGCGCTCGATCTCGTCGAGGGATCCGGTGCTCTTCGCGCACGGCTGCGCGACAACGCGGCACTGTTCCGCGCGCGCATGACCGAGGAGGGGTTCGACCTCCTTCCCGGCGAGCACCCGATCGTGCCGGTCATGTTCGGCGATGCCGCGCTCACGGCGCGGATCGCGGCGGAGATGCAGCGGGAAGGCGTCTACGTGACCGCCTTCAGTTTCCCGGTGGTCCCCCGTGAGAAGGCGCGGATCCGGGTGCAGCTGTCCGCCGCGCACACGCCGGAGCAGGTCGAGCGCTGCGTCGCGGCCTTCGTCGCAGCGCGGGCCGCGGCGGCCTGACTCGGGTCGGCGACGCGCCCGGCGATCCGTTCCGTCGAGACCCCCTCGCACCGCCGAGACCCCCTCTGAAAGACGTATCTCAGAGGGGGTCTCGGTGCGGAGAGGGGGTCTCGGCGGAGAAAAGCCGACCGGGTCAGTCCTCGAAGGGGCGGACGACGACCTCGCCGGTCGCGGTGCGCTGGACCTCCCAGCCCGTGTCGAGCTCGGCGATCGGCCGTCCCTCGAGCCAGGTGAGCGTCCACGTGCCCCGCAGGACGTTGAGGGGGCCGGTCGCGAGGCTCAGCGTGCCGTCGGCGACGCTGCGCGCCTCGGCCTCCGCGATCGCGGGGCGCAGCGCCGCCGGAACGGACGCCGGCGGCTCGGATCCTGCGGCCCAGCGCGTCCCCAGCTGCATCATGACGACGCCTCCACGGGGGCCAGCTCGATGTCGGTGACCTTCAGTTCCTCGCCCTCCGCGAGATCGAGCCGGGCGATGCGCCCGACGGCGCGGAGGTCGTCGGCGGCGGCGCGCAGCGCCTCCAGGCGATCCGCCGGCGCCGAGACGGTCGCGTGCGACACCGGCGTCTTCTGCGAGGCCTTCGCCTCGGTCTTGGCCCGTCGGATGCCGATCAGCGCCTCACTCGCGGTCGCCAGCACCGCAGGGTCGCCGTCCGTGCCCAGCGGCGCCGGCCACGCGGCGGTGTGGATCGAGCCCTCCTCGAACCAGGACCACGCCTCCTCGGTCGCGAACGACACGATCGGGGCGAGCAGGCGCAGCAGCGTGGACAGCGCCAGCCGGAGCGCGAGCGCCGCGGAGGCCTGGCCGACGTCCGTCCGGTCGTACGCGCGCTCCTTCACGAGCTCCAGATAGTCGTCGCAGAAGGTCCAGAAGAACGCCTCGGTGATCTCCAGCGCGCGCGCCTGGTCGTAGTTCTCGTAGGCGGCGGTCGCCTCGACCACGACGCGGTCGAGGGCGGCGAGCATCGACGCGTCCAAGGCATGCGTGACCTGCGCGCCCTCGGGCACGGGGAACGAGAGGACGAACTTCGCGGCGTTGAGGATCTTGATCGCCAGGCGGCGGCCGATCTTCACCTGCGTCGGGTTCTGCGGGTCGAAGGCCGCATCCATGCCGAGCCGGCTCGACGCTGACCAGTAGCGCACCGCGTCGGATCCGTGGGCGTCGAGGATGTCGGCCGGGGTGACCACGTTGCCCTTCGACTTGGACATCTTCTTGCGGTCGGGGTCCACGATGAACCCGGAGATCGCTGCGTTGCGCCACGGCGAGCGGCCGTCCTCCAGGGTGGACCGGAGCATCGTCGAGAAGAGCCAGGTGCGGATGATGTCCTGCCCCTGCGGTCGCAGGTCGAACGGCGCGACCAGATCCCACAGCTCCTGATCGCGCTGCCAGCCTCCCGCGAGCTGCGGGGTGAGGGAGGAGGTCGCCCAGGTGTCCAGGATGTCCTTCTCCGCGTCGAACCCGCCCGGCACTCCGCGCTGGTCCTCGCGGTACCCGGGCGGGACGTCGGTGGTGGGGTCGACGGGCAGCGAGGCGAGGTCCGGGGTCAGGACGCGGTCGTAGTCGCGCTCGCCGTTCTCGTCCAGCGCGTACCAGATCGGGATCGGGACGCCGAAGAACCGCTGGCGCGACACCAGCCAGTCGCCCGTGAGGCCGCCGGTCCAGTTCTCGTAGCGCACGCGCATGAAGTCCGGGTGCCAGGTCAGCTCCTTGCCGTGGGCGAGGAGCTGGTCGCGAAGCGTCTCGTCCCGGGCACCGTTGCGGATGTACCACTGCCGCGTCGACACGATCTCCAGCGGGCGGTCGCCCTTCTCGAAGAACTTCACCGCGTGCTGGAAGGGCTTGCCGACGGCCGTCATGGCGCCGGTCTCCTGCAGTTTCTCCACGAGCGCCTTGCGCGCGCTGAACACGGTCTTGCCCGCCATGTTCTCGGCGTACCAGGCGCGGGCGTCGTCGTCGGCGACGGCGACGGGCGCCTCGGCGAGGAACCGGCCGTCCAGTCCGATCGTGGTCATGTTCGGCAGGGACTCGTCCGCGGCCGTGCGCAGCTCCCGCCACCACACGATGTCGGTCACGTCGCCGAAGGTGCAGACCATCGCCGCGCCCGTCCCCTTGTCGGGCTGCGCGAGGTGGTGCCCGTGGATCTCGATCTCGGCGCCGAAGAACGGCGTCCGCACTCGGGTGCCGATGAGGTGCTTGTGGGGTCCCTCGGGGTGCGTCACGATCGCGATGCACGCGGGGAGCAGCTCCGGGCGCGTCGTGTCGATCGCGATCGACCCGGATCCGTCCGCGAAGGGGAACTCGATCGTGTGGTAGGCGGCGGGCTGCTCGCGATCCTCGAGCTCGGCCTGCGCGATCGCGGACCGGAAGTCGATGTCCCACAGCGTCGGCGCGAGCGACTGGTAGGCCTCGCCGCGCTCCAGGTTGCGCAGGAACGCGAGCTGGCTCTGCCGGATCGTGTCGTCGGAGATCGTGCGGTAGGTCTGCGTCCAGTCCACGCTCAGCCCGAGCTGGCGGAACAGCGCCTCGAACTGCTTCTCGTCCTCGACCGTGAGCCGCTCGCACAGCTCGATGAAGTTGCGTCGGCTGATGGGGAGCTGATCGGCGGCGCGGCTGGACTTGTTGTCGCCGCCCTCGAACGGGGGAGTGAAGTCGGGGTCGTACGGCAGGGACGGGTCGCAGCGCACGCCGTAGTAGTTCTGCACGCGGCGCTCGGTGGGAAGCCCGTTGTCGTCCCAGCCCATGGGGTAGAACACGGTCTTGCCGCGCATGCGCTCGAAGCGTGCCTTGATGTCGGTGTGCGTGTACGAGAACACGTGGCCGATGTGCAGGCTCCCCGATGCCGTCGGGGGAGGGGTGTCGATCGAGTACACGCCGTCGCGACCGGCCTCGGCGGCGCGGAGGCGGTCGAACAGGTACGTCCCCTGGTCCGACCAGGTCTGGCCCCACTTCGCTTCGAGTCCTTCGAGGGCGGGCTTGTCGGGGATCGGGCTGGTCGCGGACATGAAGGTCTCCTCGAGCGATGTATGCGGCACCGTGTGAGCGTGCCTGAGTGTGGATTGCGCCCAGTCTAGCGGCGGGCCGGCGACCGGGCGCGCGACGCCGGGCGACAGCCGGGTGCCGAAGGGTGCGCGGCATAGATCGATCCGGTCCAACAATGCGCCCCTAGACTGGGAGGACCCGTCATCGGACGGTTCCGTCCGCTCTTCCCGAGGACTCTTCATGCGCATCTCGCTCCGGCGTCGCCTCCTGCCCCTCCTGGCCGTGTCCGCGGCCGCCGCCCTCGCGCTCAGCTCCTGCGCCGCTCCGTCCGACGCCGGCGACGGCGCCGGCGAGGTCGTCTGGGGCGTGGACGGCAGTCTGCTGTCCTCCGGGCACATGGATCCGCAGACGAGCCAGCTGGACATCTCGGCCATGGTGCAGCGCGCGGTGCTCGACTCGCTCGTGTTCCAGAAGCCCGACGGTTCGTTCGTGCCGTGGCTCGCGACCGAGTGGACGGTCTCGGACGACAGCACCGAGTACACGTTCCAGCTGCGTGACGACGTCGTGTTCCACGACGGCGAGCCGTTCGACGCCGAAGCCGTCAAGGCGAACTTCGACCGCATCGCCGACCCCGCCACGGAGTCCGCGCAGGCCGCGAACATGCTCGGCGGGGAGTTCTACGCGGGCACCGACGTGGTCGACGCGCACACCGTGACGGTGCGGTTCTCGCAGCCGTACGCCCCGTTCCTCCAGGCGGCCAGCACCGCTCAGCTCGGGTTCTACTCGCCCAAGGTCCTGGCCTCCTCCGCCGACGACCTGAAGGCCGGGGGCCCGGGGATCACGGTGGGAACGGGGCCGTTCGAGCTCACCGACTACACGCCGGACCAGGAGATCGTCTACACGCGCAACGCCGACTACGCCTGGGCGCCGGAGGGGGCCGAGGCTCCCGGGTTCGAGACGCTGCGCGTGCAGATCCTCCCCGAGCCGTCCGTGCGCGTCGGGGTGGTGTCGTCCGGTGAGGCCGATCTCGTGAGCCAGATCCCGCCGAACCTCGTGTCCGAGGTCGGCGACGGCGTGACCGTCGAGGCGCAGGAGGAGCCGGGGCTGCCGTACTCGCTCTATCTGAACGAGAAGCACGGCGTGTTCGCGGACCAGCGGGTCCGTCAGGCCTTCTCGCGGGCCATCGACATCGACGCGTCCGTCGAGAAGATCTTCTTCGGCGAGTACCCGCGGGCCTGGAGCATCCTCGGTCCGACGACGCCCGGCTACGACGCCGACCTCGAGGGAACCTGGCCGATGGATCGCGAGCTGGCGAACCGCCTGCTGGACGAGGCGGGGTGGACCCAGCGCGACGCCGACGGCGTCCGGATGAAGGACGGCGCCCGCCTCTCCGCCCGGTGGATCGCGTGGACGCCGGTGCCCGACGACCGGGCGGCGCTGGCCAACGCCATCCAGTCCGATCTCGCCGAGGTGGGCTTCGAGATCCAGCTCGAGAAGCTGGAGCCCGGCGCCTACAACGAGCAGTACGGGCCGAAGACGTTCGACCTCACGGACTGGAGCTTCTCCGGGGTCGACGCCGATCTGCTCCGGAGCCACCTGCACAGCGAGGGATTCCAGAACGCGTCCCAGGTCTCGGACCCGCAGATCGACGCCCAGCTCGAGGCGGCCGTCGCCACGACGGACGCCTCGGCCCGGGCCGAGATCTACCGGGGTCTTCAGGAGTGGAACGCGGAGCACGTGGCGATCGTGCCGCTCTACGTCCCGTCCAGCGTGACGGCGGTGGGGGAGCGCGTCCAGGGGCTGGGTTACGACCTCTACGGACGCCCGCTCTTCTTCGGCGTCCGTGTGGGCGACTGACCCGCGCCGACGCGGGATGCGTGCTCGGGCGCGGAAGGCGCGCGGCGCCGTGCGACGACGCCTGATCCGGGTCGCCGAGGCGATCGGCTCCGTCGTCTTCGTGCTGTGGGCCGCGGCGACCCTCGCCTTCCTCGCGTTCCGGGTCATCCCCGGCGACCCCGTCGAGGTCATGCTCGGCCCCCAGGCGCAGGTGGGCGAGGCGGTGAAAGAGCGGATCCGCGCGGAGCTCGGTCTGGACCGCCCGCCGCTGGAGCAGTACGTCGCCTACCTCGGCCAGCTGCTGCGCGGCGACCTGGGCGAGTCCTACCAGCTCCGGATGCCGGTCGCCGAGGTGATCGGTCGGCAGCTCGGCGCGACCGTCCAGCTCACGGCACTGGCTCTGCTCATCGCGGTCGTGCTCGCCGTGTCCGTCGCGCTCCTCGTCCGCGGCCCGGCGGCCCGCGGGATCACGGCCGCTGTCGAGCTCGTCGTCCTTTCCTCCCCGGTGTTCTGGATCGGGCTCCTCCTGCTCAGCGTCTTCGCCTTCGGGCTCGGCTGGTTCCCGGTCTCGGGCGCGCGCAACCCCGCGACCCTCGTCCTCCCCGCCCTGACGCTCGCGCTGCCGGTGGCCGCCCTGCTCGGGCAGGTGCTGCGCGACGGGGTGGAGGCCGCGGAGCGCCAGCCGTTCGCCCTGACGGTGCGGGCGCGGGGAGCCGGGCCGGTGCGTCTGGCCGCGCACCATACCCTCCGGCACGGCGCCGCCGGCGCGGTCACGCTCGCCGCGTACCTCGTCGGCTCCCTCCTGGGCGGCGCGGTGCTCGTCGAGACCGTCTTCGCCCGACCCGGTCTGGGACGGGTCACCCTGTCGGCCATCACCAACCGGGACCTGCCGGTGATCGGGGGCGTCATCCTGTTGAGCGCCGCCGTGTTCGTGGTCGTGAACCTGCTCGTGGACCTCCTCCAGCCCGTGATCGACCCGAGGCTGAGATCGCCGGGGCCGGCATCGCCGACGAGGTCCCAGCGCGTGGATCCGGGCCGCGGAGCCGGGCACGCGACGGGAGGAGCGTCATGAGCCTCGGGCGGCGCATCCTGCTCGTCGCGGCTCTCGCGGTCCTCGCCGTGGTGGCCGTGGCCGCTCTCGCCCCGCAGCTGCTGACCTCGCACGACCCGCTGCAGACAGACGTCCGCTCGGCGCTTCAGCCGCCCGGGCCGGCCCACCCGTTCGGCACCGACCAGAGCGGCCGGGACGTGTTCTCCCGGGTCGTCCACGGCGCGGCACGCTCGGTCGGCATCGGCCTTCTCGCCACCGCGGCGGCCCTCGCGGTCGGATTGGTCGTCGGAGTGCTGTCGGGCGTCGCGCCGAGACTCGTCGACGCCGCGGCGATGCGGGTGACGGACGTGCTCCTCGCCTTCCCGGAGTTCCTCGTCGCACTCGTCGTCGTCGCGGTCCTCGGTCCGGGAACGGCGAACGTCGCGGTCGCGGTGACCATCGCCGCCGTCCCGGTGTACGTGCGGCTGGGGCGCGTGCAGACCCGCGCCCTCGCGGCCGCGGAGCACGTCGAGGCCGCACGGATCCTCGGGATCGGTCCCGTGCGCACCTTCGCCCGCCACGTGGTCCCCGGCGTCCTCGGCGCCCTGAGCGTCCTCGCGACCATCGGGATCGGGTCGAGCATCCTCGCCGCGGCCGGGCTGAGCTTCCTCGGTCTCGGTCCCGCGGAGCCGCAGCCGGAATGGGGGCTGATGCTCGCCGGCGGCCGCAACGTCCTCGGACAGGCCTGGTGGATCTCCGTCTTCCCCGGCGCGGCCATCACGCTGACCGTCGTCGCTGCGACGGTCGTCGGCAGACTCCTTCGGGCGAGAGCAGAGGGGAGGACGGCATGACCGGTGCCCAGGAGCCCGCTCTGCGCGTGCGGAACCTCTCGGTGCGCCTGGGCGGCGCACGGCTCGTGGACGGAGTGTCCTTCGACGTGGCGCCCGGTGAGTGCGTGGCGATCGTCGGGGAGTCCGGCGCAGGAAAGTCGCTGACCGCCGCCGCGCTGCTCGGGCTGACGCCGTCAGGCGCCCGGGTCGAGTGCGACGAGCTGCGGATCGCGGGCCGGGACGCCCGAGGCGCCTCCGAGCGGTCCTGGCGTCGGTTCCGCGGCGATACCATCGCGCTGGTCTCGCAGGACGCGCTCGTCTCGCTGGATCCGCTGCGCACGGTCGGCGCCGAGGTCGCCGAGCCCCTGGCGATCCACACCCGGCTCTCCCGGGCGGGCCGAAGCGCCCGCGCCGTCGACCTGCTCGCCGAGGTCGCCGTGCCCGATCCCGCGCGCCGTGCCCGCCAGCGACCCCACGAGCTCTCCGGAGGGCTGCGACAGCGCGCCCTCATCGCCTCCGCGCTCGCCGCAGACCCCCGCGTGCTCGTCGCCGACGAGCCGACGACCGCCCTGGACGCGACGGTCCAGGCGCGCGTCCTGGGGCTTCTGCGGCACCTCGCGGACTCCGGGCGAGCCATCGTGTTCATCAGCCACGACTTCGCTGCCGTGGAGCGGGTCGCCGACCGCGTGCTGGTGCTCAGCGGAGGGCGGGTGATCGAGCGGGGCGAGGTCGCCGCCGTGATGCGGGACCCCCAGCACGACCAGACGCGCGCGCTCGTCGCCGCGAGCCGGCACCGGCCCCGCCCGTCGGTGCCGTCTGGCGCCGACGCCGAGGTCGTCGTGTCGGCGGTGGGTGCATCGAAGTCCTACGGAGGGGTGCCCGCCGTGCTCGACGTGCATCTTCGGGTCGTGCGCGGTCGGACCCTCGGGCTGGTGGGCGAGTCGGGCTCGGGCAAGACGACGCTCGCCCGGATGATCGTGGGCGCCGAGTCCGCCGACACGGGGCTCATCCGGGTCGCGGACGAGTCCGTCTCCGGCGGCGGGCGGCCGCAGCTCGTGCATCAGAACCCGCGGGGCGCCCTCGATCCCCGATGGAGCGTCGGCCGCTCGATCCGCGAGGCGCTGGAGGCCGCGGGAGTCCCGCGTGCGCATCGGGCTGGACGGGCGCGTCGGCTCCTCGCGGAGGTGGGTCTGGACCCGGAAGTCGCCGGGCGGCGTCCCTCCGCCCTGTCGGGAGGCCAGCGCCAGCGCGTCGCCATCGCCCGGGCACTGGCTGCAGACCCGCGGATCCTGGTGTTGGACGAGCCGGTGTCGGCCCTGGACCCGACGGTGCGCGAGAGGGTGCTCGAGCTGCTGCGCCGGCTGCAGCGGGAACGGGCGCTGACCATGGTCTTCGTGTCCCACGACCTCGACGTCGTCGCGGCCGTCGCCGACGACGTCGCGGTCATGCAGCGCGGACGCATCGTGGAGCAGGGCACGATGGCGCAGGTCTTCGCGGCGCCGCAGCATCCGTTCACCCGCGAGCTGCTCGCCGCGTCGTCCGCGCACGGGGAGCGGAAGGACCTCCTCAGTCCGTGACGAGGATGCCGGCGCCCGCCGCGAGCGCCGGAGCCAGCTGCTGCACTTGGAACGCCGTGATGGTGATGCCGCGGAGGCTGTTCGTGTCGGTGTAGGCGAGCGCGTCGAGGCCGCGCAGATCCGCGTCGGAGGCGCGGAGGCCGCGCGTGTCGACCTCGTCGCTGCGGCATCCCTCGAAGCGCACCCGCGCGAGCTCGGCCCGGGGCACGTCGAGCGTGCGGATCGACGTGTCGACGACGAGCACGTCGTGCGCCGTCGCCCCGCCGAGCGTGAGGTAGTCGATGCGCAGGTCGCGCAGCTCGAGCTCGGAGACGTGCGCCCCGCTGAGGTCGAGCGTCCCGATCCGACCCCGGGCGAGGCGGAGCCGCCGAACCGTGGCGTTGCGGAGCCCGAGCGACGCGATCCGGGCGTCCGAGACGTCGACGTCGAGGAGGGTCGCGCCCGTCATGTCCACGGCGTCGGCGTCGGCCGAGAGCACGCACTGCTCGAGCGTCGCATGGGCGAGGTCGACCTCGCCGTGCAGGTCGAGCCGGGCGGCGACCAGGTCGGCACGCCGAGCGGGGGCGGCCGGCGCGAGCGCGGAGGGAAGATCCGGCGGCGAGACACGGGGAGCGACGGGGGAAGCGGGGGTGCGGGCCATGGGATGAGCCTAGGCGGGGCGACCGACACCGGCTCCGCGCCGCTCGTGCTGCGGGTACACTGGGCGCAAAGCTGTGATCCGGCCATCACCGGGGAGCTCCCGGAAGAACGCCTCGAGAAGCTCGCGATCGAGGTCAGTAGAACCGGGCGGGGCAGGCCCGTCATCGCCGCAGTGAGAGTGGGTCCCGGCGCATCGTTCGCCGGGATCACGCGGGGTGGTACCGCGGCTCCACGGATCGGGTGTCCCGGAGTCGTCCTCGCAAGCAGCCACCGCCACGACACTGCGAGAGACGATGACCTACCCCCGCACCTCGGCCGCGTCCGGGACCGAGACCTCCGCCGGATCCGCTTTCGGTCCGGCCGCCGTCACTCCGAGCCCGCGCTTCCCGGAGATCGAGCGCGACGTGCTCGCGTTCTGGAAGTCCGACGACACCTTCCGTGCGTCGATCTCGCAGCGGGAGGGCGCCGAGGAGTGGGTGTTCTACGACGGCCCGCCCTTCGCCAACGGCCTGCCGCACTACGGGCACCTGCTCACGGGCTACGCCAAGGACCTCTTCCCCCGGTTCCAGACCATGCTCGGCAAGAAGGTCGACCGCGTCTTCGGCTGGGACACGCACGGCCTTCCCGCCGAGCTCGAGGCGATGAAGCAGCTCGGCATCACCGAGAAGGACGAGATCGAGCAGATGGGCGTCGGCGTCTTCAACGCCAAGGCCCGCGCCTCCGTGCTCACGTACACCCGGGAGTGGCAGGACTACGTCACCCGCCAGGCCCGGTGGGTCGACTTCGAGCGCGGGTACAAGACGCTCGACCTCGGCTACATGGAGAGCGTCCTGTGGGCGTTCAAGACGCTCTACGACAAGGGCCTCGCCTACGAGGGCTATCGTGTGCTGCCGTACTGCTGGCGCGACGAGACGCCGTTGTCCGCGCACGAGCTGCGCATGGACGACGACGTGTACAAGATGCGCCAGGATCCGTCCGTGACGGTGACCTTCCCGCTCACCGGCGCCAAGGCGGAGGCCCTCGGCCTCACCGGCGTGCGCGCGCTCGCCTGGACCACGACGCCGTGGACGCTGCCCACGAACCTGGCGCTCGCCGTGGGGCCCGAGATCGCGTACGTGGTCCTGCCCGCCGGCCCGGACGGCGCCGCCGACACCCACGCCGCCGATGCGCAGGACGCGGCGGCGGAGTCCGCCGCCCACCGTTACCTGCTCGCGCGGGAGCTCCTGGCCGGCTACGCCAAGGACCTCGGATACGCGTCGGCGGAGGACGCGCTCGCCGCCGTCGAGGCCACGCACCTCGGTGCGGAGCTGGCCGACGTCGCGTACGACCGCCTGTTCGACTACTACGCCGACACGGAGACCTGGGGGACGGGGAACGCCTGGCGCATCCTCGTCGACGACTACGTCACCACCGGCGACGGCACCGGAATCGTCCACCAGGCCCCCGCGTACGGCGAGGACGACCAGCGCGTCGCCGAGGCGGCGGGGATCCCGACGATCCTCTCCCTCGACGACGGCGGGCGGTTCCTCCCGCACGTGACCGATGTGGCGGGCGAGCTGTGGATGGACGCGAACACGCCGCTGGTGCGGCTGCTCCGCTCCGCCGGGCGCCTGCTGCGCCTGCAGAGCTACGAGCACTCCTATCCGCACTGCTGGCGCTGCCGGAACCCCCTGATCTACAAGGCGGTGTCGAGCTGGTTCGTCCGGGTCACCGACATCAAGGACCGCCTGCTCGCCAACAACGAGCAGATCACCTGGGTCCCCGAGAACGTCAAGCACGGCCAGTTCGGCAAGTGGCTGGAGGGCGCGCGCGACTGGTCGATCAGCCGCAACCGCTACTGGGGGTCGCCCATCCCGATCTGGAAGAGCGACGACCCCGAGTACCCGCGCGTCGACGCCTACGGCTCGCTGGCGGAGCTGGAGCGCGACTTCGGGGCGCTCCCGCGCAACCCCGAGGGCGAGATCGATCTGCACCGCCCGTACATCGACGAGCTCACGCGGCCGAACCCCGACGACCCGACGGGCAAGAGCACGATGCGCCGCATCGAGGACGTCTTCGACGTGTGGTTCGACTCGGGATCCATGCCGTATGCGCAGGTGCACTACCCGTTCGAGAACCAGGAGTGGTTCGACTCGCACGCGCCCGCGGACTTCATCGTGGAGTACATCGGGCAGACCCGCGGGTGGTTCTACGTCATGCACGTGCTGTCGACGGCGCTGTTCGATCGGCCGGCCTTCACCGGCGTGAGCTGCCACGGCATCGTGCTCGGCTCCGACGGCTACAAGATGTCCAAGTCGCTGCGCAACTACCCCGACGTGTCCGAGGTGTTCGACCGCGACGGCTCGGACGCCATGCGGTGGTTCCTCATGTCGAGCTCGGTGCTTCGCGGCGGGAACCTGTCCGTCACCGAGGAGGGCATCCGTGCGGGGGTGCGCGAGTTCCTGCTGCCGCTGTGGAACTCGTGGTACTTCTTCGCCACCTACGCCAACGCCGCTCTTCCGGTCGTCGAGCGAGCGAAGGGAGGCGAGACGCCGCAGGGCTACACCGCGACCTGGCGCACAGACTCCGCGGACGTCCTCGACCGCTACATCCTCGCGCGCACCGGCGACCTCGTGCGGGGCGTGCGCGCCGACCTGGAGGGGCTGGACTCGACCACCGCGGCCGGTCGTCTGCGTGACTTCGCCGAGGTGCTCACGAACTGGTACATCCGCCGCTCGCGTGATCGCTTCTGGCTCGGCGTCACCGACGATCCGTCCAGCCGCGAGGCGTTCGACACCCTGTACACCGTCCTGGAGACGCTCACGCGCGTCGCGGCCCCGCTCGCCCCGCTCGTCACCGAGCGCGTCTGGCAGGGGCTCACCGGCGGTCGCAGCGTCCACCTGACGGACTGGCCGGACGCGGACCTGTTCCCCCGCGCCGACGACGTGCGGGACGCGATGGACGCCGTCCGCGAGCTGTCGAGCGTCGGCAACGCCCTGCGCAAGAAGGAGAAGCTGCGGGTGCGCCTGCCGCTCGCGCGCTTCACCGTGGTCTCGCCGCACGCGGCGGCCCTCGCCCCGTTCGAGGACATCCTCCGTGAAGAGCTCAACGTCAAGTCGGTCGAGCTCGTGGCGCAGACGCCCGCCACCGCGTCGGAGTACGGGATCAGCCACCGGCTGAGCGTCAACGCGCGGGCACTGGGGCCCCGTCTCGGCAAAGAGGTGCAGAAGGTCATCCAGGCTGCGAAGGCCGGATTCTGGACCGAGGAGGGCGGCGTGGTCACCGCCGACGGGATCGAGCTGCGGGAAGGGGAGTACGAGCTCGCGCTGGAGACCTCGGGCCGTCCCGAGGGCGAGGCGCTCGCCGTGGTGCCCAGCGGGGGATTCGTGCTGCTGGACACCACGACGACCCCCGAGCTGGAGGCGGAAGGGCTCGCCCGGGACGTCATCCGCGCCGTGCAGGACACCCGGAAGAACGCCGGGTTCGACGTGAGCGACCGCATCGCCCTCGTGCTCACGTTCGCGGACCGGGGCGATGCGGACGCCGTGGCCTCCGCGTTCGCTCAGGCGGATGTGGCGGGGGAGACCCTGGCCCTCGCCTCCGCGGTCCGGTTCGGCGCGGAGGCGCTCGTCGAGGACGGAGACGTGTCGGTGCCGGCCGAGCACGAGGCGACGATGCCCGCGGGGACCTACGCCAACGCGGGTGACTTCACCGTCGCGGTGGGCCGGGTCGGACCGGGCCGCGGCCTCGAGACCGATGGGGAGGAGTCGCGGTGACCGACGACAGAGAGCGGGCCGACGCCGTCTACAGCGCGCTGCTCGCGCGCGCGGGCGAGCGGTGGGTGCAGCCGCGCAAGGAACGGACCGCGCGGCTGCTGGAGCTGCTGGACGACCCGCAGAAGACGTACCGCGTGGTCCACGTCACCGGGACGAACGGCAAGACCTCCACGGCACGGATGATCGAGAGTCTCCTGCGCGCCCACGGGCTGCGCACCGGGCTGTTCACCAGTCCCCATCTGGAGCGGTTCACCGAGCGGATCATGATCGACGGTCAGCCGATCGACGACGCCGCCGTGGCGGAGGCATGGGAGGAGATCGACCCGTTCGTCGCGATCGTCGACGCCGAGCTCGAGGCGGCCGGTGACGCGCCGCTGACCTTCTTCGAGCTCCTCACCGCGCTCGCGTTCGTCGCGGCCTCGGACGCCCCCGTGGACGTGCTGGTGCTGGAGGTCGGGATGGGCGGGACCTGGGACTCCACCAACACCGCGGACGGCGACGTGGCGGTGTTCGCGCCGATCGATCTCGATCATGCGGACCGGCTCGGCGCCACCATCGCGGCGATCGCCGAGGTGAAGGCGGGGATCATCAAGGACGGTGCCTTCGTGGTCTCCGCGCGGCAGACGCCCGAGGCCGAGGAGGTGCTGCGGCGCGTCGCCGCGGAGCGCGACGCTCCGATCGCCTTCGAGGGCGAGGGGTTCGCTCTCGTGGAGCAGCGGCTCGCGGTGGGCGGTCAGCAGATCACGGTGCGGGGACTCGCCGGCCAGTACGAGCAGGAGTACCTGCCGCTGTACGGCGCCCACCAGGGGTTCAACGCGGCGCTCGCGATCGCCGCCGTCGAGTCCCTCATCGGAGGCGCGGAGCGCGCGATCACCGGCGGGGTCCTCGCCGAGGGGCTCCAGGGCGCGAGCTCGCCGGGGCGGCTGCAGCTGCTCGGGGTGTCGCCCACGGTCGTCGTGGACGCGGCGCACAACCCGCACGGCGCCCGGGCCCTCGCCCAGGCACTGCGCGAGAGCTTCGACTTCGACGAATGGGGGCTGGTGCTCGGGGTCCTCGCCGACAAGGACGCCGCGGGCATCGTCGAGGTGCTCGCGCCCCTGGCCGCGCAGGTCTTCGCCACGGCTCCCGACTCCGAGCGCGCCACGGATGCGGACGGCATCGCCGACCTCGTCGAGCGCACGGGGACGCGCGTCACGGTGCATCCGTCGCTCGCCGACGCCGCCGACGCCGCCCGTGAATGGGCATCCTCCTCGGATCGGCGCGCGGTGATCATCGCGGGCTCCGTCGTCCTCGCCGGCGAGGCGATCACCCTGTCGGAGGACGAGGACTGGAAGAGCGGGTGGCGCGCATGACGCGGACCACCCGTTCCCGTGCGCCGCGCGGTCTGGCGCAGAAGCTCGGCGCGATCGTGCTGGGGTTCGAGGCGATCGTCGTGGGGCTGGGCGGCCTGACCGTCTTCGGCCTGCGCGCCCTGCCCCCCGCGATCGAGCCCTGGTGGGCGATCGTCGGCGGCGCCGTCGTCGCGGTCGCGATGATCGTCGCGGCGGGTCTGCTGGGCTCGCGCTCGGGGATCGTGCTGGGATGGATCCTGCAGGTCGTCGTGCTGGCATCCGCTCTGCTGGTCCCCGCGATGCTCGTCATCGCGGTGATCTTCGGCGGCATGTGGGCCTATGCGATGATCGCGGGTGGGCGCGTGGACCGCGCCGCCCGGGCCGCCGGCGGCCCGACCCCTGACCCCGCGCACCGACCGGGTGCGCAGACAGAGAGTGAGTGACATGCCCACGGAAGAGACCCTCGTCCTCGTCAAGCCGGACGGCGTCGCCCGCGGCCTGACCGGTGCGATCCTGGCGCGCATCGAGGCCAAGGGGTACGCCCTGGTCGACATCCGCCTCGTCGAGCCGGACCGCGAGGTGCTGGAGGCGCACTACGCCGAGCACGCGGGCAAGCCCTTCTACGAGCCGCTGCTCGAGTTCATGATGTCCGGTCCGTCCGTGGCGATCCGACTCGCGGGCAACCGCGTGATCGAGGGCTTCCGCTCGCTCGCCGGCACCACCGACCCGACGACCGCGGCCCCCGGGACCATCCGTGGCGACTTCGGTCGGGACTGGGGCCTGGCGGTGCAGCAGAACCTCGTGCACGGCTCCGACAGCCCCGAGTCTGCGGCCCGCGAGCTCGGCATCTGGTTCGGCTGAGCACTCCGACGACAGGCGAAGACCCCGCCCCTGTTCGCAGGGAGCGGGGTCTTCCCGTCGGAGGCCTCCGTCAGAAGAGCAGGCCGGCCACCTCGCCGAGGAGGTCGAGGCCGCGCAGCTGCGCCAGCAGGATCACGACCGCGTACGCGAGGATCGTGGCCAGCGGGACCCAGGCCATCAGCCGCGCGGCCCGGGCCTTCACCGTCGGCGAGGACGAGAACGTCCCGTTGCGGAACAGATGGAGGACCGTCGCGAAGAAGGTGGGGATCGTCACGGCCCAGGTCAGCATGCACCACGGGCACAGGACGCCGAGGTTCGGCGCGTAGAGGCTCTGCCCGATCAGCCAGCACACGAAGCCGAACGCGAAGGTGACGCCCGCGCCGAAGGCCCCCCAGAACCAGCGGGGGAACCGTGCACCCGCGAGCAATGCCACGCCGACGACCATCGGCGCCATCCAGCCCGTGAGGCCGATGATCGGGTTCGGGAAGCCGAACACCTCTCCCTGCCACGAGTCCAGGTTCTTCCCGCACTGGATCATCACGCTGATGTTGCAGCCCAGCACGGCGTCGGGGTTCTCCAGCTGGATGATCTTGTCGAGGGTCAGCTGGAACGCCGCCCACCATCCCACCACGCTCGCGACGATGAGCCAGATGGCGTATCCGACCGGGCGGGTGCGCTGCGCTGTCATGCCTCGGATTATGCCAGCGCGTCGCTATGACCAGGGTGGGATCGTCCGGGAGAAACCAGGTCGCGGCTCCGTCGGTGCCGCGAAGAACACGCCGAGGTGCGATAATGAGGGGGATGCTCGACCCGGCCGGTGCCGGGGGAGGCATCGCACGCAGACTTCGGAGGCGAACGCCTCCATCGCGATCAGAGCGTCCTCGCCGATCGCAGACCGTTCAGTACGCAGGGCTCGCGAGCGCTGCATGAGATTCCGCGGCGGCAGAGCCGACGCGCAGGGAGTACGCCGGCAATGGGCGAAGTGAATGATGACAACACCCCTACCCTCGACCTGGATGCGCTGCTTCCGCTGACCCCCGAGGGGGCGCAGCGGGACTCCGGCGGCGACGATCCGGCCGTGCCCGGGGCCGAGCCGGCCTCGGAGGCCGGCGAGCAGGAGGCCGGCGAGCAGGAGGAGGACGGCGCCGAGGCCGTGAGCGACGAGCCCCTCGTGGCGACCGCGGGCACGGACCGGTCCGCGGAGGCGCCGGTCGACGACGCGCCGGTCTCGACGGAGGACGCCGTCGAGACGACGCCGGCCGAGGCGGACCCGTCCGCTGAGCCCGAGAGCCAGCCGGCCGAGGCGGATCCGTCCGCTGAGCCCGAGGCGCAGACGGGCGGTGCACTGACGGACGACGCGCAGAGCGATCCGGCCGAGGCCACGGGCACGCCGCAGGACGCTGCGGGAGAGCAGCAGCCCGAGCCTGAGCCCGAGCCGGAGCCCGAGCGGCCGGTGACGGCCGTGAGCCTCGGTCTCCTTCCCGAGGTGTTCGTCTCCCGCGTGTCCACGCAGCTGCACTTCTACGCGCCCGAGATCGTGCCGCTCCCGGCGCGTCCCGGGCGTGAGCGCGACCGGGACGCCGACGAGGAGCAGGGCGGCGGGTCGTCGTCGCGTCGCGGGCGCCGCCGTCGTGGCGGGGGGTCCGACGCCGACGAGCAGGGCGGCGACCAGCCGCGTCAGCGTCAGCGGGTCGTCGAGTACATCACCGAGCCGCAGCGGATCAAGGGCTCGACGCGACTGGAGGCCAAGAAGCAGCGCCGCCGCGACGGTCGCGACGCAGGACGTCGTCGGCCGGTCGTCACCGAGGCCGAGTTCCTCGCGCGCCGCGAGGCCGTGGACCGCGAGATGGTGGTCCGTTCGAAGAACGGCCGCACGCAGATCGCCGTGCTCGAGGACAACGTCCTCGTCGAGCACTACGTGGCCCGCAACCAGGACGCGTCGCTCATCGGCAACGTGTACCTCGGTCGCGTCCAGAACGTGCTGCCGAGCATGGAGGCCGCGTTCGTCGACATCGGTCGCGGTCGCAACGCGGTGCTGTACTCCGGCGAGGTGGACTGGGACGGCGTCGAGACGGGCAACCAGCCCCGCCGCATCGAGCTGGCCCTCAAGCCCGGCGACAAGGTGCTCGTCCAGGTCACGAAGGACCCGGTCGGGCACAAGGGCGCGCGGCTGACCAGTCAGATCTCGCTGCCCGGCCGCTACCTCGTCTACGTGCCCAACGGCTCGATGAACGGGATCTCGCGCAAGCTGCCGGACACGGAGCGGGCGCGTCTGAAGCGCATCCTCAAGGAGGTCCTGCCGGAGTCCTCGGGCGTCATCGTGCGCACGGCGGCGGAGGGTGCGACCGAGGACCAGCTCACGCGCGACGTGCAGCGGCTCACCGCCCAGTGGGAGCACATCCGCGGCCAGGTGGAGACGCAGCAGGCCCCCGCGCTGCTGCACGCCGAGCCGGACCTGCTGGTCAAGATCGTGCGTGACGTCTTCAACGAGGACTTCACGAAGATGCTGATCCAGGGCGCCGACGCCGGGCGCACGATCCGTTCCTACCTGGAGAGCGTGGCGCCGGACCTGCTGGAGCGCGTCGAGACCTACGAGGACGAGGTCGATCCGTTCGACGCCTACCGGATCACGGAGCAGATCGAGAAGGCGCTGGACCGCAAGGTGTGGCTGCCGTCGGGCGGCTCGCTGGTGATCGACCGCACCGAGGCCATGACCGTCGTCGACGTCAACACCGGGAAGTTCGTCGGATCCGGCGGAAACCTCGAGGAGACCGTCACCAAGAACAACCTCGAGGCGGCCGAGGAGATCGTGCGACAGCTGCGTCTGCGCGACATCGGCGGCATCATCGTCGTCGACTTCATCGACATGGTGCTGGAGTCCAACCGCGACCTCGTCCTGCGCCGCCTGGTCGAGTGCCTGAGCCGGGATCGCACGAAGCACCAGGTCGCCGAGGTGACCTCGCTGGGCCTCGTCCAGATGACCCGCAAGAAGCTGGGCCTGGGCCTTCTCGAGACCTTCAGTGAACCGTGCGAGGTGTGCGCCGGGCGCGGGATCATCGTCCACCACGACCCGGTGGTCAAGCACCGCGCGGCGTCGTCCAACGGATCCGGCCGTCGCCAGCGGGGCGGCTCCGCCTCCGCGGCTCCCGCCGCCGCGCCGTCGCCGCAGGGCGGGACCCACGCGATCCCCGAGGGGGCGAAGTCGGCGCTCGCGCAGATCGCCGCCTCGACGCGCGCAGGCGGGGCGGCACCGGTCGTCGCCGATACGGCCCCGGTCGTGCCTGTCGAGGCGGAGCGCCCGAAGAAGGCGCGCAAGAAGCGCCCCGAGCGCAGCAAGGCGCCGCGCACCGAGACCGAGCAGCTGCTGGACTCCGTTCTCGATGCGCTCCCGGAGCCCAAGGCCCCGGGCCAGGGGCGTGCGCGTCGTCGCGTGACGACGGCGGCGCTGTCCGCCGGCACGGCCGTGGTGCACACTCCGGGCGCACCGACGGGGACGGACGAGGGCTCAGCCCCGTCGGTCCCGGGCGCGGACGCGGAGTCCTGAGGCGATCAGCGCCCGAACGAGCTGCTTGCCCGTGACGTGACGCGCTCCGCCGGCGATGAGCCGGGGGAGCGCGTCCTCCGGGACGTCGTAGTGGTCGAGGTCGAACGCACGCCGGGGCAGGTCGTGCGCCGACGCGAACGCGTGCAGTTCCTCGACGCTCTCGTCGCTCACGAGGTGAGCCCACAGTCGCCCGTGCGCGGGCCAGACCGGATCGTCGATGAGGATCGCCATGCGCCGATCCTAGGCGGATCGCGTGCGGGCGGACCCCGGGCGCGACGGCTCGCGACACGGGGCGCCTGCTTTGCGCGATGCCGCCCGGATCCGGTAAAGTAGCTCCTTGGTGCACCGCGCGTCTGTCCCACTCGGGCGTGCGGAGGTTGCCCATCGCGCCCGCCACTGCGGTCCCTCTGCTCGTGGCGCGAAGCACAGCACAGTCTTCCCGTGAGAGTAACGGAGCCCAGAGCTCCCCAATGAAAAACAGGTGTGAAGTGGTTTACGCAGTAGTGCGCGCCGGTGGTCGGCAGGAGAAGGTCGAGGTCGGCACGATCGTCCAGCTCGACCGCGTCCAGGCAGCCCAGGGCGACAAGATCGAGCTGCCGGCTGTTCTCTTCGTCGACGGCGACACGGTCACCACCGACGCCGACAAGCTCGCGAAGGTCAAGGTCACCGCCGAGGTCGTCAGCCACCTCCGCGGCCCGAAGATCGTCATCCAGAAGTTCAAGAACAAGACCGGCTACAAGAAGCGCCAGGGCCACCGTCAGGAGCTCACGCGCGTCAAGGTCACCGGCATCAAGTAAGCACCAAGAGGAGCTGAGAAATGGCACACAAGAAGGGTGCGAGCTCGACCCGCAACGGTCGTGACTCCAATGCACAGCGACTCGGCGTGAAGCGCTTCGGCGGCCAGGCCGTCAACGCCGGCGAGATCCTCGTCCGTCAGCGCGGCACGCACTTCCACCCCGGCGTGAACGTCGGCCGTGGTGGCGACGACACGCTGTTCGCCCTCGCCGCCGGCGCGGTCGAGTTCGGCACGAAGGGCGGCCGCAAGGTCGTCAACATCGTCGCGGGCGAGTAAGTCGCTCGCAGACAGCGAGACACCGGACGGGGCGGGCTTCGGCTCGCCCCGTCCGCGTATCCGCCGGTGAGCCGACCGCCGTCCGGCCTGAGAAACGCGCCCGCTGAAGCGGCGCACAGCACGAGGAGAATCCCGCCATGGTCACGTTCGTCGACACCGTCACGCTGCATCTGCGTGCGGGCAAGGGCGGCAACGGCTGCGTCTCCGTGCACCGCGAGAAGTTCAAGCCGCTGGGCGGCCCGGACGGCGGCAACGGCGGGGACGGGGGCGACATCGTGCTCGTGGCCGACCCGCAGACCGGAACCCTGCTCTCCTACCACCACTCGCCCCACCGCTCCTCAGGCAACGGCGGCTTCGGGATGGGCGATCACCGTTCCGGCTACGCCGGCGAGACCCTCGAGCTCCCGGTGCCGGTGGGCACCGTCGTGAAGAGCCCGTCCGGCGAGGTGCTCGTCGACCTGGTCCAGCCGGGGCAGCGATATGTCGTGGCCCGGGGCGGGCAGGGCGGCCTGGGCAATGCCGCGCTCGCGACCCCGAAGCGCAAGGCGCCCGGATTCGCGCTGCTGGGCACCCCCGGGTTCGAGGGGGATGTCGTCCTCGAACTCAAGACGGTCGCCGACGTGGCGCTGGTCGGGTATCCGTCGGCGGGCAAGTCCAGTCTGATCGCCGCGCTCTCCGCGGCACGTCCGAAGATCGCCGACTACCCGTTCACGACCCTGCACCCGAATCTCGGCGTCGTACAGGCCGGCGACTCGCGCTACACGATCGCCGACGTGCCCGGCCTGATCGAAGGGGCCAGCGAGGGCCGCGGGCTCGGGCTGGAGTTCCTCCGCCACGTCGAGCGCTGCTCGGCGCTGCTGCACGTCATCGACTGCGCGACGCTGGAGCCGGGGCGGGATCCGCTGTCGGATCTCGACGTGATCCTCGCCGAGTTGGCGGCGTACCAGGTCCCCGAAGGCCAGGTGCCGCTGCTGGAGCGTCCGCAGCTCGTCGCCCTGAACAAGATCGACGTCCCCGAGGCGCGTGAGCTCGCCGAGATGGTGCGTCCGGACATCGAGGCCCGCGGATTCCGCGTCTTCGACATCTCCACCGTGTCGCGCGAGGGACTGCGTCCGCTCTCCTTCGCGCTGGGGGAGATCGTCGACCGGCACCGCGCCGAGCAGGCCGTCGAGGTCGTTCCGGAGCGCGTCGTGATCCGTCCGCGCGGGGCGGAGCGGGACTTCGAGATCCGTGTCGAGGGCGGCAGCTACGGCAACGTCTACCGGATCCTGGGCGAGAAGCCCGTGCGCTGGGTCCAGCAGACGGACTTCCAGAACGAGGAGGCCGTCGGCTACCTCGCCGATCGCCTGGAGAAGCTGGGTGTGGAGGACGAGCTGTTCCGCCTCGGAGCGACGGCGGGCTCGACCGTCGTCATCGGGCCGGGCGACAGCATCGTCTTCGATTGGGAGCCGTCGATCTCGTCGGCGGCCGAGCTGATCGGCACGCCGCGCGGCCTCGACCCGCGCTTCGATCCCAACACCCGGCGCACCACCAGCCAGCGTCGCGAGCAGTACCACGAGCGGATGGACGCCAAGGCCGCCGCGCGCGCGGAGCTGGAGGCCGAGCGCCGTGCGACCAAGGGGGTCCCGGCGGAGGACGAGGAATGACCGCTCGCTCCCGCGCCGAGCTGGCGACGGCCGAGCGGATCGTCGTGAAGGTCGGCTCCTCCTCGATCAGCGGCGAGTCGGCGTGGCGGATCCCGGTGATCGTCGAAGCCTTGGCGGCGGCCCACGCGCGCGGGACCGAGGTCGTGCTCGTCTCCTCCGGTGCGATCGCGAGCGGCATCCCGCTGCTGCGCCTGGACGCCCGCCCGACGGATCTGGCCACGCAGCAGGCCGCCGCCGCGGTGGGACAGAACGTCCTCGTCTATCGGTACCAGCAGGCGCTCCAGCCCCACGGGATCGTCGCGGGACAGGTGCTGCTGACCACCGGAGACCTGGAGCACCCGACGTCGCGCTCGAACGCGCGACGGGCCATGGAGCGGCTCCTCGGGCTGCGCGTGCTGCCGATCGTCAACGAGAACGACACGGTCGCCACCCAGGAGATCCGCTTCGGCGACAACGACCGGCTGGGCGCGCTCGTGGCGCAGCTCGTCGGCGCCGACGCGCTCGTGCTGCTCAGCGACGTCGACTCGCTGTACACCAAGCCGCCGTCGGACCCCTCCGCGGAGCCGATCGCCTTCGTGCCCGCGGGTGCCGACCTGTCCGGGCTGGAGTTCGGCGCCAGCGTGGTCAACGGCGTGGGAACCGGAGGCGCCGCGACCAAGGCGTCCGCTGCACGCCTGGCCGCGTCGTCCGGGATCGGCGTGCTCGTCACGAGCGCGGACCTCGTGGGGCGGGCCTTGGACGGCGACGAGATCGGCACCTGGTTCGAGCCCGCGGCTCCGGCCTCCCGCTGAGCCGTCCCGCTCGTCTCGGCGGCCGTCACGCGCGGATCCGCACCGTTCCGGGGTCGATACACTGACCGCATGAGCGTGGAAGCCGTGATCGCCCCCGTCCCCGACGACGCCGTCTCGGCGGCCGACGGCCCGCAGGAGCGGATGCGGCGGGCCAAGGACGCCTCGCGCGCGACCGCGCGGCTGACGAGTGACGAGAAGGCACGGCTCCTGCACGCCGTGGCCGATGCGATCGAGGGCGCCTCGGCGCGCATCATCGCCGCCAACGACCGGGATCTGGAGCGCGGCAGGGACGAGGGGCTGAGCGACGCGCTGCGTGATCGCCTGCGCCTCGACGAGACGCGCATCGCCGCCCTGGCGTCGGCCGTGCGGGAGGTGGCGGCGCTGCCGGACCCGATCGGCCAGGTCGTCGGAGGCCACCGGATGCCGAATGGCGTCGCCCTGGAGCAGGTCCGCGTGCCGTTCGGTGTCGTCGGGGTGATCTATGAAGCACGCCCCAACGTGACCGTCGACATCGCGGCCCTGGCCCTCCGCTCCGGCAACGCCGTGGTGCTGCGCGGAGGCAGTGCGGCGCGGGAGTCGAACACCGCGCTGGTGTCGATCATGCGCGAGGCCGTCTCCCGGAACGGGCTCACGCCCGAGGCGATCCAGACCGTCGACGACTTCGGGCGGGAGGGGGCGCGGGCGCTCATGCACGGCCGAGGGTTCATCGACGTGCTCGTCCCGCGGGGCAGTGCGTCGCTGATCGAGACCGTCGTGACCGAGTCGACGGTGCCGGTGATCGAGACGGGGGCGGGCAACGTGCACATCGTCCTCGACGAGACCGCCCCGGAGGACTGGGCACGGGACATCGTGGTCAACGCCAAGGTGCAGCGCCCCAGCGTCTGCAACGCGGTCGAGACGGTGCTGGTCCTGCGGCCGGCCGCTGAACGCCTGGTCCCGCTCGTGACCGGCGCCCTGGCCGAGCACGGAGTGACGGTGCACGGCGACGACGACGTCGTCCGGTTGGGCGCGGACATCGTGCCGGCGACGGAGGAGGACTGGGCCACGGAGTACCTGAGCCTGGACCTGGCGATGCGCGTCGTGGACTCCCTGGACGAGGCGCTCGCCCACATCCGCACCTACAGCACCGGACACACGGAGTCCATCATCACGACGGACGCCCGAAACGCCGAGCGCTTCCTGGCCGAGGTCGACTCGGCGGTGGTCATGGCCAACGCGTCCACCCGCTTCACGGACGGGGGCGAGTTCGGCTTCGGTGCGGAGGTGGGGATCTCGACCCAGAAACTGCACACCCGCGGCCCGATGGGGCTCTCCGAGCTGACCAGCACGAAGTGGTTGGCGCGTGGAGCCGGTCAGACGCGCGGCTGAGGGCTAGACTGAGGGGCGGAATCCGCCCGGTCACCCCTTGGAGTATCGATGAACCTCGTCGCACAGATCGCGATGGCCACCGCTGAAGCGGAGCACCACGGCAACGTGGCGCTGGACACTGTCATCTTCGGGATCATCGCGGCGGTCACGTTCACCGCGCTGGGTCTGGTCACGCTGTCCTACCGCAACGTCGCCAACCGGCACTCCGCCAAGGCCGAGGCATGGGCCGCGGCGCACGGCAAGGACGGGCACGGAACGGGGCACGGCCACTAGGCCTCGGGGATGACGACGACCTCGCGAGCGCCGCGCATCGGCGTGATGGGCGGGACCTTCGACCCGATCCATCACGGGCACCTGGTCGCCGCCAGCGAGGTCGCGCACTCGTTCGACCTGGACGAGGTGGTCTTCGTGCCCACCGGTCAGCCCTGGCAGAAGAGCAACGTCACCGCCAGCGAGCACCGGTACCTGATGACGGTCATCGCGACCGCGTCGAACCCGAGCTTCACCGTGAGCCGCGTCGACATCGACCGCGAGGGGCCCACGTACACGATCGACACCCTCCGGGACTTGAAACGCGAGCGGCCGGATGCGGAGTTCTTCTTCATCTCGGGTGCAGACGCCGTGGCGCAGATTCTCAGCTGGAGGGACCATGATGAGTTGTGGGATCTGGCCCACTTCGTCGCCGTCTCCCGACCGGGGCACGTCCTGAGCACCGACGGACTTCCCACCGAGGACATCAGTCAGCTCGAGGTCCCCGCCCTGGCCATCTCGTCCACGGACTGCCGGGCGCGGGTGCGCGATGGCGATCCGGTCTGGTATCTCGTTCCCGACGGGGTCGTCCAGTACATCGCGAAGCATCATCTGTATCGGAGCAAGGCATGAGCACATCGGATCAGCGCGGGGGTGCCCCCCTCACCCGCAAGCAGATGCGGGAAGCACGGCTCACCGGCGCGACGACGGTCATCACCCCCGAGGAGGCGGACGCCGCGAAGAACGCGCAGGCGGCCGCGTCCGCCCCGGCGACGCCGCAGCCGGAGGCGACGGAGGCCGCCGGCCTCGAAGAGGTCGCTCCCGTCCAGGAAGAGCCGAAACCGGAGGCCCCGGCGGAGCACGATCAGGCCGAGGCCTCAGGCTCGGCGCCGTTGACGCGGCGTCAGATCCGGGAGCAGGAGCGCGTCCGCACCGCCTCGGTCCCCGTGGTCGAGGAGGAGCCGGCTCCGCCCGCGCCGGCGCAGAAGAGCGGCCAGAAGCCGGAACCGACCGCACCGGACCCGCACCGCAGCACTCGGGCGGAGGTCCGCGGCGGGGCGGAGAAGGCGCGCGCGACGGACGAGCCGATCGTGTCGGAGGTTCCCCGAGCGACCCCGACGCCGCCTGCTCCGATCGAGAACCCGACACCCGAGCGTGACTCCGCCCCTGCCGGGTCGAAGGAGCCCGCACCCGCCTCGGATGCGCCGCAGACGGGCGCCGACACCGACGAGGGCCCGCACCGTCCGATCGTCCGACGGGGGTTCGGCGAGGCCGTGCTGTCCACCGACGATGCCGGGTCCGGTCCCCAGCGCTCCTTCGACGAGCTTCTCTCCTCGGACGGCGGCTCCCAGCACTCGGCGCCGAACGCGCTGATCTTCCAGCAGGCGCCCGGCGTCGGCTCCCTCTCCGGTCCCGTCGCAGCGACGGGGGAGATCCTCGTCACGGGGAGCTATGAGCTGCCCGAGGGCCTGGGTTCGCAGGGGCATGCGCGCGGCACGGCCGACGGCAAGGAGGTGGACGCCGTCCTCGTGGACGGCGAACTGCCGCCCGCCTCGTCGCCGACGCCGATCGCGGCGAGCTCCGCGATCAGCACGATCAAGCCCGCCGGCGAGGTGATCCGCCCGCCGGAGCCGGAGAAGAGCAACAAGCTGATGATCGCGTTGACCATCACCGCGGGCGCACTCGCGGTGGCGCTCGTGGGAGCGCTCATCGTCGCGATCACCACGGGGGTCTTCTCGTGATGCAGTCGGCGGCGTCCGCGACCGAGATGCTGCAGATCGCCGCCGAGGCCGCGCTCTCCAAGGGCGGGGAGGACCTGCTCGCCCTCAACGTGTCGGAGCCGCTGCCGCTCGTCGACATCTTCCTGCTCGTGACCGGGAACAGCGAGCGCAACGTCGCCGCGATCGCGGACGAGGTCGAGGACCGGCTCATCGAGGCGGGACACAAACGTGTGCGCCGCGAGGGTCGCGACGAAGCGCGGTGGGTCCTGCTGGACTTCGGTGACCTCATCGTGCACGTGTTCCACGAGCAGGAGCGCACGTACTACGGTCTGGAGCGGCTGTGGAAGGACTGCCCGGTCGTCCCGATCGAAGCGGCCCAGCCCGGCCGGGCGGTCGGGGAGTAGTCGGTCGATCCGACGCGGCGTGCGACGATGGACGTATGCCGTTGACCCTCCTCACCGGTGCCGGTTCCGGCATCGGGGAAGCCCTCACCCGACGACTCCATGAGCGCGGCGACGACCTCGTCCTCCTGGCGCGGGACGCCGGCCGTGCGCGCACCCTGGCGGAGCGCTTCCCCGGGGTGCGCACGATGGTGGCGGATCTGGCGAACCCGGGGCGGATCTCCTGGGCGCTGTCCCAGCAGAGCCTGCCCGAGCGGATCGATGCGCTCGTTCACGTCGCGGGCGTCGTCGATCTCGGGCCCGTGGGGGAGACGCCCGCGTCGTCCTGGGAGCAGCAGCTCGCTGTGAACCTGGTCGGACCGGCCGAGCTTACCCGTCTGCTGCTTCCGCTCATCCGCGTGGCGAAGGGTCAGGTGCTCTTCGTGAACTCGGGCGCGGGTCTGCGCGCGCACGCGGGATGGGGTGCGTACGCGGCGTCCAAGCACGGCCTGCGTGCCCTCGCCGATGCGCTCCGGTCGGAAGAGGAGGCGCACGGCGTGCGCGTGACCTCGGTGTACCCCGGACGGACGGCGACCCCGATGCAGGAACGGGTGCACCAGCAGGAGGGGCAGCCGTACGACCCGACGCGGTTCATCGACCCGGAGTCCGTCGCGACGAGCATCCTCACGGCTCTCGATCTTCCCCGCGATGCGCAGTTGACCGACCTGACCATCCGGCCCGGTGCGTAAGAGGCGACACTCCCGGAGGAGCGGAACGGCGTCCGGATTCGCGCGAGGTCCGGCGCGTGTAGTAAGCTCAAGGAGTTGTCGCGGGAGGCCGCGAACAGCATCTGGGCCTGTGGCGCAGCTGGTAGCGCACCTGCATGGCATGCAGGGGGTCAGGGGTTCGAGTCCCCTCAGGTCCACAAAAAACCCTGGTTTTCCAGGGTTTTTTCGTATTCTCTCCCGGCAAGCCCGTCCGCGAGGTGCCCGCGCCGCGTACGCTCGGGGCGACGCGACGAGCGGGGGAATCCCGCAGTGTGCCCGTGAGGGGGAGTCCACGCGGTTCCCGGCAACGGAGGGGCTTCGGCTCAGACGATGCGCAGGGGGTGCCCTGTTCGGATCGAGGTCTCGAGAGCGGTGTCCACGACGGTCATGAGGTGATGGCCGTCCGCAGTGCTGTGCCAGTCGGCGAGGGTCTCGGCCGGGTAAGTCGGGTACTCGTCCCAGGGCGGGGGACGAGTGGGGTCGTCGATGGTCCAGACGACGTCGGTCGGGGGCAGCGCGCGGAGCGCGTCAAAGATATGACGAAGCTCGGTGCGGGCGTGAGTCGCGGCGGAGGGCCCGAGGTGTCCGTGTTCGTAGAGCCATGCGACCGTCGGGAAGAGACTGCCCCGCGCTCCTCCTTACAGTCGGAAGGCGACGGTGTCGAAGAACGAGGCCAGATAGTCGGCGCGGCGGATCGGATAGCCGGTCTCGCCGACGCCCAGCCACACGTACCGCTGTCCGATCACGCGATCATCCTGGCAGGAACGCGCGCCGGGCGAGCCGCCCGAGTGCTGCTGAGGCGAGGCGGTGCGGCCGACGGTAGCGGCAGGATACGGTGAAACCCCTACCCGACAGAGCCCGGTCCGAAGCGCCCGGATATGTTGGGCCGTGCGGGGCTGGTGGCGCACTCGTCGCGAGTGCTCGTGAGGGGTATACACGACCAGCCCCGCGCCAGGATGCGTGCCGCATCATGGTCACGGCCGGTTCATGGTCCCCTCCACCGGCCGTGACCGCCTCCCCGTCGGCCCGGCTTGCCCCGCGAAGCGGAACGCTCCCGCGGCGTGGCCGGTGAGTCCTCGCCCGTGGCCTCGGTAGGTTGTCGGGAGACACCGACAGAGGAGCCAGATCTCATGACCGCCGCCGTGCAAGGGCTCGACCACGTCCAGCTGTCGGTGACGGACCTCCAGGAGTCGATCGAGTGGTACGCGCGCGTCCTCGGCTTCCGACTCCTGGACGGTTACGGCGACAGCGCCCTGCTGCGTCTCGACGGCGGCCCCGACCTCATGCTGTGGGAGGCGATCGACCACCGGCCCGCGCAGATCCTGGTGAACGGGGAGCAGAGGCCCGTCTTCTTCCTCCGATCGGAGCGGATCGACGAGTTCGCCGATCGATGCGCCCGCGAGGGGGTCAGGATCGTGAGCCTCGACGACGCCGGCTTCGCCACCTTCCTGAAGCTCCGCGATCCGAGCGAGAACCTGATCGGCGTCCTTCAACTCGCGATCTCGGGTCTCTGACGGGTCACGGAGAGAAGCCGGCACTCGATCAGGCGTCTCTGTAGCCCAGGCCGCGCGCACGAAGCTCCTCTCCGAGGAGGCGGATCGCCTTCGGGCCGACGCCGTGGATGGCGAGGAGCTCCTTCTCGGTGTGCGTCGCGAGCTGCGCGTACGTGGTGATCCCCGCGTGCGCCAACGAGCGCGTCGCCACCCGGCCCACGGAGGGAGGGAACTCTGTCGCGCGCTCGGCCGTTTCTTCGTCCATCCCGGTCATGACCCCATCCTCTCGCGGGGTCTATGACGCGCGAAGGGGCCCGATCGGTGAGTTCGGTGCTCACAGCGGGCCCGCATGGCGACGAGAGGCCGGCTCGTCAAGGCCCTTCTCGCGAGCACGGACGACGGTCAAGCTCGGGGTCCGGACGAGAGGAGCCCCGTGACCACGGCAACCACCCCGACACCGTCGATCCCTTTCCACGCTCGCGGAGCGCTGAGCCAGGCCGTGCTCGAGCGACTGACCGGGCGGTCGGCGGCCCCGCTGGGCGTGCTCAGCGGCGCGGCGGCGCACGAGAGCACGGACCCGCTCCGCGATGACGACCTGCAGTTGTCGCTGTGGATGCTCTACGCCTCGGCGTACGGCTCGGTCGACGGGATCGACCCCGCACAGGAATGGGATCCGGAGCTCGTCGAGACCCGCCTCCGGCTGGAAGAGGTCTTCGAGGTGGCCGTGCGGCCCGCCGTTCCCGTGCCGACGCTGCCGCCGGCCGCGCAGGGCGCTGTGGCGCGAGCGCTGTTCACGCTCGTCGACGAGGACGACGGTCCGAGCCTGTCGCGGTTCCTCGCGAGGAAGGCCACGCTCGAACAGGCGAGGGAGTTCCTGATCCAGCGATCGATCTACACGCGTCGGGAGGCCGACCCGCATTCCTGGGCCATCCCGCGACTGAGCGGGCGCGCGAAGGCGGCGCTCGTCGAGATCCAGGCGGACGAGTACGGCGGAGGGCGCCCGGAGCGGGTCCACGCCGAGATCTTCGCCAAGACGCTCCGCGGAGCCGGTCTCGACGACACGTATGCCGCGTACGTGGAGCACGTTCCGGCGATCACGCTCGCCTCGCACAACCTGATGTCGCTGTTCGGCCTCAACCGTCGTCTGATCGGCGCGATCGTCGGGCACCTCGCCGCGTTCGAGATGACCTCGTCGATCCCGAACCGGCTCTATGGCGACGGTTTCCGACGGCTCGGCTTCTCCGACGACGTCACGGACTACTTCGACGAGCACGTCGAAGCGGACGCGGTCCACGAGCAGATCGCCGCCCGCGACCTCGCCGGCGCGCTCGCCGAGGACCGACCCGATCTGCTTCCGGACATCATGTTCGGCGCCGCCGCATGTCTGACGATCGACGCTCTGGTGGGTGCCGAGCTCCTGGAGAAGTGGGAGCGCGGGGAGTCGTCGCTGCGGAAGGCGGTGCCGGCATGAGTCGGCACCGCGACCCGGTCACCATCACCCCCTACCCGGACGGGCCCCTCCTCGTTCGCGGCGACGCCGTGATCCTCTCGCCCGAGGGCGAGAGGATCGAGCGTCGTCGGCGGACCGTGGCGCTCTGCCGTTGCGGGCTGTCCTCGATCAAGCCCTTCTGCGACGGCACGCACCGGGCCGCCGGATTCCGCACGGAGGAGCACGAGGCTCCTCCGGCGTGAGGATGACACGACGCGCGTGACGTGTTCAGGCGGTCGCCTGGATCTTCGCGACGTACTCCTGGACGAGGGCCAGCATCTCCTGGTCGTGCGGCCCCCACTCCGGGTGCACGGTATCCGGACCGGTGTACGGCAGATCTCCGTAGTGTTCCTGATACCGCGCCAGGGTGCGTTCGAGCTCCGCCCGAATCTCGGCGTAGGCGGGGTCGTCTGCGACGTTGTGGATCTCCGTGGGATCACGGCGCAGGTCGTACAGCTCCCATTCCGGTTCGAACAGGCGGTCCGACGCGCCCGGAACGCCGAGGCCCGCGCCGTAAAAGCAGATCAGCTTGTGCTCCTTCGTGCGGATGCCATAGTGACCGGGTGCATGGTGGATCGGGTCGTCGTGCTCCCAATACCGGTAGTACGCCGCATCCGGCCAGTCCGTCACCGCTTCGCCGCGCAGCAGGGGGCGGAAGCTGCGTCCTTGCGACGTCGGCAGGGCGTCGTCCGCATCGATGCCGCAGGCGTCGAGGAGGGTCGCGGCGAAGTCCACGTTCGTGATGATCGCGTCCGAGGAGGTGCCCGGCGCGATTTCGGCCGGCCAGCGCACGAGCACAGGCATCTGCAGAGACTGGTCGAACATCAGGCGCTTGTCGAACCAGCCGTGATCCCCCAGGAAGAACCCCTGGTCCGAGGTGTAGACGACCAGAGTGTCGTCCGTCAGCCCCTGCGCATCCAGCCGATCGAGCAGGCGCCCGACGTTGTCGTCGATGGATTGGATGCACTGCAGGTAGTCCCGCATGTAGATCTGGTACTTCCAGCGCATGCGGGCCTTCCGGTTCTCCGGACCACGCAGGTGCGGCGGCACCTCGGTCTTGAGATCGTCGGCACCCATGTCGTCGGCCAAGGTCATGTGCACGCCCTGCACCGCCTTGCTGCGGGTGGCGTAGTCGTCGAAGAAGGTCTCCGGCTCCGGGATGGTGCCATCGGCATAGAGATGCCGATGCCGGGGGTCGGGCACCCAGGGACGGTGCGGCGCCTTGTGGTGCACGAGCAGGCAGAACGGCCGGTCCGTGTCCCGGCGCTCCAGCCAGTCCAGGGCCTGATCCGTGACGATGTCGGTGGCGTATCCCTCGACCGTCTCCGCGCCGTCCGGGCCGATCATCTCGGGATCGATGTAGTCGCCTTGCCCGGGGAAGACCTTCCACTCGTCGAAGCCGCGGGGCCTGGCCTGGCCGTGCTCGCCCAGGTGCCACTTGCCGAACAGCGCCGTCTGATAGCCCGTGCGCTGGAGCACCTCGACGAAGGTCGGGACGCGGTAGTCCATCTCCGTCCAGATCGACGACACCCCGTTCACGTGACTGTAGGTTCCGGTCAGGATCGATGCGCGCGACGGGCTGCAGATCGAGTTGGTGCAGTACACGGCGTCGAGTCGCATGCCCTCGTCGGCGATCCGGTCGAGGTGAGGGGTGTGGTTGACCCGACTGCCGTACGCCGAGATCGCGTGCGCGGCGTGGTCGTCGGACATGATGAAGACGATGTTCGTGGGCTTCACGGTTCCTGCTTTCTGGTGCGGGGTCGGGGAGGTCAGGGACGGTCGAGCTCGGGAGCGAGAACGAGGTGCTCGTGGCCTCCGCCAGCGATCTCCTGCATGATCAGTCGCGCGGCCTCCGCTCCGGCGCGGGCGAGGGGGAGGCGCGAGTAACGGAGCTGGGGCCAGACGCGCGGTGACAGGGTGCCGGCGGCGAGGGCGGCAACCAGGATCCCGTCCTCGCGCACTCTCCGGGACGCCATCGCCGGTTCGACGTCCGCGCCCCAGGAGCACAACACCGCGGTCTCGGCGGCCTCGCCGTTGACCGCTGTGAGCGCTGTGTCGATCGCGCTCCCCAGGTCGCGCGCGTAGTCCCTGGTCAGCTCAGGGTCCTGCTCGATCGCGCGCAGCACGTCGTCGGTGACCCCGGTCGTGACGACGCGGAGGGAGAGCCCGGGGTGGCGGGCGAGGGCGCCGACGAGCGCCTTCTCGCGCAGGCGCTCGGCGCGGGAGGACACCTCGGGACGCACGTGCAGGACTGACCGTACGCCGCGCTCCGCCAACTCGTCGAGGAGCGCGGTGGCCCCGCCGGCGTAGTCGAAGTCCACCGTCGAGTACGGGACGTCGGCGGGCGGGGCCCCGCAGTCGAGAACGACGAGAGGCAGTCCCTCGTCCCTTGCCGCGTCGAGGACGACGGTCGGGGCCGCCTCGTCGTCATGGCCGACGAACACGACGCCGTCGAGGCGCCCGCTTCGATAGTCGTCGAGGTCGTGCGGCGCCGCCGCGTCCGTCAGGATCGTCAGGTGCATCCGCTCCGTCGCCAGCGCGGCGCTCGCCCCCTGCACGATCGCGGCATATCGCGGGTTCGAGAGGGGCTTGGTCACGATCATCCCGATGCTGCGGCTCGTGCGGGACCGCAGGGACTGCGCGAGGCTGTTCGGGATGTAGCCGAGCTCCTTGGCGATACGGCGCACGCGGGCCCGGGTGTCCGGCGAGAGCGCCACGGTGGAGGCGTCGTTGAGGGCGTAGGACACCGTCGACACGGAGACCCCCGCGCGACCCGCGATGTCCTTGAGCGTCGGACGCTTGATCATGCGGCGCTCCTGCTCCGGCGGCGCCGTTCCAGTTCCGCGATGTTCAGCAGAACCCGGCCTCGGGTGAGGGGAAAGGTCAGGAGGATCATGGCGGCCACGGCGTAGAGCACCGCTGGCGCCAGCGTGGAGAACGCGTAGATGCCGTCGATGGTGGCCGCGTCCTGAGTGGGGCGCCCGGACTGGAACCCGATCAGGGCGAGCGCGAAACCGCCGACGCCCCCGGCGATCGCCTGGCCCACCTTGCGAGCCCAGGTGTTGATCGCGTACACGGAGCCGTCGTCGCGCTGGCCGCTGCGCACTTCTTCCGCATCGATGACGTCTCCGACGACGGCCCAGACGAGCAGGTTGTAGAACCCGATCCCGAACCCGGCGAGCAGATTCAGGGCGATGAAGATCCAGGGATGCTCCACGTGCAGGAGGAACAGCACGACGTAGACCGCCGCAGCGCCGAACAGTGCGGCGACGAGGACCTCCTTCTTCCCGTATCGTCCCGCAGCGCGGGCGGCGATCGGTGCGAGAACGAGCCCAGGAACGTACGCCGCCAGTTGAGCGGGGCCGGACATCGCGCCGTCGTTGAAGTGGTAGAGCCAGAGATAGGCCGCCATGGCTGCGACGAACAGACCCGCGAGCATGATGACGATGTTCGCGACGATGAGGGTCAGCAGCGGACGGCTGGTCACGAGCTGGCGCAGGAGAGCGGAGAAGCGTCGCGGCCGCGCGACCAGCGGGGCCTCGATGCGCTCGCGGACGCCGGCGTAGCAGAGGACGTAGAACAGCGCCGCGCACGCGGAGAACACGCTCGCCGTCAGGAAGAACTGGGAGGGAACCACCTGTGAGGTGCCGTCGATCGTCGCGTAGATGAACAGGGGCGGCACCAGGGAGACGAACAGACCCGCTGCGTTCGCGCCGAGACCGCGGAACACCGACAGTGAGGATCGGTGGATCGGGTCATCCGAGATGACCGACGCCATCGAGCCGTACGAGATGTTCGTCGTCGTATAGCAGATCGATCCCCACAGGAGATAGGTGACGGCCGCGAAGGTCAGCTTGGCCCCGTAGTCCCAGTCCGCCACGAACGGCACGTACATGAGCGCGCTCGCGACGGCCACGGGCACTGCCATCCGCGCCAGCCATGGCCGGAACCGCCCGTCGCGGCCGGGGGAGTGCCGGTCGAGGAACCGCCCCCACCCGACATCCGTGAACGCGTCGACGAGTCTGGCGACGAGGAACAGCGTCCCGACGTGCACCGGGTCCAACCCGGCCACGTTGGTGAAGTACACCATGAGGTATGCCGACGCGAAGATGAAGGTGAAGTCGTTGCCGAGGTCGCCGAACATGTAGCCGACTCGGTCGCGCCACCCGAAGGGGCGCACGGCGGAACGACGGGGCGCGTCGGTCGTGGTGCTCATCGCTGTTTCCTCTCCCTTGAGCTGACCACGACAACGGTAGGGACTCAATCGTTTGAAGACAACGTTCAAGTGTTTGAGTGGCTTCCGGGGCCGAGGGGTGGCGCGGTCACCGCCCCCGGTCGGGCTCGTCGGGCGCGACCGCGAGCTCGCGGAGCGCGTCGCGCACCGCGTCGCGTCCGCGCGTCAGCTCCGCGATCCGCTCGTCGAGGACGCGCAGCTGCTCGTCGAGCAGGGCGGCCCGCTGCGCGCGGCCCATGGTGTCCCAGTCCCGCATCCTGGTGCGCATCTGAGCGAGTGAGAACCCTGCGGCGCGCCCCGCCGCGATGAGCTCGATGCGACGCACCGCCGCCGGGCCGTAGTCCCGGTATCCGTTCGGATGCCGAGCGATCTGACCCGGGCTGAACATGTCCTGCTGCTCGTAGTAGCGGATCGCTGAGGGCGCGAGACCGGTCCGCCGAGCGAGTTCGCTGATTCTCATGGGCTCCTTGACCTTCAACCTGCTTCAGTCTCTAGCGTTCCAGGAGTCCTCGCCACCGAACGTCGAAGAAGGATCTCCATGGCACATCCTCTCCTGCTCCTCGCGACCGGACTCTTCGTGATCCGGCTCGTCCTTTTCGCGACGCTGCATCTCCTGCCGGGCGGGGTCCATCCCCTGCGCGAGACGGTCAGCGACTATGCCGCGTCTCCCTCCGCCCGCACACGGAGGATCGCGGCGGCCGCGTCCTGGACAGCGGCGACCGCCTGGGCGGCCCTGGGCGCCGGGGTGCTGAGCGACGCCGCGCTGGGGTCGCGCCGCCTGGGCGTGGGCGCCTGGCTGATCGTCCTCGGCCTCGTCGTCGCGGCGATGCCGTTCGTCCCCACCGACCGGTCCGGGCAGCCCGCGACGATCCGGGGCCGGATCCACCTGCTGTTGGCGATCGGCTGGTTCACCCTCGCCTCCTCGACCATCGGACCGCTCGGGCGTCTGCTCTCGGGGACACCCGCGTTCGTCGTCGGTGTGCTGGACCCGGTTGCGGCGGTGTCCCTCGCCGCCCTCGTGATATCGATGGTGTTCCCGGACCTTCGAGCCCGGACGTTCGGCGCGAGCGAACGTGTGTTCATCCTCGTCGTGACGCTCGCCCCGCTCATCGCCGCCGCCGCTCTCACTGCCCGCTGACCTGACGGAGCAGGTACGGACTGCTCGCTCCGATGCCGGCTAGGACAGGAGCGCGAACCCGGACTCGTAGCGCGTCTTCCCCAGGGCGGCCATGATGATCTGGAGGAAGCCCATGGCCTCCAGCTCCCGTGCGCGGGTGAGCGGGCCGACGTCGACGGCCCGCATCCCCGCCGCCTCGACGAGCGCGGCGACCGACATCTTGGCATCCGCATAGTCCCCGGCGTACAGCACTGTCGTCGGCGTCGTGCCGTTCGTGCCGCTGGTGAGCGTGTCTCCGAGGTTCACGTTGAAGGCCTTCACCACGGCGGTGCCTTCGGGCAGCAGAGCGGCGAGCTCCGCGGCCGTGGAGGAATCGGCGGGGGAGATCAGCTGGTCGTACGTGGTGAAGTCGATCGGATTGCTGATGTCGATCACGACCTTGCCGGCGAGACGGTCCCGATAGTGGTCGAGGACGCTCGAATACGCGCCGTAGGGCACGGCCAGGACCACGAGGTCGCCGGTCAGGTCGTCGCCGAGGACTCCATACTCGAGGCCGGGGCGAGCGGCGGACATGCTCGTCGCACGGCGTTTGATGACCTGGATGCGGGCGCCGGCCCGCTCGGCGACCTCGGCGATGGCGCCGCTCATCTTGCCGCTTCCGATGATGCTGATCGATGTCATGCGTACTGGACCTTCCTGAATCGGGCGAGCGCGCGCTCGGCGACCTTCTGGGCGTCGTAGTCGAACACCACGCCGCGGCGGAAGTCCCGGCCGACGCGGATGTCCGCGTCGCGCTTGGACAGATCCGCGAACTCGTTCTGGGCGTCGAACATCGCACCCGCTCGCCGGGACCCGTTCTGCAGGATCGCGGTGCGTTGCATGCGGACGGCGGTGTACCGACGGAAGGCCTCGGGGATGTCGGAGACGTCGTCCGCTGCCGCGAGGAACGTGGCCAGGGCCATGCTGTCCTCGATCGCCTGGTTCACCCCCTGCCCCTGGTGGGGCAGCATCGTGTGCGCCGCGTCGCCGAGCAGCGTGATCGGGCCCCGCGACCAGTCGGTCAGCGGGTCGTGGTCGAAGAGTCCCCACCAGAAGGTCTTCTCGATGCGGCCGATGAAATGGCGCAGCCGGGGATCCCAGCCGTCCCCTGCGAACTCGGCGGCGAGCTCCGCGACATCCGCCGGACCGGACCAGGGCCCATGCAGGGGGCGGTCGCTCGGGATTCCGGCGACGAAGTTGAACAGCCTGCGCTGCTGCAGCGGATAGCACATGAAGTGCCTGCTGTCGCCCATCCAGACCTGGCTGATCATGGGCCAGTCGTCCGGCAGACGCGCGGCGTCGACGACGCCGCGATAGACGATGTACCCCGAGTAGACGGGCTCGGGGTGCTGACCGACGGCCTGCCGCACCACGGAGTGGATGCCGTCCGCGCCGATCACGGCGTCGAACACCTCCTCGGCGCCGTTGCCGAACCGCGTCCGTACGCCCGTGTCCTCCGCCTCGACAGACACGAGGCGGTGACCGAGGCGGACCGTGTCGGGATCCACCTCCGCGGCGAGGGCGGCGATGAGGTCCGGACGGTACATCCCGATGTTCCGGTACTGCCGGGAGGTGTCCTCCCAGGCCGCATCGGTGACGACCTCGCCGAGGGCGTTCAGGTAGACGCCGTGTCCGTCGGGGACGGCTCCGGCCTGCCGGATGCCGTCGAGCACGCCGAGTCGGTCGAGGACCCGCGCGGCATTGGGCGCGACGGTGACCCCGGCGCCGACCTCACCGAGCTGCGCGGCCTGTTCGAACACGGTCGCACGGAGTCCCGCGATCCGGCGGAGAGCGATGGCGGCCGTGAGCCCGCCCATCCCTCCGCCGATGATCGCAATCCTGGTGTCCTGATCTCGCATGGGTTCTCCTTGACGGCGTCGCAGCGGACTGCGCGGTGGTTATCGGGTCGGCGCGAGGCTCTGCGCGGTGTTCCTCGGCGTGAAGACGGTGGCTCCCTGCGCCTGCTCGGTCTCGTGGTCCGGCCCCAGCGGGATCCCGCTGCGGTCCCGGAGACACAGCGTCGCGCCGGCGCCGAGGAGCGTGGCGAAGAGCAGGTACGCCGAGACGGAGGCCGTGGTGCCCGTGGCGCCCAGCAGCATCTGCGCGATCATCGGCGCGAACGCCCCGCCGAGCACCGCGCCGATCGCATAGGTGATGGAGACGCCGGAGAAGCGGACGGACGCGGGGAAGATCTCCGCGTACCACGCGGCGAGCGGGCCATAGGTGAGCCCGAGTCCGCTCGAGATGAGCAGGACCGCGACGTAGAGGCCGGGAAGGCCTCCGGCGTCGACGAGCCAGAAGACGGGGAACACGACGACGGCCTGGATGCCGAAGCCGATGAGGAAGGTGGCCCTCCGTCCGATCCGGTCCGCGAGACGACCCGCGAGGAGCGTCGAGAAGAACCAGACGACGGCCGCGAACACGGCGGCGAGGAGAACCGCCGTGGTGTCGAGGCTCTGGACGCTGATCGCGTAGTTGTTGAGGAACCCGCCGGTCGTCATGTACCCGAGGGTGCCGTTGCCCACGAACACCAGGGCAGCGAGGAAGACGAGATGTCCGTGGCGCCGGAAGAGGGTCACGATCGGGAGGGACTCCTGCTTCCCGCGTCGGGCGATCTCGGCGAAGACCGGGCTCTCGGCCACCGAGCGCCGGATCACGAAGCCGACGACGATGAGCACGACGCTCACGAGGAACGGCACACGCCAGCCCCACTGCAGGTAGGCCTCACCGGGAGAGATGAGCCCGGTCATGAGCGCGGTCATGCCGGAGGCCAGCAGGAACCCGAGCGGCACGCCGAGCTGGGGCCAGGATCCCGCGCGACCGCGACGGTCGGCGGGGGCGTGCTCGACCGCCATCAGGACGGCACCGCCCCACTCCCCGCCGGCCGAGAGGCCCTGCAGGATCCGCAGCAGGAGTAGCAGCACCGGTGCCGCGATGCCGATCTGCGCGTACGTCGGGAGCACGCCGATGAGCGTCGTGGCCGCGCCCATGAGGACCAGGGTGGCGACCAGCATGGCGCGGCGGCCGATGATGTCGCCGAAGTGCCCGGCAAGGAAGGCGCCGAGCGGACGGAAGAGGAAGGAGATGCCGACCGTGGCGAAGGAGAGCAGGAGCGCGATCTCCTTCCCGGCCGGCTGGAAGAACAGCTGCGCGAAGACGAGCCCGGCGCTCGTGGCGTAGATGAAGAAGTCGTACCACTCGATCGTGGTGCCGATGATCGTCGCGAACGCGATCCGGCGCTGGGACGCGGGATCGCCGGTGGCGGGGGTGGAGGTCATTGTTGTCCCTAACGTCATTGTTCTCCCTCCGGAAGGAGGGATCGGGAATCGGGTCCTCCTATCGTGGAGCCGTTGTCACTGCATGTAAATCGCACTAATCCGCGGATATAATTCAGTCAGACTGAAGAAGCCGACCGGACGAGGCATGACATGGATGTGAGCCTGCGGCAGCTGGAGCTGTTCGCCGCGCTGCCGGACTTCTCCACGTTGAGTGCCGCCGCAGCGCACCTCCACATCTCCGAGTCCGCGTTGTCGCAGGCGATCACGGCCTTGGAGAAGGCGGTCGGAGAGCAGCTGTGCGTCCGGCGCAAGGCGCGCGGTCTCACCCTGACACCGACCGGCCAGCGGTTCGCCGAGAACGCCCGGAGGATCGTCGCGGACACCCGGGAGCTCGTGCTCGGCGCGGGGCGGGACGGAGAGCTTCGGGGGCCGGTGAAGCTCGGCTGCTACTCGAGCTTCGCTACGAACGTCGTCCCGGAGCTTCTGGAGGGGTTCCCCAAGCGGCATCCCGGTGTGCAGCTCGAGATCATGGTGGGCACCAACGAGGAGCTGCTCTCCGGTCTGGAGGCCGGGCGGCTGGATGTGGCTCTCGTCTTCGACGTGTCCCTGCCCGTGGGGTATCGCCGCCGCCGGATCTACGCCACGCGGCTCGAGGTCCATCTGCATCCCGATCACCCGCTGGCATCCGCTCCCGCGGTGGATCTGGCGCAGCTCGCCGACGAGCCGTTCATCCTCTACGACGCGACGCCCGGGACACGCAATGTGACCGACGCCTTCTCGGCCCGGGGGCTCGAACCCCGGATCGAGGCGCGGGTTCCGCAGATCTCGCTCGTCGAGGCGCTCGTCGGACGCGGGGTCGGGTACGGCCTGCTCATGTCACGACCGAACACCCTGCCCATGAGCACTGAGGGGCGTCCCGTCGTGATCCGCCCGCTGGACCCGCCGGTCACCGTCTCGCACGTGGTGGGCATCTGGCCCGCGGACATGTCGCTCACCCCGCGGGCCTCCGCCCTCCTCGACTTCGCGGTGGAGAAGCTCGGCACCTCATGAGATGAAGCAACGAACCGTGCGCCGCGCTGCGGCGATGACGCGAGCTCGGCGACCCGGCTCAGTCCGTGGCGACCCGCACCCGGCGGCCGCCGGTGAGCGCCGACAGGGAGTCGATCGTGAGCGGCATCACCGTGTGCGGCGTCCCCGCCGCCGCCCAGATCGTGTCGTAGTCGGCGAGGGCCTCGTCGATGACCGTGGGCACCGGGGCGGGGTGCCCGACCGGCGCGACTCCGCCGATCGCCTGCCCGGTGACGGTCCTGACCTGCTTCGCCGTGGCCATCTCGATGCGCGCGGCCCCGAGCTGGCCCGCGAGGACCGCCGGATCCACGCGATGACGCCCGCTCGTCATGACGAGCACGGGCTCGTCGTCGGCGAGGAACAGCAGGCTGTTGGCGATGGCGCCCACCTCGCATCCGAGCGCTGCCGCCGCCTCCGTCGCCGTGCGGGCGGAGTCGGGAAGCTCGCGGACGCGCGCGGTGATCCCGGCGTCGGTCACGTGCTGCTGGACGATGCGGCTGCGCTCGGGCAGCGTCTGGTCGACGGTCATTCGTGCTCCTCTGTCCGTCGGGGCGGTGTCGCCCTGGCGGGTGTGGTGGCGGGTGGGTAGTGCATGAGCAGGACGACGCGGGCAGAGGCGTCCAGAGCTTGAAAGCGATGCGGGATGTCGCCGCGGTAACGCAGGCTCTCCCCGGCGCCGAGCTCGCGTTCGTGCCCGATCGGACCGATGCGGACGCGTCCGCCGAGGACGGTGACGGTCTCCTCGACGCCGTCCGCGTGACCGTGGCTCTCCTGCCGATCCGTCGTCAGGGTCGCCCGATACGCCTCGACCAGCCCCTGATCGTCGTCCCAGCGGTCGAGGAGGACCGCGCTCACCGATGCGCCGGCGACCGGCGCGGCATCGGCGCCCGCGCGCTCGGGCAGCAGCGCGCTGAGCGGGGCGTCCAGGGCGGTGGTCAGCGCGAAGAGGGTGTCGAGGCGGGCGCCGCGGAGACCGTTCTCCAGTTCCGAGATCGTGCCCTTGCCGACGCCGCTTCGGCGTGCCAGCTCGGACAGCGACACGCCCCGGTCCGCGCGCAGCGTGCGCAGCATCGTCCCGAGCGCGTCCGGCACGGCTCACCTCCGTTCTGTTAACAGAACCCTATGTCGCGCACCCCTTCACGGCAAGGATCGGGGCACGTACGAGGCCAACAGCACCTCGATAGCATGCGGGAGATGAAGCACGACGTGGCCGCGTGGGGCGAGGACGGCGCGCAGGGGCTGCCCGAGGCGTACTCCGGTGCGCTGGCGGGCGCCCTCACGTACCACGCCGCCTTCCTCCTGATCCTGATCGCGCAGGAGTGGAGGCATCCCGGCGGCCCGCTCCCGTACGGGGCGCCGGGGCAGGCTCTCGCCGTCATGTCGATCGTCGCCGTGTCGCGCGTCATCGTCGCGCGGGTGCGGAGGTCGGCATCGGCGGCCTCCCGGGCGATCGGGGGCGATCTCGTCGTCCTGTTCCTGGTCCTGGCCATCATCGCCCTGGTCGCGCTTCCTCGGGACTCGTCGGGTGCCGTGCTCTTCGCGTTCATCACGATGACGCCGGTCAGCATCGCGCTCGTGACCCTGGTCTCCGCGCTCTCGCTGCTCGTCCAGCGCTCTCGTACCCTCCGGATCGTCCTCGCGATCGTGGTCGTCATCGACGCGGTGCTCGCCGTCGTCGCCATCGGGCTCGGGATGAACGGCTGAGCGCGCTTCACCGCACGTTCGTCGGTCCTGGGACGAGGGAGGCCGGCGGATCCCGCCGAGGGCCGCGCCGCATATCGCGAACGACCGGGGAGGTCGACCCCCGGGCGGATCTTCGGCGCGCTCGATATCGTGGCTGGCGCACCGTGAGGAAGGGACCAGATGGCGATCCAGATCAGACGCATCACGCCGGAAGACGCGGGCGAGGTGCTCACCCTCCAGCGCGCGGCGTTCGTCTCGGAGGCGCTCGTGTATCGGGACCCGGATCAGCCGGCGCTGACCCAGACCCTGGAGCAGGTCGAGGCGGAGCTGCGGGATGCGCAGGGATTCGTCGCCGTCCTTGCGAACCGGATCGTCGGCGCCGTCCGAGCACGCGAGCGGGACGGGGTGCTGCAGATCGGTCGGATCGCCGTCGCACCCGACGTCCAGGGGGAAGGCATCGGCCGGCGGCTTCTCGAGGCGATCGAGGCGGACACCGACTGCGCCGAGGCCGAGCTCTTCACCGGCAGTCTCAGCGAGGCCAACATCGCGTTGTACACCGACTGCGGCTACCGGGAGGCCGAGCGGATCGACCAGGGAGACGGCACGGCCCAGGTCTTCCTTCGCAAGCGCCTGCGGTAGCGGCGGCGTCGGGTGTCGCGGTTCCCGTCCCGCGGAGGACCTGCTTGCGCGACATCGCGCCTCCCGTCAGCCGGACCGCGGGCCGGCCATCCGGGAAGCCGTCCGGCGAGGAAGAGAAGACGCGCGGTGCCGGCCGGGAGTCGGGCTCTCCCGGCCGGACCGCGCGTCCGTCCCCTGTGCGGCGCCGGAGGCGACCGCACCGTTCGTCAGGCGATGCTCTGCAGCACCTCCCGGGTCTGGGCGGCGACCTCCCCGGGCAGCTCGATGCCGGGGAAGTGGGTCTCACCGTCGAGCCGTGCATAGCTGAACCACGGGTTGGCCGCCGCGTACTCCGCGTGCAGGCGGTCGTACGCCTCGTCCTTCGGGTGGCTGAAGACGTGCCGGATCGGTCGTGGCGCGGACAGCTGGGACATGCGCCCCATCGGCGAGCCCCACTGCGCGTACGCGGCCTGCACCTCACGGCCCGAGCGCGCCCACATGTCGTACCCGAACCCGCCCGCGTCGAAACGCACATGGTCCAGGACCGCCTGGTTCGTGCTGCCGTCGAGCCATGACTGGAGCAGGCCGTCCCTGGCCGCCTTCCAGGTGGCGCGGTCCTGCAGGGCGGCGACCCCCGCGGCGAACTCGGCCGGCGGAGGGGTCATGATCAGGTCCAGGAGGATCACGGCGGGCACCCGGTCGGGGCCGAGCCGCTCCGCCATCTCCAGTCCCACCCATCCGCCGTGCGCGTGGGAGAGGGGGACGAAGCTCTCCACGTCCAGGGCGTCGAGGAGCCCGATCGTGTCGGCGGTCTGTTCCGCGACGCCGAAGTCGCCCCGTGGGGTGCGGTCGGGGCCGTGACCGCGCCAGCAGACGCGGATCACTCGGAAGTCGTCCCGAAGCAGGGGCAGCAGGCCGGTCCAGGCGCGGTGGTCGTGCGCCCAACCGTTCAGCAGCACGATCGCCGGGGCATGCGGGGCGTAGCCCTGGTCGTCGAACGCGATGTCCACATCTCCTACGCGCATCGTCGTGATCATGGGGTGTCTCCTGTCGTTTCTCTGAGGACGGGTGCGGACCGGGCGCCGATCGCCGGCCGCTCCCTGGTCGCCGCCAGGGCGGACCTCTGGACGCCGGGGAGCACCCCGGCCGCGCGCAGCAGCGCCGACCTCGGCGCGTTCGGCAGCCGGTCGAGACCGCGCATGCGGAACGACGTCAGCTGGGTCCGTTCCACCGCCGGTCGCTGCCGCCGCTCCCAGACCCGGAGGGCGTTCGGCATGTCCGATGCGCCGGTGACGGCGTGGGCCAGCGACAGGGCGTTCATCATCGCCGTCCCGCCGCCCTGCCCGAGGTACGGCGGCTGGGCGTGGGCGGCGTCGCCGAGGACGGCGACACGACCCCGAGACCACGCGGTGAGCCGGACCAGCTCGAATCGGGACCAGGGCACCACCGCCACGGGCTCGGCGCGCAGCAGGGAGTCGAGCGCCGGGAAGTCCCGCTCCCAGCCGTGCGCCGGACCCGACCCCGCGCCCCTGTCGTCTCCGGCCTCGCTGACGAGCGCCACGTACGTGAGCTCAGGCGTGCACGGCGTCACGAGGACGCGCCGGCGCGGGCCGAAGTACTCGGCGTGCACGTCGAAGTCGTCGCCGGGGGTCGTGCGGATCATCATGCGCGCCGCTCCCTGGCGCATCTGCACCCGCTCCTGGAGGAGGCCGAGACGATCGCGCAGACGAGACCCGACCCCGTCGGCGCAGACGACCAGGTCCGCACGCCGCTCTTCGTCGGCCAGGGTGAGCGTCCCCGCGGGATCGACGTCCAGGCAGGTCGAGGTCGTGCGCAGGTCGACCGCGGACGCCTCGGCCGCCGATCGGAGCGCGTCGATCAGCGTCTCCCGCAGCACCGTGAAGCAGCGGGTGCGTCCCTCGGCGTTGATCGGGATGCGGTACAGCGTGCGCCCGAGACGCGAGCGTGCCTCGACCGCCGGTGCGATCCGCGCTCCCCGGGTGGCGTCGTCGAACGCGCCCAGGCTCTCCAGAGCGGCCAGCCCGTTGTCCCAGAGATAGATCCCGGCGCCGACGGCGCGGATACGGTCCTGTCGCTCATGCAGCGTGACGCGCCACCCGCGCTGCGCGAGCGCGATCGCCGTGCTGAGGCCGGCGATCCCGCCGCCGACCACCTCTGCGGTGCCTGCTTCGGACACGTCCACGCCTCCGATCAGAGCGCCTGCGGCGGGCGACCGACGGCGTGCGCGTCCCAGCCCGGATCGCCGTCGCGGACGAAACCGGCCCAACGTCTCTGCACGGACGCCCGCGCCTCGGCGGTCCGCTGCGGCGGGATCCCCGCGAGCATCGGCGCGTCCTGCCAGTCCTCGGGGGCGCCGAAGAGCAGCGGGAGCTCGAAGCAGTGACAGGCGCCGAGAGGATTGGCGTCACCGTGCCTCTCGAACCGGTACAGGTGGGCGTGTCCGCCGTTCTCGGACCAGCGATCGGCCAGCTCCGTCGCCCCCTGCGCGAAGACCGTCTGCGTCATCATCTGTCGCAGGCGATTGGCGGCGTCCGCCTCCTCGGACCCGGGGTCGTGCGGATTCGCGACGAACGCCGCGGCCTCGTCGGCCGTGGTGCCGATCAGCAGCTCGACATCGGGGATCCGTGCGTCGACGGCCTGTTGCCAGACCTCCGGTTCCGGCAGGGGGTCGACACCCCAGACCGGCTGGAAGGGTGGCGCGGCGCGCAGCAGGCCCGCACCGGCGAGGGCCTCGGCCGCGCGCTCCTGCGTCGCCAGCACGTCCTCGACCGAGCACGTCGTCAGATCCGTCCCGGCGTTCGCGGCGACGATCGCGGCGACGCGTGCGGCATCCGCGGCGGAATGGAAGCCGAGTCCGATCGGCGCGCTCTGGACGACCGCGCGACGGAACAGCCCCCGCGTCTCATCGATGCCCAGCATCGCCACGATCGCCTGCGCGCCCGCGGACTGGCCCGCCACCGTGACGCGGCGGGGGTCACCGCCGTACGAGGCGATGTGTCGCTGCACCCACCCCAGCGCCGCGATCTGGTCCGCCAGGCCGCGGTTCCCGGCGCTGATCCCGGGGACCGGGGCGTAGCCGAGCAGTCCGAGGCGATGGCTCACCGCCACGACGACCATCGGGCCGCGCGCCGCGAGCGCGGTCGCGTCGTAGAGGTTCCAGCCCCCGGACCCGGTGAGGTAGGCCCCGCCGTGAAGCCACACGAGGACGGGGAGGGGGGTCGGATCGACGGAGGCAGGCGCGAAGATCGTGAGCTCGAGGCAGTCCTCCTGCTGCTCCAGCGGCGCCGCGGTACCCATCACCAGGGCCAGACGACTGGGCTGCTGCGGTGCTTCGACGGAGATCCCGCCGGGGACGGGCGGCCCGGCGGGCACCGGCGCGGGGCGGCCGAACCGCTCCGCCTGGGCGTAGGGGATGCCGCGGTGCACGCGGATGGGAAGCATCATCGCCCTCCTCTCAACGCAAGTCCACTTGCGGTATGGCGAGACTAGGGCTTCCGACTGGTTAACGCAAGACAGCTTGCGTTAAGATCCGAGCATGGCGTCATCCCTCCCGACCAAGCAGAAGCGCGGTGAGGCGCTGCGTCGTGCGGTGATCGACGCGACGTTGGAGCGCATCGAGCGCGAGGGGATCGACCAGGTGCGGATCTCCGATGTCGCGCAGGCGGCGGGCGTCCACGAGACGTCGATCTACCGGCGCTGGAGAACGCTGCCGCAGCTGCTGCTGGACGCGCTGCTCTCGCAGGTCGACGAGCGGATCACGATCCCGGACACGGGGGACGTGGAACGGGACCTCACGACCTTCGTCGAATCGCTCGTCGCGTTCTGCCGGTCGCCGATCGGCGCGGGGCTCGTTCGGAGCAGCTCGCTCGCGGACGATGCCGATGTCGCCACGGCGCGGGCGGGGTTCTGGGAGGTGCGGATGGCCGCCTCGGAGGAGATCGTGCGCCGTGGCATCGCGGCCGGCCGACTGCGGCCCGACACCGACCCGCGTCTGGTGATCGCGATGCTCGGGGGAGTCGTGCATCTGTACGTGACGCAGTTCGATGGGGAGATGCCCGAAACGCTGGCCGAGCAGGCCGTGTCCGTCGTCCTCCGCGGCGTCGCGCGATGATCCCGCAGACGGAGTCGGGACGCCTCCGACGTCGGGATCCTGCGGTCAGAGCCTGATGTCGCGGACGTCCGAGAGCGGGTGCCAGGACGGCGGGCGGGTCGTCGTCCGAGTGAGGACGTCCGCGTCGCTCAGCGGTCCGGCGTCGAGTCCGGCGAGGGCGGCGATGTCCCCGACGGGCACCTGGAAGGTGCGAAAGGCGCCCAGGGCGGGCGGAGCGATCCTCGCATCCGTGGTGTCGACGAGGTCGGACTGATCGAGGACGAAGCCCGCGGACGCGAGTCCTGTCGGTCCGCTCCACGCGGCGATCTTCCAGAACCGCAGCGGGACGCGGATGCCCCGGTACGCCGGGTCGTCGTCGGCGAGGATCGGCGCGGTGAAGACGGAGACCCGCTGAGCGGTGGCCTCCGCGTACCGGAGCACGTGGTCCTCCAGGCCCAGCCAGAGCAGCGGTGACTGGTTGAAGCCGGCGGCCTGGGGCGCGGCGTTCGGGTAGGCGAAGGTCGCGCGCATCGCGGCGCGCGCCTGATCCGCATCGCCCCAGCCGGGGTCCCGACGACGCACGAGGTGGCCGCGATCGAGATCGTTGCCGGAGTAGACCTCCGCCCCCGTCTGCTCGTGGGCGGGCAGGCGCGGATCGAGATGCCAGTCGCCGTCGCGCGGCAGGTCCCGGAGATGGGGACCGTCGATGTTCACGCCGGTCACGGCGGCCAGGCGGCGCTCGGGAGCGAGCAGCACCGTGAAGCGGGGGTAGTCGAGGCGGCGCACCGGGGCGGACGGCGACGGCAGGGGGACGGCGGCGGTCAGGAACTCGGCATCGTAGCCCTCGGTCATCTCCCTATCGTGTCGGATCCGGCGCTCGCGGGAAAGTCGTCCACGGCGGTGTCACCAGCGGTGACATACACTGGGATCCACGACCCGCAGGGGAGGGGAAGCCGGATGACGATCGGCAGAGTGATGGGCGCGCTGGGCGTCGCGACGGCGGCCGCGGCCGGGGGAGCGTGGCTGTGGCGCCACCAGGGGGAGATCGCCGCGCGTCGCCCGCTGAACTCGTGGACCTTCACGCACATGGATACGCTGATGCCCCGCGAGCTCGTGCGCCGGAGCGACCGGGTGCGGCCGCTGCCGCGGGCCCGGGTCGGTCTTTCGACGCGGGCGCTGCGCTACCGCCACGGGGGCGCGACGTACTCCCTCGACGATCTGCACCGGCGCACGCACACCAGGGGATTCCTCGTCGTCCATCGCGGCGAGGTGCTGCACGAGGAGTACCGCGGGCCGTGGGCGGGGCCGAAGACCCGCTTCCAGCTGTTCTCGCTGACGAAGTCGGTGACGTCGATGCTCGTCGGGATCGCGCTCGAGCGCGGCGAGATCGGCGCCGTCACGGACCAGGTGGTGGATCATCTGCCCCAGCTGCGGGGATCCGGGTACGACGGGGTCACGCTCGCGCATCTCCTCGACATGACCAGCGGCGTCGGCGACCTGGAGGACTGGACGGTCCCCGACGCGCCCGTCCGCCGCTTCGAGGCCGCGGTGACGACGGGGGGATCGGTGCTCGACGTCATCCGCTCCACCCCGCGTCGTCGCGCTCCGGGCGCGTCGTTCATGTACTCGACGCTGGATTCGCACGTCATCGGCTGGATCCTCGAGGCGGCGACCGGGAAGACGCTCGCGCGCTATGCGGAGGAGCGGCTCTGGGGGCCGATCGGAGCGGAGGCCGATGCCTTCTACTTCCTCACCCGGGGGCGCCCGAGGACGGCGCTCGGCGGGGGCTCGCTGAACGCCACGGTCCGCGACGTGGCGCGGGTGGGCATGGTGATGGCCTCGGCGGGGCGCCTGGACGGTCAGCAGATCGTCCCCGCGGAGTGGGTCGCGCGCAGCCGGGGCTCGGAGCTGCCCGCGCTCGAGGTCGGCGCGATCGAGGGCGGCGGCGGATATCCGCACTACGGCTATGCCAACCAGTGGTGGACGCTCGGAGGCGAACGGCGGGCCTTCACCGGCCTGGGCGTGCACGGGCAGTACCTGTGGGTCGACCCGGACTCGGAGACCGTGATCGTCAAGACCAGCGCGTGGAACGACCCCGACGACGCCGCCAGGGACCGGGAGACCTGTGCGGCGCTGTCCGCGGTGGTCGCCGCCGTGGAGCGACGATGAGCGGGGCGTCGGGCCGGGCGCCGGGGCGTCGGGCGAGGGCGACCCTCACGAGGTCGGGCATCCTCGACGCCGCGACGCGCATCGTCGTGGCCGGCGGGCCGGCGGCCCTCACGCTTCGCCGGCTCGGGACCGTGCTCGGCGCCGACCACACCGCGGTGCTGCGGCATTTCGCGTCGAAGGACGAGATCGTTCTCGCGATGGCGGAGCGGATGCTCGACGGGGCCATCGCCGACGTCGCGCCGGGGCCGGACTGGGCCGAGACGTTTCGCGATCTTGCCCGTCGCCTGCGCCGCGCGTGCCTCGTGCAGCCGGCCGTCGCGGTGCTCGTCGCCACACGGATCACGCGCAGCCCCGCGGAGTTCCGCGGCGCCGACCTGGTCCTCGCCACCCTGGAGCGCGCGGGGTTCCGGGGCAGGGGGGCCGTGGTGCTCTACCGGGTCCTCACGGATCTGGTGTTCGCGGTCAGCGCCTACGAGGCCTCTGCCTCGCTGCTGGATCCGGAGTCCCGTGCGGGCGATCGGCTCGCCCTGGGCCATGACTACCTGCGCGCCTCGCCCGCGGAGTATCCGCACCTCGCGGCGGCCGCTCCGCAGCTGGTGGGCATCGGCGACGACGAGGTGTTCGAGACCTCGCTCGCGCTCGTGCTCGACGGCCTCCGGTTCCGGCTGAGCACGCGGGAGGCCCCGTTCCGGTGAGCGCAAGGGCCCTGCCTGCGGCGACGGCGCCCGGTACCCTGCCCCCGTGAAGACTCCCCGAGGCGCCGCCCGCGCCGCTCGCCGGTCGACGGCCTTTCGGCGGACGGCCCGCGCCGGATACGTCGTGCTGGGACTGGTGCACCTCATGATCGGTGCCATCGCGCTGTCCGTCGCGGTCGGGGCGGGCGGCGACGCCGACCAGGACGGCGCTTTGGAGGGGATCCGAAGGCTCCCGATCGGCGGGCTCCTGCTCTGGGCGGTCGCCGCCGGGCTCGTCGTGCTGGCGGTCTGGCAGCTCGTCTCCGCCGTCGTGACGGTCCGGGACGGCGAGGCTCGCACCTGGGCTCGGCGCGCGGTCATCGTGGGAGCCGCCGTCGCGTACCTCGCTATCGCCGCCACCGCCGCGGTGATCGCGCTCGGAGGGCGCGCGGAGTCGGAGGAGACGTCCCAGGGAGTGAGCGCCGGGGTCCTGTCCACGCCGGGCGGCGTCGTGCTGCTCGTGCTCGTCGGGGCGGGGGTGTTCGCCACCGGGGTGGGGTTCGGCGTCGCGGGCGTCACTCGAGGGTTCGAGAAGACGATGCGCCTGCCCGCCGGCCGGATCGCTCGCAGGATCACGGTGGCCGTGGGCGTGGTGGGCTACGTCGCCAAGGGGGTCGCCGTGGCGGCGACCGGCGCGCTGTTCGTCCTGTCGGCGTTGACGCGTGATCCGTCCCAGGCGTCCGGCCTCGATGGCGCGCTGCATCGGATCGCGGCGCTGCCGTTCGGGCGGGCGCTGCTGTGGGCCGTCGGGGTGGGGCTGGTGGCGTACGGGCTGTTCTGCCTCGCACGCGCCCGGTACGCCAGGATGTAGCACCTCCGGCTCCGGATGGCGAGGAGGGGACCGGCGCGCCGGGCGCCGGTCCCCTCCTCGACCGCTGTGCGTGTCAGCCGCGCAGGGCAGCGTCGTGGCGGTGCGTCCGGTACAGGATCGCCGTGAGGAGCGCGCCGGCGAGGGCGATGATCGCCGCCGTCACGAACGCGGCCGAATATCCGCCCGTCAGCGCCACCGGGTCGCCGAGCTGCCCCGCCCCGAACCCCGCGGCGACGGCCGCGACCACGGCGAGCCCGATCGCGGATCCGACCTGGTAGCTGGTGTTCACGATGCCCGAGGCGAGTCCTCCCTCCTCCGGCGGGGCCGCCGAGATGGCGATCTGCAGCGACGGGATGAACGCCAGCGCCTGTCCGAACGCGACGACCAGCGACGGGCCGAACGCGTCCACCCAGTAGTTGCCGTCGGGGCGGATGAAGGCCATCCACACCAGGCCGGCGGAGAGGATCAGCAGGCCCACCACGATCGGGGCCTTGGGACCGAACGCCGCCATGATCCGCGGAGCGAGCACGATCATGCCCAGCATGATGAGCACGGTCATCGGCAGCAGCGCGGCGCCGGCGGGGAAGGCGCTGAAGCCCAACACCTGCTGCAGGTACAGGTTCAGGAAGAACCACATGGGCACCCAGGCGGCCCCGAGGAGGACCTGCGCCAGGTTCGCGGCGCCGAGGTTCGGCGAGCGGAAGATGGACAGCCGCATCAGCGGCTCGCGCTTGACGCGCTGGATGATGAGGAACAGCACCAGCAGCACCACGCCGGCCCCGATCGCGATCCACGTCTCGGCGGATCCCCACCCGGCCACCTCGGCCCGGACGATCCCGTAGACGAGCGCGGCGAGGCCGAGAGTGACGGTCAGCGCGCCGATCACGTCGACCGACCCGCGGGCGCCGACCTTGCCGGAGGGCAGCGCGCGCCACATCAGCAGCAGCACGAGCGCGGCGATCGGGACGTTGATGAAGAACACCCACGGCCAGGAGGCGAACTCGGTGATCACTCCGCCGAGGAACACGCCGGCGGTGCCGCCCGCGGGGGCCGCGGCGCCGTAGAACGCCATCGCCTTCGTGAGCTCGCGGGGATCCGATCCGAAGAGCATCATGAGCAGCGTGAGTGCGGCCGGGGCGATCAGTGCGGATCCGACGCCCTGGAGGACGCGGCCGATGAGCTCGACGGGGACGTCGCCGGCGAAGCCGGCGACCAGGGAGCCGATGGCGAGGATCACCCAGCCCGCGGCGAACATCCTCCGCGGACCGAGCAGATCGGACAGGCGGCCGCCGAGCAGCAGCAGGCCGCCGAGGGCGATGACGTACGCATTGAACACCCAGGAGAGGTCGTGGGGCGTGAAGCCGAGGTCCTTCTGCATCTGGGGGAGCGCGACGCCGATGATCGACGCGTCCATGATGACCATGAACTGCGCCAGGGCGATGATGGCGAGGCCCCACCAGCGCGTCGTGCTCTTAGTGGTTGGGGAAGACACGGCGAACTCCGTTCGGTTCGTTGACGAGAGTGCGGACCGGATTGGTCCCGACAGAGGATAATACCCTAGGGGGGTAGGGTATTCCCGAATCCGGCGATCCGGACGTGCGGAGCGTCACCGCTCCGGCTCCGCGTGCAGCGTGGGCGCCGCGGCGAAGACGACGCCCACGGCGTCGACGGCGCCGAGACCGATGTGGCGACGTCCCTGCAGGTGCCGAATGACGAACGCGTCGCCCGCGTCGCGCGTTCCGGGAGAGGACAGCAGCCCGGCCCCGGAGACGGCGAGCCCGTGGACCATGGCGGTGAACGGGCTCCGCGGGCGGTACGGCCCCGGATCCTCGCCCCGGCCCAGGTCCGCGAGGACGGCGCGTGCCGCATGGGCGCCCTGCGCCGCGGATTCCTCCCAGTGATCGATTCGCCAGGGGCCGGGCAGATGGTCGTGGTGGCGAGCGACCCCGCCGGCCGCGTACACGCCCGGATAGGGGGTGCGCAGACCGGCGTCGACATCGACCCCGTCGGTCCACGGCGAGGGGGCGGAGGGGACGGACCCGAGCGCGGCCAGCACCAGATCCGCGCGCACGATGGTCCCGTCGTCGAGATCGAGGATGACGCTCTCGTCGCCGGCGTCGAGCCGGACCAGGACGCGGCCGAGGAGCGTCCGCACGCGCTCCCGGTGTACCCGGACGAGGAGTTCGGCGATCTCGTCGCCGAATGCGGCCCGCCCCGGGACGTCGCTGCGCGCGATCAGCGTGACGCGGTGCCCCGCGCGGTGGAGGGTCGAGGCCGTCTCCGCGGCGATCGCGCCGCCGCCGAGGAGGGCGACGTCCGCGCCGCCCGGGTGGCGGCTGAGCAGGTCGCGGATGCGCACCGCGTCGGCGATCCCGTGCAGCGTGTGCAGGCGCCCGGAGGCGAGGGCGTGATCGCGGCCGGGAAGGTCCGGAGGGAGTTCCCGTGCCGTGCTTCCCGTGGCGACGACGATCGCGTCGGCGGTGAGGGTTCGGCCCGAGGACAGCTCGATCTCGCGCCGCTCGCGGTCCACCCGCACGGCGGCGTCGGCGACGATATCGGTCTGGGGAAGGCCGATCGCGACCAGCTCCGGGGCGAGCGGGCCGAAGGCGACGGAGGGGAGCAGCGTCCGGATGAGCGGGCCTTCGCCGGCCGGCGTGAACACGGTGAGGCGGAGGTCCTCGCGGGCGGCGAGCGCGCGGGCCGCGGCGGCTCCGGCGGCGCCGGCCCCGAGAACGGCGATGCGGGGAAGGGGGGTCATGGGTTCTCCCAGGTGTGGATGACCGGAAAGGATGTGGGGACGACAAAGGCAGGGGGCGAGGCGCGGTGTCTTCCGCGGCCTCGCCCCCTGCCGTGCGTGTTCAGGCCATGTTGGCCGCGTAGGTGGCCGGGGCCGAGTCGAAGGCCGGGCCGCACCCGGCGCAGCAGAAGTAGTACCGCTCGCCTTCGTAGTCACGGAACAGCCCTGCCGCCTCCGCGGCCTTCTTGCTGACGGGGTTGCCGACCATCACCGGGCAGGTCGTCATGTCGTCGGCCGGTGCGCTGAGGAGCTCGACGCGCGCGGCGCCGCCGGCTCCGGTGCTGCAACAGCTCGACGTCGGCTGGAGGTCTTCGGTCATCGGGGGTTCCTTTCGTGTTCTTCCAGGGGTGGGTGGATCCGCGGCGTCACTGCGCGACGCTGCGGAATCCGCGCAGGCGCAGGCTGTTGCCGACGACGAAGACGCTCGAGAACGCCATCGCCGCTCCTGCGAGCATCGGATTGAGCATGCCCAGCGCCGCGATCGGGATCGCCGCGACGTTGTAGGCGAACGCCCAGAACAGGTTCGTCTTGATGGTGCTCAGCGTCTTCCGCGACAACCGGATGGCGTCCACGGCGCTGCGCAGGTCTCCGCGGACCAGCGTGATGTCGGACGCCTCGATCGCGACATCGGTGCCCGTGCCCATCGCCAGGCCCAGGTCGGCCTGGGCGAGCGCCGGGGCGTCGTTGACGCCGTCGCCGACCATCGCGACCACCTTGCCCTCCTGCTGAAGCCGGGTGACGACGTCGACCTTGTCCTGCGGAAGCACCTCGGCGTACACGTGCTCGATCCCGACCTCGGCCGCGATGCGGTGCGCGACCGCCTCGTTGTCACCGGTCAGGAGCACCGGGGTGAGCCCGATCTCCTTGAGCTGAGCGATCGCGTCGGCGCTGGTCGGCTTCACCGTGTCAGCGACGACCAGAACGCCGCGGGCGGCGCCGTCCCATCCGATCGCGACCACGGTCTTGCCCTCCTCCTCGGCGCGTGCCTTGGCGGACGCCACCTCCCGGGAGAGGTGGAGCGACCAGTCGGCGAGCAGGGACTCCCGCCCGACGACGACGGACGTGCCCTCCACGATGCCCTGGACGCCCTTGCCCTCGATGTTGGCGAAGTCCTCGGGAACCGGGAGCGATCCGACCTCCTGGGTGGCCGCCTTGGCGATCGCCTGGGCGATCGGGTGCTCGGAGGCGTCCTCGAGGGCCCCGGCCAGACGCAGCAGCTGCGCCCGGTCCACGCCCGGCTCGGTCACCACGTCGACGAGCGTCATCTTGCCGGTGGTCACCGTGCCGGTCTTGTCGAGCACGACCGTGTCGACGCGGCGGGTGGATTCGAGGACCTCCGGCCCCTTGATCAGGATCCCCATCTGCGCGCCCCGGCCGGTCCCGACCAGCAGTGCGGTCGGCGTCGCCAGGCCCAGCGCGCACGGGCACGCGATGACGAGGACCGCGACGGCGGCCGTGAAGGCGGCGGCGACGGGGAACCCGGCGCCGAGCCAGGCGCCGAGGGCCACGAACGCGATGACGATCACGATGGGGACGAAGACGCCGGAGATCCGGTCGGCCAGGCGCTGGACCTCGGCCTTGCCCGTCTGGGCGTCCTCCACCAGCTTCGCCATCTGGGCGAGCTGGGTGTCCGCGCCGACGCGGGTGGCGCGGACCACGAGACGTCCGCCCGCGTTCACCGTCGCCCCGGCGACCGCGTCGCCCTCGCCGACCTCGACCGGCACCGACTCTCCGGTCAGCATGGACGCGTCGACCGCGGACGTGCCGGAGACGACGACGCCATCGGTCGCGATCTTCTCACCGGGGCGGACGACGAACTCGTCGCCCGCCTGCAGCTCCTCGATCGGGATGCGGACCTCGGCGCCGCCGCGGAGGACGGCCACCTCCTTCGCGCCGAGCTCCAGCAGCGCGCGGAGGGCAGCGCCGGCCTGGCGCTTGGAGCGCTTCTCGAAGTAGCGCCCGGCCAGGATGAACATCGTCACCCCGGCGCCCACCTCCAGGTAGATGTTGGCCGCGCCGTCCGACGGCGCGATCGTGAGCTCGAACGGGTGTGTCATCCCCGGCGTGCCCGCGGTGCCGAAGAACAGCGCGTACAGCGACCAGAGCAGGGCGACGGAGGTGCCCATCGAGATGAGCGTGTCCATCGTCGCGGTGCCGTGACGCAGGTTCGTCCACGCGGCCCTGTGGAACGGCCACGCGGCCCAGACGATCACGGGCGCCGCGAGAGCGAGGGACGCCCACTGCCAGTACGTGAACTGCAGCGCCGGGATCATCGCCATCGCGATGACCGGCACGGTCAGCACGATAGACCCGATGAGCCGGTGCCGCAGCGCGGTGAGCTCGGGATCGGCGTCGTCCTCTTCGCCGCCCGCCGGGGCGGACGGGCCGGAGGCCTTCGGCGCGGGAAGCGCCGCGGTGTACCCGGTCTTCTCCACCTCGGCGATCAGCAGGGCGGGGTCGTACCCGTCGGGGACGGTCACCTTGGCCTTCTCCGTGGCGTAGTTCACGGCCGCGGTGACGCCGTCGAGCTTGTTGAGCTTGCGCTCGATGCGGTTCGCGCAGGAGGCGCAGGTCATCCCGCCGATCGTGAGTTCGATGCCGGTTCCGCCCGCGGGGGGCGCTGATGTGCTCATCCTCTTCCTTCTCCGTTCTCCGTGGCCGACCAGGGGTCAGTGGCCCTCGGACGGCGAATCGTCGTGTTCTGCCGAGTCGGCGTCCGCGTGCGCGGCATCGAGGACGAACTCGGCGGTGCGGACCTGTCCGTCGATCTGGAAATCGAGGTACAGCAGGTAGCGGCCCGCAGTGGGCGCCGTGGCGGCGAAGCGGATCTCGGGCCCGCCGCTCTGCCCGGCCTCGGGCTCCTGGCCCTCCGGGTGCACGTGCAGGAAGGCGAGGTCGCCCTCCCGCAGCGCGACCAGGTGGCCGAAGGCGCCGAGGTACGGTTCGAGCGTCGTCACCGGCTCCCCGTCGCGGGTGATCTCGATCGAGAGGTCGCCCGGCGTTCCCGCGGTCAGCTCCCCGGTCAGGGTCGCGGTGTACCCGTCGACCTCGTCCGTCCGCTGGGGAGCGGTCTCGACGGGGACGACGTCGCCGCCGACCGTGACGGTGCGCGACAGGGTGACCGGGTCCTCCGCGTCCGCGGGGGTGAAGTCGGCGTACACGCGGTAGGCGCCCGCCTGCTCCCAGGCCCACGGCAGGGACCAGGTCCCGGTGTCGTCGAGCGCGGGGTGGACGTGGCGGAAGCCCTGGCCATCCGTGCGCACGACCATCAGGTGCAGATCCTTGTCGTGCTCTGTCGTGTAGTCGGTCACCGGCTGTCCGTCCGGGTCGAGGACCTGGAAGCTCAGGACGCCGTCCTCGCCGGGCACGGCGGGAGCGTCGATCGGGGAGAGCAGCAGCCCGCCCTGCTCCGCGGACAGGCCGCCGGGCAGGTGCCCGGCGGTCGCGTCGCCCTCGCCGTGTGCGGCGTCGGACGCCGTGCCGTGGGCGTCGGAGGCGCCCTTCTCCCAGGCGGCGACGGCGGAGTCCGGCACGACGACGCCGGCGAGCCCGAAGGCCGCACCGAACGCCGCCGCCACTCCTGCGCCGTAGAGCGCCAGTCGTGCTCCGGCCCTCATGACGAGCGCACCGCCGAGTAGCCGGCGTCCGCGACGGCGGCGAGGATCTGTGCGTCGTCGATCTCCTCCGCGGAGGTGATCACGAGGCGGCCCGTCTGCGCGCTGACCTGGATGTCCTCGACGCCGGCGATCTCGCCGACCTCTTCACGGATCGACAGCTCGCAGTGGCCGCAGGTCATGCCGGTCACCTGGTACTCGGTCGACGTCATCGGAGTCTCCTTCTGCCGGTACCCCGTGCGGGTACGTTCCTCGATGACAACACTATACCCGGGAGGGGTATTCCAGAGAATCCCGGTGCGCATCGATCAGGCCCGGCGGGACTCTCGCCGGGCAGCGGCCACCGCGTCTGACGGAATCACCAGGGTCGGCCGTGTCGCATGGTGCAGGACGTTGGTCGAGGTGCTTCCGAGGAGGGTGGCCTTGACTCCGCGCCGGCCCCGGGAGCCGAGCACGATGAGGGTCGCGTCGTGCTCCTCGGCGGCGTCGATGATGGCCTCGGAGGCCGTCGAGAGGGAGGAGGCCACCATCGGTGTCGCGTCCAGGCCCCGATCGCGTGCGCGCCGCGCTCCTTCGGCCGCGACCTGCTCCGAGGAGTCGAGGGCGGCGGCGTCGAGCCCCTTCAGCTCCTCGATCAGGGGGTGGCCCTGCAGGTGGGCGGCGAAGGCCTCCATGGGCTGGCGGGCGTAGAAGACGATCGCCCCCGAGCCGGGGAAGAGGTCGGCGGCGGCGTCGATCGCGCTCTGCGCGTTGGGTGAGCCGTCGAAGGCGATCAGCAGCTTCTGATTGGACATGGGGTTCTCCTTCGTTCGAATTGCCGGTCGCTCGCGCGTCCGAATACCCCAGGGGGGTATGAAACCGAGGATACCCCCCGCCGGGGGCGTCGGCGCGCCTATCCGGCGTGCACCGCGTCCGCGGCGGCGAGGACGTCCTGCACGAGGTCGTCACTCTCCTCGATGCCGGCGGCCAGCCGGACCAGTCCGAGGGGCACGCCGGCGGCGGCGATCTGCGCGTCGTCGATCATGCCGCGCCACATGGAGGCGGGATGGACGGCGAGGGACTCGGTGCCGCCGAGGCTCGCCGCGCGCCGGAAGTACCGCAGCCGGGACAGGAACGCGTCCGCCGGGGCGTAGCCGCCCGCGAACTCGACGCCGAGCACCCCGCCGAATCCGGACATCTGCGCGGAGGCGAGGGCGTGCTGCGGGTGGTTCGGCACCCCCGGGTAGTGGACCCGGGAGACGGCAGGGTGATCATGCAGCGCTTCGGCGAGGGCGAGGCCGTTCGCGTTGTGCCGCGGCATCCGCAGGGGCAGCGTGCGCATGCCGCGCAGCAGCAGCCAGGCGTCGAACGGACCCAGCGTCGCGCCGGTCAGGACGCCGACGTCCCAGATCCGGTCCAGGATCTCCGCGCGCCCGGCGAGGACCCCGGCGGACACGTCCGAATGCCCGCCGAGGTACTTCGTGGCGCTGTGCCACACGACGTCCGCGCCGTGTTCGGTCGGGCGCTGGTTGACGGGAGTGGCGAAGGTGTTGTCCGCGAGGACGAGCGCGCCGTGCGCGTGTGCGATGTCGGAGACCGCGCGCAGGTCCGTGATCTGCAGCAGCGGGTTGCTCGGCGTCTCCACTAGGACCAGGCGGGTGCGCGGCGTCATCGCACGGGCGAACGCCGCGGTGTCGGTCTGGTCCACCTGGCTGACCTCGACGCCGAAGCGGGGGAGGAGGTTCATCAGGACCGAGGCGGTGCCTCCGTAGGTCGAGCGCTGGCCGATGACGTGGTCGCCGGCCGAGACGAGAGCGAGCACCGCCGTCGTGAGAGCCGCCATCCCGGACGCCGTCACCATGGCGGCCTCGGTGCCTTCGAACTCGGCGACGACCGCGGCGACCTGCGCGTGGTTCGGATTGCCGTACCGGGTGTAGAAGTCGTGTCCGCGCGGGGTCGTGGCCACGGCCGCGAACTCCTCGGCGGAATCCGTCCAGAACGTCGACGTCTGGTAGATCGGTCGTGCCACCGACGGTCCCGGTGCCAGCGGCTCGTCGGCGTGCACGGCGGCGGTGCTGGTGGTGCTCACGGTCGGCTCCCTCTGTCGGTCGGGCGTCCCCTCAGGGTGAGGCAGAGGGTCACGAGAGGCCAAGCGGCGGACGGGACAACGGCAGGACCGTGCGCGCGGAGGGTCTCCGGCGACGGAGACGATGCTCGGCCGCGCAAGGATCCGCCCCCGGCGCCGATGCCGTCGCGGGCTCAGGGGCGCGGCGACAGCGTCTTCATCGTGACGTAGCTGTTGACCGCTCCCACGGCGGGCAGCGACGCCAGCCGCTGGGAGTGGAACCGCTCGTATGCGGCGAGGTCGGGAACCTCGATGTCGAGGAGGTAGTCGTAGTTGCCGGTGACGTGGTGCGCACGGGCGACCTCGGGAAGGGCGGCGACGGCGGCCTCGAACGCGGCGACGTCGGCGTGCGCGTGGCGGGTGAGCCGGACGCCGGCGAACACCCGGAGCGAGCGGCCGATCGCGGCCGGCTCGATGACGGCCCGGTACCCCTGGATCACGCCGGACTCCTCGAGGCGGCGCACGCGGCGCAGGCACGGCGACGGGGTCAGCCCGACCCGTGCGGCGAGCTCGGCGTTGCTGATACGGCCGTCCTCGGCGAGGACCGCGAGGATGCGGCGATCGAGCTCGTCCATAGCGCCATGATAGGAGCCGGGGCGGGGCAGGGGTCAGAGGACGTCCGCGATCAGCAGCGCGACACCCGCGCCGCCCAGGGCGAGCGCCGCCGCCGTGGCGAGCGCCATGGGCCAGGCGGAGTGGGTCAGCGTCCCGCCTCGCGACAACGCGGCGTTGGCCCGCCGGTACCCGGCCGTCGCGGCGACGTAGGCCGCCACCGCGAGTCCGGAGCCGGCGAGACCGATGAGGACTGCGACGAGCCCCAGCGCCTCCGCGGAGAACCGCATCGCCACGAGGCTCCCCACCGCGAACGCCAGGCAGGTCCGTCGCCAGGCGAGCAGGGTCCGCTCGGGCTGGAGACCCGGGTCGTACAGGCCGGGAGCCGGCTCGGCGGTCACAGGAACAGGCCGATGGCGATCAGCGCGACGGCGAGGATCACTCCGACCACGAGGATCGCCCCGATCGGCAGCCCCGGGAGCGGCGCGCTGCGGCGCATGGCCTTCTCGGTCGCCATCCACCCGAACCAGGCCTGCAGGGCTGCCAGAGTGCCGAGCGCCAGGAAGACGGCCGCAGCTCCGATGCGCCATCCGGCCGCTTCCGGGAGGGAGAGGGCTTCGAGGGCGAACGCGGCGGCGTACATGGCGAGGGCCGTACGCAGCCAGGCCAGGAACGTCCGTTCGTTCGCGAGGCTGAACCGCGGGTCCGGCTCCTCGCCGTCGCGGTAGACACGGGAGGGGAAGCGTCGGGTCGTCATGCGGCGGCCTCCTCGGCACGCAGGGAGACGGTGCGGAACCCGGCGTTGCCCATGGAGGAGTCGGGCGTGTTCGAGGACCGTGCCGAGTTGCGGTAGCGGTTGCAGTAGGAGATGTGGCAGAGGTAGCTGCCGCCGCGGAGCACGCGGGAGCCCGCCGTGGGCGGTCCGACCGGATCGACGGCGTCGCCCCGGCGGTAGGCTCGCGGATCGAACCCGTCGGCGCACCATTCCCAGACGTTGCCGACGGTCTGCCACAGGCCGTATCCGTTCGGGGCGAACGTCCGCACAGGCGCCGTGGTCAGGTAGCCATCCTCGGCCGTGTTGATCCGCGGGAAGACTCCCTGCCAGATGTTCGCGCGCCATCCTCCCTCGTCGACCTCGTCGTCGCCCCAGGGGTACTTGGCGCCGTCGAGCCCGCCGCGCGAGGCGTACTCCCACTCGGCCTCTGTGGGCAGGCGGCGTCCGGCCCAGGCGCAGTAGGCTTGGGCGTCGTTCCAGCTCACGTGGGTCACCGGGTGCTCCTCCATGCCCTCGATGTCCGAGAGCCGACCGCCCGGGTGCGCCCAGTCCGCGCCCCGCACCCCCAGCCACCACGGCGTCCCTCCCGCCGGACCCATCACGTCGGACGGCTCGGCGGCGAGGGCGAGGTGGAACACGGCCGAGAACCCGAAGGTCTCGGCCTCGGTCCGGTAGCCGGTGTCCGCGACGAATCGCGCGAACGCCGCGTTGGTGACGCTCGTCTCATCGATGTCGAACCCGGTGACGGTGACGCGGTGCCGCGGGGTCTCGCCGTCGGCGGGGTTCTCGTCTCCCGACGAGTCGCCCATGGTGAACGACCCGGACGGGACCCGCGCCTGGGGGATCGTGTGACGTCCGGACGCCGGGGCGGGCGTCGGAGCGGCGGCGGTCGTGCTCAGGCTGAGGAACGAGGAGCGGCCGGGCGTCCCGCATCCGCACCCGCATCCCGGGTCGGCGGCGGCGTTCGGGGTACGGGTCATCCGCCCATCGTATCGGCGCCCGACGGCCCGGTCGGGGGAACGGGCACCGTCACCGGACGCCGGCCGCGAGGGGCTCGGACGCACGTCGGCGGCGCGCGGCGGCGATGCGCAGGCTGACGGCCGCGGCGGTCGCGGACAGCAGGCTGCCCGCCAGCACCGCCAGCTTGGCGGCATCGGCCGGGCCGGTCTCGTCGAACGAGAGACCGGCGATCAGCAGCGACACGGTGAATCCGATGCCGGTCAGCATCGCGACGGGGACGAGGTCGCGCAGGAGGATCCCGTCCGGGAGACGGAGCGGGGTCGTCCGGGTGACCAGTGCGGTCACGCCGAGGACGCCGAGCAGCTTCCCCGCGAACAGGCCCGCGACGATCGCGATCACGACCGGCTGCGCGACCACTGCGGCGATGCCCTCTCCGTCCACGACGGTGACGCCCGCCGAGAAGAACGCGAACAGGGGCAGTGCGACGCCGGCGGCCCACGGGCGCACGAGGCGCTCATACCGGTGCGTCCTCGTCTCGGTCTCGCCGTGGCGCCGCCGCGCGGGGACGCTCAGCTCCAGCAGCACGCCGGCGATGGTCGCGTGCACGCCGGACTCGTGCATGAAGTACCACGACGCGCCCGCGACCGGGAGGAGCATCCACCAGGAGGCTCGACGGTTGCGTGCGAGGAGGGCGAAGACGACGACGGCCACGAGCGAGAGCGCGAGCGCGACGAGGTCCACGGATCCGGTGTAGAACGCCGCGATGACCACGATCGCGAGGAGGTCGTCGACGACCGCGAGGGTGAGGAGGAAGACGCGGACCGTCCGGGGGAGACCTCGGCCGAAGATCGCGAGCACGGCGAGGGCGAAGGCGATGTCCGTGGCGGTCGGGATCGCCCAGCCGGTGAGGGAGGCGGCATCGTCAGCCAGGAGGACGACGCCGACGAAGACCAGGGCCGGCAGGGCCATCCCGCCCACGGCGGCAAGGACGGGGACGGCCGCCTCGGCGGGGCGGCGGAGCGATCCCGCCACCAGTTCCTGCTTGAGCTCGACCCCGACGACGAAGAAGAACACGGCCAGCAGGCCGTCGGCGGCCCAGGTCGAAAGGGAGAGGTCGAGATGCAGCGCGCCGGGACCGACGACGAACGACGACGCGGCGGCGTAGCTCTCGCGCCAGGGGGAGTTGGCCCAGACGAGCGCGACGGTCGCGGCGGCGACCAGGAGGGCTCCTCCGGTGGTCTCCTTCGTCAGGGCACGGGAAAGACGGGACAGGGGTGCGACGGGCATAGAGCGTCCTCGGTTCGGCGTCCGCCGACGGGTCCGCCGGCTCGAATCGTCGACCAGGCTTCCCGACACACCGCCTACAGACTATCAGGGCCTTTGTGGTAGTGACAGTTACCCGCACAACGAGTACGATGAGAGGATGCCTCGCGCTCGGCTGTCGCCCACCGACCTCTCGGACGTGTCGCGTCGGTGCATCGCCGCCCTGGTCGACGGGGGCGGGGACACGACCACGACCGTCCTCGTGGCGGCCTCCGGTCTGTCCGAGCGCACCTTCTTCCGCTACTTCCCGAGCAAGGCGGACTGCATCCGCCCGGTCCTGGAAGCCGGCTACCGGCGATTCGTGGCCGAGGTCGTCGACCGGCTCGCGGCGGGTTCTGCGGGCACGCTCCTGGACCTCGCGCGTGACGCCTTCGTGAGTGCGTACCGCGCGGACGAGGTGCCCCGGGACGAGCGGTTCGTCCACCTGCTCGTGGAGGTCCCGGCGTATCGCCGCGTCTGGCTCGAGATCAACGAGGACACGGCGCAGGCGCTGGCGGCCGCACTGGCGGAGCGGAGCGGCGCAGGGCCGGACGAGATCGCCCTGCGGTTGACGGCCGACGAGATGACGCTGCTCGCGGTGTCGTCACTGCGCGTCATGGTCCGCTCCGGTCTGTCCGCTGCGGAGGCTGCGGATCTCGTCGTCGCGGAGCGGCGGCACGACCCCCTCGACCGGTCGACGGCGGACGCCGTCTGAGAAGAGGCCGCTGCGGCGGCGGGAAAGGACACATCATGGATCTGAACGGCAAGGTGGTGCTCGTCACCGGCGGGGCGAGCGGACTCGGGGAGGCGTTCTGCCGGGGCATCGTCGCGGCCGGGGGAAGCGTCGTCATCGGGGACATCGCCGAGGAGGGCGGCCAGGAGGTCGCGAGCGACCTGGGGGAGCGGGCGCACTTCGTCCGTCTCGACGTCACCTCCCCGGAGAGCTGGGAGAGCGCGATCGCCGCGACCGAGGAACGGTTCGGCCGCCTCGACGGCTTGGTGAACAATGCGGGGGTCAGCGCGTCGGGAACGCCGGTCGCCGACGAGCCGCTGGAGACCTTCCAGCGCATCATCCAGATCAACCTCGTCGCGGTGCACATGGGCATCCATTTCGCGGTGCCCGCCCTGCGACGTGCCGGCGGCGGATCGATCGTGAACATCTCCTCCGCGGCCGGGCTGTTCGGGCTGGCACTGACGAGTGGATACGGCGCGGCGAAGTGGGGCGTGCGCGGTCTCACGAAGGTGGCCGCCGTCGAGCTCGGGCGCGAGCGGATCCGCGTCAATTCGATCCACCCCGGGATGATCCTCACCCCGATGACGGAGTCCATCGGGCTCACCACCGACGAGGGGGCCTTCCCGAACAACCCGTACCGGCGGGTGGGACGACCGGAGGAGCTCGTCGGCACGGCCGTGCTGCTGCTGTCGGACGCCTCGTCGTACACGACCGGTGCCGAGATCGCCGTCGACGGCGGCTGGACGGCGGGGCCTACGATCGAGTATGTGACGGGCCAGTAGGCCCGGGATCCCCACCCCGAGGAGAGGACCACCCGTGACGACTCCGATCCCGCGACGGCGACGCTGGACCGCTGCCGTGGCCGTCGTGGCCGCTCTGACTCTGGGCGGCTGCGCCGCCGTCCCCTCGGCGGGCGGCCAGGGGCCGGAGCCCGGGGCCGCGCTGCTGGCCGATCACGGGCTGGCGGGCCTCGACGCCGTCGGAGTCGTCGACACGCTCGACGCGTTGCCGGTGGCCGAGCGCTCGACGGAGCTGATGGCATCGGTCCGGCCCGACGCGGTCCTGCTCAGCGACGCCCGGGGGCGGGAGGCCCGTCTGGAGATGCCCGGGGATCAGGTGTACCTCTCCGTGGCGCCGTATCGTTCCCGCACGCACGAGTGCTTCTTCCACAGCCTGACGACGTGCCTGGGCGAGCTCGGCGACACGGAGGTGCACGTGACCGTGACGAGCGTCGACGGCGCCGTCCTGATCGACGAGAGGCGACGGACGTTCGACAACGGCTTCGTCGGCCTGTGGGTCCCGCGCGGGATCGAGGGCACGCTGTCCGTCTCGGCGGACGGACGGACCGGGACGGTGCCGTTCTCGACCCTGTCCGACGCGGACCCGACCTGCATCACGACCCTGCAACTCGCCTGACTCGGCGGGGCACCTCCCCGCACGCGGAACGGAGCGACGATGATGACGACCCCGCCCCCGGCGCCCTCCCCGCTCCGCGCGAGCCGGCTGGAGCCCGCGCGTCCGCGCCCGCAGCTCGTGCGCTCGTCCTTCCTCGAACTCGGCGGCACGTGGGGGTTCGCGTACGACGATGCCGACGAGGGCGTCGCGCGGTCGTGGTTCGACGGTCGTGACCTCGGCGGCGCCATCACCGTGCCCTTCCCGCCGGAGTCCCCGGCTTCGGGCATCGGGGACACCGGCTTCCACCCGGTCGTCTGGTACCGCAGGGAGATCGCGGCGACCGAGATCGCCGCGGCCGGCCACCGCCGGGGGAAACGGCTGCTCCTCCACTTCGGAGCGGTGGACCACACGGCGGAGGTCTGGCTGGACGGGCGACGCGTCGGCGGGCACCGGGGAGGGCACACGCCGTTCACGGTGGACCTCACGGACGCGTGGGAGGACCTTGTCGGCCGCCCCCTCGTCCTCGTCGTCCGCGCCGAGGACGATCCACGGGACTTGTCCCAGCCGCGCGGCAAACAGGACTGGGAACGGGAGCCCCACGAGATCTGGTACCACCGCAGCACGGGGATCTGGCAGCCCGTGTGGATCGAGTCCGTGCCGCCCCAGCACGTGACGGGTCTCCGTTGGAGCACTGACCTGGCCCGGGGGACGGCCACGGCCGAGGTCGCCCTCGCGCGGCGGAGCCCCACGCGGGTGAGGGTCGAGATCACCGGCGACGATCAGCTCCTGGGGGCTGCCACGGCGGAGGCGGACGCGTCGGCGGTCGCCGTGACCGTGCCGCTCGGCCGCCTTCGGGACGGCCCCGCCTCCGAGGACCTACTCTGGCGTCCCGGGGCGCCGACGCTGCTCGATGCGCGCGTGCACGTCGAGACCGGGCAGCAGGAGCCCGACGAGGTGGCGAGCTATCTCGGGCTGCGCTCCGTGGCCTGCGCGGACGGGGCGTTCCTCGTCAACGAACGCCCCGTGGTGCTGCGATCCGTGCTGAGCCAGGGGTACTGGCCCGCGTCGCACCTCGCGGCGCCGGATCCGGACGCGCTGCGCCGGGAGGTCGAGCTGATCCTCGCGCTCGGGTTCACCGCGGTGCGCATGCATCAGAAGGTCGAGGACGAGCGGTTCCTCTATTGGGCGGACCGGTGCGGGCTGATGGTGTGGGCGGAGATGCCCGCCGCGTACCGGTTCGACGACGACGCGATGCGGGCGACGACCGCCGAGTGGACCGAGGCGGTGGTCCGCGACCGGAACCACCCGAGCGTGGTCACCTGGGTGCCGCTGAACGAGAGCTGGGGCGTGCCGGACATCGCGTCCCGTCCGGATCAGCGGGCGTTCGCCGAGTCCCTGTACCTCCTGACGAAGGCGCTGGACCCCACGAGGCCCGTGGTCTCCAACGACGGCTGGGAGCTCGCGGCGTCCGACATCTGGACCGTCCACGACTACGAATCCGAGGGCGATGTCCTGCGCCGACGATACGACGTGGCCGAGGACGAGCTGCGATCGTTCCTCGATGGGATCGGCCCCGCGGGGCGGCGGCTGCGTCTGCCCGGCACATCGGATCACGGCGAGCCGGTGATGCTGACCGAGTTCGGTGGTGTGAAGTGGGACCCCGACGCCTCGGAGCCCGGGGCGTGGGGATACTCGGAGGCAGCGGACGAGGAGGACTTCGCCCGGCGGATCGAGGACATCCTCTCTGCCGTCCGGGCGGCCACCCGCGGCGTCGACGGGCGCCGCGATGGACTCGCGGGGTGGTGCTGGACCCAGCTCGCCGACACCCGGCAGGAGCGCAACGGCCTGCTGACGGGCGACCGCCGGCCGAAGCTGCCCCTCCACCGCCTTCGCGGCATCATCGAGGGGCGCTCCGGCGGGCGATCACCCGCCGGGTCAGCCTTCGCGGATGGTCATCCGGCGGATCCGGTCCCCCTGGAGGTCGAAGGTGAAGGCGGAGCGTCCGTTCGCGTAGGACGAGCTCCAGTCGCCGACGACCGTGACGCGCCCGTCCTCGGCTTCGACGGACTGGACGGCGAGGCGTCCCGCTGAGCCGAGGAACTCCTTGTCGCTCCAGGCCTTGATCTGCGCGCGACCGGTGAACACGCGTCCCCAGTCGTCGACGGAGCCGTCGTCGGTGAACGCGGCGAGGAACGCGTCCTCGTCCTGGCTGTGCACGGCCTCGAAGAACGAGGACACGGGTTCGGGAAGGGTGGGAGTGGTCATGTCGATCTCTTCCTTTCGTTCTCAGCGGGTGGTGTAGCCGCCGTTGGCGAAGATGGTCTGTCCGGTGATCCACCAGCCCTCGGTGGCGAGGAACCGGACGATCGGGGCGACGTCCTCGATCTTGGTCAGCTCGCCGCCCATGGCCTGCGACTTGTGGAACGCGACGCGCTCCGGGGTCTCCTGGCCATAGAAGAACGGGGTGTCCATCGGGCCCGGGGCGATCGCGGTGACGGAGATGCCGCGAGGGGCGAACTCCTTCGCCGCGGCGCGGGTGAAGTGCTCGACCGGGGACTTCCCGCCGGCATAGGTGGAGTAGCCGTCGGTGAACGCGGCGAGGAGCGACGTGACGATCGTGATGATCTTCCCTCCGTCCGCGAGGTTCTTCCCTGCTTCCTGCAGGAAGAAGTATGCCGCCTTCGCGTTGATGTCGAACATCGAGTCGTACTCGTCCTCGGTGGTCTCGACGATGGGCTTGCGCAGGACCTTGCCGACGGTGTTCACCGCCACGTCGATGGTCCCGAGGGCGGCCGCCGCGTCGGCGAACAGGCGGGTCACGTTCGCGGGGACGGTGAGGTCGCCCTGCAGGATGACGCCCGTGCGGCCGGCGGCCTCGACGGTCGCGAGGGTCTGCTCGGCGTCGGCCCGGGTGCTCTCGGAGTTGTAGTGGATCGCGACATCGGCGCCGGCGTCGGCGGCCTGCCGGGCGATCAGCCCGCCCAGGTTCTTCGCGCCGCCCGCGATGAGCACGTTCTTCCCGGAGAGGGTGTGGTCGGCCATGGATGCCTCCTATAGCAATGGAATGGAATCGTGTAGTGATGCTACACGAGGTAATGTAGCAGCATGACAGCGTCGAGTGGAAGCGATACACGAGAGCGCCTCATCCGGGCCGCCGCGGATCTCATCGCGGCCGCTCCCGGCGAGGATTTCTCGCTGCGTGCGGTCTGTGACGCGGTGGGCGTCAAGATGCCGACGCTGTATCACTTCTTCGGCTCGAAGCAGGGGCTGATCGACGCCGTCGTGGAGCGCGGCTTCGATCTGTACCTCGGCGAGAAGGCCGCGATGGAGTCGACGGGCGACCCGATCCAGGACATCCGTGCGGGGTGGGATGCGCACGTCGCCTTCGGTCTCGCGCATCCCGGCTTCTACACGCTCATGTACGGAAAGGTGCGCCCGGGGCATTCGCCGGCGCCGCAGGCCAGGGCGAGCGAGATCCTCCGAGGGCTCACCGGGCGCGCCGCGGCGCAGGGACGGCTCGTGACCACGCCGGAGCGGGCGGCCGCCCACGTGCTCGTGGCGAACATCGGCGTGACCCTCCGCCAGATCGTGCTGGCCGAGCCCGATCCGGACCTGTCCGCCGAGGTGCGCGAGGGCGTCCTCGCGGCGATCACCGGGACGGCCTCCGGGCGCGACGACGCTCTCGCGGCGGCGATCGAGATCGCCGCCGCGAGTCCCGGTGTCCTCGGCGCTGCGGAGACGGCGCTGCTCATCGAGTGGCTGCGCCGCCTGGGGGCCGCGGAGGGCTAAGGCGTCAGACGGTGCAGGTCCCGCGGGTACAGGGTGACCTCGCGGACGTTGGCGGCTCCGATCACGCGTGCGACCCAGCGTTCGAGCCCGATCGCGAACCCGCCGTGGGGCGGCATCCCGTGCGCGAAGGCCGAGAGATACTCGGCGTGGTCCTCGGGACGTTCGCCCTTGGCACGAAGGGCGCTGGCGTAGTCGTCGTACCGGTGCCGGCGCTGCCCGCCCGTGACGAGCTCGATGCCTCGGAAGAGCAGGTCGAAGCTGTTGCTCCAGCGCGGGTCGTCCGGCTGGGGATGGGTGTAGAAGGGCCGTTTCGCCATCGGATAGCCCTCGACCGCGAGGAAGTCGCTGCCGTGCTCCGAGCGGGCCCAGGCGCCGAGCGCGCGTTCGTGCTCGGGCGCGAGGTCGGGCTCGTCGGCCGGCGCGCCGACGAGCCGGAGCGCGTCCCGGAAGTGGATCGTCGGGATCTCGTCCGGGACGACGGGCAGGTCGGGGGAGAGCACCGCCACCGCCTCCTCGGCGGACCGGCCGATCTCCGTGACCATCCCGTCGAGCACGTCGCGCAGGCAGCGCAGGACGTCGCGATGGTCGTCGATGAACCCGAGCTCCGCGTCGAGGGACCGGTACTCGGCGAGATGGCGGACCGTGTCGTGGGGTTCGGCGCGGAACACCGCGCCCACCTCGTACACCCGCTCGAACACGCCCACGAGCTGCTGCTTGAAGAACTGAGGGCTCTGAGCCAGGAACGCCGGCCGGCCGAAGTAGTCCACGGGAAACACGTCCGCCCCCGACTCGGTGGCGGACCCGACGAGCTTCGGCGTGTGCACCTCCCGGAAGCCCTGACGGTCGAGGGTGTCCCGGAAGCCCCGGAGACTGGCCGCGGCGATCTCCCAGGCGGCGCGGCGGCTCCGGTGCCTCAGCGAGACCGGGGCGTGGTCGAGGATCGCGGCGAGGCCCGCGCCGAGGGACGGGCGCCACAGCTCGAACGGGGGAGTGCGGGCCGGATCGGAGAGCAGGTCGATGCGGGGCGCGGTCACCTCGACGCCGCCGGGGGCGTTCGGGTTCGGTGTCGCGATCCCGGTGACCCGGACCGGCGTCTCCTCCGGCGGGACGTCGGTGCGGCCCGCCTCGTCGGCGCGCAGGACCACCTGCGCCGTTCCCGAGCGGTCGCGCACAACGAGGAAGGTCACGGCGGACAGGGAACGTCGGCGAAGGACGTGACCCAGCAGGGTCACCGTCGTGCCGGGGGCGGCTTCGGGCAGGTGCGCGGCGAGGACGCGGGGGACGGGTGGTATCGACATTCTTCCTCCAGATGCGGGAAGCCCTGGAGGTGCGGGCGGGGGCCAGATCGCGGTGCCACCACACCTTCGCCGGCGAGCGCCGGCCTCTCGTCGGTACGCCGGGACGCGCGGGGGACGGGTGCCGGGGATCCGGCGCGAGGGTCGTCACTCCTCACGTCCGCCGCGGACCACGATACCCGTCCCGGCGGCGTGCTGCGCCCGCGCGGTGCCGGCGGGACGCGAGTGCGGGCGGGGTGCGAGTGTCGGTGGGGCGTGCCAGACTGCGGCGATGAACGAGTCGACGACGACGCACGTCTGGGTGGTCCGATCCGAAGCGGGAGCGGACCGCGACCTCCGCATCCCCATGCGGCAGCAGCCGTGGTGGGACGACCACGCCGCCTTCATCAACGCGCTCGTGGACGAGGGGGACGTCCTCCTCGGCGGGGCGCTGCCCGACGAGGGCGGCGCCGTTCTCGTGATGCGCGCCCCCGACGAGGAGACGATCCGGCGACGTCTGTCGAACGACCCCTGGTACGTTCACCGGATCCTCCGCCTCGCCCAGGTCTCGCGCTGGGACGTCCTCATCGACGAGTGGCCGCGGAGCTGAACACCGTGAGGCGTCGGCGCCCGGTGTCGGTGCCCGGACTAGCCTCTTCGCATGACCTCGTTCGGCCGCATCGACACACCCGTGGGAGTCCTGGGCGTGCTGTCCGACGGGCGGGCCGTCACCGCGGTCGGATGGCGGACGACGGCGCCTCCCGAGGTCGACGCGCGGCCCGACGAGGTGCTCGTGGCGGCGCTGCGGCAGCTCGACGAGTACTTCGCCGGGATGCGCCGTGCGTTCGATGTGCCGATCGATCTGGGCGAGCGTTCGGAGGCGGTGCGGGCGGTGCTCACCACCCTGTTCACGACGGTGGGCTACGGCGAGTCGCTCACGTACGGCGAGCTCGCCGCCCGGAGCGGGACGGGCGTCCCCGCACGAGCGATCGGCGCCGTCATGGGGTCCAATCCGATCCCGATCATCGTGCCGTGCCACCGGGTGCTCGCCAGCGACGGGCTGGGCGGGTACTCCGGCGGAGAACACGGCAACGGCCTGGTGACCAAGCGCTGGCTGCTGGAGAAGGAGGGGGCTCTGCCCGCCGCGCTGTTCTGACCATCCCGTCCGGACCCGCTTCTGACCAGCGTGTCCCGACCGTGTCGACGTGGCCGTCCATGCTGTACGCCGGGGGCCACTGGAACAACGGCATGGCGCGCGGCGTTGTCCTCGCCGTGGACATCCTTCCGAGCATCGTCATCGGCGCAGGCCAGGCCGGGCTGTCCGCGTCGTACCATCTGCGCCGTCTGGGGATCGCACACGTGGTCCTCGACGCCGACGACGCGCCGGGCGGCGCATGGCGTCACCGCTGGGACGCGCTGACGATGCGGGACGTCCATCGGGTCGCCGAGCTTCCGGGCGACACCCCGCCGGTCCACGACGACCGTCGGGCGAACGAGGCGATCCCTGCGCTGTTCGCGGCGTACGAGGAGGCCAACGAGCTGCCCGTGATCCGACCCGTCGCCGTCGAGAGGGTGGAGGACGAGGAGGGGATCCTGCTCGTGCGCGCCGACGTCGGAGAGTGGCGCTCGCGCACCCTCGTCAATGCCACGGGGACGTGGACGCAGCCCTTCCTGCCGCACTACCCGGGGATGGAGACCTTCCTCGGGGAGCAGTTCCACACCGTCGACTATCCCGGGCCCGAGCACTTCCGCGGTCGCCGGGTGCTCGTGGTGGGCGGCGGGGCGTCGGCCGTGCAGTTCCTCGGTGCGCTCGCCCCGATCGCGGACACGCTGTGGGCGACGCGTCGCGAGCCGGTGTGGCGCACAGACGACTTCACCCCGGAGGCGGGCGCCGCCGCGGTGGCCCTCGTCGAGCAGCGGGTGGCGCAGGGCCTTCCTCCGCAGAGCGTCGTCAGCGTGACCGGGCTCGCGTTGCGGGAGCAGGAGCGCGAAGCCGCGCGGCTCGGCGCCTATGCCGCGCGGCGTCCGATGTTCTCCCGCATCGAGCCCGACGGCGTCCGGTGGGCGGACGGATCGTTCGAGCCCGTGGACGCGATCCTCTGGGCGACCGGGTTCCGCCCCGCCGTCAGCCACCTCGCGCCGCTGCGCCTTCGGAGCGCCGCGGGCGGCATCCAGCTCGATCGGGCGGGACGGGGAACGCAGGCCGTGCGGGACGCGCGCATCCAGCTCGTGGGGTACGGCCCCTCGGCGAGCACGATCGGCGCCAACCGCGCCGGCCGCACGGCGGCGCGGGGCGTGCAGAGGTACCTGGCCTCCGACGCCGCGAGAGAGCGAACGCGATCGACGCAGCCGGTCGGTGTCACGGACCTGTGACCGGGAGGGACGAGCGACGTCGGTAGCCTGAGCGCATGATCAGGGTCATCGGCATCGTCATCTGGCTCGCCTTGTCGGCCGTGCTCCTGCTGTGGGCGGGCATCGGCCTGTTCGGTGTCGACCAGCGCCAGAGCCCGCTGTCGTGGACCGGGGACTCCCTGGGGCTCCCGATCATGGTCGGCGTGGCGTGGGGACTGCTGCTGACCTTCGGCGGGACGATGATGCCGAGCTCTCGCAGCCGCGTCCGCGCCGGGCGTGCGGTCACCGCCACCGGCACGATCGTCGAGGTCTCCCGCACGGGGCTGACGGTGAACGACGTGCCCCAGTTCGACATCTACGTACGCGTGACTCCGGCGCAGGGCGACGACGTCATCGGGCGGCTGCGCACCCTCGTCCCGTCCGAGGAGCAGGGGGCGCTGCAGGTCGGGACCCCGTTGCCGATCGCGTTCGATCCCGCGAACCCGGACGACCTCGCCCTCGCGGACCCGGAGGACCCGGCGGTGCGCGCGGCCCTGCTGGAGTGGCGGATCGCCAAGGGCCTGATCGCTCCGGGGCAGGTCCGGGCGCGCACCACCGGGATCCAGGTCCCGGCCTCGGTGGTCGCTGTGCGCCCGACCGGACGGCGCCTGCAGGGGCAGGTGGAGCTCTCCCTGCGCGTGCTGCTGACGCCGGACGGTCAGGAGCCCTGGGAGGCGGACACCACGGTGTTCGTGTACCCGCAGGCGCTCGCGCATCTGCAGGTCGGGGCGCCGATCTGGGCGTTCTACCGGCGGGAGGACCCCCACACCGTCGCCGTCACCATCGAGAAGGAGGAGGCACGCTGATGCTCGACACGCTGATGTGGCTGCTGAACTTCCCGGCGTCGCACGGGTACCAGATGGTCTTCGTCGCGGGCTTCTCGCTATTCGGGCTGATCGCGATGGCGGTCCGCCGGCCGGCCGGGCGAGACGCTCTCGCGGTGATCCGTGCGAGGGAGGGCCTGGCCGTGGCGGACACCGGGGAGGCGGCCCGACGGATCCGCGGTCGGCTGCGTCAGTGGTTCTTCCGGATCCTGCTGCTCGTCATGCTCGCCGGTGGCGCGGTCGGCATCCTGTCCCTGGTCGGCGTGCCCGTCACCAATGCCTACATCCACGCGAACGGCGTCGCCGCGGAGGCGACCGTGGACGGGGACTGGGTCACGTTCACGGCGGAGGACGGGAAGACCTACACGCTGGAGAACCCCTTCTTCACCCCGGCCGCGTACCCGGACTCCCGTGCATGGGTGGGCAGCGGCGATCCCGTCGTCGTGCACTACCTGCGCGAGCACCCCCAGGCCTTCGTGATCGCGACGGACGCGTCCGGAACCTCCTGACCGCGCCGTCGGGACCCCGTACCCTGGAGGGGATGCGACGAACCGGACGCCTGCTGGCCGTGCCCGCGCTGCTCGGGACCCTCGGTGCCGCCCTGGTGGCCGCACCCGCTGCGGCACCGGCACACGCGGCGGAGAAGCCGGCGGTGCAGGTCGTCGCCGCGGAGGGGTCCTCGATCACGGCGGAGGCGCAGCGGATCGTCGCCGCGATGGACGTCGGCGCCCGGGCGCGGAGCGTCGTGATGGGGCACATCCCCACCACCGACGCGTCTGCCCTGGGCGACTACATGGCGTCGGGCCTCGGCGGCTTCATCCTGATGGGATCCAACGTCCCCGCCTCCGCGACCGACCTGCGTGCGGTGACGGCGGCGCTCGTCCGCGACCCCGCGATGCCGCCACTGATCGCCGTGGACGAGGAAGGGGGAGACGTCACGCGCCTGCCCTGGGACGGCCTTCCTGCGGGGTCGGCGTTGGCCGCGGCGCCGTCGTCCGCCGCTGAGGCCGCGTTCGCGGGCCGGGGCGCGCTGGTCGCGGCCGGTGGCGCCTCGGTGAACTTCGGCGTGGTCGCCGATGTCGCCACAGGACCGACGTCGTTCATCTTCTCGCGGGCGCTCGGCACCACCGCGGACGACGCCGCGGCGCGGGTCGCGGCGGCCGTCCGAGGGGAGGCGCCCTTCGCGCTGTCGACGCTGAAGCACTTCCCCGGCCACGGGGCGGCCGAAGGGGACTCGCATCGGGTCATCCCCGCCACGGCGATGAGCATGACGGAGTGGCGGCGGACGACGGCACCTCCTTTCGCGGCAGGGATCGACGCGGGCGCGGACCTCGTGATGTTCGGCCATCTGGCCTACACCGCCGTCGACCGTGTGCCGGCCTCGCTGTCGCCGGTCTGGCACCGGACCCTCCGCGACGAGCTGGGATTCGACGGCGTCAGCGTCACCGACGACCTCGGGATGCTCGTCTCCTCGGGGGATCCGGCCTACGCCGACCCGGTCGGCAACGCCGTGGCCGCCATCGCGGCGGGAAGCGACATGGTGCTGATGGTCGTGGGTTCCGACGGGTCCACCGCCGGGCGGATGGCGGAGGGCATCGCCGCGGCCGTGAAGGACGGCCGCATTCCCGGCGACCGGCTCACGGAGGCCGCGGAGCGCGTCATGGCCCTGCGGCTTCAGGTCGCGGCCGCGGCACCGACGTGGCGGCCGTGCCCGGAGTGCACCCCGGCCGGTTGACCGCTCTCGGTCTCCGCGTGCGCCGATCCCGGTGACCAGGCGTCGAGGATCCGTTGCCGCAGGATCGTCCCGCGCTCGGCGAAGGCGCGCTGGCGTCGGACGTACTCCGCCTTTCCCTCGGCGGTCTCGATCCGGACGGGAACGACGCCCCACGCCGACAGGTCGTACGGGGCGGCCTCCATGTCCAGCAGCCGGATGTCGCGGGCGAGCTCGAAGGCGTCCAGCAGTAGCTCGCCCGGGACGAGCGGCCCCAGCTTCATGGCCCACTTGTACACGTCCATGCCCGCGTGCAGGCAGCCGGGCTGCTCGTGTCGCGGCTGCGACGCGCGATCCAGCGTCTGCTCGTTCCGGGGAACGGCGGGAGGGGTGAAGAACCGGAAGGCGTCGAAGTGCGTGCAGCGCAGCTCGTGCGCCTCGACGACCGCGTCCGTGCCCGCCTGGCCGAGGCGCAGCGGCACGGGGTGGCGATGCTCCTCGGCCCGGTAGACCATGGCCCATTCGTGCAGGCCGAAACAGCCGAACCGTGCGGGCCGGACGGCGGTGGACCGGAGGATCCGTTCGATGAGGGCGGCGAGTTCGGGCTTCTCGGCGGCGAAGCGGGCGGCATCCGGAACCACGGCCTCCGCCGGCGCACTCGCATACCAGCGCCAGGAGGAGCGCTCGGCGGCGTCCGCCAGGGCGACACCCGCTCCCGGGTGCCAGCGGCGCAGCTGCGCGGGCTTGTATCCGTAGTAGGTGAAGAGGAAGTCCCAGACCGGGTGCTTCTCTCGGCGGCGCGCGCGGTCGCGGTGCGCGGCGGTCAGGGCGTCGGCCCGCTCCGCGTGCGCCGCTGCCCGGTCACGCCAGACGGCGGAGTCGAGCGTCGCACAGATCACGGGCATCCTTCGAGGATACGACTCGAGTCCTGCGTGACGCCGTCGTCCGACCTCAGCGGACGATCCCCTCGGCGATCAGCCTCTCCAGGATGCCCGCCCCGTCCTCGTCGCTCACCCAGGGCACCGCGTCCTCGGAATGATCGTCGCCGGCGGCCCGCCCGCCGGCGAGGACGGCCTCGGCCGGAAGGAGCCGGCGGATCGCGACCCCGGCGACGGAGTCGGGGTGCTCGGAGAGGAACTCCGAGTAGATGGCCTCGTCGTGCTGCCCGTCGTCGCCGATGAGCAGCCAGCGCACCTGGGGGAACTCCGCGGCGAGGCGACGGAGGTTTGTCAGCTTGTGCTCACGCCCGCTGCGGAACCAGCGGTCGTGGGTCGGGCCCCAGTCCGTGAGCAGGATCGCGCCCGCCGGGAAGAGGTGGCGGGTGAGGAAGCGGCTCAGCGTCGGGGCGATGTTCCAGGCACCCGTGGAGAGGTACACCATGGGGGCGCCGGGATTCTCCCGCATCAGTCGGTCCAGGAGGACGGCCATGCCGGGGACCGGGAGCCGGGCGTGCTCGGTCACCACGAACGAGTTCCACGCGGCGATCAGCGGGCGGGGCAGCGCCGTGACCATCACGGTGTCGTCCACGTCCGACACGACCCCGAAGCGCACGTCCGCCGAGACCACGAAGACGCGGGCCTCGACGGGCTCCCGCCCCTCGACGCTCATGGTCAGCGTCTGCCATCCGGGGGCGAGGTCCGCCTCGATCCGGCTGTCGACCACACCGCCGCGGTCCGCGGTGACGTCGTGCGTGCGGCCGTCGATCGTGATCTGGACCGTCGCGAAGCTCACCGGGATCCCGACGAAGCTCCGCCAGCCGCGGACGCTCGCGTACTCGCCGGACGGGGTGCGCCGCCGCGGCGGGACGATGAGCACTCGCCCGACGACGCGGACCCATCCCTCTCCGCCGTAGCCGGGGAACGGGAGGATCGTCGCGGTGCGGCCGCGCCGACGTGCACGACGTTCGCGCCACGCGTGGAAGCGGTGCTCCAGGCGGGCGAACCAGTGGATCCGTGCCGGTCGGCGGCGGGCTGAGGGCATCGCTTCAGTCTTTCACGTCTCGCGGTGCCCCGCTGCCAGCCCCTGCCGCCCGCGACGCCCGCCGCGCGCACCGTCGCGATCGCCTGTTCTCGCGCGCGTGAGTTCAGGCGATCGCGCGAGATCAGGCGGATCCGGGGGAAACACGCCTGATGCGGCGCGTTCGCCTGATCTCGCGAGGGAGTCCCCGCGCGCGCAGGACAGAACGAGGGAGGGAGAGGGAGGGATCAGGCGGGGTCGTCGTGCATGTGGCGGGCCTCGCGCTTCTCCAGCACCTTCTTCACGACGAAGATCGCGATGAGGAAGACGGCGATGACGCCGACGAACACGTAACCGGCGAAGTGCACGCGCTCGGAGAGCTCCCGGTAGCTGCCCGCGGCGAGGGACGCCACGCTGACGTAGGCGGCGGACCAGATGATGCACGCGGGAGCGGTCCAGGCGAGGAACCGGCGGTAGGAGTACCCGCTCATCCCGACGGTGAGCGGCACCAGGGAGTGCAGCACGGGCAGGAACCGCGACAGGAAGATCGCGATGCCGCCACGGCGTTGGAGGTAGCGCTCCGAACGGATCCAGTTCTGTTCGCCGACCCGGCGACCGACCCAGGAATGGCGGATGTGGGGCCCGAGCCAGCGCCCGAGCCAGAAACCGATGCTCTCGCCGATGAGCGCCCCGATCACGACGACGAGCGCCAGGACCACGCCCTCCACCGGACTGGCGACGCCCATGGCCGCGACGATCACCACGGTGTCACCGGGAACGATCAGCCCGATCAGGATGCTCGTCTCCAGCATGATCGCGATGCCGGCGAGCACGGTGCGCAGCACCGGGTCGACGGACTGCACGGCGTCGAGGAGCCAGCCCAGGATGTCGTCCACCCCACGAGGATACGGGCCGGGATATGGCGCCGCCTGGGATAACCTGGAATATCCCGAACTCCGGGTCCTTCCGTTCTGCAGAGATTGGTCGTTTCGTTGTCCGAGAACCTGTCGCCCACCGCCGCCGTGTCCGCTGAGGAGCCGCTGACGGCGCACGCGCTTCAGGCCAAGTGGCAGAAGTACTGGGCCGACAACGAGACCTTCCGCGCCGGCGGCGCCGACGACACCCGCCCGCGCAAGTACGTCCTGGCGATGTTCCCCTACCCGTCCGGCGACCTGCACATGGGGCACGCCGAGAACTACCTGTACTCGGACATCGTCGCGCGGTACTGGCGTCACCGCGGGCACAACGTGCTGAACCCGATCGGGTGGGACTCCTTCGGCCTGCCCGCCGAGAACGCCGCGATCCGCCGGGGCGCGGATCCGCGGGAGTGGACGTATCAGAACATCGCGCAGCAGCGGGAGAGCCTGGGCGACTACGGCGTCTCCTTCGACTGGAGCCGGGTCCTGCACACGTCGGATCCGGAGTACTACCGCTGGAACCAGTGGCTGTTCCTGAAGCTGTACGAGCGGGGGCTGGCGTACCGCAAGGAGAGCCCGGTCAACTGGTGTCCGAACGATCAGACCGTGCTGGCGAACGAGCAGGTCGTGGACGGGCGGTGCGAGCGCTGCGGCGCCGAGGTCGTCAAGAAGAAGCTGACGCAGTGGTACTTCCGGATCACGGAGTACGCGGACCGGCTGCTGGACGACCTGAACCAGCTGGAGGGCTCCTGGCCGCAGAAGGTGCTGCAGATGCAGCGCAACTGGATCGGCCGGTCGGTGGGCGCCGACGTCGACTTCCGCATCGAGGGGCGCGAGGGCGCCGTCACGGTGTTCTCGACGCGTCCGGACACCCTGCACGGCGCCACGTTCTTCGTGGTCGCTCCGGACTCGGACCTGGCCGCCGAGTTGGCCGCGTCGGCCTCGCCGGAGGTGCGGATGCGCTTCCAGGACTATCTGACGCAGGTCCAGAAGACGAGCGAGATCGACCGTCAGTCGACGGAGCGGCCGAAGACGGGCGTGTTCCTGGAGCACTACGCGATCAACCCGGTCAACGGCGAACGGCTGCCGATCTGGGCCGCCGACTACGTGCTCGCCGACTACGGTCACGGCGCGGTGATGGCGGTTCCCGCTCATGACCAGCGCGACCTCGACTTCGCGCGGGCGTTCGACCTGCCCGTGAAGGTCGTCGTCGACACGACCGCGCCCATCACCGGGGCGATGCCCGTGATCGAGGTCGACGAGGACGGCGTCCCGATCGAGCCTGCGGAGACCCTGGACGACCAGCACCCCGCCACGACCGGGATCGCTCTGACCGGCGAGGGCCGGATGATCAACTCCGGCGAGCTGAACGGCCTCTCCAAGCGCAACGCGATCGCCCGCGCGATCGAGCAGCTGGAGGCGTCCGGGAACGGACGCGCCGCGAAGAACTACCGTCTGCGCGACTGGCTGATCTCTCGGCAGCGCTTCTGGGGAACGCCGATCCCGATGCTGCACACGACGGACGGCCGGATCGTCCCGGTGCCCGAGGACCAGCTCCCGGTCCGCCTGCCCGGCGTCGACGGGCTGGACCTGTCGCCGAAGGGATCGTCGCCGCTGGGGGCCGCCGAGGGCTGGGTCCGCACCGTCGACCCGTCCACCGGCGAGCCGGCTCTCCGGGATCCCGACACGATGGACACGTTCGTCGACAGCTCCTGGTACTTCCTGCGCTTCCTGTCGCCGACGTCGGACGTCGTGGCCTTCGACGTGGACGAGGCGCGGCGCTGGGCGCCGGTGGACTCCTACATCGGCGGCGTCGAGCACGCGATCCTGCACCTGCTGTACGCGCGGTTCCTGACCAAGGTCCTGTTCGACATGGGGCTCATCGACTTCACCGAGCCCTTCTCCAGCCTCATCAACCAGGGGATGGTCATCCTCAACGGCGCGAAGATGTCCAAGAGCAAGGGCAATCTGGTGCTGTTCCAGGAGGAGCTGGACGCGCACGGCGCGGACACGCTGCGCGTCGCCCTCGCCTTCGCCGGCCCGGTGGAGGACGACAAGGACTGGGCGGACGTCTCGACGACCGGCGCTCAGAAGTTCCTCTCCCGCGCGCTGCGCGTCGCGCAGGATGTCTCGTCCCCGGTCGACGTCCTCTTCGACGGCGGAGACGCCGCCCTGCGCCGCGCCACGCACCGGCTGCTGGCCGAGGCTCCGGGTCTGGTGGAGCAGACGAAGTTCAACGTGCTCGTCGCACGGCTGATGGAGCTGGTGAACACGACCCGCAAGACGATCGACACGGGCGCCGGAGGGGCCGACCCGGCGGTGCGCGAGGCGGCGGAGACCATCGCGGTGATGCTGGACCTCGTCGCGCCGCACACCGCGGAGGAGCTGTGGGAGATCCTCGGACACGAGCCGTCCGTGGGTCTGGTGCCCTGGCGCCAGGCGGATCCGGTGCTGCTGGTCGAGGACACCGTCACGACCGCCGTGCAGGTGAACGGGAAGGTGCGCGCGACGCTCGAGGTCCCGGCACGGATCGGCGACGCCGAGCTCGAAGCCCTCGCCCGCGCGGACGAGCGCGTGCAGCGGGCCCTCGCGGACAAGGAGATCGTCCGCGTGATCGTCCGCGCGCCGAAGATCGTGAACTTCGCCGTCAAGGGCTGAACCGGTGCGCGGATCGCCCCGCCGGGTGCGTGCCCGCGCCCTGAGGGTGATCCGGCGTCTGTCCACGGTGCTCCTGACCGGCGGCGCTCTGGCGGGTCTGCTGCTCGGCATGGTCGCGCAGCTGGCGGCTCCCGTGGATCTGACGCGTCCGATCGGTCGCGCCTGGTCGGCAGCGCAGGAGGAGCTCGGCACCGCCCGGACGCCCGAGACGTGCGTCTCCCGGGGGAGCGAGTGCTCGCAGCGCTTCGACCACGGGTGGGTGTACTGGTCACGGGGGACGGGTGCCCACGCCGTGCATGACGGCGCTCTCGGAACGGCCTTCGCCGAGGCGGGCGCGGAGCACGCGTTCGGCCTGCCCGTGGACGACGTGCAGCGCGGCGCGGACCGCTCGCTGCGGTGGCAGGAGTTCCAGCGCGGCGGGCTCTTCGTGCGCGGCGGCGACGCGGTGACCGCCGTCCGGGGGCCGATGTGGGGTGCCTGGCTGCGGCATCGCGAGGACCGCGGAGGTCTCGGCGAGCCGCGGTCCGGCGTGCGGCGGGACGCCAACGGCATGGGGATCCAGGAGTTCCGGCGCGGTTCCGTCTACCTGCGAGACGGCGTCGCCGTTGCGGTGCGGGAGGACATCGCACGCGCCTACGCCGACTCGGGCGCGCAGCAGGGGCCGCTCGGGTACCCCCGGCTGCCGGAGGAGGCCGCCGGCGACGGGCGCGTGCAGCGATTCGAGCACGGGGCGATCTGGTGGTCCGAGGCGACCGGTGCCGTCCCGGTCCTGGACGGGATGCGTGGGGACTATCTTCGGCGCGGCGCGCAGGAGGGCGATCTGGGCTGGCCGACGGCGGCGGAGACCGCCGTCAAGGGCGGAGCCCGGCAGACGTTCCAGAACGGCGTGCTCTACCGGACCGACGAGGACGGCGCCGTCCACGCGACGTGGCCGGGCGATATCGAGGCGCGCTATCGCGATCTCGGCGACGCCGGCGGGGCCCTGGGACTGCCCGTCGGCGAACGCACCGCGTTCGCCGACGCCTGGTATCAGGCGTTCTCCGGCGGGGTGCTGCTGTCGTCGCCGCGGGGCACGTCGGTGCTGGACCGCACCACGTTCGACCAGTGGACACGGCTTCCCGACCGGTTCGGCTGGCCCGTCAAGGACGCCTGGAGCGACGAGCGCGGGTCCCACACGGCGTTCGAGCGGGTGGAGACGATCCAGCGGGACGGCATCCTCTACAGCGCGGAGCCGGTGGGACCGCAGACGGCGGTGCTCCTGTGCGACTCGCAGTGCGACGGCTCTTCGTGGGTCGAACAGGGCGCCCGTGCCAACGGCTTCACCGACATCGTGGAGCGCTCCTACGGCGGGGGCGGATACGTCGCGCATTCCGGCGCCCTGGGCATGAGCGTGACGGACGCGCTGGATTCCCACCTCGTGCTCCTCCCCGAGGGGAACCCGGGGCTGGTCAGCATCACGCTCGGGGGCAACGACGCGACCCAGGGTGTGCCGGGCGATCAGATCGTCGCGGCGGAGCGGCGTCTGCTCGAACAGGTGCGCGCGGCCTACCCGGAGGCGACCATCGTCGTGAACGGCGTGATGAGCCGGCGGGACGCGTCGCACGCGGAGCGGCGCGCCGCGGAGGCGCTCATCCTGCCCGAGGCCCAGGCGATGGGCTTCCCGACGATCTCGGTGGCGGGCTGGATCACGGATCGCCGTGCCCCGCAGGCGGATCCGATCCATCTGTCCCAGGCCGGGCACGACCGAGTCGCCGGCCCGTACGCCGACGCGCTCCGCGCGGTCCTCGGGCGATGACGGCATCACGGCCTTTCGCGTTCCGCGCTCGTCCTGCACGGGGTCGCGCAGGAGGCGCTTGTCCACGGAAGGCATGACTCGCGATCCCGCGACCACACCCGGCTCGTAGCGTCGCGGTGTGACCCCAGAACCCCCGCCTCGCCCGACCGTCCGACTGCGTCCGGCCACGCCGCGGTTCCGTCTCGGCATCGGCGCCGCCGTGATCCTCGCGATCGTCGTCCTCTCGGTGACCGTGGGCATCGGGCTGGTCCGCGGACAGGGTCCGCTGCACCCGGACGAGCCGTTGCCGGCGACGACCGAGGCCCCCGGAGCACCCCGGGGCGCGGTGCCGAGTCCCGGGGCCGCGTCCGTCTACGTGCACGTGCTGGGCGAGGTCGAGCGCCCCGGGCTGTACGTGCTCGGAGACGGTGCGCGCGTTGCCGAGGCGGTGGCCGCGGCGGGCGGCACCCTGGCTTCCGCTGATCTGGGGAGCATCAACCTGGCGCGGCCCGTCTCCGACGGGGAGCAGATCATGGTCGCGGCGCCCGGCGCCGGCGCCCAGGCCCCGGGCGGGGTCGGCGGGGCGCCCGGTGCCGGCGGGCTCATCGACCTCAACACCGCTGACGCCGCGACGCTGGAGGAGCTGCCGCGGATCGGTCCCGCCCTCGCGGCACGGGTCATCGAGTGGCGGGAACAGAACGGTCGCTTCGTCGCCGTCGACGATCTCCTCGCGGTGCCGGGCATCGGGGAGAAGCTCGTGGCCGGGCTGCGGGACCGGGTCCGCGTGTGACCGGCGCCACGCAGCCAGGCTCGAACGGTCACCGGTCGGGGGAGAAGGGAGTCTCCTCCGTCGAGGAAGGGTCGATCTCGCGACGGGCCGGGCGGGATCTGCGCATGCTCCCGGTGGCGGGATGCGCGAGCGGTGCGGCCCTGCTCGGCGTCACCGTCCCGGTCGCTGCGCTCCCGCTCCTCGTCCTCGGGGGACTCATCGTGGCTCTCGCCCTCTCCCGATGGTTCCTCCGGCGTGCGCGGCGTCGGCCGGACGGCCTGATCGGATTGGCGCTGCTGTGCGGCGCCACCGTGTGCGCGGTGGCGACCACTCTCCTGATGTCCGCCCCCTCTCGGGTGCACGCGGCAGGATTCGAGGGCCGGGTCCTCGAAGCGGTCGCGGTCGTCTCCTCGTCGCCGACCGGCGGCGCGGACGGGCGACTGTGGGCGGACGCCGACTCGCGGAGCCTAGGGCCGCCGGGCCGTCCGGGAGCCATCCACGTCCCGGTGCGTCTGGGCATCCCGCAGACGGAGGAGGGGGTCGACCCGGGCACCGTGATCCACGTCCGCGGACGGGCCGTGGCGACGGACGGAGGAGAGCGTGCCGCCCTGGTGCTCTTCGTCGAGGAGCCTCCCGAGATCCTGTCGCGGGGGCCGCTGATCGTCCGGATGGCGGCGGACGTGCGCCGCGCGTTCGCCGACCGGGCGTCGAGGCTTCCCGGGCCCGGGGCGGCGCTGCTTCCCGGCCTCGCGATCGGGGACACCAGGGCGGTTCCCGGCGCGCTGGAGGACGCGATGATCGCCAGCGGGCTGTCGCATCTGGTCGCCGTCAGCGGCAGCAACTGCGCCATCGTCACCGCAGCCGGGTATGGGCTGGTCGTGCTGTTGCGCGGCGGTCGCGCCCTGCGCGTTCTCGGCGCCCTCGCTGCGCTGGCGGCGTTCGTCGTGCTCGTCACCGCCGAGCCGAGCGTCGTGCGTGCGGCGGCGATGTCCGGGCTCGCGATGCTCGCGGTCCTCCGCGGCAGGCCCCGTGCCGGGCTGTCGATCCTGCTGCTCGCGGTCTCGCTCCTGCTCGTCGTCGACCCCTGGCTGAGCACGTCCATCGGCTTCGTGCTGTCCGCAGCGGCGACGGCCGCGCTGCTGGTGCTCGCCCTGCCGCTGGCACGCGGCCTGTCGCGATGGATGTCCTCTCCGGTCGCGCTGGTGCTCGCCGTGCCGCTGTCGGCGCAGCTGGCGTGCGCGCCCGTCATCGCCCTGTTCGCGACCGAGCAGTCCCTTGTCTCCGTGGCCGCGAACCTGATCGCCCAGCCGGCGGCCCCGGTGGCGACGATGCTCGGACTGCTGGCCTGTCTCGCGCTGCCCGTTCCGCCGCTGGCGGATCTTCTCGCGGCCTGTGCGTGGCTGCCCTCGGCGTGGATCGCGGTGACCGCGGAGACCACCGCGTCGTGGCCGGGAGCTTCGGTCGAGGTGCCGCCGGGTCCGCTCACCGCGCTGGTGACGGCGGTCCTGGGTGCGGCGGTGATCTGGATCCTCGTCCCGCATCCCCCGAACGCCGCGGTGTCCACCGCGTCGGTCGTCGTCCTCGCCGTCGTGATCGGCACGGGCACGGGCCTGGCGCTGCTGGGCGGCCCCGTCGCGCCGATGACGCGCCCCGGCGACTGGACGGTGGCCGCCTGCGACGTGGGCCAGGGGGACGCCGTGGCCGTCCGCAGCGCCGGCCACATCCTGCTCGTGGACACCGGGCCGGATCCCGCCGCCCTCGAACGCTGTCTGAGGGAGCTCGGGATCGACCGGGTGGACCTCCTCGTGCTCACGCACTTCGACCTGGACCACGTGGGCGGGACCGAGGCCGTCATCGGCCGGGTCGGCGCCGTGCTGCACGGCGTCCCCGCCGACGGGGGCGACGAGCGGATCCTCGCTGCCCTGACCGATGCGGGAGCCCACGCCTCCGCCGCAGCGGCCGGAGACTCGGGGACGCTCGGGGACGCCTCCTGGCGGGTGTTGTGGCCCCGGCGCGACGAGCGGGTCTTCCCGGCGGGCAACGACACGAGCGTGGTGATGGAGGTCTCCGGTCCCGACGTGCCGCGCACACTGCTGCTGGGGGACACCTCGGCCCGTTCCCAGCGCCTGATGGCGCGGACGCAGACCCTGCGCGGTCCGTACGACGTCGTCAAGGTCGCCCACCACGGCAGTGCGGACCAGGATCCGGATGTCTATCGTCTGCTCTCCGCGCCCCTGTCGATCGTCTCCGTCGGCGCTGGCAACGACTACGGGCATCCCCGGGCGCAGACGCTGGAGCTGCTGCACGCCACCGGGTCACGGGTCGCGCGCACGGACCAGTCGGGCCTCATCCTCGTCAGGGGCACGCCCGGCGGCCTCCGGTTGTGGGCCGAGCGCACGCCGTGACGGAGAACGGACGACGCCTCCCCAGGGGGCCCATGGCACACACTGCTACCCTCGGCCGCGATCCGTCCACCGTCCTCATCTCCGGCTCCTGATCCCGATCCCGATCCCGATCCCGTTCCTTTGGAGGGTCCCATGAACCGCACACTCAGGGCGATCCTCGTCGCCGTCGGCGCGGCGGTAGTGCTGCTGCTCGGCGGGCTGCTCTTCGTCCTCGCCACCCGCGGCGCCGCGCCGGAGACGACAGATCCTGCGGCGGACCCGACCGCCTCGGTCGTGCGCGACGACTCGCATGTGCTGGGGGAGGAGGGCGACGGCAGGGTCACCGTCGTCGAATTCCTGGACTTCGAGTGCGAGGCCTGCGGAGCCTTCTATCCGGTGGTCGAGGATCTCCGCGCCGAGTACGCCGGCGAGATCACCTACGTCGTGCGCTATTTCCCCCTCCCGGGCCACGTGAACGCGATGAACGCGGCCGTCGCCGCCGAGGCCGCGGCGCAGCAGGGGCGATTCGAGGACATGTACCACCTGCTGTTCCGGACGCAGGCGGAGTGGGGCGAGGCGTCGGCGCCCGATCCCGCGGTTTTCCGCGCCTACGCTCAGGAGCTGGGCCTGGACATGGACTCGTACGACCGCGCGGTCGCGGACCCCGCGACGACGGAACGGGTGAACCGGGACGTCGAGGACGGCCGTGCGCTCGGGATCACCGGCACCCCGACGTTCTTCCTCAACGGCGAGCAGGTCGCCCTGCAGCGCTTCGACGACCTGGGCGACGCCGTCCGCGATGCCGTGGGCGACCGCTGAACAGGATCGTCACGGGGTGTCCCCGACGGCGTGCGGGCGGGGCACCGCGACCATCGTTCCGGTGTCCGTGAACTCCCGCTGGATCTCCTCGTTGTGCCGGTAGGTCGCCAGGCTCACGACGATCGCCGCGAGGAGAGACAGGACGAAGGCGGGGAGGAGCTCATAGAGCCCGGTGCCGAGCGCCTTCCAGATGAACACGGTCGCCGCGCCGACGACCATGCCGGCCAGGGCGCCCCAGTTCGTGAGGCGACGCCAGAATAGGCTGAGAAGGATCACCGGGCCGAACGCGGCGCCGAAGCCCGCCCAGGCGAAGGAGACCAGACCCAGGATCGTGTCGTTCGGGGTGATCGCAAGGATTCCGGCGACGATCGCGACCCCCAGAACGGCGAGTCGCCCCATCAGCACGAGCCGCGCCGGCCTCGGCGGGGTGCGGCGGAAGACGCGGTAGATGTCCTCGACCAGGGCGGACGAGCACACGATGAGCTGACTGGAGATCGTGCTCATGATCGCCGCCAGCACCGCCGCGAGGACCAGGCCCGCCACGAACGGGTGCAGCAGGGTCTGCGACATCAGCAGGACGACGGTCTCGGGGTTGGTGAGGTCCACCCCCGTCTTCGCGATGTACGCGACGCCGACGAGACCGGACAGCACGGCCCCGCCGAGCGACACCGCCATCCAGGAGATGCCGATGCGGCGCGCGCTCTTGGCCTCCTGGGGGGAGCGCAGGGCCATGAATCGCACGATGATGTGCGGCTGCCCGAAGTACCCGAGTCCCCAGGCCAGCGCGGACACGATCGCCAGGATCGTGCCGCCGGTGAGCGCCGTGCCGGACAGCAGCGACAGGTGTTCGGGCGCGATCTCGCCGATCAGCTCGGAGGTCTCGCCGAGACCCCCGATCGCGACGACCGCCGCGACCGGGACGACGATGAGCGCGACGACCATCATCAGGCCCTGGACGACGTCGGTGAACGACGCGCCGAGAAAGCCGCCGAAGAGCGTGTAGAGGAGCGTGACCCCGGTCACCAGCATCATCCCGGTCAGGTAGTCGCCGTTGAAGGAGCTCTCGAAGAAGACCCCGCCGGCGACCATCCCGGAGGAGATGTACAGCGTGAAGAAGACGAGGATCACCGTTCCGGAGATGATGCGCAGTAGACGGGTGCCGTCGCGGAGCCGGTTCTCGAGGAAGCTGGGGACCGTGATGGAGTTCCGGGAGACCTCCGTGTAGGCGCGCAGCCGCGGCGCCACGATCTTCCAGTTCAGGTAAGCCCCCAGCAGCAGGCCGATGGCGATCCACGCCTCGATGAGACCCGCCGCGTAGATGGCGCCGGGCAGTCCCATGACGAGCCAGCCGGACATGTCCGAGGCGCCGGCGCTGAGCGCGGCGACCCACGGCGGGAGGTTCCGCCCGCCGAGCATGTAGTCCTCGTGGTCGCTGGTGCGCCGGTAGGCCATCCAGCCGATGAGGAGCATCCCCGCGAAGTACAGCCCGAGGGCGGCGAACAGGAAGATCTGGTCGGACATCGTCGTCCCCTCCGCGGCGGCCTTCGCCGCTTCGTTCGTGCTCCGATGATGCCAAACGGGCGCCGCAGAAGGAACCGTCCGGACCGCGCGCCGCGATGTCGGCCCGGCGCCGGCGGGGAGGTCGGTGTCCGCCGGTAGGCTGGAACGCATGGCTGCCCCCCGTTCCTCCGCCCGCGGCAGCGCGAAGCGCGGGAGCAAGGCCGCGAGCATTCCGCAGGTGTCCTGGCGTGAGCCCCGACCCGCGCCGATCGTCCTGGTCTCGGGGCCTGAGGAGATCTGCGCCGAGCGCGCGATCGCGGGAGTCCGCGACTACCTGCGGCTGGAGGACCCGGCGCTGGAGGTCAGCGACGTCCGCGCCGACGACTACGCCTCGGGCACCCTTCTCGCGCTGACCTCGCCGTCGCTGTTCGGCGAGCCGCGCCTGGTGCGTGTGGCCGGCGTCGAGAAGGCGACGGACGCCTTCATCCAGGAGGCCGTGGCGTATCTGGAGCATCCTCAGGAGGGCGCGACGGTGATCCTCCGCCACACCGGCGCCTCGGTGCGGGGCAAGAAGCTGCTCGACGCCGTGCGCGCCGGCACCGGTGACGGGATCGAGATCCCGTGTCCTGCGATCAAGCGCGACAACGACAAGTTCGACTTCGCGGCGGGGGAGTTCAAGGCGGCCGACAAGCGCATCGCCCCCCAGGCGCTGCGAGCTCTCGTCTCCGCGTTCTCGGATGACGTCACCGAGCTGGCGGCGGCGTGCCAGCAGCTCATCGGCGACGTCGAGGGGGAGATCACGCCCGCCGTGGTGGAACGGTATTACGGAGGACGGGTCGAGGTGTCGGCGTTCGTCGTGGCCGACACGGCGATCGCGGGCCGTTACGGAGAGGCGCTCGTGGCGCTCCGCCACGCCCTGTCCTCCGGCGCGGACCCCGTGCCCATGGTCGCGGCGTTCGCGATGAAGCTGCGCACGATGGCGCGCGTCGCCGGGTCCCGGGAACCGGCGGCGGCTCTGGCCTCACGGCTCGGGATGAAGGACTGGCAGGTCGATCGTGCCCGTCGCGATCTGTCCGGCTGGAACGAGCGCTCCCTCGGGCTCGCGATCCAGGCGACGGCGCGCGCGGACGCCGAGGTCAAGGGCGCCGCGCGGGATCCCGTCTTCGCCCTGGAGCGCATGATCACGGTGGTCGCGACGCGTCGTCCCTTCGGCGGCTGAGCACGTCGGAACGGCCGACTCCGCGCCGGACGACGACGAAGGCCCGCCTCCGAGGAGACGGGCCTTCGTGATGCGGCGAGGCGTCAGAGCGCGGCGACCTGCTTGGCGATCGACGACTTGCGGTTCGCGGCCTGGTTGGAGTGGATGACACCCTTGCTGACGGCCTTGTCCAGCTTCTTCGACGCCTTCTTCAGGGCGGCCTCGGCGGCGGCCTTGTCACCGGCGGCGATCGCGGCGCGCGTGGTGCGCACGGCGGTCTTCAGCTCGCTCTTGACGGCCTTGTTGCGCTCGCGCGCCTTCTCGTTGGTCTTGTTGCGCTTGATCTGCGACTTGATGTTTGCCACGTGCGGGAACCTTCGTTCGTGTTTCGGATGGTGTGCCGTCAACGGGAGAGGGGCGTTGAACGGCGGTCGTGAGGGCAAAACCCACACGCAAGCCAATCACCGAGTCTAACAGGTCTCCGTATCGGCGCCGAACGGCGCCCGGCCGTGTCGCGTGCGCGTCGTGCCGCGCCCCGTCGTGCTCGCGGGTCCATGCTGGGCGGAGGAGCCGAAGGAGTCCTCCATGCCCGAGCCGTCCGTGCCCGATCCCGCCCGCCCCACCGCACGCAGGGTCGGGGGAGTCTGGTTCCTCCTGTTCACCCTGGCATGGCTGGCCGTGTGGACGGTGCAGCTGACTCCGATCCAGCTGCTGCTCCCGCTTCAGCTCGACACCCCCGGCGACGGGTGGATCGAGGGCGTGGTCCGCGCCGGCGTGGTGCTGTCCGCCGGCGGGCTCGCCGGAGTGCTGGCCGCCCCCTTGGCGGGCCGGATGTCCGACCGCACCCGGCTCGTATGGGGACGACGGCGCCCGTGGGCGGCGGGCGGATCGCTCGTCGCCGCCGTCGGCCTCCTGCTCACAGGTGCCGCGGAGGGGCCCCTCGGGATCGGCGCCTCGTGGGTGGTCGTGTCGGTCGGCGTCTCGACGGCGGGGGCGGCGTTCACCGCGCTCATCGCGGATCAGCTCGACACGCAGCGCGGGAGCGCGTCCGCGGCGGCCAGCGCCGCGCAGGCCGCCGGGGTCGTCGTCGGCGTCGGGGCGGTGGTGCTGCTCGGGCTCGGCACCGGGGCGGCGTACGCGCTCCTCGCCGCGATCATCGCGGTCGTCGGGGTGGGCGCCGCAGCGCTGCTCCCGGACCGGCCGGCGACGCGCGGCACGGTCGACGCCCCCGGCACACGACGGTCCTCCCTGCACGACCGCGACTTCCTCTGGCTGCTCGCGAGCCGGTTCGTCGTCAACGTCGGAAACGCCCTGGGCACCTCACTCCTGCTGTTCTTCCTGCGATACGGCATCGGCGTGCCCGCCGCGGAGGCCGAGGACGACCTGCTGCTGCTCATCGTCGTGTACACGGCCTTCGTCGTGGCCGCCTCGGTGGTGGTGGGGATCCTCTCGGACCGGTGGGGCCGCCGCCGGCTTCTGACGGTGCTCTCGGCCGTCGTGCAGGCGGCCTCGGGCGTCGTCATCCTCCTGAGTCCCGACCTCGCGGTGACCTCGGTGGCGGCGGCGGTCATGGGCACGGGTTACGGCGCCTACATGGCGGTGAGCCTGGCCTTCGCGACGGACCTGCTCCGGGATCCCGACGACCATGCCCGCGACCTGGGGCTCGTGAACGTCTCCGCGGCCCTCGGCCAGCTCGTGGGGCCGCTGCTGGGCGCTGGGCTGGTCGCCGCGGTGAGCGGCTTCTGGCTGCTGTTCGTCGGCGCTGCCGTGCTGTCGCTCGGGGGAGCGCTCATGACCGGGGCGATGCGGGCGGGCGGGCGCTCTCCGACTCCAGCGTCGCGAGCGCCAGGCCCAGAACGGCGTTGAAGACGCGCGGACGCATCGCGGTGACGAGGTGGGTCGTCCGGGGGACGAGGATCAGTTCGGCGTTCGGCGCGATCCCGAGGAACAGCCGCTCATGGATGCGCAGCTGGTCGTACTGCCCGTTCACGAACCAGGTCGGCATGGTCAGACGCTCGACCGCCGCCAGCAGATCGAGCGTCCGCAGCGCGCCCAGGGCGACGTCCTGCGCACGCAGCGCGTAACCGCCCGCTCCGAAGTCCTCACGGGTGTGCGCGGGCAGCGTCGCCGCCAGCACGCGCTGGCTCAGCCACATGCCCTGGTCCGGCAGTGAGTTCATCGCCCCGGCGAGCATCCGGTAGGCGGCGAGACCCGCTCCCCGCGGCACGGCGGTGCAGGACGCTGCGACGAATCCGGCGACGGGCGGGGTCGCGTCGCTGCCGGCGTAGACCGTGGAGAGCAGCCCGCCCATCGAATGCCCAACGAGAAGGACCGGGCCGGCCGCCGCAGCGTCGCGGACGGCGGCGTCGATCGTGGCGAAGGCCTCGTCGAGGGTGAAGACCTCGTCCATGCGTGCGCCGTGGCCGGGCAGGTCGACGGCGACCGCCGGAGTCCCGCGCTCGGTCAGATACGCCAGCTGGGAGCGCCACATCGTCGCGGACGTCCGGATCCCATGCACCAGCACCACGCTCACCGTCACGGCACCAGCCTAGGAGGCCCCCGGAAGGAGACTTCGCAGACGTGACGAGAAGGGGCCGGCGGAGGGGATCCGCCGGCCCCGCCCGTGCTCGATCTCAGCAGAGGTTCGCGCCGTTGCAGATCATCAGCAGCGCCTGCGGGGAAGAGGTCTCCACCTGCGATGCGGACGCGGCCACGCCCACCGCGCCGAGCGCGAGCGCGAACGCCGCCAGGACCCCGGCGGTCTTCTTCGTGAGAGAGATCTTCATCGAACTTCCTTCCGTGTCGTCGCCCACATCCGTTGTGGGTCGAACGATCGACGGGGAGTGCGGTGCATCGCTCCCCCCGAGCGATCCATGGTCACGACCCTGAGCCCGCTGACGGGGCCAGCAATGCCTGTGCGGGCAGCCCGAGCACGAGAAAGCGGGGCCGGCGGACGAATCCGCCGACCCCGCCCAGGAGGGGGAAGGGTTACTTCTCCCAGCCCACGTTCTCCACGGGGGTGACGCCGTAGCCGTCGAGGCCCACGTAGGGCTCCGGGGTCAGGTTAGCGAGACCCTTCTTGACAACAGAGATCGAGGGACCGTTGTAGAGCGGGATGACGCCCCAGGTCTCCTTGATGATCTCCGGCTCGAGCTTCATCGACGCCTCGGTCCAGGCCTCGGCCGTCGTCTGGGACTCGACCTTGTCCTTGATCTCCTGATCGATCTCCGGGGTGCTGGTCCCCGACAGGTTCAGGGTGCTGTCAGAGCAGTACAGCTGGCAGAACCACAGCGGACCGAACGGGTCGGAGTCCGTGAACCGCAGCGAGAACGCGTCCCAGTTCTTGGACGTGAAGTCCGGCGAGAAGTCAGCAGACGGCCGCTTCTCGATCTGGACGTCGATGCCGATGGCCTTCTCCTGCTGCTGGATGGCCTTGGCGAGTGCCTCGATCGTGGGGTCATCGCTGTGGATCGGGTAGACGACGGAGAGCTTGACGCCGTCCTTCTCGCGGATGCCGTCCTTGCCCTCGGTCCAGCCCGCGTCGTCGAGCAGCTTCTTGGCCGCGTCGACGTCGTGCTTCAGCCCGGCTTCGCCGAACGAGTCGTTGTAGCCGTCCTGGAACGAGTACAGGTTGAGCGAACCGGCAGGCGCCTCTTCGTAGCCGAGGCCGTTCCACGCGATCTGCTTCTGCTGGTCGATGTCGATGCCCATGAAGAACGCCTGACGAACCGCGATGTCCTTGAACTGGGGCTTGTCGGCGTCCACGATGAGGACCGTCTTCGCGGTCTGCTGAGCCCGGTAGGTCACCGAGTCCTCGACATCCTTGACCTGCTCAAGGCGGTCCTTGTTGTTGGCGCCGACCTGGTCGATCTCACCGTTCTTGAAGGCGTTGAGCGATGCCTGAGCATCCATGCCGGTGAAGGTCACCTTGTCCAGGAGCGGCTTGTCGCCCCACCAGTTCTCGTTGGGGACGAAGGTGATGACCTCGCCGTTCGGGTCGAAGTCGCCGATCTTGTACGGCCCCATGCCCCACTCGGCGTGCGGGTTGTCGATGAAGCCCTCGTTGAAGATCTGCGGCGTGTTGACGGCCGGGTGCATGATCCCCGTGAGGAACGGCATCTGCGGCCAGGCGAACTCCCCGTCGAACGTGACGACCACGTCCTTCGGCGTCGCGCCCTGCGTCACCGAGGTGATGGCCTTGTAGCCGTCGGTCGAGTTCGGGACGTAGGCCTCGTCCGTGCCGTTGTTGGCCTTCCAGGTGGTCTCGAAGGCGGTGTAGTCGAGGGGTGTGCCGTCGTTCCAGGTCGCCTTCTCGTTGACCTTGAAGGTGACCGTGGTGTTACCGCCCTCGACGCCGATCTTGTAGTCGGAGACGTAGGCGGGGTTCGGCTTGACCGTCCCGTCCGGATCCATCAGGAACACCTGCGGGGTGTACCACGAGGCGAGCCGCTGCGTGTCGGCGCTCGCGTCCCCGTTGAACGCATTGAGCTGCGGCGGGATCTCGTTGATGGGGAAGCGAACTTCGCCGCCCTCTTTGAGGTTCTCGCGCGGCTGCGGGTTGTAGTCCGCGAACTGGGTCTCGACGGGCTTGTCGCCGCCGTCGTTACCGCCGCCGGTGTTGCTGCCCGACGCACAACCGCTGATGGCGAGTGCGAGGGCGCCGCCGAGGGCGACGACGCCCATCAGCTTCTGGTGCCTTTTCATGGTGCTCCTTCGTTGCCTTTCGGCTCTTTCAGGGGATGAGGGCAGGATAACCACGTGCCACGGACGATCCGGGGTAGGGATCGCAAACCGTTACCGTTCCGATTCTCAGCGGTAGTGGCACGCGTTCCTGTGGTCGGGTCCGCCGGTCAGGGCGGGTTCCACCGTCTCGCAGCGGGTCTGCTGCTCGGGGGGAAGGATCTTGTACAGCGGGCACCGGGTCACGAACGAGCAGCCGGTGAGCTTCTCGGTCGGGCTCGGCAGGTCGCCCTGCAGGACGATCCGTTCCCTGGTGCGCTCGATGTCCGGGTCGGGGATCGGAATGGCCGACAGCAGCGCCTGTGTGTACGGGTGCTGCGGGTCGTCGAAGACCGCGTCGACGTCACCGTGCTCGACGAACTCGCCGAGGTACATCACGCCCACCCGGTCTGCGATGTGGCGGACGACCGAGAGATCGTGCGCCACGAACAGGTAGGACAGGCCGAGCTTCACCTTGAGCTCGTCCAGCAGGTTGATGACTCCCGCCTGGATCGACACGTCCAGCGCCGACACCGGCTCGTCGAGGACGACGATCTTCGGGTTGGTCGCGAGGGCGCGGGCGATGCCGATGCGCTGGCGCTGGCCACCGGAGAAGGCGCCGGGGAAGCGGTTGGCGTGGGCCGGGTCGAGGCCGACGAGGTCCATCAGCTCGTCCACGCGCGCGTTCGCCTCGTCGCGCGAGACGCCGATGGCGCGCAGCGGCTCGGCGATGACGTCGGTGACGGTCATGCGCGGATCGAGAGCGCCCATGGGGTCCTGGAACACGATCTGGATGTCGCGACGGAGTTCTCTCTCGGCACGGCCGCCGTGCAACTCGGAGACTTTGGTCCCGCCGATGGTGATCTCGCCGTCGGTCTGCTTGACCAGGTCCATGATCTGCAGCAGGGTCGTGGTCTTGCCGCATCCGGACTCGCCCACGATCGCCATCGTCTCGCCCTCACGGATGTCGAACGTGAGGCCCTTGACGGCGTGCACCTCGCCGACCTTGCGCTTGAGCACCGCGCCCTTGAGGAGCGGGAAGGTCTTGCGCATGTTCTGAACGTCGAGCGTGATCGGCCGGTCCTCACGAGGAACGCGGTCGATTGCGGCCTCCGGGATCTCGGGGACCGGGTAGACGGGACGCCCCCCGATGAGCCCGTCGTCGTCGATCTCCTCCGCGCGGATGCAGGCGACGAGGTGCTCGCCGCCGCCGTCGGTCGCGATCGGTCGCAGTGGGGGCTCAGCGGTCCGGCAGGCCTCGACAGCGATCGGGCAGCGTGCCGCGAAGGGGCAGGCGTCGGGCAGGTTGACCAGGAGCGGAGGGTTGCCTTTGATGGGGACGAGCGGCTCCTTCTCGGCCTTGTCGATCCGGGGGATCGCGCCGAGGAGCCCGATCGAGTAGGGCATACGCGTCTGGTGGAACAGCTCCCGGACGGGAGCCTGCTCGACCGGGCGTCCGGCGTACATGACGAGCACGTCATCGGCGGTCTTCGCGACGACCCCCATATCGTGGGTGATCATCATGACCGCGGCACCGGTCTCCCGCTGCGCAGTGCCGATCAGGTCGAGGATCTGGGCCTGGATCGTCACGTCGAGAGCGGTCGTCGGCTCGTCGGCGATGATCAGCTTCGGGTTGTTCGCCATCGCGATGGCGATGACCACGCGCTGTCGCATACCGCCGGAGAACTCGTGCGGGAAGGACTTCATGCGCCGCTCGGGACTCGGGATCCCGACGAGGCGGAGGAGCTCGATCGCGCGCTCCGTGGCCTGCGCGGCCGACATGCTGCGATGTACCGTGAGCGCCTCGATCAGCTGGTCGCCGACGGTGAACACCGGGGTCAGCGAGGTGAGCGGGTCCTGGAAGATCATCGCGATCCCGTTGCCGCGCAGCGTCGACATCTGCTTGTCGGTCTTCCCGACGAGCTCCTGCCCGTCGAACCGGATCGACCCGGTGACCTTCGCGTTGTCGTCGAGAAGTCCCATGATCGCCAGCGACGTCACGGACTTGCCCGAACCGGACTCACCGACGATGCTGAGCGTGCGGCCCTCCTCGAGGTCGAAGGATACGCCGCGGACGGCGTCGACGCGGCCGGCCTCGGAGGCGAAGCTGACGTGAAGGTCTCGGACAGAGAGCAGAGGAGCGGTCATGCGCGGCCTCCCGCCGCAGAGGTGGGATCGAGGGCGTCGCGCAGGCCATCGGCGACGAGGGCCATGGAGACGGTGAGCAGGGTGAGAGCCGCGGCGGGGAAGTAGAACGTCCAAGGGGCGCTTGTGACGGACCCGGCGCCGGTGCCGATGAGCGAACCCAGCGACACGTCCGGGATCTTCACGCCGAAGCCGATGAAGGACAGGCCGGTCTCCGCCATGACGGCGCTGACGATGCCGAGGGTGAAGTTGATGACCAGGAGCGAGCCGATGTTCGGCAGGAGGTGGCGGAGCACGATCTTCATGCCGGGAACGCCCATGTAGCGCGCGGCGTGCACGTACTCGCGTTCACGCAGAGAAAGGGCCATCGTCCAGATCACCCGGGCCGGGAAGAACCAGCCGGTGAAGATCATGACCAGGGCGATGATGCGCCAGTCGCCCCCTGCACTGTTCGAGACGAGGGCGAGGATGAGGAAGGTCGGGACCACGAGGAGGAAGTGGATGATCAGCAGCGTGACGCGCTCGAAGATCCCGCCGAAGTACGCCGCTGCGGTGCCCACGACAGCGGAGATCACCGTGGTGCCGACGGAGACAGCGACGGCGATCATGAGAGATCGCTGCGTGCCGATCGCGACCTGCGCGAACAGGTCGTTGCCTGAAGCGGTCGTGCCGAACCAGTGATCACTCGACGGCGGAGTGCCGAGGTTGAGGAAGTCGAGGTAGATGTGGTCGTACTTCGCCACGAGCGGGCCGATGATCGAGAAGAGCACGAGCGCGAGGAAGATGAAGACCCCGACGACGGCCGGCCGGTTCCGAATGAACCGTCGGTAGTACAGCTCCAGGGTGGACATGCGCTTGCGGGGCAGGCGCGCGGCCGTGGTATCGGGGCCGACCGGGGGCTGGATGGTGTTCGCGGTCATGTCAGCTCACCCTCACTCGCGGATCAAGAACGACAACGGCGATGTCCGAGAGAATTGCTCCGATCGCGGTGAGGACCGCTCCGAAGGCGGCGATGGCGACCACGCCGTGGACATCGTTCTTGCTGATGGTGTCCGTGAAATAGCGGCCCATTCCGTTCCAGCCGAAGATCGACTCCGTCAGGATCCCTCCGGTGAACACCGTCGGGATCGTGAACGCGAGTTGCGTGGCGACGGGGATGAGCGAGGTACGCAGGGCGTGCTTGCGCACGGCCTGCGGCTTGGTGAGACCCTTTGCACGGGCGGTCCGGACGTAGTCCGCCTTGATGTTGTCCAGCAGGAGCGAGCGCTGCAGGAAGTGGTACTGGGCGTAGCTGATCACGACCAGGGCGATCGTCGGCAGCGTGAGGTGTTGCAGTTTGTCGACGATGAACGGGAAGAAGCCCTCGACGTTCTTGCTGCCCGAACCGGTCACGAAGAAGACCCGCGTACCGACCAGGTCGTTGAACGCGATCGCGAGGAGCACGATTCCCAGCGCGGCGACGACGATGTTGATGTTCATCGTGATGATCGAGGTGGCCTGGCCGATCCGGTCTCCAAGCTTGTACTGCCGGGAGGCCGTGTAGACACCGAGCGCGATGCCGAGAACGGCAGCGATGATCGTGCCCCCGATGACGAGTTCCGCGGAGACCCACATCCGGTACGCCACTTGATCGTTGACGGATTGCCCGACGGGGCTTACTCCCCAGTCCCAGCGCAGGACGATGCCGGTGAACCAGTTCCACCACCGCTCGAGCAGAGGTGTCGCCTCGCTGAGGCCTCGAGGCGCGAGCAGCTTCTCGATCTCTTCGTCGCTGAGGGGCGGGCGCCGTCCCACGTAGTTGCTACGCGGGTGCAGGAAGCCCCACGCGAGGAAATACGTGAGGTTCGTCGCCACCACGATCATGAGGAGCCAGCCGAGAAGTCGGCGGAGCAGATACTTGATCAAGACGGTGTTCTTTCTCTCTTCGCAGTCGCCGCACGGGTTCTCCGACGCGGCGCTGGGTCGAAGCCGTTCTCACGCCGTCCGCGCCCCGGGGTGGGAGCGCAACCGGATGAGACGGAGCACAGTCGCGTGCGGAACTCGGTTTCGCCCCGCGGCAACTTCGCGAGACTATCACCGCCGCCGCCGGATCGCGATGAGGCGGGCCTCACGTAGAATCGTCCGGATCCCTTCGACCCGCTCAGGAACCCATGTCACCCCGCGCCCTCACCCCTCTCCAGCCGGCCTCGACGCCCGCTGCGCAGATCCGCAACTTCTGCATCATCGCCCACATCGACCACGGCAAGTCGACCCTCGCCGACCGCATGCTCCAGATCACGGGCGTCGTCGCCGATCGGGACATGCGTGCGCAGTACCTCGACCGCATGGACATCGAGCGCGAGCGCGGCATCACGATCAAGAGCCAGGCGGTGCGGATGCCGTGGCAGCTCGATGGCGAGACGTTCGCCCTGAACATGATCGACACCCCGGGCCACGTGGACTTCACCTATGAGGTGTCGCGGTCGCTCGCCGCCTGCGAGGGCGCGATCCTCCTCGTCGACGCGGCACAGGGGATCGAGGCGCAGACGCTCGCGAACCTCTACCTCGCCCTCGAGAACGATCTGCACATCATCCCGGTGCTCAACAAGATCGATCTTCCGGCCGCGGACCCGGACAAGTTCGCCAAGGAGCTCGCCGACCTCATCGGCGGGCGCCCGGAGGACGTGCTGCGCGTGTCGGGAAAGACGGGCGTCGGCGTGGAGGACCTGCTGGACCGCCTGGTCACGGAGATCCCCGCCCCGGTCGGCGACGCCGAGGCGCCGGCGCGGGCGATGATCTTCGACTCCGTGTACGACTCGTACCGCGGCGTGGTGACGTACGTCCGGATGGTCGACGGCCGCCTGTCGCCGCGCGAGCGGATCCAGATGATGTCCACCGGGGCGACCCACGAGCTGCTGGAGATCGGCGTGTCCAGCCCGGAGCCGGTGCCGACGAAGGGCCTCGGCGTGGGCGAAGTGGGCTACCTGATCACCGGCGTGAAGGACGTGCGCCAGTCCAAGGTGGGCGACACCGTCACGAACGCCCGCAAGCCCGCCGCCGAGGCGCTGGCGGGCTACACCGACCCCAAGCCCATGGTCTTCTCCGGTGTGTACCCGATCGACGGGAGCGACTACGCCGAGCTCCGCGAGGCGCTGGACAAGCTGAAGCTCTCCGACGCGTCGCTGCAGTACGAGCCGGAGACGTCGGTCGCGCTGGGCTTCGGCTTCCGCTGCGGGTTCCTCGGGCTGCTGCACCTGGAGATCGTGACCGAGCGCCTGTCCCGTGAGTTCGGCCTGGACCTCATCACGACGGCGCCGAGCGTGATCTATGAGGTCACCACCGACACGGGGGAGAAGGTCACCGTCACCAACCCCAGCGAATACCCGGACGGGCGGGTCGCCTCGGTGGCCGAGCCCATGGTCAAGGCCGCGATCCTGCTGCCCAAGGACTACGTCGGCACGGTGATGGAGCTGTGCCAGTCGCGCCGCGGATCGCTGCTCGGGATGGAGTACTTCTCCGAGGAGCGCGTGGAGCTGCGCTACAACATGCCGCTCGGCGAGATCGTGTTCGACTTCTTCGACCAGCTCAAGTCCAAGACCCAGGGCTATGCCTCGCTCGACTACGAGCCGTCCGGGCAGCAGGAAGCGGACCTCGTGAAGGTCGACATCCTGCTCCAGGGGGACAAGGTGGACGCCTTCAGCTCCATCGTCCACCGCGACAAGGCCTACGCCTACGGCACGATGATGGCAGAACGGCTGCGCAAGCTCATCCCACGCCAGCAGTTCGAGGTGCCGATCCAGGCCGCCATCGGCGCCCGGATCATCGCCCGCGAGACCATCCGCGCCATGCGCAAGGACGTGCTCGCGAAGTGCTACGGCGGCGACATCACTCGTAAGCGCAAGCTCCTGGAGAAGCAGAAGGAGGGCAAGAAGCGCATGAAGATGGTCGGGCGCGTCGAGGTCCCCCAGGAGGCGTTCATCGCCGCGCTGTCCGGGGACGTCGAAGGCAAGGACAAGAAGTAGTCCGATGCGCCGACCGGCGTATCCGCGCGGGATCACCCGTGAGCCGGTGCAGCGCGTTCCCCGGGGGATGCGGCTGATCGAGCGCTCCACGGAGGTTCCGCCCGCGGCGCGGACCGCGGTGGCGTCGTTGATCTCGACGTGGGACTTCAAGCGCCGGGTCGGTTTCGGCGCGCCCGAGGCGGCGCCCGCGCCGGGGCAGGTCGGCACGTTGTCCCTCCGCGTGTTCGGGAAGCGGTTCGACGAGCCGGTGCGCGTGGTGTGGGCGGGGGCCCGGGGCTTCGGCTACGAGGCGATGCCGGGACACCCGCTGTACGGCGAGGAGTCGTTCGTCCTCGATGAGGCGGGCCGCTTCACCGCCCGCTCGATCTCGTGCCCTGCCACGTGGCGCTGGCGCGTCGTCACCCCGGCCCTGCGGATCCTGCAGCATCGGACCATGGCCGCGTACGTGCGCGTGGTGAGCGACGCGGTCCGTGAATCGGCGTCGACGAGACGCTGACGGAGCGCCCGGCAAGGAAGGACCTTCTCCTGCGCCCGCCCCGGTCGTTGAGCGAGCGGAGCGAGTCGAAACGCACTCTCACCTGTTCGGTCCGCCTCCTCCCGGTCGTTGAGCGAGCGCAGCGAGTCGAAACGCGCGCGCCCACGGCTTCCTCCCGGTCGCTGTAGTTGTCCACACCCCCACCCGAGTGTCGTATGTATGTTCTAATCTGGGGTCATGCCCACCCCGGCCCCGTCCTCTACCGCTCGTTCGCGGGAGGGGTTGTTGGATGCGTGGGTGGCGACGCGTCGGCAGATCGCCCGGTTGGAGGCGGAGGCCTCGGCGTTGTTGGCGGAGCGGGTGACCCTGTTCGAGGGTGATGTGCGAGCTCAGCCGGTGCATCGTGACAGTATTCGCCGGTCGATGGTCGCGGAGTATGCCGCGGCGGGGCGGGTGTCGCGGGGGACGGTGGAGCGGGCCTTCGCCGACGCCGAGGTCCTGGCCGCGCAGCTGCCGGACGTGAAGGAGCGGTGGCCGGAAGGGACGATCACCGCTGCGCATGTGCGGGAGATCGTGCACGCGTCGCGCATCCTGCGCGACGCGATCGTCTCGGGCTCGGCGGACCCCGAGGTGTTGACGCTCTTTCAGGCGGCGGTGTTGGAGGTCGCGGAGCATGAGTCGCCGGCACGGACCCGGGTGCTGGCGCGGCAGGTCGCCGCCGCCCTGGCACCTGCCGCGGTGGTGGAGCGGCATCGTGCGGCCTGGCCGGACCGGTGCGTCACGATCCGGTCCCTCGATGACGGTCTCGCGTTGATCACCGCGGTGATCCCCGAGGTCTACGCCGTCGCGATCATGGACCGCCTCACCCGCATGTCCCACCACATCCGCCGCCGTCCGGCACCGGACACCACCCCCGGCAACGAAACTGACACCAGGGACGTCATCAACGCCGATACCACCAACGCCGCTGAGGCCCTGGACCTCACCGTTCCCTCCGCTTCCGACACCACCGATGCTGCAGAACCCACGAGCACCGCGGTCACCGCCGATGTCGTGGATGGGCGGACAGCCGATCAGGTCCGCGCGGACCTGTTCACCGACCTGCTCCTCGCCGCCGACCCCACCCCCATCCACGGCACAGGGCTGGACCGCATCCAGGCGCACATCCAGGTCACCGTCGCCGCGACCACCCTCGCCGGACACGACGACCGGCCCGCCGAACTCGACGACCACGGCCCCCTCCACCCCGACCTCGCCCGCGCCCTCGCCGGCCGACACACCGGATGGACCCGCCTCTTCCTGGGCCCCGACGGCATCCTCACGCACACCGACACCTACACGCCCACCATCCCCATGCGCCGCCACCTCCGCGCCCGCGACCAACACTGCCGATTCCCCGGCTGCACCACCCCCGCGCACCACTGCGACATCGACCACACCCACGACCACGCCCGAGGCGGACCCACCACCCTCACCAACCTCGCCCACCTCTGCCCGACCCACCACGCCCTCAAACACCCCGACATCCCGGACGCCCACCGATGGACCGCACGACAACACCCCGACGGCACCATCCAATGGACCAGCCCCCTCCAACGCACCTACACCCACCCACCACCCCGACGCATCATGTTCCTCTAGAGGAGCATTGCCACCAGCGGACGCAGGGTCGCAGAAGGCGCAGCCTGGGAGAAGGGGCCATGTTCGCCGCGGACGCTGCGCCGGAGACGCGCGACGAGGACCGGCGGCGACGCGAACGGCGCACAATGTGGAGAACCTGAGTGAGCGCCGAGAGGTCGGCAAGTAGGCTGGTCTCATGCGTCGCGGGACTTTCCGAGAAGGCACGGTGGACTATGCCGCCGTGGGGGCCACTCACGCCCCCGACCTCATGCAGTATCCGCCGGAGCACAGTCTTCCCGCCGAGGAGTCGTGGCGCATCGGCAGTGGCGAGGAGCGGTTCCGCGTCGCCAGCGAGGCTCTGCTGTCATGGACCGCGCAGCGGGCCGCGGGTCTCGAGATCGAGGATCTGCGGCCGGCGTCCGGCCCGGCCTACGCGGGCGTCAGCTTCGACGCCGAGGGCACGCCCATCGCGCCGAGCAAGAACGAGGTCGAACAGCGCTTCGACGCCGACGGCACGCCGTTCGTCGGCCCCGGCATGACCCTGCGTGTGCGCGGGCGAGCGGGCGGGATGCGTGCGGATGCCGAGCTGCGCGTCATCTCCGTGACGGAGGAGCCGCGGCGGGTGGGCTTCGTGCTCGGCACCGTCGGCGGGTCCGTGGTGAGCGGCGAGGAGTCGTTCGACCTGGACTGGCGCGAGGACACCGACGAGGTCTGGTTCACCGTCCGCGCCTTCGACCGGCCCAACGCCTTCCTGTACCGGACGATCCCGGCGCTCGTGCGCCGTCGTCGACGCGAGCTGTTCGCCCGCTACCTGCGCGCCATCTCGCCGCTGTACACGACGCCGCTGTGAGCGCCGCACGATGAGGGGTCGGCGCTGATGGCCGGGCCCCTTCCACTCGGCGATCCCGCCCCGGCCGACGGCCGTCTGCCGGAGGACCTGCCGTTCGACGCGTCGACGCCCTTCTCGGCGTACTTGCACGTCCCGTTCTGCCGGGTCCGCTGCGGATACTGCGATTTCAACACCTATACCGCCTCCGAGCTGCGCGGCGCCCGTCAGGACACGTTCGCGGACACGCTGCTTCAGGAGGTCGCGCTGGCCCGCGGCGTTCTGGCGGAGCGGGGCGCGCTGCGGCCCATGGACACGGTCTTCTTCGGCGGTGGCACGCCCACGCTCCTGCCGCCCGGGGACCTCGCCCGCATGCTGGCCGGTGCCGTGGACGCGTTCGGGCTGCGCGCGGGCGCCGAGGTCACCGTCGAGGCGAACCCCGACACCGTCACGGCGCCGGTCGCGCGGGAGCTCGCGGCCGCGGGGGTGACCCGGATGTCGATCGGCATGCAGTCGGCGGTGCCGCACGTGCTCGCGGCGCTGGACAGGACCCATCGCCCGGAGAACGTGCGCACGGCGGTCGAGGCCGCGCGGGAAGCGGGCCTGTCCGTCAGCGTCGACCTCATCTACGGCGCCCCCGGCGAGACCCTGGACGACTGGCGCGCCTCGGTGGACGCGGCGGTCGCGCTCGAGCCCGACCACGTGTCGGCCTACGCCCTGATCATCGAGGACGGCACCAAGCTCGCCCGCCAGATCCGCCGCGGTGAGGTCGCCGCTCCCGACGACGATCTTCAGGCGGACATGTACGAGCTGGCCGACGAGCGGCTGACAGCGGCGGGTCTCGGCTGGTACGAGGTGAGCAACTGGGCGCGCAGCGCCGACCAGCGCTCCCGGCACAACCTCGCGTACTGGCGCGGTTCGGACTGGTGGGGCTTCGGTCCCGGCGCCCACAGTCATGTCGCGGGCCTGCGCTGGTGGAACGTGCGGCACCCGGCCGCGTACGCCCAGCGCCTGGCGGCGGGGGAGTCGCCGGCCGCCGGCACCGAGCGGCCCGATGCGCAGGCCGCGCTGCTGGAGCGCATCCTGCTCGGATCCCGCCTGGCCGAGGGGCTGCCGCTGGAGGTCCTGCCCGACGCGGTGCGGCCACGGGTGGCCGGGCTCATCGCCGACGGTCTCGCTGAAGGCGGCGCCGCCGTGCGCGGGCTGCTCGTGCTCACGCGGCGCGGGCGCCTGCTGGCGGACGCGGTCGTGCGCACCCTGACCGACTGACCGGCCGACTGACTGACCGGCCGACGGGCGAGCAGGGCGGGCCGAACCGCTCAGGGAAGCAGATCGAGACCTGAGGTGCGCCGTTGGGGCACCGTGGCGGACGCCGCGTCGAAGAGCCGGGTCGTGCGGCGCTCGTCGAATGCGGGCCACCCCGGATCCTGCTCGCGGATGAACCGCACCCAGGCCGAGTGCATGTCGTCGGCCAGCTCCTGCGGGGCGTCCGCGCCGGTCATGCGCTGCGACTCGGGATCCGCCAGCGCATCGAAGACGAAGCCCAGTTCCAGGGCGTGCGCGGCGCGAAGGTCGCGGACGCGACTGCGCCACGCGAACTCGTAGACGTAGGTCGGGGAGCGGCGCGCCCGTGCGGCACGGGTCATCGGGGCACGCAGCAGCATGTCGGTCGCGAGCTGTCCGAAGATCTCGCCGGTCGAGGCGCCCGGCGCGTCGGCGCGGTACGCGCGGACGGCGCGTCCGGGGATCCGCAGCGCGAGGCGGGCGAGCAGCAGCTTCGCCGGACGGATCTCCGCGAGGGATTCCGGGGTGAACCAGAGGCGATACTCGTCGGTGTTCGTGCCGATCAGGACGGGTATCCCCGCGTCCGCCACCGCCTCACGCGGCTGGCGGGGGAGCGTCTCCGGATCGATCACGAGCTGATAGCCCGGCGCGCCCCCGAGCGGGGACGATCCCGCGGACTGACGGCGGCGTGCGTCGAGCAGGCGGTCCGGCGACACCGCGGCGAACGACGCGCGATCCGTCCCGACGCCCAGCAGTTTCGCCAGCTGCGCGGTGATGCGGCCGCCCTTCTGCGGTGTCTGGGCGTCGAGCGGCCCGGACTGGATGATGGCCCCGGCCACGTGTCCGCGGGTGTCGTCTCGGGTCAGCAGCGCGGCGACCAGGGCGCCGCCCGCGGACTCGCCCATCAGGGTGATCCGTGCGGGGTCGCCGCCGAACGCCGCGATCTCGCGGTGGACCCAGCGCAGGGCGGCCGCCGCGTCCTGGAGGCCGAGATTGCGAGGCGCATCGTCCAGGACGGAGAAGCCCTCGGCGCCGAGCCGGTAGTTGATCGAGACGAAGACAATGCCGGCGCGGGCGAACGGAGTGCCGTCGTAGATCGTCAGGGCGGCGGTGCCGCGCTCCAGCGCCCCGCCGTGGATCCAGAGCACGACGGGCGCCCCGGACGCCGACGACGGGGCCCATACGTTCGCGGTGAGGATCTCGTCGCCCTCGATCCGGACCGATCCGAGCAGCTCGGCGGTCGCACCCCCGTACGGGGACTGCGGGGCGGTCGCGCCGAAGGCGGTGGCCGTCCGGACGCCCTCCCAGGCGGGAGCCGGCTGCGGGGAGCGGAACCGGTTCTCGCCGAACGGGGCCGCGGCATAGGGGATCCCGAGGAATCGGTGGACTCCGGCGATCTCCTCGCCGCGTACGGTACCCAGGGACAGACGGACCTCGACGGCATCGCTCACGCTCGTCATCGTACGGCTCCGGACAGTACGTGCGTTCCCGGGCCGAGGTCGTGCTCCTTGCCCTTCCACCGGACGGTGGTGGGCACGGGCGTCGCGACGGTCAGTGCGTCGCCCTCCACGCGCACGTCGATGGCGCCGTGCGGAGTCGGAACGACCGCGCGGACACGCTCCAGCGTCTCGGGCCTCGGTGCGACCCGCGCCCGCTCGTATCCGGGGAGCTCCGGCGTCACCCCGAGGGTGTGCACGATGACGTCGTGCGCGACCGTCGCGGACCAGCCGTGACAGTACGACCCGCCCTCCCAGCACTCCCGGAGAGCGGTCGGTCCCGTCGCGAGGAGCTGGTCCCAGTCCCGGTACAGGGGCAGGAGATCGCCGCCGAGCTCCGCGACCGCGGCATGCACGAGGGAGCGGAAGAACGGCTGCGCGCCCACGACCAGCCGTTCGGTGTCCCAGTCCGGCTCGTCCCGCCGCCACACCGGCGAGCCCGCGCTCGGGCCCCGCTGATCGGCACCATGGTCGGCGAGCGGACTCCGGGTGAACATGACGGCGCGGTCGGTGAGGAGGCGGAGGACGCCGCGCCGTCGATGGTCCGGGAGGACGCCGGCGAGGACCGCCGCGGCGGCGACGTGCTCGCTGACACCGGAGCCGAGGGACCCGTCGGGGAGGATGTTGTCGCGGTACGCGCCACGGGCCTCGTCCCAATAGGCCTCGAACCCGTCTCGTACGGCGGCGTGAAGGCCGTCCGCCCAGTCGGCGCGTCCCCGGTCTCCCTGCCACGAGGCCATCTCGGCGAACTGTCTCAGCGCGCGCGCCCATAGCGCGGTGAGCGCGGCGCTCGATCCGCGCACCTGCACCGGCGACCAGTCGATGAGAACCCACCCGGGAACGTCGACGAGCCGTCCGTCCCGCAGATAGGGCAGGAACCAGCGGAGGACACCCTCGACCGTCGGCAGCAGGCCGCCGACGAGCCCGCGGTCGCCGGTGTACCGGAAGAGGTTGTGGACGGAGGCGATCCAGTGCAGTGCCCAGTCCGGGATCGGAGGGATCCGGGGTGAGGCGAAGTCCCCGGCCGCCGCCATCGGGAGCATCCCGTCCGAACGGGGCCGCGCGAGCAGCTGCGGGTTCCACGCTGCGAGGGACCAGTCCGCGTTGGCGACGAGATCGACGCTCTGATGGACCACCGCGTCCCCTGTCCAGGCGCGGCGTTCGCGGGTCGGGCAGTCGAGGTACGCGTCCGCCGCGCTGAGGTCGACGGTGCGCAGGCTCACCCCCACGATCCGGTCGATGAGCTCGTCGCTGCTGGAGAACGAGGCACCGTGGCGCGGTCGGTGCGTCTCCACGAGTTCCGCACGGATGAGCCGCGGCAGCGGCCCGGCGGATGAGGCGCTGAGGACCAGGAAGCGTCCGGCCACGAGATCGAAGGGCTCGATCACGGTCTCGCCGTCGCGGAGCACGAGCTGCAGCGGGGCGGCGCTCTCGAACGCAGCCGGTCCCACCGCCTCGAGGAGACCGCCGCGGACGATGTCGCCGGCGGTCCCGGCGAACGTCAGCCGCAGTCGGCCGGACACGATGCGGCCGACGTCGAGGACGGTGACGCGTCCGGTGGAGATGTCGTCCGCGAGCGCGGCGACGAGCTGCTCGGTCGTCGCGGCGACGGCGTCGCTCCCGCTGCGGGCCAGCTCGCCGGTCGGCAGCGCCAGGGGCGTCTCCGCGAGGGCGGGGGCCTGCCGCGGGAGCACCGCGCCGTACGGCTCACCGCCCGGCGTGGTGCGGCCGCGGGGGCCGATGATCGACTGCTCGCGGATCTCCCTCGCCGGGTGCCACGCACCGGAGGGATCCGGTCGCGTGGTCCAGTCCGGGTCCAGACGCCGGGCGTCGAAGAGCTCGGCGGGCTGCGACGCGAGGACGCCCTGCGGCGCGGCGGGCGTCCACGCGTCCGCGTCGCAGGCGATCCACTCCGCGTCGGTCGCGACGATTCCCTCGCCGTCGGCCTCCAGTTCCGCGGCGAAGGCCCCGGCGCCCATCGTGTGCGACGCCCGGGACGGGGTCCACCACGGGACGGGGTGGCCGTAGAAGCGTGCCAGGACGGCGATGGTGTTCCGGCCGGGGCGCAGCAGAGCCGTGACGTCCCACTCGTCGTACGTGAGCGCGTCGGCGTCATGACGTGCCGGCCCCGAACCGACCCGCTCCCCGTTGATCCAGGCGGCGTAGCGCGCATCGGCCGTGGCGAACAGCGTCGCGCGGCCGGGGGCCGACGGGAGGGTGAAGGACCGGCGCAGCAGGACGCGCTGGTCCGACGTCCCGGGGTCGAGAGCCCCGAGGGGCTCCTCGGGCCCGGGGACGACGAGGCCCGTGGTCCGCGACCAGATCCACCGGCCGCGCCACGGGCGCGCCGTCCTCTGCCGTGGCCAGGTCGCGGTGCTCATGGGCGATTCCTCTCTGCCAGGGCGGCCCGGGTGCGCGCCGCCTCGTCGCGGGTGATGGGGTAGGCCAGGAACACGAGACCTCCGAGCAGGACGAGCGCCACGGGAACGCCGGACTGGGCCAGGGCGATCCCCATGAGCGACAGCGGCGTCTGCTCGCCGCCGGGGACGTAGCCGGTGACGGCGAGGACGTAGGCGACCAGGGCGCCGCCGATCCCGGCGCCGGCCTTGGCGGCGAACGAGCCGATCGAGGCGAGCGCGCCTTCGGTCCGGAACCCGCCGCGCAGCTCCACGTGGTCGGTCAGCTCGGCCAGCAGCGCGTAGTTGAGGGCCACGGCGCCGCCGAAGCCCAGTCCGGCCGCGCCGAAACAGACGAGGTAGACGGATCCGGGAAGACCGGGGAGCAGGAGGATCGAGCCGATCCCGACGGCGGCGACGGCGAGGCTGGCGAGATAGGCGGGCTTGAACCCGACCCGCTGGCCGATGAGCGGGCCGCCGATGCTGCCGATGACCATCGGCGCGGCCATCACGAGGGCCACCGCGCTGACGAGCCCGGCGCTTCCCGCGTAGTACGTGAAGAAGAACGGGATCCCGGCCATCAGGGCGGCGTTGCCGGCGCTCGTGGCGAGCTTGGAGACGAGGAGCACCGGGACGGCACGGGAGGAGAAGAACAGCGCCCGCAGGTCGCGGAGGCCGTATCTCTCGCTATGGACGGGCGTCACCCGCTCCCGGGTCAGGAGAGCGCCGGTCGCGGTGAGCGCGAACGAGACGACGGCGACGACGACGGCGTAGACCTGCCACCCCGCAGCACCTCCGCCGAGCAGCGAGACGAGGGGGAGGGACACCCCGATCACCAGCACGGTGCCGAGCAGGTACGTCGCGCCCTTGATCGCGGCGAGACGACCGCGGGTGCGCGGGGACGCGCTCATGGTCGGCAGCAGCGCGTTCAAGGGGATGTCCATGAGATCGAAGGCGATTCCCCAGACGAGATACGTGATCCAGGCCGCCAGGAGCGCGCCGCCGGCCCACCCCGGCACGAGGAACAGCGCCGCGAAGCTCACCGCGGCGACGCCGCCGCCGAGGAGGAGATATGTCCGGAACCGGCCCCAGCGCGTCCGCGGCAGGTGGTCGACGAGGTACCCCATCAGCGGGTCGGTCGCCCCGTCGACGATGCGCGCGACCAGCAGGAGCGTGCCGACCGCGGCCGCGCCGATGCCGACGTGGTCGGTCAGGTAGATCAGCAGGAAGGACCCGATCACGGTGGACAGCACGATGTTGCCGAGGTTGGCGGCGAGATAGCCCGCCTTCTCGGAGGGTCGGACGTCGGCGGCGGCCGGGGCCGTGGGAAGCGCGGAGGCGGTCATCGTCGACCTTTCTTCGGGGGTTTCTCTCATGGTCGGTCACAGTCCTCACTCGGACCAGTGGGCGGAATCCGGAACTCACGGGGCGTAGCTTGTGATGCATGACAACATCCGCTATCCGACTCTCCGAGCGCGACCTCTCTGCCGAGGTCCGCGACTCCCGGGAGCTCGTCGACCGGGTCATCGCAGCGATCGCGCCGACCGACCCGGCGGCCCACGGCATGGGTGCGACGTCGATCGCCGCGGACATCCGGTGGTCCGTGGCGCAGAGCCTCCGGGCGGTCGCCGATGTCCTCGCCGGGCGCGAGGCGGACCTGGAGCTGATCCGCGCCTCTGCGATCCGGCGGTTCGAAGAGGGCGCCTCGCTCGCCTCCGTCATGACCGCGTACCACCGCGGGATCCAGGAGGTCTGGGCGCTCGTGCGCGAGCGCGCGGCGTCGGACGAGGCGTCGGCGGTGGCGGACGCCGGCGTGCGGCTGATGCGTCTTCTGGAGCGGATCGGCGGCGCTCTTGCGGAGGACCAGGAACGCGTCTGGACCGTCGTGCACGCGGGGGAGAGGGAGGGGCGGTTCGCCCTGTTCACCGCGCTGACCCAGGGTGGGGACGCGGTCTCCGCGGCGCACCGGTCCGGACGGCCGCTCGCGGATCGGTACGGCGTGCTGGCGGTGCGGATCGTGGGAGAGCCCGCCGGGGCGCCGGACGACGTCGCCGCGCGACGGGACGTCCAACGCCTGCGCGCGGCGATCGACGCCGCGGTCCCCGGCGAGGAGGTGCTGGCGGTGCTCACGTCCGCGGGCGGCACGGCCCTCGTCCCGGTGCGGGGACCGGGCGTGGCGGAGCGGATCGGCGAGAGTCTGGCGGCGGCCTTCGGAGACCGGTCCGCAGCAGGCTGGAGCGAGGCGTCGCCGGCCGGGGTGGCCGACGCGGTCGGCGTCGCGGAGGAGCTGCTCGCCCTTGCGCTCGTCCGGGACGACATCGGCGGGACCGGACGCGTCGCGACCTTGGACGCGATGCTGCTCGACTACCAGAGCTCCCGTCCCGGGCCTGCGCGGCAGGCCCTCGCTCGCTCCCTGGAACCGCTGAGCGAGGACCTCGTCCTCACGGCGCGGCGTTACCTGGCGCTGGAGGGGGACAGGAGGAGGACGGCGGCGGCTCTGCACGTGCACCCGAACACGGTCGACTACCGTCTCGGCCGCATCGCCGTCCTGTGCGGGTGGGACGCGACCACGCTCACGGGGGCCGCCCAGCTGCGGGCGGCGCTGATCGCGGCTCGACGGGAGGAGGACGCCCGCGGCGGTGCGGCGGGGAGCGTTTCCGGCGGAACCGAGTAGAATTGGCACTCAGTACGGGCGAGTGCCAGCGAAGGAGGGCGGATGGTCAGTGAACGGGGCCTCCAGGTCCTCCGCGCCATCGTGGAGGACTTCGTCGAGACGAACGAGCCGGTCGGCAGCAAGTCGATCGTCGAGCGCCATGCCTTCGGCGTCTCCGCGGCAACCATCCGCAACGACATGGCGCAGCTGGAGGACGAGGACCTGATCGTCGCGCCCCACACGTCGTCGGGCCGAGTGCCGACCGACAAGGGGTACCGGGTCTTCGTCGACCACTTGGCGCAGCTGCGCCCCCTCTCGAGCGCGCAGCGCTCCGCGATCACCGCGTTCCTGACGGATCCCGCCGATCTCGACGACCTCATGGTGCGGACGGTGCGGGTGCTGACCCGGCTGACCGGCCAGGTGGCGCTCGCGCAGTATCCGTCCTTCGCGCGGGCGCACGTGACGCACGTGGAGCTGGTCGCCCTGGCGCCGAACCGCCTGCTGACCGTGCTCGTCACGGATGCCGGCGGGGTCTCGCAGCGCATCGTGACTCTTCCCGCCGACCTCGACGACGCCGAGATCGCCGTCGTGCGGGCACGCCTCACGGTCCTGCTCACGGGCCGATCGGTGCGCCGGGGCCTCGAAGGGATCGCGGCCCTCCAGGACGCCCCGGAGACAACTCCGCTCGGGATCGCCCAGGCCGCGCTGGTCCGTGCCGTGTCCGAGGAGCTGGAGGAGTTCCGCCAGGAACGGCTGGTGATGGCGGGCGCGGCGACCCTCGCCCGCCGGGAGCACGACTTCCGCGGCAGCATCCATCCGCTCCTGGAGGCGATCGAGGAGCAGGTGACGCTGCTGCGGCTGATGAGCGAGATGGTCACGGACGAGCAGGGGCTCGCCGCGAGCATCGGCGCGGAGAACGAGGCCTTCGGGCTGCCCGAGGCGTCGATCGTGGCGAGCAACTACATGTCGCCGGGCGGGACGGCGCGGGTCGGCGTCATGGGCCCGACGCGCATGGACTATCCGAGCAACCTCGCGGCGGCGCGGGCCGTGGCCCGCTATCTGTCGCGGCTGCTCGACGAGGATGAGGCGGGTCGCTGAGCGACGCGCGGGGGACGAGGCGGAGCACGCCCGTCCGGAAAGGTGACTGTGGCTGACCACTACGAGGTCCTCGGCGTGTCCCGTGACGCGAGCGAGGAGGAGATCAAGAAGGCGTACCGGCGGCTGGCGCGCCAGCTCCACCCGGACGTCAACCCGAGCGAGGAGGCCGCCGAGCGGTTCAAGCTCGTGACGCACGCGTATGACGTGCTCAGCGACGCCGATGCGCGGCGCCGCTACGACATGGGCGGCGACGAGAACGGTGGCGGATTCGGCGGGTTCGGCGGGTTCGGCGACATCTTCGAGACCTTCTTCGGAGCGGCCGGCGGCGGGCGCTCGGCACGCCCGCGTTCCCGGCGCGAGCGGGGACAGGACGCGCTCGTGCGGATCACCCTCGAGCTCGGTGACGTGGTGTTCGGGGTCCACCGGGACATCGAGGTCGACACTGCGGTCCTCTGCGAGACGTGCCAGGGCTCGTGCTGCCAGGAGGGGACCTCTCCGGTCACGTGCGACATCTGCCGCGGTACCGGCCACGTGCAGCAGCAGGTCCGCGGTCTGCTGGGCACGGTGCTGACGACGGCGCCGTGTGGATCCTGCGAGGGATACGGCACGACCATCCCGTATCCCTGCGCCACCTGCAACGGCCAGGGCCGCGTCCGTTCGCGGCGCACCGTCGGCCTCGACATCCCCGCCGGCGTCGAGACCGGGCTCCGGCTGCAGCTTCCCGGGTCCGGCGAGGTCGGGCGCGCGGGCGGGCCGAACGGCGATCTGTACATCGAGGTCACCGTCACGCCGCATCCGACGTTCAGCCGGGAGGGCGACGATCTGCTCGCCACGCTCGAGGTCGCGATGACCGATGCGATCCTGGGGGCCACGACGACGATCGACGGCCTGGACGGGCCGGTGGATCTGGAGATCCGCCCGGGCGTCCAGTCCGGCGACGTGCTGACGATCAAGGGGCGGGGGATCACCCCGCTGCGCGGCAGCCAGCGCGGAGACCTGCGCGTCGGCGTCCAGGTGCTCACCCCGACGAAGCTCGACGGCAAGCAGCGTGCGTTGATCGAGGACTTCGCCAAGCGCGCCAAGGCGCCGTCCCCGCGGCTGTCGGAGTTCCATCAGGGGCTCTTCTCCAAGCTTCGCGACCGTTTCCGCAACGGCTGATCGGGGCTGGTCATGGCGCTGCACTTCCTCACCGACGACGCCGCGGGCGCCGAGCCGGGTGCGGTCGTCTCGCTCACCGGGGCGGAGGCCAAGCACGCGGCGGTGGTCCGCCGCGTCCGCCCCGGCGAGGTCGTGACCCTCGGCGACGGGCGGGGCGTCTGGCTCGAAGGCCGCGCCGAGCACGTCGAGCCGGCGCGCGTCGACGTGCGCATCGCCGAGCGACGCGAGCTGCCCCGTCCGGACCCGCGGATCGTCCTGGCGCAGGCGCTCGCGAAGGGGGACAGGGACGAGCTCGCCGTGCAGGCGGCGTGCGAGCTCGGGGCCGACGAGATCGTGCCGTGGCAGGCCGCGCGCAGCGTGTCCCGCTGGGAGGGCGCCAAAGCGGTCAAGGGGCGCGAGCGCTGGAGCAGCATCGTGCGCGAGGCCGCGAAGCAGGCGCATCGCGCCTGGATCCCGGACGTCGCCGCCCCGGAGCGCACCGCCGACCTCGTCGCGCGGGCGGCCGCTCAGCGGATGCTGCTCCTCGACCCCACCGCGCCCGGACGGCTCTCGGCCATCGAGGTCGATGACCGAGACCTCGTCCTCGTCGTCGGCCCGGAGGGCGGCATCGCGCCGGAGGAGCTCGAGCGGCTCAGCGACGCGGGCGCCGAGCGCGTCCGGCTCGGCGACACCGTGCTGCGCACCTCCACGGCGGGTCCGGCCGCGATCGCCCTGCTCTCGTCCGCGCTCGGACGCTGGTGAGCAGAGGCGCCGCGAGGACGGACGCGGGCACACCGGCGCGGATAGACTGGCACGCATGACCGAGCCCTCGATCTTCACACGCATCCTGAACGGCGAGATCCCCGGCGAGATCCTGCTCGACACCGGCCGCGTGTTCGTGATCCGGGACATCAACCCGCAGGCGCCGCTCCACGCGCTCGTCATCCCGAAGACCGAGGAGTACCGCGACGTCACGGAGCTGGCGGCGGGCGACCCCGGTCTGCTCGCCGAGCTCGTCGCGGCCGCGAAGCGGATCGCCGATGAGCACGCGAACGGAGAGTACCGCCTGATCTTCAACAACGGCGCGAGCGCCGCCCAGTCCGTCTTCCACGTGCACGCCCATGTGCTCGGCAACATCGAGGAGAACAAGCTCGTTGGCTTCTGACGAATCGGCAGACCGCCGTATCACCGCGCGCATCGAGGCGGACGGCATCGCGATGGTCCAGCTGCTCGGACCCCAGGACCGGCTCCTGCGCGTGCTGGAGAAGGAGCACCCGGAGGTGGAGGTGCTCGTGCGCGGGAACGAGATCACGCTCACCGGCGCTTCGGAGGCCGTGGCAGCGGCCCGCGCCCTCGTGGAGGAGCTGATCGCGATGACGAGGTCCGGGCACGATCTCGGTCCCGCCGACGTGACGCAGTCCGCCCGCATCCTGGGCCGCGGCGACGGTCCGCGCCCGAGCGAGGTGCTCGGCGAGGCCATCCTGTCCTCTCGAGGACGCGTGATCCGCCCGAAGACGCTCGGACAGAAGGAGTACGTCGACGCGATCGAGGAGAACACGATCGTCTTCGGCATCGGACCCGCCGGCACGGGGAAGACCTACCTCGCGATGGCGAAGGCCGTGCAGGCGCTGCAGCGCAAGGAGGTCGAGCGGATCATCCTCACGCGCCCCGCGGTGGAGGCGGGGGAGCGGCTCGGGTTCCTCCCGGGTACGCTCACCGACAAGATCGATCCGTACCTGCGCCCGCTCTACGACGCGCTCAACGAGATGATGGACCCCGAGATCGTGCCGCGGCTGATGGCCACGGGGACGATCGAGGTGGCTCCGCTCGCCTACATGCGCGGCCGCACGCTCAACGACTCCTTCGTCGTGCTCGACGAGGCGCAGAACACCACGCCGGAGCAGATGAAGATGTTCCTGACCCGGCTGGGCTTCGGAACGAAGATGGTGGTCACCGGCGACATCACCCAGGTCGACCTGCCGCAGGGCGCATCCGGTCTGCGGCTCGTCACGCGCGTCCTCAAGGACATCGACGACATCCACTTCTCCCGGCTCACCAGCGACGACGTCGTCCGGCACACGCTCGTGGGCCGCATCGTGGACGCCTACAGCGAGTACGACGAGCAGCGCCTCGCGGCGCGGACCGAGCGTGAGCAGGCCGCGGAGTTCGCCAATCGCGCGGAGCGGCGATCGTCCCTGCGGGGGCACGGGACACAGGGCGGGCCGCGGGACCGCATGCCGAAACGAGGACGCTCATGATCGAGATCAACAACGAGTCCGCCATCGACGTCGACGAGACGGTGCTGCTGCGGCTGACGGAGCACAACCTCGCCCAGCTCAACGTGAGCCCGGACGCCGACGTCGCGATCGTGCTCGTGGACGAGGGCGCCATGGAGGCCCTGCACGTGCAGTGGATGGACGAGCCCGGTCCCACCGATGTGCTGAGCTTCCCGATGGACGAGCTGCGGCCGGGCACCGTGGACCGCCCGACGCCCCCGGGGCTGCTCGGCGACATCGTGCTGTGTCCTCAGGTCGCGGAGGGACAGGCCGTCGCCGCCGGCCACAGCCTCATGGACGAGCTGATCCTTCTGACGACGCACGGTCTCCTGCACCTTCTCGGCTTCGACCATGCCGAGCCGGATGAGGAGCGGGAGATGTTCGGGCTCCAGAAGGAGCTGATCGTCGGCTTCGCGGCCGCCGAACGCCGCCGCCGATGACCGTCACCGCGCTCCTCCTCCTCGCCGGCGCCGTGCTGCTCGTGGGCTTCGGCGGGCTGATGGCGGCCATCGACGCCGCGTTCTCCGTGACCTCACGCTCGGATCTGGTCGAGATGAGCGGCGATGGGCGAAACGCCGTGGCCCTCCAGCGCATCGCGCAGGATCCGGATCCGCACGCGAACGCCGTCGCCTTCATCCGCGTGCTGTCCGAGACCACCGCCGCGGTCCTCGTGACGGTCGCGTTCGTGCTGCTGCTGGACGAGATCTGGTGGGCCATGCTGGCGGCCGCGGTGCTGATGACCGGCATCACCTTCGTGCTCGTGGGCGCCAGCCCGCGCTCCTTCGGGCGCCGGCACGCCGACACCATGCTGCGCGGGTGCGCGCCGGTGATCCGCGGCCTGCGGATCATCATGGGGCCGCTCGCGCAGGGGCTGGCCGTGCTCGGTGCGCGCGTGACCCCGGGTGGAGGGCGGACGAGCTTCGCCTCCGAGGAGCAGCTGCTGAGCATGGTCGACGAGGCCGCGTCCCATGACCTCATCGAGGCCGACGACCGCGAGCTCATCCATTCCGTGTTCGACTTCACCGATCAGTTCGTGCGGGCGGTGATGGTGCCGCGCACCGACATGGTCACTGTGGATGCGGATGCCACGCCGACCGAGGCGATGTCGCTGTTCCTGGATCGCGGCGTCTCCCGGGTGCCGGTCGTCGACGACGATGCCGACGACGTCGTCGGCGTGCTGTACCTGAAGGATCTCGTCCAGTTCGCCTTCCGCGACGAGACCGGGTGGCGCAACGCCACGATGCGCGAGATCGCCCGCCCGCCGGCGTTCGTGCCGGAGTCGATGCGCGCGGAGACGCTGCTGCAGCAGATGAAGCGGGATGCCGTGCACGTGTGCCTGGTCGTCGACGAGCACGGCGGCATCTCCGGGCTCATCACGCTGGAGGATCTCATCGAGGAGCTCGTCGGGGAGATCGCCGACGAGTACGACCAGCCGATCGCCGAGGTCGTGGCCGTCGCGCCCGGACGATACCGGGTGAGCGCGCGCACGAGCCTGGAGGATGTGGGCGACCTGTTCGGCGTGGAGCTCGAGGACGACGACGTCGATTCCATCGCGGGCCTCCTCGCCAAGGAACTGGGCCGGATCCCGCAACCCGGATCGACCGCGAACGTTCGGGGGCTAGTCCTCACCGGGGGCACGTCCCGAGGACGGGGCCGCGGGCTCGCGACGGTGTTCGTCGAGCGCGCGGAGGAGCCCCCGGGCGAAGAGGCGCAGCAGCAGGAGGAGGACCAGCATGGACACTGAGCACGACGCGGGGGCCGAGCCGGCCGGTCCCGAGCAGGCCCACCCGGAGCGGGCCGGCGTGGAATCGCCGCACCGCAGCGGGTTCGTCACGTTCGTCGGCAGGCCCAACGTCGGCAAGTCCACGCTCACCAACGCGCTGGTGGGCGAGAAGATCGCGATCACCAGCGAGAAGCCGCAGACCACGCGCCGCGCGATCCGAGGTGTCGTGACGCGCCCGGACGGCCAGCTCGTCATCGTGGACACCCCGGGGATCCATCGCCCGCGCACCCTGCTCGGGGAGCGGCTGAACGATCTCGTCGAGCAGGTCCTGGGAGACGTGGACGTCATCGGATTCTGCGTGCCCGCGGACCAGAAGGTCGGGCCCGGGGACCGCCGCATCGCCGCATCGCTGGACGGCTACTCGCGCGCGAAGAAGGTCGCGATCGTCACCAAGGCGGATGCCGCCGCGCGGGACGAGATCACCGAGCGGCTCATGGAGGTCGATTCCCTCCGCGATGACTGGGCGGCGGTGATCCCGCTCTCCGCGTTCACCCGTCTGCAGCTGGACGTGCTCGCCGACGAGCTTCTCGCCCTCATGCCCGAGGGGCCCGCGCTGTACGCGGAGGACACGGTGACCGACGAGTCCGACGAGGACCGCATGGCCGAGATCATCCGGGAGGCGGCCCTGGAGGGCGTGCGGGATGAGCTGCCGCATTCGATCGCCGTCACGATCGACGACGTCGCCCCGCGCGAGGACTCGGACATCCTCGACGTGCACGCCAGCATCGTCGTGGAACGGGACAGCCAGAAGGGGATCATCATCGGGCACAAGGGCGCGCGTCTGCGCGACGTCGGCTCGCGCGCGCGGGCGGGGATCGAGGAGATGCTCGGGACGCGGGTGTTCCTGGGGCTGCACGTGCGCGTGGCCAAGGAGTGGCAGCGCGATCCGAAGCAGCTCGGCCGGCTCGGGTTCTGACATGGCCGGCACGGCGCGACAGTGGGTCGCCCCGTCCTGGGGAGCCCCGGAGACCTGGCGGTTCATCGAGACCCCGCTGCGCGATCCCGGACCCGGCGAGGTGACCATCCGGGTCCGCGCCGCGGGGGTGAACCCCGCGGACGCGAAGCACGTCGCGGCACCGCGCTCCACCGGACCCGCCGTCGAGTGGCCGGTGCCGATCGGCTACGAGGTCTCGGGAGAGATCGTCGCCCTCGGTCCGGGGACGGCCGGAGAGCCCGTTACCCGGATCGGTTCCGGCCCGGCGGCGCTGGGGGACGAGGTCATCGCCTTCCGGGTCCGGGGCGGCTACGCCTCGGCGCTCACGATCCCGGGCGCGAAGGCCTTCCGGAAGCCGGCGGGGATGGACCATCCCGCGGCGGCGAACATCCTGCTGGCGGGGACGACGGCGGCTGAGATGCTGGCCGTGACGGAGGTCTCGGCCGGCGACCTCGTGCTCCTGCACGGCGCGTCCGGCTCGGTCGGGATGAGCGCTCTGCAGCAGGCCCGGCGGATCGGCGCCGTCGTCATCGGGACCTCGAGCGCTGCGGGAGCGGACCGGGTGCGCCGGTTCGGCGGGCATCCCGTCCTCTACGGACCGGGCCTGATCGACCGAGTGCGGACGCTCGCCGCCGAGATCGGACGGCCCTTGTCCGCTGCGTGGGATGCCGTAGGCACGGACGAGGCCGTGGAAGCCTCGCTCGCGCTCGTGCAGGATCGGGCGCGGATCGTGACCATCGCCGCCGCGGACCGCGCGTCGGCCGAGGGGTTCCGGTGGATCGCCGGATCCCGGCCGGACAGCGCCCGGTTCCGCGACGACGCGCGAGGGCGTCTCGTGGAGCTCGCCGGGCGCGGCGAGCTGGAGGTGCCGGTGTCGCGCACCTTCCCCCTGGCCGAGGCGCCGGCGGCGCTGCGCCTGCTCGCCCAGGGGCATCCGGGCGGTGCCTTCGCCCTGATCCCTTAGCTCCGCCCTCGGGCGGTCAGCGCCCGCCGGAGAAGCCGCCGCCTCCTCCGCCGCCGGAGAAGCCTCCGCCGAACGATCCGCTGGAGGAGGACGAGGAGGACGCGACCGGCGTGGCGTGGAGCGAGGATCCCATGCGCGACAGCGAGGACCCCAGCGACCCGATGGCGTACCCCGTGTACCAGGACGGGGCGGCGTCCTCGCTCTCGTAGTGCACGGCCAGCACGCGGCCCCACTCCTTCTCCATCCCGAAGAGCATGGCGTACGGGAGCAGGCGCTCGTACAGCACGATCACGTCCGCCTGGCCGTCCCGGCGCCGCTCGGCACCCGTGTAGGACTGGAGCATCCGGATCCGATCCGCCTCGGCGAGGCGGATGTACTCGCGTGCGCCCTGAAGGTGCTCCCAGGCCTCCGCTCCCGCCGGGGTCAGCAGGCTCATGCGCTGCGACAGCACCACGGCCATGACGATCAGCACCGCCGTGAACAGGATCGAGATCACGAAGGCGGCGATGGCGGCGTCGCGCTGGACGACGAGGCCCGGGGCGCTCAGCCCGATCGCGACGAGACCGGCGAGGACGCCCGCGATGCCGATGACGACGGCCGTGCGCGAGCGCGCCCGACGGATCAGTCCGCGTCGCTCGGCGGCGTCGCGGCCCGCCTTCGGCAGCCGGGAGAGGCGTCCGGCCACGGCGTTGTCGGGCTCGGCGAGGTCGAGCCGCGTCCCGGCGACGCGAGCGGGGAACAGCGCGGCGAGGGCCGCACCGTCCAGCGGGTCGGGGATGCGTGCGGGATCCTGGAGCGTGAGCGTCGGCTTCTTCCCGCCCTCTTCGATCCGGAGGGCGCCGTGCACGCCGAGATGCACGATCTCGGCGGCGGTCGCCCGCGAGGCGGCACCGAGGAGCTCGCCGGCCAGCAGCGGCGGAAGGGCGGCCGGCACCTCGTACTGCGCGACGACGACACCGCGTCCCTGCGCGCGGTGGCGACGGCGGACCGCGCCGCGCGCGACGGCCCCCAGGACCGGAACCAGGAGCGCTCCACCGCCGGCGACCGCGTACGGCACGACGTCGGTCACCGCGTCCGGCCTGCTCGCCGGCGACGGCGTCACGGTCCCGGGCTCCATCGCGAACGCGACCGTGATGCCGGCACCCGCCGGCAGATCCCGGGCACCGACGCGGAAGCCGCCCGCTCCGTCCGGGGCGATCTCGCAGGTGTCCCGCGAGCCGTAGCCGCCCCGGTAGCACGAACGATCGCCGGTCAGGTGGCCCGCCAGCGCGTCGGAGAACTCGATCGTGGCCTGGAACGCGTCGACCGGCTGCGTGCTGTCGAGCGGGAGCAGATCCCAGTAGAACTCGTCGACGTCCGCGTCGTCCGGCCGGTGCACCACATCGCGCATCGTGTACTCGATGACGTACGTCGTCGAGCCGTGCTGGAAGGAGTCGTCCCCGATCGCGATGAAGAGGACGTCGTCCTCCGAGTCGGTCTCGTACGGCACCGACGCGCCGTCGGCGTCCCGCACGGAGACCACGGTGGGGAAGATCGGCACGCCGCGGTACTTCTCCGGCAGGCCCCGGACGATGCCGCGGTTCTGGTCTGTCTCGGGGAACTCGGCGACCACCGTCTCGGTCACCCGCAGCGAGGCGCGACCCGCGTCGTCGAGGCCGAGTTCGTAGCGCGCGTCCCACGATGAGTAGCGGAAGTCGTTCACATCCGCCGTCGCCGCCGACGGCACTGCGACCGCGACCGCGGCGAGCACCAGGGCGACGACGCCCAGGACGATGGTTCGGAGTCGTTTCGCCATGTCGGCCAGGCTAACCCGGTCGGGCGGCGCGTCCGGGTCAGTGCCGGGCGTGCTCGGCGATGTACGTCCGCAGCGCCTGCTCGTCGTTCGGCATCTCGGTCACCCGCTGCGGGGCGTCGAGCATCGCGCGCAGCTCGGGGGAGTAGTCCAGGTCGATCCCCAGGGCCTCGTGGATCGTGTCGGCGAACTTCTCGGGCTTCGCCGTCTCCAGCACCAGCATCGGCACCCCGTCCTCGACGAAGCGACGGGCGACGGCCACCCCGTCGGAGGTGTGCGGGTCGATGACCTCGCCCGAGGCGGCGTGGACCGCCCGGATCGTGGCGACACGGTCCTCGTGCGTGCTCGTCCCGCTGGCGAAGCCGAACTCGCCGTCGAGGCGCGACAGCTCTGCGGAGAGGTCGATCGCACCGGTCTCGGCGAGCTCGGCCCACGCCGCGCGCACCCGGGAGGGGTCGCGGTCCAACAGGTCGTAGACGAAGCGCTCGAAGTTGGAGGCCTTGGAGATGTCCATCGACGGGCTGGACGTGGCGAGGGTCTCTGCGGCCGACCGCGGACGATACACCCCGGTGCGGAAGAACTCGTCCAGGACGTTGTTCTCGTTCGCCGCGAGGACGAGCCGCCGGATCGGCACGCCCATCCCCTTCGCGTAGTAGCCGGAGAGGATGTTGCCGAAGTTGCCGGAGGGGACCGTGACGGACACCGTGCTGTCGGCACGGCGCGTCGAGGGCACGGCGTCGGTGGCACGCAGCCAGGCCCAGAAGTAATAGACCACCTGCGCCGTGATGCGCGCCAGATTGATCGAGTTCACCGCGCCCAGATGCTGCGCCTGTTTGAACGCCAGATCGCCGGAGAGGCGCTTGACGAGGTCCTGGCAGTCGTCGAAGACCCCCTCGACCGCGATGTTGTGGACGTTGTCGTCCTGGAGCGAGTACATCTGGGCGCGTTGGAACGGACTCATCCGGCCCTGCGGGGAGAGCATGAACACGCCGATCCTGTCCTTGCCGCGCAGCGCGTGCTCGGCGGCGGAGCCCGTGTCGCCGGATGTCGCGCCGAGGATGTTCAGCACGCCGTCGGTGCGCTCCAGCGCGTACTCCAGCGCGTGTCCGAGGAACTGCATCGCCATGTCCTTGAACGCCAGGGTCGGCCCCTCGGAGAGGCCGACCAGCGTGATCCCGCCGTCGATCGCCCGCAGCGGCACGGGGGTCGGGAACACCTCGGGCGCATACGCGGCGCGGCACAGCGCCGCCAGGTCCTCGCGGGGGATGTCCGTGGCGAAGCGGCCCAGGACCTCTGTCGCCAGCTCGGCGTAGTCCAGCCCGCGCCAGGACTCGAGCTCCTCGGCGGACACCGTCGGCAGCGAAGCGGGCACCGACAGCCCGCCGTCCGAGGCCAGACCCTCCAGCAGCGTCTCGACGTACGTCCTCGGCTCCCCGCCGCCGCGGGTGGAGATGTAGTGCACGGATGCTCCTCGATCGTTCGGGGTGTCGGGCCGCGCGACGGGCGCGCCCTTCGATTCTCGCAGGAACCGCGCCCGCTCCGGGCCTCCATGACGCGGAGTGTGCGCCCGGCGGAACGTCGGTGCTAGCATGGCCGCATGCGCGCGGGCGTTCTGCTTCTCCTTATCCGCCGCGACGAGTCCTCGTTCTAAGGGCCCACCTCGTCGCGGTGTTCGCGTTGGCCCGACTCCCGCGAGACCCGAGAAGAGAACGCCCCTCATGAAGAACACGCAGCGCCCCTCGTCCATGCCGGTCCACAAGTACCGGCCCTTCCACGAGCAGATCCGCGTCGATCTCCCGGATCGCACCTGGCCGTCGAATCTGATCACGCAGGCTCCCCGCTGGTGCGCGGTCGACCTGCGGGACGGCAACCAGGCCCTCATCGACCCGATGTCGCCCGAGCGCAAGCGCGTCATGTTCGAGCTCCTCGTGCAGATGGGCTACAAGGAGATCGAGGTCGGGTTCCCGTCGGCGAGCCAGACCGACTTCGACTTCGTCCGCCAGCTGATCGACGAGGGACTGATCCCCGACGACGTCACCATCCAGGTGCTCACCCAGGCGCGCGAGCACCTGATCGAGCGGACCTACGAGGCGATCGCGGGAGCCAAGCAGGCCATCGTGCACCTCTACAACTCCACGAGCGTCCTCCAGCGGGAGGTCGTCTTCCGCTCCGACCGGCAGGGGATCATCGACATCGCCCTGAACGGGGCTCGGCTGTGCCGCGAATACGAGAAGCGCATCCCCGAGACCGCGGTGTACTACGAGTACTCGCCGGAGAGCTACACCGGCACCGAGCTCGAGTTCGCGGCGGACATCTGCAACCAGGTGCTCGAGGTCTTCGAGCCCACGCCGGAGCGCAAGGTGATCATCAACCTCCCGGCGACCGTGGAGATGGCGACCCCGAACGTCTACGCCGACTCGATCGAATGGATGAGCCGTCATCTGAACCACCGCGAGAACGTCATCCTCTCGCTGCACCCGCACAACGACCGCGGCACCGCGGTCGCCGCCGCGGAGCTGGGCTACATGGCGGGCGCCGACCGCATCGAGGGGTGCCTGTTCGGCAACGGGGAGCGCACCGGCAACGTGGACCTCGTCGCGCTCGGGATCAACCTGTTCACGCAGGGGATCGATCCGCAGATCGACTTCAGCGACATCGACCAGGTCAAGCGGACCGTCGAGTACTGCAACCAGCTCCCGGTGCCTGAGCGCAGCCCGTGGGCGGGGGACCTGGTCTTCACCGCCTTCAGCGGATCGCACCAGGACGCGATCAAGAAGGGCTTCGAGGCGATGGCCGCCCGGGCCGACGCCGAGGGCGTCTCCGTCGACGAGATCGAATGGGCGGTGCCCTACCTGCCGGTGGACCCGAAGGACCTCGGGCGGTCCTACGAGGCCGTGATCCGGGTGAACTCGCAGTCCGGCAAGGGCGGGGTCGCCTACCTCCTGAAGGCCGACCACGCGATCGACCTGCCCCGCAAGCTCCAGATCGAGTTCTCGGGCGTCGTCCAGGCGAAGACGGACGCGGAGGGCGGCGAGGTCACGAGCGAGCAGATCTGGTCGATCTTCTCCGACGAGTATCTGCCGGCGGCCTCGTCCGAGGACAAGTGGGGACGGTTCGAGCTCCTCGCGACGCAGACCCGCAGCGACATGTCCGGCGAGGTGGTGCTCGACGTCGTGCTCCGCGACGACGAGCAGGAGCTCGCCGTGTCCGGCTCCGGCAACGGGCCCGTCGCGGCGTTCGTGGAGGTGCTGCGCGCGCAGGGCTTCGACATCACCGTCTACGACTACGTCGAGCACGCTCTCAGCTCCGGCGGCGACGCGCAGGCCGCCGCGTACGTGGAGCTGCAGGTGGGAGACCAGCGCCTGTGGGGCGTGGGCATCGACGGCGACATCTCGACCGCGTCGCTCAAGGCGATCGTGTCGGGCGTCAACCGGTCGATCCGGGCCCGAGCGGCGGAGCTCGCCGCGGTCTGATCCGATCCTTCTGATCCGATCCTTCTCTCGCGAGACCCCCTCCGCCCGCCGAAACCCCTCCGGGAAAGCGCGGGTGCGAGGGGGTCTCGGCGTGGAAAGGGGGTCTCGGCGCGTCGCTCCGATCAGTCCGCCGACGGCTTGATGATCGGGATGAGCCCGGTCTCCGCGGCGACCTTGCGTCGGTGCAGGCGTCGCTGCTCCGGGAGGGAGAGGTCGAAGACGACCGCCAGCACCCGGATCACGGCCGTGACGGCGATGCCGACGACGGCCGCGGGGACGATGCTCATCCCGAGTCCGTGGGCCACGACGATGAACGTGCACCCGGCGCCGGCCGCCACCGCGTACAGCGAGCCGACGTGCATGATGGCCACCGGAAGGCCCATCAGCACGTCGCGGAGCATGCCGCCGCCCGCTGCCGCGCACACGCCGATGAAGACCGCGGGCACCGGCGGGATCCCGAAGGCGATCGCCTTGCTCGTGCCGAAGGCTCCGAACATCCCGATGACGACCGCGTCCAGGCCGACGATCACCGCGTTGAGCCGCTGGAAGACGCCCGCCAGCAGCATCCCGACGAGCGCGGCACCGGCGGCGGTGAGCAGATACCAGTTGCTCTGCAGCGTCGCGGGCGGCTGGCCGATCAGGATGTCGCGGATGAGACCGCCGCCCATGCCGATCATGATGCCGATGATCGCCACTCCGAGCAGATCGAGCCGACGCTGTCCCTGGAACCCCGAGGCGAACATCGCGCCCTGGACGCCGCCGAGGCCGACGCCCAGCAGGTCGGCCCAGAGGGGAATGGAGAAGAGCGGATCGGTCACCCCTCCATTGTCCCCGCCGCGAGGGATAATCGAACAATGCCGACCTACCGAGACGAAGCGGTGGTCCTGCGCACCCACAAGCTCGGTGAGGCGGACCGCATCGTCACGATGCTCTCGCGACGGCACGGCAAGCTCCGTGCGGTCGCGAAGGGGGTCCGGCGCACCTCCTCGAAGTTCGGCTCGCGCCTGGAGCCGTTCATGGTCGCGGACGTGCAGCTATACGAAGGGCGTTCGCTCGACATCGTGCAGCAGGCCGAGTCGCTCGGTTCCTACGGCGCCGACATCGCGCTGCACTACGAGCGGTTCACGGCGGCGAACGCCATGGTCGAGACCGCCGACCGGCTCAACGACGCCGAGGCCACACCGGAGCAGTACCTGCTGCTCGTGGGCGGCCTTCGGGCGCTGGCGCGCGGCGAGCACGCCGCGCGCAGCATCCTCGACTCCTACCTGCTCCGCGTCATGGCGCTGTCGGGATGGGCGCCCTCGTTCGGCGACTGCGCCCGGTGCTCGCGACCCGGCCCGCACACCACGTTCGTCGCGCAGATGGGCGGACTCGTGTGCGAGGAGTGCGCGCCGGCGGGCAGCGCCCGGATCGCGGCGTCGGCGCTCGACCTGCTGCGCTCCCTGATGGCCGGTGACTGGACCCGCGTCGATGCGGCCGCCGCCGCCGACGCGGCCGCGGCTTCCGGTCTGATCGCCGCGTACGCGCAATGGCACCTCGAGCGCGGCATCCGCTCGCTCGCTCACGTGGAAGGAGCGCGGTGACCCCTCGCGCGCAGCAGCACCCCCGTTCCCCCAAGCCGTACACGCACCGTGATGCGGTACCGTACCGCCCTCTGAACTGGACCGGCGAGCAGCCGCCGGCCTTCCCGGCCGTCCCGAACCACGTCGCGATCGTCATGGACGGCAACGGGCGGTGGGCGAACCGCCGCGGGCTCAGCCGCATCGAGGGGCACAAGGCCGGTGAGGAGGTCCTGCTCGACGTCGTCGCCGGTGCGATCCAGGCGGGCGTACGACACCTGTCGGTCTACGCTTTCTCGACGGAGAACTGGGCGCGCTCCCCGGAGGAGGTGCGCTTTCTCATGGGCTACAACCGGGACGTGCTGCACCGCCGCCGCGATCAGCTCAACGAGTGGGGCGTGCGCGTGCGGTGGGCCGGTCGCAAGCCGCGGCTGTGGGGGAGCGTCATCAAGGAGCTGCAGTTCGCCGAGGAGCTCACCCGCGGAAACGACGTGCTCACGCTGACCATGTGCGTCAACTACGGGGGTCGGGTGGAGCTCGTGGACGCGGTCCGCGCCATCGCCGAGGAGGTCAAGGCCGGGCGGATGAAGCCCAGCGCCGTGACGGAGAAGGCGATCCGCCGTCACCTCTACGTGCCCGACATGCCCGACGTCGACCTGTTCCTGCGCAGCTCGGGCGAGCAGCGGACGTCGAACTTCCTGCTGTGGCAGTCCGCCTACGCCGAGATGGTGTTCCTGGACACCCTGTGGCCGGACTTCTCACGCCGCGAGCTGTGGCGGGCGATCGAGGTGTATCTGTCCCGCGATCGTCGCTTCGGCGGCGCGGTGGACGCCCCGGACACGGCGGACCCACCGGCCTGATCTCAGCGCGGACGTGCGGCGGAGAGAGCGCGGAGCCAGCGTTCCGCCTCTCGCGGATGCCGCAGGCGCACGATCGGCAGATCGGGGTGCGCACGCACGATCTCGGGCATCCGCTGGTCCCACTTGTAACGGGTGCGCCGCTGCCAGCGGAGGATGTCGTCCTCGCCCGTCCATGCGGCGCGGGTCCAGATCGCCGGCTCGGTGTTCCCGTTCCACAGTCGCGTGCGGAGGATGCGGCGGGCGAGGGTCCGGCGGATCAGCCGTGCCCGCACGATGCGCCACGGATAGTCGAGCCAGACGACCAGATCGGCTCGGGGCACGAGAACGGCGTCCGTGCCCTGCGACGTGTACTGCCACTCCGTCACCCAGCGCTCCTCGGCGGCGAACGCCCGGACGTCGTCGAGGAAAGAGGGACGCGGCGTCCATCCGGCGCCGTGGAAGAGCGCGTCGATCTCGACGTGTCGCACTCCGGCCGCGGCGGCCACCCGCCGCGCGAACGTCGTCTTCCCGGCGCCGGTGATCCCCGCGACCAGGACCCGCAGGGGGAGTACGGGCGAGGCGTCCGGGGGCGAGGGCATCCGAGGATGCTACCAACGGAATACATCCTGATTCGATGCGGTTGCATGAAGATGTGAGCAACCCCATCTCGATCGATATCTGGTCCGACATCGCCTGCCCCTGGTGCTACATCGGCAAGCGCAACCTGGAGAAGGGCCTCGCGGCGCTCCGCGACGCGGAAGGGGACCAGAGCCCCGAGGTGGAGATCACGTTCCACTCGTTCGAGCTCTCGCCGGACACGCCGGTGGACTTCGACGGCGACGAGATCGACTTCCTCTCCGGTCACAAGGGGATGCCGCGCGAACAGGTCCAGCAGATGCTCGAGCGCGTGACCGGTGTCGCGCGTGAAGCGGGTCTGGAGTACCGCTTCGACCTGCTCCAGCACACGAACACGGTGAAGGCGCACGAGCTGCTCCACCACGCGAAGGCGCACGGCCGCCAGCACGAGATGGAGGAGCGGCTCATGGCGGCGTACTTCACCGAGGGGCGCCACGTCGGGCGGATCGACGATCTGGTCGACCTCGCCGTCGAGGTCGGGTTGGACGCCGACGAGACCCGCATCGCTCTGGAGTCCGAGCGTCACCTCGCGGACGTGCGGCAGGATCAGGAGCAGGCCAGGGCCTACGGCATCCAGGGCGTGCCGTTCTTCGTCATCGACGGCAAGTACGGCGTCAGCGGGGCGCAGCCGCCCGCCGCGTTCGAGAACGTGCTCCGCGACCTGTGGGCCCAGCGTGCGGACGGAGCGCCCGCGGACGGAGAGCGCGAGCCGGAGACGGCCTGACGCGCGGTCCCGACGCCGGATGACGCAGGCGTGGGCGCAGATCTCCGGGCCCACGCCTGCGTAGGAGCCGCCCGCCGCTCAGACGGCCTCCTGCGCGGGCGCCAGAGGCAGCGGCTCCATCGGCTGGTCGTTCGCGGCCAGGTCGATGTCGAGATCCCGGGCGTACACGACGCGGGTCTGGATCGACACGTCGTCGCCGTTCTCGGTCAGCTCGAACACGCGGCCGCCGCGGAGCCGATTGCGTTCGGCCCCGTCCAGCCCATAGGCGCCGAAGCCGGTGCCCGGCGCGTAGCCGAGCAGGACGCCGTAGTAGTTCCCGACGTAGTCGTTGACGTGGTCGTGTCCGACGAAGACGCCCCTCACGTCGCCGCGCTCGAGGATCGCGTTGTACATGCCGGAGTTGATCGGGCCCGGGCACTCGTCCTCGTTGCGCTCTCCGACGATCCCGTGTCGCGCCCTGCCCCGAGCCGCATCCTCGGGAGCGCGCGTGTCGACCCCGCCCCACCACATGAACCGGTGCTCCCACAGCGCGATGTGGATGAACATGAGCCCGGGGATCTTCCTTCCCCGCTTCTGCTCCAGGCGCTGCGACTGCTCGCGGTACCAGGAGACCTGGTCCATTCGCAGCCAGTCCCAGTCGGGGTAGCCGGTGAAGTCCTGGCCGTCGATGTCCCCGGGGGCGTACCGGCCCGAGTCCAGGAGCCAGAGGACGAACGCCTCGCGGGTCTTCTTCGCCGCCGATCCGATCGACACGATGGTGTTGCTCGTGCCCGTGAGACCCGCCTCGTTCGCCGCGTTCACGTTGTGCTCGTAGGAACGGTAGATGTCGAGCATCCCGGCCTCGTCGACGCCCGATTCCGGGAGCGAGTCCTCGTCGTGGTTCCCATAGGTGACCGCCCAGGCGATGCCGCGGGACTCCATGGGCCAGACGACGTTGTTGATGGCCTGCTTCACGGCGAGCCGGGTCTCGCACCCCGAGGAGATCACGTCGCCGTTGATGACCACGAAGTCCGGCTTCTCCTGATCCAGGACCTTCTCGATCAGCTCGACCGTGCGCCGGTCCGTGAGCTCGTCGTCCTGCGTGTCGTTGAACTGGACGATCTTGAACGTCCCGTCAGGACGGAACCGCAGGGCGGACGCCCGGGCGTTCGGCTTGCCCGTGGCGGGGTCCTCGCGCACGGCGGGCGCGATCGCGGCGTGCGCCGAGCCCAGCGGCAGCGCGGCGCTGAGCGCGCCGATCGTCCCGGCGGTGAGGACGGCACGTCGGCTCATCGGCAGTCGGTCTGTCATCTCTCGGTCTCCTCGTCGTCGTACGGCGTTCGTCGCCGAGCCGACGCTAGGCAACCCGGATGACGCTGGGGCGACGAGGAGGTGAACAGGGGAGCAGCCGCGCGTCCCCGTCGGAGCGGTCGCGCGGGCCGAGAGGACGGGGTCAGCGCGTGAGCGCGGCCTCGATCGCCGACACGATCGCCGGGTCGTCCGGTCGCTGCTTCGGCCGGAAGCGCTGGATCGAGCCGTCCGCGCCGACGAGGAACTTCTCGAAGTTCCACTCCACGCGACCGGCCTTGCCGTTCGCGTCGGGAGTCCGGGTGAGCGCCTTGTAGAGCTCGGCGGCGTTGCGGCCGTTCACCTTGACCTTGTCGTTGACGGGGAACGTGACGCCGTACGTCGTGGAGCAGAACTCCAGGATCTGGTCCATCGAGCCGGGCTCCTGGCCGAAGAACTGGTTGCAGGGGAAGCCGAGCACCGTGAAGCCGCGGTCGGCATATGTGCGCTGCAATTCTTCGAGCTGCGCGTACTGGGGGGTGAGACCGCATTTCGAGGCGACGTTCACGACCAGGACGACGTCGGCGTCGAGATCCTGCAGGGTCGTCTGGGCGCCCGAGGCGTCGGTGAACGGGATGCTGCGGACATCGGCACTCGTCATGCTCCTCAGCCTACGCGCGCGGCAGTGTTCGAGGCCCGATCCTGCGCGGTTCCCCGGCGGCGGCCGCTCGCCGCCACCGGGGTCGCTCATCTGGGAGAATGGAGGGGCCATGACTCTTGCTCCCGCTCCCGCCCGCCCGCTGCAGATCGGTCCGATCCGGATCGAGGCGCCCGTCGTCCTCGCCCCGATGGCGGGGATCACGAACACGGCGTTCCGGCGCCTGTGCCGGGAGTACGGTACGGGACTGTACGTCAGCGAGATGATCACCTCGCGCGCGCTGGTCGAGCGCAACGCCATCACGATGCGTCTCATCCAGCATCACGAGAGCGAGACTCCTCGGTCGGTGCAGCTGTACGGCGTCGATCCCGCGACGATCGCCGAGGCCGTGACCATCCTCGTCGCCGAGGACCGCGCCGATCACATCGACCTGAACTTCGGATGCCCTGTGCCGAAGGTCACGCGCAAGGGCGGGGGAGCGGCGCTGCCGTGGAAGCGGTCGCTGTTCGCGGACATCGTGCGACGGGCGGTCAAGGCCGCGGGCTCCGTGCCGCTGACGGTGAAGATGCGCAAGGGGATCGACCGCGACCACCTGACCTTCCTCGACGCGGGGCGCGCGGCGGAGGACGCCGGGGCGGCCGCGGTGGCGCTGCACGCGCGCACCGCCTCCGAGTACTACTCGGGCCACGCGGACTGGAGCGCCATCGGAGAGCTCAAGGAGGCGGTGACCTCGATCCCGGTCCTCGGCAACGGCGACATCTGGTCCGCCGACGACGCGGTGCGGATGATGGCCGAGACCGGATGCGACGGCGTCGTCGTGGGCCGGGGCTGCCTCGGGCGGCCGTGGCTGTTCGGCGAGCTCGCGGCAGCTCTCGGTCCCGAGGGCTCCGCGGGTCCCCCGGTCGACGCGACCCTCCGCTTCGTGTCCGAGGCGTTCCGGAGGCACGCCGAGCTGCTCGTCGACTTCTTCGAGGACGAGGACCGCGGGTGCAAGGACATCCGCAAGCACGTCGCGTGGTACTTCAAGGGCTACCCGGTCGGCGGGGATCTGCGGGCGGCGCTCGCCCGGGTCTCCACGCTCGCGGAGATCGACGACCTTCTCGGCACGCTCGAGGACGCGCCCTATCCGGGCGCTGCCGCCGAGGGGCAGCGAGGCCGTGCAGGGTCGCCGAAGCGGACGGCTCTTCCGGACGGCTGGCTGGAGTCCCGCGAGATCGCTGCGGAGACCGGGGCGATGATGCGCGGAGCGGAGATCGAGAACAGTGGCGGCTGAGACGGTGAGCGGCGCAGTCCGTGCGGGCGCGACCCGCGGCGACGGCTACGACGCCCACGACGCCGCCCGGTTCTTCGCGGAGACGCACCGCTCCGAACGCGACGACTTCGCGCGGGACCGCGCGCGGGTGCTGCACTCCGCGGCGCTTCGTCGCCTGGCTGCGAAGACGCAGGTGCTCAGTCCCGCCAGCACCGCCGACTTCGCTCGGAACCGGCTCACGCACTCGCTCGAGGTCGCCCAGGTGGGCCGAGAGCTGGCGATCGCGCTCGGCGTCTCGGCGGATGTGGTGGACACGGCCTGCCTGAGCCACGACCTCGGCCATCCGCCGTTCGGGCACAACGGCGAGCGCGCGCTGAACGAGTGGGCCGAGCCCATCGGCGGCTTCGAGGGGAACGCGCAGTCGCTCCGCATCCTGACCCGTCTCGAGGCGAAGGTGCTCGACGACGACGAGCACTCGGTCGGGCTCAACCTCACTCGGGCGAGCCTGGACGCCACGTGCAAATACCCCTGGACGGTGGACAACCCGCTCCCGGATCCGGGAGGACGTCTCAAGTTCGGGGTGTACCCCGAGGACGAGGCGGTCTTCCGCTGGATGCGCGAGGGCGCCCCGGGGCGGTTGCGCTGCATCGAGGCCGAGATCATGGACCTCTCGGACGACATCGCCTATTCGGTCCACGACTTCGAGGACGCGATCGTCAACGGCTACCTGGATGTCGCCAAGCTCGCCGATCCCGCCGAGCACCACGCGCTCATCGGGCGTATCCAGCAGTGGGTGGGCTACGACTTCACCCGCGAGGACCTGGCCGACGCTCTGTACCGGCTGACCTGCCAGCCGATGTGGCTGAAGTCCTTCGACCGCTCGCGCCGGGACCTGGCGCGGCTGAAGAACCTCACCAGCGACCTCATCGGGCGCTTCGCCCGCGCGGCGGTCTCCGCGACCCGGGAGGCCTACGAGGGGCCGCGGCTCGCGCGGTACAGCGCGCACGTCGTGGTGCCTCCGGTGATCGAGGCCGAGATCGCCGTGCTGAAGGGGATCATGGGGCAGGCGATCGTCACGATCGACGCCCGCCGCGGCGTGTACAAGGAACAGCGCCGTGTGCTCAAGCGGCTGGCCGATGCGCTGTGGTCCACGGACACGCTCTGGCGTGCGGGCGCCGACGTGCTGGAGCCGGCGTTCGCCGCGGACTTCCTCGCGGCCGAGACGGATGCGGAGCGAGCGCGGGTGGTCGTGGACCAGATCGCGAGCCTGACGGACCAGACCGCGGTCGACTGGCACAACCGCCTGGTGGGGGACATCGATCCCGCCGAGGTCGGCATCTGGACGCCGCGGCATGCGCGGCCGGCGGGCCGGGCGCACGCCGCACGCGGCGCGGACGCCGTCGAGGTGCACTGATGCCGCGCATCAGCCAGGCCGACATCGACGAGGTCAAGGCGCGCACCAACATCGCGGACATCGTGGGCGAACGGGTCTCGCTCAAGTCCGCGGGCGTGGGCTCCATGAAGGGCCTGTGCCCGTTCCACGACGAGAAGAGCCCCAGCTTCCACGTGCGGCCGCAGGTGGGCTTCTACCACTGCTTCGGCTGCGGCGCCTCCGGAGACGTCTACTCGTTCCTGCGGGAGATGGATCACGTCAGCTTCACCGAGGCGGTGGAGCGGCTGGCCGCGCGCATCGGCTACACCCTGCACTACGAGGACGGCGGTGCCGCGCCGGAGACGAGCGGGCGCAGCAGGCTGTACGCCGCGAACACCGCTGCCGCGGAGTTCTTCCGCGGCCAGCTGCTGAGTGCCGAGGCGGAGTCGGCCCGCCGCTTCCTCGGCGAGCGCGGGTTCGACGCGGGCGCCGCGGCGCACTTCGGCGTGGGGTACGCCCCGCGCGGCTGGGACGGGCTGCTCAAGGCGCTGACCGCCCAGGGCTTCACCCGTGACGAGCTGAGCGCGGCCGGGCTGGTGTCGACCGGGCAGCGGGGGGTCTACGACCGATTCCGCGGCCGCGTCGTGTGGCCGATCCGTGACGTCACCGGGCAGACCATCGGCTTCGGCGCCCGGCGTCTGTACGAGGACGACAAGGGCCCCAAGTACCTGAACACGCCGGAGACCCCGATCTACAAGAAGGCCCAGGTGCTCTACGGGCTCGATCTCGCCAAGCGTGACATCTCCCGTGGCGATCCGCGACGGGTCGTGGTCGTGGAGGGCTACACCGATGTCATGGCCTGCCACCTGGCGGGGGTGACCACCGCGATCGCCACCTGCGGCACGGCGTTCGGCGCGGAGCACATCAAGGTGCTGCGCCGGGTGATGGGCGACGACTCCGCGCACGGCGAGGTCGTCTTCACCTTCGACGGCGACGAGGCCGGGCAGAAGGCGGCGCTGCGCGCCTTCGCCGAAGACAACCGCTTCACCGCGCAGACGTTCGTGGCGGTGGCGCCGGACGGCCTGGATCCCTGCGACCTGCGTCTGCAGCGCGGTGACGCGGCGGTGCGGTCCCTCCTCTCGGCGAAGGTGCCGATGTTCGAGTTCGTCATCGACCGGAGGCTCGCCTCCTACGACCTCGCGACCGTCGAGGGGCGCGTCGGGGCTCTCCGCGCCGCCGCGCCGATCGTGGCGGAGATCCGCGATCGGCTCCTCCGTCCGGAGTACGAGCGGGTTCTCGCGCGCCGCCTCGGGATGGACCCGGACGACGTCCACGCGGAGGTGCGCAGGCAGACCCCCCGCGCGGCGGAAGGGCGCGAGCAGGGGGCGCGCCCGTCCGACACGACGACGGCGCGTCCGGTGGGCGGCATCGGCCAGGGCGGCGAGACGGCGCCGCAGGCGCTCGCCCCGGTGACGCTGGCGGCCCTTCCGCGCACCGGGATCGCCTCGCTGGAACGGGATGCTCTGACCGGCGCGCTGCAGTACGGCCATCAGGTCGACCACGAGCTCCTCCAGCGAGCGCTGAGCGCTCCGTTCGAGATCCCCGCGCTCGACGCCGTCCGCGAGGCGGTCGCCGCGGCGGGGGACCGCTCTCGTCCCGGGTGGGTCATCGCGGCGGTCGACGCGGTGCGGGAGCCGTACCGGAGTCTTGCCGGCGAGCTCCTGATGCGGGCGTTCCCGGCTCGGGACGAGGCGGGCGCGGTGGCGTCGACGACGGATCTCGCGCGCCGGCTGATCCAGCGGCACCTCGACCGCGAGAAGCACGAGCTGCTGGGCGCGATCCAGCGGGTCCCGCCGGACTCGGACGGCGGGCGCGCCCTGCGCGTGCGCCTCCGGGACATCGACCTCGAACGGCAGCGTTTCGTCGAGTCGTGACGCGTCGACGCCGTCGAACAGGCAGGATGGAGGACATGGCGCGTTTCGAGGGGGACGAGTCGATCGCGATCGACTGCGACGACATCGTGATCGACCGGCAGGGGCACAGCACGCCCACCCGCGCCGTGGACGGGGTGAGCTTCCGTCTGCAGGCGGGGGAGCTCATGTGCATCGCGGGTGCGACCGGCTCCGGGAAGACGACCCTGGTGGGGGCGCTCGCGGGTTCCACCGACCCCTCGCTGCGGGTCGTCGGCGGAGACGCGCGCGTGTGCGGGATCTCGATCCGTCGCCCCGGGCGTCGGCATCGCGAGCTCACCTACCTCACCGGCTACGTCCCGCAGAACGGCGGGGCGGACCTGAACCCGCAGCTGACGGTCCAGGAGATCATCGCCGAGCCGATCCTCCAGCGCGAGCGTCGCGTGAACACGAAGGCGCTGGCGATCCGGGTGGCGACGCTCCTCGACGAACTGCACCTGCCTCTCGGCGCGGCGGCGAAGTTCCCCTACGAGCTGAGCGCGGGCATGCGCCAGCGTGTCGCGATCGCCCGGTCCTTCGTGCTGGAGCCGCGCGTCCTGATCGCGGACGAGCCCCTGGCGAACCTGGACCTCGAGGTCCGTCACGTCGTCTTCGACGCCATCTCCCGGCGCCGTGCGGACGAGGGCATGGCCGCGCTCCTGGTCAGCAACGACGCCGCTTTCGCCCGGGAACTGGGCGCCGAGACCCTGATGATCCGGGAGGGGCACGTGGTCGCGCGGGGCGCCGGTGCCGATCTCGTCTGGACGCCGGGGACGGAGCCGGACCGGGCATCGTCGCGGTGAGCAGGACGCCGCGCGGACGACACGCGCGAGGCGCGGCCCGGTTCGGGAGCACGACGCGGATCCTGCTATGATCGATGAGTTGTCCGCGCAGCGGTGAACATTCCCCTGTAGCTCAATTGGCAGAGCAGCCGGCTGTTAACCGGCAGGTTGTTGGTTCGAGTCCAACCGGGGGAGCCAGCGAGAAGGCGCCTTGTCCCGTTCGGGACGAGGCGCTTTCTCGTCTGTCGGCGGGGAAGGTCGCAAAAGCGGCGCCGACGCCGCCGTCCCGCGCGGATGCGAGACTCGAGGGATGACGGATTCCTTCGAGGCCTTGATCGAGATCGGCGACACGGCCGACGTCTCGGGATGGGACTTCTCCTGGCTCGAGGGTCGTGCGAGCGAGGAGCGGCCGCCGTGGGGATATGCCCGGCTCCTCGCCGAACGCCTGACGAAGGCGACGGCATCGCTCGACATCCAGACCGGCGGCGGGGAGGTGCTCGCGGAGGCCGGCGTCTTTCCGCCGGTCGCCGTCGCGACGGAGTCCTGGCCGCCGAACGTCGCTCGGGCATCGCGTCTGCTGCACCCTCGTGGGGTGGTCGTCGTCGCTGATCCGGACGAGCCGCCGCTGCCGTTCGCGGATGAGGCGTTCGACCTGGTGACCAGCCGGCATCCGGCGACGATCTGGTGGGACGAGATCGCCCGGGTCCTCCGGCCGGGCGGGACCTATCTCGCGCAGCATGTGGGGCCGGCGAGCGTGTTCGAGCTCATCGAGTTCTTCCTCGGGCCCCAGCCCGAGGGGCGGCGCCACCGGCGTCCGGAAGACGAGGCGGCGGACGCGGAGTCCGCCGGGCTGCAGATCACCGATCTGAGGACGGCGACCCTGCGCATCGAGATCCACGATGTCGCGGCGGTCGTCTACCTGCTGAGAAAGGTCGTCTGGTGGGTTCCGGGGTTCTCCGTCGAGCGGTTCCGCCCTCGGCTGCGCGAGCTCCATGACCTCCTTCGCCGAGAGGGCCCGTTCGTCGCGCACGCGACGCGCCATCTCATCGAGGCCCGGAAGCCCCGGCGATGACGGACGACTCGGTCTCCGGCCTCGATCTGGCCCGACGGTTCTACGCCGAGGCGGTCGAGCCCCTCGTCGATGTGCCGCACGCCGCGGCCCTCCTGGGGGAGGGGTCCGAGGGACTGGATGATGCTCACGACCTGGCACTTGATCGGTGCGGCCGAGCCGCTGCGCGGGCGGTGCATCGAGTCGGGCGACGTGATCGGATCGCGTCTGCTGACCGCGAGGCTCTGTCGCCTGGCTATGGAGCTCGTGTTCCTGCAGGAGCGCGCGTACTGGCCCTACGACAAGTGGTTCGGGGCGGCCTTCGCCCGTCTCCTTCCCGCCGCCCAGCTCGCACCGCTTCTCGATCACGCTCTCACCTCGCGCGGGCAGGAGGCGGCGACGGCTGCGCTTCACGAGCTGTTCACCCGACTCGGGGAGCGGCAGAACCGCCTGTCGTTCGGGTCCCCGGTGCGACCCCGCCTCGCGCCGTTCGATGTCGGCATCAACGGCGCGATCCGTCCGTACCTCACGATCAACGCGGGCGAGTTCGTGGAGAGTCTTCGGGGGAGCATCTCGGACCCGTCATTGCGCGCGCTCGTCCCGGTGGGGTCCCTCGATCAGCTCACGCACGCCGACGATGCCGTCGTCACGCACACCGACTGGCCGGCCCGGCTCTCTCGCGAGTATCGCGACGCCCTGACAGGGGAGACCTGACCCGAGGCGCGACCCCCCCCAGCGGTCCGCCGTGCGTATCAACGGAGATCCCGGCGCAGCGGCGCGACGACCGCGATCCCCGCGGCCCCCAACGCGTAGGCGACGAGGACGCCGGCGCCGGCCACGGGGGGAAGCAACGGGGCAGGCCCCAGAGACGTCTCTGCCGCGATGGCGTCGGTCAGGAAGGTGAACCGCGTGAGGGACGCGGTGGCGCCGCCGGGCAGGAACGGGTATAGGACGTTGACGCCCGGGATGACCATCAGGATGTATTCGACCAGGTAGAAGTATCCCAGGACGATGCCCATGGCGACGAGGGTATGCCGGGCCAGTGCCCCGACCGCGACTCCGATCAGCATGTAGGCGGCCGCAGCGAGGGCGAGCTGGGCGAGGATCGTCACGAGCGGTCCCGTCGGCATGCCGAGGCGCACGCCTCGCAGTTGCGCCGCCCCGACGAGGACGAGTCCCGCAGTGACCGACGCGGTCACGCCGTACAGGAGGCCGAGGCCGGTGTAGACGACGAGCTTCGCGGCCAGGACCCGGCCACGGCGCGGGATCATCAGGAACGTCGTGGCGATGGTGCGATGACGGTACTCGGCGGTCACGGCGAGCGTGCCGATCAGCGCCGGGACGAACAGCAGGACGCCGCCGAGGCCGAGGAGGAGAGCAGCCCCTTCCGTCGTGTCCAGACCGGGCATCGGCGGCGAGGCGTTCTCCGGGCCGATGAGCGCGAGGAGTCCGGGGAGCACCCCGCCGACGCCCATCGCGGCCAGGAGGGTCCAGAGAGGCAGGTGTGTCGCCGCAAGCCGGGCGATCTCTCCGCGCACGGCGTTCACGCGGCGACCTCCGCCCCGGTCAGGCGGAGGAACGCGCTCTCGAGCGTTTCACCGTCGGACACCAGATCCGCGATCGGCCCCGCCCAGGCGACCGCGCCTTGGTCGAGGAGGACGACGTCATCCGCGCTCTGCTGGATCTCTCCGAGCAGGTGGCTGGAGACGAGCACGGTCCCCCCACGTGCGGCGAAGTCGCGCAGGACGCCGCGGAGCCACGCGACCCCGGCCGGATCGAGGCCGTTGGCCGGCTCGTCCAGCACGAGGGCCTCGGGCTCTCCGAGGAGAGCGGCGGCCAGCGCGAGCCGCTGCCGCATGCCGGTGGAGAAGCCGCCGACACGCCGGTCGGCGTACTGCTCGGCGCCGACCGCGCCGAGCACCGCATCGACGCGGGCGCGGGGCAGTCCGCCGAGCGCGCACAGCGTCCGCAGGTGCGCCCGAGCGGTCACCCGGGGGTGGGCGCCGGCGATGTCGAGGACCGCCCCGACGGTGCGTGCGGGCGCGACGAGGTCGCGATACGCGTGTCCGGAGATGGTGGCAGACCCGGCATCCGGGCGGGTGAGGCCGAGCAGCATGCGGAGGGTCGTCGACTTCCCGGCACCGTTGGGGCCGAGGAGCCCGGTGACGCGCCCAGGGCGGGCGACGAAGCCGACGTCTGCCACGGCGACGACGTCGCCGAAGGACTTACGCAGCCCGACGAGGCGGATCTCGGTGCTCACCGGTCGCTCCCTTCACGGATCGATTGGGCGAGGGCGTCGGCGTCCGGAGTGCTCACGAGCAGCTCGTCGAATCCCGTCTCGGCGCGGTCGAGCAGGATCCGCAGCAGAGGCAGACCCCGCTTCATCGACACCAGCCGCCGCACTCCGGACGGATGGGTGAAGACACCGAGCTTCCGGAACCCCGACACCACGAGACCGGAACGCATGCCGAGGATCTCGGAGGTCCAGCCTGGCGCTGCCGCGGCGTCCCGGACGACGTCGTTCGATGCGGTGAACGACGGCCGGCCCGCCATCGCGGACTCCCACCCGGGGAACAACACCCGAACGGCGCGCCCCGTGTACTCCACCTCGGTCATGATCCGTTCCCTTCGTAGAATCGATACAGTGTCGAGAACATTATCATGCTGATAATAATGGAGGTCGCGACGTGACGGAAGCAACCCCGATCGCCGATGTCGTGCTGCATCCGGTGCGGCTGCGGATCGTGCAGCAGCTGGGCGGACGACAGCTCACGACGGCCCAGCTGCGCGCCGCGCTGCCGGATGTGACGCAGGCCACGCTGTACCGCCATGTGGCGACGCTGGTGGAGGCGGGCATCCTCGTCGTCGTGGACGAACGGAAGGTGCGCGGTGCGGTCGAACGCACGCTGGCGCTGGGCGAGCGGATGGCGCACGTGGACCGGGAGGAGCTGCGTCAGGTGGACGAGGCCGTGCTAAGGACGGCGTTCCTCACCTTCCTCGGCGAGGTGTCGGCGGACTTCGATCGGTTCCTCGCCGCGGATCCGGTCCTCCGAGACTTCTCGGGATTCGGCCGGACGGTGCTCTACGTCGACGAGGACGACCTCGCGCGCATCCAGGCAGGCCTCGCCGAGCTCCTGTCGCCCTACTTCGAGGCGCGATCGGGTCGGCGCCGGGTCACGCTCTCGACGGTGCTGACGCCGGATCCCGGAGCGACGGTCGAGCCCCGGTAGGCGGTGGGAGCGCTGAGTCTCCGTCATCCGACCCGCGCGATCGACGACGGATGCGCCGCGCGCACCTGTCAGACGACGGGGAACCCGTCCGGCTTCCCGGTGCACGGGGCGAGCCAGGTGAAGGCGTGTCGGCAGCCTGCTTCTGTCGCGCGGACCGGCGAACGCACCCGATAGACGACGTAGGCGTCCGCCGTCAGAGGCTTATCGACGCCCATGCTGACAAGGGTCGAATCCGGGTCCTCGGGAGAGGGCAAAGCACACCGAGTCGGTTGATGCGCCGGCGGGTCGCCGCTCGGCGTCGTCCACCACAGACTCGTCGCGTAGTCGTCCTTCCCGCCGGCGCCGATGTCTGGCGAGAGAACGTCGAAGAGCGTCTCCGCGCAGGTGGGGGTGCCGGCGGTGTGGCCGCCGAGACGAGCCGCGACCTCAGCGGCGTCGCCGGCTCCGGGGGCGAGTGGGTAGATCTCGTAGGCCACGAGCGCGCACTCCTGCCAGTAGAACATGATCAGATCCTGCTCGCCGTCTCCATCGCTGTACCGCGGCGTGAGCCAGCACGACACCTCGGTCCAGGAGCGCGCCGGCGCGCCCAGTCCTCGGATCGGGCCGCGGATCTGCGACTGCCGCGACAGCAGCCCCGCTTGCTCCTGCACGAGTTCGTCGACCAGTCGATGGGCGTTGTTCGTGTTGATGACCCGCAGGATTGGGTCGGGCGCGAGTGCGATGACGGCCAGCAGCGCGAACACGCTGACGGCGCCGACGAACCGGCGGCGACGCGGGGACCACGGCGCGGACGAAATGAGAACCGGTGTCCCGGCGTCGGTCGCGGTCAGCTCGGTCGTAGGGTGCATGTCGTCTCCCTTCTCCCTTCTCCCGGAAGCGGCCCACGGCCCCGTGCGGGTGCCCTCCCGTTCGCTCCACCGTGCTCCGTGGTCGGTTCTCCCGATCACAGGACCGCCCTGACGCGGGCGCACGGAGCCGATCCCGATGTTCCGGGAGAACCGCGTCCGGGAGCCATTGCGCGCGGGGACGGCACTCGGCTACGGTGCGGACCATGACCCCCGCCCCCGCCGTTCGTCTTCGTGCCCGCACCGATGAGGACCTCGACGCGCTCTACGAAATCGCGTCGGATCTGGACACCTGGGAGGAGCGCAACCCGGGCCGGCCCGTGACCGTGACGCGCGAGGCCTGGCGGGCGCGTCTCGCCGAGCGCGAGGCTGACCCCGGCGGCAACGTCAGCTTCGTGATCGACGAGGCGGGCAAGGCCGTCGGGACGATCGGGCTCTTCGACTTCGACGGGCTCTCCGGGCATGCGGAGGTGGGGATCGCGCTCACGCCGTCGGCACGAGGGCGCGGGATCGGCACGGCGGCCATCGCGCAGATCCTCGAGTTCGCGTTCGTGCGGTGCAACCTGCACCGGGTGCACCTGGAGGTGATCGGGTCGAACGCGCCGGCGATCCGCGCCTACGAGAAATCGGGGTTCGTCGTGGAAGGTCGCCAGCGTGAGCACGCGTGGGTCCGCGGCGCGTACACGGACATCGTGCGCATGGGAATCCTCCGCGCGGAATGGCTCGCGCGCCGGACCGACGGCTCGGGCGCCCGGACGGCGTGAGGTCCGCACCCGCCGAGGGCTCGACCCGGGCGACCCCTCATGCGGCGGCGTTGGGGACCTCCTCCAGCGAGAAGTAGACCGGGATGCCTCGCTCGCGCGCGATCGCCACGTCCTGATCCGCGCCGCGCGAATCGCCGGGGAGGCGCAGGACAGCGTCGCAGTGCTGCAGGAGCCGCTCCGCCGTGGGGTACATGACCTCGGCGGCGAGCGGGTCGGTCGGCCCGCTCGCCCCCGCGCTGGCAAGGACGGGCAGGGCCACCCACTCTCCGATCATCGGGATGTGTCCCGCCCGGAAGATCGGCCAGGCGGCCTCCTCCAGGCGTTCGAGGTTGCGCGCCATCAGCTCGGGGTCGCCTCCGGTCCCGGATGCATAGGGGCCGGCGATCAGGATGAGCAGGGGTTTCGTCATGGCGTCAAGATACAGTAACAACGTGAAGGAATCGGAAGGAACGTGAATGCTCGCCGCGGCACGCAAGGAACTGCTGATGGAGCGATTGCGCACGCACGGGCGCATCGTCGCGAAGGAGGTCGCCGCGGAACTGGGGCTGTCGGAGGACAGCATCCGCCGCGACCTCCGCGAGCTCGACGCGGCCGGACTTGCCGTGCGCGTCTACGGCGGAGCGCTCCCGGCCTCCCCGGCCGTCGTCGACTACACCGCCCGGACCGCCGTCGCGGCCGAGAGCAAGCGCAGGGTCGCTGAAGCGGCGGTCCGCCTGATCGAGCCGGGCAGTGCCGTGCTGCTCGACGGGGGCACGACGGCGCTGGCCGTCGCCGAGGCGCTCCCTCGCGCCTTCACCGGAACCGTCATCACGCACAGCCCCACGGTCGCCGCGGCCCTCCTTCACCACGACGCCGAGATCCTGCTCATCGGAGGCCGCGTCTTCAAGCACTCGGCCGTCGCGTGCGGAGCGGCGGCGATCGAGGCGGCCAGCAGGATCAGCGCGGACCTGTTCCTCCTCGGCGTCACCGGGATCCATCCGCAGGCGGGTCTCACCACGGGCGACGCGGACGAGGCGGCGATGAAGCGCGCCCTCGCCGCCCGGGCGGCCGAGACGTACGTGCTCGGCAGCGCGGAGAAGGTGGGCGCCGCGTCCCGCTTCTGCGTCCTGCCCGTCGACGCGGTCGCCGGGATCGTGATCGACAAGAGCCCCGAAGACCCCGTCCCGCGTGAGCTCGCGGCCGCGGGAGCACGTCTGGTCCCCGCGCGCTGAGCCCGGGGCGCCGTATCCTGGTTCCGGCGAACGGAGGAGCACGGTGCGGGCGGACGAGACCGGGAGCGCCCGCAGGACGGAGCTCCGTGAGGACCGAGGCTACTACGCGGGTCTGCGAGGTGTCCGTCATGCCGGCCGTCGCGGGATGCTCGCCGTCGCGGTCGTCCTCGCCGCGTACGTCGCGCTGGCCGGAGTCGGATCCGCTCTCGTCATCCCCGCCGTGGAATCGGCGGGGTTCCCGGAGGCGCGCACACCGCTGTCCCTGCTGATGATCGCCCTCATGCTCCCGGTCGTGTGGGGGACGCAGCGTCTCGTCTTCGGTGTGCCCGGGCGGTGGCTGCACTCCGTCTCCGGGCGTTTTCGGGCCCGGCTCGCGCGGACGGCGGCGCTGGTCACGGTCCCCGCGTTCGGCATCGTGATCGGCACGGACTGGCTGATGGACGGCGCACCCGCGTTCGCGCCGATCGCGCCCTCGTCCCTGCTCGCCCTCCTCCTGGGGATCCTCGTCGCGCCGTTCCAGGCGGCGGCCGAGGAGTACATGTTCCGCGGACTGATCGGCCGGTCGGTCGCGACCTGGTTCCATCCCGCCTTCGTCGGAACCGCGATGAGCATGGTCGTCGCCACCATCCTTTTCGCCTCGTTCCACGGCACCGCGGACCCTTGGCGCCTGGCCTTCTACGCGGTGTTCGGCGCGTGCGCATCGCTCATGACGTGGCGCAGCGGCGGCGTGGAGGCCGCGGTCGTGATGCACACCGTGAACAACATCGCCGCTCTCGTCGGGATGATCGGCGACGGCGGCGCACCGGGATCCTCGGATCAGACCGGCCAGGGGTCGCCGCGTCTTCTCGTGACGATGGCGGCCTGCGCGGTCATCACGGGCGTGGTCTGGTGGGCCTCCACACGGGCGGCGCGTCGCGGAACGCCGTCTCGGGCCGAGACGACACCGTAAGACGGACGGGTCTCAGCCCTGCGCGGCCCACATCGCGATCGCGGAGGCGATCGCCAGGACGAGGGCGACGACGAGGGTGATCCGCGGGATCGCCTTTCGTGCTCGGGGCGAGCGGCGCCCGACGAGCAGGGCCGTGACGGACGCCGCGAGCAGGAGCAGGCCGCCCTGGAGCGCGGCGAGGATCGCGACGTTCTGGGTCGTGGCGCCCGCGCCGATCGTGGGCAGCGCCAGAAGCATGAGGAGGACCGGCGCGACGACGATGACTCCGAGGGAGAGCGACCAGGCACGGCTCGTCCCGTCCTCGGCGCCGTCGCCGTGGGGGTGAACGGCGGCCATCACACCGCAGACACGGCCATGGTCGCTCCCAGGCCCACCGTCCCCGCCGCGCCGACCACGGACAGGGCGGCGAACCAGCCCTGTCCCGTCATCATCACCGCGAGCAGTCCGCCGACGGCGATGATCGCGAAGCCCGCGAAAGCGATCCACCAGATGATCCCGCGTCGATCAGCTGCCTGCATGCTGTCCTCCTGGATAGACCACGGCGCCGTCGGAGAGACGGCCCTCACCCTGGTTGTTGCCGGATGAGAGGGTGGGGTTACATCGGATTCCGGATGTAACCTTCCGGGCCGATCCGGCAACAACCAGAAGTGTGGGGTTCGAGATCACGGGTTCACGCCTTCCGCGGCCGGCGTCGGCGGCGGTCGCGCGTGCGTTCGAGGATCTGTTCCGGGCCTACCATGCCGTGATCGTGACGGCGGGCTTCAACCGCCTCGACGATCTCGGAGCGGCCGAGGACGCGGCCGCCGAGGTGTTCACGGCCGCGTGGCGGCGGCGGAGCGAGCACGAGACCGTGTTCACTCTGCCGTGGCTGTACACGACGCTGCGGAACGTGACCGGGAGCGAGTACCGCCGCCGGGGGAGGGCGTCGCGTCGCTATCAGCGGCTGGCGGCGGAGGCTCCCGGTCATCCGACCGTCCTCATCGACGACGACGCCATCGCCGTGCGCCAGGCGGTGGCCCGGATGCGCTCCGACGACCGCGAGGTCATCTGGATGGCGTACTGGGAGGAACTGAGCCGCGAGGAGATGGCGGAGATCCTCGGGTGCTCCGTCGCCGCCGTGAAGGTGCGGCTGCACCGGGCGCGAGAGCGGCTGCGACGGCGGCTCGGCACTGACGAGACGGCGGGCGAGGTGCCCGTCGAGGAGGGGAAGGGGGTGCACGATGGACGATGACGAGCTGACGCGGCGTCTTCGCGCGGCACGCCCCGGGACGCCCCGCCGCAACGCTCCGCCGTCCGTCGCGGCCGAGCGCGTCCTGCGACGGATCGTCGCGGAACCCACGGAGCACCGCGTGGCTGCACGCGGCCGGGTCCCCGCACGTGGTCGGGTCGGAGGGCCCGTCTGGCTCGCGGCGGCCTCTGTGCTGGTCCTGATCGCCGTCGCCGTCCTGGGAGGGATATCGCTGCTGCGTCCGCCGGCCGCCGTCGCCGCCACTCCCGCCCTGCTCGTGGCCGAGCCCGTCTCCGGAACCGCAAGGGAGAACCTGATGAACATCAGCGGATCGGTCCGCGCCGAGGGCATCGGAGCGAGCGACGTCGTCCGCTTCCAGACCTGGGCGCTCTCGTTCGACCCGGAGTCGGGCGAGCCTCCCGCCCAGATCGTCCCCGAAGAGCACCTGATCCGCCGGTCGGCCGACGGAGCGGTCGAGATCGAGGTCCGCGCAGGAACGCCGACCGCCGACGACGGCACCGCGGTGCCGGATCCCACGCCCGCACCCGGCACCGTCCTGTGGACCGACACCCGGCCGGCGGGAGAGGGAGCGGGCTTCTTCGGCGATGTTCCGGGCTCCGCGGCGGAGATGCCGGACTTCTTCCGAGCCAGCGGCGTGCTCGTCGGCGAGAGCAGCGGAGAGTACTTCTCGGCCGTGCGCCTCCTCCTCTCGGAACGCAGCCTCGACGCCGAACAGCAGGCGGCGCTCGTCGAGTTCCTCGCCACGCTCCCGGACGTCGCGGTCGACGGGAGCGTGACGGACCGTCTCGGACGCCGAGGCGTCTCCGTCAGCACGGACTCTCGTGCCCCGGGGGAGTATCGGGATACCCTGGTGCTCAGCGCCGCTCAGGGTGTTCTCGCGTACGAGGCGACCTACATCGGCTCCTCGCGCACGGACATCCCCTCCCCGGCGGTGATCGAGTACGTGGCGTGGAGATGATCGAACCCCGGGCGGCCCGAACGGAAGGTCCCGGGTATGCATCGGTTGCGGTCTCTGCTCACCGTCGCGGCGGCTGCGCTGCTCGTCGTCGGCGGACTGTTCGCCCCCGCGGCGGCACAAGCGTCCTCGGACGACCTGCAGGAGCGAGTGGATCAGGTCTTGGCCGCCTATCCGGGCGGCGAGCAGACCGGTCCCGGGGAGATCACGTGGGACGATGGCGCGGTCGTGCTGACGCTTCTCCCGGGGACGGCGGACTCGGCGTTCGCGCGGGGAGTGGGGTCGTGCGCCGACGGGACGTTCTGCGCCTTCAGCGGCTCCTCGCTCTCGGGCGCCCGGATCTCCTTCACCAGCTGTTCGGGGGCCAACTCCGTCGCTCCGCTGGGGAGCCCCGTCCGCAGCATCGCGAACGCCCGCTCCTCCGGTGTGGTCGTCGCCTACAACGGCTCATCGGCGGTCGCCTCCGTCGGAGCCGGCGCCTGGACCAACACCTCCGCGACGATCACGCGCCTGGGCTGCTGACCGCGTCCCTCTCACGACCGTCCAGGGCGAGGGACATCGCCGCCTCCACATGGATGGCCGTCGTCGGGAAGACCGGGACGGGGGCGTCCTCGGCCCGGATGAGGAGCTCGATCTCGGTGCATCCCAGGAGGACCCCCTCCGCCCCTTCCCTGACCAGGCGGTCGATGACCACGCGAAACCGCCGTCGGGACTCCTCGCGCACCACGCCGTGCACCAGTTCGGCGTAGATCACGTCGTGGACGACGGCGCGTTCCCCGGCGCTCGGCACGATCGTGGCGATGCCGTGCCGGGCGAGGCGGTCGCGATAGAAGGACTGCTCCATCGTGAAGGCCGTGCCGAGCAGGCCCACCGTGCCGAGCCCGGCTGCGGCCACCGCGGCCGCGGCGGCGTCCGCGATGTGAAGGAACGGAATCGCGACCGCCTCCTCGATCCGGTCGGCGACGAGGTGCATCGTGTTCGTGCAGAGCACGAGGAGGTCGGCCCCGGCGGCTTCGAGCCGGCGGGCCCGCTCCGCGAGCAGATCGCCGGCGGCCTCCCAGTCACCGCGGGACTGGAGTGCCTCGACCTCGGCGAAATCGACGGAGTCCAGGACGATCCGCGCCGAGTGATGTCCGCCGAGCTCCCGGCGGACGAGCTCGTTCGCCAGACGGTACCACTCCGCTGACGACTCCCAGCTCATCCCGCCCAGCACGCCCACCGTCTTCATGTCGCCCACGCTACCGTCCTGCGTCCTCCGGACGCCGGTCGCTATCGTCGAGTCATGACCGCGCACGACGCCGCCGGTGCCGAGGATCCGCGCCTGATCGAGATCGCCGTCGAGCTCTACACCGCCCCGCCGGGAGAGTTCGTCGCACGACGCAACTCCCTGGCGCAGGAAGACGGGGAGCGCGACCGTGCCGCGAGGATCCGGACCCTGAGGAAGCCGTCCGTCGCGGCGTGGGTGGTGAACGTCTTCGCCACGGAGCGCGCGGATCGACTCGCCACCGCGCTGGAGCTGGCGGCCGAGCTGCGCGAAGCACAGGAGGACCTCGACGCCAGGTCGCTCGCGGAGCTGGGAAGACAGCGCCGGGCACTGACGACCCAGCTCGCGAGAGAGGCCGCCACGGTCGCCACCGCGCGAGGGGAGCGGGTGACGGAATCCACCCTCGAGGCGGTGCGCCAGACGATCGCCGCGGCGTTCTTCGATCCGCAGGCCGCCATGGCGGTGGCGTCCGGTCGACTCGTCCGGGAGCTCGAGGCCTCCTCGGGAACCCCGATCGACCCCGCGTCCGTCGTCGGAGGCGGCGCGCCGTCCGTGATCACCGCGGCCGCGGAGGCCCCGCCGGCCGACGAGCTCCGTGCACGTCGGGAGCGCAAGGCGGCCGAGCGGGAGGTCCGTGAGGCGGAACAGGAACTGCAGCGGGCACAGCGCGCGCAGGATCGGGCGGATCGGGGCCATGCCGAGGCTGAGTCTCGGGCGGAGCGGCTCTCCGCCCGGATCGCGGAGCTCGAGGAGGAGCTGGCCCGTCTGCGCGCCGACGCCGACGAGACCGCCGCTGCGGTGGATGCCGCACGCGCGGAACGCGCGTCCGCCGCCGAACGGGCGGCACAGGCGCAGGACCGACTCGACGCGGCACGGTCCGCGCTGCCGGAGCGGTAGTCGCCGGCCGGCGACAGGCCGAAGCAGTGTCAGACGTCGGGCGACGTGTCCGTCAGGCCGTTGCGGAACGCGTAGACGACCGCCTGCACGCGGTCGCGCATGCCCAGTTTCTGCAGGACGCGTCCCACATGCGTCTTCACGGTGGACTCGGAGAGCCAGAGGCGCTCGGCGATCTCGCCGTTCGACAGTCCCTCCACCAGCGCGTCGAACACGTCCCGCTCGCGGTCCGTGAGCACGCGGAGGCGGTCGGATGCCGCCTCTCGCGCCGCCTTCTGTGCCCGGCGGACGGGGTCGTCGGCGGCGCGGGAGAGGGCGCCGAAGCGCCGCAGCAGCTCCGAGGTCACCCGGGGCGCGAGGACGGCGTCGCCGTCGGCGACGGCCTGGATCGCCGCGATGATGTCCTGGGCGTCGGAGTCCTTCAGAAGGAAGCCGCTCGCCCCCGCCTCGATCGCGCCGAACGCATACGCGTCGAGGTCGAAGGTCGTGAGCACCAGCACTCGCCCGAGCTCGGCGGACGTGATCTGCCGGGTGGCCTCGATGCCGTCCATCCGCGGCATCTGGACGTCCATCAGGACGACGTCCGGCCGGTGCACGCCGGCCAGCGCGACGGCCTCGATGCCGTCCGAGGCCTCGCCGACGATCTCGATCCCGGCGGTCGCGCCGAGAACCATCGACAGCCCGGTCCGGATGAGCGCCTGGTCGTCGACGAGCAGGACGCGGATGTCGCTCATCGCTCGTCTCCCGGGAGGATCAGCCGCACGACCCACCCGGCGCCGGTGCGCGGGTCCAGCGGGCCCGCGTCAAGGGAACCGCCGTAGAGGAGCGCCCTCTCGCGCATCCCCACCAGGCCACGGCCGACGCGTGCCTCCTCGTCGGGCGGCGCGGAGACCGGGCGGCCGTCGTCGTGCACGGTCGCGGTCACCTCGGCTGCGGCCACCCGCACCTCGACCCCCACGACACCCGGCGCGACGGCATGGCGCATGGCGTTGGTCAACGACTCCTGCACGACGCGGAAGACCGTCATCTGCTTGCCGGCGGAGACCTCGGCCGTGCCGTCGGAGACGACCGACAGCTCCACGGGCAGCCCGATGCCGCGGTACACCTCGACCAGGCGAGGCAGATCCTCGATCCCGGTGCTGGTGCGGGACCCGGCGTCGTCCGCGGCACGCTCGAGAACCCCGAGGGCGCGCCGCATCTCGTCCAGGGAGGACCGCGCGACGCCGCCGATCTGCGTCACGGCCATGCCGGCGCGGTCGGGGTCGGCGGCCAGCACGGCCGTGGCGCCGTCGGCGAGCCGGACGATGACCGAGAGCGAGTGCGAGACGATGTCGTGCACGTCCCTGGCGATGCGGGAGCGCTCCGCGAGCGCCGCGAGCTGCGCCTCCTGGTCGCGCTCGTGCTCGAGGATCCGTGCCCGTTCCAGCAGGGCCTCGACGTAGCGCCGGCGGTTGCCGGCGTTCTGGCCCCACAGGAGAGCGACGAGCAGCAGGAGCAGGTCGAACACGAGATAGGAGACGACGGTCGCGATCACGTTCCCGTCGCGGGTCACCGGCAGCAGCCCGATCCCGGTCAGCAGGTGGATCCCCGACTGGGCGACCGTGAGCGCGTAGGCGGCTGCCGCGGCGACCCAGGCGCGGCGCACCGAGTCGTAGACCGCCACCGCGAACACGGCATAGGCCGCGCCGACCGTGCCCGCATTACTCCAGAAGGGCATCAGCAGCACCGAGGAGACGAACGCCACCGCGAACACGAGCAGCGGACGCCGGCGTCGGAACAGCACGAGCACGGACGAGAACACGACCACGACGAGACCCAGCAGGACATAGGCGAGGACGCCCGGCTGCAGGTCGTCGCCGACACCGGCCCCGAGGGCAGGGAGCACCGTCAGCACCACCCAGCTCAGCGCCGTGACGGCATCCACCGCCCGGGGGTGACGCTGCCAGCGCCCGGCCGCGCGATCCAGCGGGCTCGGCGAGGCGGATGTCACGTCGCCAGTCTCCCACGCGCGGGATCGGTCCCGTCGTCCGACGCCCCCTCGATCCCGGCCGCCGCGTCGGTCTGCGTGGTCGTGAACCCGACCTCCTCCAGCTCCTCGGGGATGTCCTCCCGGTTCTCCGCCTCGACGCGACGAGCCGCACGCCGCGCCCGACGCTCCCGGCGCCGCTCTCCCCGGCGCTCGTGCAGGACCACGAGGGCGGGCACGAGCAGCAGCGTCAGCAGGGTCGAGGAGACGAGGCCGCCGATGACGACGATCGCGAGGGACTGCGAGATGAACGCGCCCCCGCCCGTGATCCCGAAGGCCATCGGAAGCAGCGCGAAGATCGTCGCGCACGCGGTCATGATGATCGGGCGCAGGCGCAGGCGGGCGCCGTGGACGACCGCATCGTCGAGGGAGGACCCGGCCCGGCGGTAGTGGTTGATGAGGTCGATCAGCACGATCGCGTTCGTCACCACGATGCCGATGAGCATGAGCATGCCGATCATGGCCGGGATGCCCAGCGGCGTACCGGTGAGCAGGAGTCCGCCGATGGCGCCCGTGGCGGCGAAGGGGACCGAGACGAGCAGCAGGAGCGGCTGCATCAGCGAGCGGAACGTCGCCACCAGGACGATGTACACCAGCGCGATCGCCGCGAGCATCGCGACGCCGAGCTCGCCGAACGACTGGGCCTGCTCGGCGGCCGCGCCGCCCTCGTCGAGGGTCACCCCGGCCGGCAGCTCCACCTCGTCCAGCGCGGTCTGGACCGCGAGCGCCGCCGCGCCGAGATCCTCGCCCGAGGGAGTGACGGAGACGGTCACGGCACGCGCGCCGTCGATCCGCGTGATCGTCGCGGGCGCGGTGACCACGTCGACGCTCGCGACGTCGCCGACACGGATCGGGGTCGCACGCACGTGCTCCAGGTCGCGCTGCGCCTGCGCGAGCCGATCCGCCTCGGCCTGCTGCGCGGCGCCCTCGTCGATCCCCTCGCGGACCGCGCGGATCTGCTCGTCCAGCCCCGTCAGGCTGCCCTCCGCGGCAGCGACGCCCTGCGACAGCTGCTGCACGGCCTTCTGGTACTCGAGCGCCGTGATCGTTCCCTGCGCAGCGGGGTGGGGATCGAACGGCGGGGGAGAGGCGAGGAGGGCGGCGAGCTGATCGCGCAGCGCCGCGAGGTCCTGTTCGCCCTGCGCGCGCGCGTCGTACAGGTCGTCCAGCTGTTCCTGCGTCTTCGCCTCGGCGTCGGCGCGCGCGTTCGCGGACATCTCCTCCTGCTCGCGCTGGAGGGCGTCGGCGGCGTCCTTCTGGGTCCGCTGCGCCTGCAGGGCCGAGACCGGCAGGGTGAGCGCGCGGATCGCGTCGGGATCGGTCGCCGAGGACTGGGCGCGAAGCACGAGGTCCCGGTTCTTCCCGTCGATCCCGACCTCGCCGAGACGCTCGCCCTCGACGGCGGCGGCGATGGCGCTGCCGATCTCGGGGACCGTGAAGCCCTGCGCCGCGGCGGCGGTGCGGTCCACGGAGACGGCGAGGATCGGAAGCTCGGCCGCGAGGTCGTCGCGCACCTCGCCGACGCCCGAGGCCCCGTCCAGGGCCGCGCTGATGCGCTCGGCCGCCGTCGTGAGCGCCGCCTCGTCCGCGCTCTTCACGATGACGTCGATGGTGGAGGAGGTGGTCTGCGTCGCCTGCGTGGACACGGTGATGTCGTCGGCCGCCGGGAGACCGCGGACGGCCTCGCGGATGCGCGTGAGCGTGCGGTCCGGATCCGCGGCCGGTGCGATCACGACGTCGAGCAGGACCGATGCCCCCTGCTCGCCGGCGGTGGTGCGGTAGGAGGCCACCCCGTCCACCGAGTCGATCGCCTTCTCCAGCGCGCCCGCGGCCTCGTCGGCGACGGCGAGTGTCGTGTCCAGCGGCATCTTCTGCTCCACCTGGACCGCGCGCGCGTCGGCGAAGCTGCCGAGCATGTCGGTCTTCAGGAAGCCCGCCGCGACGACGGTGCCCGCGAACACGAGGATCGAGACCATCAGGACCGTGACCGGTCGGCGCAGCGAGAACCGGAGCGCGGGGAGGTAGGCGCGCTGCATCCGGGTGACCCGCTCGGAGGAGTCGGTCTCGCCGAGAGGCGCCATGGCGCTCGGGCCGGCGTCATCGGTGACGTCCGTGTTCTCCGTCGTCCGAACGGCGTCGCCCTCCGTGCCCTCCAGGACCGAGGCGCGCTCCGTGCGCCGCGAGGGGCGCCGCAGGAACCAGTAGGCGAGTACCGGGACGATCGTCAGCGAGACGATCAGGGACGCGAGCAGCGCGATCGTCACGGTGAGGGCGAACGGCCGGAACAGCTCCCCGGCGACGCCGCCGACGAGCGCGACGGGGAGGAACACCGCAACGGTCGTGAGCGTGGAGGCGGTGACGGCGCCCGCCACCTGCCCGACGGCCGTGCGGACGTCGTCGGTACTGAGCCCGCCCGGCCCTCGCCGGCGGGCGATGTTCTCGATCACGACGATGGAGTCGTCGACGACGCGCCCGACCGCGACCGTCAGTGCCGCGAGCGTGAAGATGTTGAACGAGAACCCGCCCATGCGCAGCCCGATGACCGCGATCAGCAGCGACAGCGGGATCGACACCGCGGTGATGACGGTCGCCTTCGGCGACAGCAGGAACACCAGGATGATGAGGACGGCGAAGAGCAGGCCGAGACCGCCCTCGACAGCGAGGTCGTGGGTGGACTTCTCGATCATGGTGGACTGGTCGAACAGCGTCGTGACCTTCGCATCGCCGCCCAGGCCGGGCAGCGCCTCGTCGATCGTCGCCGCGACGGCGTGCGACACCTGGACGGCGTTGGCATCCGGGGTCTTGGTGATCGTCAGCCCGAGCGCAGCGCGGCCGTCGGCGCGCGACAGCGTGGTCTGCGGCACGGGAGCGAGCTCCACGGTCGCCACGGCCGAGAGGGGGACAGGGCCGTCCATGGTCGGCAGCGGCAGAGCGGCGAGCTCCTCCAGCGTCGTCCCCTCCTGACCGACCTCGATCGCCATGGCCGTCGTCCCGTCGTCACTCGTTCCGGCGGGGACGACGACACCGGCGGTGCGCAGCAGCCCGGAGACCGCGGACGGGTCGATCGATCGCGCCGAGAGCTCGCCGGGGTTCAGCGTCACGAGCACCCGCTCCTGCACCTGTCCGGTCACCTGGACCTTCCGCACCCCGGGCACATGCTCGATCGCGGGGACCAGGGACGCCTCGACGCGCTCGGCGAAGGCGTCGAGATCCTCGGCGCTGGTGAGGGCCAGGCTGAGCACCGGGATGTCGGAGGAGCTGCCCGCATAGACCTCGGACTGGACGCCGTCCGGACCGGAGGCGATCACAGAGGAGGTCGTGGTGCGCAGGTCGGCGAGGATCTTGTCGTCGTCGGCGCCGAACTTCCACGTCACCGTCACCTGTCCGGATCCGCTCGAGGTGCTCGCGCGGACCTCCTCGACGTCGCCGACCGCCGACAGCGCGTCCGACAGCGGCGCCACGACCTCGCGGTCCAGCGTCTCCGCGGACGCGCCCGGCTTCATGACCGCGACGACGGCCGCCGGCTGCGACATCGACGGCAGCAGCTCCTGCGTGGTCGAGGCCGTGGCCCACAGGCCGATCCCCACGACGAGGATGCTGAAGAGGGCGACGACGGCGCGGTTGGCGAGGCTGAGTCTGGTCAGCAGGGTCACGGGACCTCCAGGGCAGGGCGCACCGACGACGCGGACGCGGGGGTGGACTCTGCCACGTTAGGGAGAGGAGGCGACCCGGCACATCGGCTGAGCGGCGGATCCGTCGCCCGCCGGAATGGTCCTTTGGTACCACGGTGGCCGCGCCGGCACGGCCCATGAGGACCAGGCGGCGGGGACGACGAAGGGGACCCGCCACGGCGGGTCCCCTTCGTGTGTGCGGTGCGACGACCGCAGGTCCTTACCGGGCGCTGCCCTTCAGGGAACCGGTGGTCTGCCCTGCCGGGTCGGCGATGATGCACTGCACGACGCGGTCGTTGAGCTGCTCCCAGGTGTCCTTGGACGGGGAGATGTAGGCCGCGTCCAGCGACGACGAGTTGTAGTCGAGGCCGACGAAGTCGGTGAACGGCTGGCCGTAGCACTGCGTCTCGGCCGCGGCGGTGATGGCGGCGTCGTCGTACTCCCCGTCATCGACCTTGAACTCGAAGAAGACCTCTTCGTCGTGCGGCTGGTCGCACGGCACCACATCGGTGTCCTCGATCATGCCGGTGCCGCTGGCCATCTTGCAGTCGCCCACCTTGAGGCTGAAGATGTCGATGTTGGAGCTCTCGGTGACCTGACCGCTCTCCTCGTCGCGCGGGGCGTCGCCCTTCCCGCCGAGAATGCCGTCGATCACGCTGCAGCCGCTCAGTGCGACCGCCAGGATGGCCGCCGATCCGGCCATCGCCAGGCGCGTGCGCGTCTTCATCATGTGAGTTTCCCCTCCCAAAGCTGTGAAACAGGACTGAATGTCCCCGGAGAACCGTACCGGTGAGAGGGAGCGAACTCAATTCGTTGAACGCAGATTCAGCCTTCGAGGTCGTCGACGCCGGGAACCCAGCTCGCTCCGGGACGCCCCCAGCCCCGCTTGCGGGCGATCTTCTGGACGGTCTTCCATTCCGAATCGGAGAGACGGTCGATGTAGAGCACCCCGTCGAGATGGTCGAACTCGTGCTGCATGATCCGGGCGCGCCAGCCGTCGACCTCGATCACGACGTCTCGCCCGTCGAGGTCGGTGCCCGTGACGCGCACGCGATCCGATCGCCGCAGCGGGAATCGCTCTCCCGGGAAGGAGAGGCACCCCTCGGACTCCTCGTCCGGGTCCGGGGAGCCGGGCTCCAGCGGCGCCATCCAGAGCACGGGGTTGATGATGACGCCGCGCCAGGGGTTGTCGTCGTCATCGACGTAGGAGTAGGTGAACAGGCGCAGCGGCACGCCCACCTGCGGGGCCGCGAGCCCCACCCCGGGGGCGAGGTCCATGGTCTCGAACATGTCCGCGACGAGGGTGCGGATCTCGTCGGTGATCTCGCCGACGGGGGCGGCGGGGGAGTGCAGGACGGGATCGCCCATGATGCGAATGGGAAGAACGGCCACGCCACAACCCTAGTGCGCGCCCCGAGGCCGGTAGGCTCGACGCGTGCACTGGGACGCGACACGGATGATGACGGAAGACGTCGGGGAGCAGCTCGTCGGCGCCTTCCAGAACCCGGGCCTGCTGATGGGCATCCCGCTCGCGCTGGCCGGGGCCGTGTTCATGTCGTTGGGCGCGCAGTACCAGCACCGCGGGGTCGAGAAGGTGGAGCGCCTCAGCGGCGCCGACGGCGCGACCGGACTCTCGATGACCCAGATCAAGGGGCTGCTCACGCGCCCGTCGTGGATCATCGGCACCCTGATGCTCGGGTTCGCGATCGTCTGCCAGCTCGCGGCGCTCTCCGTCGCCCCGCTGATCGTCGTCCAGCCGCTGGGCGCCATCGCCCTGGTGATGACCACGCTGCTGAACGCGCGGGTGTCCGGGCATTCGCCCACGAAGAAGTCGCTGATCGCGATCGCCGCCTGTGTCGGCGGGATCTTCCTCTTCGTGATGGTGGCCGCGCTGTTCGCCACCGAGCACCAGATCACCCAGACCCAGCTTTTCGTGATCCTGACGATCCTGCTGCTGGTCATCATCCTGCTCGGCGCGTGCTTCCTCGTCCTGCGCCGACGGATGCGGGCACTGTTCTACATCACGGGCGCCGGCATCCTGTACGGCTTCGTCGCGACCCTCGCCAAGGTCGTCATCACGCGGATCAAGGACCAGGACTTCGACTGGCTCACGGTGGTGTGCGTGATCGCCCTCCTCGCTGCCGGCGCCGTGGGCGCCTACTTCGTGCAGACCGCGTACAGCTCCGGCCCGCCGGATCTCGTGATCGCCGGGCTCACCGTCATCGACCCGATGATCGCGGTCCTCATCGGTCTGCTGGTGCTCGGCGAGGCCTCCGCCGCGCCGCTGTGGGCGCTGATCGCCTTCGGCATCTTCGGCGCGGTCGCCACCTGGGGCGTCGTGAGCCTCGCCCGATACCACCCTCAGGTCCTCAGCGAGAGCCAGGAGCTGCCCATCGAGCGCGGAGGCGGCTCCGCCGGCGGAGCCGCGGGGACGACGTCGTCGCGGGCGCCGCTGTCGCCCGAGTCGCCGATCGAGACCTCCGCCCCGGAGGGTGACGGGGAGGAACGCTCGCCCGGCGGGCACACCGACGCCGGTGCCTGGCCGAACAACGTCGCACCGTTCCGCCGGACCGAGCAGAGCGGGTACTCCGACGATCCCGGACGCGGGTCGGGCACCCGCGGAGGTCAGTAGCTCGGGTCGATGAGGTCGGGGGAGACCTCGCTGGCCGCCGCCTCGTCGATGAAGAAGACCGTGCGCTTGCGTCCCTTGGCTCCGGCCGCGGGCACGTTCGCGTAGTTGGCGCCGGCGAGGGCGAGTCCCAGCGCGGACGCCTTCTCCGCCCCGGTCGCGACGAGCCAGATCCGCTTCGAGGCGTTGATCACCGGGCGGGTCAGGGTGACGCGCTCGGGCGGCGGCTTGGGGGAGTCCCGCACGGCGAGGGCGGCGCGGTCGGTCTCGTTGATCTCCTCCCGGTCCGGGAAGAGCGAGGCGATGTGCCCGTCCGGACCGACGCCGAGGAAGCAGACGGCGAACGAGGGCCAGCGCTGTTCCTCGGTGCCGAAGCGGCCGAGCTCGGCGGCGTAGGCCTCGGCGGCCTCGTCGAGGCCGAGCCCGGAGTCGCTGGCCGCGATCTCGTGGATGTTGGCGGCGGGGACGTCGATGCGATCCAGCAGCGCGGCCCGCGCCTGTCCGGCGTTGCGCTCCGGGTCGTCGGCGGGGACGTACCGTTCGTCCCCCCACCAGAAGTGGACGAGCGACCAGTCGATCTCGCCGGCGTCGGGACGCACCGCGACCTCGCGCAGGACGGCGGCGCCCATGGACCCGCCGGTGAGGGCGACATGCGCGAGGCGCCCGTCCTTGGTGCGGGCACGGATGCGGACGAGGAAGCGTTCGGCGACGAGGCGAGCGAGCTCGGCGGGGTCGTCGGCGATCACGACGCGGCGTGCGGTGGAGTCGGCCATGCGGTCAGGCCCCCGACTCCGGCGGAGCGAGACGCTCCCAGCCCTCCGTGATGACTCGGCCGTAGAGCAGGTCGGGGTCGAGCCGGCGCAGCTCCTCGGCGAGGCACTCGCGGAGCGTCCGCCGGGGTAGGTGCAGTTCGTGGTCGGGCTGCCCGGGCTGCGTGAGGACCGCCGTCCCGGGAACAGGGCGCTCCAGGAGGATGTCGCCGCCCGCGCGCGTCAGGCGGACGGACTTGATCCCCTCCTGCCAGTGCTCGGGATCCTCGTAGGACCAGCGGACGGGGACGTCGAGCGCGAGCTGGAGCCAGCCGGCCAGCAGCGCGGTCGAAGGAGACGCCGCCGCCCCTCGGACCTCGACCGCCGTGACCTCCTGGAAAGGCGGCTGATCGAGCACGGCGGCCAGCTGCTCGCGCCAGTGGGTGAGCCGCGTCCAGGCCAGGTCCGTGTCGCCGGGGGCGTGCGTGCGACCCAGCAGCGCGAGGCGATCGCGCACGTCCGGTGTCGTCGCCGCATCCGTGATGCGGCGCTGGGCGATGCGTCCCAGGGGCGAGGCCGCCGGGTCGGTGGGCGCCTCCTCGGGCCACCAGGCGACGACGGGCGCGTCCGGAAGCAGGAGGCCCGTGACCAGGCTCTCCTGGTTGCTCGCGGCGTCTCCGTAGGCGTGGAGGACGACCACCTCGCTGGCGCCGGCGTCGCCGCCGACGCGGATCTGCGCGTCGAGGTGCGCGTCGCCGTCGCTCGTGGTCAGCACGATCACGCGCATCGGGTGCTCGCGGGAGGCGTCGTTGGCGGCGTCGATCGCGGCCTCTGCCACGCCGTTGCGCGCGGAGATCACCAGGGTGAGCACGCGGCCGAGGGCGACGGCGCCGCCCTCCTCCCTCACCTTGACGAGCTGCTTCGCGACCTGACTGACGGTGGTGTCGGGAAGGTCGATGATCACGGTCGTCTCCAGACTCGTCCGTCGCGGGCCAGCAGGGCGTCCGCCGAGGCGGGGCCCCAGGACCCGGGGGCGTACTGCTCGAGCGGGCCGCTCTGCGCGGCCCAGTACTCCTCGACCGGGTCGAGGATCTTCCAGGACAGCTCGACCTCCTCGTGCCGCGGGAACAGCGGCGGGTCGCCGAGCAGCACGTCGAGGATGAGACGCTCGTACGCCTCGGGGCTGGCCTCGGTGAAGGCGTGGCCGTAGCCGAAGTCCATGGTGACGTCGCGGACGTTGGAACCCGCGCCGGGCACCTTGGAGCCGAACCGGATCGTGACGCCCTCGTCGGGCTGCACCCGGATCACCAGCGCGTTCTGCCCCAGCTCGGAGGTCTGGGAGCGGCCGAACAGGTGCTCGGGGGCGCGCTTGAAGACGACGGCGATCTCCGTCACCCGGCGCCCGAGCCGCTTGCCGGTGCGCAGGTAGAACGGGACGCCGGCCCACCGGCGGGTGTTGATCTCCAGCTTGACGGCCGCATACGTCTCCGTCGTGGAGTCGGGGTTCATCCCCTCCTCGGCGAGGAAGCCGGCGACCTTCTCGCCGCCCTGCCATCCGCCGGCGTACTGTCCGCGAGCGGTGGCCTCGGCGAGGTCCTCGGGAAGGCTCACCGCGGCGAGCACCTTCTCCTTCTCCGCACGCAGGTGATCGGCGCCGAGACTGATCGGCTCCTCCATGGCGGTGAGCGCGAGCAGCTGCAGCAGGTGGTTCTGGATGACGTCGCGGGCGGCGCCGATCCCGTCGTAGTAGCCCGCGCGGCCGCCCACGCCGATGTCCTCGGCCATGGTGATCTGGACGTGATCGACGTAGTTGCGGTTCCAGATCGGCTCGTACAGCTCGTTGGCGAAGCGCAGCGCCAGGATGTTCTGGACCGTCTCCTTGCCCAGATAGTGGTCGATCCGGAAGATGGAGTCGGCCGGGAACGTCCCTTCCAGCGCGTCGTTGAGAGCGCGCGCGGAGGCGAGATCGTGCCCGAACGGCTTCTCGATGACCACGCGGCGCCATCCCTGGGTCCCGCGCCTCTCGTCCACCAGGCCGGAGTCCCGCAGCTGCTTGGCCACGAGGGGGAAGTCCTTCGGCGGGATGGACAGGTAATAGGCGTGGTTGCCCATCGTTCCGCGCTCGACGTCGAGCTTCTCGACGGTCTCGCGCAGGCGCCGGAACGCGTCCTGGTCGCCGAACTCGCCCTGCACGAAGCGGATGCCCTGCAGCAGCTGCTGCCAGGTCTCGTCACGGAACGGCGTGCGCGCGTGCTCCTTGACGGCCTCGTACACGACCTGGGCGAAGTCCTGGTCCTCCCAGTCGCGCCGGGCGAACCCGACCAGCGCGAAGCCGGGGGGCAGGAGCCCCCGGTTCGCGAGGTCGTACACCGCCGGCATCAGCTTCTTGCGGGACAGGTCGCCGGTGACGCCGAAGATCACGAGCGCGCTCGGGCCCGCGATGCGGCTCAGCCGCCGGTCGTCGGGATCGCGCAGCGGGTTGTTCCCGGCGGAGATGGGGACGGTCATCGGGAGGCTTCTCCTACTGGGCTGCTTCGAACAGGTCGAGCACGTCGTCCTGCGCCTCGGTCAGGGTGAGGGTCACCACCGGGCGGCCGTGCTCGGCGAGGACTGCGGCGTCGCCGGCGGCCTGGGCCTCGATGAGCTGGCCGAAGGTGAACGGCCGCTCGGGGATCTCCAGGTCCACGTCGGTGCGCTCGAGGATCTGCAGGAACACGCCCTGCGCGGGACCGCCCTTGTGGTACTGACCGGTGGAGTGCAGGAACCGCGGGCCCCATCCGAAGGTGGTGGGCCGGCCGGAGTCGGCGGCGACCATCTCGCGCAGCCCCTGCAGCTGCGGCATCTCGAGGCGGTTCACGTAGGCCTGGATCGACACGTAGCCGTCCGCCGGGAGCTGCGCCCACAGCGCGTCGAGCACGCCGGCGATCGTCCCGGACGCGGCGAGGGCGGGATCCGTCACGCGGACCTCGACGCCGTCGACCGTGAACGCCGGCGCGGCCGGCTCGGGGCGGGCGTCCAGCAGGGCGCGGGCAGCGATCTTCGCGGACTCCACGTCGGGCTGGTCGAACGGGTTGATCCCGAGCAGGAAGCCGGCGACCGCCGTCGCGTACTCCCACACGACGAACTGAGCGCCGAGCGTGCCGGAGACGAGGATCTCGCCGGGATGACGCTCGCGCAGGTGGAACTCGTCGGCCTCGTCGACGATCCGGACGATCTGGAGGTCGTCAGGGCGTTCCTCGACCTCCGGGGAGACGGGGAGGAGCACGACCGGCAGGACGCCGGTCCCCTCCTTGCCGGTGGACTCGGCGACGAGCTGCTCGATCCAGTCCGGCAGTCCGACGATGTGGGTGCCGTCGGTGATCAGGCCGATCTTGTCGCGCCGGGCGCCGTCGGCGCCGACGGTGCGGGCGATCGCCGCGCCGAGGCGGAGTCCGGGATTCTCGGCGGAGTCCACGGCGACCTGGAGGAGCGTGGCCTCGGCCTCGTCCAGCAGCTCGGCGATGTCCGCGCCGGCGAGGCCGGAGGGCACGAGGCCGAAGGCGGTGAGCGCCGAGTAGCGCCCGCCCACGTTCGGGTCGGCGTTGAACACCCGGTAACCGGCGGCGCGCGCCGACTCGTCGAGCGGCGAGCCCGGATCGGTGACGACCACGATGCGGCCGCGGGGGTCGATGCCGGTGTCGCGGAACGCGGCTTCGAAGGTGCGCCGCTGCGAGTCGGTCTCGACGGTCGAGCCGGACTTGGACGAGACCACCAGGACGGTGCGGTCCAGCCCCGCGTCCAGCGCGGCGAGGACCTGCCCCGGGGACGTCGAGTCGAGGATGGTGAGCTCGACGCCGGCGGTCTGGGAGATCACCTCGGGAGCGAGCGAGGAGCCGCCCATCCCGGCGAGGACGACGCGGTCGACGCCCTGGGCGCGCAGCTCCTCGCGCAGGGCGACGATCTCGGCGACGAGCGGGCGGGACACGCTCACCGCGTCCACCCAGCCGAGCCGCTTGCTCGCCTCCTCCTCGGCGGCCGTGCCCCAGATCGTGGCGTCCCCGCTCGTGATCCGCGACGCGATCAGGTCACCGACGAGGCCGGGGACGACCGTCTCGATCGCCTCGGCCGGGGCGCCGGTCGTGTGGATCTCGAAGCTCATCGCTGAGCCTCCAGGCCCTGCTCGACCTGGGCGAGCAGTCCGTGCCAGGAGTCGATGAACTTCGCGACCCCCTCGTCCTCGAGCACCTGCGTGACGTCGGCGAAGTCGATGCCCGCCTCCGCCAGGGCGGCGAAGACCTCGCGGGAGGCCTCGTACTCGCCGGTGATCGTGTCGCCCACGACCTCGCCGTGGTCGAACGTCGCCTCCAGGGTCTTCTCCGGCATGGTGTTGACTACGCCCTCGGCGACGAGACCGGTCACGTACAGCGTGTCGGGCAGCGCAGGGTCCTTGACGCCGGTGGATGCCCACAGGGGGCGCTGGGCGTTGGCCCCCGCCTCGAGCAGCGCGGTGGCACGGTCGCCGGCGAACGTCTTCTCGTAGAGCTCGTAGGCAAGGCGCGCGTTGGCGAGGCCCGCCTTCCCGCGCAGGGCCGTCGCCGCCTCGGTCCCGATCGCGTCCAGGCGCTTGTCGGTCTCGGTGTCCACACGGGAGACGAAGAACGAGGCGACGGAGTGGATCGTCGACAGGTCGATGCCCGCGGCCTTGGCCTGCTCCAGGCCGGTCAGGTAGGCGTCGATGACCTCGGCGTAGCGCTCGAGGCTGAAGATCAGGGTCACGTTGACGCTGATGCCCGCCGCCGTCGCGGCGGTGATCGCCGGGAGCCCGGCCTTGGTGGCGGGGATCTTCACCAGGAGGTTCGGACGGTCCACCTTGGCCCACAGCTGCTCGGCCTGGGCGATCGTGCCCTCGGTGTCGTGGGCCAGGTCGGGGGAGACCTCGATCGAGACGCGTCCGTCGACGCGGCCGGTGGACTCCCACACGGGGCGGAAGACGTCCAGCGCGTCCCGGACGTCCTGGGTCGTCGCCTCGAAGATGGCCTCCTCGGCGGTGGCGCCGCGGCCGGCCAGCTCGGCGACCTGCGCGTCGTACGAGGTGTCGTCCGGATTGGTGATGGCGCCGGCGAAGATCGTCGGGTTGGTCGTGACGCCGACCACGTTGCGGGACGCGATCAGCTCCGCGAGGTTCCCGGAGGTGATGCGGGTCCGGGACAGGTCGTCCAGCCAGATGCTGACGCCGGCGGCGGCGAGCTCGGAGGTGGGGGTGCTCATGCGTTCTCCTTGAGGGTCTCGCGGGCCGCCTCGACGACGGCGTCGGCGGTGATGCCGAACTTCTGGAACAGGGTCTTGTAGTCCGCGGAGGCGCCGAAGTGATCGATGCCGACCGAGCGACCGCGGTCGCCCACGATGCCCCGCCAGCTGAGCGGAGAGCCCGCCTCGACGGAGACGCGGGCCGTGACGGCGGCGGGGAGGACCGACTCGCGGTACGCCTCGTCCTGCTCGGCGAACCACTCCAGCGACGGCGCCGACACCACGCGGGCGTTCACGCCCTCGGCGGCCAGCGTCTCGCGGGCGCTGAGGGCCAGTTGGACCTCGGAGCCCGTGGCGATGAGCAGCACGTCGGGGGTGCCGGTCGGTGCCTCGGCGAGGACGTAGGCGCCCTTGGCCACGTGATCGGCGGAGGCGAGGACGTCGCCGCTCGCCTCACCGTCGCCCCGCTCGAACACGGGGATGTTCTGGCGCGTCAGGGCGATGCCGGCCGGCCCCTCGTGCCGGCGGAGGATCTCCAGCCAGGCGGCTGCCGTCTCGTTGGCGTCCGCGGGACGCACCACCGTGAAGTTCGGGATCGCGCGGAGCGTGGCGAGCTGCTCGATCGGCTGGTGGGTCGGGCCGTCCTCGCCGAGCGCGACGGAGTCGTGCGTCCAGACGAAGATGCTCGGCACGTTCATCAGCGCGGCCAGACGCACCGCCGGGCGCATGTAGTCGCTGAAGATGAGGAACGTGCCGCCGAAGGGCCGGGTCGGGCCGTGCAGGACGATGCCGTTCACGATCGCGCCCATGGCGTGCTCGCGGATCCCGAAGTGCATCACCCGGCCGTACGGGTTCCCCGACCACTCGTGGGTCGACCACTGCTCCGGGATGAAGGAGGGGGCGTCCTTGATGGTCGTCAGGTTCGACTCGGCGAGATCCGCCGAACCGCCCCAGAGCTCCGGCAGGCGTGCGGCCAGGGCGTTGATCACCTGGCCGGACGCGGCGCGCGTGGACACGTCCTTGCCCGCCTCGAAGACCGGGAGCGCGGAGGACACGTCGTCGGGCAGGGCGTGGGCCTCGAGCCGGTCGAGGAGCGCCTTGCGCTCGGGGTTGGCTGCCGCCCATGCGTCGAAGGAGCGCTGCCACTGCGCCCGCTCCTCGGCCGCCCGCTCGGCGAGGCCGCGCGTGCGGGCGAGGACGTCGTCGGCGACGACGAACGTCTTCTCCGGGTCGAAGCCGAGCACCTTCTTCGTGGCGGCGAGCTCGTCGGCACCGAGGGCGGAGCCGTGGATCTTGCCGGTGTTCTGCTTGCCGGGGGAAGGCCAGCCGATGATCGTCTTGAGGATGATGAGCGACGGGCGGTCGGTCTCGCCCTGGGCCGCCGTGATCGCGGCGTGCAGCTCGGCGACGTCCTCGACGTACTCGCCGGACTTCTTCCAGTCCACGACCTGCACGTGCCAGCCGTAGGCGGCGTAGCGGGCGGCGACGTCCTCGGTGAAGGCGACGTTCGTGTCGTCCTCGATCGAGATCTGGTTGGAGTCGTAGATGGCGATCAGGTTGCCGAGCTGCTGGTGGCCGGCGAGGGACGACGCCTCGCTCGTCACGCCCTCCTGGAGGTCGCCATCGCCGGCGATGACGTAGACGCGGTGGTCGAAGGGGCTCTGCCCGGCCGGGGTCTCCGGGTCGAACAGGCCGCGCTCGTAACGGGCGGCGTAGGCGAACCCGACCGCGGAGGCCAGCCCCTGACCGAGCGGTCCGGTCGTGATCTCGACACCGGCGGTGTGTCCGTACTCCGGGTGGCCGGGCGTCTTCGACCCCCACGTGCGCAGCGCCTTGAGGTCGTCGAGCTCGAGCCCGAAGCCGCCCAGGTAGAGCTGCACGTACTGCGTCAGGGAGGAGTGCCCCGCAGAGAGGATGAACCGGTCCCGGCCGATCCAGCCGGTGTCGGCGGGATCGTGGCGCATCACCCGCTGATACAGCAGGTACGCGGCGGGGGCGAGACTCATCGCCGTTCCGGGGTGGCCGTTGCCGACCTTCTCCACGGCGTCCGCTGCCAGCACGCGGGCGGTGTCCACCGCGCGCCGATCGATCTCATCCCACTGCAGTTCCGACACGCCAGAGCCCTTTCTGAGAGTTTCGAGAGCACCCGCGTCCCTGCGCGTTCCGCGACATCACGGAATGGCCTGGGGACGATCATCGGGCGCGCAAGCGGTTCTCAGCATAGTGCGGATGGATCCGGCGGTCGCCGGTGCGACGCGAACTGTTTCGGCGGTTCGACCCCGCATTCCGGTGGCCTAGACTGGGAATGTTCCGTGTATGCGCAGGAGGAGGCGATCAGCATCTCGACGATCATGAAGCCGGTCGGTGCAGATCGCTCACTGAAGCGGACGATCAAGGCGTACATCGTTCTGACCAAGCCACGCGTCCTTGAGCTTCTGCTCGTGTCCACGGTGCCCGTGATGTTCCTCGCCCAGGGCGGCCTGCCGAACCTCTGGCTCGTCGCGGCGACCGTCATCGGCGGCTCGCTCAGCGCCGGCTCGGCGGCCGCCTTCAACATGTACCTCGACCGGGACATCGACGCCCACATGCAGCGCACGGAGAACCGGCCGCTGGTCACCGGGGAGGTCTCGCCGCGCGGAGCGCTCATCTTCTCGTGGGCCCTCGCCATCGTCTCCACGGTCTGGCTGTGGCTCACGACGAACCTGCTCACGGCGGCGCTTTCCGCGACCGCGATCTTCTTCTACGTCGTCATCTACACGATGATCCTCAAACGACGCACGGAGCAGAACATCGTCTGGGGCGGGATCGCGGGCTGCTTCCCGGTGCTCATCGGGTGGAGCGCGGTCACCGGCTCGCTGGACTGGCCGCCGTTCGTGCTGTTCATGCTGGTGTTCCTGTGGACGCCGCCGCACTACTGGCCGCTGTCGATGAAGTACAAGAACGACTACGACGACGTCGACGTGCCGATGCTGGGCGTCACGCGCTCGGCCCCGCAGGTCGGGCTGCAGGTCATCCTCTACGCGTGGGCGACGGTCGCGTGCTCGCTCCTGCTGGTCCCGGTCGCCGGCATGGGCCTCGTGTACACGGTGTCCGCGGCGGTCTTCGGCGGCTGGTTCATCTATGAGTCGCACCGGCTCTACGCCCAGGCCGTGCGGGGGACCTCTCCGAAGCCGATGCGCGTCTTCCACGCCTCCATCACGTACCTGACGCTCATCTTCCTGGCTGTCGCCGTCGATCCGCTCCTGCCGTTCTGACGACGGACGGGCCGTGCCGTCGGTCCGATCCGCTCAGCCGGCCCTGGTCCACGTCCCGAAGCCCTGTGTGTCGAAGGACGACAGACGCAGCGTGCGGGCCGTGCCCCCGTCGAGGACGAACTCGGCGGACGCCCGCGATCCCGCCGGCGCGTTCTCGGCGGACGGGGAGTACGCGAACACGGAGCCGTCCCAGTCCTCGAGGAGGAGCCGAGCCCTGCCGTCCGGGCCGATCGACGCCACCAGGCCGTCGTCCGTGCGACGGACCGTCGCCTCCCCGAAGTACGGATTGAGGTAGCGACCGACGAGGGCGGAGTCCGGGGCGGCCGGTGCGGGATCCGCGGGGCGCGGAACGCCCACGAGATCACCGTCGGGCGCCGTGTACGGGGCGAACGCGGCCTCGGCGTCGGCAACCCAGTCGCGGGTGACCTCGCCGAACTGCACGAGATCGAGGAACGCGGCGGCGACGGCCTCCGGCAGGCCCACCGGCGCGCCGTTCGTGAGCACGACGATCCCGAGGTCGAGGTCCGGGACCACCTGGAAGGCGGTCGCGGCGCCGAGCGAGAAGGCTCCGGAGTGGGACACCGCCATGCGGCCGCTGACGAGCGGCGAGGCGTTGAAGCCGAAGCCGTAGTGCCCGGGCCGCTGATCGGTCGACCCGGATGGGGAATTGACGATCTGCGGCGTCATGGCCTCTCGGAGCAGATCCGGATCGGCCACGGTGCGGGTGCCGAACGAGCCGCCGGCGAGCAGCAGGCGCATCCAGGCGCTCATGTCGTTCGCCGTCGAGGAGACCCCGCCGGCGGGCGACTGCGGGTCCGGGTCGCGGTCGTACAGCGGCTCGAAGGAGCCGTCCACGAGGGCGTGGAGCCGGGCGCGGTCCGGGTGCGCGAGGTAGTCCTCGTGGCGGGCGCTGCTCGAGGTCATGGCGAGCGGCTCGAAGACGGCTCGGTCGATGAGGTCCTCCCACGGCTCGCCGGCGGCCTCGGACACCGCCTCGGCGCCGACCGTCAGGCCGAAGTTGGAGTAGTGGTACGAGGAGCGGAACGGGGCCAGGGGAAGCAGGCGGAGGCGCGACAGGATGGTGTCGCGGTCGTAGCCGATGTCCTCGAGGTCGTCGCCGGATCCGGTCGCGAGGCCCATGCGGTGGCTGAACGCGTCGCCGATCGTCGCCCGCTCGGACACGACGGGGTCGGACAGCTCGAAGTCGGGGAGCACGGATGAGATCGGCGTCGACCAGTCCACGCCGATCTCGCGTCCCACCGCGGCGACGGCGGTGGCCGAGAGCGGCTTGGAGATCGAGGCGATCTGGAACACGGTGTCGGCGGTGACGGGCTGATCGCCGCCCTTCTCGATGAGGCCGTAGCCGCCCGAGAAGAGCAGTCGATCGCCGTGAACGACGGCGATCGACATCCCGGGGACACCGGTGCGGTCGAGACCGTCCCTGGCGAGCTGCGGCAGCGCCCGCACAGCGTCGGCGATGCGCTCCTCGAGCGGTGCCCCCAGGGACACCGCGTCCTGGGCGGGGCTGTCGCCGGTCGCGACCGCAGGGCCCGCGACGGGAGCGGTGCACGCGGTGATCCCGCTCGTGAGGGCCACCAGGACGAGAGCGGGGCCGAGGATCCGTCGCGGTCGCCGCGACGCGTGGTCCCGGCGATGAAGTGCCGGGACCTGCGTCCCCAGCGGATGCCGTCGGAGCCCTATCCCCATCTCGATCCTCCTGCTAGCGTCCAGACTCATCCAAGTGACCGGAACAGGACAACGCAAGGACCCTTTCGTGCATTGTCCGCTTGAGGACAGACATGTCGGACGACGACCTTCTCGACCTGCTCCACCGCGAGCGGCTTCCCGACGTGCCGACGGTGGCGGCACGCACCGGGCTGGACGCGGAACGGACGGCGCAGGCGCTGCGCCGGCTGTCCGCGGAAGGACACCTGACACTCCAGGAGGGCGTGATCCTCCTGCACGCGCCGGCGCAGGCCGCCGCGCTCGCGATCGAACGACTGCTCCAGAGCGAGCGGGCCGAGGCCGAGGCGCGCAGCATGCGCCTGGCGTCGATCGTGGACGGCGTGGCCCGCCGGACGGCGTCGTGGACGTTCGGCGAGGCCGTGGCGCGGGGGCGGCTCCCGATCCAGACGGCGCACGGCCCGCACGCGGCGGAGGACCTGTGGTTCGCCGTGCAGGCGTCGCGCGTGGCCCCCGGTGGGAGGGTCAGCGCGGTCCTCACCGACATCGACCGGTACCGGACCAGCAGCCCGGAGCGCTCCCGCGCGTTCGCCCAGGCGATGGGGGCGTACGCGTCGGTGCGCGCGATCATCCCCGCCGTCGAGCTGGACGACCGCCTCACCGCGATGGTCGAGGCGTTCCGGGCATCGGACGTCGAGTTCCGGGTGCTGCCGAGCCCGCCGAGCTGGTTCTGGGTCGACGACGAGGGCGTCACGGCCCTTCCGCTCGTCTGGGGCGAGACCGCGCCGCAGAGCGTGCTGGCCGTGTCGAGTCCCGTCATCGCGGGGCTCGCGCAGGACTACTTCGCCCGCCTCTGGCAGCAGGCGCGGCCCGTCGCCGCCGACACCGCCGGCTACGGAACGCTGCTGCACCGCATGCGGCGGGGGATGACGCTGGACGCAGCCTCCCGATCCCTCGGGATCACCCCGCGCACCGGACGCCGCCGGATCGCGGCGGCGATGGAGCGGTACGGCGTGGAGACCCTGTTCGCCCTCGGCGTCGCCTGGGCGGAGGACGGCTGTCCCGGGGCGCCGGTGCGTGCGACGCCTCGATGAGGGGCACGGGAGCCCTCCTGTCCGTCAGCCCGCCGTGGACTGGAGGTAGGCGAGGACGGCCTTGACGCGGCGGTTCTCGTCGACGGGGGTCAGGTCGAGTCCCCGGAACACGTTGCCGACGTGCTTGCTCACGGCCGCGTCGCTGAGGACCAGCCTGCCGGCGATCTCCGCGTTCGACAACCCGTCCGCCATGAGGGCGAGGACCTCCCGCTCGCGCGGCGTCAGCCGGGTCAGCGGTCCCTCGCGGCGCGGCCGGAGGAGATGCTGCACCACCTCCGGGTCGATCACGGTGCCGCCGCTGCGGACACGCTCGAGAGACCGGTCGAAGTCGCGGACGCGGTTCACCCGGTCCTTGAGGAGGTACCCCACCGCGCCCTCGGGCAGCGTGAGGAGCTCCCGCGCGTACATGTCCGCGATGTACTGGGACAGCACGAGCACCGGCTGCCCCGGGTTCCGCCCGCGGATCCGCAGGGCGGCAGCGAGGCCGTCGTCGCGGTCGCCGGGCGGCATCCGGACATCGGTGAGCACGAGCTCGGGAGGGCACCCGTCCCGCTCCAGCGAGAGATAGGCGTCCAGGAGCTCGGTGGCGGAGGCCGCGGTCGCCACGATCCGGTGACCGAGACGTTCCAGCAGAGCCACCAGCGCCTCGCGGAGCAGGCCGGAGTCCTCAGCGAACAGGATGCGCATGCGTGTCCCCTCCCGCTGTCGGGATCCGCATCCCCACCCGCGTCGGCCCGCCGCGCGGGCTTCTCACCTGGAACTCGCCGCCGATCGTCTCCACCCGCTCGCGGAGTCCCCGCAGCCCCGTCCCCGCGTCCTCGGCGACCCCGCCGGGCCCCTGGTCCACCACGTCGAGCGCGAACACGCCGGCGTCCCATCGAGCGGTCACGTCCACCCGGGCGGATGCGGTGTGCTTGGCGGCGTTGGTGACCGCCTCCGTCACGAGGTAGTAGGCGGCGGTCTCGACGGGCGCCGGGAGCCGCCGCGCGTCGAGGCCGGTCAGGTCGAGGCTCATCGGGACCGGGGTGCGGTCCGCGAGCTCCGACAACGCCGCGCGGAGCCCATGGTCGGTGAGGACGGCGGGATGGATCCCCCGGACGGTCCGGCGCAGCGTCCCGAGTGCGTGCTCGGTCTGCTGCTGCGCCGCCGTCAAGGCCTGCAGCGCCGCGTCGGCGTCCGCTCCCGTGATCTGCAGCTGTTCCAGCTCCAGCCCGACCATCCCGAGCCGGGCGGCGACGGTGACGAGCTCCTGCTGCACGCCGTCGTGGAGGTCGCGCTCGATCCGCCGGCGCTCGTCCTCCAGGGCCTGCACCAGCACGATCCGGGAGCGGGTGAGTCGTTCGACGTTCCGCGTCAGCTCCTCCTCGCGCGGACCGCAGAGGAACCGCAGCAGCGACGCATGCCCGCCGGCGAGCGCGGCGTTCAGATAGCCGAACAGCCCGAGCGCCGCCAGGCCGAGAGGGATCGTCAGCCACCAGGTGCTCGGCGAGGGCGAGACGACGCCGCCCTCCCACAGCGTGATGGTCGTCTCGCGCCGGATCCCGGTCGCGCCGACGGCGACGAGGAGGACGAGGGCGACGGCCTCGGCGAAGAGAAGCGCGAGGGAGACGCCGCCCAGCAGCACGTCCAGCAACAGCGCGCCGACCTCCCGCCAGGTGGCGGCCTCGGACAGCCGTACGGACAGCCAGATGTGGCGCTGCTCCGGCTCGAGACGCACATGCGCGGAGCGTTGCACGGGAAAGCCGAGGACCCGGGTCCTCCGGCGTTCGAGCGCCCCGAGCGGCAGGGCCCAGAGCGGCACCAGCAGGAGGGTGAGGACGACCACGGGGAGCAGGATCACGGCGAGCGCGGCGCTGGTCAGCAGGTACAGCAGCGCGCGCCACGGCCAGGCGCTCCCCAGGAACCGCCAGGGCGAGCGCACCAGCGCGCTCCACAGCCGGGGTCCGTTCATGCGATCAGCCTACGGATGGCGCTGGTCGGGAGCGGTCCCGTCGAGCAGAAGGTAGAACCTGCTCTACCCCGAGGGAGGAGCCTGCCCGGTGGCCCCGCCGGAGGCGCCCGGGATCGAATGGCGGCATGAACCGACACCTCGTCCAGGCGCACGACCTCCGCAAGTCCTTCCCGGGAGCCGGCCGCGGCGCGACGGCCACAGAGGTGCTCCGCGGGGTCTCGCTCACGGTGGCGCCGGGGGAGATGGTGAGCATCGTGGGCCCGAGCGGATCCGGCAAGAGCACGCTGCTGTACTGCCTCGCCGGGCTGGAGCCGTACGACGGCGGGTCGGTCCGCCTCCTCGGGACCGAGCTGGGCGGGCTGCGTCGCCGAGCGCTGGCCGCGCTGCGCCGGGAGCACGTCGGATTCGTGTTCCAGTCGTACAACCTGATCCCGTCGTTGAGCGCCGGGGACAACGTCGCGCTGCCGGCGCGCCTCGCCCGGCGCGGCGTCCGGGCGGCGGAGGTGGATCGCGCGCTGGAGGAGGTCGGGCTCGCCGGCCGCTCCTCGGTCCTTCCCGGCCGTCTCTCCGGAGGGCAGCAGCAGCGGGTGGCCCTGGCCCGCGTCCTCGCGCAGCGTCCCGACGTCGTCTTCGCCGACGAGCCGACCGGCGCGCTCGACACGCGCACGGGCGCGTCGGTCCTGCGGCTGTTGAGGACGGCCGCGGCAGAGGAGCGGAGCGTCGTCCTCGTGACGCACGACCTGGAGGCCGCCGCCCAGGCCGATCGCGTCCTGGTGCTCCGGGACGGCGAGATCCATCGCGAGCTCGGGCGCGCGACGCCGGATGAGGTTCTCGATGCTCTCGCCGCCGCGGGGGAGCGGCCATGATCCGGCTCATGGCGGCGGACCTCGTCCGTCAGGCACGGATCTGGAGCGGGCTGTTGCTCCTGGCCGTCGTGGTGGGGTTCGTGGCCGGCTTCGCCGCGATGCTGGTGGAGACCGGGCTGGTCCAGGGCGGCGCGGTCAGGCAGACCCTGGAGGGCGCGAGCAGCATGGTTCTGGTCTTCACCGGGATCAGCGCCGTCGTCGTGATCGCGGGCGCGGCGAACCTGACCGTGGCCCTCCAGCAGCGCGGCTACGCCCTCTGGCAGGTCGTCGGGGTGTCACCCTCGCGCGTCGGCGTCGTGGTGCGGGCCCAGCTCGGCCTCGTCGGGATCGGCGGCGGTCTTCTCGGCTGCGCGCTCACGACGACGGTCATGCGGCCGCTGTTCGCGTACTTCTTCCAGACCTGGGGCGACGAGGTGCTGTCGACCCCGCTGCGCCTGGGGCCGGTCTCGTTCCTCTGCGTCGGGGTCGGCGTCGGCGTCCTCTGCATGACCGGAGGGCACGGCGCGGCGCGCCGGGCGAGCCGTGTCCCGCCGGTCGAGGCGCTGCGCGAACCCGAACCGCCCCGGATCCGCATGGGTGTCCTGCGCGGAGTGCTGGTCGTCGCGACCCTCGGCGGGGTGACCGCGCTCGCGTGGCGGCTCGGCGACGGGGACTTCTCCTCGATCGTGAACCGAGGGATGTTCCTGACGCCCGCCGTCGTCGCGCTGATGGCGGCGATGGGGCCCGTGCTGTATCCCGCGGCCCAGTGGATCTGGTCGGCGCTGGTGCCGGCCCGGATGTCGGGGGCGTGGTTCCTCGCCCGGCACGATGCCCGCTCCCGCGTGAGCCAGAGCACCGCGGTGATCGCGCCGCTGATGGTCGCGATCGCCCTCGTCGGCGGGCTCTACAGCGGGGCGGCGACGCTCGGGGCGGCGGCGCCGGCCTGGACGGGGCAGCAGGGTGACTGGACGATCCAGACCGAGGCGGTCGCCGTGATGCTGGGCGGTCCGCTGCTGGTGGGGACGACCGGGGCGGCGGTCGCGGTGTTCATGGCGTCCGGGGCCCGCGAGCGCCAGGTCGCGCTGCTGCAGGCGGCCGGCGCCGACCGCGGCGTCATTCTGCGCGCGGCGTGGGGGGAGGCGACGATCCACGCCGCGACGGCGGTTCTCCTCGGCGCGGCGGCGACCGTGATCGGCAGCGGAATCCTGGCTGCGGGCCTGGGGCTGTCGGCGCCGGTCGTGGCGTGGGGACCGATCCTGCTGGTCGGCGCGGTCGGCGCCGGGCTGATCACGCTCGCGACGCTCGTCCCGACGGCCGCCGCGCTGCGCATGCCGGTGTCGCGGGTGCTCGCCGCCGAGTGACGGCAGCCCGGATCCCTCGCTCCTCCGTACAGGAAGGAGACGCCGGAGGATCAGAGGGCGGGCGGGCCGGCGGGGGCGGCAGGGACGTCGGGGGCGGTGGAGGCGACGGGGCGCTTCAGGCGCAGGACGACGACGGTGTAGGCGGCGGCGGACAGAGCGGCGAGCACCATGTGGGTCCCGACGAGCACCTCGGGCAGCCCGGTCCGCGCCTGGATCACGCCGACGGCGACCTGGACCCCGATCGCGACGATCAGGGCCAGGAGCCAGGCGCGGGGGCGGAGCCGGCGGACCCCGGCGACCACCGCCAGGAGCAGCACGAGCGCCGCGAGCACGTACCCGGGCCAGGAGTGCACGTGCGCCATCACGGACGCGTCGAACCCGCGCCGGACGATGTCCGCATCGCCGGAGTGGGGTCCGGATCCGGTGGTGAGGACTCCCACGACGATCGTCACGGCGAGCACGAGCCCCGTGACGTGGGTGAGCGCGGCGAACCAGGACGGGACGACCCGCTCTCGCGGCCCGGCCGGTTCGCGCATCCGGACGAGGAACGCGGCGGTGATGCAGACGAGGACGAGGGAGGAGGCGTAGTGGAAGCCGACGATGAAGGGATTGAGTCCCGTGACGACCGTGATGCCCCCGACGAAGGCCTGGGCGATGATGCCGATCACCGTGAGCCACGCGAGGGCGGTGAGATCGCGTCGGGTGCCGTTCGCGCGGAGCGAGAAGACCGCCGCGACCACGACGGCGAGGAGCAGGGTCGCGTTGAGGAACATGAAGCCGGGAAGGCCCGCCGCGGTGCCGATCCCGTAGGCGATCAGTGCGGCGACGATGCCGCCGCCGGCGAACCAGAGGGTGGAGCGCACCGCGCGGCGGCCGCCGACCGCGTGCAGAAGCAGGAGCAGGACGGCGAGCGCCAGCAGGCCCACGACGCCCGTCATGGTTCGGTTCCCGAACTCGATGATCCCGTGATAGCCCTGCTCGGGCGTCGGCACGAGCGAGTCCGGGGTGCACATCGGCCACTCCGAGCAGCCGAGGCCGGAACCGCTGAGCCGCACGGCGCCGCCGGTCCCGATGATGATGACCTCGGCGAGGAACGAGAGCCACGCGAACACGCGCAGGGGCCTGGCCGGGAACGGTGCGGCCTCCGCGCCGCCGCCGGGACGGGGAGGAGCCTCGCGGAGGCGGTGCGGGGCGGCAGGCGAAACGGTGCTCTCGGGCATGGGTCCTCCGGATCCCGCCGGCGGGACGGAAACGGTCCGCATGTCGGAGGGAACCTGTAGAATCGGGGGTGTTGCGATGCGCGCGCTCGTGCGCGTGACATCGAGAACAGTCTAGGCGCGAAGCGTCCATGAGAGGGCCCACCAGCGGCACCCCCATCCCCGCAGACACGACGGGGATGCGGCGTGCCGGGGCGGATGACACCGTTGCGGCCCGATGAGGAGAGTGTGTGATGTCGGATGTGCTGATCGATCGCCCGGAGCTCGATGGTCTGGGGGTGTACGAGTTCGGCTGGCACGACCCCGATGCCGCCGGCGCCAGCGCGAAACGCGGTCTGAGCGAGGCGGTCGTCCGGGACATCTCCGCCCTCAAGAACGAGCCCGAGTGGATGCTGAAGACCCGTCTCAAGGGGCTCCAGCTCTTCGGGCGCAAGCCGATGCCGACCTGGGGCGCCGACCTCAGCGAGATCGACTTCGACAACATCAAGTACTTCGTGCGCTCCACGGAGAAGCAGGCCCAGTCCTGGGAGGACCTGCCTGCGGACATCCGTGAGACCTACGAGCGCCTCGGCATCCCGGAGGCGGAGCGTCAGCGCCTCGTCGCGGGCGTTGCCGCGCAGTACGAGTCCGAGGTCGTCTATCACCAGATCCGCGAGGACCTGGAGCAGCAGGGCGTCATCTTCATGGACACCGACACGGCGCTGCGGGAGCACCCCGAGTTCTTCGAGGAGTACTTCGGGACCGTCATCCCGGCCGGCGACAACAAGTTCGCGGCGCTGAACACGGCCGTGTGGTCGGGCGGCTCGTTCGTGTACGTGCCGAAGGGCGTGCACGTGGAGATCCCGCTGCAGGCCTACTTCCGCATCAACACCGAGAACATGGGCCAGTTCGAGCGGACCCTGATCATCGCCGACGAGGGCAGCTACGTCCACTACATCGAGGGCTGCACCGCGCCGATCTACAAGAGCGACTCGCTGCACTCGGCCGTCGTCGAGATCATCGTGAAGAAGAACGCCCGCGTGCGTTACACGACGATCCAGAACTGGTCGAACAACGTCTACAACCTCGTCACCAAGCGTGCGGTCGCCCACGAGGGCGCGACCATGGAGTGGGTCGACGGCAACATCGGCTCCAAGGTCACCATGAAGTACCCGTCCATCTACCTGATGGGCGAGCACGCCAAGGGCGAGACCCTCTCGGTCGCGTTCGCGGGCCCGGGTCAGCACCAGGACGCCGGCGCGAAGATGATCCACATGGCGCCCTACACGCAGTCGTCGATCGTCTCGAAGTCGATCGCCCGCGGCGGCGGACGCGCAGGGTACCGCGGCGAGGTCCGCGTGGACGCGAACGCCCACCACTCGGCGAACACGGTGCGCTGCGACGCTCTGCTCGTGGACACGAAGTCCCGTTCCGACACCTACCCGGCGATCGACATCCGGGTCGACGACGTGCAGCTCGGGCACGAGGCCACGGTGTCGAAGGTCAGTGAGGAGCAGCTCTTCTACCTGCAGTCCCGCGGCATGCCCGAGGACGAGGCGATGGCGATGATCGTGCGCGGCTTCATCGAGCCGATCGCGCGGGAGCTGCCCATGGAGTACGCGATGGAACTGAACAAGCTCATCGAGATGGGCATGGAAGGATCGGTCGGCTAGATGACGGCCTCGACGACGGCGCCCTCTGCGGCGCAGGACACGCACGCCCACATCGACCCCGCGGCACAGGTCGCCGCGGCGGGGAGCTTCGTCCCCGTCCAGACCCGCTCGGAGCGCCCGCACTCGTTCGATCCGGCGGACTTCGACGCTCCGACGGGCCGCGAGGTCAACTGGAAGCACACGCCGGTGGAGCGCCTGCGCGCGCTGCTCGCGGACGAGCCGGGCGACGAGCACGCGGTCGCGATCGATCTCGACGCGGCGGAGGCCTTCCTCGTCCCCGACGAGGAGGACGCGTACGGGCAGTTCTTCCGTCCGGAGGACCGTGTCAGCTCCCTCGCCTGGAAGCACGCCCACCGCGGTCTGCACCTGCGCATCGAGGAGGGCGACGAGGTGGCGGAGCCGGTCGTGCTCCGCATCGACGGGACCGACGCCGGCAAGCGCGCCTTCGGTCAGCTCCTGATCGAGGCGATGCCGAACTCGCAGGCCACGGTCGTTCTCGACCACCACGGGGCGGCGCAGTACGCGCAGAACGTCGAGATCATCGCGCGGGAGGGATCCCGCCTCACGGTGGTCTCCGTGCAGCGCTGGGCGGACGACGCGATCCACGCCGCGGCGCATCAGGCGCGGGTGGACCGCGATGCGGCGCTCACGCACTTCGTGGTGAGCTTCGGCGGGGGCGTCGTACGCGTCAACCCCAGCCTGGAGCTCGCCGGCGCGGGCTCCGAGGGCCGCATGTACGGGCTCTCCTACGCGGACGCCGGTCAGCACCTGGAGAGCCAGGTGTACCTGCACCACAAGGGCCCGCACACGACCGGCGACGTCCTCTACAAGGGCGCCCTCCAGGGGGAGAGCGCCCACAGCGTGTGGATCGGCGACGTCCTGATCGGCCCGGACGCGACCGGCACCGACTCGTACGAGGCGAACCGCAACCTCGTCCTCACCGAGGGCGCCCGCGCGGACTCGATCCCGAACCTCGAGATCGAGACCGGCGACATCCTCGGTGCGGGGCACGCGAGCGCCACGGGGCGTTTCGACGACGAGCAGCTGTTCTACCTCCAGGCCCGGGGCATTCCGGAGGAGGAGGCGCGCCGGCTGGTCGTCCTCGGCTTCCTCAGCGACATCGTGCAGCGTCTGCGCATCCCCGCTCTGGAGGAGGAGCTGCTCGCCGCGATCGAGGCGGAGCTCGCCGAGGTCTCCGCATGAGCGCCCAGCGCGCCTGCGGAGTGAGCGACCTCGAACAGGACACCCCGCTGCGGGTCGAGCTCGACGGCGTCCCGATCGCCGTCGTGCTCGACGCGGAGGGTACGATCCACGCGATCGGCGACACCTGCACGCACGGCGACATCTCGCTGTCCGAGGGGTTCGTCGAGGGGCAGACCCTCGAGTGCTGGGCGCACGGCTCGGCGTTCTCGCTGTGCACGGGCAAGCCGCTCAACCTCCCCGCCTACGAGCCCGTCCCCGTCTACGTCGTCGAGATCGACGGCGACGACGTGCTCATCGACCCCGCCGTCACGAAGGACGTCTCCGCGCTCTGACCAGCGCGCCGTCCCGACGCACCACGACGTAAAGAACCGACGAAGGAGAACAGAATGTCTGTCCTCGAGATCCGCGACCTCCACGTGACGGTCGAGACCGATGCAGGGACCACCCCGATCCTCAACGGGATCACCCTGACCATGCGCACGGGCGAGACCCACGCGATCATGGGCCCCAACGGCTCCGGGAAGTCCACGCTGGCCTACACGATCGCAGGCCACCCGAAGTACACCGTCACGAGCGGATCGATCACGCTCGACGGCGAGGACGTGCTGGAGATGAGCGTGGACGAGCGCGCCCGCGCGGGCCTGTTCCTCGCGATGCAGTACCCCGTGGAGATCCCCGGCGTCACCGTGACAAACTTCCTGCGCACGGCCAAGACCGCCCTCGACGGCGAGGCGCCGTCGATCCGGCAGTGGACCAAGGACGTCAAGGCCGCGATGGCGAACCTGCGCATGGACGGCAAGTTCGCGCAGCGCAACGTCAACGAGGGCTTCTCCGGCGGCGAGAAGAAGCGCCACGAGATCCTCCAGCTCGAGGTGCTCAAGCCGAAGATCGCCGTGCTCGACGAGACCGACTCGGGCCTCGACGTCGACGCGCTCAAGATCGTGTCGGAGGGCGTCAACCGCGCCAAGGCGGAGACGAACCTCGGTGTGCTGCTCATCACGCACTACACCCGGATCCTCCGTTACATCCGCCCGGACTTCGTGCACGTGGTCGTCGCGGGCAAGATCGTCGAGGAGGGCGGCCCCGAGCTGGCAGACCGGCTCGAGGACGAGGGCTACGACCGGTTCCTCGACCCCTCCGCGCCGATCGAGGCGTAGGCTGAAGCCATGACCGCGACCCTCACCGAGGAGAAGTACGACGAGGTCACCGAGGCTCTCAAGGACGTGATGGATCCGGAGCTCGGGATCAACGTCGTCGACCTCGGACTCATCTACGACCTCGCCTGGGACGACGAGAACGACGCCCTCGTGATCCACATGACGCTCACGAGCGCCGGCTGCCCGCTCACGGACGTGCTCGAGGAGCAGACCGCGCAGGCACTGGACTCCGTCGTCGAGCGTTTCCGCATCAACTGGGTCTGGATGCCGCCGTGGGGCCCGGAGCGGATCACCGACGACGGCCGTGACATGATGCGCGCACTCGGGTTCGCGATCTGATCAGGCCGTTCTGAAGGCCCGACGCCGCCGCGGCGTCGGGCCTTCGTCATGCGCGGTCCTCCGCGGCCTCGACCCCGTCCGGATCGCTAGGCTCGGAGGATGACGTCCGCTCCGCTCCAGGCACTGCCGATCGACCAGCTCCGTCAGCGATCCAGCACCAAGTGGCGGTCGTACCCCGAGGACGTCCTCCCGCTGTTCGTCGCGGAGTCGGACTTCCCCCTCGCCCCGGCGATCACCGAGCGTCTCGCGCGCGCGGTGGAGCTCGGCGACACGGGCTACACGCCGCCGGACCCGGGCGTCCGCTCCGCGTTCTCCGCGTTCGCGGCGCGCCGATTCGGCTGGACCGTGGACCCGGCGCAGGTCCGCACCACGGGCGACGTGATGATGGGCGTCGTCGAGATCCTCCGCGCGGCGCTGCAGCCCGGCGATCGCGTCGTGATCGCTCCTCCGGTCTATCCGCCGTTCGTCGACTGCATCGAGGAGTCGGGGGCGGTCGTCGAACCGGTGCCGCTGCGCGACACGGGCGACGGATGGGAACTGGACACGGCGGGCATCGAACGCGCCCTCGCCGGCGGCGCCCGGGCGGTGCTGCTCAGCAATCCGCACAACCCGACCGGCACCGTGCACGCGCGGCAGGCGCTCGCACGGGTGGCCGAGATCGCGGCCGCGCACGGTGCGATCGTCGTCAGCGACGAGATCCACGCGCCGCTGGTGCAGCCGGGCATCGCGTTCACCCCGTTCCTCGCCGCCTCCGCGCAGGCGGCGGAGGTGGGCTTCACGGTCACGAGCGCGAGCAAGGCGTACAACCTCGCAGGACTCAAGTGCGCCGTGATGGTGACCGCGGGGGAGCGCCCCGCAGCCGTCGTCCAGGGTCTTCCCGCCGAGGTCGAGTGGCGGACCGGCCTGTTCGGCGCGCTGGCCGCCGTCGCGGCGTGGGCGCCGGAGAGCGACGCCTGGTTGGACGGACTCCTCGCGGCGCTCGACCAGAACCGCCGACTCCTCGCGCGCCTGCTGACCGAGCTGCTGCCCGAGGCGGAGTACCGCATCCCCGATGCCGGCTATCTCGCCTGGGTCGACCTGCGCCCGCTCGGCTGGGGCGACGACCCGGCCGGACGGATCCTGCGGGAGGCGAAGGTCGCCCTGAACCGAGGCTCGACTTTCGGCGCGGAGGGCGCCGGACACGTCCGGATCAACATCGCCTGCTCTCCCGAGGTGCTGACCGAGGCCGTCACGCGGATCGCCGCGCTGCGGTCGTCATGAGCACGAGGGCGACGTGACGGCGGCCGAGGTCGCGCCCCGCGCGGACTCGATCTGGAGCGCGCGATACGCCGGCGTCACGCTCGGGGCCGTCGCGCTGATCTTCCTCGCCGCGATCGAGGCGCTCGCGGTGACGACGGTGATGCCGGTGGTGAGCGCCGAACTGCACGGCGAGTCGCTCTACGCCGTCGCGTTCGCCGGGACGCTCGCGACCGGGGTGATCGGCATGGTTGCCACGGGCGCCTGGTGCGATCGCGCCGGTCCCCGCCTCCCGGTGTACACGGCGACCGCGCTGTTCGTCGTCGGGCTCGTGATCGCCGGATCCGCGACGGACATGACGGTGTTCCTGATCGGCCGCCTCGTGCAGGGGCTCGGCGCCGGAGGCCAGACCGTGGCGCTGTACGTGGTGGTCGCGCGGCTGTACCCGTCGAGACTGCACGGGGCGATCTTCGGCGCCTTCGCCGCCGCGTGGGTGGTCCCCTCCATGATCGGTCCCTTCCTGGCGGGCGCGGTGACCGAGTACCTGCACTGGCGCTGGATGTTCCTCGGCGTCGCGGTCCTCGCGCTGCTGGCGCTGCTCCTGGTGGCGCTCCGCCTGCACGGCGTGGACCTCGGGCAGGGGGAGGCGGAGGGCGCCCGAGGGATCGGGCCCCGGCTGATGCTCGCGGTCGTCGTCGCGGTCGCCGCCGTCGCGGTCGGGCTGGCCGTGGACGCGCCGCCGCAGTGGCGCTGGCCCGGGGCCGTCCTCGCCGTCGCCGTGATCGGGGTCGCGATCCTTCCCCTCCTGCCGCGGGGGACCCTGCGAGCCGGGAAGGGGCTCCCCAGCGTGATCCTCATGCGCGGGCTCGTCGCCGGGGCGTTCTTCGCCGCCGAGGCCTACATCCCGTACGCCCTGATGGACCGCTTCGCGTTCCCGCCGACCCTGGCCGGGCTCGCGCTCACCGGGGCGGCGCTCGCGTGGTCGGGGGCGTCCTGGCTCCAGGGACGGATCGGGGATCGGTTGGGCAGCACGCGCATCGCGGTGATCAGCCTCGCCGCCGTGCTTGCGGGCGTCCTCATCGTCCTCGCGACGGTGAGCGTGTCGCTGCCGCCGTGGCTCATCGTCGTGGGCTGGACCTTCGCGGGCGGAGGCATGGGCCTGGTCTATCCGCGCCTCAACGTGCTCATGCTCGCGTACTCCACCCGCGGGAACGAGGGCTTCCACTCCTCGGCGCTGTCCATCGCCGACTCGACGGGATCGGCGGTGGCGTTGGCGGTCGCCGGCCTGCTGTTCGGGGCTGCCGCGGCCGACGCTGCCGCGTTCTCGGCCGTGTTCCTGCTGTCGATCGCGATGCTCCTGATCGCGCTCCTTCCCGGGGTCAGGCTCGGGAATCCGCCGCTGCGGGACTGACCGCCGAAGCCGCCTCGCCTCGGAGGCCCGCGCCGAGCATCCGGATCCCGAGGTCGAAGACGACGGCGTCAGCGGCGGAGCCGTCGTGCTCCGCCGCCGCACCGTGGCTCTCAGCGTGCATGCGCTGCTGCACGAGCGTGGTGTGCCCGAGGATGAACTGCAGGATCGCCGTCGCGGCCGGAGCGTTTCGGGCGTCGACACCCGGGAGGGCGTCGACGATGGCGTCGTGCGCGCGGGAGGCTCCCCGTCGCATCGCCGCCGTGCTGAGGACGACCTCGGCGCCGTCGCGACGGGCGAGCAGCGCGTCACGGATGCCCCGGGCGACCGTGAGGAGTCGGTCGTCGGGCCCTGCGCCCGGAGGCGACGGCGGAAGCGGCCGTTCGAGGATGCGGTCGGCAACCGCAGCGAGCAGGTCCTGCTTGCTGGCGAAGTGCCAGTACAGCGCGCTGGCCTGAACGTCCAGCTCTCCGGCGAGTCTCCGCATGGTGAGGTCGGGGAGTCCCACCCGGTCGAGGAGGTCGAGGGCGACCGAGACGATGCGCTCCCGGTCGTGCCGCCCGGGGGAGGGAGGGGTCATGCCCCTCACTATACTGAACAGCGTTCTAGTGAACGCTGTTCAGGAGATCGCCTCTCGCGATCCGCATCCGAGTCGAGGAGGAATCATGACCTCACCCGCCCGTCCGCTGGGGGCCGAGGCCGCACGCATCGCGGTGTTCGCCGCTCTGATCGTCGCGCTCGGCCTGGTCATCGTGCCACTGCCGGCAGGCGTGCCGATCACGGGACAGACGCTCGGCGTCATGCTCGCCGGGCTGGTGCTCGGTCCGCGGGTCGCACCGTTGGCGGTGCTGACCGTCCTCGCTCTGGCTGCGGTCGGCCTCCCGGTGCTGGCCGGAGGACGAGGGGGACTCGGCGTGTTCGTCGGCCCGAGCGCCGGATACCTGCTCGGGTGGGTCGCGGGCGTGGTCGCGATCGGCCTCATCGCCGGAACGGGGCGGCGGAGCGTCTGGCGGACGGCCCTCGCGACGCTCGTCGGCGGCGTCGGGGTGGTGTATCTGTTCGGGATCCCCGTCCAGGCCCTGGTCACGGGGGTGCCGCTCGGGGCGACGGCGCTGGCGTCACTGGCCTTCCTCCCGGGCGATCTGCTGAAGGCGGCGGCCGCGACGGCGCTCGCGCTCGCGCTCCGCCGGGCGTACCCCCGGGCCTTCGCTCCCTCGCCGAGGCGCCCGGACGCGCCCGCCCATGTCGGCTGACATCCGGCTCGACGGCGTCGGAGTCCGCGCGGACGGCCGGCGGATCCTCCAGGACGTGAGTCTCCGCGTGACCGCACCGCGCACCGCCGTCCTCGGCGCGAACGGATCGGGCAAGTCGACGTTCGCCCGCCTGCTGAACGGTCTGCAGCACGCCACGACCGGGTCGGTGCGCGTCGGAGGGCTCGATCCCGTCCGCGACGCGCGGGAGGTCCGGCGTCGGGTGGGATTCGTCTTCGCCGATCCGGAGGCGCAGATCCTCATGCCCACGCCCGCGGAGGACGTCGCCTTGTCCCTGCGCGCCGGACGGCGAGGGGCCGCCGATCCCCGCGTCGGCGCCGTTCTCGACCGCTACGGCCTCGGGGGCCTGGCCGACGCCCCGGCGGCCGAGCTGTCGGGCGGCGAGAAGCAACTGCTCGCGCTGGCGGCGGTGCTCGCGACGGAGCCGGACCTCGTCGTCGCCGACGAGCCCACGACGCGTCTCGATCTGCGCAACACCCGTCGGATCGCCGAGCTGCTCCTCGGGCTGCGCCAGCCCCTGGTGCTGGTCACGCACGACCTGGATCTGGCGCTCCGGTGCGACGAGGCGGTCCTCTTCGAGGACGGGCGGGTCGTCGCCGTCGGGTCGCCGGATGCCGTCGTGTCCGCCTACGTCGCCCAGTGCGCATGAGCACCGGCGAGAGGAGGGACCGCCGGTGAGACAGCTCTATCGCCCGGGCCGGAGCATCGTGCACCGGACGCCCGCCGGGGTCAAGATCGCGCTGCTCGCCGGCGCGGCGCTCCTGCTCGCTCTCCTGCCGCTGGGCGCCGTCGGCGTCGGCGGCGTCCTCGTGCTCGTCTCGCTGCTGTACCCGCTCGCCCGGCTTCCGGTGTCGGCGCTGGGCGCGGCGTGGTGGCGGCTGCGCTGGATCGTCGTGGTGGTCGGCGGCGCGCTCGGTCTGCTCGTCTCCTGGGAGACGGCCGCCGTCAGCACCGGCCGAGTGGTCGCGCTCATGCTCCTTGCGGAGCTGGTCACGGCGACCACGACGATGGCGGCCGTGACCGAGGTGCTGCGCAGCGTGCTGACGCCGTTCCGCGCCATGGGCGTCGACCCCGATGCGGCCGCCCTGGTTCTCGCCCTGACGATCGCGACGGTGCCGGTGGTGTCCGGATTCGTCCAGCAGACGCGCGACGCCCACCGGGCGCGGGGCGTGCGGATGGGGCCGCGCGGTGCGGTGCCGATCCTGGTGCGGACCCTGCGGCATGCGGACGCGGTGGGGGAGGCGCTGACGGCGCGCGGCCTCGCCCCCTGACAGCGGACCGGGCGGCGTCCGCACGGCGCGGCGCCCTATACTGGGAGGCTGGCCATCCGGCCGCTCACCCTCTTCCAGAACGGACGTCTGCTGTGCTCGCCGTGCACGACCTCGAGATCCGCGTCGGAGCGCGCCTGCTCATGGAGAACGTCTCCTTCCGCGTCGCCGACGGCGACAAGATCGGCCTCGTCGGCCGCAACGGCGCCGGCAAGACGACGCTGACGAAGGTCCTCGCCGGGGACACGCTGCCGTCCGACGGCCGGGTGGACCGCAGCGGCGAGATCGGCTACCTGCCCCAGGACCCGCGCTCCGGGGACCCGGAGATGCTCGCGCGGACCCGGATCCTGGACGCCCGCGGGCTGGGATCGCTGACCCTGGGCATCCGCGAGGCCTCCGAGCTGATGGGCTCGGACGACCCGGCGGTGGCGGAGAAGGCCATGCGTCGCTTCGGGAACCTCACCGAGCGGTTCGAGTCCCTCGGCGGCTACGCTGCGGAGGCGGAGGCCGCGTCCATCGCGCACAACCTCTCCCTGCCGGACCGCATCCTCGACCAGCCGCTGAAGACCCTCTCCGGCGGACAGCGACGGCGCATCGAGCTCGCTCGGATCCTGTTCTCGGACGCGGACACCATGATCCTCGACGAGCCGACCAATCACCTCGACGCCGACAGCGTGGTGTGGCTGCGCGAGTTCCTCAAGGGCTACAAGGGCGGCCTGATCGTGATCAGCCACGACGTGGAGCTCGTCGGCGAGACCGTCAACCGCGTGTTCTACCTCGACGCGAACCGCCAGGTCATCGACATCTACAACATGAACTGGAAGAACTACCTGCGTCAGCGCGTCGCCGACGAGGAGCGGCGCAAGAAGGAGCGCGCCAACGCCGAGAAGAAGGCGACCCAGTTGCAGCTGCAGGCGGCGAGGTTCGGCGCCAAGGCGTCGAAGGCCGCCGCCGCGCACCAGATGGTCGCCCGCGCCGAGAAGCTGCTGTCCGGGCTGGAGGAGGTCCGGCAGGCGGACCGCGTGGCCAAGCTCCGGTTCCCGAAGCCGGCGCCGTGCGGCAAGACCCCGATGAAGGCCTCGGGGCTGTCGAAGTCCTACGGGTCGCTCGAGATCTTCACCGACGTGGACCTGGCGATCGACCGCGGATCCAAGGTGGTCGTCCTGGGGCTCAACGGTGCGGGAAAGACCACCCTGCTGCGGATCCTCGCCGGGGTGGATCAGCCCGACACCGGTCAGCTGGAGCCCGGGCACGGCCTGAAGATCGGGTACTACGCCCAGGAGCACGAGAACCTCGACGTGTCACGATCCGTGCTGGAGAACATGGTGTCGGCCGCGCCGGACCTGACCGAGACCGAGGCGCGCAAGGTGCTCGGCTCGTTCCTGTTCACCGGGGACGACGTCCACAAGCCCGCCGGCGTCCTCTCCGGAGGGGAGAAGACGCGACTGTCCCTCGCGACCCTCGTGGTCTCCTCGGCGAACATGCTGCTGCTGGACGAGCCCACGAACAACCTCGACCCCGCGTCCCGCGAGGAGATCCTCGGCGCCCTGGCGCACTATGAGGGCGCCGTCGTGCTGGTGTCCCACGACCCCGGTGCGGTGGAGTCCCTGAACCCCGAGCGGGTGCTGATCCTCCCGGACGGCGTGGAGGACATCTGGAGCCGCGAGTACCAGGACCTCATCGAGCTCGCCTAGGGCGTGCCCGCTCGGGTCCGCCCCTATCGCCGTCGATACGGTCAGCGGTGGCCGGCGGCGTCGAGGAGCTCGTCCTCGTCGTGCATGTCGCGATCGCGTCGGCGTCGCGGCTCGCGGGCGGGCCGCCCCTCCGCCTCCTCGCGGTGCTTCACGACCTCGGTGCGGATGATGTACCCGATGAAGACGAAGCCCATGAGGGCGAACAGGATCCACTGGATCGCGTAGGACAGATGCGGTCCCGGGTCCTCGGACGGCGCATCGAAGCCATGCGGTCGTGCGGACGGTGCGGGGTCCTCCGACACGAGCGCTCCGTACGCGCCGGCGTCGACCGGAGCGGACGGGTCCTGAAGGCCCTCCGACTTCAGGAGGTCGGCGACGAAGCCGAGGTTGATGCTGGGGACCTGCCCCTCCGGCGCGCCGCGGCCGGAGGGCGGCAGGGGCTCCTGCGGGCGCAGACGCACGACCGCTTCGACGGGGCCCGTCGGGGCGGCGGGGACGACGTCGGGAACCTCGCCCTCGCCGGGGGCGACCCACCCGCGGTTCACGATGAGGGTCCGGCCGTCGTCCGTGCGGAACGGCACGAGCACCTCGAACGCGCTGGTGCCGCCGTGCGGACGGTTCCGGACGAGAAGCTGACCCTCGGGGACGTACTCGCCGCGCAGGAGCACCGGGCGCCACTCGTCCTCGGGGTCAAGGGCGGCGCCGGCCGGCAACAGGTCGCTCAGGGGCACCGCCGGTGCGTCATAGTTCTCCTCGACGAGGCGGATCTGCGTCTCCCGCCCCTCGTTGCGCGCGAACTGCCACTGGGAGAGCAGGACGCAGACGACGGCGAAGACGAGGGCGACGGCGACGTACCCCGCCCATCGCAGGAGCCGACGGCGCATCATGAGAACCCCTTCCGTACGTCCACCGGGAAGTCCCGGGCACGCAGGTAGTCGCTGAGGAACGCGACGTGCTCGTCGCAGGCCGTCCACACCTTCTGCCGATCCGGGGCGTGGATGCGCGGATTGCGCCAGAGCACGCGGTGGGTGGCGACGGAGCGGCACCCCGCGCGCGAGCACTCGGGGGCGGGGTCCGTCATCGGGCGGCTCCGGGATCGGGGTCCGCGGGCGTCGATCCGGTCTCCTGGATCCTCAGCGTGGGGCGGCCCTCGTCCGACGCCGGGGGAGCGGCCTCGGTCGGTGCGGCCGTGATCCCGAGCTGGGGCGACTCGATGACGGTCTCGGTCGAATCGTCCCCGGCATTGGCGAACACCACGGCGATGTAGGGCAGCACGATCGCGGCGAGCGCGAAGAGCCAGGTGTACCAGCCGTACGGGGTCACGACCACCATGAGCAGCAGGCAGGCCACGCGGATCGACATCGTGACGATGTACTGGCGGGCTCGCCCCTTGGCCTCATCGCGCGGCGCGCGCGGCAAGGAGGTCAGCGAGGGGGCGGTGCGGGACTTTCTCACGGTGAGTCCAGCCTACGCCGCCGCACCGCTCTCGGATCACGACATGAGCGGGATCATCGACAGCGAGAACGCGCCGAAGAAGAGGAAGCTGATGATCGACAGGGCCACGATCACGATGAGTCCCGCCACCCCGATGTAGCCCAGGATCAGCCCGGCGATCGCCATGCCGCGTCCGCCCAGCTGCGGGTTGCGCTTGCACTGGCCCAGGGCGATGTGTCCGGTGATGACGGCCGCGATCGAGGCGAGCAGCGGGACGACCACCCAGATCAGCACGAGGCCGGCGATGCCGAGGATCATCGAGGTGACGGCGAGCCCGTTGGTCGGCGCGGGCGGAGCATACGGCGCTGCGTACCCGTACGCGGGCGGCGTGCCGTACGCCCCGGGCCCGCCGTATGCCGACGGGACGCTGGGCGAGGCCGGGGCGCCGTAGCTCGGGAACGCCGGAGAGGCCGGCGCGGGCACGATGGCCGCGCCGGGTGAGGCGGCCGCCCCGTCCCACGGACCGCGCGGCGGCGGGGCGGGCTGCTCGGGTGTCGGCGGCACGGGGGGCCGCGGGGGCTGCTCTTCGGCGTTGGCGTTGTCGCTCACGATGTCCGTCTCCCTGGTCGTCCCCAGACTCCCGGCACGGCCGCCGGATGTCAATTCCCGCCGCGCTGCTCTGGGTAGGCTTGCGAGGCTGGAGAACCTGAGAGTGGGAGTCTGTGATGAGCACTGACCGTGTCGTCCTCGTGACCGGTGGCAACCGCGGCATCGGCCGCGCGATCGCGGAGCGCTTCGTACGCGACGGCTACCGGGTGGCGGTCACGGCGCGCAGCGGCGAGGGGCCGGACGGCACGCTCACGGTGCGGGCGGACGTGACCGACGCGGCGGCCGTCGACGCCGCGTTCACGGAGGTCGAGCAGAAGCTCGGCCCCGTCGAGATCGTCGTCGCGAACGCCGGGATCACCAAGGACACCCTGCTCCTGCGCATGAGCGAGGACGACTTCGACAGCGTCGTGGCCACGAACCTGGGCGGGGCGTTCCGCGTCGTCAAGCGCGCGTCGAAGGGCATGCTGCGTGCGCGTTTCGGGCGGGTCGTCCTCATCTCGAGCGTGGTCGGCCTCTACGGGTCGGCCGGTCAGATCAACTACGCCGCCTCGAAGAGCGCCCTCGTCGGCTTCGCGCGTTCGCTGACCCGTGAGCTCGGCGGCCGCGGCATCACCGCCAACGTCGTCGCCCCGGGATTCATCGAGACGGACATGACCGCCGAGCTCCCGGAGGAGACGCAGAAGCAGTACAAGGCGAGCATCCCGGCGGGCCGGTTCGCGTCGGCGGACGAGGTCGCCGGGGTCGTGACGTGGATCGCCTCCGACGACGCCGCGTACATCTCCGGCGCCGTGATCCCGGTCGACGGCGGCCTCGGGATGGGTCACTGACGGGCGCCGTCGATACCCGCCGCGAGCAGGCACCCGCCGCAGTGCGGGGAACGGTCAGCGTCCGGCTGTGCGATCGATCGCGGCCACGAGGAGCTCGGTGAGCCGATCGGGCACGGAGAACTGCGGCCAGTGTCCCGACCCGATCCGGACGACCTCGGCGTCCTGGATGCGGCGGTACTCTTCGGCGTAGTCGCCCCACTGCCGGATCTGCTCGCCGAACTCCGCTTCGGTCATCCCGCCCATCAGCAGGGTCACCGGCACGTCGTATCGTCGCGGGTCCGCCAGACGGATGGGGTCGGTCGGGACCCGTGCCGGCACGCTCCTGGTGAGCGGGGCCGTCCGCGCGCGTGTGGCCTCGTCGAGGTCCGAGACGTCCTCATCGGGGAAGAAGCCCCACCCGGGGAACGGGACCACGCCGTCCACGATCTCGAACTCACTGATCCCGTACCCCGGCGCGGGCGGCGCCGTGTCCACGAAGACGACGCGCGCCACTCGCTCCGGGCGGGCGTCCGCGGCTCCCCACACCACGTTGCCGCCGCCGGAGTGGCCGACGAGCACGACGGGGGCCTGGGCACGGTCGATCTCGGCGACGACGGCGTCGACCCACTCGGCGATGCCGACCTCCGCGGACGACGCGCCGGGCTCGCCGACGCCCGGCAGGGTGAGGGCATGGGGCCGGTGCCCGGCCGCGACGAGACCGCGAAGGATCGGATCCCACGAGGAGGCGTCGAGCCAGAGGCCCGGAACGAGGATGATGTCCATGTCCCGACGCTAGTGCCGGCCGCCGACATCCTGAAGGGAGGGGGACGGGGACGGGGACAGGGGGATCGCGCCTCAGGGCAGGAGCGGGATGACCTCGCGGAGATCCTGCGGCCCGACGACGAGGTTCGCCGCGGCGCGCACCGCCGGCTTGGCGTTGAAGGCGAGGCCGAGCCCCGCCGCGTCCATCATGCGCAGGTCGTTCGCACCGTCGCCGATCGCGACCGTGCGTCGCCGGGGCACGCCGAGCTCGTCCGCCCAGGCGAGGAGGGTCGCGGCCTTCGCCTGCGCGTCGACGATCTCGCCCTCCACGGTTCCGTCGAGGGCGTCTCCCGCGAACGCGAGGCGGTTCGCACGCCAGCGGTCGACGCCGAGACCGGGGGCGACGTGATCGAGCACCTCGTGGAAGCCTCCCGAGACGACGCCGACGACACCGCCGCGTGCGTGCACCGCCGCTGTGAGCTCGGTCACGCCCGGGGTCGGCCGCACGCGGGCGCGCACCCGGCCGAAGGCGGCGGACGGCACACCGGCGAGCGCCTCGACGCGGGAGCGGAGGCTCGTGGCGAAGTCGACCTCGCCGCGCATCGCCGCCTCCGTGGCCGCCTGCACCTCCGCACGGCGACCCGCCTCATCCGCGATCAGCTCGATCACCTCGTCCTGCAGGAGCGTGGAATCGGCATCGAGGACGACGAGGAAGCGCGCAGCGGTCACGCGACGAGCGTAGCGGCTCCTCGGGGCGGGCCGATCACGGCTCGATCAGGACGCCCTTGCCGACCACGGTGATGCCGGACTCCGTCACGGTGAACCCGCGGGCGAGGTCCCGCTCGCGATCCACGCCGACCGTCGCTCCGTCCAGGAGCACCACGTTCTTGTCGAGGATCGCCCGGTGCACGCGCGCGCCCTGTCCGACCCGGACGCCGTCGAAGAGGACGGAGTCGGTGATCGTGGACCCGCCGCCGGCGAGGGTCCACGGGCCGACGACGCTCCGCTCCAGATGGGTCCCCGACAGGACCGAGCCGAGCGAGACGATCGAGTCGATCGCGTTGCCGATCCGCCCGACCGAGTCGCGGACGAACTTGGCCGGGGGAGAGTTGACCGCCTGGGCGTGGATCGGCCACTCCATGTTGTAGAGGTTGAACACCGGGAGCGTCGAGATGAGGTCGCGATGGGCGTCGTAGAACGAGTCGATGGTCCCGACGTCGCGCCAGTAGGCCCGGTCCCGCGGGGATGAGCCGGGCACGTCGTTCTGCCGCATGTCGTAGAACCCGGCCTCGCCGCGCTCGACGAAGAAGGGGACGATGTCGCCGCCCATGTCGTGGCTCGACGTGGCGGACTCCCCGTCGGCCTCGACCGCGGAGATCAGCGCGTCCGCGTCGAAGATGTAGTTGCCCATCGAGGCGAGGACCTCGTGCGGGGCGTCCGGGAGGCCGGTCGCATCCGTCGGCTTCTCGAGGAACTGGTGGATCCGCCCGGATCCGTCTGTGGCGACGTCGATCACGCCGAACTGCGAGGCCAGCGCGAGCGGCTGACGGATGCCGGCGACGGTCGCCTTCGCCCCCGAGGCGATGTGCGCCTCCAGCATCTGGCGGAAGTCCATCCGGTACACGTGATCGGCGCCGATGACGACGACGATGTCCGGCTTCTCGTCGTTGATGAGGTTCAGGCTCTGCAGGATGGCGTCCGCCGAGCCGGAGAACCATCGCTTTCCGAGCCGCTGCTGGGCCGGCACCGAGGTGACGTACGAGTCGAGCAACGCGGACATCCGCCAGGTCTGGGAGATGTGCCGGTCGAGGCTGTGCGACTTGTACTGCGTCAGCACGACGATCTGGCGCAGGCCCGAGTTGATGAGGTTCGATATCGCGAAGTCGATCAGCCGGTACTGGCCGCCGAAGGGCACCGCGGGCTTGGCCCGGTCCGCGGTCAGGGGCATGAGGCGCTTTCCCTCGCCACCGGCGAGGATGATCCCGAAGACCTTCTTTGGTGCCGACATGGCTCCACCATAGATGCCCTGTGAGCGCTTGTACTAGCGTGCAGTCATGCGCGTCGACATGATCACCAAGGAGTACCCGCCGGAGATCTACGGCGGGGCGGGTGTCCACGTCGCCGAGCTCGTCCGCGCGCTCCGGGAGGCCGTCGACGTGCGCGTGCGCGCGTTCGGCGCGCCGCGTGACGAGGCGGGAACCACGGCGTATCGCACGCCCTCGGAGCTGGACGGCGCGAACCCCGCGCTGCAGACGCTGGGAACGGATCTCGTGATCGTCCCGGACGTCGCGGGCGCGGACGTCGTGCACAGCCACACCTGGTATGCGAACTTCGCAGGACACCTCGCTTCGCAGCTGCACGGCATCCCGCACGTCCTGACGGCCCACAGCCTGGAGCCCCTCCGTCCGTGGAAGGCGGAGCAGCTCGGCGGCGGATATGCGGTCTCGAGCGGGATCGAGCGGCTGGCGTACGAGAACGCGGCCGCGATCGTCGCGGTGAGCGCCGGAATGCGCGCCGACATCCTGCGGGCGTATCCCCAAGTCGACCCCGCACGGGTGCGCGTCATCCACAACGGCATCGACGTCGACGCGTGGCACCCCGTCGACGACGACGCGTTCCTCCGCGCGGCGGGGATCGACCCCGCGCGGCCGTCTGTCGTCTTCGTCGGGAGGATCACGCGCCAGAAGGGGCTGCCGTACCTTCTGCGTGCCGCCGCGGAGCTGCCCGCCGACGTGCAGGTCGTGCTCTGCGCCGGCGCGCCGGACACCCCGGAGATCATGGCGGAGGTGCAGGGGCTCGTCCGCGGTCTGCAGCAGTCCAGGGACGGCGTGGTCTGGATCGAGCGGATGCTGCCGCGGCGCGAGCTGTCGGCGATCCTGACGGTCGCGACGACCTTCGTCTGCCCCTCCGTGTACGAGCCGCTGGGCATCGTGAACCTCGAGGCGATGGCGTGCGGCGCCGCCGTCGTCGGCACGGCGACGGGCGGCATCCCCGAGGTCGTCGACGACGGGGTCACCGGCCGACTGGTGCCGATCGAGCAGGTCCAGGACGGGACGGGGACGCCCGTGGATCCGGAGCGGTTCGTCGCGGACCTGGCGCGGGTGCTCACCGAGGTCACCGGCGATCCCGCCCGTGCCCGCGACTACGGTCGGGCCGGGCGCGACCGGGCGGCGCGCGAGTTCAGCTGGGCCGCCATCGCCGACACGACCCGAGCGCTCTACGCGGAGGTCGTCGGCTGAGCCGATAGGCTGGCGGCATGCCTGACGACTCCGATCTCACGGTGCTCGATCTCACGGATGTCGTCGTCCGTCGGGACGGGCGGAACATCGTCGACCATGTGACCTGGTCGGTGACCGACGACCAGCGATGGGTCATCCTCGGGCCGAACGGCGCCGGCAAGACCACGCTGCTCCAGCTCGCGGACACGCTGATGCATCCGACCTCCGGCCGCGTGGACATCCTGGGGGAGACCCTGGGGCGCACCGACGTGTTCGAGATCCGCCCGCGGATCGGCTTCGCGTCCAGCGCCATGGCCCGCCGCATCCCGCGCGAGGAGTCGGTGCTCAACACGGTCATGACCGCGGCCTACTCGGTGATGGGGCGGTGGAACGAGGACTACGACGGCGTCGACGAGCGTCGCGCGATGCGGGTGCTGGAGCAGTGGCACCTGTCGCACCTGGCGGATCGGTTGTTCGGGACTCTCAGCGACGGCGAGCAGAAGCGCGTCCAGATCGCCCGCGCCGTGATGACCGACCCGGAACTGCTGCTGCTCGACGAGCCGTCGGCGAGCCTCGACCTCGGGTCCCGCGAGGAGCTGCTGGCGCTGCTGAGCGGCTACGCGCAGTCGCCCACCACGCCGGCGATGGTCATGGTGACCCACCACGTCGAGGAGATCCCCGTGGGCTTCACGCACGTGCTCCTGCTCCGGGAGGGCCGCGTGGTCGCCGCCGGGCCGCTCGCGCAGACCCTGACCGCCGAGACGCTGAGCGAGGCGTTCGGCATGCCGATTTCCCTCGACCGGGTCGACGGCCGCTACGCCGCGCGTGCCGCGTCCTGACGCGCTCGTCTGCTAGAATCGATCCTTGGTGTTTTCCGCACCGCAGACTTCCCTCGCCCCTGGCAGAATCCAGGGCACCACGTAAGGAATCCCATGAAGACTGACATCCACCCCGACTACCAGGCCGTCGTGTTCCGCGACCTCGGCTCGGGAGAGACCTTCCTCACCCGCTCCACCGTCACGAGCGACAAGACGATCGAGCTGGACGGCGTGGAGTACCCCGTCATCGACGTCGAGATCTCCTCCGCCTCGCACCCGTTCTACACGGGCAAGCAGCGCATCATGGACTCGGCCGGTCGCGTCGAGAAGTTCAACCAGCGCTTCAAGAACTTCGGCGGTTCCTCCAAGTAAGCCCCGACGTCGACGAGACGCACAAGAAGGCCCTCGGCTCGTGAAGAGCTCGGGGGCCTTCTGCTGTGCACCGAGGAACTCGGCCGGCCGCTGCGGAGTCGCTACGCGTTCCGGCCGGCCGCACGGTCGCGGAGGCTCCGCCAGCCGGAGAGTCCGGACGCGTCGGCGGCGGAGACGAGGAACTCCGTCGCGGACGTGTCCAGCGCCTTCCACCCCGCGCCTTCGCACAGCGCGACGATGCGTCCGACGATCTCGTCGCCGGCGCGGACGTGGAGCATCAGGTGCTCCAGCGGGGCGTCACTGTCCCTGCCCAGACTGAACTCGATCGAGCCCTCCGGGCCGTGCCAGACGCCCCAGCGCGGATCGGACCAGTCGGTGTCGGGGAACGTCGCGTCGATGTGTCGTCGCACGTCCTCGAGCGCACCGAGGGGGAGCATCGGGTCGCTCTCGCACGCCGTCAGATCGTCGTAGGTCTGGATCTCCTGCGGAAGCCGCAGGATCAGCACGTCCCAGCTCATGACGGCGAGTCTAGGTCCACGGACCTGCCACGTTCGCGCTTCGTCGGGTCAGCGGAGCCGTGCCGCACGCGCCGCGGTCAGCGATCGGGGGCAACGTCGATCCGGATGCGGGTCGGGGTTCCGTCGGCTCCCCGGCGCATGACCCAGTCCGGATCGGGTGTAGGGGCGGGGATCGATCGCCGGGTCTCGCGATCGCGCTCCATCCCGGCCTCGTGCGCGCTGGGGGACCAGACGCTGTCGAACACGCCGACGAGGCCGCCGCCCGCGCCGCGGTAGCGCTCCTCGATGGGCCTTCGCGACGCCGCGTGTGCGACTCCGGTCACGATGAGCGCGATCGGCAGGGCCAGCACGAGCGCGATCGTGCCCCACCCGAACACCGCGTCGATGACCGCATCCATGATCACAGGCTAGCCACGGCTCGTCGGCGCGGCATCCGCCGTGCGGAGGATCCTCAGCGGACCGGCCAAGCGCCGTCGAGCGTCTGTTCGGGCTCCAGGCGGCCGATGCGGATGAAGTACTCCGTGAGGCTCTCGGCCTGGGCGCGGGCCCATCCGATCTGGCGCGTGTGCAGTTCCGCGGCGGTGTCCGGGAGCGTGAAGCGGCGGGCCAGGGCCTGTGCCACGCGTCCGGCCGCGATGGCGTCCGCCGATGCCTCGTGCGCGGCGTCCAGCACGACCTCGTAGTGCGCGGCGACGACTTCGAGGGTGCGCTTTCCCGGCCGGTACCGGTCGTAGGCCTTGTCGATCACCAGTGGATCGATGACCGGCGAGGGGGCGTCCAACGGCTCCACGGCGTGTCGGCGGGCCTCGTGCGCGAGAAGCGAGAAGTCGTAGGAGGCGTTGTACGCGACGATCGGCACGCCCTGGCCGAGGAGGGCACGGAGCGCTCTGGTCACCTCCGCCACGACCACGGCGGCAGCCGCGCCGTGGCGGCGTGCGTGATCGGTCGTGATCCCGTGGATCGCGGATGCGCCCTCCGGGATCGGCACGCCAGGATCGGCCAGCCAGCTTCTCGACGCGAGCTCGCGTCCCTCTCGGTCGAGCACCCCGATGTAGGCCGTGACCACCCGGTCTCCGGCGACGTCGACGCCGGTGGTCTCCAGATCGAACACCCCGACGCGATCGATCCAGGCGGGCAGCGCACGATCCGTGGTCATGGCACCCACGGTAGGACGCGGCGCCGACATCGCCGTACGAGACGCGCCCGTAGACTCGAGGGGTGACCGTCGCCTCCCCGTACGCCGACCGACTGCAGCGCATCCCCGTGGAGCGGCGCGAGGTCGAGATCGCCGGGGGACGGACGACGTACTGGGTCTACGGGGACGACACGGTCTCGGGCGACGCCCCCGCCCTCATCGCCGTGCACGGCTTCCGCGGGGAGCACCACGGCCTCGAGCCCGTGGTGGCGTATCTGCCCGGCATGCGAGTGATCATGCCGGATCTGCCCGGCTTCGGGGAGACGCCGCCACTCCCCGGCAGGACGCACGACATCGAGGCCTACGCCTCGTGGCTGCGTGCGTTCGCGGCCGAGGTGGCGCCCGGCGCGGTGATCCTCGGGCACTCGTTCGGATCCATCGTCGCCGCGGCGGCCGTGGCCGGGGGCCTCGCGACGCCGCGCCTGATCCTGGTGAACCCCATCGGGGCGCCGGCGCTGGAGGGCCCGAAGGGCGTCATGACCCGGCTGGCGATCCTGTATTACGCGCTGGGAGCGCGGCTGCCGCGTGCTCTGGGGACGGCGCTCCTGCGCAATCCGCTGATCGTCCGGGTGATGAGCATGGCGATGGCGAAGACGAAGGACCCTTCCCTGCGGCGCTTCGTGCACGACCAGCACGACACGTACTTCTCCCGGTTCGCGGATCGCGATGTCCTGAAGGACGCGTTCGTGGCGAGCGTCTCGCACGACGTCAGGGAGTACGCGGCGTCGATCGGCGTCCCCGTCCTCCTCGTCGCGGCGCAGCGCGACGACATCACCCCGATCGAGGCGGAGCGGCGGCTCGTCCGCCTGTTCCCCGACGCGCAGCTCGTCGAGATCGCGCACGTCGGCCACTTGATCCACTACGAGACGCCCGCGGAGGCCGCCGGCGCGATCGAGCGCTTCCTCAGGCCTCTCGGCGCGCCATCCCGATGAGGCCGGCGACGCGGAACGGGATGATCTCGCCCATCGCGAGAGAGGTCTCGGTCCTCTCCACGCCGTCGATCGAGAGGATCCGGGCGTCCGTGTCGAAGAGGTGGCGCGCGTCGCGGCACGCGACGCGCGCGAGGATGTCGACCGAACCGCTGAGCCCATGCGCCTGGACGACCTCGGGCACGCGGGACAGCTCGGTGATGATGCGCGGCAGCTCCGTCTGACGCACGCCGATGCTGACGAACGCCTGCAGCGGGAAGCCCAGGACGGCGGGGGAGTAGGCGCGCTCGTACGGCAGGAACACCCCCGTCTGCTCGAGCCTGGTCATGCGAGCCTGGATCGTGTTCCGCGAGAGACCGAGCCGTTCCGCGAGGGCGACCACCGTGATCCGCGGCTCTGCGGCGAGCGCGTCGAGCAGGTCGAGGTCGATGCGGTCCAGGGCGGCGGGACGTTCCGAGGCGGGCATAGTGCCAAACCGTAGCAGGCTCGCGTGACGTCTGTCTTGGCAACATGCTCAAAAGCTGTTCCAATGCTTGAGCCAGATGCTGAGCGGACGTAGCCTCAAGGCAACGGCAAGGAAGCCCACGGAACGTCGCCCCACGAAGGCGGCTCCGACAAGGAGGACGACGATGTCACCCAGCATCACCCCGATCGCCGACACGGAGACGGATCTCGCGCTCACCGAGCAGCTCATCGCCCCGGACGGCACCCGCCGGGCCAATCCGCTCCTCGATCCCTTCGTCCAGGACGTGAGTCCCACGGACCTGCTCGCCCTCTTCCGCGACATGAGCGTGGTGCGCCGCATCGACAGCGAGGGGATCGCGCTGCAGCGCCAGGGCCAGCTCGGGCTGTGGGCGCCGTGCCAGGGCCAGGAGGCCGCGCAGGTCGGAACCGCGCGGGCGCTCCGCGAGGACGACGTGGTGTTCCCCAGTTACCGGGAGACGGGCGTGATGTACGTCCGGGGAGCGGACCCCGGCGACTACACGCGCGCCTGGCGCGGCGAGGAGGGCGCGTCCTACGATCCCGCCGTCATGCACATGGCGCCGCTGCAGATCATCATCGGCGCGCAGACGCTGCACGCGGTCGGCTACGCGATGGGCATCCGCGCGGACGAGTCGGACCAGGTCGCGGTGACGTACTTCGGCGACGGCGCGACCAGCCAGGGCGACGTCAACGAGGCCATGGTCTTCGCGTCGTCGTACCGACTCCCCGTCGTCTTCGTGTGCCAGAACAACCACTGGGCGATCTCCGAGCCCGTGGCTGTGCAGTCGCAGTTCCCCATCGCGGGACGCGCGCCGGGATTCGGGATCCCCAGCCTCCGCGTGGACGGCAATGACGTCCTCGCCTGCGTGGCGGCCATGCGCTGGGCGACCGAGCATGCACGGTCCGGCAAGGGCCCTGCCTTCATCGAGGCGGTCACCTACCGGCTCGGACCGCACACGACGGCGGACGACCCGACGCGCTACCGGGACCCGGCGGAGCTCGAGGCCTGGCGCGGACGCGATCCGCTGCTTCGGCTCGAACGACTGCTCCGCGCGGAGGGCGTGCTCGACGACGCCCAGGCGGCGGAGATCGCGTCGGCGGCGGACGAGGCGGCGCGCACCCTTCGCGCCACGTGTCTCGCCATGACCACGCGCCCGGCGCTGGCCGTGTTCGACAACGTGTACGCGACCCCGCACACGGGCCTCTCGGAGCAGCGCGCCGCGTATGCCGACTACCTCGCCTCGTTCGAAGGGGTCTGACATGACGACCCTCACGATGGGCAAGGCCCTCGGCGCTGCGCTGCGCCGTTCCCTCCAGGACGACGAGAAGGTGGTGCTGCTCGGAGAGGACATCGGAAAGCTCGGCGGCGTCTTCCGGATCACGGACGGCCTGCTCGCGGAGTTCGGCGCCCGACGGGTGATCGATACCCCGCTGGCCGAGTCCGGTATCGTCGGGACGGCCGTGGGGCTGGCCATGCGCGGCTACCGCCCGGTCGTGGAGATCCAGTTCGATGGGTTCGTCTATCCCGCGTTCGACCAGATCGTCTCCCAGGTGGCGAAGCTGCACTACCGCACCCAGGGGCGGGTGCCGATGCCGATCACGATCCGCATCCCGTGGGGCGGCGGCATCGGCGCGGCCGAGCACCACTCCGAGTCTCCGGAGGCCTACTTCGTGCACACGGCAGGGCTCCGGGTCGTGGCGGTGTCGAACCCGCAGGACGCGTACGTGTGTCTGCGTCAGGCGATCGCGAGCGACGATCCCGTGATCTTCTTCGAGCCCAAGCGGCTGTACCACGCCAAGGGCGAGGTCGACGAGGAGACCCCGCTCGCCGACGCCGCGCCGATGGGGCTCGCGCGTGTCGTGCGCCCCGGCGCGGATGCGACCGTGATCACCTACGGGGCCATGGTCGGCACGGCCCTGGCCGCCGCGGAGGCGGCCGAGGACGAGGGACGCTCGCTCGAGGTGATCGATCTTCGCTCGCTGTCTCCGGTGGACTACGACACCGTCTGCGCGTCGGTGCGCCGGACCGGCCGGGTCGTCGTCGCCCACGAGGCCTCCAGGGAGGCGGGGGTGGCCGCCGAGGTGATCGCGAGCATCACGGAGAAGTGCTTCACCTGGCTGGAGGCGCCGCCGCTGCGGGTGACGGGTCACGACATCCCGTACCCGCCCGCCAAGCTGGAGAAGCACCACCTCCCGGACCTCGACCGCATTCTCGACGCCGTCGACCGCGTCCTGGGCGACGACGCGCTCGAGCCGGGAGCGGGACTCGGCCGCAAGGACGATGCGCGCCCGGTGACAGGAGCAGAGCGATGACCCAGGAGTTCCGTCTTCCCGATCTCGGCGAGGGGCTGACGGAGGCCGAGGTCGTCCAGTGGCTGGTCGCCGAGGGCGACTCGGTCACCCTCAACCAGACGCTCGCCGAGGTGGAGACCGCGAAGGCGGTGGTGGAACTGCCGTCGCCGTACGAGGGCACGGTCACGGCGCTGCACGCGGCGGCGGGGGACACGGTCGCCGTCGGAGCGCCGCTCATCGCCTTCCGCCTGCCCGGCGAGGAGGAGGACGCCGCCCCGCCGGCGGACGCCGTGAGCCCCGCGTCGGAGACGGCCGGTTCGTCCGGATCGGAGGAGGCGGACGGCCAGGGCCCGGGGGCCGAACAGGACGCCGGGGAGACGGCGCAGCCCAACCTCGTCGGCTACGGCGCCGCCCCTGCGGCGGCGGGGAGACCGGCGCGCCGCGCCCGACGCCCGGTCACGGCCGCCCGGACGGCGGACACGACGGTGCTGGAGGCGGCGCCCCACGACGCGGTGGTCTCCGAGGCGCCGTCGCACACGACGGTCGAACGGCCGCGATCGACGCCGCCCGTGCGCGCGTACGCGAAGGCGCAGGGAGTGGACCTCGCCCTTCTCGCCGCGACGATGGGGGACCGGGTGATCACGCGCGCGGACGTGGACGAGTACCTCGGCACGGTGTCCATGCGTGAGGAGGAGATGTCCGCCCGCGAGGGGAAGGTCTCCGAGCTCCGCGCGGGCGGGGACGACGACGCCGCGGCGCGCGTCACCCGGACGCCGATCCGCGGGGTGCGCAAGCGCACGGCGGAGGCGATGGTGGCGAGCGCGTTCACCGCCCCGCACGTCACGACCTTCCACACCGTCGACGTCACCGCGACGATGGAGTTCATTGCGGCGCTGCGCGAGGACCGGTCCCTCGACGGAGTGCGGATCGGTCCGCTGGCCGTGGTGGCGAAGGCCGCGTGCCTGGCACTGTCCCGGTTCCCGGGCCTGAACTCCTCCTGGGACCAGGATGCCGGCGAGATCGTGGAGCACCACTTCGTCGACCTGGGCATCGCCGCCGCCACGGATCGCGGGCTCATCGTGCCGGTGATCCGCGACGCGGAACGGCTGTCTCTCCCCGACCTCGCCCAGGCGCTCAGCGCGCTCACGGCGACGGCACGCAGCGGGAAGACCCCGCCGGCGGACCTGCTCGGAGGCACGTTCTCCCTCACGAACATCGGCGTGTTCGGCGTGGACGCGGGGACGCCGATCCTGCCGCCCGGGCAGACGGGGATCCTCGCCTGCGGCGCCGTGCGCCGACTGCCGTGGGAGCACCGCGGCGAGGTGGCGCTCCGTCAGGTCATGACGCTGAGCCTGTCGTTCGACCATCGCGTCGTCGACGGCGCCGAGGGAGCGCAGTTCCTCAAGACGGTGGCGGATCTGCTGGAGAATCCCGCGCGGGCGATGCTGCTGGCGTGATCGGAGCCCGGCCCGTCGCGAGTCGGCGGGCCAGGCTCCGTCGCCGCACTCAGCGCCGGGAAAGACCCAGGACGCGTCGGGTGAGACGACGTTCGCGGAGGATGAACGCGCTCCCGATGAGCCACAGCGGGACCTGGGTGAAGAAAGCCCATCGGAACGCGTCGAGCGAGTAGCTTCCGGGAGTGCCCGCGCCCTGGAGGTCCAGCGCCAGCCCGATGAGGAAGATCGCCACGAGCGCGGCGAGGAAGCCTCCGCCGTTGACGATCCCCGTCGCGGTGCTGAGCCGGTGCTGCGGGTTGTGCGTGCGCGCGTGGTCGAAGGCGACCATCGACGCCGGGCCGCCCGAGGCGAGCGCGACGGCGAGGACGACGAGCAGCCAGATCGGCGCGGGGCCCGGCCATGCGATCACCGCCACCCAGGCGGCGAGCTGGACCGCGACGGTCGGCAGGACGAGACCGAGCGAGCGGCTCGCGGGACGCCGCGCCGAGAGCGCGCCGATGAGGGGGCCGAACAGGACGCCGCACACGACGTAGACGGTGGTGACGAGCGAGGCCCCGGCGGTGCTCAGCCCCTGCCCTGCGGTGAGGAACGGGATCCCCCAGAGCATCATGAAGGCCGTGCCGGCGAACGGGGTGGTGAAATGCGTCCAGAACCCGAGCCGGGTTCCCGGGTGGGACCAGGCGGCCCGCAGCGACACGCGCAGGTCGGCGCGAGAGGTCACGACGCGGATCGCCCCGGTGTCGGTGTTCACCGACACGTCCGCGGCGAACTCCGGGGGACGGTTGCGGATGACCGCGAACACGAGGACCGCGAACAGGACGCCGATCCCGGCGAGGCTGCCGAACGCGACCGACCAGCTCGTGGCGTGCAGCAGGGCCGCCATGGGGACGAGGGCCAGGAGCTGCCCGAACTGGCCGACGATCCCGGTGAGCTGTGCCATCAGCGGGCCCCGCTGGGCCGGGAACCAGGTCGCGACCACACGCAGCACTCCGGGGAAGATCGCCGCGTCGCCGGCCCCCAGGAGCATCCGCGCCACGATGGCGATGCCGACGTTCGGCGCGAACGCCATGACGAGCTGCCCGGCCGCCATGAGCACCATTCCCGCCACCATGACGGGGCGAGAGCCATAGCGGTCCAGAAGGATGCCCACCGGCACCTGCATGAGACCGTAGACGGCGAGCTGGAGGACGGCGAAGAGCGAGAGCGTGGAAGCGTCCGCTTGGAAGATCTGTGCGGCGTCCACGCCGACCGCGGACAGCGAGGTGCGGTTCGTCACCGACAGCAGATAGGCGGTGACGCCGACCGACCAGATCAGCCACATCCGACCGGTGTCCCAGCGCCCGACGGCGACGGGGGCGGTGGTCACAGCGGGCTCCTCAGAGGGCGGGATGGGACTCCAGCCTACTCCCGGCTGCCTCCGTCGCCGTGTCCGACCGCTCTCACCGGGACGGCGCCAGCAGCGCGGCCGTCGCCATCGCGCGGAGGACGTGCGCGGTCTCCGCGGAGGCGCGCTCGGCGGCGCGGGTGCTGTGCGGAGTCGAGTTGATGAGCCCGAAGCAGGCCTGCACCCGCAGCCGCAGCTGGTCCGCGCCCGCGTCGAGCAGCGCGGCGAGCGTCTCCTGCCACAGGTCGATGTACGCGCGCTGGAGGCGGCGGACGCGGCGGAGATCCTCGTCGCCGAGGTGGGTGACGTCACGGTCCTGGACACGGATGACGTCGGGATGGCTCAGGGCGAAGTCGACGTGGAAGCGGATCAGGGCGTCCATGCGCTCCGCGGGCGTGTCGCCGGAGGATGCGACGGCGCGGCCGCCCGTGACCAGGTCCTCGCTGACCTCGACCAGCACGGCGCCGAGCAGCGCCTGCTTTCCGGCGAAGTGACGGTAGACGGCGGGGCCGCTCACTCCCGCGGCCGACCCGATGTCCTCCAGGCTGACGCCGGCATAGCCGCTCCGGGCGAACTGCTCCGAGGCCGCCCGGAGCAGAGCGGCGCGCCGGCTCTGCTTGGCCCGGTCGCGGGCCGTCGACGACTCCTGCGTCGAGACGGGCGGGGTCCTTGTCATGTCAGTTAATCCTCGCTAACCTGGATCCGTTGGTTAATGAACACTAACCGGTTTCCCGCTCCGGCACCACGCACGCGTCGTGTCCGCGCGGGGGCGAGGGTCGTGGGGTCGAGGAGGACGACACGATGGCGAGCGGACGGACGAGCCGATGACGGACACGATCACGCAGCGCACGCTGGCGGCGTCCCTTCGAGAGCGCATCGCCCGCGCCGCCGACGGCGGTCCCGAGCACGCCAGAGAGCGTCACGTCGCCCGGGGCAAGCTCCTTCCGCGGGAACGCGTGCGACGCCTGCTGGACGAGGGCAGCCCGTTCCTGGAGGTGGCTCCGCTGGCCGCCGAAGGCATGTACGACGGCGAGGCACCCGGTGCCGGGCTGATCGCCGGGATCGGCCTCGTGCACGGCCGGGCCGTGATGGTCATCTGCAACGACGCCACGGTCAAGGGCGGCACGTACTTCCCGCTCACCGTGAAGAAGCACCTGCGCGCCCAGGAGATCGCCGCGGAGAACCGTCTGCCGTGCATCGCGCTGGTGGACTCGGGCGGCGCGTTCCTGCCGATGCAGGACGAGGTCTTCCCCGATCGCGACCACTTCGGGCGCATCTTCTACAACCAGGCCCGGATGTCCGCGGAGGGCGTGCCGCAGATCGCCGCGGTGCTGGGCTCGTGCACGGCCGGAGGCGCGTACGTCCCGGCCATGAGCGACGAGACGGTGATCGTCCGGAACCAGGGGACGATCTTCCTGGGTGGGCCGCCCCTGGTGAAGGCCGCCATCGGGGAGGTCGTCACCGCCGAGGAGCTCGGCGGCGGCGAGCTTCATGCGCGGACCTCGGGCGTCGTCGATCATCTGGCCGAGGACGACGAGCACGCGCTGGAGATCGTCCGCGACATCGTCGCCACCCTTCCGCCGCCGCGCAGCCCCGCGTGGGAGGTCCTGCCGTCGGTGGACCCCGCCGAGTCCTCGTCGCTGTACGACGTCGTCCCGGTGGACGTGAACGAGCCCTACGACGTGCACGAGGTGATCGTCCGGCTCGTCGACGCGGGGTCGTTCACGGAGTTCAAGCCGGACTACGGCACGACCCTCGTCACCGGGTTCGCCCGTCTGCACGGTCACCCGGTGGGGATCGTCGCGAACAACGGCGTGCTCTTCTCCGAGTCGGCGCTCAAGGGCGCGCACTTCATCGAGCTGTGCGATCAGCGAGGGATCCCGCTGCTGTTCCTGCAGAACATCACCGGGTTCATGGTGGGCCGGGACGCGGAGGCGGGCGGCATCGCCAAGGACGGAGCGAAGATGGTGACGGCCGTCGCCACGACCCGGGTGCCCAAGCTCACCGTCGTGATCGGCGGCTCGTTCGGCGCGGGCAACTACTCCATGTGCGGCCGGGCGTACTCGCCGCGGTTCCTCTGGACGTGGCCGGCCAGCCGCATCTCCGTGATGGGCGGGCCGCAGGCCGCCTCCGTGCTCGCGACGGTCAAGGAGGATCAGCTCGTCGCGCGCGGAGAGGCGTGGACCCCCGAGGAGCGCGAGGCGTTCGAGGCGCCGATCCGTGCGCGCTACGACGCACAGGGCGAGCCCTACTACGCCACCGCCCGGCTCTGGGACGACGGCGTCGTGGACCCCGAGCAGACGCGCGATCTCCTCGGCATCGCGCTCGACGTCGTCTCCCGTGCCCCACTGCCCGAGACCCGTTTCGGCCTCTTCCGGATGTGATGCCATGACCGCTTCAGCCCCATCGCGCTCCGAGGGCGTCGCGCCCGTGTTCGACACGGTGCTCGTGGCCAACCGCGGCGAGATCGCCCGCCGCGTCATCCGGACCCTGCGCCGCCTCGGGATCCGCAGCGTCGCGGTCCATTCCGACGCCGACGCGTCGGCGGCGCACGTCCGAGAGGCGGACGAGTCCGTGCGGATCGGGCCACCGCCCGCCGCGGAGTCGTATCTGGACATCGACGCGGTGATCGCCGCCGCGCTGGCCACGGGCGCCCAGGCCGTGCACCCCGGATACGGCTTCCTGTCCGAGAACCCCGCCTTCGCCGAGGCGTGCGCGGCAGCCGGTCTGGTCCTCGTGGGGCCCGGGACACAGGCGCTCGAGGTCATGGCGGACAAGATCCGCGCCCGGGCGCACGTCGCCGCGCACGGGGTACCGATCGTGCCCGGCTTCAGCGCCGCGGGCATGTCGGACGAGGAAGTGGCCGCCGCCGCCGACGCCGCGGGCTACCCGCTGCTCGTCAAGCCCTCGGCCGGCGGCGGCGGGAAGGGCATGCAGGTGGTCCGGAACCCCGCGGAGCTGGCTGAGGCCCTCGCGACGGCGCGCCGCGTCGCGCGGGCGAGCTTCGGGGACGACACCCTCCTGCTGGAACGGCTCATCGATCGGCCGCGACACATCGAGGTGCAGATCCTGTCCGACGCGCACGGCCGCACGATCCACCTGGGCGAGCGCGAGTGCACCCTCCAGCGGCGGCACCAGAAAGTCGTGGAGGAGGCGCCGTCCCCGGTCGTCGACCCGGGAACGCGGGAGCGGCTGGGCGCGGCGGCGATCGCGACCGCCGCGTCCGTCGACTACCGCGGGGCGGGCACCGTCGAGTTCCTCGTCTCCGCGGAACGGCCGGACGAGTTCTTCTTCATCGAGATGAACACCAGGCTCCAGGTCGAGCATCCGGTGACCGAGCTCGTCACCGGGATCGACCTCGTCGAGCAGCAGCTGCGGATCGCAGCGGGGGAGCCGCTGCGGATCGCGCAGGAGGAGGTGCGTCTCGACGGCCACGCCATCGAGGCGCGCGTCTACGCGGAGGCTCCCGCGCGCGGCTTCCTGCCCGCCACCGGCGAGGTGCTGGCGTGGGCGGAAGCGCCCGGCGCGCGGACGGACTCCGCCGTGGAGACCGGCAGCGTGGTCTCCGCCGACTACGACCCGATGATCGCCAAGGTGATCGCGACCGGACCGGACCGGGACGAGGCGCTGCGCCGCCTGGACGCCACCCTGGCGCGGACCGTGCTCCTCGGCGTCGAATCGAACCTCGCGTTCCTGCGCACGCTGCTCGCTCAGGACGAGGTGCGCCGCGGCGACCTCGACACCGGCCTCATCGATCGGCTCCCGCCGTTCGCCGACCCGGCGCCGTCGTCCGCGGCGCTGCGGGCCGCTGCACGCACCGCGGGGGCGGTGCCGGAGCGAGAGGCGGGATCGACGCACGCGGCGCCGCCATGGACGACGCGGAGAGGATGGCGCCTGGGAGCGGACCCGGTGCCCCGCGAGATGCGTTTCCTCTGGGGCGACGCGCTCCTGACCGCCGAGGTCGCCCCGGACGAGGACGACGAGCTCGCCACGGTGCCGACCGCACGCGCCGAAGACGGCACGGTCTGGGTGCACGTGGACGGCGTGGCCACCGCTCTCACCCCCATCGGCCGACGAGCGGCGTCGGAGCGCCGACGGGCGGAGCGCCGCGGCGACGTCGCTGCCAGGGCGCCGGAGATGCGGGCGCCCATGCCGGGCGCGGTGGTGGCCGTGCACGCACCGGACGGATCGGCGGTCGCCGCCGGCGACCGGATCCTCTCGATCGAGGCGATGAAGATGGAACACCCCGTCCTCGCGCCCCAGGACGGCATCGTCCGCGTGTCGGTGTCCGTCGGAGACCAGGTGCGTCGCGATCAGATCGTCGCGCGCATCGAGCAGACCGCATCCCACGAGGAGGACGACGATGACCGGTGAGGGACTGTCGGAGACGATGGCGCTCGAGATGAGCGAGGAGGAGCGTGAGCTCGCGGGCATGGTGCGGGAGTTCGCCGAGACCGTGGTGGCCCCGCGGTCCTACGAGGCCGACCGCGCGCATGAGCTGCCGATGGACGTGGTCTCCCAGATGGGGGAGATGGGGCTGTTCGGACTGCCGTTCCCCGAGGACGTCGGCGGTCAGGGCGGCGACTACTTCGCGCTGTGCCTGGCCATAGAAGCGCTCGGGCGCGTGGATCAGTCCATCGCCATCACTCTGGAGGCGGGCGTCAGCCTCGGGGCGATGCCCGTGTACCGGTTCGGCTCGGCCGCGCAGCAGGAGGAGCACCTGCCGGACCTGCTGGCGGGGAAGGCCCTGGCGGGATTCGGGCTGACCGAGCCGGAGGCCGGCAGCGATGCCGGGGCGACCCGGACGACCGCGCGACTCGACGGCGACGAGTGGGTGATCGACGGCACCAAGCAGTTCATCACGAACTCGGGCACCCCGATCACCCGATTCGTGACCGTGACGGCGGTCACCGGGCAGAGCGAGGCGGACGGCCGGGTCCGCAAGGAGATCTCCACGATCATCGTTCCCAACGGCACGCCGGGCTTCACGGTGCAGCCCGCGTACGACAAGGTCGGCTGGAACGCCTCCGACACCCACCCGCTGACCTTCGACGCCGTGCGAGTGCCCGCCTCGAACCTGCTCGGGGAGCGCGGTCGCGGCTTCGCGAACTTCCTCAGCATCCTCGACGAGGGCCGGATCGCGATCGCCGCCCTGGCGACGGGAGCGGCCGAGGGCTGCCTGGAGGCGGCCGTGGACTACGCCAAGAGCCGGACTGTCTTCGGCTCCTCGCTGAGCACGCGTCAGAACGCCCAGTTCACGCTGGCGCGGATGCGCGCCCGCGTGCACACGGCGCGGCTGGCGTGGCATCACGCCGCCCGGCTCCGAGACGCGGGACGACCGTTCGCGGAGCAGTCCGCGATCGCGAAGCTCGTCGCCGGCGAGGCCGCGATGGACAACGCCCGCGATGCGACCCAGATCTTCGGGGGGAACGGGTTCATGAACGAGTATCCCGTCGCCCGGCACTACCGCGATTCGAAGATCCTCGAGATCGGCGAGGGGACGACCGAGGTGCAGCTGCTCGTGATCGCCCGGGCGCTGGGGCTGGCCGGGTAGCGTGACGGACATGACCGAGGAGACGGGTTCCGAGACGCAGGACATCGTCCAGCGCGGGCTGTACTTCGAGGAGTTCGTCGTGGGCGCGCGCTACCTGCACCGGCCGGGACGGACCGCGACGGAAGCCGACAACGTCCTGTTCACGACGCTCACGATGAACACGCAGGCCCTGCACCTGGACGCCGCGTTCGCGGCCGCGCAGGAGCCGTTCGGTCAGCGGCTGATGAACTCGATGTGGACGCTCTCAACGATGGTCGGGGCCTCGGTCGCCCAGCTGACGCAGGGGACGTTGGTGGCCCAGCTCGGGCTGAGGGAGATCGCCTTCCCGCACCCGCTGTTCGCGGGGGACACGCTCTACACGGAGAGCGTGGTGACGGACAAACGCCTCTCCGCGTCGCGGCCGGGCCAGGGGATCTGCACGATCGCGCACACCGGCCGGAACCAGGACGGGGTCGTCGTGGCGACGGCGTCGCGCACCGTCCTCGTGCGTTGCGCCGGAGCGGAGGAGCGATGAAGACGCTCGACCTGGGGCCCGCCCTGCTGTTCTGCCCGGCGGATCGCCCGGAGCGGTTCGCCGGCGCGCGGGAGAAGGCGGATGCCGTCATCCTCGATCTCGAGGACGCGGTGCTGCCCGAGGCCAAGGCGCAGGCACGGCGGAACATCGCGTCCGCGGTGCAGACGGCGGATCGCGTGGTCGTGCGCGTCAACGCGCCCGGAACGGCGGACTTCGCCGAGGACATCGCGATGCTCGCGGACACGCCCGTGCGCACGGTGATGGTCGCGAAGGCGGAGGATCCGGCGGCCCTGGACGCGCTCGGCGACCGGGATCTCATCGCGCTCTGCGAGACCGCGCGAGGCGTCGTCCGCGCGGCCGAGCTCGCGTCCCATCCGCGCGTCGCCGCGTTGATGTGGGGCGCGGAGGACCTCGTCGCCTCGCTCGGCGGCACCTCGAGCCGCAGGGCGGACGGACGCTATCGCGACGTCGCCCGTGAAGCGCGTTCCCGTGTGCTCCTGGCGGCCGGCGCGCACGGGGCGGCGGCGATCGACGCCGTCCACCTGGACATCGGGGACGATGAGGGGCTGGCCCGCGAGGCCGAGGACGCGGCGGCCTCGGGCTTCCGGGCCACCGCGTGCATCCATCCACGCCAGGTGCCGGTGATCCGGGCGGCATACCGGCCCGACGAGGAGACGATTGCATGGGCGCGGGCGGTGCTCGCGGAGGCTGCGGATCAGCGCGGCGTCTTCCGGTTCCAGGGGCGGATGGTCGACGAACCGGTGCTGCGTCACGCCCGGTCCGTGCTCGCCCGGATCTGAGCATCTGAGCGGAACGGACCGCCCGATCAGAGAGGTGCGGAGACGCCCACCTCGGTGAGCAGGCGGATGCCGCCGCGCTCGGCGACGAACCGGTGGACCGAGGCGTTGCCGAGCAGCTCCCCGTCCCTCGGGAGGGTGCCGCCGGAGGCGTGCAGGAGCAACGCCCGGATGACCCCTCCGTGCGTGGCGACGAGGACGGACTCGGCGCGCGGGGCGGAGCGCTGGCGCGCCGCGCGGGCGATCCGTTCCAGCGAGCGCAGCGCGCGTTCGGTGACCTGCTCCAGCGTCTCCGCGCCGGGGACCTCGCCGTGCCAGGATCCGTACTTCTCGAGGAAGTCCGCGACGAGGAGTCCTTCGCCGTCGCCGAACTCGCGCTCCCGCATCCCGCGGGTCGTGAGCGGTGCCGGCAGCGCCAGGTGCTCCGCGATGATGGCCGCCGTCTCGTGGGCGCGCACGAGCGGGCTCGCGTACACGTGGTCGAACCGTTCACCCCGCAGCATCGCCGCCGCGTCGGCGGCCTGGGCGCGTCCCGTCTCGTTCAGGGGGATGTCGGTGGATCCTTGGATCCGACGTGCCAGGTTCCAGTCGGTCTGGCCGTGGCGGATGAGGGTCAGCAGGGTCACGTGAGCAGCTCCTGGAGGGCGGGCAGGGCCTCGCCGGTCCGGGCGACGACGGTCGCGTCGGCCCAGGCGTCGGCACGGGTGGCTTCGAGGTTGACGATGACGAGGGGGAGGGCCCGGCGTCGGGCGCGCTCGATGATCCGGATCCCGGAGTTGACGACGAGCGAGGAGCCGGCGACCACGAGCGCCTCGCAGGAGGCGAGCAGGGACTCGGCGGTCCGGAAGCGCTCGCGCGGCACGAACTCGCCGAAGAAGACGACGTCCGGCTTCAGTATGCCGTCGCAGACGGTGCACGTCGGGAGGACGAACCCCTCGGTCGTGCGCGGCGAGACGTCTCCGTCCGGGTTCAGGACGACGTTCTCCGGCACGGAGAGCCAGGGGTTGCGCTCGTCGATCTGCGCGGCCACGGCGTCGCGGGCAAGGTGCTGACCGCAGTTCAGGCAGACGACACCGCGCATGGTGCCGTGCAGCTCCACCACCCGGGCGGAGCCGGCCTGCAGATGAAGCCCGTCGACGTTCTGTGTGACGACGCCCCCGGACAGGCCGAGCCGTTCCAGCTCGGCGATCGCGCGATGGCCGGCGTTCGGCGAGACGGCGCGGAAGGAGCGCCAGCCGAGGTGTCCGCCGACCCAGTACCGGCGGCGTGCCGCGTCGGAGCCGAGGAAGTCCTGCAGGGTCATCGGCGCGCGCCGCGGCGGGGCGTCGACCCCGCGATAGGCGGGGATGCCCGATTCCGTGGAGATCCCGGCCCCGGTGAGGAAGGCGAGTCGACGGCCCCGGAGGACGTCGGCCGCGTCGCGCAGCTGCGCGCTCTGCGGCGCCGTCATCGTGGTCACGGATCCTCCCGCCCTCGAGTCTACGGGGAGGCTACGGAGCGGAGATCGGCGAAGGCACAGGATTCCGTGGCACAGTTCGATGGCACAGTGGGAGCATGAATCTCGTGTCGGTCGACGACCCCGCCGATCCCCGGCTGGACGACTTCCGGGGGCTGACGGACGTCGCCCTGCGGCAGCGGAGCGAGCCCGCAGGCGGCCTGTACATCGCCGAGTCCGAGAAGGTGATCGCCCGGGCGATCGGCGCCGGCCACCGGCCGCGTGCGATCCTCACCCAGCGGCGATGGCTCCCCGGCATCGAGGCGCTGCTCGGAACCGATGGGCGGACGCCGGTCTACCTCGTCCCCGACGAGGTGGCCGAGGGGGTCACGGGCTACGCGGTGCATCGCGGCGCGCTGGCCTCGATGCACCGACCCGCCCTGCCGCCGCTCGACGCGGTGCTGGCGACGGCGCGCACCGTGCTCGTCCTGGAGGACGTGCGGGATCACACGAACGTCGGGGCGGCCTTCCGGGCCGCCGCGGGTCTCGGAGCGGACGCGGTGCTCGTCTCGCCGCGATGCGGGGACCCGCTCTACCGGCGGAGCGTCCGCGTCAGCATGGGGACGGTGTTCCAGGTGCCGTGGACGCGCTTCGACTCCTGGGAGGAGCTGCGGTGCGGGCTCGACGGCATCGGCATGGGGCTCGCTGCCCTCGCCCTCGACGAGACCGCCGTGCCGCTGGACGTGTACGCCGCCACCCGTCCGCCCCGCGTCGCGCTCGCCTTCGGCACGGAGGGCGACGGGCTGTCCCGATCCGCGCTCGCCGCTGCGGACGCGGTCGTCACGATCCCGATGTCGGGCGGCGTCGATTCGCTGAACATCGCCTCGACGGCCGCCGTCGTCCTGTGGGCGCTCGGGCACCCGCCTGCGCCGCAGCAGGGCGACGGGATCAGTCCGGGCTGACGGGGGAGGCCACCGGGGCCGGCGCGGGACGCTTCGCCTCGATGTCGTCGCCGGAGGACTGATGCCGCAGTCGCCGGAGGACCCAGGGAACGAGGTGCTCCCGTGCCCAGACCAGATCGCCCGCCCGGGCCTCGCGCCAGGTGCGCACCGGGAGCGGGTCGGGCTGCATGGCCTGGAGGTCGTTGGAGACGTTCAGCGCGCGCAGCACCATGCGGGCCACCTCGTGGTGCCCCAGGGCGTTCAGATGCAGGCGGTCGTCGGCGAAGAACCGCGTGTCCTGGATCGCCTTGAGTCCCCACTGGTCGGCGACGATGCAGTCGTGGCGGTCAGCGATCGCGCGCACGTTCTCGTTATAGATCGCGACCTTCCCGCGGAAGGGGCGGAACACCGGGGTGAAGTCGGTGTCGATCCCGGTGAACAGGATCACGGCGGCGCCGGTGCGCGACAGCCGGGTCACGACATCGTCGAGCTGGGCGGCGATCTCGTCCGGATCCGTCCGGGGACGGATCACGTCGTTCCCGCCCGCGCAGACGGAGATGAGGTCGGGGCTCAGCGCGATCGCGGGCTCGACCTGCTCGTCGCTGATCTGCGCGATGAGCTTGCCGCGCACCGCGAGGTTCGCGTAGGCGAAGTCGTCGACCTGCGACGAGAGCACCTCGGCGACGCGGTCCGCCCATCCCCGGTGACCACCGGGGACGGAGGGGTCGGGGTCGCCGATCCCCTCGGTGAACGAGTCTCCGACGGCGACGAATCGACGCCACGGGTGAGGCGTCTCGTTCTCGACGAACGGGGTTCGGGGCGGTTCCTGCACGCTCATGCGCTGCCTCCAGGGGGATATCGGCACCGGGATCACCGGCCGCGGGAACGAGCCTAGCGGGGCGCCGCGGCTGGTGCGTGGATGTCCCCGGGCTCGTCTATCGTGGAATCCCATGCTCTCTCCGTCCTTCCCTCAGCGCGCGCCCTGGGGGACCGCCGACAAGCTGCGCGCCTGGCAGCGGGAGGCGCTGGAGGAGTACTTCCGGGCGGACAAGCGCGACTTCCTGGTGGCGGCCACGCCCGGCGCAGGAAAGACGACGTTCGCGCTCACGCTCGCGGTGGAGCTGCTGCGCACGAACGAGGTCAACCGTGTCATCGTCGTCGCGCCGACCGAGCACCTGAAGACCCAGTGGGCCGACGCCGCGGCGCGGGTGCACATCCGCCTCGACCCCCGGTTCCGGAACACCCATTGGGCGCCGTCCCGCGAGTACCACGGCGTGGTCGTCACGTACGCCCAGGTCGCGGCGAAGTCCTCCGTCCACCGTCATCTGACCGAGGACGCACGGACCCTGGTGATCCTCGACGAGGTCCATCACGGCGGCGACGCGCTGAGCTGGGGCGACGCGATCCGGGACGCGTACACCCCGGCACGACGACGGCTGCTGCTGTCGGGGACGCCGTTCCGCAGCGACACCGCGCCGATCCCGTTCGTCGACTATCTCCCCGACGAGTCCGGGTCCCGGGTGTCGAGCACGGACTACCGCTACGGGTACGGGCGTGCCCTCGCCGACGGCGTCGTGCGCCCGGTGCTGTTCCACATGTACGCGGGGAAGATGCGCTGGCGCACCAGCGCCGGCGACGAGCTCGAGGCGCACCTCGGCCAGGACAACACCAAGGACGTCACCTCGCAGGCCTGGCGCACCGCCCTCGACCCGGAGGGCGAGTGGATGCCGGCGGTGCTGTCGGCCGCGGATCGCCGGCTCACCGAGATCCGCCACCACGTCCCCGACGCCGGGGGCCTGGTGATCGCCACGGATCAGACCGTCGCCAGGGCGTACGCGCGCATCCTGCGGGAGCTGACCGGGGAACGGCCCACGGTCGTGCTCTCCGACGAGGCCGAGGCCTCGCAGCGCATCGAGCAGTTCAGCCAGGGCACGAGCCGGTGGATGGTGGCGGTGCGCATGGTGTCCGAGGGGGTGGACGTGCCCCGGCTCGCGGTCGGCGTGTACGCGACGTCCTCGTCCACGCCGCTGTTCTTCGCCCAGGCGATCGGGCGCTTCGTCCGTGCGCGCCGGCGCGGCGAGGCCGCCAGCGTGTTCCTGCCGAACGTCCCTGTCCTGATGAAGCTGGCCAACGAGATGGAGCGCCAGCGCGACCACGCGCTGGACCGGAAGACGAAGGACGACGACGGCCTCGACGACTCCCTGATCGACGCCGCCAACCGCGAGGAGGAGGCGTCCGACGCCCTGACCCAGGAGTTCAGCTACCAGGCGATCTCCTCGCTCGCGCACTTCGACCGCGTGGTCTTCGAGGGCAAGGAGTTCGGGCAGCTGGCTGAGCCGGGAACGCCCGAGGAGGAGGAGTTCATCGGGATCCCGGGCCTCCTCGAACCCGAGCACGTCCACGAGCTCCTCATGCAGCGCCAGGCCCGGCAGTCCCGGCTGCGCGAGACGCGCGAGGCGCAGGCGGGGCCGGAGCAGACCACGACCCTGCCCGCGCCGCTGCACCGCACCCTCCGCGAGCAGCGGCAGCTGCTGAACAGCCTCGTCGGCCTCTACGCACGCCAGAGCGGTGAACCGCACGGAGCCGTCCACGCGGAGCTGCGTCGGATCTGCGGCGGCCCCGCGGTGCCCCAGGCGACCGTCGCACAGCTGCAGGCGCGCATCGACGTGCTCCGTCGTCGCGTGCGCTCCTGAGCCGCGCGGCCGCGGGCGTCGTCCCGGCGGGCGGCATGCCCGGGAGCCGCGGATGAGGAGACCCGAAATGCTGTCAATCCGCGTCCTGACGCGGTTCCGGTCTTCCTTCCTCAGTAGCGTGGAACGGTCGTCCTTATCCCCGGAGGCCTCGCATGACCACTCAGCTCGAACCGACCTCCGCCGACCGTCGGCGCTGGGCGCGCTACCTCGTCGAGGAGCGTGCGGAAGGGCGGGTGTACCAGCGCCTGGCGTCCCGGCGGGACGGAGAGGAGAAGCAGATCCTGCTCTCGCTCGCCGATGCGGAACGGCGCCACGAGCAGCACTGGCTCGACCTGCTCGGGGAAGAGCCCTCGCGCCTGCCGCGCGCCGGTCTGCGCTCTCGGATCCTCGGCTGGATGGCGGGTCGGTTCGGCTCCATCTTCGTGCTCGCCCTCGCGCAGAACGCCGAAGCACGGTCTCCGTACGACGCCGAGGAGTTCGCGACGCCGGCCATGCGTGCGGATGAGAAGGTCCACTACGAGGTGGTGCGCGGTCTCGCCGCCCGAGGGCGCCGTCGCCTGTCCGGCTCCTTCCGCGCCGCCGTCTTCGGCGCCAACGACGGTCTGGTCAGCAACCTCGCCCTGGTGATGGGGATCGGCGCGACCGGGGTCAGCGGCGGGTTCGTGCTGTTCAGCGGGATCGCCGGGCTGCTCGCCGGGGCACTGTCGATGGGAGCGGGGGAGTTCGTCTCCGTGCGGTCCCAGCGGGAGCTCCTCGCCGCCACCGAGGCGAACGACGACGCGGCGGCCGCCGCCGGCGATCTCGACATCGACGAGAACGAGCTGGCGCTCGTCTACCGCGCCCGCGGCGTGGCGCCCGCCGAGGCGCTGGCGAAGGCGCACCGCGTCGTCGAGGCCGCGAAGATCGGCGCCCGCCAGGCCACGACGGGGCCGGTCGGCACCCGCGCTGCGGACCACGAGGTGGTCGGCAGCGACTGGGGCGCCGCGGTGTCGAGCTTCCTGCTCTTCGCCTCCGGCGCGATCATCCCTGTCCTGCCGTGGCTGTTCGGCATGGACGGCATCGCCGCCGTCGTGACGGCGCTGGTCCTGGTCGGCGTGGCGCTGCTCGGCACCGGGGCGATGGTCGGGATCCTCTCCGGAGGACCTCCGCTCCGCCGCGCTCTCCGGCAGCTCGCCATCGGTTTCGGGGCCGCGGCCGTCACCTACGCGCTGGGCCTCCTCTTCGGCGTCGGCGTCGCCTGACCCGCTCGGGCGACGCCTCGTCCGCGGAAGATGAATCCCTTCGGGGTTCCGGGTATGGTCGGGATCGTCGAGGAGGATCATGAGCACCCTGGTTTTCCGCGTCAGCGCGGTCGTCGGTTCGTTGGTGGTCGTCGGCATCATCATCTGGGTGGACGTCGCCACCTCGGTGTGGCAGAACTACGCCGTCGTTTCGGGACTCGCCGGAGGGCTGGTCACGTTCCTGCTCACCGCGGCCGTGGTCGACAAGGTGATCGCCCGGTCGACCCACGAGCGCTGGGCCCCGGTGACCCGTCTCGCCCTGGGCGACCTGCGTCGCAGCCTTGCCGTTGACCCCCGTGATCCCGCGGCCGGCATGCGCCGTCTGCCGGATCCCGACCCCGCCTCCGCGCGTGCGCTCGTCGATGCGGCCGCGGAGGAGCGGGACGCCATCGCGGCGGCCCTGGGCCGCTGGTCGTCCTTCCTCGCGGCCAGCGCCGACGTCGCCGAGGTCATGGACGCGCTGGCGGAGCTCGCCGAGCGTCTGGACCGCATCGACGAGCACGCGCGACGAATCGACGCGGGCGCGGCTGACTCCGCCGCACTCCTGGTCGAGCTCCGCGGAGAGATCGCGGGCTATCGCGCCGCCGGCGACGCCCTGTTCCACCACCTCGGCGCCGCGCTGGACGGCTACCGGTTCCCGCGGCGCACCGGCTCGCGCCGGGCAGCCATCGCACAACCGGGCTGAGAACCGAAGCGGGGTGGGCGGTCCGGGTCAGTTCGCGCCGTCCAGGCGCTCCCGTTGCGCGGACGTCAGCTCCAGGTCCGCGGCGGCGAGATTCTCGTCCAGCTGTCCGACGCTGGATGCGCCGATCAGCGGGATGAAGGGGACGTCGCCTCCCATGAGCCAGGCCAGGACGACCTGGTTCGGCGTCGCCCCCGCCTCCGCGGCGACCTCCTGCAGCGCGATCCGACGCGCGTCGTTGCCCGGGTGCCGGTAGAGCTCGCCGGGGTCGATGTCGCGGGCGTAGGCGCCGCGCAGCAGGGGCGAGTACGCGACGGCGGCGAGTCCGGGCTGATCGCGGAGGTAGGCGAGCAGATCGGGGGACACGACGCCGATCTGCCCGTCGGGGGAGCGGCGGCTCGGGTGGTCGACCCGCGAGCGGAGGTAGCTGTGGTGATGCTGCAGCACCTGCACTGCGGGAAGGCCCTCCGCCGCGGCCAGGGTCCGCGCGCGCTCGATCTGCCAGGACCAGTGGTTGCTCAGCCCGATGTGCGTCGCCCGCCCCTCGGCCGCCAAGACCCCGAAGGTGCGGATCTGCTCGTCGAACGGGGTGCGCGGGTCCGGGACGTGCGCGTAGAACACGTCGACATGATCGCGGCCCAGGTTCTTCAGGCTCCGGTCGAGGCCGCGCCGGATGACGTCCGCGGAGAGCCCTTCGATGTCGTCGGCGAGCGCGGTGGCCGCCTGCGCGGGACGACCGCCGACCTTGGTCGCGACCACGACCTCGTCGGTGAGTCCTCGATCGCTCAGCCAGCGCCCGAGCAGACGCTCGCTCTCGCCGCCGCGGGTGCCGTTGACCCAGTAGGCGTAGTTGTTCGAGGTGTCGATGAACGTGCCCCCGGCGGCGAGGAACCGGTCAAGGATCGCGAACGAGGTCTCCTCGTCCGTCGCGGTGCCGAACATCATGGCACCGAGCGCGATGGCGGAGACGGGCGTGGCGCGGTCCCCGCCGCCGATGGTGCGTGTCCTCATCCGACCATGCTGGCACGTGCGGGCCCGCGCGTCACCGGGTTCGTCCTGATCGACCGGCCGGCACGGTCAGGGCAGGCGGGGGATCGCGGCCACGAGGCGGCGGGTGTACTCCTCGGCGGGCGCGGTGAGCACGGTTCGCGTGTCGGCGGCCTCGACGATGCGCCCGCGCTCGAGGACGACGGTCCGATCGCAGACCGCCGCGACCGTGCCGAGGTCGTGCGACACCATCACGAGAGCAAGCCCCGTCTCCGTGCGCAGGCTCCGGAGCAGGTCGATGACCTGCATCCTGGTGCTCATGTCCAGCGCGCTCACCGGCTCGTCGGCGATCAGGACCCGGGGACGCACGACGATGGCGCGCGCGATCGCGATCCGCTGGCGTTGACCGCCCGAGAACTCGTGCGGATACCGTCGGGCGGCGTCCTCGGGCAGTCCCACCGACGCGAGTGCCGCCCGCACCGGCTCGCGGGTCGCGGCCCCGCGCGCGATCCCCAGCGACTCGAGGGGTTCGGCGATCGTCCGATCGATCCGCTGCCGGGGATCCAGGGACGAATAGGGGTCCTGGAAGACCGCCTGCACCGTCTGCCGGAACCGCCGCATCAGGACCCGATCGCGAAGCCGGAGCGGCACCCCCTCGAACAGCACTTCGCCAAGCGCCGGAGCGGCGAGGCCGAGCAGCAGGGACAGCAGCGTCGACTTGCCGGCGCCCGACTCGCCGACGATCCCGACGGATTCCCCGGCCCCGACGGCGAGGTCGATGCCGACGAGGGTCGGACGCCCGCCGTAGGAGAAGGACACGTCGCGGGTCTCGAGCACGGTCATGATCGTCCCTCCTCCGGGGAGCCGGTTGCGGGAAGACCCCCGTCGAGGGCGCCGTCGAGCGCGCGGGCGTGTGCGATCAGCGCCGCCGTGTACGGGTGTCGAGGGACGCGGAGCACGTCCAGGACGGGGCCGTCCTCGACGGCGCCGCCACCCTGCATCACGACCACCCGATCCGTCATGCGGGCCACGACGGCCAGGTCGTGACTGACGAAGAGCAGACCCATGCCCCGCTCGACGACCAGCCGGTCCAGCAGATCGAGGATCCGCGCCTGCACGGTGACGTCCAGAGCGGTGGTGGGTTCGTCGGCGATCAGCAGGCGCGGGCGGGCGGCCAGCGCGATCGCGATCGCCACCCGCTGCCGCTGGCCGCCGGACAGCTCGTGGGGATAGGCGCGGCGGAGGCGCGGTTCGTCGAGGCCGACCTCCTCGAAGGCTTCGGCGACGGCGTCCCGCAGCGCGGACCCGCGGAGTCTCCGGTGCCGCCGGAGCGGCTCCGCGACCTGCCGCTCCACCCGCATCAACGGGTCCAGGGCGGTCAGCGGTTCCTGGAAGACCATTCCGGCCACCGCGCCGCGCAGGCTCCGCAGGGTCGCGTCCGTCGCACCGATGGTCTGGACTCCGCCGAGCCGGACGGATCCCGCGCTGCGCAGCGGAGCGGGGAGGAGGCCGGTGAGGGCGAGCGCGCTCACGGACTTGCCGGATCCGGACTCGCCGATGATCCCGAGCCGTTCGCCGGGCGCGATGCGGAAGGACAGGTCAGTGACGAGATCCCGGCCCGGCGCATGGACGGACAGGCCGGACACCTCGAGGAGGTCGTCGGATCCGGGGCTCACGCGGGCCTCCTTCGACGGCGGGTCGGGTCCGCGGCGTCGCGGAGGCCATCGGCGACGAAGTTCACGCCGAGGACGAGGACGACCAGGGCCAGGCCGGGCGCGATGGCTCCGGCCGGGGCGATGAGCACCGTGCCCTGGGCCTCCTGCAGCAATCGCCCCCACGAGGCGTTCGGGGGAGGGGCGCCGAGCCCGAGATACGACAGGCTCGCCTCGGCGAGCACCGCCGCGCCGAACTGCAGCGCCAGCGTCACCGCGAGTGTGGGCGCCATGTTCGGCAGCAGATGCCGTCGCACGATGCCGAGCGTGCCCGTCCCGCTCGTCCGCGCGGCGACGACGTACGGCGAGCCGACCTCGCGGCGCGCGAGGATCCGGGCGACGCGCGCCACGACGGCGGACATCGCGAGCCCGATCGCCAGCACGGCGGAACCGAGGGACGGCGGCTGGAGGGCGACGATCAGCATGGCGGTGAGCAGCACGGGGAAGGCGATGGCGACGTCGATGAACGCGGAGACGGCGTCGTCGATCCACGGCGCCGCGAGAGCCGCGGCCAGGCCGATGAGCACGCCCAGGACCGCCGCGATCGCGACCGAGCCCGTGCCGACCGCCAGGGCGATGCGTGCGCCCACCATGAGCTGGCTCAGCAGGTCGCGACCGAGCTTGTCGGTTCCCAGCAGGTGCTCGGCGCTCGGCGGGGAGAGCCGGCCGCCGGTGGTGTCGTCCAAGGGATAGGGCAGCCAGACCAGGGACACGAGCGCCACGACCAGGACCGCTCCGACCAGCAGCGCCCCGATCCAGAGCGTCGCGCGACGCCGGTTCACGAGGCGACTCCGATGGAGCGACGCAGACGCGGGTCCACGAGCCGCTGACTCAAATCGGCGACGAAGCCCACGAGCAGCACGATGAGCGTGGTGACGACCAGCACCCCCTGGATCGCCGCGAAGTCGTGGCGCGCGATGCCGTCGACGAGATATCCGCCGAGACCGGGGAGCGCGAACACGCTCTCCACGACGACGGCGCCGAGCAGCGTGGACGCCAGCTCGATGCCGAGCACGGAGATCACCGGCACGGCGCCGTTGCGCAGGCCGTGACGCCACAGCGCCTCACCGAAACCGGATCCGTGGGCGCGTGCCGTGCGCAGGTAGTCGCTGCCGAGGACGTCGAGTGTCGCGGAACGGACGTACCGAGTGAGGGAGGCGCCCATGACGATCGCGATGGTGATGGCGGGGAGCATCAGCGACGCGACGGCGCCGGCGGGGTCGCCCCAGTCGTCGGCGGGGAACCCGCCCGTCGGGAACCATCCGAGCCCGAGTCCGAAGAGCCAGACGAGCACGATCCCGACCCAGAACACGGGAACGGCGATGCCGAGCTGCGCGATCCCCGACAGGACCGTTCCCCACCACCGGTCGGCGTGCACAGCGCTGACGATGCCGGCGATCAGGGCGCCGACCACGGCGAGGCCGAAGGCCATCAGGGTCAGCGGCGCCGTCACCTGCAGGCGCCGGGCGATGTCCGGGCCGACCGGGGCGCCGGTGAGGAGGGACTCCCCGAGATCCAGACGGATCATCTGCCCTGCCCAGGTGACGAACTGGACGAGCAGCGGCTGGTCGGATCCGACCTGTTCGCGCGCCGCGGCGATCTGCTCGGGCGTCGCGTCGACGGACAGCAGAGCATTGGCGGGGTCGCCGGGAAGCAGGCGCAGCAACACGAAGATCAGCACCATGGCGATGGCGAAGGAGCCCACGAGAAGGGCTCCGCGACGCAGTGCGTAGCCGAGCATGCGTTCCCCTCCGTCGTCTCTCCGTCGCCCCGTCACCGGGGATTCGGCCGCGCGGCTCGAACGGGCCGCGCGACCGCGTCACTCCTTGACGATGCCATAGACGAAGAACTGGGAGTTGAGGCCGTTCACGGGGAAGCCGGACACCGCGTCGGACGCGACGACGATCTGCGGGTAGAGATAGAGCCACGCGCTGGCCGCGTCGGTCGCGATCTGCCGGTTGGCCTGGGCCAGGAGGGCGGTCTGCTCCTCCTCGGTCGTCGCGCGCTCGGCGTCGGCGATCCACTGCGCCACCTGCGGGTTGTCGTAGCCCCAGTAGAAGTCCGGGTTCCCATACCAGACGACGTCGCGATCGTTCACGTGCTCCTGCAGCGTCGCCTGGAAGTCGTGCTCCTTGAAGACCTTCGAATACCACTCGTCGGCGCTGATCGTGTTGATCTCGACCGTGATGCCGACCTTCTTGAGCTCCGACTGCAGGAACTCCGCCACGGCCGGGTGCGGGTCGTAGCTGGGCGTGTCGAGCGTGAACGTGAAGCCGTCGGCCAGTCCCGCCTCGGTGAGGAGCCGCGCGGAGCGCTCGGGGTCGTAGGGGTTGAGGTCGGTGAGATCCTCGTACCAGGGGTCGCTCGGCGGGACCATCGACCCGATGAGCGTGCCGTAGTCGCCCCAGATCGCGTTCAGCAGCTTCTCCCGGTCCACCGCCGAGTACACGGCCTGGCGCACGCGCGGGTCGTCGAACGGGGCCACACGGTCGTTGAACGCCAGGAGCTCCTTGGTCGTGGAATCGCCCTCGCTGATCGTGAAGCCGGCGCTGTCGAACTGCGGCAGGGAGTCCGGGTTCTGCACCGAGGTGATGAGATCGATCCGGCCGCTGCGCAATGCCGTGTCCTCGGCGGCGGCGTCGGTGAAGTAGGAGAAGACGACACCGGCGTTCTTGGCCGGCTCGCCCCAGTAGTCGTCCCATCGGTCCAGCGACAGCGTGCTGCCGCGCTTCCACTCGCCGAGGGTGTACGGCCCCGTGCCGTCCGCGGTGGTCTCCCGATCGGTCGCATCGGCGTTCACGATCCAGACGTAGGAGAGGAGGTAGGGGAAGGAGACGGATCGGTCGCTGAGGGTGACGACCACGGTGTGCTCGTCCGGGGTCTCGACACCCGCCACCACCGACAGGCTCGACTTGCGTGCGGACTGAGAGTCCGGTGCCAGGACGGCCTCGATGCTGGCCTTCACGTCCGCGGACGTGAGCGCCTTGCCCGAGTGGAACGCGACATCGTCGCGGAGCGCGAACGTGTAGGTCAGACCGTCCTCGGAGACCTCGTATCCGGTGGCGAGGAGGGGCTCCACCTCGCCGTCGTCGGTGAGCCGGAAGAGGCCCTCGTAGACGTTGCCCGTGAGCGCCTCGGTCACGCCCTGCCCGCCGCCGGCGGTGTTGCTCAGGTTGACGGGCTCGTAGAGCGAGCCGATGCGGATGATCGCGTCGTCACCGGTGGCGCCGCCTCCGGAGGGCGCGCAGCCGGAGAGGGCGACGGCCGCGACCGCGAGGCCGCCGATGACGAGGGAGAAGGACTTCTTCAGGGAGCGCATGGGCGTGTCTTTCGAGGGAGGCGAGGAACGGAAGATCGGTCAGGCCGTGTAGATGTCGAAGCCGTCGCGGAAGCGGACGAGGCGCTCACCGGCCGGCACCGGCCACGGGAAGCGGTTCTGCGGCGGAGGCATCGGGCAGTTGTACTGGGCGGAGAACCCGCACGGCGGGACGAAGGCGCGGTTGAAGTCGAGCCGGACCGTGCCCGCGTCGCCGAACCCTCCGGCGTCGTCGCGCTCGACGAAGAGGAACCGCCCGGATCCGTAGGTGCCCGTCTCGTCGTCCCGGCCGTTGGTGGGATCGCCGAAGACGAGCAGGAGCGTCCCGCCGTCGTCGAACGCGGCGAGGGTGAACGTCTCGCCGTCCCGCTCGAAGACGATGTCTCCGGGCACGACCAGGTTGCGGGACCCGCCGGCGTCGCGGATGTGCTCGAACGGGATCGTGCGGTCCGCGGACACGGGAGCGAACCGGGCATCGATGACCCAGTCGGGGTCGTAGGGGAAGGCGACGATGTCCTCGAAGGCGCGGATCGCCGGCGAGTCCGCGTCCCAGACACGGAGGCCGTGCTCGGGCGCGCCCGTGTCGATCCCGGTACGCGACAGGGCCGTGACCGTGACGCCCGCGGGCGTCACAGCGTGCTCCGCCGCCACGAGCGCCTCCGCCTGCTCCGGGGTCGTGTCGGTCGGGAACCACCGCGTCTCGACGAGGCTCAGGTTGCCGGTGGGCGCGGTGACCGCGGCGCGGCGTCGCGCACGCCAGCCGTCGTGGGCGGCGGCCGCGGGGTCTGCGTTCGTCATGGATGTTCCGTCCTGCTCGGAGCCCCGGGCGCTCGGGTAGGCGCGCGGGTGCCCCAGATATCAAGTCTGCGGCATCCGGAATCCTTCCCGGCAATCGGGGGCGACACGGTCCGTAACAGCGCGCCGCTATCGGCGCACGACCATCGGGGTCCCCGTCACGGGGTCCGCGGTCACGAGCGCGTCGATGCCGAAGACCTCGCCGATGCGATCCGCCGTGAGGAGGCCCTCCGGCGCTCCCGTGGCGACCACACGGCCGCCCTTCATCAGCACGAGGTGATCGGCGTACCGCGCGGCCTGGTTGAGGTCGTGGAGCACCGCGACCACCGTCTTGCCCTGACCGTTGAGCGTGCGGAGCAGATCCAGCAGCTCGTACTGGTGGGCGATGTCGAGGAACGTCGTCGGCTCGTCCAGCAGCATGACCGGGGTCTGCTGCGCCAGGAGCAGCGCGACCCACACCCGCTGGCGCTGCCCGCCGGAGAGCTGATCCACGGATCGATCCGCGAGGTCCTCGGTCCCCGTGGCGCGCAGAGCCTCCGTGGTCGCGGCGCCGTCGGCGCCGGTCCACCGCTGCAGAGCCGTGTGGTGCGGATGCCGGCCGCGCGAGACCAGGTCGGCGACGCGCATGCCCTCCGGCGCGACGGCGTCCTGCGGCAGCAGCCCCATCCGGCGCGCCAGCTCCTTCGAGCCGTACTCCGCCAGGGCGCGGCCGTCGAGCAGCACCTGACCCGTCTTCGGGCGCAGGACCCGCGCGAGCGCGCGCAGCACGGTGGACTTGCCCGAGGCGTTCGGGCCGAGGATGACCGTGAACGAGCCGCGCGGCAGGGCCAGATCCACACCGTGGACGACCACCTGCCCGTCGTAGCCGATCACCAGGTCCCTGGCCTCGATCGCCGGCGTGTGCGTGGTCATGTCTTCTCCCAGGGAGCCGGTGCGAGGCGCGCCGTCCGATCGGCCGCACCCCGCACCGGACGGGCGCTCAGCCGAGCAGGTCCTCGACCTGGTCGATGACGAGATTCGCGCCGATGACGCCGATGCCCACCATCCAGGTGTCGTCCTCGACCTCGAACGCGCTGCCGCCGGACACGCCGGGCAGAGCTCCCCACAGGCCGGTGATCCGGGCCTGCGTGGTCGCCGCCGGGTCGCCGCCCGGGCTCATGTAGAAGACCGCGTCGCCGTCGATCTGCTCGTAGAGCTCGGGGCTGAGCTCCATCATCGAGTACTCGTTCCAGTCGCGGTCGGCTCCGAGGTCGAAACCCATCTCTGTCAGCAGCGAGCCGGAGAACGTGCCGGGGCCGTACAGGCGGAAATTGTCCGACCGGAAGCGGACGATCGAGGCGGTCGTGCCCTGGGCACCGACCCTCTCTCCCACGTCGGCCGCCCTCTTCTCGACGCCGGAGATGAGCTCGTCCATCCTGTCGGACTGGTCGACGGCGCGTGCCGTCAGCTCGGCCTGTTCGGTCCAGTTCGTGCCGGTGTCCTCGGAGAACACGGTCGGCGCGATGGCGGAGAGCTCGTCGTACAGCGCCTCGTGGCGGACCTTCGACCCCAGGATCAGATCGGGCGCGAGGTTCGCGATGGCGTCGACGTCCGGTTCCGCGATGAAGCCGATCGGCTCGGTGTCGGCGAGCTCGTCGGCGAGATAGGCGGGGAACCCGCGCCCTGAGCTGATCTCCGGAGCGCCCACCGGGGTGATCCCGAGGGCGACCAGGGCATCCATCTGCGGCGAGTCCAGAACGACGATGCGCTCCGGCACCGTCTCGAACTCGGTCTCGCCCATGGCGTGCTCGACCACGTATCCGGCGGTCGGGCTCGCGGAATCCTTCGGTTCGGCGGCGCTGCAGCCGGTGACGAGCAGCGCGATGCCGGCGAGGGAGGCGGCGGCGGAGAGGAAGGTCCGGGGGCGTTCGGGTCTGTTCACATCCACGAACGCTAGCAACATTGGTTAGGCTCACCAAACATGAACATCGGGGCCGCGATCGTCGAGCCCGCACGGACGACCCTCGCCGTGCGGCCATCGCGCACAGCGTCCGTCATGCTCGGCGCCTCACTGACCCTGGCCCTCTCCGTGGTGCTGAGCCTGGCGGTCGGGGCACGTTTCATTCCGCTTCACGAGGTCGCGCTGGCCCTCGTGGGCGCCGGCCACGAGAACGTGCTCCACATCGTGGGCGAGCTGCGGGTCGCCCGGACGGTGAACGCGCTGATCTGCGGCGTCGCGCTCGGGGTCGCGGGGGTCCTGATGCAGGCGATCACCCGCAATCCGATCGCCGATCCCGGGATGCTCGGGGTCAACGCCGGCGCCTCGTTCGGCGTGGTCGCCGGGCTCAGCGTATTCGGCGCCCTCGGGGTGGGCGGGACGGTGTGGCTCGCCCTGGCCGGCGCCGCCGCAGCCTCGGCGGTGATCTTCTGGTTCGCCGGTTCCCGGTTCGCCGAGGCGTCGCCGGTGCGCCTGATCCTGGCGGGCGTGGCGTTCTCCGCGATTCTCGGAGGCGCCACCCAGGCGCTCGTGCTGTCGGACGAGACCCTGCTGGACGCGTTCCGGTTCTGGCGGGTCGGCTCTCTGACGGCGCGTCCCGTCGACGAGGCGTTGCCGCTGGTCGCGCTCGTCGTGGTCGGTGTCCTCCTCGCGCTGGCGCTGGCGCCCGCGCTCAACGCGATGTCGCTCGGGGACGACAGCGCGATCTCCTTGGGCGTCCGTCCTGGCGTCGTACGCGCTCTGGCCCTCGCCGCCGTCGCGCTGCTGTGCGGAACCGCCACCGCCATCGCCGGGCCGATCGCGTTCGTCGGACTGGTCGTGCCGCACCTGGTGCGGCGCGCGGTCGGACCGGACCACCGGATCGTGCTGCCCGCCTCCGTGCTCGCCGCCCCGGCGATGCTGCTTCTCTCGGACACGCTGGGCCGCATCATCGGAGGCGGCGGCGAGGTGCAGGTCGGCATCGTCACGGCGTTCGTCGGAGGCCCCCTGCTCATCGCCTTCGTGGCGAGGCGGCGCGGGACGAGGCTGTCGTGACCGGTCTCTCCACGGATGAACGTGTGGTCGCCGCGCGCCGGTGGTCGTTCCGCTATCGACCCCGGAGCGTCCTCACGGTCGCCGCCACGGCCGGAGCGCTCGTGGTGCTGTGCGGGGTGGCGCTGATGGTGGGGGAGTACGTGGTCAGCCCGGACGCCCTGTTGCGGACCCTCGCCGGTGATCCTCCGGAGCGGCTCGACGGGTTCTTCGTGCTCGGGCGCCGCCTTCCTCGGGCCCTCGTCGCGATCGTCGTCGGGGCGAGCCTCGCGGTGGCCGGTGCGGTGTTCCAAGCGCTGACCCGCAATCCCCTCGCGAGCCCGGACGTCGTCGGCATCAGCAGCGGCGCGTCCGTCGGCGCCGTGGCCGTGTTCCTGATCTGGGGTGGATCGATGGACCAGGCGGCGCTGGGCGCTGTGGCGGGGGCTCTCGCGGTCGCCGGCGTGATCGTGCTGCTCACGGTGCGGACGGGCCTGCACGGCGTCCAGCTGATCCTCACCGGGGTCGCCCTCTCGGCGATCGCGATGGCGGTGGTCGACTACGTCCTGACGCAGGTCTTCGTCGCGAGCGCCACCACGGCGCAGACCTGGCTCGTGGGCTCTCTGCAGGGTCGAGGGTGGGACGACCTGATCCCGGCCGGCATCGCGCTGGCCCTCATCACGCCGCTGCTGGCCTGGGCCGCGCCGCAGGTGCGGATGATGGAGCTCGGCGACGGCATGGCGACGTCGCTGGGCGTGCGCATCGTCCGCCTCCGGTGGCTTCTGCTGCTCGCGGCGACGCTCCTCGTGGCGGTGGCGGTGGCGACCGCCGGGCCGATCTCCTTCGTGGCCCTCGTCGCCCCGCACATCGCCCGTCGGCTCTCCGGGGCGACCGGATTCCTCGCCGCCGGGCTCGTCGGCGCCTTCCTCCTGCTCGCGAGCGACCTGCTCGCGATGTACGCGTTCCCGGCCCCGATCCCGGTGGGCGCCGTCACGATCACCCTCGGCGGCGGGTTCTTCCTCTGGCTGCTCTGGAGAGAGGGGGCGCGCCGTGCCTGAGCGTGCGAAGACACCGGACCGGTCGGGACCTCGTCCGCGGCCTCCGCAGCGGAGCCGGCGGCAGGATGCGCGCGTATTCGCCGCGACGGTCGTGGCCGTCCGGGAGGTCACCCCGCACATGCGACGGATCACGGTCACCGCGCCGGAGGTCGCCGGGTACGCACCGCTCGGGCCCGATGAGTACCTCGGGCTCCTGATGCCGCGGGACGACGAGGCCCCCCTGGTTCTCCCCGCGGAGGACGGCGGGGACAACATCCGGGCCGCCGTCGCGGCGATCCCCGAGGAGCACCGCCCCGATCTCCGCTGGTACACGCTGCGCGCACACCGGCCCTCCGCGGCGGAGATCGACATCGACATGGTCGTCCACGGCGACGAGGGGCCGGGCACCCGCTTCGCGCGCCGGGCGCGCCCCGGTTCCGTGCTCGGGATCCGCGAGGCCGCCGCACTGTATGCACCGGCGCCGGACGCCCGCACGCGGCTCCTCGTCGGCGATGAGTCGTCCCTTCCGGCGATCGCCCGGATCCTCGAGACGACAGGCTCCGTGAGGACGGCCGTGTTCATCGAGATCGCGGACGAGAGGGAGCGCCAGGACCTCCCGGGCGACGTCGTCTGGGTGCCGCGGGGGGATGAGCGTCCCGGCGCGCCGCTCGCGCGCGCGCTCCGCACGGCCGTGCTCCCGGATCCCGTCGACTACGCGTGGGTGTGCGGCGAGCGGGGCGGCGTGCAGGAGATCCGCCGCCAGCTCGTCGAGCACGGGGTGCCGAAGGACCGGATCACCTTCTCGGGCTATTGGCGCCTCGGTGAGCCTCGCGGGTGACCGTGATGCGACCGGGAACCGAGAAGGCCGGGCCGCTCCGTCTGGAGCGACCCGGCCTTCTCACTGTGCGCGAGGGGGGACTTGAACCCCCACGCCCTATGCGGGCACTAGCACCTCAAGCTAGCGCGTCTACCTATTCCGCCACCCGCGCTGGTGTTTTCGGCTGTTTCCAACCGAAGAATGAGATTAGCACGATCCTGGGGTGCGCTCGAACCCAGGCGTCCGCCGGGCGCGTCGATCGGGCCTCTTCCCGCGTTCGATACGCTGGACGCATGTCTGCGCCCGAGGTCGATCTGCCCGAAGTCGCCCGGCTCGCCGCCGATCTGATCCGGTTCGACACGTCGAACTTCGGAGGCGGAGACGCGCGGGGGGAGCGCGAGGCCGCCGAGTACGTCGGCGCCTACCTGGAGAGCCTGGGGCTGCGCACCGAGTACTACGAGCCGATCACGCGGCGCACCAACGTCATGGCGCGCGTGCCGGGACGCGACCCGGACAAGCCTGCGCTCGTCGTGCACGGGCACCTCGACGTCGTCCCGGCGATGGCGGACGACTGGAGCGTGGATCCGTTCGGCGGCGTCGTCCGGGACGGGATGCTGTGGGGCCGAGGCGCCGTGGACATGAAGAACATGGACGCGATGATCCTCACCTCGGTGGCGGATCTCCTCCGTGCCGGCGAACAGCCCGAGCGCGACCTCGTCCTCGCCTTCTTCGCCGACGAGGAGAACGGCGGGGTGGAGGGCTCGGCCCTCGTGGTTCGGGAGCGCCCGGAGTGGTTCGCCGGCGCCGGTGAGGCGATCAGCGAGGTCGGCGGCTACTCCATCGACGTGGCCGGACGTCGTGCCTACCTGCTTCAGGTGGGGGAGAAGGCCCTGATGTGGATCCGCCTGGTGGCCCGCGGGCGCGCCGGGCACGGCAGCCGCCTGCACCCGGACAACGCCGTGACACGGCTGGCCGAGGCGGTCGCCGCACTCGGGCGCACGCAGTGGCCGGTGCGGCTGACGCCGACGACCAGGGAACTGCTCGGACGGCTGTCCGATCTGACGGGCTTGCCCGCGGACGATCCGGACGCGCTGGCGGCGACGGCCGGGCCGGCCGAGGCGTTCCTCCGCTCGACCTTCCGCACGACGACGAACCCGACCGTCCTCGCGGCCGGTTACAAGCACAACGTCATCCCCGAGCGGGCCGAGGCGCTGGTCGACGTGCGCGTGCTCCCCGGCACCGAGGACGCGGTGCTGGCCCAGCTCCAGGAGATCGTGGGCGACGACGTCGAGATCGAGATGGTGGTGCGCGACATCGGCATGGAGACCCCGTTCCAGGGCGCGCTCGTCGATGCGATGGTCGGGGCGCTCGGGCGGCACGATCCCGGTGTTCCGGTGATCCCGTACCTGCTCGGCGCCGGGACGGACAACAAGGCCCTGGCCACCCTCGGCATCACCGGCTACGGGTTCGCGCCGCTGCGCCTGCCCGCCGATCTCGACTTCACAGGCATGTTCCACGGGGTGGATGAGAGGGTTCCCGTAGACTCTCTCGTCTTCGGGCAGCAGGTGCTGACCGACCTCTTCCGGACGTACTGACGCCCTCTGCGTCGCGGTACGACGCCCTCCGCCTGACCCGAAAGCACGACGCATGCATCTGCTCGAAGCCCTGTTCCTCGGCCTCGTGCAGGGACTGACCGAGTTCCTGCCGATCTCCTCCAGCGCCCACCTGCGCATCGTGGGCATCTTCCTTCCCTCGGCGCAGGATCCCGGCGCCGCATTCACCGCCATCACTCAGATCGGCACCGAGGCGGCCGTGATCGTGTTCTTCTGGCGGGACATCGTCCGGATCATCAAGCACTGGGCACTGGCGCTGGTCGGCAGGATCCCGCGCGACGACAAGGACGCGCGCCTGGGCTGGCTGATCATCATCGGCAGCATCCCGATCGTCGTGCTCGGGCTCCTGTTCCAGGACCAGATCGAGACCGTCCTGCGGTCGATGTGGATCGTCGCGATCATGCTGATCGTGTTCGGCCTGCTTCTCGGCGTCGCCGACGCCGTGGGTGCCAAGAGGCGCAGACTCGACGAGATCACCGTGCCGCACGGCGTCGTCTACGGCCTCGCGCAGTCGCTGGCGCTGATCCCCGGGGTGTCCCGTTCCGGCGGGACGATCACGGCCGGGCTCTTCCTGGGCTACGAGCGCGCGGCGGCGGCGCGGTACGCCTTCCTGCTCGCCATCCCGGCGGTGATGGGATCGGGGTTCTACCAGGTGTTCAAGAGCATCGGCGAGCCGAGCGTGTTCTCAGCGGGGGAGACCCTCGCCGCGACGGGCGTGGCCTTCGTCGTCGGGCTCGGCGTCATCGCGTTCTTCATGAACTGGATCTCGAAGCGCAGCTTCCTGCCGTTCGTGATCTACCGCGTGCTGCTCGGCGTCGTGCTGCTGGTGCTGCTCGGGATGGGCGTGATCCAGCCCTGACGGGCTCCGACCCCCGGGCTCAGCGCTTGTGCTCGCCCGGGCCGTCGCCGTTGTTGCGGCGCAGGTAGCGCTCGAAGGCCTGCGCGATCGCGTCGCCGGAGGCGTCGGGAGAGTCCCACGTGTCCCGCGTGCGCTCGAGCTGATGGATGTAGTCCGTCATGTCCTCGTCCTCGGCCGCGGCAGCGTCGATGGACGCCTCCCAGGCGGCGGCCTCGGTGCGCAGATGCCCCCGCGGCACGTCCACCCCGGACAGCTCGTGAAGTCGGTCGAGGAGGGCGAGCGTCGCCTTGGGCGACGGCGTGGCCGAGGCGACGTAGTGGGGCACGCTCGCCCAGAGGCTGGCGGTCGGGATCCCCGCGGACTCCGCAGCATGCTCGAGCACGCTCAGGATCCCCACCGGGCCCTCGTAACTGGAGCGTTCCAGCCCCAGCCCCTCGCGGATCTCCTCGTTCTCGCTCGACGCGAAGATCGAGATCGGTCGGGTGTGCGGCACATCGGAGAGCATCGCGCCCAGGGTGACGAAACCCGTCACGTCGTCCGCCAGAGCGGCGTCGACGAACTCGGCGCTGAACGCCTGCCAGGCGCGCGCGGGCTCCGCGCCGGTGAGGAGCCAGAACCGTGTCCGGTCGGTGTCGTCGTCGCCGACCGGGCGCCACAGCGTCGCCTCCGGCCAGCGCAGCCGCCTCCGGCCGTCGGCATCGAGTCCCACGGCCGGCCGCGTGTACTGGTAGTCGAAATAGAGCTCCGGGTCCACCGAGTGCGCACGCTCGTACTCGCCGCTGCTCCGCAGCAGTTCGACGGCGGAGCTCGCGGCTTCGCCGGCGTCGTTCCAGCCGTCGAACGCGGTGATGACGATCCGGGGTCCGAGAGCCTGCACCTCGCTCCTCTCCGCGGCGCCCGTCGCGCCGCTGGATCCCCCCAGGCTAGTCGCCCGACGGCGGACCGGGGCGGCGGGCGGCGCGCGGTGCCGCGGCTACGATGGAACAGTGACCCACCTTCCTCGCGCCGTCCTCTGGGACATGGACGGGACCCTCGTCGACACCGAGCCCTATTGGATGGCCGCCGAGACACCGCTCGTCGAGTCCTACGGCGGGTCCTGGACCCATGAGCAGGCGCTCCAGCTCGTCGGCAACGGGCTGGAGGACAGCGCGCGGATCCTTCAGGCCGCCGGCGTGCGGATGGGGATCACCGAGATCATCGACCACCTCACCGACAGCGTCCGCCGACAGCTCGTGGTCGACGGCGTCCCCTTCCGTCCCGGCGCCCGCGAGCTCCTTCGCGAACTGCGGGATTCGGGCATCCGGACGGCGCTCGTGACGATGTCCATGCGACGGATGGCGGAGGACATCGTCTCTCTCATCGATTTCCCGGCCTTCGACCTGATCGTCGCCGGCGACGACGTCGAGCGCCCCAAGCCGTACCCCGACCCGTACCTGCAGGCGGCCAAGGAGCTCGGCATCGACGCCTCCGAGGCGGTCGCCCTCGAGGACTCCGCCACGGGACTGCGCTCCGCCGTGGCCGCCGGCACGGTGGCGGTGGGCGTGCCGCACATCGTCCCGCTCGACGGCATCGGTGCGCACGAGCTCTGGCCGACGCTGGACGGACGCGGCGTGGCGGACATCGTCACGGCGTTCGCGGACCACCGTGCCGTGCGCGTACCGGAGATCGGGGCGGACGCGTGACGGCGACGCGCCCCCGCGGTCCCTTCCGTGAGGGGGATCGCGTCCAGCTCACCGGGCCGAAGGGCCGCATGCACACCGTCACGCTCCGCGCCGAGGGCGAGCTGCACACGCATCACGGGGTGCTGCGCCACCGAGACCTGATCGGTCTTCCCGACGGATCCGTCGTCGCCAACAGCTCCGGCCACGAGTACCTGGTGCTGCGACCGCTGCTGCGCGATTTCGTGATGTCGATGCCGCGCGGCGCGGCGATCGTCTATCCGAAGGACGCCGGCCAGATCGTCGTCCAGGCGGACGTCTTCCCCGGCGCCACCGTCGTGGAGGCCGGGGTCGGCTCCGGAGCGCTGTCCCTGTCCCTCCTGCGGGCGATCGGCGACGAGGGGCGCCTGCTGTCCTTCGAGCGCCGCGAGGACTTCGCCGAGGTCGCCCGGGCGAACGTCGAGACGTTCCTCGGAGAGCTGCCGCCGACCTGGGACGTGATCGTCGGCGACCTCGTCGAATCGCTGCCCGGGGCCGTGGCCCCCGGCACGGTGGACCGCGTCGTGCTGGACATGCTCGCCCCGTGGGAGTGCATCGACGCCGTGGCCGAAGCGCTCGTTCCCGGCGGGGTCGTGCTCTGCTACATCGCGACGGCCACACAGCTCTCCCGGGTCGCGGAGTACATCCGCGGCACGGGGCTGTTCACGGATCCGGAGTCCAGCGAGACCATGGTCCGCGGCTGGCACGTCGAGGGGCTCGCCGTGCGGCCGGATCACCGCATGGTCGCGCACACGGGCTTCCTCATCACGGCCCGCAGGCTCGCACCCGGCGCCGTTCCCCCGGATGTCAGGCGTCGGGCGGCGAAGAAGGCCAGCTACGGCGACGAGGATGTCGAGCTGTGGACACCGGGCGCCGTCGGCGACCGGGAGATCACGGACAAGAACCTCCGAAGAAGGGTGCGCGAGGCCCAGCGTGCCGCCGGCGGCGCGCGGCTCGCGGCGGAGGGGCGGAGCGAGCCGGGCGCGTCCGCATAGACTGGAGCGCGTGCGTAAGACTGCCGCTGCCCTGATCACCCTCGGCCTCGCCTCCGTCGCGCTGGCCGGATGCACGAGCGCCCCCGCCTTCGACGGGGCGGCCTGCGTTGCTCCGTCGTCGGGCGACCTCGCCCGGGTCGCGACGGTCACGGGCGACCTCGGCACCGAGCCGGAGGTCGACCTGCGCACGCCCATGAAGGAGTCGTCCCTCACCGTCGACAAGGCGATCGTCGGGAAGGGGCAGGCCGTGAGTGCCGGCGACCAGCTGCTGTCCATCGATGTGGCGCTCTACAGCGGCACGACGGGGGAGCGTCTCGTCGCGACGGAGTTCAACGGCGACACCACTCGTCTCTCGAACGTCGACTCGTGGGACAGCCAGGTGCCGGGCATCGCGAAGGCGCTCACCTGCGCCACCGAGGGTTCGCGGCTCCTCGCCGGGATCCCCGCCGACGACCTCGGCGCCCAGACCGCGCAGGGGCTCGGCGTCGACAAGGACGAGACCGTCTTCGCCGTGATCGACGTCCTCAAGGTCTACCTCCCGCACGCCGAAGGCGCGCTCCAGTACAACGACGCGCTGGGACTGCCCACCGTCGTCCGTGCGCCCGACGGGCGCCCGGGGATCATCGTCCCCGACGCGAAGGCGCCCACCGAGCTCGTGGCGCAGACGCTCATCAAGGGCGATGGCGAGAAGGTGACCGGCGACACGCCGATCCGCGTGCACTACACCGGCGTGACCTGGGCCGAGCGCACCGTCTTCGACAGCACGTGGGGAAGCAACCCGACGAAGTTCGACCTCGCGCAGGTGATCCCCGGCTTCGCCGAGGGACTGAAGGGCCAGACCGTCGGATCCCAGGTCCTCCTCGTCATCCCGCCGGAGAAGGGCTACGGCAGCCAGGCGCAGGGCGCGATCCCCGCCGACTCGACGCTCGTGTTCGTGGTCGACATCCTCGGTGTGGATCCCGACACCGGTACGGGACAGTAGTGGCCGGACGCATCCCTCCTGAAGAGCGCCTCACCAACCTCGTCGTGGCGCTCATGGCGACCGAGGTCGGCCTCACGAAGCAGCAGATCCTCGAGAACGTCTCCGGGTACCGGCAGCGGCAGGAGGCCGGGGCCCGTGCGGATGCGCTCGAGAAGATGTTCGAACGGGACAAGGACGATCTGCGCGCCCTCGGCATCCCGATCGAGACGCTCGGCGACCACGCCGACCCGAACGATCTGCGCGAGGCCCGCTATCGCATTCCCAAGGCGGAATACGATCTTCCTGTCGACATCGAGTTCACTCCGGCCGAGCTGGCGGTGCTCCGCCTCGCCGGAGGTGTCTGGAGCGAGGGTTCCCTGTCCGGCGAAGCGCAGGCCGGTGTCCGGAAGATCCGCGCCCTGGGCATCGACGTGGACGAGCCCATCATCGGGTTCGCTCCCCGCATCACGGCCCGCGAATCCGCGTTCGCCCCGCTCCAGGAGGCGATCGAGCGCAGTGTCGCCGTGGTCTTCGACTATCTCAAGCCGGGGGAGGAGGCTCCCCGGCGCCGACGGGTGAATCCGCTGGCTCTCCTGGAGTACGAGGCGCGATGGCACGTGTTCGGGATCGATCGCGACGCGGACGGCGAGCGGATGTTCCTGCTGTCGCGCATCGTCGGCGACGTGACCGTGACCGCCGAGTCGTTCCCGGCGGCGCTGCGTCAGGACGCCGGAGACCGTGCGCTCGCAAGCCTGGAGGCCGTCGCCGCCGCCCACTCCGCGTTGCTGGAGATCACTCCGGGGACCGAGGCCGCGCTGCGGCTCGGACGCCGCGCCACCCCGGCGGCGCAGGGCATCCGTCTGCCGTACGTCGACCTCCATATCCTGGCGGACGAGCTGGCCTCGTACGGTCCGGAGGTACGCGTGGTCGAGCCCACCGACCTCCGGGACGCCGTCATCTCGCGGCTGCGCGCCGTCGTGGCCGCCCACGGGTCCACGACCGGCGGAAAGGGGACGTCATCGTGAACGCACGGCGACCGCTGCTCACCTCCGACCGTGTCCGCGCCTATCTCACGCTCGTCCCGTATCTGCTCGAGCGCGGCGAGGTCTCGCTGGAGGAGGCGGCGTCGGACTTCGACGTCACCGTCCCCCAGATGCGCTCGATGGTCGAGAAGCTCACCCTCATCGGCCTGCCGGGGGACGAGGGCTACTGGCAGCAGCCCCAGGAGCTCTTCGACATCAACTGGGACCTCCTGGACGAGCAGGGGATCATCGAGCTCACGAACGACGTCGGCCTGCGTCGCGCTCCGCGCCTCACCGCGCGGGAGGCGGCAGCGCTGCTCGCGGGTCTGCAGCTCACGGCCGCGGTGCCGGCCGTGGCGGAGTCCGGGGTGATCGCCGGGCTCATCGCCAAGCTCTCCCGCGGCGCCGCCGGGCTGCCCGCCGACGTCATCGTCGCCCCCGGGCCCGTCGACGAGGTGCGCTCCCTGGTGTCGCGCGCGCTGCAGGACGGCGTGGCGGTGTCCTTCACTTATCGCGCCCCGGACGCCCCGGCGATCACGCGCACCGTCGATCCCGTGAAGGTCCTGATCACCAACGGCCAGTGGTACCTCCAGGGCTGGTGCCACCTGCGGCGCGCGATGCGGACCTTCCATCTGGACCGGGTGAGCGACCCCCGGCTCACGGACATCCCGATCGAGCACGGTGAGGAGCCCGTCCCCGAGCTCTTCGCCGTCGGCGGCGAGGGCGAGGCCACGATCCGCCTTCCTGAGCGGATCGCTCCGCTTCTCAGCGACTATCTCGAGCGCGCGGAGGCCGAGGTGCACGACGGCGTGGTCACCGCCCGGCTGCGCGTGGGAGATCCGTTGACGTTGAAACGGCTGGCGGCACGCTATGGGGGACAGGTGGAGCTGCTGGCCCCCCATGCGGCGCGAACGGCCGCGCACGACTGGGCTGCGGCAGGACTCGCTCTGTACAACGAGGATTCCGAGTCCTCCGCACGGTAGACTGACCGGAAATCCCCGACTTGAGGAGACGAACATGTTCGCTGGACTGAACGGGTGGCACCTGCTCATCCTCCTCGCCGTCATCCTCCTGCTGTTCGGAGCGGCGAAGCTCCCGGCGCTCGCCAAGAGCATGGGCCAGTCCGCACGCGTCTTCAAAGGCGAGATGAGCGCCATGAAGGAAGAGGACGCCGCGCGCGCCGAGCAGCGCGAGGCCGACAAGGACGACAAGGGCGAGGGCTCCACCGGCACGGGCCAGGGCACCTCGTCCGACCCTGAACGACCCCGCTGATCCGCGTGGCAGCGGTCGATTCTGCGACCGCCGGAGGCAAGCCTCGGCGCGATCGCACCATGTCGCTCGCCGCGCACCTCGTCGAACTCCGCAAGAGGCTGATCATCGCCGCTGCGGCGCTGGTGCTCGGCATGGTCGTCGCGTTCCTCGTGACGGACCCGATCATGAACTTCGTGACCGGCCCGATCCGGGCGGTCGCGGAGAAGCGAGGAGCCGACCTCGTCGGCTTCACCTTCACCTCGGTGACCGCGCCATTCGACCTGCGGATGCGGATCGCGTTCTCGATCGGCATCTTCCTGTCCGCCCCCGTCTGGCTGTGGCAGATCTGGGCCTTCATCATGCCGGGGCTGACGCGGAAGGAGATCCGCTACACGATCTCTTTCGTCGCCGCCGCCGTCCCGCTGTTCTTCGCGGGCTGCTATGTGGGCGTCATGATCGTCCCGCACATCATCGAGCTGATGGCGGGGTTCACCCCGGACGGGGCGCAGAACCTCTACACCGCACAGGAGTACTACGACTTCGTCTTCAAACTGATGCTCGTCGTCGGCATCTCGTTCATCCTTCCCGTCTTCCTCGTCGCGCTGAACGTGGCGGGGGTCATGTCCGGCAAGGCGATCCTGAAGGGGTGGCGCGTCGCCGTGCTGATCGCGACCGTGTTCTCCGCGCTCGCGACCCCGGCGGCCGACGTCATCAGCATGCTGCTGCTCGGCGGCATCCTGGTGGTCCTGTTCTTCGCCGCGGCGTTCCTGTCCATGCTCTTCGACCGGCGCAGGCGCAAGCGGCAGGATGACCTGGGCCTCCCGCTGGACACCACCGGATGACCTCGCCCGCCGATCGCTACTCCGCCGCCCGGGAGTCGCGGGACTACCCCCAGACAGCGGCGTTCGCCGCGCGACAGCGGTTCGAGCTGGATCCCTTCCAGGTGGAGGGGTGTCGTGCGCTGGAGCGCGGTCGCAGCGTCCTGGTGGCCGCGCCGACCGGGGCCGGCAAGACGATCGTCGGGGAGTTCGCGATCCACCTCGCGATGGCGGGCCCGGGGGAGAAGGCGTTCTACACGACGCCCATGAAGGCCCTGTCCAACCAGAAGTTCCGGGAGCTGGTCGACGTCTACGGCCCGGACGACGTCGGGCTCCTCACCGGGGACGTGAACATCAACGGCTCCGCCCGCATCGTGGTCATGACCACCGAGGTGCTGCGGAACATGATCTATGCGGACTCCCCGACGCTGCAGGGCCTCCGGTTCGTGATCATGGACGAGGTGCACTACCTCGCCGACCGATTCCGCGGGGCCGTCTGGGAAGAGGTCATCATCCACCTGCCGTCGGCGGTCCGCCTCGTCGCGCTGAGCGCCACCGTGTCGAACGCGGAGGAGTTCGGCGACTGGCTCGACACCGTGCGGGGCGACACCGAGGTCATCGTCTCGGAGACGCGCCCCGTGCCGCTGGAACAGCACGTGCTGGTCCGCGACGACCTGCTCCCGCTGTTCGACGACCGCGCGGGCGTCGCGACGGCCCAGGTCAACCAGGAGCTGATGCGGATCCGCTCGTTCACCGGCTCCCGCTACGACGAGAACCGCCGAGCGCAGGAGTACGGCAGCCGACGGCATGCCGGCGCCTACGCGCCTCGCCCGAAGAAGGGCGGTCGCCGCCCCGTCCGTTCCTCGAACGTCCGCCGGATCGAGCGTCTGGACCGTCCGCAGGTCGTCGAGCTCCTGGACCGGGCGAACCTGCTCCCGGCGATCTTCTTCATCTTCAGCCGCGCCGGCTGCGACGCCGCGGTGCAGCAGGTCCGCCGGTACGGGATCCGCCTGACGACCGCCGAGGACCGGCAGGAGATCCGCCGGACGGCCGAGGAGCGGATGCGGACGCTCCGCGACGAGGATCTCGGCGTGCTGGGCTACTTCGAGTGGCTCGACAACCTCGAACGCGGCATCGCCGCCCATCACGCGGGTCTGCTCCCGGCGTTCAAGGAGGTCGTCGAGGAGCTGTTCCAGAGACGCCTGCTCAAGGTGGTCTTCGCCACGGAGACGCTGGCACTGGGGATCAACATGCCGGCGCGCACGGTCGTCCTGGAGCGGATGGAGAAGTTCAACGGCGAAGCGCGCGTCGCGATCACGTCGGGGGAGTACACCCAGCTGACCGGCCGCGCGGGGCGCCGGGGCATCGACGTCGAGGGCCATGCGGTCGTCCAGTGGACCGAGGGGATGGATCCGCAGGCGGTCGCCGCACTCGCGTCCCGCCGCACCTATCCGCTGAACTCCAGCTTCCGACCGACGTACAACATGGCGGTGAACCTGCTGGATCGCTTCGGGCGCACCCGCTCGCGCGAGGTCCTCGAGTCCTCGTTCGCGCAGTTCCAGGCGGACCGGGCCGTCGTCGGCCTCGCGCGGTCGGTGCGCGAGGCCGAGGAGTCCCTCGCCGGCTATCTGCAGGCCATGACCTGTGAACGGGGAGACTTCCCGGAGTACTCGAGCATCCGGCGGGAACTCAGCGACCTCGAGAAGAAGAACCGGTCGGACGCGAGTGCGCCGCGCACGGTGCGGGACAAGCGTCTGCGCAAGATCGAGTCCCTGCGCCGAGCCATGCAGCGCCATGCGTGCCACCGGTGCCCCGATCGCGAGACGCACGCCCGCTGGGCCGAGCGCTACTGGAAGCTCAAGCGCGAGACCGACCGCACGCGTCGCCAGATCGAGAACCGCACGGGGACGGTGGCGCGCGTGTTCGATCGTGTGATCGACGTCCTGCAGGCGATGGAGTACGTGACGGGGGACGGCGACGACCTGGTCCTCACGGACGCCGGCCGCTCGATGCAGCGCATCTACGGCGAACGCGACCTGCTCGTCGCGGAGTCGTTGCGGCAGGGGCTCTGGGACGGCCTCGACGCCGCAGGACTGGCGGCGATGGCCTGCGCGCTCGTGTACGAGCCCCGCCGGGACGACGGCTCCGTGGACCCCCGTGCTCTACCCCGCGGACGGTTCCGCGAGGCGTGGGACGCGACCCTGACCCTCTGGGCCGAGCTGGACGATCTGGAGAAGGATCACCGTCTGCCCGGATCCGAGCCGCCGTCGGCCGCTCTCGCGCCGGCCATGCACGCGTGGGCCCGCGGCGGTGCCCTCGACCGCGTCCTCGACGAGGCGGATCTCGCCGCGGGGGACTTCGTGCGCTGGTGCAAGCAGACGATCGATCTGCTCGACCAGCTGTCGATCGTCGCCGGGTCCGCGGAGCCGGCCCGTACGGCACGAGCGGCGCTGGACGGCGTGCGGCGCGGGATCGTCGCCTATTCTGCGATGTGAGCCGACCCGAATGAGCTCTCGACCGATGCGCGACCGCAGCGCGCCCGACGACACCGCGCCCGACGAATCCGCGCCCGCGGATCGCGCCGTGGCGCCGCTGGTGCCGCTGTGGCTCGCCGTGGTCCTCGCCGCGTGCGCGGGCGGACTGCTCACCCTCGCCTTCCCTCGGCCGGCGGTGTGGGGGCTCTCCTTCGTCGCCGTGGCCATGCTGCTCGTCGCGCTCATCGGGCGACGGACATGGTCGGCGCTGCTCGTCGGGTCCGTCTTCGGGATCGTCTTCTTCGTGCTGCTGGTCTCCTGGACCGGTACGTACCTCGGCCCGATCCCGTGGCTGGCGCTCGGCGTGCTGGAGGGCGTGTTGACGGGCGTCGGTCTCATCCCGGTCACCCTGGCGTACCGCTGGATCCCCCGGGTCGTCCGCCGGCCCGCCGTACGCGCCGTCGTCCTCGCGGGGACCGTGGGAGCGCTGTGGATCGGCCGCGAGCTGTTCGTGGGCACCTGGCCATACGGAGGATTCCCGTGGGCGCGCATCGGGCTCACGATGACCGACACGAACGCGGCGCACCTGGCGTCCTGGGTCGGAGTCAGCGGCCTGGGCTTCGTCGTGGTCGCGTTCGTCGCGCTCGTCGTCGAGATCGTGCGCGATCGACCGCGAGCCGCCCCGCGTCCCCGACTCCTGCCGATGCTCTCGTCGCTCCTGCTCCTGATCCTGCTCGTCGCCGTGCCGCTGTTCCCGACGACGCCGACGGGAAGCATGCGAATCGGGGCCGTGCAGGGCAACGGACCCGCCGGGTTCTTCGACGAGCGCGAGCCGTACGCGGTCATCGACGCGCAGATCTCGGCCACTCGTGAGCTGCGCGGCGAGGACATGGATCTGCTCGTCTGGCCCGAAGGCGGCATCGACGGCGATCCGTTCGAGAGCGCCGCCCTGGCCTCGGCGCTGAACCAGGTCGTCCGCGGAGCCGACGCGCCGCTCCTCGGCAACGCCGCGACGGGGAAGGGCGAGCGGTTCTACAACACGTCGTTCCTCTGGCCGAAGGACATGACGGGGACACCGTCGCGGTCGGAGACGCAGACGCACGCGAAACGGCACCCCGTCCCGTTCGGCGAGTACGTACCCGACCGCGCCTTCTACAACGCGATCGTGCCGGATCTCATCGGGCTGCTGCAGCGTGAGTACACGCCCGGTGACGATGCTCCGCTGGTGCGGGTGGGGGAGCGCACGGTCGGTCTCGCGATCTGCTTCGACGTGATCTACGACGAGGTCATCCGCGAAGGGATCTCCGGCGGGGCCGAGGTCTTCGTCTTCCAGACCAACAACGCGGACTTCCGCGGGACGGCCGAGAACCTCCAGCAGCTGGCGATCGCACGCATGCGAGCGATCGAGACCGGCCGGTCCGTCGTGAACATCTCCACGGTCGGCACCAGCCAGATCATCCGCCCGGACGGATCCACCGTGTCGACCGTGGACGCGGATCGCCCCGGTGTGCTGCTCGAGGATGTCGAGCTGCGCACCGGGGCGACCGGGGGCGTCGTCGTGGGACCGAATCTGGAGCAGCTCCTGCTCTGGGGCGGGCTGCTCGGCGTGGTGGTCGCCGGGCTGTCGGCGCGGCGGCGCCGCATCGGCTGAACCTCAGCGGCAGGGGCGTCTGATCAGGCGCCGATCTTCTCGCGAGTGGGGTCGTCGCCGGCGCCGCGGCGGGCCCGGACGTAGGCGAGGCGCTCCTCCAGGAGCTCCTCGAGCTCGGCGCGCGTGCGGCGCTCGAGCAGCATGTCCCAGTGGGTGCGGGCGGCCTTGTCGTCGCCCTCCTCGACCTCGACGGACTTGCCGTCGACCTGGAGGCGTGCCTCTGCGCCGCAGGAGCGGCACTCCCACGTGGTGGGGGGCTCGGCGTCGGCCGCGAACATGAGGGTCGTCTCGTGTCCGCAGGTGTCGCACGAATACGTGGTCTGACGGCGTTCCATGAAGACGACGCCCTCTTCGCTCTGTAGGCTCTGGGCGCCGAGTCGGATGCCGCGAAGGCTGCGATCTGCCATTGTGTGGTCCTCTCGTCAGCACTCAGGTATAGCGGGTCAACCTGTGCACGTGATGCGAGGGGTCTGAACGCGCGCGACATTCACAGTCGATGCCCAGCGCCGGTTCCCGACCGCCGCGCAAGCGTCACGACGGGGCGAGCACGCGCAGCGCGACGTCGGCGCGATCGGTGACCACGCCGTCGGCACCGGCGGCGACCAGAGCCGCCATGTCCGCCGCCTCGTTGACCGTCCACACGTGCACCTCGACGCCGGCGGCGCGTGCCGCGCGGACGAGCGAGGGGGAGAACACGGGGACCCTTCCGTACCGGACCGGAATCTGCAGCGCGTCGATCCCTGCCAGGACCCGACCGGCGATGCGGTCTCCCGGAAGGGCCGCGAGCGCCCGGGCGCGAGCGATGCCCGAGCGGCCGGGGGAGGCCGCAGGGGCGATCTCCGCACCGGCGTCGACGGCGGCGGCCACGGCCCGTCGTCTCGTCGCATCGGAGAAGCTCGTGAGGAGCACCCGGTGGGCGTGCGGAGAGACCGCGGATCCCGCCGCCTCCGCCGCTGTCGCGTCCTTGACGTCGACGTTGAACCGCAGGGTAGGGAAGGACTCCAGCGCCTCCCGCAAGGTCAGCAGTCCGCCGTGCTCGGCGAACAGGGCCGCGAGCTCGGCGGTCCGCACGGATGTCACCGGACGGGGATCGCCGAACAGGCGGGACAGATCCGCGTCGTGGAAGAGGACGACATCACCGTCCGCGGTGCGGCGGCAGTCCGTCTCGATGTACGCGACACCGCACGCATGGGCCGCGGCGATCGCCAGGGCGGAGTTGTCGAACACGGCATGCGAAGGGTCCTCGCCCTCCGCGATCGTGAGACCGCGATGGGCGAGGACCCTCGGCCAGGGCGCCCCGTCGAAGTACGGGTGCGTCACGCGTTCGTCGACGGCGGGGGAGTCTGTCCGTTGCGTGCCGTGAAGGCGCTGCCGATCCCCTTGAGCGCCTCCGTGAGCTCGCTGGGGATGATCCAGAGCTTGCTGGACTGACTCTCGCTGATCTTCGGCAGCATCTGCAGGTACTGGTAGGCGAGCAGCTTGTCGTCCGGCTGGCCCTGGTGGATGGCGTTGAAGACGTTCTGGATCGCCTCGGCCTCACCCTGGGCGCGCAGGACCGCGGCCTGCTTGTCGCCCTCGGCACGGAGGATCTCCGCCTGCCTGCGCCCCTCCGCCTCGAGGATCTGCGACTGCTTGGATCCCTCGGCCGTCAGGATCGCGGCGCGACGGTCACGCTCGGCGCGCATCTGCTTCTCCATCGAGTCCTGGATGGACACGGGCGGGTCGATCGCCTTGAGCTCCACGCGCGAGACGCGGATGCCCCACTTGCCCGTGGCCTCGTCCAGGACCACGCGCAGCTGTCCGTTGATCTCGTCGCGGCTGGTGAGCGCCTCTTCGAGGTTCAGACCACCGACGACGTTTCGCAGCGTGGTCGTGGTGAGCTGTTCGACGGCCCCGAGATAGTTGGCGATCTCGTACGTCGCCGCCCGCGCGTCCGTGACCTGGAAGTACACGACCGTGTCGATCGACACGACCAGGTTGTCCTCGGTGATCACCGGCTGCGGCGGGAACGAGACGACCTGCTCGCGCATGTCGATCAGCGGCCGGAGACGGTCGATGAACGGGACGAGCAGATTGAGCCCGGGGGTGAGCGTCTTGTGGTACCGGCCGAGTCGCTCGACGATGCCGGCGGTCGCCTGCGGGATGATCCGGATCGAGCGGGCGACCGTGACCAGCACGAAGATGATGACGGCGATCGCGAGGATCCACCCGATCGCGGTCGGGATGAAGGATGCGTCGTCCATGAAGGCCTGCTCCTGCTTTCTTAGTCGTGGGCGGAACGGACGTAGGCGGTGGCGCCCTCGATGCGGCTGACCACCACGGGTGCGCCGGGCGCCAGAGGCGTGGTGACGGGCGCGTCGGAGGCGAGCCGTGCCGTCCAGGTGTCGCCGTTGCTCAGCTTGACCTGTCCGGTGAGCGTCGAGACCTCCAGGAGGACGACGCCGCTGAGCCCGAGGAGGGCGTCGACGTTGCTCTTCGCCGGGTCCTCGTTGCGATGAAGGCGACGCAGCAAAGGTGGTCGCAGCAGGAGGATGAACGCGGCCGCAGCGATCGCGGCGATGATCACCTGCGCCCACAGCGGCAGGCCCGTGAGGTCGGAGACGAGGCCGACCGCGCTGCCGAGGGCGAGCATGAGGAATGTGAAGTCGAGCGAGAGCATCTCGATCACGAGGAAGACCGCGATCAGGACCAGCCAGCCGATCCAGGCCCAGTCCTCGAATCCCTGCAGAATCGCTTCCATGCGCGCATGCCCCTCCTTTCCGTCAACCTACCACGCGGGTCCCTTCCGCCCGGGTCGTCCCGGACGCGGGGCGAGAGGCGGTTGGTAAAGTTCAGGGGTCCGTCCGCGCGCCCGAGCGCGCCCGTCCGAGGAGTCATCGTGTCCCAGCCCCTTCCCGCCGAATCGCTGACCGGAAAGGTCGCCCTGGTCACGGGGTCGTCCCGCGGGATCGGAGCCGACACGGTCCGCCTGCTCGCGCAGGCCGGTGCCGACGTGGTGATCAACTACCGGAACAAGGCGCCGCGGGCGGAGAAGCTCGCCACGGAGATCCGCGAGCTCGGTCGCCGCGCGCTCGTCGTGGGCGCGGATCTCACCGATCAGGGATCCGTGTCCGACATGATGAGCGCCGTCGAGACGGAGTACGGGCGCATCGACGTCCTCGTCCTCAATGCCTCCGGAGGCATGGAGTCCGGTCTCGGCGAGGACTACGCGCTGCGGCTGAACCGCGACGCCCAGGTCAACGTGCTGGAGGCGGCGCGCCCGCTCCTGAAGGACGGGGGCCGGGTCGTCTTCGTCACCAGCCACCAGGCGCACTTCATCCGCACGACGCCGACGATGCCGGAGTACGAGCCCGTCGCGCTCTCCAAGCGCGCGGGCGAGGATGCGCTGCGTGCCCTCATCCCCGAGCTGACCGACCAGGGCATCGAGTTCGTGGTCGTGTCGGGCGACATGATCGAGGGGACGATCACGGCGACGCTCCTGGAGCGCGCCAACCCCGGCGCGATCGCACAGCGCCGCGAGTCTGCGGGCCGTCTCTACAACGTGGCCGAGTTCGCGGCCGAGGTCGCCGCGGCGGCCGTGGAGCCGGTGCCGAACGACCACACCCGTCTCATCGGCGACGTCAGCAGCTTCGGCGTCGAGTAGGTCGGACGGACGAGAGAGGGGCATCACCGCGCGGTGATGCCCCTCTCTCGTCGCCAGCGCGATCAGACCGACTCGTCGCGCAGGGCCGCGGAGACGTCCTTCGCGTCCTTGCCGATCGTGATCGCGCGGATGATCTGCACCAGACCGATCGCGACGAGGGAGATCCCGAGGACCCACCACAGCACCACCGCCGCGAACAACGGCGAGAACAGCACGACGACGCCCGCCGCGATGCTCAGCAGCGCATACAGCAGCGTCCACACCTTGGTGCCGTCGGTGCCCAGGAGCGACAGGGACACGATGCCGTCGAAGATCCAGCTCACACCGATGAAGATGGCGACCACCAGGGCGAGGGCGGTGGTCGCGGCGGCGAGGTTCGAGAAGGCGATGACGCCCGCCACGATATAGAGGACGCCGAGCAGGATGTGGCCGATCCGCGCCCACCCGCCCTTGCCCGCCGAGAAGATGCCCAGCCCGATGTAGACCAGGCCTCCCACGATCAGGTAGGCGGCGACGATGCCCGTCACGATCACCGCGGACTTGCCCGGCCAGATCAGCAGGATGAGGCCGGACAGGAGGGCGATGACGCCCGAGACGGCCAGGAAGACGCGGAGCGAACGCACGAGGCTCTTCGCATCCGAAAGTGCGTCGGACATGTGGTGGACCCCTTTCTGAGAAGATCCTGTGAGGGATGAGGCTCAGCGTAGCGCCGCGATCCGTCGCGGGGGAGAGGACCTGCCGACGGCGCCCGCCGATTCCGGCGGATGTCCGCAGCGCGTGCGAGGATTTCCCCATGCCGCCGAGCTCCGACAGAGACCGACTGCGCGACCTCGTCGCCCTGCGCAGGGTCCGCGACAGGATCGACCGGGAGTACGCCCGGCCGCTCGATGTGGAGGCCTTGGCGCGCGGTGCGCACATGTCCGCAGGTCACCTCACCCGCCTGTTCAAGGCGGTCTACGGCGAGCCGCCGTATTCGTACCTGATGACCCGACGTATCGAGCGGGCGATGGCACTGCTGCGGCGTGGCGATGTGTCGGTGACCGACGCGTGCTTCGCGGTCGGATTCCAGTCGCTGGGGACGTTCAGCACCCGGTTCTCGGAACTGGTGGGGGTGTCGCCGCGCGCCTATCGGAGCGATCCGGGCCTCGGCGCGGGGATCCCGTCGTGGATGGAGAAGCAGGCGACCCGACCGATCAGGAATCGAGAAGCGAGCGTGCGCGCCGATGGGTAGCGTCAGCGGCATGGACATCACGATCAACGCCAGCTTCCTTCCGCACACCGATGCCGAGGAGTCCCTGGCCTTCTACCGCGACGTGCTCGGGTTCGAGGTCCGCAAGGACGTCGGCTATCAGGAGATGCGCTGGGTGACGGTGGGCCCGATCGGCCAGCCGGACACCGCCATCGTCCTGCATCCGCCGGCCGTCGATCCCGGCATCACCGACGACGAGCGGCGCACCGTCCTCGAGCTCATGGCGAAGGGGAGCTGGGGCGGGATCGTCCTCGCGACGGACGACGTGGACGCCGCCTTCGCCGAGATCGAGGCGAAGGGGGCCGACGTCGTCCAGGAGCCCATCGATCAGCCCTACGGAATCCGCGATTGCGCGTTCCGCGACCCTGCGGGCAACATGGTGCGTCTGCAGCAGACCGCCTGACCGGCGTCATCACCGAGGAGAGGACGAGGATGCGCGACGAGCACATCGCTGATTCGCACGACACCATCCGGGTGCGCGGCGCCCGGGAGAACAACCTGAAGGACGTCGACGTCGACCTTCCCAAGCGTCGTCTCACCGTGTTCACCGGGGTGTCCGGATCGGGGAAGAGCTCGCTGGTCTTCGACACGATCGCCGCCGAGTCCCGGCGCATGATCGATGAGACCTACAGCGCCTTCCTGCAGGGCTTCATGCCCTCGGTGCCGCGCCCGGACGTCGACGTGCTGGAGGGGCTGACGACCGCGATCATCGTGGATCAGGAACGGCTCGGCGCGAACCCGCGCTCCACCGTGGGCACGGTGACGGACGCGAACGCCATGCTCCGGATCCTGTTCTCGAAGCTGGGGGAGCCGCACATCGGCGGTCCGACCGCGTTCTCCTTCAACATCCCGACGCAGAGGGCCAGCGGCGTCATGACGGGCCCCGGCGGGGAGAAGAAGATCGTCAAGGATGCGATCTACCTGGGCGGGATGTGCCCGCGCTGCGAGGGCAGGGGAGCGGTCTCCGACATCGACCTGTCGCAGGTCGTCGACGAGTCGAAGTCCCTCGACGAGGGCGCGATCATGGTGCCGGGCTACACCGCCGACGGCTGGATGGTGAAGGGCTTCTCCCAGTCGGGCTTCTACCCCGCCGACAAGCCGATCGCGGAGTTCACCGAGAAGCAGCGGCACCTCTTCCTCTACGGCGAGGTGACGAAGGTCAAGATCTCGGGGATCAACATGACGTACGAGGGACTGATCCCGAAGATCACCAAGTCCATGCTCTCCAAGGACCTCGACGCGCTCCAGCCACACATCCGGGCCTTCGTCGAGCGGGTCGCGACGTTCACCACGTGCCCGGAGTGCGAGGGGACCCGGCTCACCGAGGGCGCGCGCTCGTCGAAGATCGAGGGCATCAGCATCGCCGACGCGTGCCGCATGCAGGTCACCGATCTCGCCGCCTGGGTCCGCGGGCTCGACATGCCGGAGGCCGGACCGCTTCTGTCCGCTCTGAGCGCGAACCTCGACGCCTTCGTCACACTCGGTCTGGGATATCTCAGCCTGGATCGGCCGTCGGGAACCCTGTCCGGGGGAGAGGCGCAGCGGATCAAGCTGCTGCGGCATCTCGGGTCGTCCCTCACCGACGTCACCTACGTCTTCGACGAGCCGACGATCGGTCTTCATCCGCACGACATCCAGCGGATGAACGGTCTCCTCGAGCAGCTGCGCGACAAGGGGAACACGGTCCTCGTCGTCGAGCACAAGCCGGAGACGATCGCGATCGCGGACCACGTCGTCGATCTCGGCCCGGGAGCGGGCAATGCGGGAGGGACCATCTGCTTCGAGGGCACCGTGGACGGGCTGCGTCGGAGCGGGACCCTCACCGGCCGCCATCTGGACGATCGTGCCGCGCTCAAGGCGGAGGTCCGTGCCCCTGTGAGCGTCCTGGAGATCCGCGGAGCGAACGAGAACAACCTGCAGGACGTGGACGTCGACGTGCCTCTCGGGGTCCTCACGGTCGTGACGGGCGTGGCCGGCTCGGGCAAGAGCTCGCTCATCCACGGCTCCGTCGCCACGCGGGAGGGCGTCGTGTCGGTCGACCAGAGCGCGATCCGGGGATCCCGGCGGAGCAATCCCGCGACGTACACGGGCATGCTGGAGCCGATCCGCAAGGCGTTCGCGAAGGCGAACGGCGTCAAGCCGGCGCTGTTCAGCGCGAACTCCGAAGGCGCGTGCCCCACGTGCAAGGGGGCCGGTGTGATCGTCACGGAGCTCGGTTTCATGGACACGGTCGAGTCGCCGTGTGAGGACTGCGGCGGAAAGCGCTTCCAGGCGGCGGTGCTCGACTACAAGCTCGCAGGCAAGGACATCACCGAGGTGCTGGAGATGCCCGTGACGGAGGCGAAGGAGTTCTTCGGCGGGGGAGAGGCACGGATCCCTGCCGTCTCGTCCATGCTGGAGCGCCTGGCCGACGTGGGGCTGGGCTACGTGACGCTCGGGCAGCCGCTCTCGACGCTCTCCGGCGGGGAACGGCAGCGGCTCAAGCTCGCGATCCAGATGGTAGACGGCGCCGACGTCTACGTCCTGGACGAGCCGACCACGGGCCTGCACCTCGCGGACGTCGAGAACATGCTCGGGCTGCTGGACCGCCTCGTGGACGCGGGCAAGTCCGTGATCGTGATCGAGCACCACCAGGCGGTCATGGCGCACGCCGACTGGATCATCGATCTCGGCCCCGGTGCCGGTCACGACGGCGGCAAGGTCGTGTTCGAAGGGACACCCGCCGAGATCGTCGCGACCCGGTCGACGCTGACGGGGGAGCACCTGGCCTCTTACGTGGGAGCCTGACGACGAATGGGCGATCTCCGGATCACGGTGCGCAACGCACGGTTCCAGCTCATCGAGGCGCTGGTGCACAATCGCAGCCGGCGCCTGCGCGAGCGGCGCTTCGTCGTCCAGGGCGTCCGGCCGATCAGCCAGGCCATCGCTCACGGCTGGACGATCGAGACGCTCATCCGCGATGGGGACCGTCCCCTGTCGGAATGGGCGTCGGAGGCTCTGGGGCACGCGGGCGAGGTGATCCGGATGAGCGGGGAGCTGCTCGCGGAGCTCTCCGGGAAGGAGGCCGGCGCGAGCGAACTGGTCGCCATCGTGACGATGCCGGACGACACCCTGAGCCGGATCCCCGTGCCGGAGGCCTTCCTCGGCATGGTGTTCGACCGTCCGACGCAGCCGGGGAACATCGGCGCCATCCTGCGGTCCATGGACGCGTTCGGCGGCCACGGCCTCGTGGTGTCGGGTCACGCGGCCGACCCGTACGATCCGAAGTCCGTCCGCGCGTCGACGGGCTCCCTGTTCGCGACGCCGGTGGTGCGCGCGCCGGCTCACGGCGCGGTCATGGACTGGGTCGCGCAGGCTCGGGCATCGGGCACACCGGTGACTCTCGTCGCGACCGACGAAGACGGCGACGTCGACATCTGGGACCACGATCTGACCGGGCCGACCCTCGTGCTGATCGGCAACGAGACGACGGGGCTCGCCCGGGGCTGGCGCGAGGCAGCGGACGTGACGGTCCGGATTCCCATGCGCGGCTCGGCGAGCTCGCTCAACGCCGCCAACGCGGCGTCCCTCCTGCTCTACGAAGCCGCGCGCCAGCGAGCCCACTGACGGAAGCAGGGAAGCACGCCTCTCGCGGGTGTCGGTCAGCGCCCGGGGACGGAGCCTCGCCAGGTCTCGATCGCGATCCGCGACTCTGGCGCGAGATGTCCACGGGCGAACCAGGCGTCGAGGTCCAGGTTCTCGTACATCTCACGGAACGCGGAGCCTGCGGTGTGGCCGAACCGGCGGAGGACCTCGCGACGTTCATCCGCGTGGAACGGGCGCCCGTGGAGGGCCGCCATGGCGTCGGCGTTGTCGAAGGAGCCGAGGTAATCCGAGCCGGCCGCATCCGCCGTGACATCGAGGGCTCGAAGCAGCACCGCGGCGACGAGGCCGGTCCGGTCCCAGCCGGCCGCACAGTGGAAGAGCACGGCGCCGTCATCGGCGGTCGCGATCGCGTTCAGGACAGTGGCGAGCCTGTCCGGAAGCGTCCGGAGGTGGTCGAGGTAGTAGAGCGGCGTGCCCCAACGCCCGTCTTCTTCGTAAGTCCTCCAGAAGGCGGCGTCGTCCCCGTCGAGGTCCACACGGAGGTGGTTCATCCTCGACGGGACATACGCGGTGTGCTCATCGGGGCGTCGCAGATCGATCACCGTCCGCACGCCGTGCGCGTGAAGCGCTGCCCAGCCTGCATCATCCAGGCGATCAAGTGCCTCGGTGCGCACGAAGACGCCCGCGGGGGTGATCGTCCCATCGGCGCGGTCGAGGCCCCCGAGATCTCGGGCATTGGCGAGTCCAGGGATTCGCAGGCGGCGCGGCATGCGCACCAGTCTGTCATCGTCGGCGGAGCGTCCGCTGATGTCACGTCGGAAGGCTGTTGTTGACGGCGCTGACGGAGATCGCCGTCACACGCGGTTTGCCCTCGCTGGACCTGAGGACCCGTCCGTCGCGTGTGGCCGCGCCGCCTCTGAGAACACGGCCCCTTCGAGCCGGCGCACCTCGATGGCCGAATCTCCGATAATGCACATTATGTCAGGTTGAAAATGGCTTGTTCTCGCCGGCTGCGAACACGACACCCGCTGCAACTTCCCTACTCCAGCCCTGAAACGCAGCATGCACGATGAGATCTAGGACTCCGTCGGGTGGGTTAGCGCCCTGTCGAATTCCGCCGGTATTTATCCGTTGATCTGGGATTCTTGGAAGCGACTTGCGCCCCGTTCGCGAAACGAGCGAATCATTCGCACTTCATGCGAGAGCTGATGTCAGGTGGTCTCCAGCATGCGCGTCACACCGTCCAGCGCGTCCGACACCAGCCGGTAATACGCCCAGGTCCCCCGCTGGGACCGCGTGAGGAAGCCCGCGGTCATGAGGACCTTGAGGTGATGGGACACGGTCGGCTGGGAAAGCCCGACCGGGTCGATCAGGTCGCACACGCACGCTTCCTGGCCCTCGCTCGATGCGACGATCGACAGCAACCGCAGCCGGGCCGGATCCGCGAGCGCCTTCAGTCGCGCGGCAAGCTGCTCAGCGTCCTCTTGGCCGAGCGGTTCCTTCACGAGCGGCGCGCAGCACGCGGTCGTCGCGGTGACGTCGGTGACTTCGAGCATCGTGACCATGCATCGATACTAATCGATATTGACACTCGTCGATAGATGCGGTCATACTTGCATCGACGTTCATCGATATGTGGAGGTTCTGATGGTGACGATGCTGGATCTGACCCCGAGAGTCGCGGTCTCGGATCGGCTGGCGACGCTGCCGGTCGTGATCATCGGCGCGGGCCCGATCGGGCTCGCCGCGGCGGCGAACTTGGCCGAGCGGGGCATCGATTTCACGATCCTCGAAGCCGGCGACCGGATCGCACACTCGATCCAGCTCTGGGGCCACACCCGCCTGTTCTCCCCCTGGAAGCACCTCGTCGACCCCGCGTCTCGCCGGCTGCTGGAGGCGACGGGTTGGGTGATGCCGGCCGCGGAGGGGCGCGCCCCGACCGGGCAGGAACTCGTCGACGACTACCTGATCCCGCTCGCGGATCTTCCCGAGATCGGGTCGCGGATCCAGTTCGGCGCCCGGGTGGTCGCCGTGTCGCGGGAGGGCATGGACCGCACCCGCACCGCGGGGCGCGCGCAGGCCCCGTTCCTGCTGCGCATCCAGCACCAGAACGGACAGATCACCGAGGCGACGGCCCGGGCGGTGATCGACGCGTCCGGCACCTACACGTCCCCGAATCCGCTCGCCTCGTCCGGGCTCGCCCCGCTTGGCTTCGACATGGTCTCCGACGGGGTCCTGCATGCGCTCCCCGATGTCCTCGGCGCGGACCGAGCACGGTTCGCCGGTCGGCACACGGTCGTGGTCGGGGCGGGGCATTCGGCGGCGAATACGCTCATCGCGCTCGGGAAACTCGCCCGCGAGGAGCCGGGCACCGGGGTGACCTGGGCGATCCGCAACCCCTCCGCGATCCGCGTGTCCTCGTCTCCCGATGACGAGCTGCCGGACCGGGCGAAGCTCGGCACCCGCACCGAGCGCCTCATCGCCTCAGGTCTCGTGACTGTGGTCGATTCGTTCGAGATCTCCCGCGTCGAATCCCAGGGTGACGGAATCCGCCTGATCGGCACCCGCCGCGGGGAGTCAGCACTTCTGGACGCAGATCTCGTGGTGAACGCGACCGGGTTCCGTCCCGACCTGCACATGCTGCGCGAAGTCCGGATCGACCTGGACGACATCGTCGAAGCCCCGCGCCAGCTGGCGCCGCTGATCGACCCGAACGTCCACTCCTGCGGCACGGTCGAGCCACACGGGTTCCGAGAGCTCACGCACCCGGAGCCGGGGTTTTTCATCGTCGGGATGAAGTCCTACGGCCGCGCCCCCACGTTCCTGCTCGCTACCGGCTACGAGCAGGTCCGCTCCGTCACCGCCTGGATCGACGGCGACCTGGCCGCCGCGTCCCGAGTCGCTCTCGCCCTTCCCGCGACCGGGGTCTGCTCCACCAGCGACACCACCGCCGGATCCTGCTGCTCATGACCCAGATCAGCCCCATGGCCGCGCCTCCCCGCGACAGCACCCCCTGACCACTCCCCTCGCCTGCCGGAACGAAGGAACCCCATGTCCACACCCACCGTCCTGTTCGTCTGCGTCCACAACGCCGGCCGCTCTCAGATGGCCGCCGGCTACCTGCAGCACCTTGCCGGCGAACGCGTCGATGTCCGCTCCGCCGGATCCGAGCCCAAAGACCAGATCAATCCGGTCGCCATCCAAGCCATGGCAGAGGAAGGCATCGACATCACCGCGAACGCGCCGAAGCTGCTCACCGTCGACGCGGTAAGACAGGCCGACGTCGTGATCACGATGGGCTGCGGCGACGCCTGCCCGGTCTTCCCCGGCAAACGCTACGAGGACTGGGAGCTTGACGATCCCGCCGGGCAGAACATCGACGCCGTCCGCTCGATCCGCGACGAGATCCGCGCCCGCGTGAGCGTCCTCGTCGATGAGCTGCTTCCCTAGCGGGTTCGCCGTTCGGGAGTTCGCATTCACGCCACCAAGGGTCAGGAGACCGCTCCTCTGACGCGGGATGGTCTGTGGCCCGGCCGCGAACGGTTCGCGGCCGCTGCGCGCCACTGCCCCGCCGTGAGCTCGGCGTCTACAGCTTCCGAACGCTCGCCTCTATGCGACGGATGTCCGAGCGCAGCCCCGAACGACATAAGACGCCGAAGGGGCGCTTCTCCCCTGCTTCGAAAGGACGCACATGGCGCATGCTGAGCCGGACGCCCCCGGACGGCGGATCCATGTCACGACGGCGGCGCCGACGGAGCGGCACGCGCGATCCATATGGGACTGCTACCGCACGGTCTTCGGCAACGCGCCGGACTACTCGGTCTGGGTCGAGGAAACGCTCCGACGGCATGCGCGCCGCGACGGTTTCCGCCTGGTGAGCGCGACGGACGGCTCCGCGGTCACAGGCTTCGCTTGGCGATATATCGGTTATCGAGGTCAGTACTGGACCGATCTCGCGGCGACGTGGCTCGGCAGGCACTTCGAGTTCGTCGAGCTCGGCGTCGCACCCGAGCGACGCCGGCACGGCCTCGGCCAGGCGCTGCACGACGCTCTTCTCCGGGGCGTCGATCGGCCGTGTCTGCTGAGCACCATCGACGAGCCGTCGGATCCCGCGGTGCGCCTGTACGTCCGATCCGGGTGGCGACGTCTGGGCGTCCTGACGCCAGGCCGCCAGATCATGGGGCGCCTGCCGGAGCGGACGGCCCGCTGACCGCAGCCTCGACGCCAGGGCGTCAGCGGCGTGGGGTCCACCCCATCGGCAGCGTGCCGGAGGTCTCGGCACGTTCCCGGTCGGCGCGCGCCGACCAGCCCTGAGCTTCGCCCTCGCCGTCGAACCCGCCTCGGGCGACGCGGAACCCTACGTCCTCATGATGCATGCGCGGTGCCCCTCCCCGCCGGGTGGACGCCCGCACGCTCCAGGCCTCGTCGGCGAACCCTCCCCCGCGGAACACGCGATAGTCGTCGTATCGCGCCGGATCGAGGAGATCCCAGCACCATTCCCACACGTTTCCGAGCGTGTCGAAGAGGCCGAAGACGTTGGGCATCCTCCCGCCCACGTCCTGCGGCGTCCGGACTCCGTCGCGGGCCGTCCAGGCGACGTCGACGAGCGGACCGTGGTGCGGCCCGACGGAACCCGCACGGCAGGCGTACTCCCACTCGGCCTCGGTCGGCAGGCGGAAACCGTCGGCCGACACGTCCCAGTGCACGCTGTCGCCGTCGAAGCGATACGCGGGCTCGAGCCCCTCCCACTCTGACGCGGCGTTGCAGAAGCGAATCGCGCGCAGCCAGGGCACATCGACCGCGGGGCGTCGCGGATGCTGGGCGACGATCCCGAGGAACTCGCCCAGCTGTTCCTCGGTCACCGGGAACGTGCCGATCTCGAAGGACTCCAGATCCACCGTCCATCGACGGCGTCGACGCTGGTCGTGCAGCTCCACCCTGCCGGCCGGAAGAGCGGTCATCTCGATGTCGGGCACCCCGGAACCCTATCCGACAGGCACGTACGGGGTCGTCACCGGGGTCGATACCATCGCGCTATGAAGGTCTCCCCGCAACATCGCGTGCTCGACCGGGTGTTCGAGGTCAGCATCATTCTCAAAGGGATCAACGGCGTCCTCGAGCTGGTGGGCGGGATCGCCCTGCTGTTCATCGATCCCGTGTGGGTGCGCACGTGGTGGACCGGGCTCACGGCTCACCTGGTCGTCGGGCATGAGCACTCGCCCCTGTGGCAGTGGTTCGTTCATCTGGCGGATGCGCTGGACACGAAGGCCACCGTGTTCGCCGCGGTGTACCTGCTCCTGCACGGGATCATCAAGGTGGTCCTCGTCTGGGCGCTGCTTCGGGAGAAGCTCTGGGCCTACCCGTGGATGATCGTCGCCCTGGGGGTCTTCATCGCATATCAGTGCTACGAACTCGCCGTCCACTTCAGCTGGTGGATGCTCGCGCTGACCGTGTTCGACCTGTTCATCGTCGCGCTGACGCTGCGGGAGTGGCAGCTGCACCGCCGCCGGGTGACCGCCGCCGTGATCGCGGGCTGACCGGCCGGAGCACTACGGGAGCTGGGCGAACTGCTCCGCCTTCTCCGTCGGCCCCACGACGAGGATCGTGTCACCGTCGACGAGCACGGTCGCGTTGTCGGCGTTCCGCCACGGCTCTTCTCCGTGCTGGAAGGCCGCCACCGTGATCCCGTGCGACGCCCGGACCCCGGTGTCCCCGAGGCGTCGGCCATGCAGAAGCGATGGTGCCGCGGTCTTCACGAGGGCGTACCCCGGAGCGACCTCGATGAAGTCGAGCGCCGCGCCGCGGACCAGGTGGGCCACCCGGCGCCCCATGTCCTTCTCCGGGTAGATCACGTGGTGCACGCCGAGCTGCTCCAGGATCAGTCCGTGCCGATCGTCGACCGCCTTCGCCCAGATCACCGGGATTCCCATGCTGAGCAGCACCGAGCACGTGAGGATGGACGCGGACACGTCGTCGCCGATCGCCACCACGACGCGGTCGAACTCGTCGATCGCCAGCTGGCGGAGCGCCTCCTCCCTCGTCGCATCCGCGCGGACGACCTGGGTCAGCTCACCGTTGTGCGCCTGCACCAGGTCTTCCGACAGATCGACGCCGAGGACCTCGGTCCCGCCGCCCATCAGCTCGAGCGCCAGGGCGCTGCCGAATCGTCCGAGGCCGATCACGGCGACCGAGTCGGCTTCCGCGATGCGCCGGGGCGCACCGGATGCGAAGAGCGAGAACTTAGCCAATGGCGGGCCTTTCCTTGGGGAGTTCGTAGAGCACGCGACGCTCGCGCAACGCGATCGCCGTTCCGAGCGTCAGGGGGCCGAGGCGTCCGAGGAACATGAGCAGCACGAGGATCAGCTTCGCCGCGGCGGGAAGGTCCGCGGTGATCCCGGTCGAGAGCCCGACCGTGCCGAACGCGGACACCGACTCGAACAGCACCCGGTCGAGATCCATGCCGGTGATGAGAAGCAGCGCGGCGGTTCCCGCGATGACCGCGGCCACGGCGATGAGGACGACCGTGATCGCCTGACGATGAACCGCGCGGCTGAGCCTTTTGCCGAAGATGTTCACCGCCGGGTCGCCGCGGAGCTCCGTCAGCATGATGAAGAACAGCACCGCGAACGTGGTGATCTTGATGCCGCCCGCCGTTCCCGCCGGCCCTCCCCCGATGAACATGAGCACATCCATCCCGAGCCAGCTCGCATCGTGCATGGCTCCGATGTCGATGGAGTTGAAGCCGGCGGTGCGAGTCTGGACGGACTGGAAGAACGCGGCGAGGACCCGTGCGCCCGGGTCGAGAGAGCCCAGCGTCCGCGGGTTCGTCCATTCGATCGCCCCGAGGTACACCGTTCCGAGCACGAGCAGGACGACGGTTCCGGAGACCACCAGTTTGGTGTTCATCGTCCAGTGCAGTGGCCGGCGGAACTCCTTGCGCAGCTGCATGATCACCGGGAAGCCGAGACCGCCCAGGATGATCGCCCCCGCGAGCGGGAGACAGATGAACGGGTCCGAGACGAAGCTCATGAGGTTGTCACTGAACAGCGCGAACCCGGCGTTGTTGAACGAGGACACGGACAGGAACGCGGCATGCCCCAGTGCCTCCCCCGCGCCGTATCCGTAGCCCCAGACGAACCGCAGCCACAGAAGCACGGCGACGGTCGCCTCGATGCTCACCGTGATCGTGACGATGCCGCGCACGAGACCGCGGATGTCGGCGAAACCCGTGGCCTTCGTCTCCGACGCCGTGTTCACGCGTGCGCGGACCGACAGCTTCCGCGCGAGGACGAGACCGATCAACGAGGCGCAGATCATGATGCCGAGACCACCGAACTGGATCAGGGCGATGATGACCACCTGTCCGAACGGCGTCCAGTAGGTCGCCGTATCCACCGTGGTCAGCCCGGTGACGCACACCGCGGAGGTCGCCGTGAACAGTGCATCCACGAGGTCGGCGCCGCCCGGCCCGCGCTTCGAGAACGGCAGCATGAGCAGGACGGTCCCGACGGCGATCGCCGTGGCGAAGCCGATGACCACGATCTGCGCCGGCTGGAGCGTGCGGCGTGGCCGCACCCGCGGGCGGATGCGGGTGCGCGACGAGCGGATCTGCACTGCGCCACTGTACATCCTCGGCGTTCACTCCCCCGGCCCGGTGGGGGTAGCGTCGCGGCAGTCGCCGTACGGAGGGACCTCGCTCCGACGGACCGCATCCGGTGCGTCGTCCGCCGGGACACACGATCAGCGCCGCGGCGGTCGGCGGGAAGGGCGTCAGGCGGGCCGGGGCGTGCCGGGCGCCGCATCCGTACCGGGCACTCCCCCGGCGAGCCGCACCGTGAAGATGCGGAGGAAGAGCTGGCAGAGCGGACCGACGAGCAGCGCGAACGCCACCGTCCCGGCGCCCACCGTGCCGCCGAGGATCCAGCCGATCGCGACCACGACCACCTCGATGCCGGTGCGCACGATCCAGATCGGCCACCCCGTGCGACGGTGCAGCCCGGTCATCAGCCCGTCTCGGGGCCCGGGACCGAAATGCGCACCGATGTAGAGCCCGGTGGCCGCCGCCAGCACCAGCAGACCGACGAGGAACAGGAGGATCTGCACCCACAGATCCTCCGCGACGGGGATCACCAGGAACCCGACGTCCGCGGCGGGCCCCACCAGGAGCGCGTTGAGCAGGGTGCCGACCCCCGGGCGCTGGCGGATCGGGATCCACAGCAGGAGGACGACGATGCTGACGAGGATCGTGATGGCGCCGAACGTCAGCGGCACGTGATGCGAAAGCCCCTGGCTGAGCACGTCCCACGGTGCGGCGCCGAGGCCGGCGCGGACGATAAACGCGATGCCGATCCCGTAGAGGAACAGGCCGACGACGAGCTGGGTGATCCTGCGCGGGAGTCGTCGACCGGCGAACCGGCCGGTCACGCCGCATCCGTGCGGCCGCGCGGCGTGACCTCCACCCAGGCAGGATGCTTGGGCGGGCGGCCGTCGCCGGAGGACCGCCCGGTGAGGCGACGACCGATCCACGGGCCGACGTGCGCCCGGTAGTACTGCCAGGACGTCATCGCCGCGCGCGCCGCGGCCTCCGAGGGGCGCCACCAGGACTCCGGCGGTTCGAGCCCCAGCGCCTCCAGGACGCGTGCGGCCACGCGGTGATGGCCGTACGCGTTCATGTGCAGGCGGTCGTCGGCCCAGTACTGCGACGCGCTGAGCTCCCGATCCGGCCAGTTCAGAGCGCGGATCACGTCCGGGCGATCCTGGATCCTCCGGAGGACCGCCGCGGAGAGCTCGTCCCCGCGGCGCTGGATCAGGTCCCCCATCGGCAACTGCCCCGACGGATTGGCTCCGGACAGGACGATCAGCGTCGTCCCTGTCTCGTCGCATCGGCGCAGCACGCGGGTGAACGCGTCCGCGATGTGCTCGACGTCCGTCCGGGGACGGAGCATGTCGTTGCCGCCGGCATTGAACGACAGATGCGTGGGTCCCAGCGCCAGCGCCGGCTCCAGCTGCTCCTCCACGACGGGCCACGCGAGCTTTCCGCGGATCGCGAGGTTCGCATAGGAGATCGGTGCGCCGATCTGATCCGCCCATCCCTGCGCGACGAGATCCGCCCAGCCGCGCACGCGGCCGTCCGGCAGCTCGTCGCCCACCCCCTCGCTGAAGGAGTCTCCGATGGCGACATAGCGGACGGCGGTCATCCTCTCAGCCTACGGCGTGGGAGGAGCCTGAGGATGCGCGCGGTGCCGGTCGCTGGGCGCCGTCCGCGCCCGATCAAGCGTCCGCGAGTAGACGCCGGACCCGAGGGATGACCTCGGTCCCGTAGAGCTCGATGCTGCGCATCATTGCCTCGTGCGAGAGCGTCCCCGTGGCGTACTTGAGGTCGAACCGACCGATCCCCAGCGTCGTGATCGTGTCCGCGATCTTCCGCGCGACGCGATCCGGAGAGCCGCTGTAGACCGCGCCTGCGGGACCCACCTCCTGCTGGAACTGCGCCCTGCTGTACGGACCCCAGCCGCGTTCCGCCCCGATGGTGTTGCGCATCTCTTCGAAGCCGGGGTACGCGGTGTCCCAGGCCTCGTCGTCCGTGTCCGCGATGTGACCGGGCGAATGCACCGAGACGGGGTGCTCTGTCGTGCCGAAGCTGCGCACGGAGCGGTGGTACAGGTCGACGAACGGGCGGAACCTCGCCGCCGGCCCGCCGATGATCGCCAGCATCAGACCGAGGCCATGACGCGCGACCCGGACCACGGACTCCGGGCTGCCGCCCACGCCCACCCAGGTGCGCAGCCCGTTCGCGGTCTTGGGGTGCACATCGGCGTTCTCCAGCGGGGCGCGCATCGTCCCCGACCAGGTCACCGGCTCCTCCTTGAGGAGCTCGACGAACAGCGCCAGCTTCTCCTCGAACAGGGTGTCGTAGTCACGCAGGTCGTAACCGAACAACGGAAAGGACTCCACGAACGATCCCCGGCCCAGGACCACTTCTGCACGCCCGTCCGACAGCGCGTCGAGTGTGGCGAAGCGTTCGTAAACGCGGACGGGGTCGTCCGACGAGAGCACGGTGACGGCGGTGCCGAGGCGGATCCGGGAGGTCCGGGCGGCGATCGAGGCCAGCACCATCTCGGGCGACGACACCGCGAACTCGGGGCGATGATGCTCCCCGATGCCGAAGAAGTCCACGCCGACGGCGTCAGCGAGCTCGGCCTCGGCGACGATGTTGCGGATGGTCTCCGCAGCGGTGAGCAGCTCCCCCTCGGGTGTGCGGCTCACGTCTCCGAACGTGTCCAGCCCGAACTCGATGTCCTTCGCGTCCATGGATCGCCCTTCCTATTCAGGTGCATAAACCTCGGGAAGGGCCCGCGCATTCCCGCTGCCGGCGGTGAGTCCTGGCAGCGGGAACGCATCGGCTCACCCCGCGTCGAAGACCGAGCGCAGGGTGTCGAGGCCGACCCCACCGATGTCGAGCGCCCGCTTGTGGAACGCCTTGATGTCGAACGCGTCGCCCTCGGCCGCCTTGACGTGATCGCGGACCTGCTCCCAGATGCGCTGGCCGACTTTGTAAGAGGGCGCCTGCCCGGGCCAGCCGAGGTAGCGGTTCACCTCGAACTGCCGGAACTCGTCCGACATGTTCACGTTCCGGCGCATCATGTCGAGGGCGTAGTCGTGGTCCCAGACCCCCTCGCCGTCCAGACGGGGCTTGCGCAGGTGGACGCCGATGTCGAGGACCACGCGCAGGGCCCGCATTCGCTGTCCGTCCAGCATGCCCAGCCGATCGGCCGGATCGTCGAGGTAGCCGAGCTGCTCCATGAGCCGCTCGGCGTACAGCGCCCAGCCCTCCGCGTGGCCGGAGGTGCCCGCGAGCACCCGGCGCCAGGTGTTCAGATCGGCGCGATTGTAGGTCGCCTGCGCGATCTGCAGATGATGGCCGGGAACGCCCTCGTGGTAGACCGTGGTGAGCTCGCGCCAGGTGTCGAACTCGGTGACGCCCTCGGGGACGGACCACCACATGCGGCCCGGACGGGAGAAGTCGTCCGTCGGACCGGTGTAGTAGATGCCGCCCTCCTGAGTCGGCGCGATCATGCACTCCAGCCGTCGGATCTGCTCCGGGATGTCGAAGTGCGTCGCCCCGAGCTCGGCGATCGCCCGGTCGCTCGTCTCCTGCATCCAGCGCTGCAGAGCCTCGGTGCCGACGAGCTTGCGCGCGGGATCCGCCTCGAGGTGCGCGACGGCCTCCTCCACGGTCGCGCCGGGCAGGATCTCGTGCGCGATCGCCGTCTGCTCGGCGATCATCCGATCGAGCTCCTCGCGCCCCCATTCGTAGGTCTCGTCCAGGTCGACCGTGGCCCCCAGGAACCTCCGGGACGCGAGCGCGTACAGCTCCCGGCCGACGGCGTCATCGTCTGCCGCGACCGGTGCGAGCTCCGTCGTGAGGAACGTGCGCAGCTCGTCGTAGGCCACGCGCGCGGCGGCCGAGCTCTCCCCCAGCTCACGGGCGAGGGACGCCGGAAGCTGCCCGGTCTCGGGCGCCGCTTCGGCGACGAAGCCCGCGAAGAAGCCGTCGTCGGCCGTGTAGCGGGCGATCTGGGTGGCCACCTCGACGACCTGTCGACGTGCGGGGACGACGCGCTGCGCGATCCCTTCACGCAGGGTCGCCACATATCCGCCGAGCGCTTCGGGAACGGCGGACAGACGCTCGGCGATCACCGCCCAGTCATCCGCCGTGGCCGTCGGCATGAGGTCGAACGCCTGACGGAAGTCCTGCGCGGCCGACGCGATGACGTTGAGGTCGCGCAGGTGCCACCGGGCGGCGTCGAACTCGAGTTCGAGGCGCAGTTCGGCGCTCAGGTCCGCTTTCGTGACCTCGTCCACGTGGTCCGTAGGCTCCAGGGCATCGAGCTCGTCGAGGGCGCGCCGGATCTGTTCGATCGTGTGCGCGTGACCGTCGGGGCTCAGATCGTCCAGCCGGCCGTTGGCCTCGTTGCGGCCGATGTAGGTCGCCAGGGTCGGCGAGAGCTCGACGAGCGTGTCCACCCACTTCTCGGCCACCTGGTCGATGGCCGAAGGGGTGCGCGGGGCGGGTGTCTGTTCCGTCATGGACACGAGCGTAGCGCCGGTCAGTGCGCGGCCTCGTTCCAATCCGCTCCGCGTCCGACCTGCACGTCGAGGGGTACCGACAGCGTCGCAGCGCCGCTCATGCGGTCGCGCACGATCTCCTCGACCGCGTTCCACTCCCCCGGCGCGACCTCGACCACCAGTTCGTCGTGGATCTGCAGGAGCACGCGGGATCCGAGTCCACGGTCGAGAAGATCCGCGTGGATCCGGAACAGTGCGATCTTCATGATGTCGGCGGCGCTGCCCTGGATGGGCGCGTTGAGGGCGGCGCGCTCGGCGTTCTCGCGCAGGACGCGGTTGGGGCTGGAGAGGTCAGGGAAGGGACGGCGGCGGCCGAAGATCGTCTCCGTGTACCCGACCTCCTTCGCCGCCATCACCGACGCGCGAAGGTAGTCGCGGACCGCGCCGAAACGGGCGAAGTACTCGAGCATGAGCTGCTTGGCCTCGGCCTGCTCGATGCGCAGCTGCTTGGACAGCCCGAACGCGCTCAGACCGTACACGAGGCCGTAGGACATCGCCTTGACTTTGGTGCGCATCGCGGCGGTCACATCCTGCGGATCGACGCCGAAGACACGCGCGCCGACGAAACGATGCAGATCCTCGCCGGAGTTGAACGCCTCGATGAGCCCCTCGTCGCCGGAGAGGTGCGCCATGATCCGCATCTCGATCTGCGAGTAGTCCGCGGTGAGCAGAGACTCGAACCCGTCGCCCACTTCGAACGCGGCGCGGATCCGGCGTGACTCCTCGGTGCGCACCGGGATGTTCTGCAGGTTCGGGTCCGTGCTCGACAGGCGGCCCGTCTGGCTCCCGGTCTGCACGTAGGTGGTGTGGATCCGCCGATCCTCACGGATCGCGGTGTCCAGCGACTCGATGATCTGGCGCAGCTTCGTGGCCTCGCGATGCTGCAGGAGCAAGCCCAGGAACGGGTGGGGGTTCACCTCCTGCAGGTCGGCGAGGACCGCCGCGTCCGTGGAGTAGCCGGTCTTCGTCTTGCGGGTCTTCGGGAGCTGGAGGTCCTCGAAGAGCACCTCCTGCAACTGCTTCGGCGAACCCAGGTTCACCTCCCGCCCGATGATCCCGAAGGCCTCCTGGGCGATGCGGTCGGCCCGCTCCCCGAGCTCCTTCGAGAACGACGACAGCTTGTCGTGGGAGACCGAGACACCGGCCAGTTCCATGTCCGCCAGCGCCAGCAGCGTGGGCAGCTCGATCTCCCGCAGCACCCGATCGACGTCCTCGGGAAGGTCCTCACGCAGGGCGGCGATGACGCGCTGGGTGAACCACGACAGCTGCGCGGGCGTGGCGCCCTCGGTCTCCGGGACGAGCTGGCTCGGATCCGCGACGGGCAGCTTCTCGCCCAGGTAGCGGTCCACGAGGTCCGCGAGAGTCTTGTCCGGGAAGCTGGGGCGAAGAAGCCACCCGGCGAGCCCGGCATCGTAGGCGAGGCCCCTGAGCCGGACGCCCGCGGTCCGCAGCGCCTTCACCTGCGGCTTCGCATCGTGGAAGAGCTTCGGTGCGTCGGATTCCAGCCAGGGCTGAAGGGAGGCCCGCACGGCATCGCTCCAGTCCGTCTCCACGAGGTCGTCACCGGAGGACAGGCCCACGCGCGACGGCACGCCGGCGGCGGCGGTCAGCGTCACGGCGACCTCGCCGCTCACCCCGGAGATCCAGTCGGCGAGCACGGCGGCGTCGACCTCGCGGGCGCCCGGCACGCTCACCTGCGTGGCCGGGTCCTCATGCGACTCGCCGTCCGTCATCGCCTCGAAGACGCGCGGGAGGAGAGTCCGGAACTCCAGGCGCGCGAAGATGTCCCGCACCGCCTGGGCATCGATCGGCGTGACCGCGAGGTCCGCAGGGCCCACCGGCAGCTCGACGTCGCGGAGCAGTCGGTTCAGCCGGCGGTTGCGCCGGACGTCGTCGATGTGATCGCGGAGGTTCCCACCCACCACGCCCTTGATCTCGTCGGCCCTGCGGAGGAGCTCGTCCAGCGAGCCGAACTGCGTGAGCCACTTGACCGCGGTCTTCTCGCCCACTTTGGGCACCCCGGGCAGGTTGTCGCTCGTCTCGCCGACCAGGGCGGCGATGTCCGGATACTGCTCCGGGCGGACGCCGTAGCGCTCCTGGACGGTGACGGGGTCGTAGCGCTTGAGCTGAGACACCCCCTGCACAGAGGGATACAGCAGCGTCACCTCGTCGGTGACCAGCTGGATCGTGTCCCTGTCACCGGAGACCACGAGCACGTCATAGCCCTGCTCGGCCCCCTGCGTCGCCAGCGTGGCGAGGATGTCGTCCGCCTCGAACTGCTCCTTCGTGAGGACGGGGATCGACATCGCGGCCAAGCAGTCCTGAAGAAGCGGGATCTGACCGCGGAACTCCTGCGGCGTCTCGGAGCGGGTTGCCTTGTACTCGGCGTACTCCTCGGTGCGGAAGGACTGGCGTGACGTGTCGAAGGCGATCGCCATGTGCGTCGGCCGCTCGGCCTTGATGAGGTTGACCAGCATCGAGAGGAAGCCGTAGATGGCGTTGGTGTGCTGGTTGTCCTTGGTCGTGAAGTTCTCGACCGGGAGCGCGAAGAACGCGCGGTAGGCGAGCGAATGGCCGTCCACGACCATGAGGGTAGGCTTTGCGGAGTCCGTCACCCTGCCAGCCTAACGAGGAGCACGGACACCCGCCGAGGAGGAAGAATGACCGACGCCGCCACCAGCGAGGGACTCGAGTGGGCGACGGCCCGGGGGATGGGGGCCCTCGCCGAGAAGATGGGGATGCGGTTCACGGAGTTCTCGCTCGAGCGCTGCGTGGCCACGATGCCGGTCGAGGGCAACACGCAGCCGGTGGGGCTCATGCACGGGGGCGCGTACGTCGTCCTCGGCGAATCGCTCGGCTCGATGGCCGCCAACCTCCACGCGGGCCCGGGGCGTCTCGCGGTCGGCGTCGACATCAACGCCACGCACACCCGCTCGGCCACCAGCGGCGTCGTGACCGGGGTCTGTACGCCCGTGCACCTCGGGCGCAGCATCACGGTCCACGAGATCGTCGTCACCGACGATCAGGGCCGCCGCTGCTCGACCATCCGCATCACGAACATGATCAAGGACGTGCCGGGAGAGGCGTGATCTCTGAACGTGGCTAGGCGTTCCCGGACGGCGTTCTGAGGATCGCGATCACCTCGCTCAACTGGGCGGTCATTCCGTCCAGGCGGGTGTCGATCCCGTCCAGGCGCGTGTCGATCCCGTCCAGGCGCGTGTCGATCCCGTCCAGACGTGTGTCGATCCCGTCAAAACGAGCGTCGTGAGCCTCCAGCCGTTGGTCCACTGCAGCCAGGAGCTCGTACAGGTCGTCGATGTCGTTCGAGTGACGCTCGATCAGAAGGTCCTTGTTCGAGGGGGCGGCGGGCATGTCCCGACGATACACCGAGCGGCGGGCGGCCTCCCGGGTGCGAGAGCGCTCTGTGGACAACTCACACACCGTCAGCGCGAGTCCTCCAGCAAGCGCTGGAACAGCAGGTGGTCCTGCCACTGCCCTGCGATCCGCAGGTAGCGCGGAGCCAGGCCGATCCGCCGGAATCCGTTGACCTCCAGGACACGCTGGGAGCCGACGTTGTGCACCAGCGTCGCGGCCTGGATCCGGTGCAGCCCCAGGTGTTCCTGCGCATGCGCGCGGACGTGGGAGACAGCGCGGCGCATGATGCCGCGTCCTGCGAGCGACGAGTCGATCCAGTAGCCGAGATCGGCGCTGTGGAACGCGCCGCGGACGATGTTGTTGAGGTTGACCCGCCCGAGGACGCGTCCCCCGTCGTCGAGGAGGACGAACCTCGCGCTGCGACCCTCGGCCGCCTCGCGCAACGTGAGCCCGACCTGCGCCTCTTGGTGCTCGGCGGTGAAGAACGCCGGAGCCCGAACCGGATCCCAGGGCTCCAAGTGCGCACGGTTTCGCGAATAGGCCTTCGCGAGCTCGACGCCGTCGCCGGGACGGATCAGCCGGAGCCGGAGTCCGTCGCCGAGATCCATCCCTACTTCTTGGGGGCGAGCTGCTCGATGATCGCCTTGGCGACGTCCTGCATGGTGAGGCGGCGGTCCATGGACGCCTTCTGGATCCAACGGAAGGCCTCGGGCTCGCTCAGGCCCATCTTCTCGTTGAGGAGACCCTTGGCGCGGTCGACCAGCTTGCGGGTCTCGAAGCGCTCGACCATGTCGGCGACCTCGGCCTCGAGGGTGATGATCTGCTCGTGGCGGGCCAGGGCGATCTCGATCGCGGGGAGGAGATCGTTCGGGGTGAACGGCTTCACGACGTAGGCCAGGGCGCCGGCCTCGCTCGCCCGCTCCACGAGCTCCTTCTGGCTGAAGGCGGTGAGCAGCACGACCGGGGCGATGTTGCCCTTGTGCAGCTTCTCCGCCGCGCTGATCCCGTCCAGCTGGGGCATCTTGACGTCCATGATGACGAGATCGGGGCGCAGCTCCGTGGCGAGCTGGACAGCCGTCTCGCCGTCTCCCGCCTCGCCGACGACGTCGAAGCCGTTGTCACGAAGGATCTCGACGATATCGAGGCGGATCAGCGATTCGTCCTCCGCGACGACGACACGGCGGGGCGCGGTGGACGTCGGGGTCTCGGGCTGCTCAGGCTGTGCTTGCTCGGTCACGGATCCATTCTAGGGGACGCCTCTCCCTCCCGGCGGTCGCGGGCCCCGCGTCGGCCGGATCGCGGCCTCGCCGATACGGCTATGGTTTCGATCATGACCGGCTCCCCCGTCTCCTCGCCCTCGCCGACGCCCCGTCCCGCCGCGCCGCTGACGGTGCGCCGGTTCCGGCGCTCGGACTGGGGGTGGGCGCAGCGGTGGTTCGAGGACGAGACGCTCGACCGCGAACTCGGTCCCCTCGACGAGGAATGGCTGGACCATGTGCTGACCGAGACCGACGGGGTCGAGCTCGTCGTCGAGGAGCCCGGTGCCGGTTCCGGCACGGGTGCGCCCGTGGCGCTGATCGGGATCGTGTGGGGCGGCGCCGACCACGGGGCCCCCGATCTCCCCCACGCCATCACGGACCTCGCCGTGGACCCCACGCGGCGCGGCAGCTCCCTGGGACGCCGCGCACTGGACGCCGCGCTCGCGTGGCCGGGACATCCCTCGAACGACACGTGGGTCGCCTACGTGGACCAGGAGAATCCCGGCGCCTTCGCGTTCTTCACCGCCGTCGGGTGGTCCCATCGGGGCCTCGACCGGGATCCGTCCGACGAGGACGCGATGCACCGGTTCACCCGTCCCTGACGACGCGATCCTCACCGAGCGCGGATGACCGGTGCTGATGCGCCCCGGCCGGGAGGCGGCGCCGAACGCCATCGCGGAGATCGCGACGCCTGTAGGATCGGGGCCGTGGAGATGATCGAGGTCGACAGAGCCTAGCCGCCGAACGTTCGGTGGCTTCGTCGCGCGGGTGTCACCCGCGCGCCTGATCGACCCTTCTCTGCTGCGCACAGGCCCGCTCCGCGAGGCCCGGATACGTGCGTGTTGCGATCGCCACCGGCATGTTCGGCCTGCCCGACGTCGGTTCCGTGCCGGTCGGCGCACGGCGGGCCCGATCCCGCCGCGTGCGTCACCGGCCCGCAGATCCTCCCGCTGTTGTCGCGCGCCGGAGCGCGCTCCGCCTCACGGTTCCGTCGTCGGTTGCCCTGCCAGTCCCTCTGGCGTCCGCTCTCGCCGACGAAAGGCACCGCCATGCACGACCGCACCTCTCTTCCCTCCCCACGACACGGACGCGCGCCGGGAACGACGCCGCCTCCCGGGCTGTCCCGGCCCCGCGTGATCCTGCTCCGAAGGGACGGTGGAGCATGGGGCTGCCGCTGACCACGCGGAGCCGCTGGATGCGGATCCGCGACCACCTCGCACGGTCCGGCGAGCCGTCGTTCCGGTTCGCGCAGGTCGTCACCGCGTGGAAGGGATCCACCGCGGAGACCTTCGCCGATGTCCACGCCCTCCCTCTCCGCCTGCGTCAGGAGCTGACGGACACGTTCGGCGCCTTGCTGCACCCCCTCCGGGTCCTGGATCGCCAGCGCGACGAACAGGTGGAGAAGGTGCTGTTCGCATCGGAGAGCGGCGCACGCATCGAGACCGTGGTCTCGCACTATCGAGACGGCTGGGACTCGATGTGCATCTCATCACAGGCCGGCTGCGGCCTGGGATGCACGTTCTGCGCCACCGGTGCTGTCGGGCTGATCCGCAACCTCAGCGCCGACGAGATGGTCGCTCAGGTGATGCATCCCTGGTGGACCCGGGCTGAGCTGCCGAGACCGGCCAGCGTGGCCTTCATGGGCATGGGCGAGGCGCTCGCGAACCCGCACCTCTTCGATGCGCTGACGCTGCTGACGGACCGCGCGTACGCCGGCATGTCGGCGCGGAGGATCACGGTGTCCACGGTGGGGTTCGCACCGAACCTGGAGCGTCTGGTCACCGAGCATCCGCAGCTGACGATCACGCTGTCGGTGCACTCGGCGTTCCCGGAACAGAGAGAGGGGATCATCCCCCTCGAGCGGCGATTCCCGCTCGCGCAGAACCTCGACATCCTCGATAGGCACGTCGCCCTGAGCCGTCGCAAGGTCTATCTCGCGTACCTGCTGATCGCCGGTGTCAACGACAGCGAGGACCATGCCCGTGCCCTGGTCGAGCTGGTGTCCGCCCGTGCGCGGCCGGAGCTGTTCCATGTGAGCGTCATCCGCTACAACGAGGCGGCCGGTGCCGCTCCCGAGTACCGTGCGCCGTCGTCTCGCGATGTCGACGCGTTCGTCGACACGCTGACCGCCCACGGCGTCCACGCGACCAGACGACGCCAGCTCGGTTCCCGAATCGACGCGGCCTGCGGTCAGTTGCACGCGAGATATCTCGCCCCCGGCGGCCGGGGTGCGGGTGGGGGCGCCGCGTCCTCACCGGTCATCCCGCTCGCCGTCGGTCGCGGGAACGGGTGAACACCGCCTATCGCACCGTCCGCCACCGGCGGCACGCTCCCCGTCCGTGAGGGGCGGCGTGACGATGGGCCGCGATCCCTGCCGGGTTCGCGGCCCATCGCCGTCGGTGCCGGCGGTGGGACTCGAACCCACACGCCCTTTCGGACAAAGCATTTTGAGTGCTCCGCGTCTGCCATTCCGCCACGCCGGCCCGCAGACGAGCCTATCGCAGCGATGCCGGCCGCTTCGCAGGACGACGGAGGGGGCGGAGCCGAAGCCCCGCCCCCTCCGGACGAATCACGCCTGCGCTTTGTAGACCGGCGCCGCGCCGCCCACCGCGTCGCCCACCTTATGGACGCGGATGTCGTTGGTCGAGCCGATGATCCCGGGAGGAGATCCGGAGATCACGACGACCTTGTCCCCCTCCGCGGCGAGTCCCTGGCCGAGAAGGTACTCGTCCACCTGGTGGAACATCATGTCCGTGTGCTCGACGACGTCGACCAGAACCGAGCGGATCCCCCAGGTGATCGCGAGGCGACGGCGAATGCTCGGCTCCGGCGTGAAGGCGAGCATCGGGATCCGGGAGCGGAGGCGGGACATGCGCCGCGCCGAATCTCCGGACTGGGTGAACACGCAGATGTACTTCGCGCCGACGAACTCGGCGACCTCCTCGCCGGCGAGCGTGATGATCCCGCCCTGGGTGTGCGGCTTGTTGGTGAGCGGGAGGATCCGCTCCAGGCCGTGCTCCTCGGTGGACTCGATGATGCGCGCCATCGTCTCGACGACGACGACGGGGTACTCCCCCACGCTGGTCTCGCCGGACAGCATCACGGCGTCCGCGCCGTCCAGGACCGCGTTGGCGACGTCCGACGTCTCCGCACGCGTGGGCACCGGACTCGAGATCATCGACTCCAGCATCTGAGTCGCGACGATGACCGGCTTCGCGTTCTGGCGGGCGAGCTCCACGGCGCGCTTCTGCACGATCGGCACCGCCTCGAGCGGAAGCTCGACACCCAGGTCGCCGCGGGCGACCATGATGCCGTCGAAGGCCGCCACGATCTCCTCGAGGTTGTCCACCGCCTGGGGCTTCTCGATCTTCGCGAAGACGGGGACGCGGAAGCCCTCCTCCGCCATGATCTCGTGCACGCGCTCGACATCCTGCGCGTTGCGCACGAAAGACAGGGCGATCAGGTCGGCGCCGGAGCGCAGGCCCCAGCGCAGATCCGACTCGTCCTTCTCGCTGAGCGCCGGCACGTTCACCGCGACACCCGGAAGGTTGATGCCCTTGTTGTTCGAGACGGCGCCGGCGACGACCACGCGCGTGGTGACGACGGTGCCGTCGGTCTCGACGACCTCGACGCGCACCTTTCCGTCGTCGATGAGGAGGAAGTCCCCGGGCTTGACGTCCTGCGGCAGCCCCTTGAACGTCGTGCCGGAGATCTCCCGGTTGCCGATGATGTCCTCGGTCGTGATCTTGAAGGTGTCCCCGACCTCGAGCTCGTACGGGCCGCCCTCGAACTTGCCGAGCCGGATCTTCGGGCCCTGCAGATCCACGAGGATCGCGACGGCTCGCCCCGCGTCCTCTGCGGCGCGACGCACGTTCGCGTAGTTGTTGTCGTGGACGGAGTAGTCGCCGTGGCTGAGGTTCAGTCGTGCGACGTCCACCCCCGCATCGATGAGGGCCCGCACGGTCTCATACGTCGAGGTCGCGGGTCCGAGTGTGGCGACGATCTTGGCACGTCTCAAAGCTGTGTCTCCGAGTGTTCGAGGGGGATGGATGTTGCGGCCACGCTGCCGGCCCCAGCCTACGCGGGCTGGAGGCCGATAGCGAGATCGGTCGGTCGGACCGGGGCCGGCAGCACCGTCTCCCCCATCAGATAGCGATCCACGCCTGCCGCGGCGGCCCGTCCCTCGGCGATCGCCCACACGATGAGCGACTGGCCGCGGCCGGCGTCGCCGGCCACGAACAGGCCGCTCTCCGTCGATGCGTACTCGTCGTCGCGCGCGAGCACGCCGCGCTCTGTGAACCGCGGCCGCGTGTCGCCGACGAACCGGTCCTGCTCCGGACCGGTGAAGCCCATCGCGATGAGGACGAGGTCCGCAGGGATCTCCCGCTCGGTCCCGCTCTTTGGGACCCGGCGACCGTCGACGAACTCCGTCTCCGCCACGCGCAGGGCCCGGACCTCACCGGCGTCGTTGGCGAGGAACTCCACGGTCGAGGCGAGATAGACGCGCTCCCCGCCCTCCTCGTGGGCGGACTGGACCTCGAACACGGTCGGCATCATGGGCCACGGCTGGTGCTCGGGCCGCGCCGTGCCCGGCTGACGGCCGATCGCCAGGTTCGTGACACTGAGCGCCCCCTGCCGGTGAGCCGTGCCGATGCAGTCCGCTCCGGTGTCGCCGCCGCCGATGACGACGACGTGCTTGCCCTCCGCGGTGATCTGGTTCTGCACCGGGTCACCCGCGACAGCCTTGTTCGACTCCACCAGGTACTCCATGGCGAAGTGGATCCCGTCGAGGTCCCGTCCCGGGATCGGCAGGTCGCGCGGGACCGTGGACCCGGTGCAGACCACGACCGCGTCGTAGCGGGCGCGCAGGTCGTCCCAGGAGATGTCGACGCCGATCTCGACGCCCGCGCGGAAACGCGTGCCCTCCTCCTGCATCTGCCGGAGACGCGTGTCCAGGATGCTCTTCTCCATCTTGAAGTCGGGGATCCCGTAGCGAAGCAGGCCGCCGATGCGGTCGTCGCGTTCGAAGACCGCCACCGTGTGGCCCGCGCGGGTCAACTGCTGTGCGGCGGCGAGTCCTGCCGGGCCCGATCCCACGACCGCGACCGTCTTCCCGGTCAGGCGCGCCGGAAGCTCCGGTTCGATCCAGCCCTTGGCGAAGGCCTCGTCGGCGATCGAGACCTCGACCTGCTTGATCGTGACGGCGGGCTGGTTGATGCCGAGCACGCAGGCGCTCTCGCACGGTGCCGGGCACAGCCGCCCGGTGAACTCCGGGAAGTTGTTCGTGGCGTGGAGGCGCTCGCTCGCCGCGCGGCCTTCGCCGCGCCAGGTCAGGTCGTTCCACTCCGGGATGAGGTTCCCCAGCGGGCAGCCCGAGTGGCAGAACGGGACGCCGCAGTCCATGCACCGGCCGGCCTGGCGTCGCAACACCGCGGAATCGCCGGGCTGGTACACCTCCTTCCAGTCCATGATGCGGACGGGGACGGGACGACGAGCGGGAAGCTCACGCTCCGTCACCTTCAGAAAGCCCTTGGGGTCAGCCACCGGTCACCTCCAGGATGCGGTTCCACACGATGTCGCCGTCGGGGTCGAGCCCCGCGGCCTCGGCCTCCTCACGCGTGCGGCGCACGGCCGCGAAGTCGCGCGGGAGGACCTTCACGAACTCGGACGCCTCGCGGTCGAAGTCCGACAGGATCTCCTCGCCCAACGGCGAGGAGGTGCGCTCGACGTGTTCGACGAGCAGGCTCCGCAGGACCTCCAGATCGGCGCGATCCAGCGGCTCGAGCGTCAGCTCTCCCGTTTCGAGGGACTGCGCGTTGACGCTGTCGGCGCGCAGGCCCCGCACGTAGGCGACGCCCCCCGACATGCCCGCGCCGAGGTTGCGGCCGGTGCGCCCGAGGATGACGGCGACGCCCCCGGTCATGTACTCGAGCGCGTGGTCGCCCACGCCCTCGACGACCGCGGTGGCTCCCGAGTTGCGCACGAGGAACCGCTCGCCGACGACGCCCGAGATGTACATCGTCCCGCCGGTCGCACCGTATCCGATGACGTTGCCGGCGATGACGTTGCGGTGCGGGGCGAAGGTCGCCTCACGGGGTGGTCTGATCGTGATGTCGCCGCCCGACAGCCCCTTGCCCACGTAGTCGTTGGCGTCGCCCTCGAGCCGCAGGATGATGCCGTGCGGCAGGAAGGCCCCGAGGGACTGTCCTGCGGTCCCGTGCAGGGTGATGTCGATCGTCTCCCTGGGCAGGCCCGCCGCGCCATGGCGAGTGGTCACGGCATGGCCGAGCATGGTGCCGACCGCGCGCTCGGTGTTGCGGATCGGCAGCTCCAGCACGACCGGGGACTTGTCCTCCAGCGCCTCGGCGGCGATCTCGAGCAGCGCGGCGTCGAAGTGCTTCTCGAGCTCGTGGTCTTGCGCGCGTGCGCTGCGGCGCGGCTCGCCCGCGGGGAACTCCGGACCCTCCAGGATCGGGGCGAGGTCCAGTCCCTCCGTCTTCCAGTGCCGGACCGCTGCATCCGTGCGCAGCAGGTCCGTGCGTCCGATGATCTCGTCGAGCGAGCGGAACCCGAGCTGGGCGAGAAGCTCGCGGACCTCCTCGGCGATGAACTCCATGAAGTTCACCACGAACTCCGGCTTGCCCGTGAAACGCTCCCGCAGCACGGGATTCTGCGTGGCCACGCCCACCGGGCAGGTGTCCAGGTGGCACACCCGCATCATGATGCACCCGCTGACGACGAGCGGCGCCGTGGCGAAGCCGAACTCCTCCGCGCCCAGCAGGGCGCCGATGACGACGTCCCGGCCGGTCTTGAGCTGGCCGTCGACCTGGACGACGACACGGTCGCGCATGCCGTTGAGCATGAGCGTCTGCTGCGTCTCGGCGAGACCCAGCTCCCAGGGGGTGCCGGCGTGCTTCAGCGAGTTCAGCGGGCTCGCGCCCGTGCCGCCGTCATGACCGGACACGAGGACGACGTCGCTGAGCGCCTTGGCGACGCCGGCGGCCACCGCCCCGATGCCCGACTGACTCACGAGCTTGGTGTGGATCCGGGCCGTCGGGTTCGCGCGCTTGAGATCGAAGATCAGCTGCTTCAGATCTTCGATCGAGTAGATGTCGTGGTGCGGAGGCGGGGAGATGAGTCCCACGCCCGGTGTCGCGTGCCGGGTCCGCGCCACCCAGGGGTACACCTTCTGGGGCGGCAGCTGGCCGCCCTCCCCGGGCTTGGCCCCCTGCGCGAGCTTGATCTGGATGTCGTCCGCCTCGGTGAGGTACTGGCTCGTGACGCCGAACCGGCCGGACGCGACCTGCTTGATGGCACTGCGCCGCTCCGGATCCACCAGGCGCTCGGGGTCCTCCCCGCCCTCGCCCGTGTTCGACTTGGCTCCCAGACGGTTCATCGCGACCGCGAGCGTCTCGTGCGCCTCCTGCGAGATCGAGCCGTAGCTCATGGCGCCGGTCGAGAAGCGCTTCACGATCGACGAGACGGGCTCGACCTCGTCGATCGGCACGGCCGGTCGCTCGCCCGTGCGCAGCTCGAACAGCCCCCGCAGGGTCTTGAGCTCCCGCGACTGGTCGTCCACCAGCTTCGTGTACTCGCGGAACACGTCATACCGGCGGGTGCGGGTGGAGTGCTGCAGCCGGAAGACGGTCTCGGGGTTGAACAGGTGCGGCGACCCGTCCCGGCGCCACTGGTACTCGCCGCCGGTCCACAGGCGCTCATGCGCCCGCGCGGCGGCGTCCTCCGGGTAGGCGAAGTCGTGGCGCGCCTGGTTCTCGGCGAAGACGTCCTCGATCCCGATCCCGCCGAGCTTCGTCTCGGTGCCGGTGAAGTACGCGTCGACGAACTCCTGGCTCAGCCCGACGGCCTCGAACACCTGCGCGCCCGCGTACGAGGACACGGTGGAGATTCCCATCTTGGACATGATCTTCAGCACGCCCTTGCCGAGCGCATAGATGAGGTTGCGGACCGCCTTCTCCGGGGTCAGGCCCGTGATGAAGCCCGTGCGCACGAGGTGCTCGACCGTCTCCATCGCCAGGTACGGGTTCACCGCGGACGCGCCGTAGCCGATGAGGGTGGCCACGTGATGCACCTCGCGGACGTCGCCCGCCTCGACGATCAGGCCGACCTTCATCCGGTTCTCGTTGCGGATGAGGTGGTGGTGCACGGCCGCGACCATCAGCAGCGACGGGATCGGCACGAGGTCCTTGTTGGAGTCGCGGTCCGAGAGGATGAGGAACTCCGCTCCCCGCGCGATCGCCTCGTCCGCCTCGGCGCACATCTGCGCCAGGCGCTCCTGCATCGTGTGCGCCCCGGCGTCGAAGTGATAGAGCCCCTTGATGGTCGCGCTGGACCGGTCGGGAAGCGCCTTGTCGATGTGACGGATCTTCGCGAGCTCGTCGTTGTCGATGACCGGGAAGTCCAGGGTCACGGTGCGCGCGTGCTCGGGGCTCCAGCTCAGCAGGTTCCGCTCCGGGCCGAGACCGAGGCGCAGGCTCGTCACGACCTCTTCACGGATCGCGTCGAGCGGCGGGTTCGTGACCTGTGCGAACTGCTGGACGAAGTAGTCGAACAGCAGCCGTGGCCGCTTGCTGAGGACGGCGATGGGCGTGTCGCTGCCCATCGCGCCGAGCGGCTCGGCACCGGTCTGCCCCATCGGGGTCAGCAGGATCCGCACCTCCTCCTCGGTGTAGCCGAAGGTGCGCTGGCGCCGGGTGATGGACGCCGGCGGATGCACGATGTGCTCCCGCTCGGGGAGGTCGGCGAGCCGGACCGACCCGGCATCCAGCCACTCCTGCCACGGGTGCATGCGGGCGAGGTCGCGCTTGACCTCCTCGTCCTCGACGATGCGCCCCTGGGCGGTGTCGACGAGGAACATGGTTCCCGGCTGCAGCCGGCCCCGGCGCTTGATGCGCTCCGGCGCGAACTCCAGGACGCCCGTCTCGCTGCCGATGACGATGAGGCCGTCGGTCGTCTCCGTCCAGCGGCCCGGTCTCAGGCCGTTGCGGTCGAGGGTCGCGCCGACGAGCGTGCCGTCGGTGAAGATGAGGGCGGCGGGACCGTCCCACGGCTCCATCTGGTTCGAGTGGTACTCGTAGAACGCGCGCAGCTGCGGGTCGATGTCGGCCTGCTTCTCCCAGGCGGCCGGCACCATCATCATCACGGCGTGCGGAAGGCTCCGTCCGGTGAGCGTGAGCAGCTCGAGGACCTCGTCGAACGAGGCCGAGTCGCTGGCGCCGTCGGTGCAGATCGGCAGCAGCGGGCGCATGTCCCCGAGGAGCTCGGACTCGAGCTGCGACTGACGGGCGCGCATCCAGTTGCGGTTGCCGCCGACGGTGTTGATCTCCCCGTTGTGGGCGAGCATGCGCAGCGGCTGCGCCAGCGGCCACGACGGGAAGGTGTTCGTCGAATAGCGGGAGTGCACGACCGCGAGCTCGGACGCGAACCGCTCGTCCTGCAGGTCCGGGTAGAAGGGTTCCAGCTGGAGGGTCGTGACCATGCCCTTGTAGCCGATCGTGCGGCTCGACAGGGAGACGAAGTAGGCGTCCAGCTCATGGCCGGCGCGCTTGCGCAGACGGTAGGCGAGACGGTCCAGGGCGATCCCGGAGGGGGCCTCGCCGGCGTCTCCCGCGGGAGCGGAGACGAAGAGCTGCTCGAAGGCGGGGCGGGCCTCGTCGGCGAGCTTGCCGAGGTGCTCGTTCGCGGTCGGGACACCGCGCCAGCCGAGGACGGTCAGCCCCTCCTCCCGGGCGATCCGCTCGATCCCCGCCTTCTGCTGACGTCGCGCCCCGGAGTCCCGGGGCAGAAAAGCGAGGCCGGCCGCGTACTCCCCCGCATCGGGGAGAGCGAACGGCACGACCTCGCGAAGGAAGGCATCCGGCATCTGCGTGAGGATGCCCGCGCCGTCCCCGGTCCCCGCGTCGGAGCCGATGGCCCCGCGGTGCTCCAGGTTGCGCAGGGCCTCCAGAGCCAGCGCGATGATGTCGTGACCCGGCGTGCCGCGGAGCGTGGCGACCATGGCCAGGCCGCACGCGTCCTTCTCGAACGCGGGGTTGAACATCCCCTGCTTCGGGGGGTATGCGCCGGAGGCGCCGTAGGGAGGCTGGAAGTACACCAGTTACCGTCCTCAGATCTCGAGATGACCCGGGGACGTCATTGGCCGGGCAGAGGGGGATGGAGTCCTCACGGACGTGCGGCTAACGGGTGCCTTCCGCGTCCGTGGGAGCGGTGCTTGTGGCTGAGGCTCCTGCGGTGACCTCGTCGGACGGAGGAGCGCTCACGTCGACGAAGTCCAAGCTGTCCGCCGATTCTACATCAGCGTCCTTGCGTCCTCGGCCGGGCATGTAGGGCGAGGGCTCGATGCCCGGGTGACGGCGGGACTGGACGACGAGGATCACGATGCCGACGACGACGCCGATGATCGCAGCCCAGACGTTGGTGCGCAGTCCGAGGTAGATCTCGCTCGGGTCGATCCGGATCGACTCCCAGACGATGCGTCCGGCGCCGTACCAGATGAGGTAGATCGCGAACAGCCTGCCCCACTGGAAGAAGAGCTTGCGGCCGAGCCACAGCAGGACGATCACGCCGAGGCCGTTCCAGATGACCTCGTACAGGAACGTCGGGTGGAACAGCGTGCCCTCGGCCAGGCCCGCCGGGAACGCCGGGTTCGTGGACTCGATCTCCAGCCCCCAGGGGAGGTCGGTCGGCAGGCCGAACAGCTCATGGTTGAACCAGTTACCGAAACGGCCGATCGCCTGGGCGAGGAGAAGCCCGGGCGCGAGGGCGTCCGCGAACGTCCAGAACCGGATCCCGCTCCACTTGCACCCGAGCCAGGCCCCGATCGCGCCGCCGATGAGGGCGCCGTAGATCGCAATGCCGCCCTCCCAGATGTAGAAGACGGCCCAGATGTTCTTGCCCGGCCCGAAGTAGAAGCCGGGGTGGGTCAGCACGTGGAAGATGCGCGCCGCGATGATCGCGAGCGGGACGGCGAGGATGGCGATGTCGATGACGACCCAGGGCTCCGCACCGCGCTTCGTGAGGCGGTGGTTCGTGATCAGCACGGCCAGGATGATGCCGGTGATGATGCAGAGGGCGTAGAAGTGGATGCGCAGCGGGCCCAGGTCGATGAAGCTGACCGGCGGGCTCGGGATGCTGGCGACCACGCCCGAGAGGGCGTTCTGGAGCGCGAAGGACATGCGAACGAGTCTACGGGGTCACTCGGCGCGACGCGTTCCGGCCGCCAGGGCGCGCGCGGTCTCCGCCAGCCCCTCGACCCCGCCGTCGCGGAGCGCCCGGACGAGCGCGGTGCCCACGATCGCGCCGTCGGCGTACTCCAGGACGCCCGCCACCTGCTCCGCGTTCGAGATCCCGATGCCCACGCACGCGCGGTGCGCGCCGTGCGCCCGCAGACGCTCGACGAGCGTCCGCGCCGCGCGGTCGAGCTCGGCGCGCTCCCCCGTGATCCCCATGGTCGAGACCGTGTAGACGAACCCGGTGGACGCGCCGACAACGAGGTCGAGTCTCTCGTCGCTGGACGTCGGTGCCGCCAGGAAGATCCGGTCGAGGCCGGTCCGCGTACTCGCGTCGATCCACTCCTGCGCGGCCTCGGGGGTGATGTCCGGAGTGATCAGCCCGGCACCGCCCGCGTCACGCAGGTCGTCCGCATAGCGGTCGACCCCGTACTGCACGACGGGGTTCCAATAGGTCATGACCACGACCGGCACGTCGACGGAGGCAGTGATCGCCCGCACGGCCGTGAAGAGGTCCCGCATGCGGAATCCCGCGGCCAGCGCGGCCTGCGTGGCCTCCTGGATGATGGCGCCGTCCATCACCGGGTCGCTGTAGGGCGGGCCGAGCTCGATGACGTCGGCCCCGTTCTCGGCGAGCGTGATCGCCGCACGGATGCTCGTGTCCAGGTCGGGGTAACCCACCGGGAGGTATCCGATGAACGCACCCCGTCCCTCGGCATGGGCGCGCTGGATCGCTTCTTCCACGCGACTCATGCCGTGCCGCCCTCCTCGTCGTCGTACAGATCGAAGTAGCGGGCGGCCGTGTCCATGTCCTTGTCGCCGCGGCCGGAGAGGCACACCGCGATGACGGCGTCCGGCCCGAGCTCGCGGCCGAGACGGATCGCGCCGGCCAAGGCGTGGGCGGACTCGATCGCGGGGATGATGCCCTCCGTGCGGCTCAGCAGGCGGAGAGCCTGCATGGCCTCGTCATCGGTCGCCGGGATGTACTCGGCACGCCCGATCGCGGCGAGCCAGGCGTGCTCCGGTCCGACGCCCGGGTAGTCGAGGCCGGCGGAGATCGAGTGGGACTCGATGGTCTGGCCGTCCTCGTCCTGGAGGACGAAGGTCCGTGCGCCGTGGAGGACGCCGGGGCGTCCGCGCTCGATGGACGCCGCGTGCTTGTCGGTGTCGACGCCGTCGCCGGCTGCCTCGACCCCGTAGAGCCGGACGCTCTCGTCGTCGAGGAAGGCGTCGAACATGCCGATCGCGTTGGATCCGCCGCCGACGCAGGCGACCACCGCATCCGGAAGGCGCCCCGCCTCCTCGACGAGCTGTGCTCGGGCCTCTTCGCCGATGATCTTCTGGAAGTCGCGGACCATGGCCGGGAACGGGTGGGGACCTGCGGCGGTGCCGAAGATGTAGTTCGTCGTCTCGACGCTGGCCACCCAGTCCCGGTAGGCGTCGTTGATGGCGTCCTTGAGGGTCCGCGAGCCGGTCGTGACCGGCACCACCTCGGCGCCCAGCAGCCGCATCCGCGCGACGTTCAACGCCTGTCGCTCGGTGTCCACCTCGCCCATGTAGATCGTGCAGTCCAGGCCGAACAGCGCGGCCGCCGTGGCCGTCGCCACGCCGTGCTGGCCGGCTCCGGTCTCCGCGATCACGCGCGTCTTGCCGAGGCGCTTGGTCAGGAGCGCCTGGCCGAGCACGTTGTTGATCTTGTGGGACCCCGTGTGGTTGAGATCCTCGCGCTTGAGGAACACCCGGGCGCCACCGGCGTGCTCCGCGAAGCGCGGCACCTCCGTGATCGGCGACGGGCGTCCGGCGTACGAGTGCAGCAGCGCCGTGAGCTCCGCCTGGAAGGCGGGGTCGGCGACGGCCTGTTCGTATGCCTCGGTGAGCTCGTCGATCGCGGCGATAAGCGATTCGGGCATGTATCGCCCGCCGAAGTCGCCGAAAAGGGGTCCGGGCTGGTCGCGCAGGCTCACGCCGTCGCCTCCGTCCGTGTCGCGCGGCGCCTCATGCGTCGCTCGGTCCGTGGTGCGCCCGCCCCTCGCCGGCGGCGAGGAAGGACGCCAGGGTGGCCACCGGGTCCCCGGTGACGAGGGCCTCGCCGATGAGCACGACGTCGGCGCCGGCCTGCCGGTAGTGCCGGACGTCGTCGGGCGTCAGGACCGCGGACTCGGCGATCTTGACCGCGGAGTCCGGGATGCGGTCCACGAGCCGGCCGAACAGGTCTCGGTCCAGCTCGAGCGTGGTGAGGTCGCGAGCGTTGACGCCGATGAGATCGGCGCCGAGGTCGATGGCGATCTCGAGCTCCTCGGCGGAGTGCGTCTCCACGAGCGGCGTCATGCCGAGCTCGCGGATCAGGGCGTAGAGCTCCGCGAGGACGCGGCGGTCGAGCCCGGCGACGATGAGCAGCGCGAGATCGGCGCCCGCCGCCCGCGCCTCGAGCACCTGGTACGGCGTGGCGATGAAGTCCTTGCGGAGAACGGGCAGCGACACCGCCGCCGTGACCGCCTCCAGGTCGGCGAGGCTGCCGCCGAATCGACGCTCCTCGGTGAGGACGCTGATGGCCGAGGCGCCCCCGCGCTCATAGAGCGCGGCCTGCGCCGCCGGGTCCGGGATCTCGGCGAGCCGGCCCCGCGAGGGGCTCGCGCGCTTGACCTCGGCGATGATCTTGACGCGATCGGCCGGAGCGAGGGCCGCGCGCACGTCCGCGGCCGCAGGACGCGCGAGGGCATCGCGCTCCACGACCGCGAGCGGACGCTCCCGCTCGCGTCGGACCGCGTCCTCGACTGCGCCGGCCGTGAGGTCGGCGAGCACCATCAGTGCGCCTTCGGCGAGTACTTCGGGCCCTTCACGCCGTAACCGGCCTTGGCGAGGATCCAGCCCACGATCAGGCCGACGACGATGAGTCCGGCCGAGGCCCAGACGACGGCGGGGATGTCCAGGAAGAACGCGACGGTGCCGATCGTGAAGCCGAGCAGCATGATGACCACGGCGGTCCAGGCGGCAGGCGAGTGTCCGTGGCCGGGATCGGCGATGGGGTTGGTCATGTTCTCCTCCGAACGTGCTCTGGGATCCGGTCCAGTCTATCGGGATCGGCGGGCGGAGCCGTTCGCCCTGCCGGACGCGGGGATCGACCCCGCGGTCAACGGGTCGGGTCGCTCCCGTGGCTGAGCTCGTCCCAGGACTCGACCGCGTCGACGGGACCGTCCGCGGGCCGCGGACTCGTCTCGAAGCGCCGCCCCCCGGTGCGCCAACGCCGCGACGTCAGGAGCACGAGCACGGCCGCGACCGCCAGCAGCGCCCAGGCGAGGCCGGCGAGCCACGGCCAGACCGTCGGGGCGATCCCCTCGACCACGGGACCGAGAGCGGCGTCGCCGGCGAGTCCCGTGACCTCGGTCAGCGCCGGCGCGACCGCCGACAACGGGCGCCGGATCACGATGGTCAGCGTCAGCACCTCGAGGACGATGGCGACGAGCAGACCGATCGCTGCGAACACGTAGCGCAGCACCGGGCCGACGAGGGCGATGGCCGCGCCGAGAGCGAGAACGGTGAGGCTCAGCGGCGCCAGCACCGGCACCGCCGTGGCGCCGGCCACGGGGACCTCCGCCCCGCCGTCCGCGCGAGCGACCGAGAGCCACGTCTGGGTCGACGAGATGATGCCGATGCCGCCGGCGAGGACGATCAGCAGGATGCTGACGGTCTTGCCGGATCGCGACGTCGCGGCGCTCATCCGGCCTCGCCTCCGATACGGGGATGCAGGTCCGTCGAATCGAAGCACGTGCGGGTGCCGGTGTGGCAGGCGACGCCCACCTGATCCACCGCGAGCAGGACCGTGTCGCCGTCGCAGTCGAGTCGCGCGCCCCGGACGTGCTGCACGTGCCCGGACGTGTCGCCCTTGCGCCAGTACTCCCGGCGCGAGCGCGACCAATAGGTGGCACGGCCGGTGGTCAGCGTGCGACGCAGCGCCTCCTCGTCCATCCACGCGAGCATGAGGACCTCGAGGCTGTCCCACTGCTGGACGACCACGGGGACCAGGCCGTCCTCGTTCCAGCGGACCGCCGCGGCGGATTCCGTCTCGACGTTCTCCTCGTCGGTCATCGCACCGTCACCCCCGCCTCGCGCAGCGCCTGCTTCACGTCGCCGACGGTGAGAGCCCCGGAGTGGAACACGCTCGCCGCGAGAACCGCGTCCGCCCCTGCGGCGATCGCCGGGGGGAAGTCCGTCACGACACCGGCGCCGCCGGAGGCGATCACCGGGACGCTGGAGATCTCCCGCATCAGAGCGACGAGCTCCAGATCGAATCCGTCCTTGGTGCCGTCCGCGTCGATCGAGTTGACGAGCAGCTCCCCCGCGCCGCGCTCGATCGCCTCGCGGGCCCACGCCGCCGCGTCGAGGTCGGTCTCGGTCCGTCCGCCGTGGGTGGTGACGACGAAGCCCGAAGGCGTGCGATCGCTGCGCTTGACGTCGAGGGAGAGCACGAGCACCTGCGCGCCGAACCGGTCGGCGATCTCGCCGACGAGCTCCGGGCGCGCGATCGCCGCCGAGTTCACGCCGATCTTGTCGGCGCCGACGGACAGCAGGCGCGCGACGTCCTCCGTCGTGCGCACTCCCCCGCCCACCGTCAGCGGGACGAACACCTGCTCGGCGGTGCGGCGCACCACGTCGTGGGTCGTCGCCCGGCCGTCTACCGTCGCGGTGACGTCGAGGAAGGTGATCTCGTCGGCGCCCTGCGCGGCGTAGTGGCGCGCGAGCTCGACGGGATCGCCCATGTCTCGGAGGTTCTCGAAGTTCACGCCCTTGACCACGCGGCCGTCCGCGACGTCGAGGCAGGGGATCACCCGGGCGGCGAGGCTCATCAGAGCCTCGCCGCGTGGATGGCGGTCACGAGGATCGCGCGGGCGCCGAGCGCGTACAGCTCGTCCATGACCTGGTTCATCCCGGCGCGCGGGATCATGACCCGGACGGCCACCCAGGCGGGATCGCGCAGCGGCGACACCGTGGGCGACTCTCGACCCGAGGCGATCTCGGTCGCCTGGTCGACGAGGTCGGCGGGCAGGTCATAGTCCAGCAGCACGTAGCGACGCGCGACCATCACGCCGCGCAGCCGTCGCAGCAGGGTGTCGGTGCCCTCGACCTCGCCAGGCCGGCTGATGAGCACGGCCTCGGACTCGATGATCACCGGCCCGAAGATCTCGAGTCCGGCCTGGCGGAGCGTGGTGCCGGTCTCCACGACGTCGGCGATCACATCGGCGACGCCGAGGCGGACCGCGGACTCGACGGCGCCGTCGAGCGGGACGAGCTCCGCCTCGACCCCGTGGCCGCGGAGGAAGTCGTCGACGAGACCGGGGTACGCCGAGGCCACGCGCACGCCCGCGAGCTGCTCGATCGAGCGGTAGACCCCGGGGGGCCCGGCGAACCGGAACGTGGAACGGGCGAAACCGAGCTGTTCGATCTCGCGCGCGTCCTCCTGCCGGACGTCGCGGAGCAGATCGCGTCCGGTGATACCCACGTCCAGGGCGCCGGAGGCGACGTACGTGGCGATGTCCCGGGGGCGGAGGAAGAAGAACTCGACACCGTTGTCGGCGTCGACGACGTGCAGGGTCTTGGAGTCCCGCCGACCGGCGTAGCCGGCCTCGGCGAGCATCTCGGCGGCGGTCTCGGACAGCGATCCCTTGTTGGGGACGGCGATGCGGAGCATTCTGGGGTCTTTCCTTCGGAGCGGATCGGGCGGGATCGGCTCAGAGATGTCGGTACACGTCCTCGGTGCTCAGCCCCTTCGCGATCATCAGCACCTGAAGGTGGTAGAGCAGCTGCGAGATCTCCTCGGCAGCGGCGTCGTCGCTCTCGTATTCGGCGGCCATCCAGACCTCGGCCGCCTCCTCGACGATCTTCTTGCCGATCGCATGGACGCCCGCGTCGAGTTCGCGGACGGTGCCGGAACCCTCGGGGCGCTCCGCAGCCTTCCGGCTGAGCTCGGCGAAAAGGTCGTCGAAGGTCTTCACCCGTCCAGGCTACCGGCTCGTGCGAGCTCCCGGAGCCGCGTGACGGCAGCCTCGACGTCCTTCTGCCCGTAGACGGCGGAGCCCGCCACGAAGGTGTCGGCGCCCGCGGCCGCGGCCTGTGCGATGGTGGCGTCGGAGATGCCCCCGTCCACCTGGAACCAGACGTCCGAGCCCCGCCGCCGCGCCTCGGCGACGAGGGCGGCGAGCTTCGGCATCGTCTCGGGCATGAAGCCCTGGCCGCCGAATCCGGGCTCGACGGTCATCACGAGGATCTGATCGAACTCGTCCAGGATGCCGTAGAGCGGCTCCCCCGCGGTGCCGGGCTTGATCGCCACGCCCGCGCGCGCGCCGATCCCCCGCAGCGTCCGGGCGAGGGCGACCGGATCCTGCGCGGCCTCGAGGTGGAACGTGACGCTCGCGGCGCCCAGCTCCGCGTATCCCGGTGCCCAGCGGTCCGGATCCGTGATCATCAGATGGACGTCCAGCGGGATCGGGCTCGTCGCCTGGATCCGCTCGACCATCTGCGGACCGAAGGTGAGGTTCGGGACGAAGTGGTTGTCCATCACGTCGACGTGGGCGAAGTCCGCGGTCGCGATCCTGGCGAGCTCCGCCTGCATGTTGACGAAGTCGGCGGCGAGGATGCTCGGGTTGATCCGCGGAGCGGCGGGCAGGTCGGACGCGTCGATCGGAGAGGCCATGCCCCCATTATCCGGGTGGACGCTCCCCCGATCCGCCGCCGCGCACGCCATCGCGCGTCAGGCGCGCTTGCGCAGGAGCGCCAGGAACATCGCGTCCGTGCCGTGACGGTGGGGCCAGAGCTGGACGTGCCCCCGGCCGGACGCGGGCTCGGGCAGGTCGATCGGCGACCGGGACACCGCGCGCACGACCGCGCGCGCGTCGAGCTCGTCGATGTCCTCGCGTCGGCGCAGGATCTCGTCGACGACGCCGGCGGTCTCGGCGAGGTGCGGCGAGCACGTCACGTACGCGACGATCCCGCCCGGGACGAGCGCGTCCAGCGCCGACGACAGCAGTTCCGCCTGCAGGTCCACGAGCTCCCCGACGTCGGCGGGCGTCTTCCGCCAGCGCGCCTCCGGCCGGCGGCGCAGCGCGCCGAGGCCCGTGCACGGCGCGTCGACGAGGATCCGGTCGTAGGCCCCCGGGCGGTGCGCGGCGAGGACGCGGCCGTCCTCCTCCGCGACGGGGATCTCCGCGGGGATGGGCCGCAGCGCGCGGCGGACCAGGCCCGCGCGGGCGGGGACCACCTCGTTGGCCTCGAGCGAGGCGCCGCGGCGGAGGGCCTCCGCCGCGAGCAGGGCCGTCTTGCCGCCGGGACCGGCGCACAGGTCGAGCCAGCGCTCCCCCGTCCGCACCGGCGCTGCTTCGACGAGAGCCAGGGCGACGAGCTGAGACCCCTCGTCCTGCACGCGGACGCGCCCCTCATGCTCCTGGACCACGGACGCGGGATCGCCGCCCGGGGAGGCGAACGCGGTCGGGGCGTACGGGCGCCGCGGCTCCTGCGGTTCGGCGAGCCCGGGCAGGGCCACCAGCGTCACCTCCGGCGCGGCGTTGTCCGCGTCCAGGAGAGCCGGCAGCTCCTGTGCCCGTCCTTCCGCCGCCAGCGCGCGGCGCAACGCCCGGATGATCCACACCGGGTGGGCGCTGCGCAGTCCCAGGCGCTCGTCGTCGGAGCGTGCGGTGCGATCCAACTCCGTCTCCCACTCCGCCGCGTCGCGTCCGCCGATGCGCCGCAGCACGGCGTTGGCGAACCCCGCTGCTCCGCGCCCGGCCGCGCCCGCGACGAGGGTGACCGACTCGTTCACCGCCGCATGCCGGGCCACCCGCGTCCCGAGGAGCTGGTGGGCGCCCAGGCGCAGCGCGTCGAGCACGGCGGGGTCGATCTCGGTGACGGGCCGATCCGCCGCGTGCGCGATGACCGCGTCGTACGTCCCCCGGCGGCGGAGGGTCCCGTAGGCCAGTTCCGTGGCCAGGCCCGCGTCCTGCGCGGACAGGCCCGCCTCGCGGATCGCGGCGGGAAGCAGCAGGTTGGCGTACGCGTCCGAGTCGCTCACGGCCCTCAGCACGTCGTACGCGACGCGGCGGGCCGGCTGGACATCCCGCGCCTGCTCCCTGCGCGGGTTTCGTCCCGCGCTCGTGCGTCCGGCCGGCGTCGCGCCGGCCGGACGGGCCGAGTCCCGGGCTCGCGAGCGGCGGGAGGAGCGTCCGTCGCGGTCGCTCACGCGCCGGCCCTCGCATCCGTGCGCAGACCGCGGAACCAGTCCGGCGCGGCCATCGCGGCCTTGCCCGCAGGCTGGACGCGCGTCAGCAGGAGCGGATCGGTGGCGGTCCCGACGAGGACGCCGTCCTTGCGGAGGAGGAGCGCTCCGGGCTCCAGCCGGTCGGCGCCCGCCGCACGGCGCAGTTCGCGGACCTTCACCGGCACGCCCGCCACGAGCGTGTGCGCTCCGGGCTCGGAGGTCACGCCCCGGTAGCGGGCGAACACCTCCTCGGCCGGGCGCGTCCAGTCGAGCAGGCCGTCCGAGAGATCGAGCTTGGCGGCTGTCGTCGGCTCCCCCTGCTGCGCCTCCGCCTTCGCTGATCCGTCGGCGATCGAGGTCACCACCTCGCTGACCAGACCTGCGCCGTCGCGCGCGAGCGACGCCAATGCCTCGTCGGCCGTCGCGTCCGGCGGGACCGGGAAGGTCCGCGCCGCGAAAATGTCCCCCGCATCCAGGGCCGGGACCAGCTGGAACACGCTGGCACCGAGCTCCGGGTCGCCGGCGATGAGCGCGCGCTGCACCGGCGCCGCGCCGCGCCAGCGCGGAAGGATCGAGAAATGCAGGTTGATCCATCCCGCCGTCGGCGTCGAGAGCAGGGGCTCGCGCACGAGGCCGCCGTACGCGACGATCACGCCGAGTTCCGGAGCCAGACCCGCGATGCGCGCCGTCGCCTCGTCGTCGAGCCTCGCCGCCCTGATCACGGGGAGGCCGAGCTCCTCCGCGGCCGCCGCGACCGGTGACGGCGTGAGGACGCGCTTGCGCCCGAGCGGTGCGTCCGGGCGCGTGACGACCGCGACCACCTCGTGCTCGCCCGCCAGGCGTCGCAGGGTCGGCACGGCCGCTTCGGGTGTTCCGGCGAAGACGAGACGCATCAGAGGTTCCTTCCGGAAGGGACGAGGGAATCCGGCGAGCGGACGACGGCGGAGGCGGCGCTCACAGGTCGGGCTCCGTGATGTCGAGCCTGATCGAGAGCGTAGTCCGCGGCGTCCGCCCTCGCCCGCGGCGTCGCCCGGTCGCCTCGGCGACCACCGCGGCCCGCAGGGTCGTCGCGACCCGACTGCCGTCGGCGTACGGGAAACGCACGAGGGCGCGCTCGCGGTCCGTCTCGCCGTCCTCCTCGACGGGAACGGGGCCGAGGACCGCGTCGGGCGGGAGCCCGAGCGTCGCGATCTCCTCGAGCGCCCGGCGCATGCCCGCCGGCGACCCCTCGACCTGGGCGACGCGCACCGTCGGCGGCATCCGCAGCGGCGCCCGCTCGCGCAGCTCGGCGCGTGCGTACCCGGCGTGGCTCCAGGTCGCCAGCGCCCGCGCGACCGGCCCGTCGACGCCCACGAGGTGCACCGGCGCCCCGGGGGCCGCCAGCGCCGCGGCGTTCGACCACCACCGCAGACACGACTCGCCGATGCGCAGCTCCGGGGCCTGGAGCATCCGGCTTCCGTCGAGGAGCACGACCGCTCGGTACCCGCCCTCCGCGATCGGCTCGGCGCCCCGGGTGGCGACGACGAGGGCAGGGCGGTCATCCACACGGGCCACCGGATGCGCGCCGTCCGCGACGATCACCCGGACCCCGGGGAAGGCACGCCCCAGCTCCTCGGCGGTCCTCTCGCTCCCCGAGGCCGCGAGGCGGACCGACTCGTTGCCGCACGAGCCGCACGACCAGGACCGCGCGCCGCGCCCGCACCACCCGCAGACCGGCAGCGCGCCGCGGTGCGCGGCGCCGAGGGGACCGCCGCAGTGCGTGCAGCGCGCCGGCGCCCGGCACCCGGCGCACACGAGACTGGGCGAGAATCCGGGACGCGCCACCTGGATCAGCACGGGTCCCGACGCCGTCGCCTCCCGGGCGGTCAGGAAGGCGCGGGACGGCAGCCGGTGCCCCCGCCGATCCAGGTCCTCGACCGAGTCCAGCACCACGCGCGGGGTGATCCGCCGGGTGGCCGTGATCGCCCGAACCCATCCGGACTCCACCAGGCGCTCGACGTCCGTCGTCCGGGTGTGCCCCACGAACAGCAGCGCGCTCTCCTCGCGCTCCTGCCGCTGCAGCGCCGCGTCCCGCGCGTGCACGTAGGGCGCCAGCGGCTCGGCGAGGAGCGGGTCGCCATCGTCCCAGAGCGCGACGAGCCCCGCCCGTACCGGCGCGTAGACGGCCGAGCGGTTGCCGAGCACGATGCACGGCGCCTCCTGCAGGGTGCGCAGATACGCCCGGTAGCGCTCCGGTCCGCTCTGCCGCGCGTCGAGCCGCGCGACCGCATCTCCCGGGACGCGATCCCGGAGGGCCAGCGCGACCAGATCCAGGTCCCGATGGTCGGGGACCACGAGGACCGCCGACGAGCCGCGGACGACCGTGCGGACCGCCGCGGCCGCGAGGAGCCGGGCCCATTCGGACACGCCGTCCTCATGCACCCGCGGAATCGCCTCGACGGCGGCCCGCCCGCCGTCCTCCAACAGGGCGGTGAGCTCGTCGTAGTCCGCGAGGACCTCCGTCGCAGCATCGGCGGACCCGGGCGCGAACTCCTCCCCGCCTGGCGCCGCCTCGGCCCCCGCGGCCAGCCACGCCTTCTCGACGCGGACCTGGCGCTTGGGCACGACCAGGCGCAGGACGTCCGAGGCGCTCCCCGCGGCGCGGTCGGCGACCCGGCGGGCGAGGGCGTAGAGCCGCTCGGGAAGCACGGCGGCCGCCGACACGACGGCGTCCACCTCGGCGAGGGTCCGCGCATCGTCCTCTTCGACGTCGACCTCCACGACATAGGCGTCGAGGAGCCGCCCTGCGGACCGCAGAGGCACGCGCACGCGGACCCCGGGAGCGACCTCGTCGCGCAGCTCCGGCGGGACCGCATAGTCGAACAGGCGATCCAGCTGCGGCAGGGGCGAGTCCAGCACGACCCGGACGATCGGGCGCGTCAACGCCGTCTCCCCCGGTCACCCGCCGAGCGGCGGCGGCCGACCGGGCCCCTGGCGTGCGTCAGCCGGTGCACCACCCCGCGCTCACAGCCCGGCCGCGCGGCGGAGCTCCTCGGCCCGCGTCGTCTGCTCCCAGGTGAAGTCCGGGAGCTCTCGGCCGAAGTGCCCGTACGCCGCGGTCTGGGCGTAGATCGGGCGGAGCAGGTCGAGGTCCTCGATGATCGCCTGCGGCCGCAGATCGAACACGGACTCGATCGCCCGGGTGATGACGTCGTCCGCCACCCGGCCCGTGCCGAACGTCTCCACGTACAGCCCGACCGGCTGGGCGACGCCGATGGCGTAGGCCACCTGGACCTCGAGACGGTCCGCGAGTCCCGCCGCGACAGCGTTCTTGGCCACCCAGCGCATCGCGTAGGCCCCGGAGCGGTCGACCTTCGACGGATCCTTGCCGCTGAACGCCCCGCCGCCGTGACGGGCGGCGCCGCCGTAGGTGTCGATGATGATCTTGCGGCCGGTGAGGCCGGCGTCGCCCTTCGGGCCGCCCGTGACGAACGGGCCCGCCGGGTTGATGTAGTAGGTGACGTCGTCGAGGTCCAGCCCGGTCGTGGCGAGCACCGGGTCGATGACGTGCTCGCGCACCTGCGCCTTGAGCTCGTCCTGGGAGACGTCCGGGTTGTGCTGCGTCGAGAGCACGACCGCGTCCACCGTCTTCGGCGCGAAGCCGTCGTAGCCGAGCGTCACCTGGGTCTTCCCGTCCGGACGGAGGAACGGGAGCACGCCCGAGCGGCGCACCTCCGTGAGGCGTTCGGCGATGCGGTGGGCGGTCCAGGCGGCCATGGGCATGAGCTGCGGGGTCTCGGTGGTCGCGAACCCGAACATGATGCCCTGGTCGCCGGCGCCGAGCAGGTCCCGCGGGTCCGCCGAACCGCCTTCGCGATGCTCGTGCGCCTTGTCCACGCCGTTCGCGATGTCTCCGGACTGCTCCCCCACCGACACGCTCACCCCGCACGACGAGCCGTCGAAGCCCGTGTCGCTCGACGTGTAGCCGATGCCGTTCACGACGTCGCGCACGATCGTCGGGATGTCCGCGTACGCCTCGGTCCGGATCTCGCCGGCGACGTGCACGAGACCGGTCGTGACCAGGGTCTCCACGGCGACGCGCGAGCCGGTGTCCTGGGCGATGAGACCGTCCAGGATGCTGTCCGAGATCTGGTCGCAGATCTTGTCGGGGTGGCCCTCGGTGACGGACTCGGACGTGAAAAGGCGCAGTGCGCTCATCGATGCTCCATCGGTAGCGGGCGGGAGGGCTCGGACCGGGCGCCGGTGGGCGCGATCCGGACGGGCTCCTCCCAGTATGACCGGAGCCGTCGACATCCGCTGCGGGATGACGACGGCTCCGGGACGGACGATCACTCCGCGTGACGGATGCGGAGCTTGTCCTCGTTGATCTCGTGCAGCGCGATCGTCAGGGGCTTGTCCTCGACCGACGAGTCGACCAGCGGCCCGACGTTGTCGAAGAGGTTCCCCTCGTGCAGGTCGGAGTAGTAGTCGTTGATCTGACGCGCGCGCTTGGCCGCGTAGATCACCAGCTCGTACTTCGACTCGACGCGCTCGAGCAGGTTGTCGATGGGCGGATCGATGATGCCCTGGTTGTGGCCGGCCATGGAGGACCTCCTGGTTCAGGCGGCGGGTCGCCGCGGAGAAGACGGTGGGGCGCGCACCCCCTCACAAGCTCGGGGGACGGTTCAGCGCGCAGAGTCCGAGGTCAATTCTACGACCTCTCGGGCAGCGGAGGCGACGTCCTCGTTCACGACACGGTGATCGAACTCGCCCTGTGCCGCCAGCTCGACCTTCGCGGTGCGCAGTCGCCGGGTCCGCTCCGCCTCGTCCTCGGTCCCGCGTCCGACGAGGCGGTGGACCAGCTCGTCCCACGACGGCGGCAGCAGGAACACGAGGGTGGCGGAGGGGTCGGCGGCGCGCACCTGGCGCGCGCCCTGCAGATCGATCTCGAGGAGCACGGTCTTCCCCTCGGCCAGGGCGCGCTCGATCGGCGCCCGCGGCGTGCCGTAGCGGAACCGGTTGTGCACGGTCGCGTGCTCGAGCAGCTCCCCCTCCGCGATCATCCGGTCGAACTCGGCGTCGTCCACGAAGTAGTAGTGCACGCCGTCCTGCTCACCGGGGCGCGGTGCCCGTGTCGTGGCGGAGACGGACAGGTGGATCTCCGGGTGGTGGTCGCGGATGTGGGCCGCGACCGTGCCCTTGCCGACCGCCGTCGGGCCCGCGAGCACGAGCAGGCGGCTGCGGTTCGCACGGGGACGGGGCACGGGGAAGCGGGCGTCGAGCCAGTCCTGCAGCGCTCGACGCTGGCGGACGCCGAGGCCGCCCAGGCGCTTGACCGGGGAGATCTGGAGCTCCGTCATCACGCGGTCGCGCTTGCCGGCCCCGATCGCCGGGAGCGCGGTCAGGAAGTCCGGCACCCGGAGCGTTCCCGCGGTCGAGTCCGGATCCTCGAACGCGCGGGCGACGACGTCCTGCGGGGACACCACGCGCATGGCCAGGTCGCGCTTCAGAGACGCCCGCGCCCGACGGCGCTCCACCGCACGCCGCGCGGCGGCCGCACGGTCGACCTCCGGCACCTCTCGTCTGACGACCTCACTCACCCTGTGCCTCCCGGTACTGTGCGACGCGTTCCTCGATCCTTTTCGCGATCCCCGTGGGCCCTGCCGACAGGATGCTGCGGCTCTCGCTGGCGAGCACGTTCCGCGCCAGCGCTCCGAAGCGGCGTCGGAGATCGGCGGGCTCCGCCCCCTGCGCCCCGAACCCCGGCGCCAGCAGCGGTGCACCGGAGAGCAGTGCGTCGTCGAGCCCGAAGCGCGCTCGGTCGACCGTGGCGCCGACGACCAGACCGATGGCGCCGAGACCGCCCGAGCGGTCGTCGATCGCCGCGGTGTCCTGCGCCACCCGCGCGGCCACGGACACGTCCGAACCTGCGGCGGACGCCGTGCGGGCCCGCTGCACGACCTCGCCGTCCGGATTGCTGGTGGCGGCGAGCACGAAGACGCCCTTGCCTGCGGACACCGCGTGCGTCATCAGATCCCGCAGGGAGTCCGGGCCGAGATAGGGGCTCACCGTCACCGCGTCCGCCTCCAAGGGCGACCCCGCACCGAGCCAGGCAGCCGCATAGCCGTCCATCGTCGAACCGATGTCGCCGCGTTTGGCGTCGGCCACCACGAGGAGCCCGGCCGCACGCGCCTGGGACATCACGTCCTCCAGCGCCGCGAAGCCCCGCGCCCCGAAGCGCTCGAAGAACGACACCTGCGGCTTCACCACCCCGACCCGTCCGGCCGCGGCCTCCACGACGGCGCGCCCGAAGGCGCGCACGCCGTCCGCGTCCTGCGGGAGGCCCCACGCGTCCAGGAGCGCCGCGTGCGGGTCGATGCCCACGCACAGCGGTCCCTTCGCGTCGAGGGCCGCGCGCAGCCGCGTGCCGAAGGCCTCCGTCATCGGGCCGCCGCCATCCGCGCCGCACGGTCGTCGGCGTACTCCTGGAGACTCCGGACCCGGAACCCGTCGTCGATCGCGTCCATCCCGCTCACCGCGGCGCCGAGCGTCGCGATGGTGGTGAACAGCGCCTTGTCGGCGGCGACCGCGGCGGCACGGATCTCGTAGCCGTCCGCACGCGCGGCTCCCCCGCTCGGCGTGTTCACGACGATGTCGATCGAGCCGGCGTTGATGAGGTCGACGATGTTCTCGGCCCCGGACTCCTGGGTCTCGCTGTACTTGTCGACGACCGTGACGGCGATGCCGTTGCGCGAGAGGATCTCCGCGGTGCCCTCGGTGGCCACGATCGTGAAGCCGAGCTGCTGGAGTCGATGGGCGGGCAGGATCACCGCACGCTTGTCCGCGTCCGCGACCGAGATGAACACCGTGCCGGAGGTCGGCATCCCGCCGTACGCGGCGGCCTGGCTCTTGGCGAAGGCCGTCGGGAAGTCGCGGTCGATTCCCATGACCTCGCCCGTCGATCGCATCTCGGGACCCAGCACGGAGTCGACGATCTTGCCGGAGTGGGTCCGGAACCGCTTGAACGGCAGGACCGCCTCCTTCACCGAGACCGGGGAGTCCAGCGGCACACGCGAGCCGTCCTGGGCGGGCAGCAGCCCCTCGGCACGGAGCTCGGCGATGGTGGAGCCGGTCATGATGCGGCTGGCGGCCTTGGCCATCGGGATCCCCAGCGCCTTCGAGACGAACGGCACGGTCCGGCTGGCACGCGGGTTGGCCTCGATCACATAGAGGACGCCGGCGCTGATGGCGAACTGCACGTTGAGCAGCCCGCGCACGCCCACGCCCTCGGCGATCGCCAGGGTCGCCTCACGGACGCGGTCCACGTCGGTGCGCCCGAGCGAGACCGGCGGAAGGGTGCAGCTGGAGTCGCCGGAGTGGATGCCCGCCTCCTCCAGGTGCTCCATCACGCCCCCGATGTACAGCTCGGTGCCGTCGAACAGCGCGTCCACGTCCAGCTCGATGGCGTCGTCCAGGAACCGGTCCACCAGGAGCGGCTTGCCTTCCTCGATGACGACCTCGTCGGCGGTGCGCACGAAGTAGTCGCGCAGCGCCGCGGTGTCGTAGACGATCTCCATCCCGCGCCCGCCGAGGACGAAGCTCGGCCGCACCAGGACCGGGTAGCCGATCTCCTCGGCGATGCGCACGGCGCCCTCGACGTCGATCGCGGTGCCGTTGCGCGGCGCGACGAGTCCGGCGACGTCGAGCAGCCGGGAGAAGAGCTCCCGCTCCTCGGCGAGGTCGATTGCGGCCGGGCTGGTGCCGAGCACGCGGTAGCCCGCCGCCTCGATGCCCTTGGCGAGGCCGAGCGGCGTCTGGCCGCCGAGCTGGCACACCACTCCCAGGATCTCGCCGCTGGCCGATTCGGCGTACAGCACCTCGAGGACGTCTTCGAGCGTCAGCGGCTCGAAGTACAGACGGTCCGAGGTGTCGTAGTCCGTCGACACGGTCTCCGGGTTGCAGTTCACCATGACGGTCTCGAACCCTGCGTCCGACAGCGCGAAGGAGGCGTGCACGCAGGAGTAGTCGAACTCCACGCCCTGTCCGATGCGGTTCGGGCCGGATCCGATGATCACGACCTTGGTGCGGTCGGAGGGCGCGACCTCGGTCTCCAGGTCGTAGCTGGAGTAGTGGTACGGGGTGAGCGCCGGGAACTCCCCCGCGCAGGTGTCGACGGTCTTGTAGACCGGGCGGATGTCCATGCCGTGGCGGACGCCGCGCACCTCCTCCTCGGTGAGGCCGCGCAGCTGGGCGATCTGCGCGTCGGAGAAGCCGTGCTCCTTCGCCTCCCGCAGCACATCGGCGTCGAGCTCGCCCGCGGTCCGCACGAGCTCCGCGACCTCGTTGATGAGCACGATCTGGTCCAGGAACCACGGGTCGATCGCCGTGGCGTCGAAGGCCTGCGCGATCGTCGCGCCCTTGCGCAGCGCCTGCTGCAGCGTCACGATCCGACCGTCGGTCGGCGTCTTCGCGATCTCGAGGAGCTCCTCGACGGAGCGCGGCTCGTCGCCCCAGTGGAAGCTCGATCCCCGCTTCTCCAGGGAGCGCAGCGCCTTCTGCAGCGCCGTCGCGTAGTTGCGCCCGATGGCCATGGCCTCGCCGACGGACTTCATGGTCGTCGTGAGCGTGGCGTCGGCGGCGGGGAACTTCTCGAACGCGAACCGCGGCACCTTCACCACCACGTAGTCGAGCGTGGGCTCGAAGCTCGCGGGCGTGACGCCCGTGATGTCGTTCGGGATCTCGTCCAGCCGGTAGCCGAGGGCCAGCTTCGCGGCGAGCTTCGCGATCGGGAACCCGGTGGCCTTCGAGGCCAGGGCCGAGGAGCGCGATACTCGCGGGTTCATCTCGATGACGATGATGCGCCCGTTCTCCGGATTGACGGCGAACTGGATGTTGCAGCCGCCCGTGTCCACCCCCACTGCACGGATGATGTCGATGCCGATGTCGCGGAGCCGCTGGTACTCGCGGTCCGTCAGGGTCAGGGCCGGCGCGACCGTGATCGAGTCGCCGGTGTGCACACCGACCGGGTCCACGTTCTCGATCGAGCAGACCACCACCGTGTTGTCGGCGGTGTCGCGCATGAGCTCAAGCTCGTACTCCTTCCAGCCGAGGATCGACTCCTCCAGAAGCACCTCGTTGGTGGGCGAGTCGTGCAGGCCCGCCCCGGCGATCCGGCGCAGGTCCTCCTCGTCGTACGCGAAGCCGGAGCCGAGGCCGCCCATCGTGAACGAGGGCCGCACCACGAGCGGGTAGCCGAGCTCCTCCGCCGCCGCGAGCACCTCGTCCATCGAGTGCGCGATGCGGCTGGCGGCCACGTCGGCGCCGGCCTCGATGACGAGCTCCTTGAAGATCTGGCGGTCCTCGCCCTTCTGGATCGCCTCGACCTTGGCGCCGATCAGCTCCACGCCGTACTTGTCGAGGATCCCCTGCTCGTGCAGCGCCATGGCGGCGTTGAGCGCCGTCTGGCCGCCCAGGGTCGGGAGGATCGCGTCGGGCTTCTCCTTGGCGATGATCGTCTCGATCACGGCAGGTGTGATCGGCTCGATGTAGGTGGCGTCCGCGAAGTCCGGATCGGTCATGATCGTCGCCGGGTTCGAGTTGACGAGGATGACGCGCACGCCCTCCTCGCGCAGCACCCGGCAGGCCTGCGTGCCCGAGTAGTCGAACTCGCACGCCTGCCCGATGACGATCGGGCCGGAGCCGATGACGAGGACCGAGGTGATGTCGTCGCGCTTGGGCATTACTGGGCGTCCTTCTCAGAGATGGTCGCGACGACGAGATCGCGGAAGCGGTCGAAGAGGTAGTTGGCGTCGTGCGGTCCCGCGGCGGCCTCCGGGTGGTACTGCACCGAGAACGCGGGGATGTCGAGGGCGCGCAGCCCCTCCACCACGCGGTCGTTGAGACCGACGTGGCTCACCTCCACACGGCCGTAGCCGTTCGGGCTGTCGAACGCGCCGTCCAGCGGCGCCTCTACGGCGAACCCGTGGTTGTGCGCGGTGATCTCGACGCGGCCGGTGGCCTTGTCCAGGACGGGCTGATTGATCCCGCGGTGCCCGAAGGGGAGCTTGTACGTCCCCAGGCCCAGAGCGCGCCCCAGAAGCTGGTTGCCGAAGCAGATCCCGAAGAAGGGCAGCCCCTCGTCGAGCACCTCGCGCAGCACGGCCACGTGGCCGTCCGACGCGGCGGGGTCCCCGGGGCCGTTCGAGTAGAACACCGCGACCGGGGCGACCGCGCGGATGTCGTCGATCGTCGCCGTCTGCGGCAGGACGTGGACGTCGAACCCGCGTGCGGCGAGGTTGTCCAGCGTCGCCTGCTTCACCCCGAGGTCGAGGACCGCGAGGTTCCCGATCCGTGCCACGCCCTCCGCGGCCGGGGTGACCTGGGTCTCGGCGACCGAGACCTCGGCAGACAGGTTGCGTCCGGACATCTCCGGGGCCTCGGTGACGAGGCGCAGCTGCTCCTCGGGGTCGCGCTCGGCGTCCGCGCCGGAGAAGATCCCGCCGCGCATCGAGCCGGCGGCACGGATGTGCCGGGTGACGGCACGCGTGTCGATGCCGCGGATGCCGACGATCCCGTCACGCACCAGCAGGTCGTCGAGCGAGCTGTTCGCCCGCCAGTTCGAGACGACGCGCGAGGGGTCGCGCACGATGTACCCGGACACCCAGATGCGCCGGGACTCCGGGTCCTCCTCGTTCATGCCCGTGTTGCCGATGTGCGGGGCGGTCTGCAGGACGATCTGCCCGGCGTAGGACGGGTCGGTGAGGGTCTCCTGGTAGCCGGACATCCCAGTGGAGAACACCACCTCGCCGAGGGTGACGCCTTCGGCGCCGTAGGGGCGGCCGACGTGGCGGGTGCCGTCCTCCAGGACGAGCACGGCGCGGGCCGGGCCGGGAGTGGTCGGTGCGGGTGTGAGGGTCATTCGTTCGCTCCCTGGTCGGGTGCAGCGCTCTGGCGCTGAAGTTCGGTGATCACGGCGGCCGGGTCGCCGATGAATCGGAGATAGCTGTCCACGATCGTCTCGTCGTCGATACGCCAGGCGACGCGGACGAGGCCTCCCGGTTCGACGACGCGGTCGATCGTGACGGTCGCGCGGTCGACCGCGACGAGGCGGCGAGACGCGAGGAACACGGTCGGGGCGCCGTCGAGGCTGAGCGCGAGACCGCGGTCTGTGACGACCGCCTCGCCGCGCGCCCGATAGACGAGGGGCTTCACCGCCAGACGCTCGAGCGGCTCGTCGTGCCGTGTCGTGGCCACGTAGAGGACCTCGTGGCGACTCGTCACCTCGGCGTGCTCGGGGACGCCGAGCGGCGCCGTTAGCCCGGCGTCACGTCGGAGCCGTGCCCGCCACGCGACCACCATGCTCACGAGGATCAGGGCGGTGACGGCGAGGGTGATGATGAGCGCGAGCTCCCGCGTCATACGTCCAGCTCCTCGACCACCGCGCCGTCCGCCAGCGTCTCGTAGCCGCGGTGCACCGTCCAGCGCACCGACCCGGGAAGGTCGCGGCCGAGGTACGGCGAGTTGACGCTCTGCCCGCGCAGGTCCGCGGTCGTGAACTCTCCCCCGGCGTCGGCGTCGTACAGGGTGAACTCCGCGGGCTCCCCGACCGCGATCGGGGTGCCGTGCCCGGCGAGGGACCCGATGCGCGCGGGGGCCGTGCTCAGCACGCGCGCGACGTCGGTCCAGTCCAGCAGGCCCGTGGCGACCATCGACTGGTGCACCACGCGCAGAGCGCTCTCCAGGCCCACCATCCCGTTCGCAGCCGCCTGCCACTCGCAGGCCTTGCTCTCGTCCGGGTGCGGCGCATGATCGGTGGCGACGATGTCGATCGTCCCGTCGGCGAGCCCCTCGCGGACGGCGAGCACGTCCTCCTCGCGGCGAAGCGGCGGGTTCACCTTGAAACGCGCGTCGTAGCCGCGCACGAGCTCGTCGGTCAGCAGCAGGTGGTGCGGCGTGACCTCCGCCGTGACGGCGATGCCGCGCTTCTTGGCCCACCGGATGATGTCGACCGACCCCGCGGTGGAGAGGTGGCAGACATGCAGCCGGGAGCCGACGTGCTCGGCGAGGAGCACGTCGCGGGCGATGATGGACTCCTCGGCCACCGCCGGCCAGCCGGCGAGCCCCAGCTCCGCGGAGACCACGCCCTCGTTCATCTGCGCGCCCTCGGTGAGCCGCGGGTCCTGCGCGTGCTGGGCGATCACCCCGCCGAACGCCTTCACGTATTCGAGCGCGCGGCGCATGATGAGCGGATCCCAGACGCAGAAGCCGTCGTCGCTGAACACACGGACGTTCGCGCGCGAGGAGGCCATCGCCCCGAGCTCCGCGAGGCGCTCGCCCTTCTGGCCGACCGTGACGGCGCCGATGGGCTGGACCGTGGCGTAGCCGGCGGCTTCGCCGAGCGCGAGCTCCTGCTCGACGACGCCCGCGGAATCGGCCACCGGCGAGGTGTTGGGCATGGCGAAGACCGCGGTGAACCCGCCCGCCGCCGCGGCGCGCGTGCCGGACAGGACCGTCTCCGACGCCTCGTACCCGGGCTCGCGCAGATGCGTGTGCAGATCGACGAGGCCGGGAAGGGCGATGAGGCCCGCCGCGTCCACGATGCGCGCGCCCGCACTGCTCACCCCGGCGCCCACCTCGGCGATGAGACCGTCCCGGACGAGGATGTCCGCGTTCTCGCCTCCGGTGATGCGTGCGCCGCGGTAGATGACATCCGCGCTCATCGGGTCCGCTCCGTCCCGGCCTCGACCATCGCGTCTTCCATCCGTTCTCCCGCCAGCAGCAGGTACAGCACCGCCATTCGCACCGACACTCCGTTCGCGACCTGCTCGAGCACGGTGGATCGCGGGGAATCCGCCGCGGCGGAGGAGATCTCCAGGCCTCGGTTCATCGGGCCCGGGTGCAGCACAATGCTATCGCCCGCGAGTCGCTCCAGCCGCGCCGGGTCCAGTCCCCACCGTCGCGAATACTCCCGCTCACTCGGGAAAAAGGCGGCATTCATCCGTTCCAGCTGGATGCGCAGCATCATCACGGCGTCCGGCTCGTCCGCCAGCGCGACGTCCAGGTCGTAGACGACGCGCACGGGCCACGCGGAGACGTCCTGCGGGATGAGCGTCGGCGGGGTCACCAGGGTCACGTCCGCGCCGAGGGCGGCGAGGAGCCAGACGTTCGACCGGGCGACGCGCGAGTGCAGCACGTCGCCCACGATCACGACCCGCACTCCGGAGAGGTCGCGCCCCCGACTGTCCGCACCGAAGCGGCGCTTGCGGATCGTGAAGGCGTCGAGCAGTGCCTGGGTGGGGTGCTCGTGCGTGCCGTCTCCGGCGTTGACGACGCCGGCCGAGATCCAGCCGCTCGTCGCGAGCGTCTGCGGCGCTCCGGAGGCGGAGTGCCGGATGACGACGGCGTCGGCGCCCATCGCCTGGAGGGTCTGGGCGGTGTCCTTCAGGCTCTCGCCCTTGGACACGCTCGAGCCCTTCGCCGCGAAGTTGATGACGTCGGCGGACAGGCGCTTCGCCGCCGCCTCGAAGGAGATGCGCGTGCGGGTGGAGTCCTCGAAGAAGAGGTTGACGACCGTCTTGCCGCGCAGCGTCGGGAGCTTCTTGACCTCGCGGGACTGGGTGTCGGCCATGTCCTCCGCGACGTCGAGGATCCGCAGGGCGTCCGTGCGCGCGAGCGAGCGCGTGTCCAGGAGGTGCCTCATGCGCGCGCCGCCGGGTCGTCGATGCTCACGTACTCCTCGCCGTCGTCCTCGCGCAGCCGCACATTCACCCGTTCGGTGCGCGCGGACGGGATGTTTTTCCCGATGAAGTCGGGGCGGATCGGGAGTTCCCGGTGTCCGCGGTCGACGAGGATCGCCAGCCGGACGATCGCCGGGCGGCCGATCGACTGCAACGCGTCGAGAGCGGCGCGGATGCTGCGGCCCGAGAACAGGACGTCGTCGACGAGGACGACGGTGCGCCCGTCGATCCCTCCGGCGGGGATCTCCGTCCGCTGCGGGGACCGTGTCGGATGCTTCGCCAGGTCGTCCCGGTAGAGCGTCACGTCGAGGGATCCGACCGGCACGTCCGTCTGGGCGATGCTGCTGATGAGCTGGCCCAGACGCTCGGCGAGGGCGACCCCACGGGTCGGGATCCCCAGGAGGACGAGGTTCTCGGCGCCCCGGTTCGACTCGAGGATCTCGTGGGCGATACGGGTCAGAGCCCGGCGTATGTCGGCTTCCTGCAGCACGATGCGTGCGCTCATCCGCCACTCCCTTCTCCGCCTCACAGGACGGTGTTAAAGGTTGCTGATGCCTCCAGTCTAGCGTCCCGCCCCGGCGCGACCCGCCGCGCCGGCTCAGGCGATCGCGCGAGTTCAGGCCTCCGCGGCGGCGGGGTGCCTGGACTCGCGCGTTCGCCTGTTCTCGCGCGCGGGCTCGCGGAGGCTGCGGCGATCAGGCGCCGATGCGGAGCGCTTCCTCGGTGACCTCGTCCACCTTCGCGGCGCGGATCGGGTGGCCGCTCGTGGAGAGGCAGCGGCCAGTCTTCAGGTCCCACTTCCAGTCGTGCATGGAGCAGGTGAGCACGCCGTCCTCGTCGATCTTCCCGGTGCGGGTCAGGTCGGCGCGCAGGTGCGGGCAGCGGCGCTGCACGACCCAGTCGCCGATCTCGGCGTCCTCGGTCTGGTCCGTCTGCTCCTGGTACCAGTTCTCCACGTACTCGATCCGGTCGGTGGAGAGGCACTTGAGGAACGTGGTCAGGAACTCGTTGAACTTGCCGCTGCGCCCGACGGAGAACTGCATCGACAGGAAGATCGAGTTCGACCAGTCGATCTCGTGATCGCGGATGTTGGTGGAGACGAGGTCTGCGGGGATCGTGTACCAGTAGATGCACTCCTCCCCCGCGTATTCCCGGACCTTCGCCCGCGGGAAGTCCACCACCATGTCCAGCTCGCCGATGCGGAATCGGACGTTGCCCCCGACCCCGAGCCGGATCGTCCGGGACTTCTTCAGCAGCGGCTCCCACCACTCCTTGATGGCCTGGAGCATCTCGGCCGGCGGGATCACGTCGGCGCGCGTCGCCTCCTCGTCGCGCAGCTCCTGCTGACGCGACGCCCGCTGCTCCTCCAGGTAGTCCCACTTCTCGTCGAAGATGTGCCGGATCTCCTCCTCGGAGTACAGCGTCTGCGTCACCGTGAGCTCGCCGCGGTCCATCTCGACGAGCGTGCCGGGGAGGAAGAGGTGCCCGTCGTACTGCGGCGCGAGCTCCTTCATGTGGGCGAGGAACTCCTTCTGATCGGTGAAGATCGCCTCGCCGTTGCGACCGGTGCCGTTGAACTCGAAGAGGTCGTCACGCAGGAACATGGGCGGGCCGGCCATCGGGAACACATGCGGCGCGTCCACCTTCTCGATGTAGTACATCGCGCGCTTGTTCTGCGCCTCCCGCTTCAGCCGGGCGAAGTTCTGCTTCGCGTCCATGGGGAGGTCGTAGACCATCGGCCACCAGATCGCGCCGGACACCTGGGTGAAGTAGGCCTCGGGCTTGCCGAACGCCATGAGCTTCTCGAGGTCGAGCGGGTGGGAGTCGTTCTGGTTCAGGATCGATGCCGTGCCGTCGTCGACGCTCAGCGACGAGTCGCCGATGGGGCCGTCGCTGGGCGCCCGCAGGGGCGTGATCATGATCTTGAGGTCCCCGCGCTCGATGATCTCGCCGGCCGGTGCGTAGGTGATGTTCTCGTAGCCGAGGGCGCGGATGTCGCGCTCGAGGTCGTCGGTCGGGTACTCCGGCAGGAGCACCTCGATGTCCTTGCGGATGTACCGCTCGAGCAGCCGCGGGTCGAAGTGGTCGCGGTGCCGGTGCGAGATGTACAGGAAGTCCGCCTCGCGCCCGAGCCGCTCCCAGTCCAGGCCGCGGTTGTCCGGGAACGGGAACCAGGATCCGTAGAACGAGGGGCCGAGAACGGGGTCACAGATGATGTTCCCGCCCACCGTCTCGATGAACATCCCGGCGTGGCCGAGTCCCGTGATCCGCATGCGTGTCCTCCTGAGCGCCCCGGTGAGGAAGGCGCCGGGGACGCGGACGATTCTACCGGCGCCCTCCTCGGAACCCGCCGAGGCGAGCCGTGACAAACCCGTCCGCCGGGGTCTGCGCGGTCAGTCCTCGAGCAGGCCGCGGATGTCCTCGGCCGTCAGCGCCCCCGCGAAGAGGTCCTCGTCGTCCATGACCGCCGCGAACAGGCGCGACTTGCGCTGCTGGAGCGCCAGGACCTTCTCCTCGATGGTGTCGGCGGCGATCATCCGGTACGCGAAGACCGGCCTGTCCTGGCCGATGCGGTGCGCGCGGTCGATCGCCTGCGACTCCGCCGCGGGGTTCCACCACGGGTCCAGCAGGAACACGTAGTCCGCCTCGACCAGGGTCAGACCCACCCCGCCCGCCTTCAGGCTGAGCAGGAAGACGTCGTGATCGCCCTCGCGGAAGCCTTGCACCACACGATCGCGGTCCCGGGTCGCCCCGTCGAGATAGGCGACGCGCAGACCGGCGCGGCGCAGGCGCGTCTGCGCCAGCCCGAGGAACGACGTGAACTGGCTGAACACGAGGGCCCGGTGGCCCTCCGCCCGCAGCTCCAGGAGCCGTTCCACCAGCGTCTCGAGCTTCCGCGACGCGATCGCGGCGTCCTCCGGGTCGATGAGCCCGGGCGCCAGACTCAGCATGCGCAGCAGCGTCAGCGACCGGAAGACGATGAAGCGGTTCCGGTCGAGATCCGGCAGAAGACCGAGGACCTTCTGGCGCTCGCGCTGGAGCACGGCGTCATATCGGGCGCGATGCGCGGGAGCGAGCTCGACGCGCAGGACCTGCTCCTGCCGCTCCGGGAGGTCCGCGGCCACGAGTTCCTTGGTCCGACGGATGACGAAGGGGCGGACGCGATGGCGAAGACGTTCGATCCGCGCCTGCCGGTACGGCGCGCCCTCCGCGTTCTCCGGGACCTTCCCCTGCTCGATCGGCTGGATGTACTCCTCGCGGAACCGCCGGGCGGACGGGAACAGGCCGGGACTCGTCAGGCTGAGGATCGCCCACAGCTCGGCGAGACCGTTCTCGATGGGCGTCCCCGTGACGGCGTACACCGCCCGTGCGGACAGCGCCGCCGCAGCCTGGTGGACGCGGGTGCCCGGGTTCTTCACGTGCTGGGCCTCATCGAGCACCACGCCGGACCACGTCAGCGGCGCACGGCCTTCGGTCGTGAACTCGTCGGCGTCGATGCGGAGGACGGCGTAGGAGGTCAGCACGACGTCGGCGCCGCGGCGGAGCTCGCTCAGAGGCACGCCGCGACGCGCGCGGGTCCGGTCCGCCACCGCGACGCGAAGACCCGGGGCGTACCGCTCCGCCTCCCGCGCCCAGACGGCGACGACCGAGGTGGGCGCCACGACGAGGAACGGCGGGTCGCTCTCGTGGCCGGGCCCGGCGGGAGCCTCCCGCGCGTGCGCGATGAGGGCGAGGATCTGCAGGGTCTTGCCGAGTCCCATGTCGTCGGCGAGCACCCCGCCGAGCCGATGCCGCCAGAGGAGGGCCAGTCGGCCGAACCCGTCTCGTTGATACGGGCGCAGCTCTGCACGGATGCCGCTCGGGACCGGTGGCGGGTCGGCGGAGTCGGTCGCCCGCAGCTCCGCGACCGCCGCGCGCCAGGTCCGCGCGGGCAGCGCCTCGTGCGCGAGGTCCTCGAAGTCCTCCCACAGCGCGAGGTGCGTCCGGGCGATCCGCGGATCGGTCTCCCACTCCGCGAGCTCCGCGGCCTCGTCCAGGAGCTCCTTCAGTCGGTCGAAGGCGGGGTGGCGCAGCGAGAACCACGACCCGTCGACGAGCTTCAGCTTGCCGTGCCGCAGGCTCAGCGCCCGGAACAGGGGCTGGAACGGAATGCTGCGCCCGTCGATCCGGACCAGCACGCCGAGGTCGAACCAGTCCGGGTCCGTGGACTCGACCGTCGACACGGTGATCTCCGGCTCGCCCGTGAGCCGCGCGTAGGGGCGCCGGGGCCCGACGTGCTCGATCGTCACTCCGCGCGTCTCCAGTGCGGGCACCACGTCGGTGACGAACTCCGCCGCGTCCGCACCGCGTCTCACCCCCTCCGCGGCGAACGGGGGCGGCGTCACCGCCGTCCAGGCCTCGACCAGCTCGGCGACCTCCAGCGCCTCGCGCTCCGGATCCCGCATGTCGCGTCCGCTGACCGGTTCGTCCAGCCCGACGCGTCCGTATCCGGCGTAGTCCCACCAGAACCGGAAGGCCACCGCGTCGTCGTCCCGGCGATGGTCGAGGACCAGCAGCGGCCGTGGGACGGGCGGGGCCGGAAGGGTCACACCCCGCCCGGCGCGCAGATCGGTGCCGCGGCGCAGAAGCGGATAGGCCTCGCGGAAGAACGCCTCCTGCTCACCCGGTGGGACCACGAGCGGCTCCGCGGCGTTCAGCAGCGCGCCCAGGACGGGCGGCACGGCCACGGGGCCCAGCACCAGTTCGATCCGCGCGCCGACGACCCGGTGCGCGTATGCCCCCTCCTCCCCGACCGGATGGACCGTGCCGGCCGGGAAGGTCTCGCCGTCCGCCTCGCCCTCCGCCGCGAGCAGGAGGGCTCCCCCCTCGTCGCGCTCGACCGATGCGCGCACGACCAGGTCGTCGCGCCAGCGCAGGCTCGTCGAGCGCTCGGTCGCGACCAGCGGGATCCGCTCCGCGCGGGCGCGTGCGAGGTGGGACCACAGCACGCCCGAGGAGACCGGATCCAGCAGCAGCCAATCGCCCGCCGTCCCGGACAGGAGCGAGTCGCGGCAGATGCTCAGGAGATCGGCGAACCACCGCGACTGCGCGGCGTCGAACCGGCTGCCCCGACGGCGGACCGCGTCCCAGCTCGCATCGCCCTGGATCCACGCGTCGTCGGCGGCGTTGCGGATCAGCGGACGCACGCCGAGGAACAGCTCCCCCGGGTCCTTGACGAGGTCCCGGGCCGTGGCCGTCCGCAGCGGCCGGGGCGCCCACTGCTGAGCGTCCGCACGAGCGCGCCGGCGCAGCTCCACCCCGAGGGCGAGCGGCGTCCGCGCCTCTCCGGGCGGCGGGATCAAGGACCGCCAGCCGTCGGTCGGTTCAGGAAGGGTCATCGCCGATCATCCTGCCGTTCGCCACCGACATCCCGGCCGCGCGACCGCCGGGTCGGAGCCGGTCAGACCGCGCGGGCCACCCGCGCCAGCACGCCATGGACGAATGCGCCGGACTCGTCCGTGGAGAACTCCTTGGCCAGCTCCACGGCCTCGTCGATCGCCACGGCGGTGGGGACCTCGTCGTTGTGCACGATCTCCCAGACGCCGATCCGCAGCAGCGCGCGGTCGACGGCGGGCATCCGGTCCAGCTTCCAGTCTCGGCTGTGCGTCGTGATCAGCTCGTCGATCTCCTCACGGTGATCGACGATGCCGTCGACGATCTCGCGCGCGTACAGCCACGACGCCTCACGGGCGGGCTCCGCCGCCGCGCGCTTCGCCTCGGCCGCCAGGGTGACGGCGAGCTCGTCGCCGCGGACGTCCGACGAGAAGAGGATGTCGAGGGCGCGCTTGCGCGCCTTGGTGCGTGCGCTCACTCAGATCCGCCGGTCAGTCGTTGACGCGGCCGAGGTAGTCGCCCGAGCGGGTGTCGACCTTGACCTTCGTGCCGGTCTCGAGGAACAGCGGGACCTGGATCTCGTACCCGGTCTCGAGCGTGGCGGGCTTGGTGCCGGCGGACGAGCGGTCGCCCTGCAGACCCGGCTCGGTGTAGGTGACCTCGAGGACCACGGAGGCGGGCAGCTCGATGTACAGCGGGTTGCCGTTGTTCATCGCGATCTGGACCTGCTGGTTCTCCAGCATGAAGTTCTTCGCGTCGCCGACGGTGGCTGCCGGGACGTTGATCTGGTCGTAGTCCTCCTGGTCCATGAAGACGAAGCTGTCGCCGTCCGTGTACAGATAGGTGAAGTCCCGGCGGTCGACGTTCTCGATGTCGACCTTCGCGCCCGCGTTGTACGTGCGGTCGACGACCTTGCCGGTGACCACGTTCTTCAGCTTGGTCCGCACGAACGCGCCGCCCTTGCCGGGCTTGACGTGCTGGAACTCGGTGACGGTCCAGAGCTGGCCGTCGATGGAGAGGACGACGCCGTTCTTGATGTCTGCGGTCGATGCCATGCGCTGAAGGTTCCGTTCGTATCGAAGATCAGGGGCCGTCCCGGCGGTTCCGCGCGGTGCCGACAGTCGATTCTACGGGATGCCCGCGCCCCCGCCTCGCCGGTGCGGCCCGCGGGGCGACCGACGTTCACAGCAGAGGCACCAGGGCACGGACCGCCTCGGCGTAGCCGTCCACGCCGCGCCCGATGATCCGGACCGCCGCGACGTCGTGGAGGAAGGAGAAGCGACGGAACTCCTCCCGCTGGGAGACGTCCGTGATGTGCACCTCGGCGAACGGCAGTGCGACGCCGGTCAGCGCGTCCCGGAGCGATACGGACGTGTGGGTCAGGCCGCCGGGGTTGATCACGATGCCCGCGCAGTCGTCGCGGGCCGCCTGGATCGCGTCGATCAGGACGCCCTCGTGGTTGCTCTGCACCGTCCGGAGCGCGTATCCGCTCTCCGCCGCCGCCTCCATGGTCAGACGCTCCACGTCGGCGAGGGTGGCCGAGCCGTACAGCTCCGGCTCGCGGGTTCCGAGGAGGTTCAGGTTCGGTCCGTTGACGAGCAGGAGACGTCGATGCGGGGTCACGCGTTCACGGTATCAGCGGCTCGGCTCCAGCTCGCGACGCATCACGTACTCCCGGCCGATCGACGCTTCGGCGATCTCCCCGGTGCGGACGAAGCCGTTGCGCGCGTAGGCCGCCTGCGCCCGCGCGTTGTCCACGTGGACGTCGAGGGCGAGCGCGGTCGCTCCCGCGTCGGCCGCCCACCGGGCGGCCTCGTCGAAGAGCGCGTCGATCGTCCCGGTGCCGCGGCGCCCTTCGGCGACGTACACCCCGACGACGAGGCCGGTGCGCTCAGGCCCATCGGCGTGGAGGACCGTCAGCGTCGCGCACCACTGCCCCGTGTCTTCCACGGCGATGAACTGCGCGGCCCCCGTACCGACCGCCGCGTTGGCCGCGCGCAGTCGCCAGAAGTCGTCCGGCTGTGCGGATGCCCCGGCCACGGTGTCCAGGAAGGCGATGCCGGCGGCCGGGTCCGCGAGGGCCCGCAGGCGGAGGTCACGTACCTGCTCCCACTCGTCCATGCGGATCCTGCGGACCTGGACCGTCATGCACCGACCTCCTGGTAGGCCGCGAACAGCAGCGTCTCGTCGGGCGCCTGCAGCACCGTGGGCTTGGCGAGGTCGTCCAGCACGATGAATCGGAGCATGCCTCCGCGGGTCTTCTTGTCGCGCTGCATGGTCGCCAGAAGCTGGGACCATGCGCCGGCGCGGTAGGTGCGCGGAAGGCCGAGGAGGTCGAGGACCGTGCGATGCCGGTCGGCCACGGCGTCCGAGAGGCGACCGGCCAGGCGTGACAGCTCGGCGGCGTACATCATCCCGACGGAGACCGCCGCGCCGTGGCGCCACTGGTAGCGCTCGGAGTGCTCGATGGCGTGTCCGAGCGTGTGTCCGTAGTTGAGGATCTCGCGCTGGCCCGCCTCCCGGAAGTCCTCGGACACGACACGGGCCTTCATGTCGATGGCCAGCTCCACGGCGCGCCGGAACTCGTCCGTGGCGGGATCCAGCGCACGCTGCGGGTCCGCCTCGACGATGTCGAGGATCTCCGGTGCCCAGATGAAGCCGGCCTTGACCACCTCGGCGAATCCGGCGGTGGCCTCGTTGGGGCTGAGACTGGTGAGCTCGTCGAGGTCGCCGACCACGGCGCGCGGCGCCCAGAAGGCACCGACGAGGTTCTTCCCCTCCGCGGTGTTCACACCGGTCTTCCCGCCCACTGCGGCGTCGACGAGTCCCAGCACCGTCGTCGGCACCTGGACGACCTGCACGCCCCGCAGCCACGTGGCCGCGACGAACCCGGCCAGGTCCGTGACCGCGCCTCCGCCGTATCCGATGACGGCGTCCGTCCGGGTGAAGTCCGCCTGCCCCATCACCTGCCAGCAGAAGGCCGCGACCTCGATGCGCTTGCCCTGCTCGGCGTCGGGGATCTCCGCCAGGAGCACCTCGCGCGGGCCGTCGGCGGTGTCGGCGAGCAGACGGTCCCGCAGCTGCGCGGCCCGGCCGGAGAGGGTCGGGGGGTGGACCACGAGGACCTTGCGCACGGCGGGGTCCAGAGCGCGCGAGACGTCGTCGAGGATGCCGCGCCCCACCCTGATGTCGTACGCGTCGCGTCCCGTGACCGGGATCACCGTGCTGTCGCTCATGCTCGTCCTCTCATCCATTCGACGATCTGATCCGCCACCCGCGTCATCGGGACACGGGACGTGTCGAAGACCGCATCCGCCACCTCGGCGTACCACGGGGCCCGCTCCTCGGCGATACGCCGCCACCGCTCCAGCGCCGACTCGGGCGATGCCTCCGTCTCCCCGGCCGCTCCGGAGAGCAGCGGGCGGGACGATCCGGCGATCCGGTCCGCCACCGCCTCCGGCGACACGGTGAGCAACACCACCGGCACGGGACGCAGGAGCTCGCGGACCGACGCCGTCACAACCGCGCCGCCGCCCAGCGAGACGACGCCGCCGCTCTCGAGCGCCTCCGCGACCGCGTCGCGCTCCCAGAGCCGGAACTGCTGCTCGCCATGCTCGGCGAAGATCGCCGGGATCGGGCCGTGCCGCCGGGCGATCGCCTTGTCGGTGTCCGTGAACCGGGTGCCGAGCCCGCGCGCGACGCGACGGCCGACGCTCGTCTTGCCGGCTCCCATCGGGCCCACGAGCACGACGACGTCGTCGGCCGTCGTGCCGGCGCGGGTCTCCCGTCCAGGATCGTCAGTCATCGTGCAGCAGAAGCGCCGCCTCGGACGCCGGTGCGGTGCGCAGCTCCTCGGGGATGGCGGCGAGGTACGACTCCAGGTTGCGGCGGGTCTCCCCGACGCTGTCGCCGCCGAACTTCTCGAGGACCGAGCGAGCCAGCTCGATGGCGACCATCGCCTCGGCCACCACGCCCGCCGCGGGGACGGCGCACACGTCCGAGCGCTGGTGGTGCGCCGTGGCCGGCTCGCCCTCGGCGACGTCGACCGTCCGCAGCGCGTGCGGGACCGTCGCGATCGGCTTCATCCCGGCGCGGACGCGCAGGACCGTCCCCGTCGACATGCCGCCCTCGGTGCCTCCCGCCCGATCCGACCCGCGCGTGATGCCGTCCTCGGCGAGGAAGAGCTCGTCGTGGGCGGCCGATCCGCGCCGCCGCGTGGTTTCGAACCCGTCACCGACCTCGACGCCCTTGATCGCCTGGATGCTCATCAGCGCCTGCGCGAGGCGGCCGTCCAGCCGTCGGTCCCAGTGCACGTGGGAGCCGAGCCCGGGCGGGAGCCCGTACGCCAGCACCTCCACGATGCCGCCGAGCGTGTCCCCGTCCTTGCGTGCCGCGTCGACCTCGGCGACCATGCGCGCGGACGTCTCCGCGTCGAAGCAGCGCAGCGGATCCGCATCGAGCGCCGCGACGTCCGTCGGCGACGGGAGCGGTGCGCCCTCGGGAACCTGCACCGGGCCGATCGAGAGGGTGTGGCTGACCAGCTCGATGCCCAGCTCGGACAGGAAGGATCGGGCGACCGCTCCGAGGGCGACGCGCGCGGCTGTCTCCCGGGCGCTCGCGCGTTCGAGGATCGGGCGTGCTTCGTCGAATCCGTACTTCTGCATGCCGACGAGGTCCGCGTGGCCCGGGCGCGGACGTGTCAACGGGGCGCTGCGGCCCCGGGACCGGTCGGTGATCTCGACCGGCTCGGGGTTCATGACCTCGACCCACTTGGGCCACTCGGTGTTGCCGATCCGCAGGGCGATGGGGCTGCCGAGGGTCTTCCCGTGGCGGACGCCGCCGGAGATCGTGAGCTCGTCCTGCTCGAACTTCATCCGCGACCCGCGCCCGTACCCGAGCTTTCGCCGTGCCAGATCCGCCTGGATGGCCTCGGAGGACAGCGGGACGCCGGCCGGAAGTCCCTCCATGACGGCGATGAGTTCGGGGCCGTGCGATTCGCCGGCGGTCAGGACGCGGAGCATTGCTCTAGTCTCCCATGACGGCGCGGCGCATCTCCGCCACGATGACGTTCTCATTCGGCAGCGGCTCGTCGAGCTCGCCGGAGACGAACACGCGGACCTGGAGCACCGCCTGATGCAGGAGCATCCCGAGACCCGGAAGCGCTGGCGCGTCGTCCCACGCGGAGGCCAGAGCGGACGGCCACGGCGCATAGGCGACGTCGAACAGCGCTCCCCCGGTCGCCGCGAGGCGGGCGGTGGCGCGCGGGTCCAGTGCCGCCCCTCCCGGCAGCGTGGCGATCGTGAGATCGACCGCGTGTTCCGCGGCGTCGAACGGGATGACCTCGACCGGGAGACCCAGCTGCGCCGCGATGCGCCGAAGCGGACCGCCGGCCTCCGGGCGGCGTGCGGCGACCTCCACGCGCTCGGCGCCGAGCTCGGCCGCGGCGACGAGCGCCGACGCGGCCGTCGCCCCCGCGCCGAGGATCCGCACCGAGCCCGCGCCGGAGACTCCGGCCTCGGTCAGCGCGCGGACCAGCCCGCCGACGTCGGTGTTCCAGACGTGTCCTCGTCGCGGCCCCTCGAGGACCACGGTGTTGGCGGCGCCGGTGAGGACGGCGTGCCGGTCGCGGTGCCGAGCCCAGGCGAACGCCTCCTCCTTGAGCGGCATCGTCAGGGAGAGCCCGTGCCAGCGGCCGTCCAGACCGTCCACGGCCACCCGGAAGCCCGCGGCGTCGACCCGACGACGGCCGTAGTGCCAGTCGAGGCCCAGGGCCCGGTAGGCGGCGCCGTGCAGGGCCGGAGACCGGCTGTGGTCGATCGGATCCCCCCAGACCGCCAGCAGACGGGAGGCACGGGACGCGGCCTCCTCGTCGCTCAGCATCCGGAGTCGGGGTTCTCGGTGCACCACTGCCGCCACTTGTCGATGGCTGCCTGGTGCTCCTCGTAGGTCTGCGTGAACACGGTCTCGCCGGTGTCCAGGTTGACGGTCACGAAGTACAGCCACGGACCCGCCACCGGGTGCATCGCCGCGTCGATCGCGAGATCACCGGGGTTCGCGATCGGCGTGGCCGGCAGCCCCTGGACGACGTAGGTGTTCCACGGGTTGTCGTCGTGCTGGGCCTCCTCCGACGTGCTCGCGGATCCCTTGTGCAGCTCGCCGTAGCCGTACTGGGCGGTCGAGTCCATCTGCAGCATCATGTCCTGATCCAGCCGGTTCTGGATCACGCGGGACACCTTGTAGAAGTCGTCCTGCGCGCGGGCCTCGCGCTCGATGATCGACGCGATCGTCAGCACCCGCTGTTCGTCGCCCGCAGGCACTCCGGCGGCCGCCAGCGACTCCCGGGTCCGCTCGACGAGCTTCGCAAGGATGTCGTGCGCGCTCGACTCCGGCGCGAACTCGTACAGGGCGGGGAACAGCCACCCTTCCAGAGACGGCGCATTGACGCCGAACGATGCCGGATCGGCCGCCGCAGCCTGGAGCTGGTCGAGCGGGACCGCGAGGCTCTCCGCGATGGTCTGCAGCGTCGCCTCGACCGTGAGCCCCTCGCGGATCAGCGCCGAGTTCTCCATCTTGTTCTCGCCGGACTGCATGGCCTCGATCACGGCCTTGGCGGTCATCTTCTGCTCGAACTTGTAGACACCCGGGAAGAACGTGAGGGAGGTGCCCTGATCGACCAGGGTGTCGTAGAACACGTCCTCGGTCTTGGTCACCCCGGCGCGGTAGAGCGCGACGGAGACGTCGGCTCCCGAGTCGCCCTCGCTGATGGTGACGAGGGCCTCGCCCGTCGCCTCGCCGGGCTCGTAGTCCTTCGGCGGTCCCCAGCCCATGACCTCGTTGATCTTGTCGCCGTAGGTGTTCATCACCCAGACGCCGCCGACGACGGCGCCTCCCACCAGGACGAGGAGGATGATGAGGGCGATCAGGCAGCCGGCACGGCGTTTGGGCTTGGCCGGCTTCGTCGTCTCCTCCTCCTGGGCGAACAGGTCGTCCAGGGTCGCGCGCGGCTCGGCCGTCACGACGACCGGAGCAGCCTGCGTGGCGGTGTCCACCCGCTTCGCAGTGGTCGGCGTCGTCGTCTCCGTGGCGCCCGATCCGCCGCCCTCCGCCGCGGCGGAGGCCGGCTCCGGAGGCAGCCCCTGCGCGACACGAGCCGCCTGGTCCTTCGCCTCGCGGGCTGCGGCAGCACGCGCGGCCCGCCGCGATCCCGGGGTGGGACCCTCGTTCGCCGACGCCGTCTTCTCCGGCTGCTTCGGGTCCGGCAGCGATCGGAAGAGGTCGTTCAGCGAATCCGCTCCGGACTCAGGGGAAGGATCGGGGCGATCAGGCATGTTCAGGGGGTCTCCTCGTCGAGCGTGATCAGGGTTCCGGTCGGGATGCCGGTGCTCTTCTCGATGTCGACGGCCTGCTGCAGCAGCACCACGGCGGCGACCTGATCCACAATGCCACGAGAACCCCGTTGCGTGCGACCGGACGCCCGCAGGGCGGCGTGCGCCGTCACCGTGCTCAGCCGCTCGTCCACCAGTCGGACCGGCACTCCGGTCCGGCGTGCGACGGCGGCGGCGAAACCGCGCGCGTCCTGAGTGGATGCGGTGTCCTCCCCGCGGAGGTTGATCGGCAGACCCACCACGATCTCGACGGGCTCGTACTCGACGGCGAGCTCGTGCAGGCGGGCGACGGACGCATCGTCGCGCGGAACGGTCTCCACGGGCACCGCGAGCAGACCGTCGGGGTCGCAGCGGGAGACGCCCACACGACTGCGCCCCACGTCGATGCCGAGCCGCACCCCGCGCCGGAACCCGCTCACGCGCGGCGCAGCTCCTGCTCGATCGCCGTGAAGGCCGCGGGCAGCTCCGCACGATGCTGACCGCCGCCCTGGGCGACGTCGTCCCGACCGCCCCCGCCGCCGCCGAGCACGCCGGCGGCGAGCTTCGCGAGGGCCCCGGCCTTCGCACCCGCCGAACGCGCCGTCTCCGTCGTCGCCACGACGACGAGCGGACGCCCGTTGGCGACGCCCGAGACCACGCTCACTCCGGTGTCCGCGGACAGGGCGTCGCGGACACCGATGGCGACCTCGCGGACCTCGTCCGCCGTCTCCACCTCGCCGAGATCGTGCGTCACGAGACGGAATCGCCCGACCTCGGCCGCGGACTGGGCGATCGCCGGCACACGTCCGGCCCGTTCCTTCGCCTCGAACTGGGCGATCCGCTTCTCGGCGGCCTTGAGCTGGGCGGCGATCTCGGCGATGCGCGCAGGGAGCTGCTCCCGCGGCGTCTTGAGCGAGGACGTGAGCTGCGACACGATGGCGCGCTCGGCGGCGAGCTCGCGGAAGGCGTCCGCTCCGACCAGCGCCTCGATGCGGCGGTTAGAGGCGCCGACCGACGACTCGCCGACGAGGTTGATGAGCCCGATCTCCGCGCTCGTGGAGACGTGGGTGCCCGCGCAGAGCTCGCGCGACCACGGCCCGCCGATGTCGACCATCCGGACCCGGTCGCCGTACTTCTCGCCGAACAGCGCCATGGCGCCCGCGGCCTTCGCCTCGTCCAGGGACAGCACGCGGGTGGTCACCTCGAGCGAGTCCTGCACCGCGCGGTTCGCGATGTCCTCGATCTCGCTCCGCGTCTCGGACGACAGGGCCTGCCCCCAGGAGAAGTCGAAGCGCAGATAGCCGGCGCGGTTGAGCGAGCCGGCCTGCGTCGCTGTCGACCCCAGCGTGTCGCGCAGGGCGGCGTGGACGAGATGGGTGGCGGAGTGGGCCTGACGGGCGGCCCGCCGGTTCGCGGCGTCCACCACGGTGGTCGCGGCCGCGTCGACCGAGACCAGCCCCTGGCGCACCTCGACGGTGTGGCTGATCAGACCGGGAACGGGGCGCTGCACGTCGAGCACGTCCAGCACGAAGCCGGCCCCCGTGATCGTCCCCTTGTCGGCGACCTGCCCGCCGGACTCCGCATACAGGGTGGTCTCGGCGAGCACGATCTCGGCCACCTGGCCCTCGCTCGCGCTCGGCGCCGGCTGGCCGTCGACGAGGATCCCCAGCACGCGGGACTCGGTCTCGAGCTGCTCGTAGCCGAGGAAGGCGGTCTCGCCCTGCGCGCGCAGGTCGCGGTAGACGGAGACGTCCGCGAGCTGGCGCTTGCGGCTCTTGGCGTCCGCCTTCGCCCGGGCGCGCTGCTCCTGCATGAGGGTGTCGAAGGCCGTTCGGTCGACGCTGAGCCCGGCCTCCTCGGCGATCTCCAGTGTCAGGTCGATGGGGAAGCCGTAGGTGTCGTGCAGCAGGAAGGCCTCGGAGCCGCTGAGCGTCTGCCCGCCGCCCTTCTTGGTCTCGTCGAGGGCCAGATCCAGGATCGTCGAGCCCGACGCCAGCGTGCGCAGGAACGTCTCCTCCTCAGCGAAGGCGGCCGTGGACAGCTGTGCCCAGTCCGTCTCCAGCACCGGATAGGCGCTCTTCATCGCGTCGCGGGAGACGGCGAACAGCTCCGGGAAGGTGGGCGCGTCCACGCCCAGCAGACGCATCGAGCGGATCGTGCGGCGCATCAGCCGCCGGAGGATGTAGCCGCGTCCCTCGTTGGAGGGGCGCACGCCGTCCGAGAGCAGCATGAGCGAGGAGCGGACGTGGTCGGCGATGACGCGGAACCGGACGTCGTCCTCGTGCGCGACGCCGTAGCGACGACCCGAGAGCTCGACGGCGCGGTCCAGGACCGGACGCACCTGGTCGGTCTCGTACATGTTCTCGACGCCCTGCTTCAGGAAGGCGACGCGTTCGAGCCCCATGCCCGTGTCGATGTTCTTCTGCGGGAGCTCGCCGACGATGTCGAACTCGGTCTTGCTGCGGACGTTCTCGATGAAGTCCTGCATGAACACGAGGTTCCAGATCTCCAGGAAGCGCGAGTCGTCCACGGCCGGCCCGCCGTCCTTGCCGTACGCGGGACCCCGGTCGAAGAAGATCTCCGAGTCCGGGCCGCCCGGGCCCGGCTGCCCGGTGTTCCAGTAGTTGTCGGCGCGGCCGAGGCGCTGGATGCGCTCCGGCTTGAGCCCGATGGCGTCTCGCCAGATGGACTCGGCCTCGTCGTCGGTCTCGAAGACGGTGACCCAGAGGTCCTTCTCGTCGAACCCGAGCCCGCCGTCCGCCTCCGAGGAGGTCAGCAGCTCCCAGGCGTAGCGGATCGCTCCCTCCTTGAAGTAGTCGCCGAACGACCAGTTGCCGAGCATCTGGAAGAAGGTCCCGTGCCGGGCGGTCTTCCCGACCTCCTCGATGTCGTTCGTGCGGATGCACTTCTGGACGTCCGCGATCCGGGGGTGCGGCGCGGGCACGACGCCGGTCAGGTACGGGATGAAGGGAACCATGCCCGCCACCGTGAAGAGCAGGGTGGGGTCGTCGCTGACCAGGGAGGCCGAGGGCACGATCGTGTGCCCGTTCTTCTCGAAATAGGTCAGATAGCGCTGGGCGATCTCCGCGGTCTTCATCGGTGTGTGCAGTGTCCTTCGATCGACGGACGCCCTGGGCGTTCGCGGGTGGGGGGAAGAGGGGCGGTCAGGCGTCTTCGGAGCGCTGCGCCTGGCCGAGGCGCGCCTCCTGCTCACGGAACGCGTCCCCGAGGATGCCGGTGAACTCGCTGATCCGTGCGTCGACCTCGGCGAGGATGTCGTGTCCTCGAGGGTCCTTGTTCATGAAGTGGGCCGCGACGAAGCCGCCGATCACGCCGATCAGCAGCCATAACAGGTTCTTCATCTCGTCACCTCCGGGAGCAGGCCGCGAAGCACGGCGTCCTCCATCGTATGCGGAAACGGCGGAAGGCGCCGGGTTCCCCCGGCGCCTTCCGTCTGTGCGCTGCTCTGCGAGCCGCACGACCCTTAAGAGTCGCTCAGCGAGCCGCGTAGTACTCGACGACGAGCTGCACGTCACAGGTCACGGGGACCTCTGCGCGCTTCGGGCGACGCACCAGGCGCGCCTCCAGCTTGTCGAGGGCCACCTCGAGGTAGGCCGGAACCGGGGGGAGGACCTCCGCGTGGCCGCCGGCCGCCGCGACCTGGAAGGGCTCCAGCGACTCCGACTTCGGCTTCACGTGGATGAGCTGGCCCGGCTTCACGCGGAACGACGGGCGGTCGACGAGCTGGCCGTCGACGAGGATGTGGCGGTGCACGACCAGCTGGCGGGCCTGGGCCGTGGTGCGGGCGAAGCCGGCGCGCACGACGAGGGCGTCCAGACGCATCTCGAGCAGCTCGACCAGGTTCTCACCGGTCAGGCCGTCCTTGCGGCGAGCCTCGTTGAACGCGATGCGCAGCTGCTTCTCGCGGATGCCGTACTGCTCGCGCAGACGCTGCTTCTCACGCAGACGGACGGCGTAGTCGCTGTCGGCCTTGCGCTTGGTGCGGCCGTGCTCGCCCGGAGCGTAGGGACGCTTCTCGAGGTAGCGGGCGGCCTTCGGGGTGAGGGCCACGCCGAGGGCGCGGGACAGACGGACCTTGCGGCGGTCCTGGGACTTCGTGACCACGAAGCATTCCTTCCGGTGACGCGGCCGTGTCTCTCACGGCTCGCGGACGTATCGTCTCGATTCCGCCCTTCCCAGGCGCACGCCGGGGCGCATGGAAAGGTGGTGCAGGAGTGGAGAGATGCCCGAAAACTCGGTTTCGAGCCGCTCAAGCCTATCAGAATGCGGGACGCGCCCGCCCCTCAGGCACCGGGCACCGGGACTCGGTCGGCGTCGGAACGGCGCGATCGCGTCGCACGACCGGCACCGGGGCCCCCGGCGGTCAGCCAGCCGAGGACGGCCGCCAGCAGGGCGAGCGCCCCGGCCGTGCCCGGGACGAGGTAGCCCTGGGTGAGCACCCAGCCGACGCTGCCGACGACCCCGAAGGTCGCCGCGATCGCCGCCCACAATGGCATCGCGCGGTCCCGCTCCGGCGGCCACCGCCGCTCCCACCGCGGCACGACGAGGCAGAGTCCGGCGATCACGAGCACGATCGCGAGGAACCAGGGGATCCTCGTGAGCCACCAGGGCGTGGACAGCACCGCGGGGAACGGCAGCCCCAGCGCGAGCTGGATGCCGACCACCACGGCCATCGCGACCGTGTGCCAGAGATAGATCGTCATCCCGTGCATGCCGAGGGCGCCGACCGCCAGCAGGGCGGGGCGACGACGCATGATCGCCCGGATGGCGGGCTGCAGCAGGGTGAAGAGGCATACCTGGGCGAGCCCGAGCAGGAGCAGCAGCACCGTCGGCGGATTGAGGTTGTCGATCATGTCGGCGGAATAGCCCAGCCCGAACACCGCGACCGCCATCAGCGCGTAGGCCCCTCCGGCGAGGGCGAGGAGCACTGCCCTCGGCCGCCGCGAGAACCACTGATCCCGCACGCCGAACCCCAGCTGCTGGACGAACAGCCACACGAACAGCCAGTTGAGGGCCCCGACCGGCACGCCCGCGGCGCGGTCGACGAGGTCGACGATCACCGCCAGCCCCGCGAGGCACAGGTAGGTGGGCCACGCGGCGCGGTGGTGCAGCCACGCCATCAGAGGGACGAACGCGGTGCAGATCGCGTACACCGCGATGAACCACAGCGGCTCGGCGAGCCGGAACGCGAAGGTCCGGAGGAACTCGGCGTCCGCCCCGCACAGCGCCAGGACCCCCAGGGTCGCGAGGACCCCCAGCATCGCCGATAGCACCGGCCGGGCCAATCGCAGCGTCCGCACCCGGATGTACTCCGCGGCGGACTGGCCGTGGTGGCGGAGCCGTCGCCAGGTCGTGATGCCCGCGAATCCCCCGGCGATGAAGAACGTGGGCATGATCATGCCCACCCAGGTGATCGCGGCCAGCGGCGGCCAGTCCGCCAGCGCGTTGAACGCCCGTGGCGGGTTCCCATCGATGCCCATCTGCAACGCATGCAGCACGACGACGACGGGGAGGCACACCGCGCGGACCGCGTCGATGGACAGGTCGCGGTCGGGCGGGATGCGCGGGATCGCTCTGGTCACGCGCCCACTCTAGGACCCCGGTCCGCCGGCGCCCGGCCCCCACCGTTCGCCGAGAATCCGACGGATCTTCTCCAGCCGCGCGTGCACGTCCCGCTCGGCTCCGAGCTGCTTGGGCTCGTAGTACCGGCGACCGCGGAGTTCGTCCGGCAGGTACTGCTGTGGCACGATGCCGGCCTCGGTGTTGTGGGGATAGGCGTACCCGCGACCGTGGCCCAGGCGCTTGGCGCCGGGATAGTGCGCATCGCGGAGATGAACCGGCACCCGCCCGAACCCGCCCGCACGCACGTCGGCGATCGCGGCGTCGATCCCCACGTACGCAGCGTTCGACTTCGCGGTGGTCGCCAGATAGATGGTCGCCTCCGCCAGGGGGATCCGTCCCTCGGGCATTCCGATGAACGCGACCGCGTCCGCGGCGGCCACCGCGATGCCGAGCGCCTGAGGGTCGGCGAGCCCGACGTCCTCCGCCGCCGAGATCACGATCCGTCGCGCGATGAAGCGCGGGTCCTCCCCCGCCTCGATCATGCGCGCGAGATAGTGCAGCGCGGCATCCACGTCGGAGCCGCGGATGGACTTGATGAAGGCGCTGATCACGTCGTAGTGCTCGTCGCCCTGGCGGTCGTACCTCAGCAGCGCACGGTCCACGGCCTGCGCGACGTCGTCCGCCGTCACCTCGGGCGTCGCGCCGTCCTGAAGGCGCTCCGGTGACGAGGCCACCGCCACCGCGGCCTCCAGCCCCGTGAGGGCGCGCCGCCCGTCCCCGGACGCGAGACGGATCAGCGCCGAGCGCGCCTCGTCCTGAAGGACCACGGCATCGTTGAAGCCGCGCGGGTCGGCGACGGCCCTGTCCACGAGCGTCCCGATGTCATCGTCGGTCAACGGCTGCAGCGTGAGCAGCAGCGAGCGCGACAGCAGCGGTGAGATCACGGAGAACGAGGGGTTCTCCGTGGTCGCGGCGATGAGGATGACCCAGCCGTTCTCGACGCCGGGCAGAAGGGCGTCTTGCTGTGCCTTCGTGAAGCGATGGATCTCATCGAGGAACAGGATGGTGCTCTGCCCGTACAGGTCGCGCTGCGTGAGGGCGTCCTGCATCACCTCGCGGACGTCTTTGACGCCGGCCGTGATCGCGGACAGCTCGACGAATCGACGCCCCGAGGAGCGTGCGATGGCCTGCGCGAGGGTCGTCTTCCCCGTGCCCGGCGGGCCCCAGAGGATCATGGAGACCGACCCCGCGTTTGTCGCCGCGGGATCGGCGAGCGTGACGATCGGGGACCCCGGCCGGAGCAGATGACCCTGGCCCGCCACCTCGTCCAAGGACACGGGGCGCATCCGCACGGCCAGGGGCGTCTGGCCGGACAGGAGGGGCGCGGGCGTGGTCATTCCCCCAGGCTAACGCGCGGCACCGACAGCGCCGCCGGCACGCATCGCGGTCCGTGCACGGTCCCGCTGACGCGTCGCGATAGGCTCGATCCCCGACACCCAGGAGGATCCATGGCCGGACGCCGCCCCCGCAACGCCCGTGACCGACAGGCACGCGTGGACCAGGAGCGGGCACGACTGCACGCCGCACGGACGCGGTGGCGCGAGGGCGTCATCTCCCGCCGCCGCCGCGACAACCTGGTCGCCGTCGTCGCGGGCGCCGCCATCGTGATCGCGGCCGTGGTCAGCCAGGCCGTGCACGCCCAGGTCGCGTCCCCTGCCCCCACGCCGACGCCGACCACCTCCCCCACGCCGACGACGTCGCCGAGTCCGTCCCCGACCACGACCGGCACCCCTTCCCCGGCGCCATCGGGCTCGCCGACTCCGTCCGGGACCCCGACGCCCGCGGCCACGCCGTCCGCGACGCCGACGACGGCTCCTGCCCCGACGCCCACCCGCACGTCCGCCGACTGATCCTCGTCACGGCGTCCTGTGCCGCGTCCGTCCGCCGTATTAGGCTGAGCCTTGTCCTTTCCGCCTCCCGCGGTCCTGCCGCGCAAGGAGTTCCCATCGTGTCTGCCGAAGAGTCCGCGAACAGCCCCGTCCCCGCCCCGCCGAGGATCCCGCGGCCGAGTCCGTCCGCACTGAAGCCCGCCGCTGCCGCGGTTCCCGCGGCGCCGGTCGTCCCGGCCGTGCCGTCCGCCGACGCCTCGGAGTGGGGTCGTGTCACCGACGACGGGACCGTCTCCGTCCGAGAAGGCGACGACTGGCGCGTGGTCGGCCAGTATCCGGACGGCACGCCGGCCGAGGCGCTGGCCTATTTCGCCCGCAAGTACGAGGACCTGGCCTTCAAGGTGCGCGCGCTGGAGCAGCGGCATCAGGCCGGGGGCGCCGCCGCCGGCGACCTCGCGAAGCAGGCCCGCCATCTTCTCGGCGAGGTCACCGACGCAGCGGCCGTGGGCGATCTGGCCGGCCTCCGGGCACGACTCGACGCCCTCGTCGCCTCGCTGGCCGACGCATCGGCTGCGGAGGCCGAGGAGGCCAAGGCCGCGCTCGACCAGGCCATCGCGGACCGCACCGCCCTCGTGGAACGGGCCGAGGCCATCGCTGCGCAGGACCTCTCCTCCGTGCAGTGGAAGAAGGTCACCGCCGAGGTGACCGAGCTCTTCGACAGCTGGCAGGCTCAGCAGCAGTCGGGGCCCCGCCTCCCCAAGGGCGTGGCGAACCAGCTGTGGAAGCGTTTCCGTGACGCGCGCGCGACGGTCGACCGCCAGCGGCGGGCCTTCTACGCCGAGCTCGACGAGAACCACAAGGCGGCCCGCGACCGGAAAGCGCGCCTCGTCGAGCGCGCCGAGGCGCTCGCGCCCCGCGGCGTGGACGGCATCCCCGCGTACCGTGGTCTGCTCGACGAGTGGAAGGCCGCGGGTCGCGCCGGACGCAAGGCCGACGACGCCCTCTGGGCGAAGTTCAAGGCCGCCGGCGACGCCCTCTACGCCGCCCGCGCCGAGCAGTCCGCTGCCGAGGAGGCCGAGTCCGCTCCGCGCATCGAGGCCCGCACAGCGCTGCTCGAACAGGCGAAGGCCGTGGCCGACGAGGCCGACCTCGGCAAGGCGCGGGCTCTGCTCACGCGCATCCAGCGCCAGTGGGACGAGGTCGGGCGCATCTTCCCGCGGGACAAGGAGCGCGCGCTCGACGACAAGCTGCGCGTCATCGAGCAGGCGCTGAAGACCCGCGAGGACGTGGACTGGAAGCGGAACAACCCCGAGACGAAGGCACGGGCCGGCGACATGAGCCGTCAGCTCGTCGAGGCGATCGAGAAGCTCGAGTCCGAGCGCGCCGCCGCGGAGGCGGCGGGCGATGCCAAGGCCGTCGCGGCCGCCGACGAGGCGCTGTCGGCCCGGCGTGCCTGGCTGCGGGCGCTCGAGGGCTGAATCCCTCGCGCGGTCGGCTGTCCACAGGGCGGGGGTCTTCGGACCACCCGCCCTGCGCGTGTGCGGCACACTGAGCGGATGCATCCCGTCTTCCTCTATCGTCCGGGCGACCGCCTCTCCGAGGCCGAGCTCTGTGCCGCCCGGCTGGACGGCGACGTCATCGACATCGACGACGTGTTCGTGCCGGCGGATCTCGTCGACTCTCCCGCGCTGCGGGCGGCGGTCCTCGTCGCCCACCGGCAGGGACGAGAGCGGCTCGCCTTCACCGGCGCCAGCGCGGCATGGGTCCACGGGGCCGGCGATCGGCCGCCGCACCGACACGAGGTGCAGCCCGTCGGCGACCGGCGGGTACGGATCCCCCCGTCGCCACGGGTGCTCCTGCACGACCTGCGCCTGGATCCGCGCGACACGGTCGCGATCGGCGGAGCCCTCGTCGCGACGCCCGTGAGGACCCTCCTCGACCTCGTCCGCGGCATCGCGAGGCGCCCCGGAAACGCGGTCTGGGCACGCGCGCTCATGTCGGTGCGGCCCGACATCCTGGACGAGACCGCCGACCGCCTCGACGCCTATCGCAGGACCCCTGGTCATCGCCAGGCGCGAGCGTTCCTCGACGCCGGCCTCCGGGAGCCCTCAGCGGCGCGGCCGCCTCAGGACGACGTGACCCGGTAGACGTCGTAGACGGCATCGATCCTCCGCACCGCGTTCAGCACGCGGTCGAGGTGCACGGTGTCGCCCATCTCGAACACGAACCGGCTCAGAGCCAGGCGGTCGGACGTGGTCTGCACCGTCGCCGAGAGGATGTTCACGTGGTGCTCGCTCAGCACACGGGTCACGTCGGAGAGCAGCCCGGAACGATCCAGCGCCTCGACCTGGATCTGGACGAGGAACACGCTGCGGGTGGTCGGGGCCCACTCCACGTCCACGAGCCGATCCTTGTCGGCGGACAGGGCCTTGACGTTGACGCAGTCCGCCCGGTGCACCGACACGCCGCTGCCCCGGGTGACGAAACCCACGATGTCGTCACCGGGCACGGGGGTGCAGCACTTGGCCAGCTTGACCAGGATGTCGGCCGCACCGCGCACGAGGACGCCGGAGTCCGCCTCGCGGGGGATCCGAGCACGACCGGGCGCCGGGATGTCGATCGCACCGGTGTTCGTGTCCTCGTCGCCGCCGACGAGGGCCGTCACCTTCTCCAGCACGGACTGGGTGGAGACGTGCCCCTCCCCGACCGCGGCGTACAGGGCCGAGACGTCCTCGTAGCGCAGCTGCTGCGCGACCTCGGCGAACGACTCCTGGCTCATGAGCCGCTGGAGAGGCATGTTCTGGCGACGCATCGCCCGGGCGATCGCCTCCTTGCCCTGCTCGATCGCCTCTTCGCGCCGCTCCTTCGTGAACCACCCGCGGATCTTGTTTCGCGCGCGCGTGCTCCGGACGAACGTGAGCCAGTCCTGGCTCGGGCCGGCGTCGGGGTTCTTCGAGGTGAACACCTCCACCACGTCGCCGCTCTTGAGCACCGACTCCAGCGGCACCAGCCGCCCGTTCACCTTCGCGCCCATCGTCCGGTGGCCGATCTCGGTGTGCACGGCGTACGCGAAGTCGACGGGTGTGGCGCCGGAGGGCAGGCCGATCACGCGGCCCTTCGGGGTGAAGACGTAGACCTCCTTCGCCCCGATCTCGAAGCGGAGGGAGTCCAGGAACTCGCTGGGATCGGCCGTCTCGGCCTGCCAGTCCGAGATGTGCGCCAGCCACGCCATGTCGGTGTCCGAGGCACGCAGCTCGGTGCGTCCGCCGTTCATCCGTTCCTTGTACATCCAGTGCGCCGCGACGCCGAATTCCGCCTGCTGGTGCATCTCGTGCGTGCGGATCTGGATCTCGACGGTGCGTCCGCCCGGACCGATGACCGTCGTGTGCAGCGACTGGTAGAGATTGAACTTCGGCGTCGCGATGTAGTCCTTGAACCGGCCGGGCAGCGGCGTCCAGCGGGCGTGGATGGCACCGAGGACGGCGTAGCAATCGCGCACGGTGCCGACCAGCACCCGGATCCCGATGAGGTCGTAGATGTCGTCGAACTCGCGCCCGCGCACGACCATCTTCTGGTAGACGGAGTAGAGCTGCTTCGGGCGGCCCGCCACCTTGCCGCGCACGCGGAGATCGCGCAGGTCGCTCTCGACCGCCTCGACGACCTCGCCGATGTACTTCTCGCGCTGCGGTGTGCGCTGTTTGATGAGACTGTCGATCTCCGCGTAGATCTTCGGGTGCAGGACTGCGAACGAGAGGTCCTCGAGCTCGGACTTGATCGCCTGGATACCGAGGCGGTGCGCGAGCGGGGCGTAGATCTCCAGCGTCTCGGTCGCCTTGCGCGCCGCCTTCTCAGGCGGCACGAAGCCCCAGGTGCGGGCGTTGTGCAGCCGGTCGGCCAGCTTGATGAGCAGGACCCGGATGTCCTTGGACATCGCGACGATCATCTTGCGGACGGTCTCCGCCTGCGCGCTGTCGCCGTACTTCACCTTGTCGAGCTTGGTGACGCCGTCGACCAGCATCGCGACCTCGTCGCCGAACGTCGCCGTCAGCTCCGTGAGGGCGTAGCCGGTGTCCTCCACCGTGTCGTGCAGCAGCGCCGCCGCGATCGCGCGCGGCCCGAGACCGAGCTCGGCCAGGATCTGCGCGACCGCCATCGGGTGCGTGATGTAGGGCTCGCCGCTCTGGCGCTTCTGTCCCTCGTGCTTCTCCGCCGCCACCGCGTAGGCGCGCTCGATGATCGCGAGATCGCCGCGGGGATGGTTCTGCCGGACCGTGCGGATCAGGTTGTCGAGGTCGTTGATCCGCGGGGCGCGCGAGAAGATGCGCGGAACCAGCCGGCGCAGGCTCGATCCCTGCGCGGTGCTCGCCTCGCTCATGCGCCCACCTCCCCGAGAGTGAACATCCTACGCGCGCGCGACACCGCGAGGACCGCCGGCACCGATCAGGCCTGCGCCGTCGTGACCGCGCGTTCCCGCGCCTCGGCCACCCGCCGGTCGTGCTCCGCGATCGACCCCTCCTTCTCACGGAACAGCGAGTACAGCGGCGCTGCCACGAACAGGGTCGAGTACGTCGCGACGAGGATGCCGACGAAGATCGACAGCGAGATGTCGGTGAGCGTCTCCGCCCCGAGCCACACGGCGCCGATGAACAGGATCGCCCCGACCGGGAGCGCCGCCACGATCGACGTGTTGATGGAGCGGATGAGCGTCTGGTTCACGGCGAGGTTCACCGACTCCCCGAAGGTCCGACCGGATCTGATCCCCTCCTCGGACGTGTTCTCGCGGATCTTGTCGAACACGACCGTGGTGTCGTACAGGGAGTAGGCGAGGATCGTGAGGAAGCCGATGACGGCCGCCGGCGAGATCTCGAAGCCGAAGGCGGCGTAGACGCCGACCGTGATGACGAGCACGTCCAGCAGACCGATGATCGCCGCGGCGGACATCTTCCACGTCCGGAAGTAGATCGCCAGGATCAGGAAGGTCAGGGCCAGGAAGATGGCCAGGCCCCACAGCGACTGCCGGGTGACGCTCTCCCCCCAGCTGGGTCCGATGAACGACGAGTTGACGGCGTCCGGCTCGACCCCGTAGGCCGAGGCCAGCGCCTCGGCGACCTCGTGGGTCTCCGCGTCGGTCATCTGGTCGGTCTGGACGCGGATGTCCTTGCCGCCGACCGTGGTGACCTTCGTGGTCGCACCGGGCACGACCGTCCGGACGGCCTCGCCGGCCAGGGACTGGTCCGTGGTGGACGGGGCCTCGACCGTGAACTGCGAGCCGCCCGTGAACTCGATCGAGAACTGGATCGGCCGGAACAGCGGCACGAGGGCCGATCCGACCACCAGGAGGATGGCGAGGACGAACCACAGCCGGCGCTTGCCGACGAACGGGAACGAGGTCTTGCCGCTGTAGAGGTCGTTTCCGAACTGATTCATGGACCGCATCAGGCGTTCTCCTCCGGGCCGCCCGCGGCGGGTCTGTCGTTCACGAGGGTCTCCGCGCGCTTGCGCTCCGCGATCGTCTGGCGACGCTCCGCCTCGCCGCGCGAGCGCCCTGCCCGCGCCGCCTTGCCCATCGAACCGGCGGCGACCGCCCGGTACTGGGTGCGGGTGCGATACACGGCGCCGAGGGCCTCGGGGTCCATGCCGGAGAGGGGGTGGCCGTCGCCGAAGAACCGCGTGCGGGCCAGCAGCTGCATAACCGGGTGCGTGAAGATCACGAAGATGAACACGTCGATGATCGTCGTCAGGCCGAGAGCGAAGGCGAAGCCCTTCACCGTGGCGTCCGCGAGGATGTAGAGGACCACGGCTGCGAGGATGTTGATCGACTTGGAGATGTAGATCGTCCGCTTGGCACGGCCCCAGCCGTCCTCCACCGCGCTCGTGATGGACTTGCCGTCGCGCAGCTCGTCCCTTATTCGCTCGAAGTACACGATGAACGAGTCGGCGACGAATCCGATGGACACGATCAGACCGGCGACGCCGGCCAGGGAGAGCCGGAATCCGAGGCGCCATGCCAGGATGCAGACGATGATGTACGTCAGCACCGCCATCACGGCGATCGAGGCGATGATGACGAAGCCGAGGGCGCGGTAGCTCAGCAGCGAGTACACCGCGACCAGGCCCAGGCCGATCAGGCCCGCGATCAGGCCGATCTGCAGCTGCTGGGATCCGAGGGTGGCCGAGACCGTCCCCGAGCTCTGCACCTCGAAGCTCAGCGGCAGGGCGCCGTAACGCAGCTGATCCGCGAGCGTCTTCGACGTCTCCTGCGTGAACGACCCGCTGATCGACGGCTTTCCGTTGAGGATGATCCCGTTCATCTGCGGGGCGGAGATCACCTTGCCGTCGAGCACGAAGGCGAACTGGTCACGGGGCGTGAGTCCCTGACCCTTGTAGCCGAACAGACGCTGGCTCACGTCCGCGAAGGCCTTTGTGCCCTTGTCGTCGAACGTCAGGTTGACGACCCAGCGGCCCGAGTCCTGCTCGCGACCGTTGGTCGCGTCGTCGATGGACGAGCCGTCGAGTGCCACCGGTCCGAGCAGGTACTTGACCTGACCCGCCGGGTCGCACGAGATCAGCGGCTGGTCCCCCGGTGCGCCCGCCGGGTCCTGGTCCGTGGCGGAGCACGGTGTGGACAGGAACTCCGCCTGGAGCTTCTCGGTGATCCACGCCAGGTCGCTGCCGTCCGTCGGCTCCGGGGAAGGCGTCGACGGCATGGTCTCGTTCGGCGTCGGGTACGCGGTCTCGTTGCCGTCCTCGCCCACGAACGACGTCGCCGGGCTGGTGGCGGCGAGAACCGGGCGCAGCTCGAGCTTCGCCGCGGACTGGATGCGGTTGCGCGTCTCCTCGTCCGCGGTGCCGGGGATCTGGACGACGATGTTGCGCCCGCCCTCGGTGGTGATGTCCGACTCGCCGACGCCCGCGGCGTCCACGCGCTGGCGGATGATCGCGGCGGCCTGGTCCAGCTGCTCCTGGCTGGGGTCGGCGCCGTCCTCGGTCTGGGCGCCGAGGATGATCTGCGTCCCGCCCTGGAGGTCGAGCGCGAGCTCGGGGGTCCACGAGCTCTTTCCGAAGCCGTACACGCCGATGGCGTTGATGCCGAACAGCACGGCGGTGGCGATCAGGAGGCCGAGCAGGACCCGCCAGGCGTGCTTGACGGGAGAGGAAGATGCCACGGAGTCTCAGGGCTTTCTGTGCGGGGCGTGCGCGCGAGTCACTTGTCGTCGTCGGAGTCGCGCTCCAGGCGGGCGCGCGTCTCCTCCGGCGTCTCGACGCTCGGTTCGGCCGGAGCGTCGCCGGACGGCTCGCGCTCGTCGAGCGGCGTCACCGGCGTCTGCGGCGCCGGCTCGTCCGTGACGACGCGCAGGATCGCCTGGGAGTGGACGTCGATGACGACGCCCGGGGCGACCTCGATGCGCGCCGGCCGGTCCAGGTTCTCCGGGTCGAACTCGACGATCGTCCCGTAGAGCCCGCCCTGCAGGAGCACGCGGGCGCCGGGGACGCTCTCGCGCTGCTTCTCCTCCTGCTCCGCCTTCATCTTCTGGTTCCGCTTGCGCGTCGAGAAGATCATGAAGACGAGGAGGAGGGCCAGTACGAAGAAGAGGCCGTACTGGGAGAGGAAGGTCATGAAGGCGTTGTCCATGCGAGTGCGTGGCCTTTCAGCGCGTGCGCGCCGCCCTTGGCGGGCATCGGGGAACGAGGGGTGAAGTCTTCAGCGATTATAGGTCATCGAACAACGCGGACCCCTCGGGATGCGCCACGCCCAGGTGCGCGTACGCCGCGGGCATCGCGATCCGCCCTCGCGGCGTGCGGCCCATGAAGCCGATCCGCACCAGGTACGGCTCGACCACGCTCTCGACGGTGTCCGCCTCCTCGCCGACGGAGACGGACAACGTACTGAGCCCCACCGGGCCGCCGCGGAAGCGGCGCACCAGGGCGTCCAGCACCGCCCGGTCGAGACGGTCGAGCCCCAACGGGTCGACGTCGTACAGCTCGAGGGCGGCGCGGACGTCCTCGAGCGTGGCGGCGTCTCCCCCGCCGTGCACCAGGGCGTAGTCGCGCACGCGCCGCAGCAGTCGGTTCGCGATGCGCGGGGTGCCCCGGGAGCGGCGCGCGATCTCCGTACGCGCCGCGGACGGCACCTGCACGCCCATCACCACCGCCGACCGCTCGACGACCTGTTCCAGCTCATCGGCCTCGTAGTACTCCAGGTGGGCGGTGAAGCCGAACCGGTCGCGCAGCGGGTTCGGCAGGAGGCCCGAACGGGTCGTCGCGCCCACGAGCGTGAACGGCGCGAGCTCCAGCGGGATGCTCGTCGCACCGGCGCCCTTGCCCACCATGATGTCGATCCGGAAGTCCTCCATCGCGAGGTACAGCATCTCCTCCGCGGAGCGCGCCATGCGGTGGATCTCGTCGATGAAGAGCACCTCGCCCGGGGTGAGGCTGGACAGCAGCGCGGCGAGATCCCCCGCATGCTGGATCGCCGGGCCGCTCGAGAGCCGGAGCGCACGTCCGCTCTCGTGCGCGACGATCATCGCGAGCGTGGTCTTGCCCAGTCCGGGAGGCCCCGAGAGCAGGATGTGATCCGCCGGTCGGCTCTGGATCCGGGCGGCCTCCAGCAGCAGCTTCATCTGCCCGCGGACCTTCTGCTGGCCGACGAACTCCTCGAGGCTGGTGGGCCGCAGCGCCCCCTCCATCGCCAGCTCGATCTCGTCGACGGCCTCGCCCACGTCGCGCGGATCAACCACGGCCGCTCCCCGGTGCAGGCTGCTGGGCCGGCCCGAGCGTCGCCAGCGTCCGCCGGAGCAACAGCGAGACGGAGCCGAGCTCGGTGACGCTGGCGCCGTCGGTGCTCTGCGCGGCCGCCTCCGCGGCGACCTTCTCCGACCACCCCAGCCCCACGAGCGCCGCCACCAGCTGCTGCACGATCTCCGTGGGCGCGGACGAGGCGGCCGGCGCAGGAGCCGGTGGCGCGAGCTTGCCCGCCAGCTGGACGACGATCAGCTTCGCGGTCTTCGGCCCGATTCCGGACACGCGACGGAACGGCGCATCGTCGTCGTCCGCTACGGCCGCGGCGATCTGGTCGACGGAGAGGTGCGAGAGCACGCCGAGCGCGGACTTCGGCCCCACGCCGGTGACGCTGAGGAGGTGCCCGAACACCTCCAGCTCGGTCGCCTCCGCGAAGCCGAACAGCGACAGGGAGTCCTCCCGCACGATGAGCGAGGTGTGCAGCAGGATCTGCTCGCCCACCCGCGCCGTGTGCGCGACGTCGCCGGGGACCGCGACCGAGAACCCGACGCCGCCGACCTCGACGACGACCGAATCGGAGGCCGTGGCCAGGACGGTGCCACGCAGGGAGGAGATCATCGTCCCAGTCTAGGCCCTGGCTCGTACGTATGTTCGAGCGACACGCTCCGCCTCGGCCCAGGCCTTCTGGGCGGGCGTCGCGGCGACGTCGGATCCGGTCGCCGCCCCCCGCCGCCACGCGTGGCACAGGGCGATCGCGAGAGCGTCCGCCGCGTCGGCCGGCTGAGGCGGCGCGTCGAGGCGGAGGATGCGGGCGATCATCGCCTGCACCTGCTTCTTGTCCGCGGACCCGTATCCCGTCACCGCCGCCTTTACCTCGCTGGGTGTGTGCGTGGCCGCCGGGAGGCCCGCCTCGGCCGCCACGAGCAGCGCCACGCCGCTCGCCTGCGCCGTTCCCATCACCGTCTGCCGGTTCTGCTGGGCGAACACCCGCTCCACGGCCACCGCATCCGGACGATGCACGGCCATGACCTCGCGGATGCCGGCGGCGACGGCGGCCAGACGCTCGCCGATCGGGGCGTCCACCGGGGTTCGGATGACGTCGACGTGCACCAGCGTGCCGCGCCGCCGCGCGTCGACGTCGACGATGCCCACACCGCAACGGGTGAGACCGGGGTCGATGCCGAGGACGCGTCTGCTCACCGTCCCAGGCTAGGCGCGCCGCCGCCCACCGGGGCGACGGCGCGCCCGTCGCGGTCGTCAGGAACGCACGCCGCGCGGTCCCGCCGGATCCGGGGTCCGCCGCGCCGCCTCCGCGTCAGTCGTCGTTCTCCAGCTCGGACTGCACCTCGGGCGTGAGGTCGAAGTTGCTGAAGACGTTCTGCACGTCGTCACTGTCCTCGAGCGCGTCTATGAGGCGGAACACCTTCCGCGCCGTCTCGGCGTCGACCTCGACCTTGAGGTTCGGCACGAACTCGACGTCGGCGGACTCGTACTCGATGCCCGCCTCCTGGAGCGCGGTGCGGACGGTGACCAGATCCGTCGCCTCGGTGATGACCTCGAACCCCTCGGCGTGGGGCTCGACCTCCTCGGCGCCGGCCTCCAGCACCGCCATCATCACGTCGTCCTCGGTGGTTCCCTCGGAGCCCACGACGATGACGCCCTTGCGGGTGAAGTTGTAGGCGACGCTGCCGGGGTCGGCGAGCGTGCCGCCGTTGCGGGTGAGCGCCGTGCGCACCTCCGCGGCCGCGCGGTTCTTGTTGTCGGTCAGACACTCGATCATCAGCGCGACGCCGTTCGGGCCGTAGCCCTCGTACATGATCGAGGTGTACTCGACGGCCTCGCCGCCGATGCCCGCGCCGCGCTTGATGGCACGGTCGATGTTGTCCTTCGGGACCGAGGTCTTCTTCGCCTTAAGGACGGCGTCGAAGAGGGTCGGGTTGCCCTGGAGGTCGGGGCCGCCGAGCTTCGCCGCCACCTCGATGTTCTTGATGAGCTTCGCCCACGACTTCGCACGGCGCGCGTCGATGACCGCCTTCTTGTGCTTGGTCGTGGCCCACTTGGAATGCCCGGACATAGATCTCCGCTCGTCTTCGGCCTGCGGGTCCGCCCGCAGGGCGTCGTCCATTCTAAAACGTCCGGGCGCGCCGTGCGGGGATCCCGGGGTCACGACGGAAACCGCGCACTCGTCCGGTCCGTCATAGGATCGCGGGATGCGCATGGGTGCCGAACGTCTTCGACCGGAGTGGAGTGCTCTCCCGGAGGGGCTGCGTGCGCGGATCCTCGCGGCCCTCGGCGGGACCTATGTCTCGGACGCGCCCGCACACGGCGGATTCAGCGCCACCTACGCCGGCGTCGTCCGCACGACCGGGGGCGTCGGCTTCGTCAAGGCGATCGGCCATGGCGGCCACGCCGACTCCCGGGACTTCCTCCGGCAGGAGATCGCCGTCCTCACCCGGACGGAGGTATCGACCGCTCCGGGCTTGCGAGCCGGGATCGACGACGACTCGGGGATCGCCCTCGTGACGGAGGCGATCGACGGCGTGCATCCGGGGTCGCCCTGGACGCCGGCCCAGCTCCATGCCGTCGCCGAGGCCCTGCGCACCGTGGCCGAGTCTCCCGCGCCGGCGGGGCTTCCCGAGGCCGCCTCGTCGATGCCGTCCCGCTTCCGGCGCTGGGGCCGGATCTCCGCCGACGCGGACCTGCGACAGGGGCTTCCGGACGCGGTGCGGCGCCGCCTCCCGGACCTCGTCCGCATGGAGCAGCGGTTCCCGGAGGCCGTGGCCGGCACCCGCCTCGTGCACGGCGATCCGCGCGCCGACAACATCCTGCTCCAGGGGACACGCGCTCGCCTCCTCGACTGGCCGCATGCCCTGGCCGGCGCGCCGTGGCTCGACCTCCCCCTCCTCCTGCCGTCCGTGGAGGCGGGCGGCGGGCCGCGGTGCGAGGAGGCGTGGGAGACCTTCCGGCAGCACGGCGCACCGGCCGCGTCGGAGCTGCTGCCGATGATCTCCGCCTTCGCCTCGTTCCTGTGGTTCGAACAGGCGCAGGCGGAGATCCCCGACCTGCCCGGGCTGCGCGCCTTCCAGCGGGCGCAGGCGGTGCCCGCCCTGCGCTGGATCGGCGACCTGCTCTGACCGCGGTCCGGATGGCTCGTCAGACGGCCGCGCGGACCTGATCGAGGAAGCGCCGGTGGAACCAGGTCTCGCCGTTCATCTCCGGGTGGAAGCTCGAGCCCAGGAGGGCTCCCTGCGCGACGGCGACGACCCGACCGTCGGGGAGCGCTGCGACGGGCCGCGCGCGGGTCCCGACGTCGGTGACGAGCGGAGCGCGGATGAAGGTCGCCGACACCGGGGCCTCCGCGCCGTCGACCTCCAGCAGCGTCTCGAAGGACTCGACCTGCGCGCCGAAGGCGTTGCGGGCCACCGTCACGTCGAGCCCGCCGAAGGTGCGTTGCCCGTCGATCCCTCCCGTGATCCGGTCGGCGAGCAGGATGAGCCCGGCGCACGTTCCGTACATCGGCATCCCCGCCCGGACGGCGGCGCGGATCGGGCCGTCCAGGCCGAACGTGCGCGACAGCTTGTCGATGACGCTGGACTCGCCCCCGGGAAGCACCAGTCCCCGCACCAGGGCGAGGTCGGCGGGGCGCCGCACGAGGACGACCTCCGCGCCGAGGGCGTGCAGCACCGCCCCGTGCTCGCGGACGTCGCCCTGGAGCGCGAGGACGCCGACGACCGGTGTGGTCACCGCGTCACCAGCCGCGCTCGGCCAGGCGGTGCGGCGCCGGCAGGTCGGACACGTTGATGCCGACCATCGCCTCGCCGAGGCCCCGGGACGCCGCGGTGATCGCCGCGGCGTCGTCGTACGCGGCGGTGGCCGTGACGATGGCGGCGGCGCGCGCTGCGGGGTCTCCCGATTTGAAGATCCCGGACCCGACGAAGACGCCGTCCGCTCCGAGCTGCATCATCATCGCGGCGTCGGCGGGCGTCGCCACTCCCCCGGCGACGAACATCACGACGGGCAGCCGTCCTGCGGCCGCGACCTCGGCGACGAGCTCATAGGGCGCCTGGAGCTCTTTGGCAGCGACGAAGAGCTCGTCCTCGGCGAGCGATCCGAGTCGGGCGATCTCGCCGCGGATCGTGCGGATGTGCTTCATCGCCTCGGACACGTCGCCCGTGCCGGCCTCGCCCTTGGAGCGGATCATCGCCGCCCCCTCCGTGATCCGCCGCAGCGCCTCACCCAGGTTCGTCGCACCGCAGACGAACGGGACCTCGAAGCGCCACTTGTCGATGTGGTTGACGTAGTCCGCCGGCGAGAGCACCTCCGACTCGTCGATGTAGTCGACGCCGAGCTCCTGGAGCACCTGGGCCTCGACGAAGTGGCCGATCCGCGCCTTCGCCATGACCGGGATCGAGACCGCGTCGATGATGCCGTCGATGAGGTCCGGGTCGCTCATCCGTGCCACGCCGCCCTGCGCGCGGATGTCCGCGGGGACCCGCTCCAGGGCCATGACCGCGACGGCGCCCGCGTCCTCCGCGATCTTCGCCTGGTCCGCGGTGACCACGTCCATGATCACCCCGCCCTTGAGCATCTCCGCGAGCCCCCGCTTCACGCGAGAGGTCCCGGTCGTCGTCTGATCTGGGCTCTCATTTGTCATAGGCCAAAGCATAGCTTGACTGCAGCGCGCCACGCCACGCGACAGACAGATCACGGAATGTGCGGCGACGACGCTCACGGGGTGCGAGGATCGGAGGATGAGCATCCTCTCGATCCAGTCCGCGGTCGCGTACGGCCACGTCGGCAACTCCGCCGCGGTCTTCCCTCTCCAGCGCATCGGCGTGGAGGTGCTGCCGGTCTACACGGTGAACTTCTCCAACCACACCGGGTACGGAGCGTGGCGCGGCCCCCTGATCTCCCCCGAGGACGTGCACGAGGTCATCCTGGGGATCGAGGAGCGCGGCGCGTTCGCGGGCGTGGACGCCGTGCTCTCCGGCTATCAGGGCGGCGAGGGCATCGGGGACGTGATCATCGACGCGGTCGCCAGGGTGAAGGCCGCCAACCCGTCGGCGGTGTACGCCTGCGACCCGGTGATGGGCAATGCCAAGTCCGGCTGCTTCGTCGCCCCGGCGATCCCGGATCTGCTGCGCGACCGGGTCGTCCCGGTCGCCGACATCATCACGCCGAATCAGTTCGAGCTCGGATACCTCACCGGCACGCAGCCGGACACGCTGGAGTCCACGCTGGCCTCCGTGGACGCCGCGAGGGCCATGGGGCCGCGCACCGTGCTCGTCACGAGCGTGGAGCGCCCCGACCGCCCTGAGGGGACGATCGAGATGCTCGCGGCGGACGACGACGGCGCGTGGCTCGTGCGCACGCCGCACCTGCCGATGAAGGCGAATGGCTCCGGCGACGTCACCGCCGCGCTGTTCACCGCGCACTATGTGCGCAGCGCCTCCGCGGCCGAGGCGCTCCGCAAGACGGTGTCGAGCGTCTTCGACCTCCTGAGGACGACCTTGGACGCCGGCGCCCGCGAGCTGCAGCTCATCGAGGCGCAGGACTTCTACGCGAACCCCCGCGAGCAGTTCGAGGTCGTCAAGGTCCGCTGACGCCCGCCCCGGGCGACGCGCGGGTCAGCGGGGCCAGGCGGCGGCCAGCGTGTGCCGGACCTCGCCGAGCAGCTGCGGCAACGCCTTCGTCTTGGCGATGATCGGGAAGAAGTTCGCGTCCGACGTCCACCGCGGCACGACGTGCTGGTGCAGGTGGGCGTCGACGCCGGCGCCGGCGACCGCGCCCTGGTTCATGCCGATGTTGAACCCGTCGCAGCGGGAGACCTCACGGAGCACGCGCATCGCCGTCTGGGTCAGGTCGCCGATCTCCGCGACCTCCTTCTCGGTCGCCTGGTCGTACGTCGCGATGTGCCGATACGGGCAGACCAGGACGTGGCCGGAGTTGTACGGGAAGAGGTTCAGCAGCACGTACGCGGTCTCGCCGCGGGCCACGATCAGACGCTCGGCGTCCTCGTGCTTCGGCGCCTCGCAGAACGGGCACTCCTCGCGCAGCGGCTCGGGCCCGGCCTGGATGTACGCCATGCGGTGCGGGGTCCACAGTCGCTGGAACTCGTCCGGGACCCCCGCGAGGTGTGCGGCGTCCTCCGCGGGCGCCGCGGGCGGACCGTCCGGCCCCTGGTCGGTCGCCCGGTCGGTCACGCCGACGCCCCCTCCGGCCGCAGGTCGGCGGCGGAGGAGACCAGCGCGTGGGCGTCGACCGCCCGGCGGACGAGCTCCACGGCGTCCGCCAGCGGGACGCCGTTCTCCTGCGAGCCGTCGCGGAAGCGGAACGACACCGTGCCGGCCGCACGGTCCTGTTCTCCGGCGATGAGGATGAGCGGGACCTTGCCCGTGGTGTGCGTGCGGATCTTCTTCTGCATGCGGTCGTCGGAGTGGTCGACCTCGGCGCGGACGCCCGCGGCGCGGAGGGCCGCCACCGCGTCGTCCAGGTAGTCCGCGTACTCGTCGGCCACCGGCACGCCGACGACCTGGACCGGGGCGAGCCAGAGCGGGAAGTCACCGGCGTAGTGCTCCAGCAGGATCGCGAAGAATCGCTCGATCGAGCCGAACAGCGCGCGGTGGATCATGATCGGACGCTTCTTCTCACCGTCCCGGTCCGTGAACTCCAGTTCGAACCGCTCCGGAAGGTTGAAGTCGAGCTGCACGGTCGACAGCTGCCACGAGCGGCCGATGGCGTCCGTCACCTTGAGGTCGATCTTCGGGCCGTAGAACGCGGCCTCACCCGGCTCCTCGACGAGCTCGAGGCCGGTGGCGAGGGCGACCCGACGCAGCGCGTCGGTCGCCGTCTCCCAGACGTCCTCCTCGCCGATCCACTTCGACTTCTCGTCGTCGCGCATCGACAGCTCAAGGCGGAAGTCGCTCAGCCCGAAGTCCTTCAGCAGCGACAGGACGAACTCGAGGACCTTCGTCGTCTCCGCCTCGAGCTGGTCGGGAGTGACGAACAGGTGCGCGTCGTCCTGCGTGAAGCCGCGGACGCGCGTGAGCCCGTGCAGGGCGCCCGAGAGCTCGTTGCGGTAGACGGTCCCGTTCTCCGCCAGCCGGAGCGGGAGGTCGCGGTAGCTCCGCGCGCGCTCCTTGTAGATGAGGATGTGCATGGGGCAGTTCATCGGCTTCAGGTAATAGTCGACGCCCTGCTTGGTGACGTTGCCCTCGTCGTCGCGCTCCTCGTCCATGCGGATCGGCGGCCAGATGCCGTCCGCGTAGGTGACGAGGTGGTTGGAGGTGACGAAGAGGTCCTTCTTCGTGATGTGCGGGGTGTAGACGTAGCTGTACCCCTCGGCGATGTGCCGACGACGGGCGTGCTGCTCCATCTCGCCGCGGACGATGCCGCCGCGCGGATGCCACACCGACAGGCCGGATCCGATCTCGTCGGGGAAGGAGAACAGGTCGAGCTCACGGCCCAGGCGCCGGTGGTCGCGCTTGGCCGCCTCCTCGAGGCGGTGCTGATACGCACGCAGCTCGTCCTTGCTCGGCCACGCGGTGCCGTAGATGCGCTGCAGCTGCGGATTCTTCTCGCTGCCCCGCCAGTACGCCGCCGCGATCCGCGTCAGATCCCAGCCGTTGCCGATCATGCGGGTGTTCGGCAGGTGCGGGCCGCGGCACAGGTCCTTCCAGACGACCTCGCCGTCCTTCGTGACGTTGTCGTAGATCGTGAGCTCCCCCTCGCCGACCTCGACCGAGGCGCCTTCCGCGGCGGACGGGCTCTTCAGCCCGATGAGCTCCAGCTTGAACGGCTCGTCGGCGAGCTCGGCATGCGCCTCCTCGTCGGACACGACACGGCGGACGAACCGCTGCCCCTCGCGGACGATCCGCTGCATCTCCTTGGAGATCGCCTTGACGTCCTCAGGAGTGAAGGGCGTGTCCACGCCGAAGTCGTAGTAGAACCCGTCGGTGATCGGCGGACCGATCCCGAGGTTCGCCTGGGGCTTGATCCGCTGGACGGCCTGCGCCAGGACGTGCGCGGTGGAATGGCGCAGGATGTTCAGTCCGTCCGGGCTGTCGATCGTGACGGGCTCGACCGCGTCCGTGTCCGCGACCGTCGTGGCGAGGTCCTTCAGCTCGCCGTTGACGCGCAGGGCGACGACGGAACGATCGGGGAACAGGGCGAAGCCGTCGCGGGTGCTCGGCTGGGCGTTCTCAGGCACAGACACTCTCCATCCAGGGTCGCCTCTAGGCTACTCGCATGAGCAGCACCACCCCGACGGGACGCGAGCACCGCCTGCGCCGGATGATCGGCCGTGACCCGGAAGAGGCGCACCGCGCCGCGAGCCCCCTGGAGCTCCTCTACGATCTCACCCTGGTCGTCGCCTTCAGTCAGGCCGGCACCCAGATGGCGCACCTTCTGGAGGTCGGGCACTTCGGCGCGGCCGTCGGTGCCTTCGCCTTCGCCATGTTCGCGATCTGCTGGGCATGGATCAACTACACGTGGCTCTCGTCGGCGTTCGACAACGACGACGTCTTCTTCCGGCTGGCCACGATGGTCCAGATGATGGGCGTGCTCATCATGGCGCTCGGCATGCCCGCGCTGTTCCACTCCATCGACGAGGGGATGCACGTGGACAACGCGATCGTGGTCGCCGGCTACGTCGTCATGCGCCTGTCCACCCTCGCGCTGTGGCTGCGGGCCGCCGCGCACAACCCGGGACTCCGCCGCACGGCCCTGACGTACTCCGCTCTGATCGCGGTGGCGCAGGTGTACTGGATCGTCCTCATCTTCATCAACCCGCCCATGGGCGTGACCATCGCGCTCACCCTCGTGGTGGCGGTGTTCGAGATGGCGATCCCGGTGATCGCCGAACGGCTCAAAGGCGCCACCCCGTGGCACCCGCATCACATCGCGGAGCGGTACAGCCTGCTCGTCATCATCGCGCTCGGCGAGGTCGTGCTCGGCACCATCCTTGCCATCTCGGCCGTCGTCGAGGACCAGGGCTGGACCGTGGAGGCGGCTCTGGTGGCGTTCGGCGGGACGGCGCTCGCCTTCGCCCTGTGGTGGGTCTACTTCACCATGCCCTCCGGTGAGGTCCTCGCCCGGCATCGCGAGCGCGGCTTCGCGTGGGGCTACGGCCACATCATGCTGTTCGGCGCCATCGCGGCCGCGGGCGCCGGCCTCCACGTGGCGGCCTTCGTGATCGAGGACAAGGCCCACATCGACCACACCGCAGCGATCCTCACCCTCGTCATCCCCGTCGCCGTCTTCACGACCGCGCTGTTCGTCCTCTACTCGGTGCTGCTGCGGCAGGTGGACACGCTCCACCTGTGGCTCTTCGTCGGTGCGCTGGCCGCACTCGCCATCGCCGTCGCCGCGGTGGCCGGCGGGGCGAGCTTCGGCACCGGCATCCTGCTCACGGTCCTCGCGCCGGTCGTCGTGATCGTCGGCTACGAGACCGTGGGGCACCGCCACCAGGCGGAGGCCGTCGCCCGGATCGTCGAGGCGCCGCGGGCCTCATAACGCCTCCCCCCTGATCGAGTCAATCCCTTCGACGCCGACGGTCCGCCCCGGCATCGTGGGCTGCGACCACCGAAGGACGGATGAGGAGGCTCCCATGAGTGCCGGCGACAAGATGAAGCACACCGCCGAGAAGGTCGGCGGGAAGGTGAAGGAAGGCGTCGGGAAGGTCACCGACAACGAGGACCTCGAGCGCGAGGGCCAGGCCGACCAGGCGAAGGCGAACCTGAAGAAGGCCGGAGACGACCTCAAGGACGTCGTCGACGAGTAAGACGGACCGAGGGGCGGGGGGGGGGGGGGGGGGGGGGGGGGGGGGGGCGCCCCGGGGGGGGGGGGGGGGGGGGGGGGGGGGGGGGGGGGGCGGGGGCGGGGGGGGGGGGGGGGTGGGGGGG
>NZ_JBAOJP010000004.1:569339-681924 GCF_037083505.1 Microbacterium sp. CCNWLW41
GCCCCCCGCCCCCGCGCCCCCCCCCCCCCCCCCGGGGGGGGGGGGGGGGCGGGCGCCCGCCCCCCCCCCCCCCCCCCCCCCCGCCCCTCGGGGTCTGTGCACGGGCGCGGGGTCGACGACCTCGCACCCGTGGTTCTCAGGTGCTGTTCCGTCCGGACATCGCGCGGATCAGCCAGGCGATGACCGTCAGGGCGAGCAGCACCAGCCCCACCCACAGCAGGAAGTTCAGCGACTGCACGAACCCGCCGGTGAAAGCCAGGATCACGGCGATGATCGCGATGACGATGAGAAGGATGTTCATGTCGTCGGCTCCTCTCGGCGAACGCGTCTGCGTCACCGGTCCCCACGCTAGAACCCCCCGATCCGCCCACGGAGGGGCTTGACGGCCGGGCCGCTCCCCCGCTAGCGCTCCTCCGCCCGCGGGTCAGGAGAAGACCGTGATGCCGTACAGCGCGAACACGAGCAGATGCGCGGCGCCGTGGAGGGCGGTGAGGCGGCGCCCTGCCACCGTGGCGACGGACAGCAGCAGCGTGACGCCGAGCAGGGCGAGATTGACCGGCGTCTCCGCCAGAACGACCTGCTGGCCGGTGAGGAGACCGATCGCCAGCACCGCCGGGATCGTGAGCCCGACCGTCGAGACGAGGGCACCGTGGCAGAGGTTGCTGACGCGCTGCATCTCGCCCGTGACCGCCGCACGGATCGTGGTGATCGTCTCCGGGAGGAAGACGATCATCGCGATGAGGATCCCCGACAGAGCCACCGGCGCCCCCGCTCTGTCCAGGCCGTCGTCGAGCAGAGCCGCCATGTCGTGGGACAGCAGGACGATCGGGATCACGGTGATGATCAGGACGAGGGCGCGCGCCACGAGCTCCCCCCGGTGCGCGGAGACGACGGCGGCGAGCGCCTGCGGCCGACCGGGGGCGGCTGCGACCGCCGCTGATCCCACCTCCTGGAAGTCCCCGCTCTGCGCGCCGGTCTGGCGGGCGAGGAAGAAGGCGTAGAGCAGGATCGTCATCACGAGGATGGGCACGGCCTGGGCGGGTGCGTACGCTCCCCCATCGCCGATGAGTCCGGGGACGGCGAAGGCGGCCGCCAACAGCACGATGAGCACGGCGAGATAGGCGGAGGCGCCGGTGCGATTGAGTCGGAGGTCGCCGCGACGAAGGCCGCCCACGACGAGCGCCGCGCCGAAGACGAGGTTCAGGATGATCATCGACACGGACATCACGGAGTCGCGGGCGATCGTGGTGTGCTCGCCGGGGCCGAGCATGACGGCCGAGATCAGGATGACCTCGATCAGCACGATCGACAGCGTGAGGACCAGCGTCCCGTAGGGATCGCCGAGACGGTGCGCGAGATGCTCGGCCTCCGTGACCACGCCGAACGCGCAGACGACGATGATGCCGACGATCGCGGCGAGGACCGTCCAGAGCACGAGTGTGGGCAGTCCGTCGGCGAGCACCGGGGCCAGCAGGGTGACGACGAGATAGCCTCCCCAGCCGACCGCGAGCCTCATGATCGCGGTCGGCGTGAGGACGGTGCGGAGAGAGGACGCAGACGTGGTGGACACGGGAGATCAGCCGATCTGCGAGGCCGTCCCCGCTTCGGACCACTCCGCCGGGTCGTCCCGTCGGTGTCTTTCACAGTGCACGAAAACCCCCGGGAGACCGGGGGTTTTCTTCTGTGCGCGATACTGGGATCGAACCAGTGACCTCTTCCGTGTCAGGGAAGCGCGCTACCGCTGCGCCAATCGCGCCCGAGGGCTATTCAGTTGTGCGGAGAGGTGGCGACGGGATTCGAACCCGTGTAAACGGCTTTGCAGGCCGGTGCCTAGCCTCTCGGCCACGCCACCGCGAGGTGGATTCGAACCCACATGCCGAAACCCCCGAAGGGGCTCCTGCACTCGAGCGGATGACGAGACTCGAACTCGCGACCCTCACCTTGGCAAGGTGATGCGCTACCAACTGCGCTACATCCGCATTTCGTTCCCGGCGTCCCGGGCACTTCAAATACATTAGCCGAGGATCGGCGCTTCGCCAAACCGGCCCGGGTCGTCGGGCGTGTCCCGCAGCCTCCTGCCCTGTCGGCGCTCACCGCCGCCGTCCTCCTCTCCCCGAGCGCGCGGCGGCACGCCCGGGACGCGGGCCTGGTCGGCGCACCGCCCGGGATCGGGTATGCTCAATACCTGTGCCGCACGGCACCACAACTCCACACGGGCGATTGGCGCAGTTGGTAGCGCGCTTCCTTCACACGGAAGAGGTCATCAGTTCGAGTCTGGTATCGCCCACCACGCAGGAAGCCCGCTCGGCACATGTCGAGCGGGCTTCGTCGTCCCTCAGTCCGGCTCACGCCCGTCGATCGGCGCGCCGGGCAGGTCGAGCTCGTCGGGATCGACGTCGACGTCACCGGTGTCGTCCGGCCCGCCCGTACCCGGGACGGCGCGGACGTCCTCCTCCGGGATGTCCGGGTCGACGGTTCCGGGAAGCGGATCCCGCTGCTTCTGGGCGGTCTCCGTCTCACTCCCCGGACTGTAGCTCATGTCCTTCCGGAGCGCCTCGTCCTCGGTGAGCGGTCGCGATCGCGCCGTCTCCGCCCGCGTCGAGTCTGCGGCGTCCGGATTCTCACGTTCGGTCTCCATGGGGCCGACGCTAAGCGTCCGGGTCCGTGGGGTCCGCCCCCTTGACAACGCAGACGCCTTCCGGAGGGTGTCAACCCCGTCCTCGTCGGATCCGCACGGCCGTATCGTCCAGGGACGCGGACTTTCCCCCACCCGCGCAGGAGGACGACATCATGCGCCCGGCCAGAGTCCTGCACGACGCCGTCTCCGCCGCGACGGGAGGGATCCGTCACGCAGCCCGCCCGGCACGCCTGCTCCTCGCAGCGAAGACGGCGGCCGCCGTCGCGATCGCCTGGTCCATCGCTCCCCTGGTGCCCGGCTCGGCGGACGACTATCCGTATTACGCCCCTCTGGGGGCGCTCATCAGCATGTACCCCACGCTGATGGGATCGCTGCGCTCCAGCATGCAGACCCTTCTCGGCCTCGCCGTCGGCATCGGACTCGCCGTGGTCATCGTCCTGACGATCGGACCCAGCGTCTGGACGATCGGGCTCGCCGTCGGTCTCGGCGTCCTCCTCTCGGGTACCGGGTGGTTCGGCTCGGGAAGCGAGTACCTGCCGATCGCCGCCCTGTTCGTGCTGCTGCTCGGCCGGGGAGACACCGACGGCTACTCCCTCGGCTATGTGACGCAGACCGCGCTCGGCATCGCGGTGGGCCTCGTGATCAACCTCGTCATCCCGCCTGCGCCGCTCGTCGCGCAGGCCGAGGGACGCGTGCAGCAGTTCCAACGGGATCTCGCCCAGCACCTCGACGACATCGCCGACGCGGTGGCGGGATCCTGGCCGCCGGAGAAGGCCGGATGGGCGCGGGACTCCCGGGCCCTCGCCGCGACCGGACGCTCGTTGCACGACGCGCTCGCCGAGGCCGACGACAGCCGACGAGCCAACCCCCGCGCCTGGCTCCGTCACCACGACAGCCGCGCCGTTCACGAGCGTCTCGCCCTGCTCGACGAGGTCGCGCACCAGATCCGGGACATCGCCGGCTGCCTCGGGGACACCGTTCTGGGCCGTGGAGCCGCCCTGCCGCTCAATCCGTCCTTCGTCCCGCCGTTGTCCGGCGCCTGCCGCGCCGTCGCGGAGGTCGTGCGCGAGGCGGCCCCCGGTGGCCCTTCCGTGGACACGGACGCACGCCGCGCCGCTGAAGACGCCGTCCTGCGCCTGCGTCGCATCGTGGCCACGGAGAGCATCGCGGCGGCGGAGGTGTCCGGCCCGGGCGTGCTGTCGGCGATGCACCTCGAGCGCATCCTGCAGCTCACGGCGGCTCGGGACGCCGACGAGGAGGAACCGTGACCGCGGTCAGATCCGTCGCCACCGGTCGTCGGCGATGCTGGCGCCCGCCTGCGGTCCCATCTGCAGCATCCCGCCGTCCACGACGACGGAGGTGCCGCTGACGTACCCGCCCTGCGAGGACGCCAGGAAGGCGATGAGGGCGGCGACCTCCCGTGCGTCGCCCGGTCGCCCGAGCGGTATCCCCGGACGCTCCTCGCTCCAGGGATCCCCGTCCGCCTGGTCCGTCATCGGGGTCGCGATCTCCCCGGGCGCGACGCTGACGGCGGTGATGCCATGCTCCCCCAGTTCGAGCGCGAGGTTCTTCATCAGACCGTCCAGACCGTGCTTGGCCGCGTCGTACGCGCTCGATCCGACCATCGGCTGATGGGCGTGCACGCTCGTCACCGCGATGAGGCGGCCGCCACGTCCGGCGGAGACCATCGCGCGGGCGGCGCGCTGCAGGCACACGAACGCGCCCGTGAGGTCCGTGTCGACGACGCGGTTCCACTCGTCGAGGGTGAGCTCCAGAACCGGCGTCCGGGTCCCCGCGCCGGCGTTGTTCACGAAGACGTCGATCCCGCCGAGCTCCTCGATCATCCCGTCCACCACCTCCCCGCATCGGGAGAGGTCGCTCACGTCGAGGTGCGCTCGGCGCCCTCCCGATCCGAGCGCCAGGTGACGCCGACGTCCGTTCCCGCCGCCGCCAGCGCGACCGCGGTGGCACGGCCGATGCCCGAGTCGGATCCCGTGACGATCGCACGTCGCGGCTCGAAGTGCTTCCCCCGCGCGGGACTCACGGCAGGTCCTCGACGTCGATCGTGTCGGAGTCCTCGTCCTCGTCGGTTTCCTCCTCGTCTCCGACCGGGTCTTCGCCGACCTGTCGAGCCACGAGGTCGTCGGGCACGTCGGCCCGCTCGTCCTCGGGCAGCCGCGGATCCTCGGGCAGTCGCGAATCGCTCATCCTCGTCCTCCTTCGTCCGCGGCCCGGCGGATCCGGGCGCGGTTCCGAGGATGCGCGCCACGCGGCCCGGACGCCCGGGGGTTGACATTCGCGTTCCGCGGGGACGGGACGCCCCTCTCCGCGTCGAACGCTGCGCGGGCGGCACCCGACGGAGTCAGGGGTCAGGTCGTGGCCTGAAGCGTCTGGCGACCGATCTCCAGTTCCTCGTTCGTGGGGACCACGAGCACCGTCACCCGGGAGTCGTCCGCGGAGATGACCCGGATCCCGCGATCCGTGGACTCGTTGCGGGCGTCGTCGATCACCACGCCGGCGAAGCCGAGCGTCGCCATCGACTCGCGCCGCACGAGCGGATTGTTCTCGCCGACGCCCGCCGTGAACACGATCACGTCGGCTCCGCCGAGCTGAGCGAGGTACGCGCCGGCGTAGGCGCGGAGCCGGTGGATGTACACGTCGAGCGCGAGCGCGGCGTCCACGTCCCCGTCCCGTGCCCGGCTCTGCAGATCACGCATGTCCGAGACCCCCGCGAGCCCCAGGAGCCCGCTGCGCTTGTTCAACAGGTCGTCGAGCTCGTCGATCGACAGTCCCGCCCGGCGGGCGAGCTGGAACAGGGACGCGGGGTCGATGTCGCCCGATCGGGTTCCCATCACCAGGCCTTCCAGCGGGGTCATCCCCATCGAGGTCTCCACCGATCGGCCTCCGTCGATCGCCGACACGGACGCGCCGTTCCCCAGGTGGAAGACGATCTGGCGCAGATCCTGCACCGCCCGTCCGAGAAAGAGGGCGGCGGTCTCGGAGACGTACTTGTGCGACGTGCCGTGGAAGCCGTACCGACGCACGCGGTGTTCCCGCGCGAGTTCCTTGTCGATGGCATAGGTGTACGCCGCCGGCGGCAGGGTCTGGTGGAACGCGGTGTCGAAGACCGCGACGTGCGCGAGGTCCGGGAAGGCCTCCTCCGCCGCACGGATCCCCTGCAGCGCGCCCGGATTGTGCAGCGGCGCGAGGACGGACAGCTCGTCGATGCCGCGCTCGACCTCCGGGGTGATGATCGTGGGGGCGAAGTAGCGCGCCCCGCCGTGGACCACCCGGTGGCCCACGGCCCGAGGCGGCTGCTCCGCCAGGGAGGGGCCATGCGCGGCGAACGCGTCCAGCATCACCTGGAACCCGGCCGTGTGGTCGGGGATCGGGAGCTCGCGGGTGAAGGTCTCCTCGACGGTGCCGAGCGCCTCGTCGGCCGAGACGGTGTGCGACGACACCCCGAGGGGCTGGCCGATCCGCTCCACGAGACCCGATGCCAGAGCATGCTCGCTCTCGACATCCAGCAGCTGATACTTGAAGGACGAGGAGCCGCTGTTCACGATCAGCACGACGGTCATGACGGCGCCCCCGCCTCCGCGACGGACTGCGCCTGGATCGCCGTGATCGCGATCGTGTTCACGATGTCCTCGACGAGCGCCCCGCGGGAGAGATCGTTGATCGGTCGGTTCAGTCCCTGCAGCACCGGCCCGACGGCCACGGCGCCCGCGGAGCGCTGCACCGCCTTGTAGGTGTTGTTGCCGGTGTTGAGATCGGGGAACACGAACACCGTGGCCCGTCCCGCCACCGCCGAGCCCGGCATCTTCGCCCGGGCGACGGCAGCGTCCGCGGCCGCGTCGTACTGGATCGGCCCCTCCACAGCCAGCTCGGGGGCGCGCTCGCGGACCAGGGCCGTCGCCTCGCGCACCTTCTCCACGTCCGCCCCGGACCCGGACTCCCCCGTCGAGTAGGAGAGCATGGCGATCCGCGGATCGATGCCGAACTGGCCCGCGGTCGCCGCCGACGAGATCGCGATGTCCGCGAGCTGGGTGCTGGTGGGATCGGGGATCACCGCGCAGTCCCCGTACACGAGGACGCGGTCGGCCAGTGCCATGAAGAAGACCGACGACACCACCGAGACACCGGGGCGCGTCTTGATGATCTCGAACGCCGGGCGGATCGTGTGGGCGGTCGTGTGCGCCGCGCCGGACACCATTCCGTCCGCCATCCCGAGGTGGACCATCATCGTGCCGAAATAGGACACGTCGGTGACGGTGTCCGCGGCCTGCCCCACCGTGACGCCCTTGTGCGCACGCAGTCGTGCGTACTCCTCGGCGAACCGGGCGACGAGCACCGGATCCGTCGGCGACACGATCCGGGCTGCGCGCAGGTCCACGCCGAGCTCCTGGGCGCGGCTGCGCACCGCGCTGTCCTCGCCGAGGATCACGAGATCGGCGATGCCGCGGCCGAGGACCACTCCGGCGGCCCGCAGGACGCGGTCGTCGTCCCCTTCGGGCAGAACGATCGTGCGCCGCTGTGCCCGCGCCCGTTCGAACAGCTCGTACTGGAACATCAGCGGCGTGACGACGCTGGAGTGGGCGACGCCGAGCACGTCGATCAGCGCGGGCACGTCGACGTGACGCTCGAACAGCGCGAGCGCGCGGTCGGCCCGATGCGGTGCATCGACGGACAGCCGGCCCGGCGTGTTCATCACCCGGACGGTCGTGTCGTAGGTGCCGAGATCCGTCGCGATGATCGGCAGGGTCGGGCCCAGTCCGTCCATGAGCCGGTCGACGGGCTCCGGCAGGGCGAAGGGCCCGTTGAGCACGATCGCCGACACGGACGGGAAGGTCCCGGAGGCCTGCGCGAGCAGGGTCGCCAGAAGCACGTCGGCACGGTCGGCCGGGATCACGACGACCGCGCTGTCGAGCAGGCGCGGCAGGACGTTCACCATCGACATCCCGGCGATCACGACCTCCTGCACGTCGCGGTCCAGGAGCGCCTCGTCCCCGCGCAGCAGCGTGCCGTCGAGGGAGCGCAGCACGCCGCGCACGGAGGGCGCGACGAGCGACCGGTCCTCCGGCAGCGCCCAGACGGGGATCGCGGTTCGCTCCTCGTCGGCGCCGCCGGAGAGGACTCCGCGGATCGCCGCCACGATGTCGTCGAGGCGGTCGCCGTCGGCCCGGTTCGCGACGATCGCGGCGAGCTCGGCGCGCTCTTCGGCGAGCTCGGCCAGGGCCAGAGCGGCGATCTGGGCCATGTGATCCGGTGTCCGGGCGGCGGTGACCCCCAGCTGCTCGCCGTGTCCCTGATGCTCGCGACCGCCCAGCACCAGGAGCACGGGCGCGCCGAGGTTCGCCGCGATGCGGGCGTTCATCCCGAGCTCGGCGGGACTGGCGACGTCCGTGTAGTCGCTGCCCAGGATCACCACGGCGTCGCACTGCGCCTGCACGGCACGGTACCGCTCGACGATGCGTCCGAGCGCGGCGTCCGGGTCCCGTCGCAGCTCGTCGTAGGTGACCCCGATCGCCTCCTCCGCTCCGATCTCGACGCCGTCCCGCGCCAGCAGCATCTCGAGCACGTCGTCGGCCCCGTCCGCCGAGCGCGTGATCGGGCGGAAGACGCCGACCCGGGGCGTCGCGCGTCGGAGCGCATCGATCACGCCCAACGCGATCACGGACTTCCCGGAATGGCCTTCGACCGACGTGATGAGGATGCTCTGCGTCACCGTCCCAGGCTACGGCGCCGGCGCTGTCGGGGCGAGGCGCATCCCCCCGCAGTGAAGGCGCTTCAGGCGGTCGTCCAGCCGAATCGACGCTGCAGCACCGCGGCGACCCGATCGAACCGGCGACGATCCAGCGCCGCGGCCTCGCGTCGCATCCCGTCCCGATGGACGCTGTAGAGCTGGTCGACGTCCACCCAGGACTCACGGCCCTGCGAATCCCAGGAGCCGGTCCCGATCGAGAGGTAGTCCCGCTCGCTGTCGTGCGACTTGCTCGTGAGCTTGACCGCGTAGACGCGATCGGTGCCGTGCTTCGCGATCACGAGCACCGGGCGGTCCTTGCCGCGTCCGTCCCGCTCGACGAACGGCACCCATGTCCAGATGATCTCGCCCGCGTCCGGCTCCCCGTCGCGGTCGGGACGGTACTCGAGAGCGAGCCCCGTCACCGCCCGCGGATCGAGCTCCACGGTCTCGGTGCCGCCGCCGCGCCCCGGCGACGGAGCGATGGATCCGCCGGGACGCACCGCAGGGCTCGACGCGACGCCGTTGTCGCGTCGAGCCTCGGCGGAGCGGGAGGTGAGGGCCCGGAGCACCGCCACCCCCGCTTCCACCAGCGCGGAGAGGATGCCGTTGCCGTTGCCCGTTCTGCTCACGACGACACCCTATCCGCGCTCCGCCCGCCGGCCGCTCAACCGCGGGCGGAGCAGGCTGCTCACGAGGTGAGCGCGTAGCCCTCCTCGCCGTGGACGACCAGGTCGACCCCCGCGATCTCGTCCTCGCCCGTGACCCGGAACCCGATCGTCTTCTCGATCGCGAAGCCGATCGCCAGCGCGACGACGAAGGAGTAGACCAGCACTCCGCCGGACGCGATGACCTGCACGGCCAGGAGCCGCAGGTCGCCGCCGGTGAACAGGCCCTGTCCGGTCGCGAAGAAGCCGAGATAGATCGTGCCGAGCAGACCGCCGATGAGGTGGATGCCCACGACGTCCAGGGAGTCGTCGTAGCCGAGGCGGAACTTCAGCTCCACCGCCAGCGCGCACGCGACGCCGGCCAGCGCGCCGAGGAGCAGCGCCCATCCCGGGTCCAGGTTCGCGCAGGCCGGGGTGATCGCCACGAGGCCCGCGACGGCGCCGGACACCGCGCCCACCGACGTGGGCTTGCCGTCCTTGATCTTCTCCACGAGGATCCATCCGAGGATCGCCGCGGCCGTCGCGCCCAGCGTGTTGATCGCGATCAGGCCGACCTTGCCCATGTCCTCCGAGACCCACTCGGCGCCGGCGTTGAACCCGAACCACCCGAACCACAGCAGCGCCGCCCCCAGGAGCGTCAGCGGGACGTTGTGCGGCTTCTGGATCCCCTTCTGGAACCCGATGCGCTTACCGAGGACGATGGAGAGCGCCAGCGCCGCGGCGCCGGCGTTGATGTGCACCGCCGTGCCGCCGGCGTAGTCGATCACGGCGATCCCGCTCTCCTCCCCGAACAGGGTCGTCCCGAGGTTCATGATCCAGCCGCCGCCCCAGACCCATGCGGCGATCGGGAAGTACCCCAGCGTCGCGAACACGCCGACGAAGATCAGCCACGGACCGAACTTGGCCCTGTCCGCGATGGCGCCCGAGATCAGGGCGACCGTGATGATCGCGAACGTGGCACCGTACGCGACCGTGAGGAGGGAGACGTTGGCCTCCGGCGACGCCGCGATCGACGCGAGCCCGAAGTCGGCGAACGGGTTGCCGGCGAACGCACCGGGGTCCGACACGGCGCTCATCGAGGATCCGTAGAGGATCCAGAGGACGGCGACCAGGCCGATCGACCCGAAGCTCATCATCATCATGCTGACGACGCTCTTGGCTTTCACCAGGCCGCCGTAGAAGAACGCCACGCCGGGCGTCATCAGCAGCACGAGTGCCGTCGCGGTCACGCCCCAGGCGATGTTCCCCGGTGCATCCATGTCCATACCTCGCATTTCGGAAAGAGTGACCCCAGTGTGGCGAGGTCGCGTTTCCGCCGAGGACGCGCGGTGTTGCGCGCGGGTTACAGGAACGGCTCCGATGTGAACAGCGTGTTACGCGGCGAGCGGGCCGGCGGGCGTGCGCTCGGCGTGCGTCAGGGCGTTGAGGCGGGAGATGGCGCGCAGGTACTTCTTGCGGTAGCCGCCGGCGAGCATCTCCGGGGAGAACACCTCGTCCAGGGACACCCCCGTGGCCGCGATGGGGATCTGCGCGTCGTAGGCGCGGTCGACGAACGCGACGAACCGCAGCGCCTCGGACTGATCCGTGAGCTGGTGCACGGCGCGCAGACCCAGCACGTCGACCCCGTCCACGAGCCGGATGTACCGCGACGGGTGCACGCGCGCGAGGTGCCGGATCACGTCGTCGAAGGCGTCGTCGGACACGCACGCCGTCTCCGCGAGCCGCGCGAGCTCCGCGCTGTACTGCGCGTCGTCGAGCACGACCGCATGGCCGTCCAGCGCGCGCTGCCGGAAGTCCACGCCGTCGATCCGGATGGTCTCGAAGCTGTCGGCCATCTGGTGGATCTCGCGCAGGAAGTCCTGGGCGGCGAACCGCCCCTCCCCCAGCGCGTTCGGCGGCGTGTTCGAGGTGGCGGCGAGACGGGTCCCGGAACCGACCAGTTCGCCGAGGAGCCGAGTCATCACCATGGTGTCGCCGGGATCGTCGAGCTCGAACTCGTCGATGCACAGCAGGTCGGCCCCGCGCAGGAGGTCGACGGTGTTCTTGTAGCCGAGGGCGCCGACGAGCGCGGTGTACTCGATGAACGACCCGAAGTACTTCCGGCGTGCGGGCATCGCGTGGTAGATCGACGCCAGCAGGTGGGTCTTGCCGACGCCGAAGCCGCCGTCGAGGTAGACCCCGGGCTTCGTCTCCGGCTCCTTGGGCGCCCGGCGGAACAGCCCCGCCCGCTTGACCGGAGCGCTCCCGCCCGCGAAGCGCATCAGCGTCCGCTTCGCGTCCTCCTGCGAGGGATAGGCGGGGTCGGACCGGTAGCTGTCGAAGGTGGCCTCGTCGAACTGGGGCGGCGGGACGAGGCTCGCGAGCATCTCGGTCCCGGTGACCTGCGGCTGACGGTCGGTGAGGTGGACGATGCCGGGTCGGGCCGTCTGTTCGGTCATGCGAATCCTGTGTCGAAGTCTTACGGAACGACCCCGTCGCGCCGCGCGGCGCTCTAGGGTCGGAGAGACGGATCCACACTACGCCGTCCCCGCCCCGTACCCGCCCGCGCATCACATCGAGGAGCCCGCCGTGACCGTCGAGATCGACACCTCATCCGCCAAGTTCGCCGAGTACGCCGAACCCGGACGACTCGTGACGACCGAATGGCTGGCCGCACACCTCGGCGATGAGGGACTCGTCGTCGTCGAGTCCGACGAGGACGTGCTGCTCTACGAGACCGGGCACATCCCCGGCGCCGTCAAGGTCGACTGGCACACCGAGCTGAACGACCCGGTGGTCCGCGACTACGTGGACGGACAGGGCTTCGCCGACCTGCTCAGCCGGAAGGGCATCGCGCGCGACGACACCGTGGTCATCTACGGCGACAAGAACAACTGGTGGGCCGCCTACGCCCTCTGGGTCTTCTCGCTGTTCGGCCACGAGGACGTGCGGCTGCTGGACGGAGGCCGCGACCGCTGGATCGCGGAGGGGCGCGAGCTCACCACCGACGCCCCGGACCGGGACCGCACCGACTACCCGGTGGTGGAGCGGGACGACACCGTCCTTCGCGCCTACAAGGACGACGTGAAGGCGTTCCTCGGGAAGGGACCGCTCATCGACGTGCGCTCCCCCGAGGAGTACAGCGGTGAGCGCACCTCGGCACCCGCATACCCCGAGGAGGGCGCGCTGCGCGCCGGCCACATCCCCACGGCGCAGAGCGTGCCGTGGGCCAAGGCGGTGGCCGAGGACGGCGGCTTCCGCCCGCGCGCCGAGCTCGAGGCGATCTACCGCGACGGCGCCGGCCTGTCGGACGGAGACGCGATCATCGCGTACTGCCGCATCGGTGAGCGCTCCAGCCACACCTGGTTCGTCCTCAAGCATCTTCTCGGGTTCGACGACGTCCGCAACTACGACGGCTCGTGGACCGAGTGGGGCAGCGCCGTGCGCGTCCCGATCGTGACCGGCTCCGAACCCGGCACCGTGTGAGCGTGGGAGAATGGCGGGGATGACCGCCACGCTTCCGAACGCCCTCGCCGAGATCCGCGACGAGTTCCTCGAGCTGCCCGAGTCCGAGCGGCTTCAGCTGCTCCTCGAGTTCTCCGGCGAGCTTCCCGACGTCCCGGCGGAGGTGGCGGATCACCCGGAGATGTGCGAACGGGTCGCCGAGTGCCAGTCGCCGGTGTACATCTACGTCGCGGTCGAGGACGGCGCCGTCGCGATGCACGCGACCGCGCCCGCGGAGGCGCCGACCACGCGCGGCTTCGCCAGCATCCTCGTCCAGGGGCTCACGGGTCTCAGCCCCGAGGAGGCGCTGGCGATCCCCGACGACTACCCGCAGTCGATCGGGCTGACGCGCGCCGTCTCGCCGCTGCGGATCGCGGGGATGACCGGCATGCTGATGCGCGCCAAGCGACAGATCCGGGAGCGCACCGGGATCAGCCCCGCCGCGCGCTGAGGCCCGGGGGCGGTCACGCCTCGGTGAGACCCTGTTCGGCCAGCCACGACGTGATCGCTTCCGACCAGCGGTTCTGGTCGTAGTTCCACAGTTTCGTGTGCCGCGCGCCGGTGAACGCGGGCATCGTGACGAGATCCGGGCGCGCGGCGGCCAGGGCGTGCGAGGCATCCGCGGGCACGAACCCGTCGTCGTCGCTGTGCAGCACGAGCATCGGCACCGTGAGCTCCTCGGCCCGGGCGACCATGTCGAGGTCGTCGAAGGGGATCGCCTGCTCCGCCCCGCTCAGCCGGGCGCTCCACTCGCGCGACAGCGCGTCCATCGCCAGCCGGGGCAGCGGATCCGGCAGCCCCATCCCCTTCGCCTGATAGCGCAGCACGGTCCGCCAGTCCACGACGGGCGACTCCAGGATCAGACCGACGATCGCGTCGCGGTGCGCCGACGAGGTCACGGTCTGCAGGGCGATCGCGCCGCCCATCGACCACCCCATGAGGACGATGCGCTCCGCGCCGTGCCGCAGGGCGTGACCGATCGCCGCGTCCACGTCCCGCCACTCCGCGGCGCCCAGGGCGTAGGCGCCGCCTCGGGTGCGCGGGGCCTCGCCGTCGTTCCGGTAGGAGGCCACGAGGACGGGCAGGCCCGCGGCATGGAGCACCGGCACCGCCCGCAGGCACTCGGCCCGGGTGGCCCCGCGCCCGTGGACCTGGATGACCCAGGTCGTCGAGGACCCGGGGAAGTACCAGGCCGGACACGGACCGGCGGGCGTCCCGATGAGGACGGACTCGTAGGGAAGATGCAGTTCGCCGGGGCCGGTGTAGTAGATCCCGCTGAACGCGGCGCCGCGATCGAGCTGCGCCCCCGGCTCGATCTGCGTGAGCAGCTTCCTGCGGACGCTGTGACCGTCGGCGGCGAGAACGGCGCCGAGCTTCACGTAACCGGGCGTCCCGCCGACGTAGAGGCCGTACCGGCCAGGGAGCTCCGTATCGGGGGTCCGGGTCAGCTCGATCGTCTGCGCGCCGGTGTCGACGGACAGGATCTCCGTGTCGAGCGCCCGGATCGACGGGGTGACCACCTTCCGCGCGATCCGGAGCACGAGTGCGCCGCCGATCGCGCCGCCGACGGCGACGGCTCCCGCAGCCGCCAGGAGCCCGATCGTCGCGGCGTGCCTGAGACTCTTCATCGCCTCCTGACTCTAGTCTGTCCGCGTGGACGCTCACCCCGGATCCGACGACGCCTTCGCGCGTGCGGCGTCGGAGGTGCGCGCGATCCGCTTCCGCTCGGACATCGTCGTCCGCGAGATCCCGGCCCCGGCCGGGCTCGCCCCGTCCTCGCTGGCGCTCGCCGCCGATGTGCGGCCCGACGACGACGGCGACTCCATCTACGGCAGCGGGCGGTTCGTCCTGCTGCACGACCCCGCCGAGCCGGACGCCTGGGGCGGACCATGGCGGATCGTCTCGTTCGCGCAGGCGCCGCTGGAGCCCGAGATCGGCACCGACCCCCTGTTGTCGGACGTCGCGTGGTCCTGGCTGATCGACGCCCTCGACTCCCGGGGCGCCGAGTACCACTCCGCGTCCGGGACCTCGACCAAGACGCTGTCGAAGGGGTTCGGCGGACTCGCCGCGGAGGGGGACGGCGCGCAGATCGAGCTGCGTGCGTCGTGGTCGCCGGACGGGGCGCTGACCCCGCACGCGGAGGCCTGGGCGGAGCTGGTCGGAATGCTCGCGGGATTGCCGCCGGGCTCGGAGAACATCGCCGTGTTCGGCGCCAGGAGAACCCTTCGTGACTGAGTTCGTCGTCATCGACACCCCCGTCGACTTCGCCGAGGCCTGTCGTCGTCTCGCCGCCGGCAGCGGGCCGGCCGCCGTCGACGTCGAGCGGGCGTCCGGTTTCCGCTATTCGCAGCGCGCCTATCTCGTGCAGGTGTTCCGCCGGGACGCGGGGGTCTTCCTCTTCGACCCGATCGCCATCCCCGACTTCGCCCCGCTCCAGGAGGCCCTCGCGGGCGAGGAGTGGGTGCTGCACGCCGCGAGCCAGGACCTGCCCTCCCTCCGGGAGCTCGGTCTGTTGCCGGCCCGTCTCTTCGACACCGAGCTCGCCGGGAGGCTCCTGGGCCACGAACGCGTGGGACTCGCCGCGGAGGTCGAGCACGCCCTCGGCATCACCCTCGCGAAAGAGCATTCGGCGGCCGACTGGTCGACACGGCCGCTGCCGGAGTCCTGGCTCGAGTACGCCGCGCTGGACGTGCTCCATCTCGTCGACGTCCGCGACACGCTCGTCGCCGAGCTCGAGGATCAGCACAAGACCGAGTACGCCCGCCAGGAGTTCGAAGCGACCCGGACTCGGCTCCCCAAGCCCCCGCGCGAGGAGCCGTGGCGGCGGCTCAGCGGTCTGCATCAGGTCCGCGGCGCCCGCAACCTCGCCGTCGCACGCGAGCTGTGGCAGGCCAGGGAGGACTACGCACGGGAACAGGATGTGGCACCCGGTCGCCTCGTGCCCGACCGCGCGCTCGTCGCGGCCGTCCTCGCCGCCCCGGCATCCAAGAGCGCCCTCGCCGGCGTCTCGGCCTTCACCGGGCGCGCCAGCCGCACCCAGCTCGACCGCTGGTGGGCGGCGGTCGAGCGCGGCCGGACGAGCGAGCTGCTGCCCCGCGAGCGCGTGCCCAGCGACGCCCCGCCGCCGCCGCGCGCCTGGTCCGATCGGAACCCCGAGGCCGACGCCCGGCTGAAGGCCGCGCGCCCGGTGGTCGAAGCCCGCGCCGAGGAACTGCGCATGCCCACGGAGAACCTCCTCACGCCGGACTCGCTCCGCCGCGTCGCCTGGGAGCCGCCGAGCGTGATCGATGGGGCGACGATCGGCGAGGCGCTCGCGGAGCTCGGGGCGCGCCCCTGGCAGATTGAGGAGACCGCACAGCGGATCGCACTCGCGTTTGTGGATGCCACGCAAACCGGTGAAGACCGTCCCGACGCGACTTCGTAGGTTCGATCCAACCGATTCCCTCGCGGTACCACCGACCCTCCTAGGCTGGGGACAACCCTGATAACTGGAGGCAGAGTGGCCGAGATCTCGGACGTCTTCTTCGTCGATGGAGTGCGCACCCCCTTCGGGCGCGCCGGCGAGAAAGGCATGTACTGGAACACCCGCGCGGACGACCTGGCGGTCAAGGCGACGATCGGACTGATGGAGCGCAACGGCGGGGTCCCGCTGGACCGCATCGACGACGTGGCGATCGCCGCCACGTCCCAGACCGGAGACCAGGGGCTCACCCTCGGACGCTCCGTCGCGATCCTGGCAGGCCTTCCGCAGACCGTGCCCGGTCTCGCGGTCGAGCGGATGTGCGCCGGAGCCATGACGAGCGTCACCACCATGGGCGCGTCGATCGGCGTCGGCATGTACGACCTGGCGATCGCCGGCGGGGTCGAGCACATGGGGCGCCATCCCATCGGCAGCAACGCCGACCCCAACCCGCGCTTCGTCGCGGAGAAGATGGTGGACCCGGGCGCGCTCAACATGGGCGTGACGGCGGAGCGGATCTTCGACCGATTCCCGCACCTCACCAAGGAGCGCTCGGACCGCTTCGGCATGCTCAGCCAGCACAAGGTGCAGGCCGCCTACGACGCGGGCAAGATCCAGCCGGACCTCGTGCCCGTGGCCGTCAAGGGCGCCGACGGCGCCTGGGGTCTCGCGACCGAGGACGAGGGCCGCCGCCCGCAGACGACCATGGAGGACCTCGCGGGTCTCAAGACGCCGTTCCGCCCGCACGGACGCGTCACCGCCGGCACCTCCTCCCCGCTCACGGACGGTGCGACGATGTCGCTGCTCGCCGGCGGCGGCGCGGTGAAGGAGTTCGGCCTTTCGCCGAAGATGCGGATGGTCTCGTTCGCGTTCGCCGGCGTGCAGCCGGAGATCATGGGCATCGGCCCCATCCCGTCGACCGAGAAGGCGCTGAAGAAGGCCGGTCTCACGATCGACGACATCGGTCTGTTCGAGCTCAACGAGGCGTTCGCGATCCAGGTCATCTCGCTGTTGGACCACTTCGGCATCGCCGACGACGACCCCCGCGTCAACCCGTGGGGCGGGGCGATCGCGCTGGGTCACCCGCTCGCGGCCTCGGGCGTGCGCCTGATGATCCAGCTCGCCGCGCAGTTCGCCGAGCGGCCCGACGTCCGGTACGGTCTCACCGCCATGTGCGTGGGCCTCGGCCAGGGCGGTTCGGTCATCTGGGAGAACCCGTTCTACGACGGCAAGAAGCGCAAGTGAGGGACACCGGAATGACGAACTACGACGCCATCGACTTCTCCCCCATCCAGGCCCTGACCGAGGGCGAGGTGGTCACGCACTCCCCCGTGCGCGACGTGCGCCTCCCCTCCGGGAAGGTGCTCGCGCTGATCACCCTGGACAACGGCCGCGACCACACCCGCCCGAACACGCTGGGCCCCGCCACCCTGACCGAGCTCGGCGAGACGCTCGCCGGGCTCAAGGCACGGGCGGCCGCCGGCGAGATCCAGGCGGTCGGCATCACCGGCAAGCAGTACATCCTCGCCGCCGGCGCCGACCTGTCCGACATCAGTCGGGTCGGCTCTCGCGACAACGCCCGGCTCATCGCGCAGCTCGGCCACAAGGTTCTCGGCTCGCTGTCGGAGCTGGGCGTGCCGTCGTTCGCCTTCGTCAACGGCCTCGCGCTGGGCGGCGGCATGGAGATCGCGCTCAACTCCACCTACCGCACGGTGGACGCCTCCGCCGCGGCGCTGGCGCTGCCCGAGGTCTTCCTCGGGATCATCCCCGGCTGGGGCGGCGCCTACCTCCTGCCGAACCTCATCGGCATCGAGAACGCGCTCGAGGTCGTCATCTCCAATCCGCTCAAGCAGAACCGCATGCTGAAGCCGCAGCAGGCGTTCGAGCTGGGCATCTTCGACGCCATCTTCCCGGCCGCGAACTACCTCGAGGACTCGCTCCGCTGGGCGGACGCCGTCCTCGGCGGCAAGAAGGTCGAGCGCAAGAACGAACCGGGCAAGATCGAGCGCCTCACCAAGTGGCCGATCGCCATCAAGATGGCGCGCGGCATGCTCGAGTCCAAGATCGGCACCGTGCCGAAGTCCCCGTATGTGGCCCTCGACCTGCTCGACAAGGCCAAGAGCGGCACGAGGGAAGAAGGCTTCGCCCGTGAGGACGAGGCGCTCGCCGATCTCGTGACCGGCGACCAGTTCGCCGCGTCGATGTACGCGTTCGACCTCGTCCAGAAGCGGGCGAAGCGACCGGTCGGCGCGCCCGACAAGGAGCTCGCGAAGAAGGTCACGAAGGTCGGCATCATCGGCGCCGGGCTCATGGCGAGCCAGTTCGCCCTGCTGTTCGTGCGCCGGCTCCAGGTGCCCGTGCTCATCACCGACCTGGATCAGGCCCGCGTCGACAAGGGCGTCGCCTCCATCCACGAGGAGATCGGCAAGCTCGAGGCGAAGGGGCGCCTCGACGCCGACACGGCGAACAAGCTGCGTGGGCTGGTCACCGGCACCACGGACAAGAGCCTCTACGCGGACTGCGACTTCGTCATCGAGGCGGTCTTCGAGGAGGTCGGCGTCAAGCAGCAGGTGTTCGGCGAGATCGAGCGGATCGTCGCCGAGGACGCCATCCTCGCGACCAACACCTCGTCGCTCTCCGTCGAGGAGATCGGCGCGAAGCTCGCCCACCCGGAGCGTCTGGTCGGGTTCCACTTCTTCAACCCGGTCGCGGTGATGCCGTTGATCGAGATCGTGAAGACCCCGCACACCACGGACGCGGCGCTGTCGACCGCCTTCGTCGTCGCCAAGGGCCTGGGCAAGAACGCGGTCCTCACCGCCGACGCCCCCGGCTTCGTGGTCAACCGCCTGCTCGCCAAGGTGATGGGTGAGGCCGCGCGCGCCGTCTACGAGGGCACGCCGGTGGCGGAGGTCGAGAAGGCGTTCTCGCCGCTGGGGCTTCCGATGGGTCCGTTCCAGCTCATCGACCTCGTCGGCTGGAAGGTCGCGGCGCACGTGCAGGACACGATGGTCCGCGCCTTCCCGGAGCGCTTCTACGCGAACGACAACTTCCACGCGCTCGCCGAGCTGCCCGAGGTCGTCGAGAAGGACAAGGGCGGTCGCGTGACCGGCTTCACGAAGGCGGCGGAGAAGGTCGTGAAGGAGGCGGCCGGGTCGTCCCCGGCCTCCTCGGAGGAGATCCTGCGCCGCGTCCAGGACGGCCTCGCCCAGGAGATCCGCCTCATGCTGGACGAGGGCGTCGTCCCCGAGGTGGAGGACATCGACCTGTGCCTCATCCTCGGCGCCGGGTGGCCGTTCATCGACGGCGGCGCATCGCCGTACCTCGACCGCGAGGGCGCCTCGGAGCGCGCGTTCGGCGGGACCTTCCACACGCCCCCGATCCGCGGCATCGCGAGCCGCTGACCCGCGCCGTGACGCGGAAGGGCCGTCTCCTCGGAGGCGGCCCTTCCGCGTGCCCCCGTGCACGGCGCGGGCACGCCCCTCATCAGCGCTGCGGCGTGTCCCGAAGCACCCGCGGGGTGAACACGCCGCCCCGGAGCTCCGCCACGACCGTACTCGCGTCGAGCTCGGCGGCCAGACGGATGTCCGTCTCGGCGTCCGGGTACTGCTCGGGCCGCGCACGGAGGTGGCGAGCCGAGCCGCTCGCGCTCACGAGGTGCCGCAACGCCCCGCGCAGGCTTCGGAACGACTCCGCGGTGAGCATCGCCTCTGGCGACACATGGTCGATCCCGCGTCGGATCAGCGCGTCGATGACCGCACCCGCGCCCAGCTGGTCCTCCACGGCGAAGCGCAGACGCGGGTCGCCCGACGCGATCGCCTCGCCGGCGGCGATCACGGCGACGCTCGTTCGCCGGTCCCGCCGCACCTGTTCGCGCAGGATCGCCTCCGCGACGGCGTCGGCGTTTCGGAGGCTGCCGGCGAGGACCAGGGCGCCGGGCACGGTCGCCGCGGCGGCCGCCACCGGGGCGCCGTTGATTGAGGGGGCATCGTGCAGCGGCGTCGTCTCGGAACGCTCGGCCCGGACCGTCACGGTCGTCGTGAACCTCAGCACGTCGAGGACCACCACGACGTCCGCCGGTGCGAGCCGGTCGAGCCCCGCGGCGCCCCACTCGAAGCGCACCTGGTACATCGCCTGATCGAAGGCGGGATCACGCATCGGTCCCGTCTCGGCGGCGCGACGGACCGCGCCGAACGGCGGGCTCACCGGGCCTCGTGGAGCGGGAGGTCGATCGCGCCGGTCTCGCCGGTCTGACGGGCCACGGGGATCCGCTTGCCGAGGACCTGGGCCACGACGTCCTGGGCGATCTTCGGCGCCGTGAGGCCCGCCGCCTCGAGGATCTGTTCGCGCGAGGCGTGATCGATGAACTCGTCCGGCACACCGAGCTCGTCCACCGCCGTGTCCACTCCCGCCTCTCGCAGCACCTGTCGCACACGCGTGCCGATGCCGCCCACCCGGATGCCGTCCTCGAGCGTGATCACGAGGCGGTGTCGCGCGGCCAGCTCGATCACAGACGGCTGCACCGGGATGGCCCACCGCGGGTCCACCACCGTGGCGCCGATCCCCTGGGCGCGCAAGCGGTGCGCCACGTCGAGCCCCAGGGCGGCGAAGGGGCCGATGCCCACGATCAGGACGTCCTCGGCCTCACCCCGGAACAGCACGTCCGTGCCGTCGGCGCGACGCTCGATCGCGGGGATCTCCTCGGTGGCCGCGCCCTTCGGGAACCGGATCACGGTGGGCGCGTCGTCGACGCGGACGGCTTCGTCGAGCGCTTCCCGCAGGCGCACGGCGTCGCGAGGGGCCGCGATCCGGATGCTCGGGACGATCTGCAGCATCGCGAGGTCCCAGATGCCGTGGTGGCTGGGACCGTCGGGTCCTGTCACGCCGGCACGGTCGAGGACGAAGGTCACGCCGGCACGGTGCAGTCCCACGTCCATCAGCACCTGATCGAACGCGCGTCCCATGAACGTGGCGTACACGGCGACCACGGGGTGCAGCCCGCCGTACGCGAGACCGGCCGCGGACGCGACGGCGTGCTGCTCGGCGATGCCCACGTCGTACACGCGGTCGGGGAAGCGTTCCGCGAACGGGGCGAGGCCCGTCGGCCGGAGCATGGCCGCCGTCATCGCGATGACGTTCGGCTCGCGGGCGCCGACGTCCACGAGCGCGTCCGAGAACACGTCGGTCCAGCTGCGCCCGCCGGACCCGCCGAGCGCACCGCCCGTCTTCGGGTCGATCTTGCCGACGGAGTGGAACTGATCGGCCTCGTCGTCGAGAGCGGGCTGGTAGCCGCGCCCCTTCTCCGTGATCGTGTGCACGATCACGGGTGCGCCGAACTGCTTCGCCATCTCCAGCGTCTCGGTGAGCGCCTCGATGTCATGACCGTCCACGGGGCCGAGGTACTTGATGTCCAGGTTCGAGTACAGCGCCTCGTTGTTGACGAATCTCGCCAGGAACCCGTGGGTTCCGCCTCGGACGCCGCGGAAGAGGGCGCGGCCGAACGGTCCGAAGGCCCGGAACAGCCGGTCCGACTTCCGGTGCAGGTCGCGGTAGGCGCCCGCCGTCCGCACCCGGTTGAGGTAGCGCGACATCCCGCCGATGGTCGGCGCGTAGGAGCGGCCGTTGTCGTTCACGACGATGACGAGGTTCCGGTCGTTGTCGTCGGTGATGTTGTTGAGGGCCTCCCAGGTCATGCCACCGGTCAGGGCGCCGTCGCCGACGACGGCGACCACATGACGGTCGGCACGTCCGGTCGCCGTGAGCGCACGGGAGACGCCGTCCGCCCAGCTCAACGAGCTCGACGCGTGCGAGGACTCCACGACGTCGTGCGGGCTCTCCGAGCGCTGCGGATAGCCCGCCAGACCGCCGCGGGAGCGCAGACCGGAGAAGTCCTGGCGCCCGGTGAGCAGCTTGTGCACGTAGGACTGATGCCCGGTGTCGAAGATGATCGGGTCATCCGGCGAGGAGAACACGCGGTGCAGTGCGATCGTGAGCTCCACGACGCCGAGGTTCGGCCCGAGATGCCCGCCCGTGCGGGCCACGTTCTCGATGAGGAAGGCGCGGATCTCCGCCGCCAGCTCTTTGAGCTGACCCGGAGAGAGGTCGTCGAGATCGCGCGGACCTGAGATCCCGGGGAGAATCGCCACCGTGCCTGCCTCCTGCGAGCTTGTCCGGCGCCGCCTGTGTGGCGTGCACCGCATCGTCCCAGACTACCGAGCCCTGCTCACCGCCTGCTGGACATCCGCCGGATCCGGGCCCGTGTACCGGCCCCGCGGCCGCAGCCGCAGAGGCGTCCGCCCGTACTCGTCCAGGGCGTGCACGCACCAGCCCGCGGAACGCGCGATCGCGAAGACGGTCTCGCCTGCGTCATCGGGCATGTCCCAGGCGAGCATCATCGTGGCCAGTGCGAAATCGATCGACGGTCGCAGGCCGGTCCGGCTGCGGACGAGACCGGAGACGCTCTCGGCCGCCTCTCGCGCCCGGACCACAACGGGGTCGGAAAGCTCGTCCAGGGCCGACAGGAGGGTGCGGGCACGGGGATCCCCGTCGGGATACAGGGGCTGCCCGAAGCCCGGGACGCCGGATCCGCCGCGCCGAGCCGCCGCTCCGACGGCCGCGGCCGGTTCCGCGCCTGCGGCCACCTCGCGGAGCATCCGGACCGCCTCGCCGCTCACCGCCCCGTGCAGAGCGGAGTCGAGCGCTCCCAGCCCCGCCGCCACGACCGCGTACGGATGGGCCCGCGCCGACGCGGCGGCCCGGGCCGCCACGGTCGATGCCGCCATGTCGTGATCCACCAGCAGGACGAGCGCGGCGTCGAGGACGGCGACCCGATCCGACGCCGCGGCCACAGCGGTCAGGCGGGGCCAGAGACGGCGGGCGATCGGCTCGTGCGGGGCCGGCGCCGGGCCGAGCAGCGGCAGCGCGTCGGTCAGGCCCCCGATCAGGCGGACGGCGACGCGGGCGACCGTCGGCGGCGCGAGATCGAACCGCTCCGGATCCGTGGCCGCCAGCGCGGAGACGGCGCTGAGCAGGCGGCTGAACGCCGGTGCCTCGGAGGGAAGCACGTCGAGAGCGCGGCGCGCGTACGACACCGTCCCGGGCGACGGCAGCGGCTCGGCGTCCGGGTCCGGTCGCGCCGTCTCGTCCAGGAGCCAGCGCACCACGGCGTCGAACCGGCCGAGACCCGCGCCGTCGACGTCTCCCGCGCCGAACACGAGGTCGGTCACCGGGATCCCCCGGTACCAGAGCTCGCCGTCGTCGATCAGTGCGACGTCCGTGTCGATGACGCCGAGCGGGCTGCCGTCCGAACCGGCTGCGGGTGCCGGACCGCGGCCGGCCTCGGGCTGGCGTCGCCGCGACCGGGCGAAGCGCTCGACCTCCAGGACGTCGAAGGAGGATCCACGGCCGTCGCGTTCTCGGGAGATGAGCCCGCGCGAGACATAGGCGTAGAGCGTCTCGGTCCTCACCCCGAGCCGGGCGGCGGCCTGTGCGGCCGTGAGTCGGTCCATCTCGCTCCCATTGATTCGATCAACATTGACGATAGCGCCGTCCATGTCGGATCGTGAAAGCGATCCCGTCGCGTCCGGCGACGGGAAGGAGCAGAGGAGCCGACGCATGGCCATGACCGTGGAACGCGATGACGACCGCCCCATCGAGGTGCCCCGCGGCCTCACGAACGTCGTGGTCGCGGAGACGGCGATCGGTGACGTCCGGGGCGCCGAGGGGACCTTCCATTACCGCGGGGTCTCCGGACCGGAGCTCGCAGCCGATGCGCGCTTCGAGGACGCCTGGCACCTTGTCGCCCTCGGCGCGCCGCTGCCCGACGACGCCGCCAGGGCCGCGTTCCGCCGGCGGATCGGCGCCCTGCGCACCCTGCCCACGGAGGCCGCCGAGGGCCTCGCTGCGCTTGCCGGGAGCGGCCTGGACCCCATGGCATTACTGCGGACCGGCATCGCGCTGGTCACGGCCGCGGACGGCAGACCTGCCCTCTACGACGAGGATCCGGACGGCCGGATCGACGACGCCCTGCGGATCGCCGCGGTCGCTCCCACGCTCGTCGCCGCCCAGCACCGCCTCGGCGCCGGCCTCGCTCCCGTCCTGCCCGACCCGTCGATGGATCCGGTGACGGACTATCTCCGCATGCTCACCGGCGAGAGGCCCGACCCCCGTCTGTCCCGCGCGCTCGCGACGTACCTCACGGCGGCGATCGACCACGGTTTCAACGCCTCCACGTTCACCGCGCGTGTGATCGCCTCGACCGGCGCCGACCTCGCGTCCTGCGTGGGCGGGGCCCTCGGCGCGCTCTCGGGCCCGCTGCACGGCGGCGCGCCCGCCCGCGCGCTGGAGATGCTCGACGACGTGCGGGATCCGGATCACGCCGACGCCTGGGTGCGCGAGCGCGTCCTCCGCGGCGAACGGATCATGGGTTTCGGGCATGCCGTCTACCGCACCGAGGATCCGAGATCCCGGCTGCTGCGGGAGGTCGCGCTCGCGTTGCGCGCCGACGGGTTGGCCGGATCCCGGGTCGATCTCGCCGTGGCCGTGGAGCGGACCGTCATCCGGGTCCTCGAGGAGCTCAAGCCCGGGCGCTCGCTGCGCACCAACGTCGAGCTGTACGCGGCCGTCGTCATGGAGGCGTGCGGGATCCCCCGTGAGCTGTTCACCCCGACGTTCGCCGCGGCGCGGATCATCGGCTGGGGCGCGCACGCGGTCGAACAGGCCGGCGACGGCAAGATCCTGCGGCCGTCGTCCCGCTACGTCGGACCCGAGACCGCCTGAGGTCTCGCTGCACGGTTCCCGATGATCTACACCTCGGGGCGGCGCCAGAAATCGTCCTGTGCCCATTCTGGCGGCACCCCCATGCCGGCGAGGTTCATAGCTGGGCGCGTGCCGATCAGCTCATGCAGCCGCCCAGCCCAGCTACTGTGCGGCGAGACGGTGCGCATGATCGCCTGGAGGGAAACGAGCACCGGATAGAGCCGTCTGAGCGAGCGTTTCGGCAACGCCTCAGGTGTGCGCAGCCACGCGATTGACGGAGAAGTGGGGATCATTGGATACACACCGAGGCCCACGTTCCAGAGTCGGCCGTGATGCGCACAGATGTTTCGGACCCGGACGTAAGTCTGCAGCCACGACTCGAGGACAGGGCTCGTCAAGCCCAGGCACGAGGCGACCGCGGTCCGATCCGACCGTCGCTTCAGGTTCCGGTACAGGTTGGTGATCTGCCCGATCGTGAGGGTTTCGACCATCAACCACGAAGGCGGCATCTCCGGAGTCCCGTAAGTGGTGAGATAGTGCTCGAGCGCTGACCTGTGGATCACCGCCGCGTTTCTCCGCCCCGTGCCCGACTCCCCCGTATCGCCTTCCACGACATCGACCGGCTCGGCGACCGCTAGCAGCCGCGTGTCCGAAGTATCCCGAACGATCTTAAGAAGGCCCCCGTGTCGGCCAAGGTGGTGGAAATGGCCGGGGTCCACATACCAGAACGGATTGTCGTACGCCGTCGACATATGGTCGGTGAGCGCTGCCCTGACCGCGACTTCGACGCGCTCCAGCGCGTCGATCACCAACAGCCGGAGGGCTCGGTCGAATACATACAGGTCGAGGACGTCGTCGAACGATGTACCTTCGTGAAACAGGTGATCCGGTCGGCTCATCTGAAACGGGATCGCGTAGGGCGAGAGCCGGTAGTAGCCGATGTGCCGGAGGTAGCGAAGAGCCCGGTCGCGATCCGGGATCACCATGCCACGCTCGGTCAGTCGGTTGACGAGCTGGTCCAGCGTCATCGCGGGTTTGTCGTAATGGTGCGTCCCGCGCAGACGGGGTGCGCGGGGCGGTTTGGGCATCCGGCGATCGTCCTTGGCAGTGGGCAAAGAAAATCCCCCAAGTGCGCATCGTGGAGAGGCGTGGGGGATGTAGTAACGAGAGGTTACCACACGAGCTACGGCGTGACCGAGATCGGTACACGAGTACGCCACAAACAGGAAAAGCACGCGCAGAAGCGACACCCCCGAAGAACACGGAAGGACCCCCGAGAGTCTCGGCTCTCGGGGGTCCCTGTGTCCTCGCGGCTCAGACCAGCGAACGCAGCACGTACTGGAGGATGCCGCCGTTGCGGTAGTAGTCGGCCTCACCGGGGGTGTCGATCCGCACGACCGCGTCGAACTCGATCGTCTGCTTCCCCTCGGGCGAGAACTCGCTCGGCTCGGCCGTGACCTTGACGGTCTTCGGCGTCACGCCCTCGTTGAGCTGCTCCAGGCCCGAGATCGACACGATCTCGGTGCCGTCGAGGCCGAGGGACTCCCACGACTCGCCGGCCGGGAACTGCAGCGGGACGACGCCCATGCCGATGAGGTTCGACCGGTGGATGCGCTCGAAGCTCTCGGTGATGACCGCCTTCACGCCGAGGAGGTTCGTGCCCTTGGCCGCCCAGTCGCGCGACGATCCCGAGCCGTACTCCTTGCCGCCGAAGATCACCAGCGGCGTGCCCTGCGCCTGGTAGTTCTGCGAGGCGTCGAAGATGTACGCCTGCGGACCGCCCGGCTGGGTGAAGTCGCGGGTGAAGCCGCCCTCGATCTGCTGTCCGTCGTTGACGGCCTTGACCAGAGCGTTCTTCAGGCGGATGTTCGCGAAGGTGCCCCGGATCATCACCTCGTGGTTGCCGCGGCGCGAGCCGTACGAGTTGAAGTCCTTCTGCGCCACGCCGTGCTCGGTGAGATACTGCGCGGCCGGGGTGCCGGCCTTGATGTTGCCGGCGGGGCTGATGTGGTCGGTCGTCACCGAGTCGCCGAGCGTCGCGAGCACGCGGGCGCCCGTGATGTCCGTGACCGGTGCCGGCGTGCGCTCCATGCCGTCGAAGTAGGGGGCCTTGCGGACGTAGGTCGAGTCCGCGTCCCACTCGAAGATCGGGCCCGTCGGGGTGGGAAGGCTCGTCCAGCGCTCGTCCCCGTCGAAGACGGTGGCGTACTGCTTGATGAACTGGTCGCGCGAGATCGACGAATCGATGATCTCCTGGACCTCCTCGGGGGCGGGCCAGATGTCCTTGAGGAAGACGTCGTTCCCGTCCGCGTCGGTGCCCAGCGGGTCCGACTCGAAGTCGAAGTTCATGGATCCGGCCAGGGCGTAGGCGACCACCAGCGGCGGCGAGGCCAGGTAGTTCATCTTGACGTCGGGGCTGATGCGCCCCTCGAAGTTGCGGTTGCCGGAGAGGACGGCCGTGACGGCGAGGTCGTGCTCGTTGATCGCCGCGGACACCTCCTCGATCAGCGGGCCGGAGTTTCCGATGCAGATCGTGCAGCCGTAGCCGACGGTGTAGAACCCGAGACCCTCGAGGTCCTTGTCCAGGCCGGACTTCTCGTAGTAGTCGGTCACGACCTTCGAACCGGGGCCGAGCGTGGTCTTGACCCAGGGCTTCTGCTTCAGGCCCTTCTCGAGCGCCTTGCGGGCGAGCAGGCCCGCGGCGATCATCACCGACGGGTTGGAGGTGTTCGTGCAGGACGTGATCGCCGCGAGCGTGACCGCACCGTTGTCCAGCAGGTACTTCTGCCCGTCCGGAGTCTTCACCTTCACCGGCTTGGACGCCACGTGCGGCGACCCGCTGGAGATCAGCACCTCGCCCGTGTGGGTGTGCTCATCGCCCGGCACCGCGCCCGGGTCGGAGGCGGGGAAGGTGCCCAGTGCGTCCGCGTCGACGATGTCCTCCGACGTGGACGGCGTGGCGTAGTTGACGATGTCCTTCTCGAACTGGGACTTCGCCTCGGACAGCAGGATGCGGTCCTGCGGACGCTTCGGGCCGGCGATCGAGGGCACGACGGTTCCGAGGTCCAGCTCGAGGTACTCGCTGTACTGCGGCTCGTTGGCGGGGTCGTGCCAGAGCTTCTGCTCCTTGGCGTACGCCTCGACGAGCGCGACCGCCTGCTCCTCGCGGCCGGTCAGGCGCAGGTAGTCGAGCGTGACGTCGTCGATGGGGAAGATCGCCGCGGTCGAGCCGAACTCCGGCGACATGTTACCGATGGTCGCGCGGTTCGCGAGCGGGACGGAGGCCACGCCCTCGCCGTAGAACTCGACGAACTTGCCGACGACGCCGTGCTTGCGCAGCATGTCGGTGATCGTGAGGACGACGTCGGTGGCCGTGACGCCCGCCGGGATCTCGCCGGTCAGCTTGAAGCCGACCACGCGCGGGATGAGCATGGAGACGGGCTGGCCGAGCATCGCCGCCTCGGCCTCGATGCCGCCGACGCCCCAGCCGAGCACGCCCAGGCCGTTGACCATCGTCGTGTGCGAGTCGGTGCCGACGCAGGTGTCGGGGTAGGCACGGAGGACGCCGTTCACGGAGCGGTCGTAGATGACCTTCGCCAGGTGCTCGATGTTCACCTGGTGCACGATGCCCGTGCCCGGGGGGACCACCTTGAAGTCGTCGAAGGCCGTCTGGCCCCAACGGAGGAACTGGTACCGCTCGCCGTTGCGCTCGTACTCGATCTCGACGTTGCGCTCGATCGCGTCCGGGCGCCCGAAGAGGTCCGCGATCACGGAGTGGTCGATCACCATCTCGGCCGGCGAGAGCGGGTTGATCTTGCTCGGGTCGCCGCCCAGGGCCGTCACGGCCTCGCGCATGGTGGCGAGGTCGACGATGCAGGGGACGCCGGTGAAGTCCTGCATGACCACGCGGGCCGGCGTGAACTGGATCTCCGTGTCCGGCTCCGCCGACGGGTCCCAGCTGCCCAGCGCCTCGATCTGCGCCTTGGTGACGTTCGCGCCGTCCTCGGTGCGCAGCAGGTTCTCCAGGAGCACCTTGAGACTGAAGGGAAGCTTCTCGAAACCGGGCACGGTGTCGATGCGGAAGATCTCGTAGTCGGTGCTGCCGACCGTCAGGGTGCTCTGGGCACCGAAGCTGTTCACCGTGGACACGAATCCGTCTCCTTCTGATCGGATGGGAGCGACAGGCGACTCCATCTTGCTCGCCCGCTGGGCGACAGGGCTAGCAAGGCGGACCTAACCAGTCTGCGCCTCGACCCGGGCGAGCGAAAGGGTGTCGATTTATCTTGATGTCGAGATAAATCTATCACGCATCCGGTGAGCGATCGGCCGCTTCCTTGGGCGCGTCGCGCGGGTACAGAGCACGGACAGCGAGCCAGGTGACGGCGACCATCGGCGCGAACAGCGGCAGACCCATCACGATCTTCAGCGTGCCCAACGCCGTGACGTTCCCGGCGAAGTAGAGCGGCAGCTGCACGGCGAGACGGGCGAAGAACAGCGACGCCCATGCGACGGTCAGCCAGAAGAACACACGACGCTTGCGGCGATCCGCGCGCCAGGCCTGCCCCTCCCCCATGAGCAGTCCTGCCGCGACGCCGATGAGCGCCCACCCGACCAGCGCGGAGACGAGCAGGACCGAGCCGTAGATCGCGTTGGTGAAGAAGCCCGGGACGAAGTTGTCCTGTCCCCGGCCCGTCCACAGCGCCAGCCCCGCGGCGAAGGCGACGGCGACCAGGCCGCCGATCGCGGCGGACGGCGGAGACTTCTGCACCAGGCGCACGACGGAGAACACCGCGGCGAGGCCGACGGAGATCCCGAGCGAGAGCACGAGCGGCTCCGGCCGGAGCGTGTAGATCAGGACGAATGCGAGGCTCGGGAGGACGGACTCCAGCACGCCCCGCCAGCCGCCCATCGCCCGCCAGACCACGTGACCGGCGCGGGCGTCGGCGGGCGCGTCGATCCCCATCCGGCGCGCAGCGCCGCCGAGCGCCGAGGCGAACGCCTGCGAGGGATCGGCCGGCGGCGGCGTGTATCGCGCGTCGGCGGGCGCGGGGTCTTCCGCGTCGTCGGCGCCGCGGGACGGGTCCTCGCGCGGAACGCTCACGCCGTGCCGGGTGCCGCGGGCATCCGCAGCGGGATGAGGTCCCGCGGCGGCATCGGCGAGCCGCCGCGCACCACGACGATGGAGCGGAACAGATCCTCGACCGCCGCCGCGGCCTCAGGATCTGAGGTGGCCGCGCCGCCGATGACGCCGCGCAGGAACCACCGCGGCCCGTCCACGCCGACGAACCGGGCGAGGCGCAGGCTGGCGCCGTCGCCGGCGACCGTCGGCACCTCGGCGAGCAGCTCGGCGCCGAGCGCGGTCTCGCGCTCCTCCACGCGGCCGCCCTGCTGGGTGATCTGCTCGCGGATCTGGGCGCGCGTCTCCTCCCAGAGACCCGACGACCGCGGGGCAGCGAACGGCTGGACCTGAAGGGTCGAGTCCGCGTAGTCCAGGCCGACGGCGACGATGCGCTTGGTCTGCTCCTCGACCTCGAGGCGGAGGTTCAGTCCCTCGCGCGGGAGGATCTTGATGCCGCCGAGGTCGATGTACGGACGAACAGGATTCGCCTCCGTCTCGTCGAACGGCCCGTCCACGGAGCGGTCCCCGTGCAGGGCCGGGGCCTCCTCGGCGGCCGGCTCTGTCGGCTCGATGCTGTTGTCGTCGGTCATGCTCTCTCCTCCGCGCCGCTCGGGACGGCGCTCTGGGTCTGGTAGCCGCTGGAGCCGAACCCGCCCGCTCCGCGGACGCTGTCCTCCAGCGAATCCACGGGGATGAAGCGGGCTCGGGTCACCGGCATCACGATCATCTGGGCGATCCGGTCGCCGGGCGCGATCTCGTACGCCTCGCGCGGATCGGTGTTCAGGAGGCACACCTTGATCTCGCCGCGGTACCCCGCGTCGACCGTCCCCGGGGAGTTCACCACGGTGATCCCGTGCTTGGCGGCCAGACCGCTGCGCGGGACGACGAACGCCGCGTATCCCTCGGGGAGGGCGATCCGCACTCCGGTGCCGATCAGGGCCCGCTCCCCCGGCGCCAGCACGACCGCCTCGGTCGAGACGAGATCCGCGCCCGCGTCACCGGGGTGGGCGTAGGCAGGGACCTCGGGGGCGATAATGGGGACGTCCACGGTATCGGTCACGAGAAAGAGGCTAATGCAGAACCTCGCCGACGACGCGCGTCCGCGGTACAGCGAGCGTCTCACCCCCAGTCTCTGGCTCTTTCTGGCCGCCGCCGTCGGAGGACCCATGGTCACGCTCACACTGATCCCGGTCGGCTCGGTCGTCGCGCTCGTGATCGGCTGCGCCGCCACGGCGGCGATCATCGGCCTGATGGTCCTCGCCTCTCCGCGCGTACGGGTGGGCCGGCGGACGCTCCGCGCCGGCAGGGCGCACATCGATGCGCGGTGGCTGGGCGAGCCCTCGGCGCAGACCGGAGAGGCGGCGCGCGTCGCGCGGGGAGCGGGCCTTCCGGCACGCGGATGGCATCTGATCCGCGGCGGCATCGACGGGGTGGTCGTGGTGCCGATTCTCGATCCCGACGATCCCGCCCCCACCTGGACCCTCTCGACGAGGACCCCCGACCGCCTGGCGGCGGCGATCGACGCGGCCAGACGCACGGCCGCCGACGGCTGACCGCGCGCGCGACCGTCACCGGAAAGCAGAACGCGCCCTGGACCGGAGCGGTCAGGGCGCGAACGTCCGTCGGGTCAGGCGGCGCATTCCTTGCAGATCGGGCCCGACGCGTCCTCGTGGTCGAGCTGCGAACGGTGCTTCACCAGGAAGCAGCTCATGCAGGTGAACTCGTCCTGCTGAGCCGGGAGGACGACGACGTCGAGCTCGACGTCGGACAGGTCTGCGCCGGGCAGGTCGAAGTTGCTCGGGTTGTCGGAGTCCTCGTCGCCGACCGAGCCCGACAGCTTGTCGGGGACGCGCTCCTTGAGAGCCTCGATGGACTCGCTCTCGTCTTCGCTCTTGCGCGGGGCGTCGTAATCGGTTGCCATTGCGGTGATTCTCCACTTTCGTGATGCGAGTGGCGCGGTGCCGGGGGTATCGCTTGGTGCCGACTCAGCGGCGTGCCGTCGGGTGTTCGGCGGCCATAGTTTGCACGACCCGCGATCGTTTGGCAAATGCCGCGCTTCCGCCGATCCAAACTCGCGGCACGCCCACGCTATTCCCGTCCCGCGTCCGGGGCCCGTGACACGATGGGCGCACACCCATCAGAGGGGCTCTGCCATGGAACACGTCACGATCGTCGGCACCGAAGACAATCTCCTCGTCCTCGCGACGGAGTCGGGGACGCGCTTCGCCCTGCCCGTCGACGAGGTCCTGCGCGCCGAGATCCGGCGGGCGCGCGCACGCCAGGAGGAACGGGCGGCTCCGCTGGCCGCGAGCCCCCGGGAGATCCAGGCCCAGATCCGTGCCGGCCTGTCCGCCCGCGAGGTCGCCGAGCTCCTCGGCGTCCGCGTCGAGGACGTCGAGAAGTTCGAGGGACCCGTGCTCGCCGAGCGCGAGCACATCGTCGGCCAGGCCCTGGCCGTCCCCGTCCTCATCGGGAGCGAGGTCGAGCCGGATGCACAGCCCACCTTCGGGGTGGCGATCCGCGCCAAGCTCGCCGACGTCGGAGCGACCGCCGAGCGGTGGGCGAGCTGGAAGGACGAGTCCGGCTGGATCATCAAGCTCGAGTTCACCGCGTCCGAGGTCGACCACGACGCCCGGTGGAGCTTCGACCCCCGCCGCAGCGTCCTCTCGCCCCTCAACGCCGACGCCACCCAGCTCTCGCGTCAGGGCTCGCTTCCCGAAGGGCTGATCCCTCGCCTGCGCGCCCTCGACAAGGAGCGCCCCTCCCCCTACAAGGACGACTCGCGCTTCGACTCCGGCGCGTTCGGACCGAGGCTCGTTCCCGCCCCGAGCGAGTCGCGGGAGGACGGTCGCGAGGAGAACGCCGCGCCGCAGCGGTCCGCGCCGGCCGTCCAGGAGGCCGCGACCAACCGCGCCCCGCAGGTCGCCTCGACGCCGTCGGACACCGCCGATCTGCTCGAGGCGCTTCGGCGACGCCGCGGTCAGCGGGAGCCGGCGCCGAGCGCGGACGAGACCGACGAGGCACCCATCGCCCTGTTCGACGCCCTCGAACCCGGCTACCGCGCGGGCACGGAGGATACGACTCCCGATCCCGCTCCGCAGCCTTCGGCGCCCGCATCGCACGACGAGTCCGGCTCCCGTCGTCGCCGCCGCGAGATGCCCTCGTGGGACGAGATCGTCTTCGGCGCACGCACCGACGACTGAGCCCCGCCCGCGTCCCCCGAGCGTCCGCGCCCTCGCGCTCCTCGTCGCCGGATCAGGCAAACACGCCAGAACAGGCACTCCTGTACCCAATCCGCCTGAACTCGCGCGTTCGCCTGATCCCACGCGCATGCCCCACCTCGCGCGTGGCTCGCGCGCAAGACCCAGCCCACCGCCAGATCAGGCAAACACGCCAGAACAGGCAGCGCCGCATCCAGACCGCCTGAACTCACGCGTTCGCATGAACCCACGCGTATGCCGGAGCCGGCGCGCGGGGGCAGGAGGATCCGGTGACCGCTGGGTCAGCGGGCGAAGGCGCCCATCCGCAGGATGGGGACGCGGAGCTCCTCCGGAGTCAGCGAGCCGTGCTGGCCGACCATGTCCTGGGCCTTCTGATCCTCCGCCGCCCCGTCGTACAACGCCCAGGTCCCCCGTGCCGGGATCACGAGATCACCAATGCGAGAGGCGGCGTCCGCGGTGACCTCAGACCCGAACAGGCCGCCGGCGATCGCCTCATCCCGGGTGAGCACATCCGCGGCGCCCTCCGTCCCGGCCGCCCACGCGCTGCGCGCAGAGCCGAGGCGGTCCGGATCGTCGAGGTAGACGTGCAGCATGCGCGGCTCGCCGCCGATGTGCGCCACCCCGTCCCGCATCGGACCCGATTCATCCACGATCAGGTGTCGGTGACGGGGGACGTCGACCATGCCGTGATCCGCGGTCACGAGCACACCGACGCCACGCGGGACAGGAACGGAGAGCGCCGCGTCGATGTCCTCCAGCGTGGCCACCCACTCGGCCGACGCCACACCGTCCCGGTGCCCGGCCTTGTCCGCCTCCGGCAGATAGCAGTACACCAGGGCCCCGTCGTTCTCCTCGGCGAGCCCGAGGGCGAGCGCGACCCGGTCGGCCCCGGACTTCGCGGCGTGGAACTCGGCGCCGCGCAGCGTCGCCGCGCTGAAGCCGCTCCGCGCGTAGGCGGGCAGGCCCACGGCGTGGACGGGGTGGCCGAGGGCGCGCGCACGCTCGAAGACGGTCGGCTCACGCTGCCATGACGCCGGATCGATCCGCTCCTGCTCCCACCCGCTGAGCTGGTTCACGAGCCGGCCGCGCTCACGGTCGAGGACCCGGTAACCGACGAGCCCGTGCCGCCCGGGCGCGACTCCTGTGACGAGACTCGTCAGGGCGGATGCGGTCGTGGACGGGAAGACCGAGAACGCGACGTCGCGCTTGGTCATGACCGACGCCAGGGTGCGGGCATGACCCGCGTGCGCGCGCAGCTGCGCCGCGCCCAGCCCGTCGATCACGACGAGGACTGCCGAGCGCACCGCGGGCAGCGGCTCGGCCTCACCGCGGTTCACGGAGGGATCGGCATCACCACGGAGTCCGCCGAGGGCGTTGAGCAGGTCCTGCGCCACCCCGGTGATGCTCCGGGCGGTCGGCGGCACGGCCGGTAGCATAAGGGTCATCCGAGCCAGTCTCGCACGAGTGCCTTCGTGTGAGTCCCCGGCCGGACCCGGCGTCGAGGACCGCCTCCGCCGGCACCCGACCGACGCAGGAATCCCATGCCCCGCAGCACCACGCCGCCCGAGCCGATCGACGAGCGCATCCAGGACATCGACCTGACCAGCGAGATGCAGGGCTCGTATCTCGAGTACGCCTACTCCGTGATTTACTCGCGCGCGATCCCGGACGCCCGCGACGGCATGAAGCCCGTGCAGCGGCGCATCCTGTACCAGATGGCCGAGATGGGCCTGCGTCCCGACCGCGGCCACGTCAAGAGCGCCCGCGTCGTGGGCGAGGTCATGGGAAAGCTCCACCCCCACGGCGACTCGGCGATCTATGACGCCCTCGTGCGGCTCGCCCAGGGCTTCGCGCTGCGGGTGCCGCTCGTCGACGGGCACGGCAACTTCGGATCGCTGGACGACGGTCCGGCCGCCTCCCGCTACACCGAGGCCCGCCTCGCGCCGCCGGCGCTGGCGCTGACCGAGAGCCTCGACGAGGACGTCGTCGAGTTCATCCCCAACTACGACGGCCAGTTCCAGCAGCCCTCCGTTCTGCCCGCCGCCTTCCCCAACCTGCTCGTCAACGGGGCGAGCGGGATCGCCGTGGGCATGGCCACGAACATGGCGCCGCACAACCTCATCGAGGTGGTGGCCGCCGCGATCCACCTCCTCGAGCACCCGGAGGCCACGACCGAGGAGCTCATGGAGTTCGTGCCCGGCCCGGACTTCCCCTCGGGCGGGATCCTCATGGGCCTCGACGGCGTGAAGGACGCCTACGCCAACGGCCGCGGCGCGCTGAAGGTCCGCGGAAAGGTGTCGATCGAGTCGCTCGGCCCTCGGCGGACCGGGATCGTCGTCACCGAGCTGCCGTACATGGTCGGCCCCGAACGCCTGATCGAGAAGATCCGCGACGCGGTGCAGTCGAAGAAGCTCCAGGGGATCAGCGACGTCACCGATCTCACCGACCGCAACCACGGCATGCGGATCCAGATCGGGATCAAGACGGGCTTCGACCCGAACGCCGTGCTGGAGCAGCTGTACCGGCTGACCCCGCTCGAGGACTCGTTCAGCATCAACAACGTCGCCCTCGTGGAGGGACAGCCCCGCACCCTGGGGCTCAAGGAGCTGCTGTCCGTCTACGTCACGCACCGGCTCGAGGTGGTCACCCGTCGCAGCCGCTTCCGTCTCGCGCGCCGAGAAGAGCGTCTGCACCTGGTCGAGGGGCTGCTGATCGCGATCCTCGACATCGACGAGGTGATCCAGGTCATCCGCTCCTCCGACGACGGAGAGCAGGCCCGGGCCCGGCTCCGCGACGTCTTCGACCTCTCGGAGCCGCAGGCCGAGTACATCCTGGAACTGCGCCTGCGCCGCCTGACGAAGTTCTCGCGGATCGAGCTGGAGAGCGAGCGCGACAAGCTGCAGGCCGAGATCGCCGAGCTCCGCGACCTGCTCGGCAGCGACGCCCTCCTGCGCGCGCAGGTCGCGCGCGAGCTGGACGCCGCGGCCGAGCAGTACGGCACGCCCCGGCGCACCATGCTCCTCAACGCCGCACCGCCCAAGCCCCGCGTCGCCAAGGGCGCGGCCGTCGACCTGCAGATCGCCGATACCCCGACGGTGGTCGTGCTCTCCACGACCGGGCGCGCCGTGCGCGTGGACCTCGCCGAAGGGCAGGAGCTCGCCGCGGGGGCGCGGCGCAGCAAGCACGATGCGGTCCTCGCGACCCTCGCGACCAGCACCCGGAGCGAGATCGGTGCGGTGACGAGCGCCGGTCGGGTCCTCCGCTTCTCCCCCGTCGACCTGCCCTCGGTGCCCTCGTCGTCCGTCCACCTGGCCGCCGGGGTCCCGCTTCGCGACTACATCGGCGTTCTCGACAAGAGCGAGAAGGTGCTGGCCCTCGTCCGCTTCGACGACGACACGCCGCTGGCGCTCGGAACACGCACCGGGGTGGTCAAGCGGGTGGTGCCATCAGGCCTCGCGGCGCGTCCGGAGGTCGAGGTCATCGGGCTCAAGGCGGGTGATGCGGTCGTCGGCGCCGCCGCGGCCCCGGACGACGCCGAGCTCGTCTTCGTCAGCTCGGATGCACAGCTGCTGCACTTCCCTGCGTCGTCAGTGCGTCCCCAGGGCGGAGCCGCCGGCGGAATGGCGGGGATCAAGCTCGCCGCTGGAGCGGACGTGGTGTCGTTCTCGGTCGTGACGGATGTCGCGGACGCGGTCGTCGTCACCGTCTCCGGCGCGGACGGCGTGCTCGCGGGCACGGATGCGGGTCGGGCGAAGGTGTCCTCGTTCACGGAGTTCCCCGGGAAGGGCCGTGCCACCGGCGGCGTCCGCGCCCACTCGTTCCTCAAGGGCGAGGACAGGCTCCGCCTCGCCTGGGCCGGTCCGGCGCCTGCGCTGGCGGTCGGCCCCGACGGTGCCGCACGCACCCTGCCGGAATCGGGAGCCAAGCGGGACGCGTCCGGCCAGACGCTGGACGGCGTCGTGGGATCGGTCGGCCGGGCCCTCGGCGCATGACGGGCTCCGTCGTCCTGGTCTCCGGTCTCCCCGGCGTCGGCAAGACCACGATCGCTCGTGCGCTCGCCACCGCCGCGCCGAGGGGTGTGCACCTGGACAGCGATGACATCGGCGAGTCCTTCATCGTGTCCGGGCTGGTCGTCCCCGGCGCCGAGCCGGCGGACGAGGCCGAACGTCAGCTCGCCCTGCGCCGCGAGAACCTGTTCGCTCTCTCCCGGAACTACACCGCCGCCGGCTTCGACGTCGCGATCTCCGATGTCGTGCTGTGGCCGGGTCTGCTGCGCGCGTACCGTATCGGCGTGTTCGCACCACTCCGGTTCGTGCTGCTCACCGCCTCGCCCGAGACGGTCTCGGCGCGCGACGCGGGGCGGGACAAGCAGGTGGCCGCCGCCTGGACCCATCTTCGTGCCGCGCAGGACGCCTGGCGGGCACCCGGCCTCCGCATCGACACCACGACGTTGACCGCGGAGGCGACGCTCGAGGCGATCCACGACGGCTGGGACGCGGCGCTGGTCTGACGCCAAGACGCGCGCGGATCGACGTCGGTTCAGCCGGTCCGCGTCCGCCCGAGGTCTTCGAAGCCCTCGGCGATGACACGGGAGAGGGCCCGCGCGTGCACGCCGTCCGGATCAAGGTCCGGGTCGAAGATCGTGACGGACGCTCCCCACGCGCCGGGGGCGAGGCCCCGAAGCAGATCGATCAGCTCGTCCGGCGAGAGGCCCCCTGGATCCGGGCTGTCGACCGCCGGCATGTGGATCGGGTCCAGGACGTCCACATCCACCTGGATCCAGTACCCGTCGTTCATCCCCGGCACGGAACGAACCCGCCCGGCCGCCCTCGCCCCGCCGTGCAGGATCACCTCCGATGCGGGGATCACGAGCGCCAGCGCCGCCTCGACCTCCGCGAGATCCTCGTCGTCGTCCCGGCATCCGATGTGCGCCACGCGATCCCCCGCGACGTAGGGGCCGAGCCCGTCGATGTCGGCGATCGCGGGGATGTGCCGGCCGACGAGCGCGGCCAGTCCCTCGCCGCCGACGGCGCCCACCGCGGGGCTGTTACCGAGGTGTCGGAAGTCGGTGTGCCCGTCGACATGCACGAATCCGCCGCCGGCGACGCGGGTGGCGAGTCCGGCGCCCACGGCGATGCTGCAGTCGCCGCCCAGCACCAGCGGAGCGAGCCCGTCGCCGCGGAGCCCGACCAGGCGGGCGGCCAGGCGGCGGGCGTGCTCGACGATCGCCTCCTGGTTGCGGACGACGTCGTGCGGGCGCGGTGCATCGACATACCGCCCCGGCAGCACCACCCCGGCGTCGACGGCGCCGGCGCGAATCAGCCGCTCATGCAGTCCGGCCTCGCGCAGAGCCTCGGGCGCCTTCGCCGTCCCGGGGACCGCGCCGGGCTCGGGCGGGTTCAGTCCGAGGTTGGTGGGCGCCGAGAGGATCGCGATCATCGTCCCAGTCTGTCAACCGGCACCGACACCGGCCACCGCGGAGTCACGGTGCATCCACACGTCGATCCCGTCGTCCTCGTCGACCACGAACCCGTGCCGTGCGTACAGACGCTGCGCGGCCGAGCCCACCAGCACCTGCAGGCGCAGACGGGCCATGGGCGCCTCGGCGCAGAGCATCCGCAGGACCGCGGACCCGATGCCTCGGCCCTGGTGCGCGGGGTCCAGGTAGAACATCTCCAGCCACAGGTCGCCGCCGTCCGGCCGGAGCGTCACGGTGCCGACGGTCTCCTGATCGATCAGGATCATCCGGGTGTTCCCGGGCGAGAAGTGCGCGACGACGCGGGCCCGCGATCGCTCGGGGTCCCAGTCCACGAGCCGCGCCAGGTCCGCGCGCAGCGTCAGCGCCTTGAGCGCGACCACGGTCTCGAGGTCGCCGGACGTGGCAGGACGGAGGACCGGATCGCCCGCGGACAGCCGGGTCACGCGTCGATCGACTCGCGGGCGAGCTGGTCCGCGGAGTCCACGATGAACTCGCGCCGCGGTGCGACCTCGTTGCCCATCAGCAGCTCGAAGACGCGGCCGGCCTCCTCCGCGTCCTCCATCCGCACGCGCCGGAGCAGGCGTCCCGACCGGTCCATCGTGGTCGTGGCGAGCTGCTCGGCATCCATCTCGCCGAGACCCTTGTACCGCTGCACGGGCTCGTGCCAGCGCTTGTTCTGCTTGCGGAGCTTCGCCAGCAGGCTGTGCAGCTCCTGCTCGCTGTACGTGTAGATGGTCTCGTTCGGCTTGGATCCGGGGTTGATCACGATCACCCGGTGCAGCGGCGGCACCGCGGCGAAGACCCGGCCGTCCTCGATGAGCGGACGCATGTACCGGAAGAACAGCGTCAGCAGCAGCGTGCGGATGTGCGCGCCGTCCACGTCCGCGTCGCTCATCAGGATGACCTTGCCGTAACGCGCGGTCGAGAGATCGAACGACCGGCCCGAGCCGGCGCCGACGACCTGGATGATGGATGCGCACTCGGTGTTGGACAGCATGTCGCTGACCGACGCCTTCTGCACGTTGAGGATCTTCCCTCGGATCGGGAGGAGCGCCTGGTACTCGCTGTTGCGGGCGTGCTTGGCGGTCCCGAGCGCCGAGTCGCCCTCGACGATGAACAGCTCGGACTCGGTGACGTCGTTCGTCCGGCAGTCGACGAGCTTGGCGGGCAGCGAGGAGGACTCCAGCGCGTTCTTGCGACGCTGCGTCTCCTTGTGGGCGCGGGCCGAGACGCGCGCCTTCATCTCCGCGACGACCTTGTCCAGCAGCATGGAGGCCTGGTTCTTGTCGTCGCGCTTGGTGGATGAGAAGCGCAGGCCCAGCTCCTTGCGCACCACCTGCGACACGATCGTGCGCACGGCCGGGGTCCCGAGGACCTCCTTGGTCTGCCCCTCGAACTGCGGTTCGGGCACGGTGACCGTGAGGACGGCGGACAGCCCGGCGAGCACGTCGTCCTTCTCGATCTTGTCGTTGCCCGCCTTCAGGCGCCGGGCGTTCTGCTCCACCTGGCTGCGCATGACCTTCAGCAGTTCCTGCTCGAAGCCCTGCTGGTGCGTGCCGCCCTTGGGCGTCGCGATGATGTTCACGAAGGAGCGGATCGTCGTGTCGTAGCCCGTCCCCCAGCGCAGGGCGATGTCGACCGTGCACTCCCGTTCGACCTCGGTCGCCCGCATGGAGCCGTCCGGCTGCAGGACCGGCACCGTCTCGGTGAACGAGCCGCTCCCCTGCAGCCGCCAGGTGTCGGTCACCGGGGCATCGGTGGCCAGATACTCGACGAACTCCGAGATCCCGCCCTCGTACAGATAGGACGTCTCATTCACGGTTCCGGCATCCTCGCCGTCCGCTCCGCGCGACGCGCGCTCGTCGCGCACGACGATCTCGAGCCCCGGCACAAGGAACGCCGTCTGCCGCGCCCGGTTCTCCAGATCGGGCAGCTGGAACGCCGCGTCCTTGGTGAAGATCTGGCGGTCGGCCCAGTACCGCACTCGCGTGCCGGTCACGCCCTTCGGCGCCTTCCCGACCACCCGCAGCTCGCTGCTCTTCTCGAACGGCGTGAACGGGGCGTCCGGTCGCGGCGCGCCGTTGTCGTCGAACACCCCCGGCTCGCCGCGGTGGAACGACATCGCGTAGGTCTTCCCGCCACGGTCGACCTCGACGTCCAGACGCTCCGACAGCGCGTTGACGACCGATGCGCCGACGCCGTGCAGACCGCCCGAGGCCGCGTAGGAGCCGCCGCCGAACTTCCCGCCCGCGTGCAGCTTCGTGTAGACCACCTCGACGCCCGTGAGCCCGGTCCGCGGCTCGACGTCTACCGGGACGCCGCGTCCGCGGTCCCGGACCTCGACGCTGCCGTCGGCGTGCAGCACGACGTCGATGCGCGTGCCGTTGCCCGCGACGGCCTCGTCGACGGAGTTGTCGATGATCTCCCAGAGGCAGTGCATGAGCCCCGGGGACCCGTTCGATCCGATGTACATGCCCGGGCGCTTGCGAACGGCTTCGAGGCCCTCGAGAACCTGCAGATGATGGGCGGAGTACTCGGCGGTCACAATGCTCCATTTTATCGGCCTCTACGCGGCACCCTCGGAGGACACTCCCGTCCGGCCCCCTCGCGGGCGTGCGGCGTACGCGCTGAGCGAAACACGCCGTCGCGCGGGCATGACTCCCAGGTCCGCGTGGTTGTATTGAGCACGCTCCACCGCGTACCCGACAACCGAGGAGGCACCGAGATGAACGCGACAACCGAACGGGAAGCGCCCGCCTTCGAGCACCGCCTCACGGCGATGGATCGCTGCGACTCCTGCGGCGCGCAGGCCTACATCGCCGCCGTGGTCAACGGCAGCGAGCTGCTGTTCTGCGCCCACCACGGTCGCAAGTACGAGGAGAAGCTGCGTGCCGTGGCCACGAGCTGGCACGACGAGACGGCCCGCCTCCTCGACGCCTGACCGTCCCACCGACTGATCGAGACCCCGCGCCCTGCCACAGGGCACGGGGTCTCGCCGTCTCCACGCGGAGCGCCGCTCGCGGGCGAGACCGTCAGGACACGTGACGACGCCGCACGCGCGACGCCAGGCGGGTGAGGATCTCCTCCCCGACCGTGTCGATGCTCTCCGCCAGCGTCGTCGCCGACGACTCTCCCCTCGTGCCGGGGCCGAACAGGACGACCTCGTCGCCGGGAACGGCCCCGGGCCAGGCCTCGACGCGGACGGTCGCGAGCTCCACCGCGCGCAGTGGTCGGGGCCCGACAGGGGTGCCGACGTCGACGCGACCGGCCAGGATGCTGGGGATCCCGTCGAGCGCGCCGATCCCGACGACCGCCTCTCCGTCCCGGACCTCCTCGACGCGCGCGCACAGCGACGCGATCGGGGCGAGGCCCGGCAGTTCGGGGCCGTCCGCGGACCGGATCCCGTAGCAGAACGCACCGACGCGGACGAGGGATCCGCGCAGCTCCGGCCGCGCCCAGGTCGCGGCCGACGCCGTCAGATGGGTGAGCGGCGACGACGCTCCGGCGCGCGCCGCCTCGTCCACCGCGCCGAGGAAGCGCCGGTGCGCGGCGTCGTCCTCCTCGTCGCTGGCCTCGGCGATATGGCTCCAGACGCCGACAAGGTCGGCGTTCGCGTGGCCGCCGTCCCCGAGGACGCGGTCGAGCCCCTGAGCCCATTCCCCCGCCGACAGTCCACTGCGATGCAGGCCGGTGTCGATCTTCAGGTGGATGCGGGCGCGCGCGCCGACGCGCTCGGACTGCGCGAGGACGCGCTCCAGGTAGGCGAGCGAACCGACCCCGAGGTCGACGCCGGCGATCAGCGCCTCGGCGATCTCGTCGTCCGCGGACGTCGCCCAGGCGAAGAGGCGCGGGCCGGCGCCGATGGCGTCGCGTAGGCCGACCGCGGTGGGGATGTCGTAGGTGCCGACCCAGTCGACGCCCGCTCTCACAGCGGTCTCGGCGGCCCATCCGGCGCCGTGGCCGTACGCGTCGTCCTTGACCACGAGCATCAGGGAAGACGGTTCCACACGGTCACGGAGGACGTCGAGGTTCCGACGGAACACGGTCTCATCGATGCGGAGCTCCGGACGAGTCATCACGCCTCCCAGGCCCGATCGCTGCGCTGCCCGGCCACCGCCACCAGCTCCGGGATCGAGAGCCCGGTGTGCGAGGCCCACGTGGCGAGAGCCCCGGCGAGCGGGCCGCGGCCGCCGAAGTAGGTCACCTCCGCATCGTCCGGGACCTCGACGTCGCCGATGTCCAGCACGCAGACGTCCATGGCGATGCGCCCGACGATCGGGAACACCGCGTCCCCGATCGCCGCGTGGGCGTGGCCGCCGAGGGAGCGCACGACCCCCTGGGCGTAGCCGCCCGTGACCAGTGCCAGGCGGGAGTCGCGCGGTGCGCGATACCGATAGCCGTACGAGACCCCGGCTCCCGCGGCGATCTCCTTCGTGGACAGCACGCGGCCCGTGAGCCGCATCACCGGTTCCCCGCGAAGAGTGCCGTCCGGCAGCGGCAGGCCGTAGAGCAGGTGCGGATCCAGGTCGGGTTCCACGTCGACCGACGCGGTGATCCCCTCGAGACGCAGCGCGCCGGCTTCGGCGTCGGAGTCGACGAGGACGCCCCGCGCGCCCGCGGCCACCACGGCCTGCGCCACAGCGAGAAGGCCGTGCCCCCACGCGTCCCGGCGGAGGTCGGCGATCCCCGGCCCTCCCGCGTCGACCGCACGAGCGGCGCCGAGCGCGAGCGCGGAGCGGGAGATGAGGGCTCGCAGCATGGCGCTCCGGGACAGCTCACTCACTCCGCCAGCCTACCTTTCGCCCTGACCGCAGCCTCCGTGAGGAGGCGGTCACACCTGCATGTACGTGAAGACCTCGCCGTCGACGTTCTTCTCGATCGCGGCCCTGGCGCCCGCCGCGAGCTCATCCAGGGCGGCCTGCGCGTCGCCTGCCGCGTAGTGGAGGCCTCGCCGAGCCGCGACCATCGAGAGGATGGCGTCGGCGAACCGAGGGTTCAGCGGGAGGACCGGCCCCTGGACGTTCGTCGCGAACGCGCTGCCTGCGCGCACCGCCTCCCCCGTCCCGCCCGCGTGCGGGAACGATCCCTTGCCCGCGCGCACCGTGCCGTAGGGCTGGGCCGCGTCATCGAGGCGCCAGGTCGACGCGTGGTCCTCGAACCCGATCAGGGGACCGTCGGCGGTCTCGGCGATGATGTAGCCGACGCGGCGCTCCCGCGTCCGCTCCACCCGGAACGGCAACAGGCCGAGGCCGTCGAGCACCTCGCCGTCCAGAAGGGTGACCCCTGCCGACAGCAGCTCCGCGCCGCCGCCGACGGCGAGGACGGGGACGTCGTCCTGCAGCGCACGGGCGAGCTCGTCGCGGCGCGCGCGCAGATCGTCGGCGACGATGCGCATCGCCGACAGCGGACCGTTGCCGATCACGATCGCGTCCGGGCTCTCGGGGGTCGGATCCCCGATCCCGGCGTGAAAGACCTCGACATCATGGCCCGCGCGCTGCAGGCGGGTCTCGAGAGCACGCACGTTGCCGCGGTCCCCGGTCACGCCGAGCTCGCGGGGGTAGAGCTGCACGATGCGGATCGTCTCCGCAGCCGGGGTCTCGCTCATCGTCGTGCCACCTCCTGGTCGCCGTGACCGAGGATCCGGCGCCCGATCATCATGAGCTCGTAGTTCACGAACCAGGTCTGACGTCCCGACGCCGTGTCGGGAAGAGACCGCATGTGCGCCACGGCCTTCTCCATGTCCGGCTCGACGAGCCCCATCGGGATTCCCGCGTGCTCGAGCCGCAGAGCCAGCTGATAGGCCTTCTCTCCGGTGACGACGTCGACGTGGTCCAGGACGTCGAGGTCCACGTCGTAGAGCCACGAGACATCGGGCGTGCCCTCGTCGATCGCGAGCAGCAGGCGCTCCGGCGCGCCGTCCAGTGCATCCAGGTTCATCTGCAGGCTCGGCGCGTTCTTGAACATCACGAACTCGACCTGCTCGCCGTCGGCGGCGCCGCGCAGCGGGATCACCTCGCCGCGGCCGTACGCCGGAGCCATCCGCGCGAAGCCGTCGGCGGCCGCGGCCGCCGCGAACGACGAGCCCAGGACCCGCGCGGCCACCGTGAGGGCGGCTGCGGCGTCCGCCGCGTAGTGGAGGCCCTTGGCGGGAAGGGTGATGTCCACGGTGGAGCCGTCGACCGACACCGTCACCGCGCGTCCGTCCACCGCCGTCACCTCGGCGAAGGCTCGGTGCCCGAGGGCACCGGCCTCGCCGCTGCGGGTGTCGTCCGCGTTCGCAAGCCCGTGTGCGGACGCGGCGATGATCTCCGGCGCCACGCCGAAGAAGGACACCTCGCCGCGCATCGCGTCGACGTCGATCTTGCTGAGGTACGGGTCGTCCCGGTTCACCACGACGTGGGAGGAGGCGCGCGTCGACGCCTCGAGCATCATGTCCGCCACGCGCTCGGTCTCGTAGAACCGGTAGAGCTGGTCGACCTGCACGTTCAGCGACAGGATCACGGACGGCGAGAGCAGATCGGCGAGATCCGCCGCGTACCCCTCATCCACCTCGAGCACGGCGACGTCCGCGCGCACACGACCGGTGAGGGTGGCGTCCGCGAGCAGCGCGCTCGTCACGCCCTGCGGGAGGTTGGCTCCCGTCGGGTTCGTGAACACCGTGAGCCCGTGTGCGCGCAGGACCTCGCTGATCATGTGCGTCGTGGTGGTCTTGCCGTTGGAGCCCAGGACGAAGACTACGCCGTGCGGGAACTGCCCCGCGAGCGTCGGCAGCAACGAGGGCGCCAGACGGTTCGTCAGGTAGCCCGGGAACGCCGAGCCGCCCCCGCGCAGGCGCGTGGCGAACCGGGCGAGCTTTCCTGCCGCGACGGGAAAGACGTAGCGGAGCCCGGGGGTGCGTGCGTGCGGCGGTCGCGCCTCACTCAAGGTAGTCACGCAGCGACTGCGACCGGCTGGGGTGCCGGAGCTTGGCCATCGTCTTCGACTCGATCTGACGGATGCGCTCTCGCGTCACCCCGAACGTGTCCCCGATCTGGTCCAGCGTCTTCGGCTGCCCGTCACCGAGCCCGAATCGCATGCGGATGACACCCGCCTCGCGCTCCGACAGCGAGTCGAGCAGCTGCTCGAGCTGCCGCTGCAGCATGGTGAAGCCCACCGCATCGGCCGGGACCACCGCTTCGGTGTCCTCGATAAGGTCACCGAACTCGCTGTCCCCGTCCTCGCCGAGCGGCGTGTGCAGGGAGATGGGCTCGCGCCCGTACTTCTGCACCTCGATGACCTTCTCCGGAGTCATGTCGAGCTCCTTGGAGAGCTCTTCCGGAGTGGGTTCGCGACCGAGGTCCTGCAGCATCTGGCGCTGTACGCGGGCGAGCTTGTTGATGACCTCGACCATGTGCACCGGGATGCGGATGGTGCGGGCCTGGTCCGCCATCGCGCGCGTGATCGCCTGGCGGATCCACCACGTGGCGTAGGTCGAGAACTTGAAGCCCTTGGTGTAGTCGAACTTCTCCACCGCGCGAATGAGGCCGAGGTTGCCCTCCTGGATCAGGTCCAGGAACTGCATGCCTCGTCCGGTGTAGCGCTTGGCGAGCGAGACCACCAGGCGCAGGTTCGCACCGAGGAGGTGGCTCTTCGCGCGCTGGCCGTCGCGGGCGACCCACTGCAGATCGAGACCCAGCTGGCTCGACTTCTCCGCCGCCGACATGGTCGACAGCTTCTCCTCGGCGAACAGGCCCGCCTCGATCCGCATCGCGAGCTCGACCTCTTCGGCCGCGTTCAGGAGCGCGACCTTGCCGATCTGCTTCAGGTAGTCCTTGACCGGGTCCGCCGTGGCGCCCGTGATCTGCGTCGAGTAGACCGGGACGTCGTCCTCGTCGCTCGAGGACAGCACGATGGCGCCGGTCGGCAGCGGCTCGCTGAACGCGGGCTTCTTGCCGTCCTCGTCGTCCCCGTCCGCCTCCGCGGCGTCGGACTCCGAGGAGCCGGCCTTGGCGTCGTCCTCGGGGATCTCGACGTCCTCGTCGACGGGCTCGTCGTCCTCGCCGGACTTCTTCTTCCGCCCACCGCTCTTCGCGGTCGGCTTGGCCGCGCCCGACGTCTTCTTCGCCGTCTTGGGCGCTCCGGCCTTCGTGGTCGCGGTCTCGTCGGCGACCGTCTCGTCGACGGTCTCGTCCGCTGCGGTCGCCGTGCTCTTCGTCGTCCGTGCGTTCTTCTTCGTGGCAGTCGTCACGTTTCGCCTTTCACGGGGGCTGCGCGGGCACCCCGGGCCATTTCGGACACTAGTAAGACCCTTGTCAAGTCCTCACATCGCGCACGATGAATGGTTGACAACGGGTCGGTCCTCCAGTATTGCACATCGTCAGAGGGATCGCGCCCGATTCGACGGATCTCCATGGAACTTCGCTGCGGCGGCCGAAACGGGGCGGGTGCGGGGGCCGGCGATCAGCTCAGACCGCCGCGGTCCTCGTCGGTCGGCCGGGAGGCGAGGAAGCGCTCCAGCTCGGCCGCCAGCTCGTCGGCGCTGGGCAGGGCGCCCTCGTCGAACCCTCCGCCCATCTCGACGGACAGGCCCGCCATGTACGCGTCGTGACGCTGCTCGAGCGTGCTGATCATCTGCCGCAGCTCATCGTTGCCCTGCACCTGCTCGTCGACTCGCGCGAGATACTCGGACTCCTTCTCATGGAGGCCGTCCGTGGTCAGGACGAGACCTGTCGCCGTCATCAGCCGGTCTGCCACCGCGAGGACGGCGCCGGGGTGCTCGGTGTCGGCGAGGTAGTGGGGAACCAGCAGCACGAACCCGGCGACGCGGGCGCCGCTCTGCGCGAAGCGGTATTCGAGGAGGTGGCCCACCGTCGCGGGGACCTGCGTGCGGGGACGCCACACGGAGTGCGCCGCGATCAGGTCGCTGCGCGTGCCGCTGACCGTGGTGCCGAACGGACGGGTGTGCGGCACCGGCATGGCGATGGAGTGCGCCCAGGTCACGCTGCTCGCCCCGTACTCGGCCGCCAGATCCTGGACCGCGTCGGAGAAGGCGTTCCACAGGAAGTCCGGCTCGTATCCGGAGAGCAGGAGGAACTGCTGCCCGAGAGCGTCGTGCGCCAGGGAGAGCTCCAGCCGGGACGGGCGGAACCCGGTCAGGTGATCCTGATCGAAGGTGATGATCGGCCGACGGGCCCGGTAGTCGAGGAGGAGGTCGTTGTCGAAGACCACCAGCGGCTGGGGAGACGTGGTCTCCTGGAGGTGGTCGATCAGACCGGACACCGCGGATCCCGCGTCGGTGAATCCGGTCAGCAGAACGATCAACGGCAGGCCGTCGGGCACGGCCGGGGCGCTGGCGACGCGTTCGGAGAGTTCACCGGAGAAGGGCATGCTCCCATGCTACGAGCCGTGCCGACGGGCGGGTCCGATGACCGCTGAGAGCGAACACGCAGAGCCGAGGCCGCACGCGGTCGCCTCGGCGCGCGAGCCTAGGATGGACGCATGACGTCTCCTGCGCTCGAGCTCTCACAAGGTGCTCCGGCGGATGCGAACGCGGAAGCGGTCGTGCTCGTCGTTCCCGGCATCCCCGACACCGCCGCCTCCCTCGCTCCGTTCGAGGCCGTGATCGCCCCTCTGGAGGCGGTCGGTCACAAGGCTCCGGTCAACTCCTTTCTGCGCGTCGCCGCGCCGGACATCACCGACCTGCCGCTCGCGGTGGTCAGCGCCGGACCGGACCCCGACGCGCAGCGCGTGCGCGAGGCGGTCGGCGCAGGGCTGCGCTCCCTGACCGGGTTCGACCGAGTCTCGGTGCTCCTGCCCGACGCGCTCCTGCCCTTCGCGGAGGCGGCGGCCGAGGGCGCGCTGCTCGGCGCCTATCGCTTCGACGACTACCGGTCCTCGGACGAGCCCCGCCGCGCCGGGACCGTGATCCTGCACGCGGACCTCTCCGACGCGGCCGTGGCGCGGGCCGGCATCGTGGCGGACGCCGTCGCGCTGACCAAGGACCTGATCACCACGCCGGCCCAGTGGATGGGCCCGTCCGATCTCGCCGACCGTGCGGTCCAGGCCGTCGACGGTCTCGGCATCACCGCCGAGGTCTGGGACGAGGACCGTCTCGCCGACGAGGGCTTCGGCGGCATCCTCGGAGTGGGCCAGGGCTCGGACCGCCCGCCCCGGCTCGTGCGGCTGGACTACTCCCCCGCCGACGCGGCCACCCACATCGCGCTGGTCGGCAAGGGCATCACCTTCGACACCGGCGGACTCTCGCTCAAGCCCGCCGCCAGCATGGTCGGGATGAAGTTCGACATGGCCGGCGCCGCCAGCGTCCTCGCGGTCGTCCGTGCGGTCGCCGCTCTCGCTCTCCCCGTGCGCGTCACCGCTTGGCTCTGCATCGCGGACAACATGCCGTCGGGACGCGCCACCCGCCCCGGGGACGTGCTCCGACTCGCCGGGGGCACCACCGTCGAGGTTCTGAACACCGACGCGGAGGGCCGCCTGGTCCTCGGCGACGGGCTCGTCGCCGCCAGCCGCGAGACCCCGGACGTCATCATCGACGTGGCCACGCTCACCGGCGCGATCATCGTCGCCCTCGGGATGCGCCACACCGGCGTCTTCGGCGACGACCCGACCGTCGAGGAAGTTCTCGCCGCCGCTTCCGCCACCGGAGAGCAAGCGTGGCCGATGCCGCTTCCCGACCACATGGAGGACGACCTGAAGTCGCCCATCGCCGACCTCGTGAACGCCAAGATCGGCGATCCGGCGGGCGGGTCGCTGTTTGCGGGCCTGTTCCTCCGACGATTTGTGGGACGTACCTCCGACGCCGACGACGCGCCGCGGATCCCCTGGGCGCACCTGGATATCGCCGGCTCGTCCGAGCACAAGGGCGGCCCCTACGGCTACACGGACAAGGGCGCGACGGGCGCAATGGTCCGCACGCTCATCGCCTTCGCCGAGAAGCGCGCGGGCGGAGCCGACGCATGACCGGCGGGAGCTTCGACGTCGTCGTGCTCGGCGGCGGCAGCGGCGGGTACGCCGCGGCGCTGCGCGCCGCCGAGCTCGGCAAGACGGTCGCGCTGATCGAGAAGGACAAGGTCGGGGGCACGTGCCTGCACCGCGGCTGCATCCCGACCAAGGCGCTGCTGCACGCCGCGGAGATCGCGGACAGCGTCCGCGACGCCTCCGCCTACGGCATCTCGGCGTCCTTCCAGGGCATCGACGCCGCCGGCGTCCGCGGGTACCGCGAGGGCATCGTCGCCAAGAAGCACAAGGGACTCGAAGGGCTCATCAAGGCGCGCGGGATCACCGTCGTCTCCGGCGAGGGGCGCCTGCTCCCGGACCGCACGGTGGGCGTCGGGGACGACGTCTACACCGGCACGGACGTCGTCCTCGCCACGGGCTCGTACAGCCGAACCCTCCCCGGGCTGGAGATCGGCGGCCGCATCATCACGAGCGAGCAGGCCCTCGCGCTCGACGAGGTGCCCGGTCGCGTGATCATCCTGGGCGGAGGCGTCATCGGCGTGGAGTTCGCGAGCGTCTGGCGCTCGTTCGGCGCCGAGGTGACCATCGTCGAAGCCCTTCCGCACCTCGCGCCCAACGAGGACATCGCCCTGAGCAAGGGGCTGGAGCGCGCGTATCGCCGCAGGGGGATCGCCTCCTCGCTCGGCGTGCGCTTCCAGAGCGCCGTCCAGGACGACTCCTCCGTCACGGTCACTCTCGAGGACGGGAAGACCTTCACCGGCGACTACCTCCTCGTCGCCGTCGGGCGCGGACCGGCCACCGACGGGCTCGGCTTCGCCGAGGCGGGGATCGAGCTCGACCGGGGCTTCGTGCTCACCGACGCAGAGCTGCGCACGGCCGTGCCGCACGTGTGGGCCGTGGGGGACATCGTCCCCGGGCTCCAGCTCGCGCATCGGGGGTTCGTGCAGGGGATCGCGGTCGCCGAGCGCATCGCCGGCCTCTCCCCCGCGCCCGTTCCCGAGAGCCAGATCCCCCGCGTCACCTATTCGCACCCCGAGCTCGCGTCGGTGGGTCTCACCGAGGCCGCGGCCGTGGACGCCCATGGTGCCGACCAGGTGGTCGCCTACGAGTACAACCTCGCCGGAAACGGCAAGAGCGAGATCATCGGCACCGGCGGATTGGTGAAGGTCGTCCGCCAGAAGGACGGCCCCGTCCTCGGAGTCCACCTGCTCGGAGACCGTGTGGGCGAGCTCATCACCGAGGGGCAGCTCGCTGTCGCGTGGGAGGCCCACCCCGAGGACATCGCCCCGCTGATCCACGCCCACCCGACGCAGAGCGAGGCGCTGGGCGAGGCCTTCCTCGCCCTCGCCGGAAAGCCGCTTCACGCGCTGTGAAAAAGAAATTACGCATTGTGGAAATCTTGACCGGCCGGAGCGACGCGACGGCCACTAAGCTGAACACCATCACGAACTTCCTGAAGGAGATCCCGTCATGAGCACATCCGTGGTCCTCCCCGCTCTCGGAGAGAGCGTCACCGAGGGTACGGTGACCCGCTGGCTCAAGCAGGTCGGCGACACCGTGCAGGCCGACGAGGGGCTGCTGGAGATCTCGACCGACAAGGTCGACACCGAGATCCCCTCGCCGGTGTCCGGCGTGCTCGAGGAGATCCTCGCCGCCGAGGACGAGACCGTCGAAGTCGGCGCCGTCCTCGCCCGTATCGGCGACGGTTCCGGGGCTTCCTCCTCGGACGACGCGCCCGCGGCCGCCCCCGCCGAGGCCGAGTCCGCAACGGAAGTGGCCGAGGCGGTGGCACCCGAGCAGGCCGCGCCTGAGCAGGCCGCGCCCGCACAGGAGGCTCCCGCCGCGGAGGCGCCTGCCGCCGCGGCCCCTGCCGGCGATGCGACGGACGTACGCCTCCCGGAGCTCGGCGAGAGCGTCACGGAGGGCACGGTCACGCGCTGGCTCAAGCAGGTCGGCGACACGGTCGAGGTCGATGAGGCCCTGCTGGAGATCTCCACCGACAAGGTAGACACCGAGATCCCCTCGCCGGTCGCCGGCGTGCTGCAGGAGATCCTCGCCGCCGAGGACGAGACCGTCGAGGTCGGCGCCGTCCTCGCCCGCGTCGGCAGCGGTGCACCCGCAGCCCCCGCCGCCGAGGCTGCCCCGGCTCCGCAGGCCGCTCCCGAGACGCCCGCCCCACAGGCGGCTCCGGTGGCCCCCGCCCCGCAGGCTGCTCCGGCACCGCAGGCGGCTCCGGCTGCTCCGGCACCGCAGGCCGCCCCCGCGGCTCCCGCCCCGCAGGCGGCTCCTGCCGCTCCGGCACCGCAGACCGCACCTGCCGCCCCCGCGGCAACTGCCGACGCCGACGGAGAGAAGCTCTACGTCACCCCGCTCGTGCGCCGTCTGGCCGCCCAGCAGGGTGTGGACCTCGCCACCGTCACCGGGACCGGTGTCGGCGGGCGCATCCGCAAGGAGGACGTGCTCAACGCCGCCCAGAGCGCCCCGGCCGCCGCCGCAGCACCCGCGGCAGCAGCACCGGCGCCGCGCGAGGTCTCGCCGCTGCGCGGCACGACGCAGAAGATGACCCGCCTGCGGAAGGTGGTCGTCGAGCGCGCCGTCGCGTCCATGCAGCAGACGGCGCAGTTGACGACCTTCGTCGAGGTCGACGTCACCGCGCTGGCCGCCTACCGCGACAGCGTGAAGGGCACCTTCCAGCAGAAGACGGGCGACAAGCTGTCGTTCCTGCCCTTCTTCACGCTCGCCGCTGCGGAGGCCCTGCAGTCGTTCCCGATCATCAACGCGACGGTCGACGGCGACAACATCGTCTACCCGGCCACCGAGAACATCTCGATCGCGGTCGACACCGAGCGCGGACTGCTCACGCCGGTCGTCCGTGACGCGGCGTCGAAGAACCTCGCCCAGCTCGCCCACGAGATCGCGGATCTCGCGGCCCGTACGCGCGACAACAAGCTGAAGCCCGACGAGCTGGCCGGCGGCACCTTCACGGTGACGAACACCGGCTCGCGCGGCGCGCTCTTCGACACCCCGCTGGTGTTCCTCCCGCAGTCCGCGATCCTCGGCACCGGCACCGTGTTCAAGCGCCCCGGCGTCGTGACGGTGGACGGCGTGGACGCGATCGCCGTGCGCTCCTACGTGTTCCTGGCGATCTCGTACGACCACCGGATCATCGACGGCGCCGACGCGGCGCGCTTCCTCGGCGCGGTCAAGGCTCGCCTCGAGGCGGCGGACTTCTCGGCTCAGCTCGGAGTCTGACCCTCCGGTCCAGCCTCTTCGGATGGCGGATCCCCGACGTCGTAGGCGTCGCGGATCCGCCATCCGTCGTCTGTGCGCACGAGGACGAGCATCTGCGAAGCGCCTCCCTCGCGATCGAGCCGGACGGCGGCGACATCGCCGTAGTCCTCGATGAGCACGGCGTCGCCGTCCACGGCGATCGCCCTGCCGGTTCCTGGGCTCCCCGTGTCCCGGAGCTCGGGGACCCAGGCCCCTGCGCAGGCGTCCGCCTGCTCCGTCGCCTCACAGGCCTCCGCTGCGCTCAGAAGCGCAGGGACCGCGCCGAGAGGCGAGGCCGTCTCCTCCGGCATCGGGCTCGGCGAGGCGACGACGAGACTCTTCTCGGCATCTGCGGCGGGCGATGCCCCCGGGACCGAAATCCCCGCGTTCCCGCTCGGCGTCGACGCCTCCGGGGGCGGCTCCGTCCCTCCGACAGAGGGCGCGCTCGGCCACAGCATCCCGGCCGCCGACACGGCCACGGCGACCACGGCGGCCGCGAGCACCGGTCGGCGCCATCGCCGTTCCGGGGCCGACGCGACCGCCGTCCGCGGCCGCCGCAGCCTCCCGAGCGCGCTCGACATCCGTGCACCGACCGCTCGCAGGACGTCGCCGGGGCGCATCGGCGACACACTGCTCCCCCTCCGCGCGGACCAGGTTCCCGCGCCGAGGTCGTCCGACGCTCGCCGCAGGAAGCGGAGCCGCGGACGACATGACCGGGTCGGGAGGGCGTGGTCCTCCGCGACAAGGGATCGCGCGCGGGCATCCTCTTCCACGACCCGCCGGAGGTCGCGCACCCGTGCCGGTGTCGGCGACTGCGGGACTGCGGCGCCGACACCGACGCCGCAGTCACCCGCGCCGCCGAGCGGCTTCGGCGCAGCAATCTCCAGCAGCTCCCGCTCCCACCCGCCGGCACGGTGCGGCAGGCGGCGCCGATCATCGCCGAGACCTTCGCCGATCCGCTGGAGGAGGCGGCCGAGCGCACGGTCACGCGCCTGCGAGGCGAGCGCATCGATGATGCCGCGCGTCGCCTCCTCGATGGAGGACCCCCGACCGATCACGAACATCGGGCGCCCGTCCGCTGTCAGCCACCATCCGCCCGACAGCGTGTCCTCGCCCGCTTCGACGAGCCCGCGCAGCACGCTCGCGACCAGCGTCGTCGTCTCGCCGGCGGCGAGCGGCGCTTCCCCCGCCCGTCGCATGCGCAGCGCCTGCTCCACCGTCTGCACGCACCACGGCAGGAGCACGTCATGACTGTCTGACCGGCGCACGAGATCGACCGGGCCGACGATGTGCTCGGCGCCGGCGTATCGCCACCCCGACCATCCCACGAGCCCCGCCGCGTCCGTGCAGACCCGGACCTCCTCCCGAGCGTCCGTGACCAGGCGCCCGGGAAAGGGACCCTCGCCGGGGTTCAGGGTGCGAACGGTGCGATGGGCCCGGTGCAGCGCCTCGGGCTCGCCGTCTCGGAGATGACTCATGTGCCCATCTGAGCCGACCCCGGGTCCCGTAGGTCCCCCGCCGGCACGATCGGTGCACAACCCGGCGTGGACGGTCCTTCGGGGAGGACGACGGTGACGTGTTCGCCCGTCGCGAGACGGGCAGGATCCGGCGGACGGAATCGGTAGGCTGGAAGGCATGGCAAATCGTCGTCCTCAGCCGGAGAAGCGTCCGGGCTTCTTCTCCCAGATCAAGTCGCTCTACCGCTTCACGCGGGAGGAGTACTCCTGGCTGCCGTGGCTGCTCATCGCCATCCTGATCGCCGGCGTGCTCGTCGGGCTGATCGTGGGCTATCTCATCCCGCCCTTCCAGATCTGGTCGTTGATCCTCTGGGCCATCACGGGTCTGATGGTCGGCGTGCTCGGTGCGATGTTCACCATGACACGGCTGTCGACGAGCGCGATGTACAAGAAGATCGACGGCATGCCGGGGGCGGCCGGACACGTGCTGAGCACGAGCCTCGGGCGCAACTGGCAGGCGTCCGACACCCCCGTCGGCGTCAACCCCAAGACGCAGGAGGCGGTGTACCGCGCGGTCGGACGCGGCGGCATCGTCGTGGTGGGCGAAGGCGCTCGCGGACGGCTCACGCGTCTGGTCAAGGAGGAGCGCACGAAGGCGCTGCGCGTCGCCCAGGGCGTCCCGGTGAACGTGTACTACCTGGGCCACGGCGAGGACGAGGTCCCGATCGACCAGCTCACCAAGACAATCAAGAAGCTCCCCAAGGCGATCGACAAGGCGACGATGGCGGCGGTGATCAAGCGGCTGGAATCGGTGTCGCAGTCGTTGTCCTCGCTTCCGATCCCGAAGGGCATCGACCCGCTCAAGGCGCGCGCCCCTCGTCCGCGCTGACCCGGACCCCCGAACCCAGAAGCCCCGGCCGCTCCGTGAGCGCCGGGGCTTCTGCGTCTCCGCCTATGAGACGGGCGGCAGGGGCTCCTTGGGGAGCTTGCGCACCTTGGCGCGCCGACGCCGACGCTCGGGGATCATCGAGCGCATCTCATCCAGCTTGCCGAAGCACAGCAGCCGGTCCTCGGCCTCCAGTACCTGGTGCTTTCGCGGGTTGGGGATGACCGAGACCCCGCGATGCAGGGTGAGCACGGTGATGTCGCGCTCCCACAGCCCGGACTCTCCGAGCGTCTTCCCGACGAGGTCGGCACCGCCGTGCACGAGCAGCTCGGCGACGCCGTACCCGGTCGAGACGGTCAGCCGCTGCCGGACGTCGATCTCGGGGAACGCGACCTGCCCGGCGATGTAGTCGATGATCGCACCCGCCACGTCGAGATTCGTGGCCGCCTCGATCCCCTGCAGACCCGGCGAGGAGTTGACCTCCATGACGAGCGGCCCGTGCTCGCCCTCCAGCATGTCCACGCCCGCCACGCGCAGGCCCATGATCTGCGCGGACCGGACGGCGGTCTGCTCGTAGACGGGGTCCAGCGTGACCGGCTCCACGGTCCCTCCCCGATGCACGTTGGAGCGGAACTCGTCCCCGTTGGCCACCCGGCGCATCGCCGCGACGACCCGGTCGCCCACCACCAGCGCACGGATGTCGCGCCCACGGCTCTCCGCGATGAACTTCTGGATCAGTACGTTCTGCTTGGTCGAGTGAAGCGTCTCGATGATCGCCTCGGCGACCTTGACCTGCGGGGCGAGGATGACGCCGATGCCCTGGGTCCCCTCCAGCAGCTTGATGACGACGGGCGCCCCGCCCACGCGCTCGATCGCCGGGCGGACGTCCGCGCGGTTGCGCACGAACGCGGTGGCGGGCATGGAGATGTTGTGGCGGGAGAGGATCTGGTTGGCCCGGAGCTTGTCCCGGGCACTGGAGATGCCGTTGGCGGTGTTCGGCGTGTACACGTCCATCTGCTCGAACTGACGGACCACCGCCGTGCCGAAGTAGGTGATGGAGTTCCCGATCCGCGGCAGGATCGCGTCGTAGTCGCTGAGCGGCCTTCCCCGGTAGTGCAGGTCCGGTTCGTCCGAGGTCAGATCGATCGCGAATCTCAGGGTGTTGAGCACCTTCACCTGATGTCCGCGCTGCAGGGCTGCGGCGCGGAGGCGCTGGGTGGAATAGGCCTGAGGGGCGCGCGAGAGCACGGCGAGCTTCACTGAGATTTCCTGCCAGGATGGACGTTGTGGATCGGTCATCTCATTCAACCACCCTCACGGGGTGGCGCGAGTGGGTGAGCCTGCCGGACGTCGGCGTCCCGTGGATCAAGGCGAAGATCGACACCGGCGCGCGCAGCTCCTCGCTGCACGCCCAGCACATCCGCGAGCTCGATCGCGACGGCGAGCCGTGGGTCCGCTTCGACGTCCGTCCCTGGCAGGGCGCTCACGAGCTGGTGCCGGTCGAGCTCCCCGTGTTCGATCGGCGGGACGTCCGCAGCTCGTCGGGCCACGCGCAGCGCCGCGTCGTCGTCCTCCTGGACCTGCTCCTCGTCGGGCGCCGCGTGACGGCCGAGGTCACGCTCAGCAACCGCACGGAGATGGGCTTCCGCATGCTCATCGGGCGCGAGGCGCTACGGCAAGGCTTCGTCATCGACCCCGCCCGTTCCTTCCTCGGCGGCAAGGCTCCGAAGGACTTCCGCCGCCGGAACCGAGGCGCCGCGCCCGTCGCCTGAGGACACTGCTCACGCATTCCCCAGAGGTTCGCAGGAGCATCCGCCGCCCGCGGCGTCACGCCCGGATCAGGACCGTGCCCACCGCCTTGTCGTGGAGTCCGCGCTGATCCGGATCCCAGACGACGGCGGGGATGATCAGCAGAAGAAGGAGCGTGCGGACGACCGGACGCCAGACGCCCGTCCATCCGCCCCCGAGCATCACGAGCCGGAGCCCCACCAGGCGGTGCCCGGGGCTCCCCCCGATCGTCGGGATGAAGAGGATCTGCATCACGGCGAAGACCGTGAGCGGCGCGAACTGCGACAGCCCCGCCTCCTGCGGGAGGTCGAACTGCCGGAAGCCGAAGAAGGCCATGGCGATGATGGTCGCCGCGGCGTAGTCGATCGCGAGTGCGGCGATCCGCCGCCCGATCCGGCCGACGCTCCCGGTGCCCGATGCGGGGAGACCGAGTCGTTCACCCGGGTAGGTCTGCACAGGATCGGCCATTCCTCCAGCCTAGGCGACGGCGTGTAACACGCCCGAAACATGGCAGACACCCTCGGGAAATTCCGCCGCCGTAGCCTGCTCACAGGCCGCTCGGCCCCACCCGTTCCCTCAGGAGTTGATGCATGTTCACCGATCCGGCAGACGTCCTTGCGTACATCCGCGAGAACGACGTCAAGTTCCTCGACATCCGTTTCACCGACCTGCCCGGCGTGCAGCAGCACTTCAACATCCCGGCTTCGACCGTCGACGAGGACTTCTTCGTCAACGGCCAGCTCTTCGACGGTTCTTCCATCCGCGGGTTCGCGAGCATCCACGAGTCGGATATGCAGCTGATCCCCGACGTCACCACCGCGTACATCGACCCGTTCCGCGAGGCGAGCACCCTCGTCATGGTGTTCGACATCTACAACCCGCGCACCGGCGAGATCTACAGCAAGGACCCGCGCCAGGTCGCCAAGAAGGCCGAGCAGTACCTGGCGTCGACCGGCATCGCCGACACCGCCTACTTCGCGCCCGAGGCGGAGTTCTACATCTTCGACGAGGTGCGGTACTCGGTCACGGCCGGGGAGAGCTTCTACAAGGTCGACTCCGAGGAGGCCGCCTGGAACTCCGGCCGTGAGGAGGAAGGCGGCAACCTCGGCAACAAGACGCCGTTCAAGGGCGGGTACTTCCCCGTCTCCCCCGTCGACAAGACCGCCGACCTGCGCGACGACATCACGCTGCGTCTCATCGACGCCGGATTCGCGCTCGAGCGTTCGCACCACGAGGTCGGCACGGCCGGGCAGCAGGAGATCAACTACCGCTTCGACACGATGGTGCATGCGGCCGACGACATCCTGAAGTTCAAGTACATCGTCAAGAACACCGCGCAGGAGTGGAACAAGACGGTGACCTTCATGCCGAAGCCGCTCTTCGGCGACAACGGCTCGGGCATGCACACGCACCAGTCGCTGTGGCTCGACGGGAAGCCGCTGTTCTTCGACGAGAACGGCTACGGCCAGCTCAGCGACACCGCGCGCTGGTACATCGGCGGCCTCCTCGCGCACGCGCACGCGGTCCTCGCATTCACCAACCCCACGCTGAACAGCTACCACCGTCTCGTGAAGCACTTCGAGGCCCCCGTGAACCTCGCGTACTCGGCGGGCAACCGCTCGGCGGCGATCCGCATCCCGCTGACGGGATCGAACCCCAAGGCCAAGCGCATCGAGTTCCGGGTGCCGGACGCCTCGGGCAACCCCTACCTCGCGTTCGCGGCGCAGCTCATGGCCGGCCTGGACGGAATCCGCAACCGCATCGAACCGCTCGAACCGATCGACAAGGACCTGTACGAGCTCCCGCCGGAGGAGGCCAAGAACATCCCGCAGGTGCCGAACTCGCTGCTGGACTCGCTCGAGGCCCTCCGCAACGACCACGACTTCCTCCTCGAGGGCGGCGTGTTCACGGAGGAGCTCATCCAGACCTGGATCGACTACAAGTACAACAACGAGATCCTGCCGATGGCCCAGCGCCCGCACCCGTACGAGTTCGAGCTCTACTTCGGAGTCTGACGTCTGCTGACGACACTGTGAGCGCTCGGCTCCCGCGAGAAATCAAGGGAGCCGAGCGCTTTGTCGTACCCGACGTGTCGACCTGTCCACCCACCGGCGTCCATCTATGTCCACCTTCTCCGACGTCTGCTGCGTCCCCCTGCACGTGCTGCGCAGGGGAACGCACTCGCACGCATCGAGGCCGCATGGCGCCGCACGCACGGGGAAGATCCCGCTGTACATTCGGCTCGGCCACCGGGTCGGCTACCCCGGAAGGGGCGCTGACGAAAGAGATCGAAACGCGCAGCTCGCCGTCCCCCTCAGCCGCGGCGGGCTCCGGATCGGTGAGTCCGTTGCCTTCCGGTCGGCAGGCGCATCATCGGCGCGCCGGACCGTGCCCCTCGACCGCGAGCCGCCGGCCTCCGTCGGCGACCGACGCGCCGAGTGCGGCTGTGCCGTCGTCCGCACGGACGTCTCGGCGTCGTCTCGGGACCTCCGGTGGCAGGACGAAGCCGGGCTTCGGCGCGGGGCGCCTCACGCCGGGGGCTCCGGAGCGTCGATCGCCCAGCTCTCGGTCGCGATGAGATTCGCCCGTGCGCTCTCGCGGGCCGCCTGCGCGTCGCGGCGCTGGATCGCGGCCAGCACGTCGTCGTGTCCGCGCGGCTCCCTACGGCGGAAGCCCTCCCGGTTCAGCGCGCGGTGCATTGACTCCTCGAGGTGCGGTAGGAGTGCCTGATACACCTCTCCGAGCACGGGGCTGTGCGCGGCGTCGGCGACGGCCGCATGGAACGCCGCATCGGCTCGTGCCCACTCACCGTCATCGGCCGCGTGCTTCGCCTCCAATGCGGCACGGATCCGAGCGATGTCGGCGTCGTCGGCGCGCAGCGCCGCGAGGCCGGCGAGCTCGGGCTCGATGACGGCACGCGCCTCGAGGACCTGTTCCAGCGGCGGCTGTGCGTGAGCCAACGCGGTGCCGATCTCGCTGCGTGACCGGACGTACGTGCCGTCGCCTCGGCGGATCTCGAGCAGGCCCGCGTACTGCAGCGACCGCAGCGCCTCGCGGAGCGTGCCGCGCGACACTCCGAGCTGCGACATCAGTTCCGGTTCGGCCGGGATCCGCATGCCCACGGCCCATCGGCCCGAAAGGATCTCCGCACGGATCATCGAGGCCGCCTCGTCGCCGAGGCTCGTGCGGCGGATTGCGGGGAGTGTCATCCGTCGATAATATCAACGGCGCAAACATTAAACGTCTAACGTCTGATTGGTGAGTCATGTCGTCCCGTCACGGGCCCATCGCCCCGTTCCTCCTCGTGCTCTGCCTGGGGCTCAATCTCCGCCTCGGCATCACCGGTGCCAGCCCGCTTCTCGGGGAGCTGCGCGCGACCGGGGCGCTGTCCGACCTGTCAGCGCCGCTCGTCGCGAGCATGCCCGTCTTCTTGTTCGCTTTTGCCGGTATCGGTGTGGTTCCGCTGCTGCAGCGGCGGGGAGTGCGCGCGACCGTCGGGATCGCGCTCACACTGCTCACCGGAGGTCTGGCCGTGCGAGCGATTCCGCACGGCACGGTCATTCTGATCGGGACTATCTGCGCCGCGGCCGGAATCGCCGCGATCAATATCGTGCTGCCCGCGATCATCCGTGACTGGTTCGCCGACCGCGGGCGTGGCCCGACCACGGGGTACACCAGCGCGATGGCGCTTGGTGCGGCGATCGCTGCGGCCGTGGCGCTGCCCCTGGCCGAGGGACTCGGCGCACCGACGGCGAGCCTCGCTTTCTGGGCGCTGCCGGCGCTCGCCACCGGCGTGCTCTGGGTGCTGCTGGCCCCGCGTCGCGTCGGCGATCCGGCCGTGACCGCCTCGGGAGGAGCTGCCGAGACGACGACGCGCGGCTGGCCCCGCGGCACTGTCCCGCTGCTGGCGTTCTTCGCCCTGCAGACGATGCTCAGCTACATCATCATCAGCTGGCTGCCGCAGATCGCGGCTGCGGGAGGCATCGACGAACGACGAGCCGGGCTGATGCTCGGCCTCGTGATGGCGGTGGGCGTGCCCGCCACCGCGCTCATCGTCCCCGCCGCCGGTCGCCACGCCTCGCGGGTCGTCGGCGTGATCGTCACCACCGCGTGCGCCGTGTCGGGTGCCGCCGGGCTCCTGCTCGCGCCGACCGCCGCGCCTGAGGCATGGGCCGTGCTGATCGGGATCGGGATGAGCGGGTTCCCGTTTGCCCTCGCGCTGCTGTCGTCGATCGGCGACGAGCCCGCGCAGGTCGCCCGGGTCTCCTCGCTTACCCAGGTGGTGGGATATCTGCTCGGCGGAGTCGGTCCGCTCGCCTCGGGCTGGGCGGCGGTCTCCGCGGGCAGCTGGCAGCCCGTGGTCACGTTCATGATCGCGGGCGCCGTGCTGCAGGGCGTGATCGGTATCAGGTTGTCGACCGCGCTGCGCCGGGGTGCCTCCCCGCTGCCGCCCGTCGCCGCCCGCGCCGATGTGTGACGTGCCGAGGGCAGATCACGCGGCCGCTCGGTCATCCACGGGCTCATCACCTTCTGCGTCGACCCGCGTGTCGGGCCTGCCGCGGACGAGGGCGCCGCGCTCGGAGGCTTCTGAGCATCACAGTCGGATACGAGCTGTACTTCGGGGTGTAGCCTCCGTACGGCCTGCTTCGAGAGCCTGACTTCCGTACGGTCGTGCGGAAGTCAGGCCCTCGTGGCGTCTCGGCACATCCGCCGGGATCGGCCTCGCCCGTTTGCTAGATTGAAACCCGTCGCGGCGGGGGCGGACCCCGCTGATACGGAGGGGGCCGCCGACGATGACCACACCTGCAGCGGGCTGGTACTCGGATCCGGGCGGCTCCGGTGGCCTGCGGTGGTGGGACGGACAGCAGTGGACGGATCACCTGCACCCGGCCGCCCCGGCGACGCCCCCTGCGGATGCCGCAACGGCCGCGATGTCGCAGGCCGCAGCCTCGGTCACGCCCGAGCCTGCCGGCGCGGGGTCCGGGCCTTCGCCCGCCGCGCAGGATCCCGCCCGCACAGAAGACGCGCCGTCGGCGCCCCGTCGGAGGCGGAAGAAGGTCGGACTCATCGTCGGGATCGCCTCCGTCGCCGTCGTCGCGCTGGTGGTCGCGGTCGCGGTCGTGATGGTGCGTGGCCTCGGTGCGCCGAGCAGCGCGCTGCCGACGCAGTCGACGAAGGCCGAGGACCGCGCCGTCGCGGTGACCGCTCCCCTGACCGGGCTCAATGGCGACGAGCCGCTCACCTTCCCCGCCTCGTACGACTTCGACGCGGAGACGATGATGAGGGGCTCCGGGCCGACCGACGTCGGCTGGGCGTTCGAAGTGTTCCTCGACCCGACGCTCACCAAGCGCGCTGACCTCATCGTCGGCCAGAGCAGGCCGGGTGATGACCTGCGGATCTGGCCGAGCGAGAGCCGTGAGCTTCGACGCGTGGATGACGAGACGGTGTCGGTCGATGTGATGTCCGACGACGCCGACCACGGGACCTGGGGGCTCGAGCCGGAGTACTACCTCGTGCGACACGTCGACGAGCACGGCGAGCCGCTCGAGACCCCCGTGGTCACGAAGTTCTCCGCCGCGCCGAGCCCGATCGACGCACCTCGCGTGCGGGTCGACTCGGAGGACACCACCGGCGACCTTCAGCTCTCCTGGTCGCCGGTGCCCGGGGCGACGGAGTACATCGTCGTCGGCAGCCACGAGCAGACCTCGAGCGACGATGGCACCGGATTCCGTCAGTACGAGGTGCTCGGCACGACCGACGAGCTCACCTGGTCCAGCGCCGAGCTGAAGCAGCTCGGCCGTGCCAGCAGACAGAACTCCTATCTGGAGCTGTTCGACGGGCAGTCCGCCGACTCGATCCTCGGACTCGGGGATCTGTCCACCCTGTCCTTCGTCCACTCCGGCTATCGCTGGGGCGTGATCGCCTCGAACGGCACCGACCGTTCGAGCATCGGCGACGCGGATGCGAACTCCCTCATGGAGACACTGCCGTACGAGACGGCGACGTTCTCGATGGGTCAGAACATCTTCCGGCCGGAGGAACTGCCGACGCTGACGACCCGCTTCGCGTTCACGAGCCTGGACGGACAGATCCGTGAGACCCAAGCGGTCATCCCCGAAGGCGGAGTCGTGCCCGCCCAGCACGTGCCCGGTGCGATCGACGTCCACATCCAGGGCATGGGCACCAAGCTCGACTGGACGGCGACACTGGTGACCCCTGATCCGTCCTTCGACGCCGAGGCGTTCCGGGCGGACTACAACGCCCGAGCGGCCGCCGCGGCGCCCGCCACGGGCGGCGCCGCACCGATCGTGAAGACGCTGGAGCAGGTCAAGGAGGACGTCAAGCCGAAGACGGAGCCGGCGGTGATCGACTATCCGGTCTACGGATCCGATGAGTTCGTCCGCTTCCTCGCAGGCCACTTGATCAACGGGACCGCAGACATCGACGTGACCGAGTACGCCAACGCCCCGGGGGCGCAGACGGTCGCCGATGCGTTCTTCGAGGCGGAGAGGCAGAACCCGTACGTTCTCGGGGTGCGCACCTACTCGTACGACACCCGCTGGAAGGGCGACAAGAGCGTGGTGCACGTGGAGTACAGCATGAAGAGCGCCGAGCGCGAGCGTCTGCAGCAGCTCACCAAGAACTGGGTCGAGCAGACGGTCGCGGCGGTAGCGCCCGAGGGGATGTCTCCGCGGGACAAGGCCATCGCGCTGAACGACTTCCTCGCGGCGAACACGGAGTACGACCGTGCGGCGCTGGCGGCGAGCGACGATGAGCGCGACATCACCTACTCCTACGCCTGGCGGGTCGACGGCGTCATCGAACACGGCGCGGTCGTCTGCGGCGGATACTCCACCGCCTACAGCGCCCTCATGAACGCCGCGGGGGTGCCCACCGTCTACGTCAGCGGAACCGTGCTCTCGGGCGGGCGGCATGCCTGGAACAAGGTGCAGATCGACGGGGCCTGGTATGCCGTGGACACCACCTGGAACGACTCCGCCGATCCGAATCGCTACCTGCTGATCCCGGACTCGGGCTTCACCGGCGACGCGCAGCGCACCGAGGACGCGTACTGGATCCGCGACGACCTGCAGTCCGTCTACCGGACGCCCTGAGCTCGGACGCTGACCGTCGGACTTCCCCCTCCACGCGACTCGCGGCCGCCGGGGCGTTCTCTGTTACGGCGATTGTTTCGGCGGGGAGGACGACATCGCCGGCGTCGGGATAGCATCTCCCCGTGGCCCTGACCTGTCGTTGTCGTTCCTGAGCGCGTTCCGCGCCTCTTCGACGACCTCAGACCACTTCGCGCAACCCCTGCGCCCCGTCCGTTCAGGAACCCACCGTGCGCTACGCCGCCCACGTCGCCGACCTCGTCGGCGCCACTCCCCTCGTCCGACTGTCCGCCGTGACCGCGGGACTGTCCGCCACCGTCCTCGCCAAGGCGGAGTACTTCAATCCCGGCGGGTCCGCCAAGGACCGCATCGCGCGATCGATCGTGGACGCCGCGGAACGCGAGGGGCTGCTCCGCCCGGGCGGGACGATCGTGGAGGCCACGAGCGGCAACACGGGCGTGGGACTCGCGCTGATCGCCGTCCAACGCGGCTACCGGATGGTGTTCGTCGTCCCGGACAAGTTCGACGGCGCCAAGGTCGCGACGCTGCGCGCCTACGGGGCCGACGTCGTGGTGACGCCCGCCTCGGTGCCGCCGGACCATCCCGAGTCCTACTACTCCGTCGCCGCTCGACTGGCCCGGGAGATCCCCGGGGCGTTCCACCCCAACCAGTTCGCGAACCCGAACGGCCCGCAGGCGCACTACGAGACAACCGGACCGGAGATCTGGTCCGACACCGACGGCCGGATCACGCATTTCGTCGCCGGCATCGGAACCGGGGGGACCATCAGCGGAACCGGCCGATACCTGAAGGAGGTCGGCGCCGGGCGGGTGCAAGTGATCGGCGCCGATCCCCACGGCTCCATCTACGCCGACGGTGGCCCGATCCACCCCTACCTTGTCGAGGGGGTGGGCGAGGACTTCCTCCCGGACACCTTCGACGCCTCGGTCGTCGACCGGTACGAACGGGTCTCCGATGCTGAGGCGTTCGCGATGACACGCCGCCTCGCCCGGGAAGAGGGCCTGCTGGTCGGAGGTTCCAGCGGCATGGCCGTGGTCGCCGCGCTGCGGGCGGCCGAGGGCCTGACCAGCGACGACGTCGTCGTCGTGCTGCTCCCCGATCACGGACGCGGCTACCTGGACAGGGTGTTCGACGACGACTGGATGACCGGGCACGGATTCGCCGTGCATCCCGCGCACACCGAAGGAGACCGCGCATGACGATCGATTCCCGCCACACCGCCACGGCCGCCGTCCACGCGGGCCAGGCCGCCGATCCGCAGACCGGGGCCGTGATCCCGCCCCTGCACCTGTCGACCACATTCGTCCAGGACGGGATCGGCGGGCTCCGCCAGGGATACGAGTACGGGCGCAGCGGCAACCCCACCAGGGACGCCCTCCAGGCCCAGCTCGCCGCGCTGGAGGACGGCACGCACGCCTTCTCCTTCGCGTCGGGGCTGGCCGCGGAGGACACCCTGCTCCGGGCGGTGCTGAAGCCGGGCGACCACGTGCTGCTCGGCGACGACGTGTACGGCGGCACCTTCCGGCTTCTGTCGCGGGTCCTCGGCGCCTGGGGCGTGACCGTGCAGGTCGTCGACATGAGCTCGCTCGACGCCGTGCGCGACGCGGTCGCCGCCCGGCCCCCGCGCGTGCTCTGGGTGGAGACGCCTTCGAACCCGCTGCTGCGGATCTCGGACATCGCGGCCCTCGCGGAGATCGGCCACGCCGCCGGATCGGTGGTCGTGGTCGACAACACGTTCGCGACCCCGGCCCTCCAGCGTCCGCTGACCCTCGGCGCCGACGTGGTCGTCCACTCCACGACCAAGTACCTCGGAGGACACTCCGATGTCGTGGGCGGGGCCGTGGTGCTGCGGGATGACGAACTCGCCGCGGAGATCGGCTTCCTGCAGTATGCCGTGGGCGCCGTGTCCGGCCCGTTCGACGCCTGGCTGACGACGCGCGGGATCAAGACGCTGCTTGTGCGGATGCGTCAGCACGGCGAGAACGCCCGGACCGTGGCCGAGTTCCTGGACGCCCACCCCGGCATCGCACGCGTCTACTACCCGGGCCTGCCGTCCCATCCCGGACACGACCTGGCGGCGCGTCAGATGAGCGGCTTCGGCGGGATCGTCTCCGTGGCGCTGCGGTCCGGAGCGGCAGCCCGGCGCTTCGCGGAGTCCACCCGTGTGTTCCAGCTGGCCGAGTCGCTGGGCGGGGTGGAATCGCTCGTCAACTACCCCGACGCGATGACGCACGCCTCTGTGCGCGGCACCGACGCCGCGGTCCCCGTGGAGGTCGTCCGGCTGTCGGTCGGACTGGAGGACATCGACGACCTTCTGGAGGACCTCGAGCGCGCTTTGCGCTGAGGCAGGCGCTGGATCAGCCGTAGAAGAGCTGCTCGAAGACGCGCCGCGCCCGGCGGGTCACCGCGAGGTACTCCTCCTCCACCAGGCCCGCCGAGCGCTCGGGATAGCCGAGGATACGCCCCACGCCGTCGAGCTCCCGGACGTCGACGGGGAGGACGTCGCGGGTCTGACCGGTCAGGAGCGTCATCGCCGAGCGCAGACGGCTCGACAGCAGCCACGCCTCACGCAGCCGCTCCCCCGCCTCGTGCGGGACGAGGCCCGTGTCCACGGCGGCGTCCAGTGCCTGCATCGTGGACGTGGTGCGCAGGCCCGGCACCTCGTGCGCGTGCTGGAGCTGAACGATCTGCACGAGCCACTCGACATCGCTGAGCGTGCCCGGCCCGAGCTTGAGGTGACGACGCGGGTCCACCCCCTGCGGCAGGCGCTCGCCCTCGACCCGTGCTTTGATCCGCTTGATCTCGCGGAGCGACGCGAGATCGAGCTGCGCGGGGTAGCGGACCGTGTCCGCGAGCTCCTCGAAGCGGCGGATGAGTTTGGCGCTCCCCGCGATCCCGCGCGCCCGCAGCAGCGCCTGCGACTCCCACGAGAGCGACCAGCGCCGGTAGTACTGCGCGTACGCGTCGAACGACCGGGCCACAGGACCGTTTCGTCCTTCGGGGCGGAGGTCCGCGTCGAGGTCGAGAGGCACCCGTTGGTCCGCCAGGTGCTCGCGGAGTCCGGCGACGATCTTCACCGCGTACCGCTGCGCACGCTCGGGGTCGATCCCGTTCGCGTCGTAGACGTACAGCACGTCCGCGTCCGAGCCGAATCCCAGCTCCGCACCGCCGAAACGCCCCATGGCGATCACCGAGAAGTCGAGCGCATCGTCCTCCGGGGAGACGACCTCGCGCCGCACCGCGCGCAGCGCCGCCTGGATCGTCGCCTCCGTGATGGCGGTGAGGGCAGCCGCCACCTCGTCGATGCGAAGGACGTCCAGCACCGCGCCCATAGCCGTGCGCAGCAGTTCCCGGCGCCGAAGCGAGCGGACGGCCCGCAGCGCCGGCGTGATGGACTCATGCCGCGTCTGGATGGCCCGCGCCTCCTCATCCAGCGCCGCCGCGCTGCGCGGCCGCAGGAGCTCGGTGCTGTCAAGCCACGCGACCGACTCGGGGATCCACTCCATCAGCTCGCCGACGTATCGTGAGGACGACAGCAGGCGGGTGAGGCTCTCGGCGGCACCCGAGGAGTCGCGCAGCATGCGCAGGAACCAGGGTGTGTCCCCGAGCCGCTCGCTGATCCGCCGGAACGCGATCAGGCCGTAGTCGGGGTCGCTCCCGTCGGCGAACCAGCGCACCATGACCGGCATGAGGTGGCGCTGGATGGTCGCCTTGCGGCTGATCCCCGTCGTCAGGGCGCCGATGTGCCGCAGGGCCCCCGCGGGGTCCCGGAAGCCGATCGCCGCCAGCCGATCATGGGCCTGCTCCGTCGACAGCGACCGTCCCTCCGCCGGGAGTCCGGCCACGGCGCTCAGCAGCGGCCGGTAGAAGAGCCGGGTGTGCAGGTCGCGCACTTCCCGGCGTACGTCCTCCCAGCGCGCCCATACCCCTTCCGCGGTGTCCGCGATCCCGGTCGCGCGCGCGAGGACGCGGAGCCCCGCCGGCGTGCGCGGCATGAGATGCGTCCGCTGCAGGTCGCACAGCTGCAGCCGGTGCTCCAGGAGCCGCAGCGTGCGGTAGTCCTGGGCGAACGTGACCGCCTCCGCCCGGCCGATGTATCCGCCCGCGACGAGGGCGTCGAGAGATTCGAGGGTGCCGCGGGTGCGCAGCGACGGGTCCGTGAGCCCGTGCACGAGCTGCAGGAGCTGGACCGTGAACTCGATGTCGCGCAGGCCACCGGGGCCGAGCTTGATCTGGTACGGCACATCGTCCGCAGCGATGTGCTCGGTCACGCGCTCGCGCATGCGCTGCACGCTGCCGACGAAGTCCTCACGCGCGGCACTCGACCAGATCTTGGGCTGCACGGCCGCGAGGTACTCCCGACCGAGCTGCGGGTCGCCGGCCGCAGGCCGCGCCTTCAGCAGCGCCTGGAACTCCCAGCTCTTCGCCCAGCGGTCGTAGTACGCGAGGTGGGAGCCGAGGGAGCGCACGAGGGCGCCCTGCTTGCCCTCCGGCCGCAGCGCCGCGTCCAGCTCCCAGAGCGGGGGCTCGGCCCCGATCCCGGAGACCGCGGCCGTCAACTCGCGGGCCAGGCGCGTCGCGACATCGATGGCCCGCGCCTCGGGGACGGCGTCCTCGTCCGCGGTGCCCGCGACGAAGATGACATCCACGTCGCTGATGTAGTTCAGCTCCTGCGCGCCGGTCTTCCCCATCCCGATCACGGCGAGCCTCGTCGCCGCGACCTCCTCGGACGACACGCGCACCCGTGCCGACGCGGACTCGGCGACGACGGCGGCACGGGCGATCGCCAGACCGGCTTCCAGCGCCGCGTCTGCGGCGTCGGCCAACGCCCGCGCCACGACCGGTATGAACGCGACGGGATCCGTCGACGCGAGGTCGACGGAGGCGATCTCCGCGAGCGCGCGCCGGTAGGCCACCCTCAGCGCGATCCGCGCCGCGGCGTCGCCGCTTCGCGCGACCCCGTCCGCGGCGCCGACCGCGGCGAGGAACCGGGAGCGCAGCGCATCCGCCGTCGGCACGGCGACGGGCGGGGACGCGAGGACGTCGAGCTCGGCGGGACGACGCTCGAAGAACCGGGCGAGGCCCGTGGATGCGCCGAAGAGCCGCCAGACCCCGGGCCGCGCGTGCGGGTCCCGCAGCAGGCGCGCGACGCCCTCCGGATCGCGACGCGCCACCCGGAGGATCCCGGCGACGGCCTCGTCGGGATCGGCCGCGGAGAACTCGTCGAGGAGGGTGACCCGGTCCACACCGGTCGTCGCCGACAGATCGCTCAGCGCCGCTGCGGCCGCGGACAGATCGTCGAACCCCAGCCGGGCGAGCGCCGACAGCGAGACGGAGGCATCCGGGCGGGGCATGCGGGGATCAGAGCAGCTCGAGGTTGCTCTTGAGCTCGAACGGCGTCACCTGACCCCGGTACGCCTCCCACTCCTTGCGCTTGTTCAGCAGGACGTAGGTGAACACCTGCTCTCCCAGGGTCTCCGCGACGAGCTCCGAGTCCTCCATGTACTCCAGCGCGTGGTCCAGGCTCGACGGCAGCGGCGCGTAGCCGAGGGCCCGGCGCTCCGCCTCGCTCAGCGACCAGACGTTGTCCTCGGCCTCGGGCGGGAGCTCGTAGCCCTCCTCGATCCCCTTCAGCCCCGCGGCCAGCATGAGCGCATAGGCGAGGTAGGGGTTCGCCGCGGAGTCCAGCGCCCGGTACTCCACGCGCGAGGACTGCCCCTTGTTCGGCTTGTACATCGGGACGCGCACGAGCGCGGAGCGGTTTGCGTGGCCCCACGTGATGAAGCTCGGCGCCTCGTCGCCGCCCCACAGGCGCTTGTACGAGTTGACAAACTGGTTCGTCACCGCCGCGATCTCGTTCGCGTGGCGCAGCAGTCCGGCGATGAACTGACGCCCCGTGCGCGAGAGCTGGTACTTGGCGCCCTCCTCGTAGAAGGCGTTGACGTCCCCCTCGAACAGGGACATGTGGGTGTGCATGCCGCTGCCCGGCTGATCGCTGAGCGGCTTCGGCATGAACGTCGCGTAGACGCCCTGCTCGATCGCCACCTCCTTGATCACGGTGCGGAAGGTCATGATGTTGTCGGCTGTGGTCAACGCGTCGGCATAGCGCAGGTCGATCTCGTTCTGCCCCGGCCCGCCCTCATGATGGCTGAACTCGACCGAGATCCCGAGATCCTCGAGCATCCGCACCGCGCTGCGGCGGAAGTCGTGCGCCGTGCCGCCGGGCACGTTGTCGAAGTAGCCTGCCGAGTCCACTGGGACGGGGCCGTCGGGTCCCGCCTCCTTCGACTTCAGCAGGTAGAACTCGATCTCCGGATGCGTGTAGAACGTGAACCCGGCGTCGGCGGCTTTGGCGAGCGTGCGCTTCAGCACGTGACGAGGATCCGCCACGGCCGGACGCCCGTCCGGCGTCGTGAGGTCGCAGAACATTCGCGCCGTGGGGTCGATCTCACCCCGCCAGGGCAGGATCTGGAAGGTCGTGGGATCGGGCTGCGCGAGCAGGTCGGACTCGAAGCTGCGCGTCAGTCCCTCGATGGCGGATCCATCGAACCCGATGCCCTCCGCGAACGCGCCCTCGACCTCCGCCGGCGCGATCGCCACGGACTTGAGAGTCCCGATCACGTCCGTGAACCACAGGCGGACGAACTTGACGCCGCGCTCCTCGATCGTGCGCAGGACGAAGTCGCGCTGCTTGTCCACGGATCAGGCCTTGGCGTCGTCGGGGCCGGAGCCGCCCCAGGAGTCGTCCGCCGCGTCCTCCTCCGCCCAGACCCGGGCGTTCTCCTCGAGCTTCTCGGGCGCGCGCCGGGCCTCCTCCTCGGTGTCGAACGGGCCGACCCGGTCGACGGCGGGCGAGATCATCCCGAACTCGACGTCACCGGTGCGGATGTTGTACCAGTACTTCTTGTCGGCGTCTTCCACAGGGTTCCCCTTCGTCAGCGGCTGTCACGATCCTACTGTCGTCCGCGCTCATCGCTAGGCTGTGACGCATGGCACAAGCGATCGGCGTGGACATCGGCGGAACCGGGATCAAGGCGGGCATCGTCGATCTCGAACACGGCACCCTCTCTTCGGACCGCGTGCGCGTCCCCACCCCGAAGGGCGCCTCCCCCGATGACGTGCTGACCGCGGTCAAGGAGGTCCTGGACACCCTCGGCGTGGCCGAGTCCACCCTCCCGCTGGGGGTGGCCTTTCCGGCGATCGTGAAGTACGGCAAAACGCTCTCGGCGGCCAACGTGTCGCCGGATTGGATCGGCTTCGAGGCCGAGGCCTTCTTCGAGAAGGGACTCGGCCGCGAGATCCACTTCGTCAACGACGCCGACGCGGCCGGCGTCGCCGAGGCCCGCCACGGCGCCGCCCGTGACGCCCGCGGTCTCACGATCGTCGCCACCCTCGGCACCGGCATCGGCTCCGCGTTCCTCTACAACGGCGTGCTGGTCCCGAACACGGAGCTCGGGCATCTGCTGTACGACGGCACGAGCGTGGAGGACGCCTCGATCGAGAAGTGGACCGCGTACTCCGCGATGGAGCGCGAGCAGCTCTCCTGGGAGGAGTGGTCGGCACGCCTCCAGGTCTTCTTCGCGCACGTGGAGTTCCTCTTCAGCCCCGATCTCTTCGTCGTCGGGGGCGGCGTCTCCAAGCATCCGGAGAAGTTCCTGCCGCTGCTCGATCTGAACACGCCCATCGTGGCGGCCGTCCACCGCAACTCCGCGGGCATCATCGGCGCCGCCTCGCTCGCCGCCGACTGACCTCCCGGGTCTCCCGGGCCCTGCGCGCTACTCCAGGTCCAGCCGCAGTAGCCCGGGATGCCGAGCGGTCTCGACCCGGAGCACTTCGAGCAGCTCCGCGATCCCGGGCGTCATGGTGACGCCCGGGCCGCTGAGCAGGTATGACGCCGTCCTCCCGGCCGCCGGCTCCAGCGCCAATCGGTGTCGACTGTACGACGGCGGCGTGAGCTGGATGCGGGTGAGCTGCGCGTACGGGTAGTCGACGTCGTCGATCCGCAGACCGAGGTGGGTCACGTTCAGCTGCGCCGGCACGGACCGCGCCTTCCTCGCCTGGTGTGCGGATCCGACGAGGACCCCCACGGCGCCGAGAACCGCGAAGGGAACGATCAGGATCAGCGCGGAGTAGTCGTTGAACTCCAGCCCGCCGGTCCCGAAGACGAGGGCGACGGTCGCCAGCGCGAGCAGGAGCAGGCCGACGCCCGCGAGCCCGAACCCACGGGCGGTCCGCCGCACCGGCCCGGCATCGGTGCGAAACTGCGTGGGCAGCGAGGCGCGTCTCCTCGCCGCCTCCACCGGGTCCACCGGCTCCGGCGGCGCCACCGGCGCGAGCAGGGACATCAGCTCGTTGAACTGTGCCCGCGTGTATCCGGGCAGGGAGACGGTCTCCGTCCCGGCGTCCGAGTGCACGGTCAGGGCACGGGTCGTCCCCGATCTCAGCCCGTTCGTGTAGTGCTCGGTCACCTTCGAGGCGAACTCCGTGTCCTCCCGCAGGTAGAGCCGGTTCTTCCCGGGCCGAAGGATCATGACGATGTCGGGACGAACGACGATCCGCACGTTCGCGAACACGAACACGCAGACCCCGATGATGATCGCCCCCGCCACGCAGAGCGCGAGGATGACCATCCCTCGCGTGCCGGTCGACATCTGACGGGGAAGATGACTCGGCACGATGAACAGCAGCGCCGTGGAGAGCAGGGCGGACCCCAGCAGGACGCCGATGATCGCCCGGAGCGGACTGCGTCGGAACACCCGTTCGTCGACCGGCACGGAGTCTTGAATCGTCATTCAATCATTCTGTTCCGGGGGCCATGCGCGCGCAAACGCGCGCCCGCAGGCCCCGGCAGGGTGGTGAACGGGCCGGCCTGTACGCCGGGTTCTGTTCCGGGAGCCCTCTCGGGCGATCCCTTCGACGGTCATCTCTCTCGGCGACACGTTGCCGTGCCGCTCCAGCGGCCTACCCGAGGACTCGGCGAGCCGCGTCAGTATCCTCTGTCTGGCCTTGCTCCGGGCGAGGTTTACCTGGCGGACCGTGTCACCACGATCCCCGGTGGTCTCTTACACCACCCTTTCACCCTTACCTCCACCCGCGCGCGGGAGAGGCGGTCTGCTCTCTGTGGCACTGTCTCGCGGATTGCTCCGGGTGGGTGTTACCCACCGCCCTGCCCTGTGGAGCCCGGACGTTCCTCGGTGCGGTCTCCCGCCACGCGACCGTCCGGCCGACCCGTTCCCGATCAGTCTACCGGCGCGACAGGTGCCGACCCTTTGCCCGCGTCCTCGGAGACGCGCAGGTCCAGCGGGATCTCGACCGGGAAGCCGGGGAACAGCCGCCGCGTCGCCGCGTCCGCCGACGCGCGCACCACGTCGGCCACCGTCTCGGCCTGCTCCTCGGGACAGTGCACGATCACCTCGTCGTGGAGGAAGAACGCCAGGTGCGCCTGCCGGGAGAAGACCGGCCCCGACCTCGGCGCGGGCCGTTCCCCGGGCGGCAGCGAGGCCAGGCGGTGCCGGATCTCGGCCAGCCACAGCAGCGACCATTCCGCCGCGGTCCCCTGCACGACGAAGTTGCGCGTGAAGCGCCCCCGATCCCGCGCACGACTGCGGGCGCGCCGCTCGTCCGCCGCGCCGGCGTCCGGGTCGCTGGCGCGCGACTGCGTCGTGCTCCAGGACGCGTCCGGCCGGGGCGAGCCACGACCGAGCAGCGTCGAGACGACGCCGCCCTCCTCCCCCTCGCGGGCCGCCGCGTCCACGAGCGCCATGGCGCGCGGGAAGACGCTGCGCAGCCGCGGCGCGAGTCGGCCGCTGTCTCCCGTGGTGGCCCCGTACATCGCCCCCAGTACGGCGTACTTCGCCTCCTCGCGGGTGGCGACCACCCCGGAGCGCACGATGCCCGCGTAGAGGTCGGCGCCCTGAGCCGCGTCGGCCATCGCCCGATCGCGGGACAGGGCGGCGAGAACACGCGGCTCCAGCTGGGCGACGTCCGCGCACACGAGCAACCACCCCGGATCCGCGCGCACGGCGGGGCGCAGGCTCCGCGGGATCTGCAGCGCCCCACCCCCGGCGGAGGCCCACCGGCCGGTGACGACGCCGCCGGTGATGTACACCGGACGGAACCTCCCCTCGTGCACCCATTCGGCGAGCCAGCTCCACCCGTTCGCCGTGAACAGACGAGCCATGCGCTTGTACGCGAGCAGAGGAGGGATCACCGGGTGGTCCACCTCGGCGAGCTCCCATCGGGAGGTCGAGTCGACCATGACGCCGGCGCGGCGGAGCGCGCGCAGCAGCCGCGGCGGGCTGTCCGGGTTCAGCTGCGGGTCTTCGAGGAGCTGCCCGATCTCCCGGACCAGCACTGCCATCCGTTCCGGGCGGCTCCCCCGTGGCGGACGGCGACCGAGGGCCTCGGTGAGGATCCGGTCATGGACGACCTCGTCCCACGGCAGTCCCGCCGCCGTCATCTCTTCGGCGACCAGCGCCCCCGCGGACTCCGCGAGGCACAGCAGCTCCAGGCGCGCGTCGGGAGCGGTGCCGAGGGCGGCGCGCTGCCGGCGGAGCTCGGCGAGCACGGACTCGGCCTCCTCCTCGGCGCCGGCCCCGTCGTCGCCCAGGGAGAACAGGGCGGGGCGCCCCTCCGGCGCCGTCGGGTCGCCGCGCCGCCAGGCCGGGGACGCGGCGACCGGGCGGGGCAGCATCGTGGTGTCCCGGAGGATCGCATGGCACAGCAGGAGATCCTGGGCGCGGCGCAGCCGGACTCCGCCGGAGAGCAGGCGGGGATAGACGTCACGGACGCTGCGCACGACCCACCTCGGTGCGCACCGGCGCTCGTGCGCACCGACCCAGGCCACGAGCCCGTCGTCCCCGATCTCCTCCGTGGCGAAGACCTCGCCGTCCGCGTCCAGCAGCAGCGCACGCCACGCACCGCGACCCGGCGCGCGCCCGAGCACGATCGACGTGGGCCCGGATACAGCCGGGGCAGCCGAGGTTGCCACGTTTCGAACCTAGGCCCTGCCGCCGACATCGACCGCCCGCGCCGCTCGCGATTGTTGCGTCCCGTCTCCCTGCACTCCCCTACACGCCTCCGAGCGCGTTAGCGTGGAAGCGACCGATCCGCCGTCGAGAGGACCGTCATGACCGACATCGATCCCTTCACCGCCCACAACGGGTTCCGCCTGCCCGTTCAAGGGCTGGGCACCTACGCGTTCCGCGGCGAGGCCGGCGCCGACGCCGTCCGTGCCGGGATCGAGACCGGCTACCGGCTGATCGACTCGGCGTTCAACTACGAGAACGAGGGCGCGGTCGGCTGGGGCGTCTCGGGCGCGGCCGTGGACCGCGGAGAGCTCATCGTCACCACGAAGCTCGCGGGGCGTCACCACGAGCGGAACAAGGCCCTCGTCTCGATCGAGGAGAGCCGGTTCCGGCTCGGTGTCGACGCCATCGACCTCCTCCTCATCCACTGGCCGAACCCCCGCGTGGACAAGTACGTCGAGGCGTGGGAGTCGCTGATCGAGGCACGGGATCGGGGCCTGGTGCGCCAGATCGGCGTCTCCAACTTCCTGCCGGAGCACCTCGAACGCATCGAGAACGCGACCGGAGTCCGTCCGGTCGTCAACCAGATCGAGCTGCACCCGTACTTCCCGCAGACGGACGCGCTGGCGTACCACCGGGAGCAGGGCATCATCACCGAGGCGTGGAGCCCGCTGGGGCGCGCCGGCGACCTGTTCTCCGAGCCGGTCGTCACGAGGATCGCCGAGGAGCGCGGACTCTCCCCCGCGCAGGTCGTCCTGGCATGGCACGCGACACGAGGGTCGGTCGCGATCCCGAAGGCCGCGGATCCGGCCCACCAGTCCGCGAACCTCGCCGCCGCCGATCTGCGCCTGTCCGCCGACGACGTCGACGCGGTGACGGCACTGGGGCGCGCGGACGGACGCCTCTTCGGCGCCGACCCGCGCACGCACGAGGAGCTCTGAGCGCCGAGCGCGCGATCCGCCCCCGTCGTCAGTCCGCGGCGGGGGTCGCCTGCAGACCCGACTCCTCCGTGCGGACGAGGATGCAGCCGCACTCCGGGCAGGACACGACCTCCTCCGGATCCGCCTGGCGGATCACGTTGAGGTCGGTCCCGGAGAGCACCATGCGGCACCCCTCGCACGTCTGTCGACGCAGCAGCGCGGCTCCGGCCGTGCGCTGCGCGCGGCGCTCGTACTCGCTGAGGAGCGACGGCGGGACCGAATCGGTGAGCGCGGCACGGTCCCGCGCGAGCTGCTCGCCCTCCGTCGTGGCGGCGGCCACCTGCGCCTTGGCCTCGGCCGTCAGGCGCGTCCCCTCCTCGACCGTGGCATCGATGAGGGCCTGCTGCGCGGCTCGCGCCGCCTCCGCCTCCTCCAGGCGCCCCATCACGTCGAGCTGCATGTCCTCCAGGTCGCTCTGGCGGCGCGCGAGGCTCGCGAGCTCCTGCTCCAGCGCGACGGCGTCCTTGGGGTTCGCCGTGGCGGCGAGGCGCTGCGCGTCGCGGTCGCGGCGCTGCTCGACCAGCGCGACGTCCGACTCCACCCGTGTGAGCTCCGCCTGCACGTCGTCGCGCCGCCCCGTCAGGACCGTGAGCTCGCGCAGCTGCTCCTGACGGAGCGCGGCGAGCTCGTTGATCCGCTCCCCCTGCGGCGGATGGGTCCGCGCGTGCTCGGCGCGGGCGATCCGTCGGTCGAGGTCGGCGATGTCCAGGAGCACGATCTGGTGCGCGGGGTTGGCTTTCACGTCTCAAACCTACGCCAGGAACCGTGGCGTGCGGGGTCAGGCCGTCGTGCCGTCAACATAGAGCCATCCACTCGCCTCCCGGACGAAGCGACTCCGCTCGCGCAGTGCGCCACGCCCGTCCGCATCGCGGTACCGCGCGACGAACTGCACGGTCCCCTCGCGGTCGAACGGACCGCCGCTCTCCGTCGCCTCGACGTCCAGGGAGAGCCAGTCCATGTCGGCGTCGAGATCCACGCGGGCGGGTCGGAAGTCCGGATGCCAGGTGCGGAGCAGGTGCTCCTCGTCGCCGACCGCGAAGGCGGTGAACCGCGATCTCATCAGACGCTCCGCGGTCGGGGCGGGGCGTCCGGCGAGGATCGGGCCGCAGCACGATCCATAGGCATCACCCGTCCCGCACGGGCAGCGCTGGTCCTCCCGTTTCCGCCGCATACGCCCTCCTCGTCACCACCATAGCGCCGTCCCTCAACCCCTTTCGGAATACCCCAATGGGGTATAGCGTTGGCCGGGATATGGACGACGAAGCGCACGAGACCCATCGACACGCCGCCCCACGACCCGCCGATCCGGGCGCGCCGCAGCGCACGGAGCACGCGGGCCACGCGCACGCAGCCCACGGAGCCCACCGGAGTCCTTCGGCACCTGCAGCACATGGCGCCCGTGACGGCGCCGCTCACGGAGGCCACGCCGGGCACACCGGCCACGGGGCCCCGAAAGGCCATGGCGGTCACGAGGGCCACGGCGGACATACCGGCCACGCCGATCACGTCGGCCAGTTCCGGCGGCTGTTCTGGATCATGCTCGTCCTCGCCGTCCCGGTGGTCGCGTTCTCCCCCATGTTCGCGATGCTGGTGGGCTATGTCGTCCCCGACGATCCGGTGATCCGCGCGATCCCGCCCGTGCTGGGCACCGTCGTCTTCCTCTGGGGCGGTCGGCCGTTCCTCACCGGCGCCATCGATGAGCTCCGCGCACGCCGACCGGGGATGATGTTGCTGATCGCCCTCGCCATCACGGTCGCCTTCCTCGCCTCCTGGGGAGCGACGCTCGGACTCCTCCACCACGAGCTCGACTTCTGGTGGGAGCTCGCGCTCCTGGTGGTGATCATGCTGCTCGGGCACTGGATCGAGATGCGCTCCCTGGCGCAGACCACCTCCGCGCTGGACTCGCTCGCCGCCCTGCTTCCCGACCAGGCCGAACGCATCGTCGGGGACGAGACCGAGTCCGTCTCCCCCGCACAGCTGCAGGTGGGCGACGTCGTCCTCGTGCGTCCGGGCGGACGGGTCCCGGCCGACGCTGTGATCGAGCAGGGGTCGGCGAGCGTGGACGAGTCGATGATCACCGGGGAGTCCCGCCCCGTGCAGCGCACCGTCGGCGACACGGTGGTGGCCGGAACCATCGCCACCGACTCGGGGATCCGCGCACGGGTGACCGCGGTGGGCGACGACACCGCCCTCGCGGGCATCGCCCGCCTGGTGGCGGACGCACAGAGCTCCAGCTCTCACGCCCAGCGCCTGGCGGATCGCGCCGCCGGGTGGCTGTTCTGGTTCGCACTCATCGCCGGGGTCGTGACCGCCGTCGTCTGGACGGCCGTCGGGCTCCCGGACGCCGCGGTCGTACGCGCCATCACGGTCCTCGTGATCGCCTGCCCGCATGCGCTCGGCCTTGCGATCCCGCTGGTCGTCTCGATCGCGACGGAGCGCGCGGCGCGGGGAGGCATCCTCGTCAAGGACCGCATGGCGCTCGAGCGGATGCGCACCGTCGACGCGGTGCTGTTCGACAAGACCGGAACGCTCACCGAGGGCGCGCCCGCCGTGACGGCGGTCGTCCCGGCGGACGGCTACGACCAGAACGAGGTCCTGGCGCTGGCGGCGGCCGCCGAATCCGACTCCGAGCATCCCCTCGCCCGCGCGATCGTGACCGCCGCGGACAGCCGGGAGCTGTCCCGGGCCACCGCGTCCGAGTTCCGCTCCGAGCCCGCCCTCGGCGTCCGCGCCCGGGTGGGCGACCGAACCGTCGAGGTCGGCGGACCGGCGCTCCTCGAGCAGGCCGGAGCCGACGAACTGCCGGCGTCCGAGGCATGGCGTGCCGACGGCGCGATCATCCTGCACGTCCTCGTCGACGGGCGGGTCGCCGGTGCCCTCCGCCTCGCGGATGCGATCCGCGCCGAGTCCCGTGACGCCGTCCGGGCCCTCACCGCTCGCGGCATCGAGGTGGTGATGATCACGGGCGACGCCGAAGCCGTCGCGGCGTCCGTGGCCCGCGAGCTCGGCATCTCCCGCTACTTCGCGGGGGTGCGCCCCGAGGACAAGTCGGCGCGCGTCGCCGAGCTGCAGTCCGAGGGCCGCGCCGTCGCGATGGTCGGGGACGGCGTCAACGACGCCCCCGCCCTCGCCAAGGCCGACGTCGGCATCGCGATCGGCGCGGGGACCGATGTCGCCATCGGCTCCGCCGGGGTCATCCTCGCCAGCGACGATCCGCGGTCGGTCGTCGCCACGATCGAGCTGTCGCGAGCGGCCTACCGGAAGATGACGCAGAACCTGTGGTGGGCCGCGGGCTACAACCTCGCCGCCGTCCCGCTCGCGGCCGGCGTGCTCGCCCCGATCGGATTCCTCCTGCCGATGTCGGTGGGGGCCGTCCTGATGTCGGTCTCCACCGTGGTCGTCGCTCTCAACGCGCAGCTCCTTCGTCGACTCGACCTGCGCCCGGAGCGGTTCACGCGTTGACCGCCACCGGCGACGGTCGGAGTCAGAGACCGACGCGGTCCAGAGCCGCCGCGAGACGTGCGACCGCCCCATCGACGTCGTCGAGCTTGTCCAGTCCGAACAGGCCGATCCGGAACGTCGAATAGGAGTCGGGTTCGCCGCAGTGCAACGGGACGCCGGCAGCGATCTGCACACCGGCCTCGCGGAAGCGGGCGCCGCTCTGCAGGGCGGGGTCGTCCGTGTGCACGACGACGACGCTGGCGGCCGCGAACTCCGGTGCGGCGACGGAGGGCAGGCCCCGTTCGGCGAGGAGCGCACGGACCCGTCGTCCGAGCTCGCCCTGGGCGCCCCGCAGCGCCGCGAACCCCCGATCCCGGGTCTGCGCCATCAGACGCGCATCATGAGCCAACGTGTCGGTCGGCATCGTGGCGTGGTACGGCGCGCGTCCCTCCCGATACTCCTCGGCGATCCACAGCCATCGGCCGAGATCGATCGCGAAGCTCGACGCCGTCCCCGCGCCGACCGCCGCGTGCCCGACGGGGCTGAGCATCACGTATCCCGCACCCGGGGAGCCGCTCCACCCCTTCTGCGGCGCGCTGAGGAGGACGTCGACGCCCAGGTCGCCCATGTCCACCCAGAGCGCCCCCGATGCGATGCAGTCCAGGACGAACACTCCGCCGACACCATGCACCGCATCCGCCACGGCACGGACGTAGTCGTCGGGGAGCACCATGCCCGATGCGGTCTCCACGTGCGGCGCGAAGACGACCTCGGGGCGCTGCGTCCGGATCGCCTCCACCACCTCCTCCAGCGGCGCGGGCTGCCAGGCCGCCTGAGGCGCACCGTCCACGGGGCGCGCCGTGAGAACGGTGACGTCGTCCGAGATCCGTCCGGTCTCGAGGATCTGCGACCACCGGTACGAGAACAGCCCGTTGCGCAGGACGAGACAGCGGCGGTCTGTCGCGAGCTGACGGGCCACGGCCTCCATCGCATAGGTCCCGCCTCCCGGGACCACCGCCGCGCTGTGGGCGCCGTAGGCGGCACGGAGGATGGCGAGGATCTCCTGCATCACGCCGACGAAGCGCGCGGACATGTGGTTCAGGGAGCGGTCGGTGAAGACCACCGAGTATTCGAGCAGGCCGCCCGGATCGACGTCATCGTGCGGAAGGATCATGGGGCCAGCCTGGCACACCGGCGCGCGCGACGCCGATCCGATGCCATCAGGGGATCGCGTACTGCACGAAGCCGGTGTCGCGCGCGACCCGGTCGTACAGCACCCGGGCCGCGGTGTTGCCGGACTGGGTCAGCCAGTACACCTTCGCGCACCCGTTCTCGCGCGCCCAGGTCGCGACGTGGCCGATGAGCGCGCGACCGGTCCCCGCCCCGCGCGCCGATGGGACGACGAACAGATCCTCGAGGTAGCAGTAGGGACCGCGCGTCCAGGTCGCCGGGTGCGCCAGCCAGTGCACGAGCCCCACCGCGGTGCCGTCGTCGTCCCGCGCGATCGTCGCGTGCATGTCGATTCCCGCCACCAGCCGCTCGAACGTGTGGGCGGTGACGTCGGGCGCGATCGTGGCCTCGTAGAAGTCGAGGTAACCGGTCCACAGCGTGAGCCAGTCGTCGTGGTCGGCCGCGGTCAGCGGGGCGAGGGTGGTCATCCGTCGATCCTAGGCCTCGCGACCGGCGTCGCCGCGTGGGGATCGTCCTTCGAGGCCAGAGGCCACGCCGTCAACGAATCACCTCCGCCGAGGCCCGGAACGCAAGTATGGTGGTATAGCTATGGCTCAACGACGCGACCGTCCCCCGGCTCCGGCATCGGCGGCGGACGAGGCCCAGTGGTGGGCGACTCCGCGGGTCGCGGAGGTCCTCGGCATCAGCCGCCAAGCCATCAACGTACGCGTGCGCAACCGGAAGCTCCTCGCTGCTCCGGGCCACGGCGTCACCCTGTTCCCGGCATGGCAGTTCGACGAGCAGACCGGCGCCGTCCGGCCCGAGGTCGCCGAGCTCCTGGACGCCGTGGACAGCGGGATCCCGGTGGAGGCGATCGCGCGATGGTCCGTCACCCCCGGGCCGGACGCCGCGCCCCCGGGAGACCTCCTCCGCAGCCCGGCGACGAAGGCCGAGGCGCTGCGCCGCGCGCGCTTTCTCGAGCCGGAGGCGCTTCCCGCGCCCGGGGCCGAGGACGCCGACGAGGTTCCCGACGACGTCGCCGGCTGGATGCCCGCCCGCGCCGAGTCCAGCGAGGCCCAGCGGGCGATCCTCCTGGCGGCGGCCGAGCTGTTCGCGCGGAAGGGACCGGCGAAGACCTCGCTCCGCGAGATCGCGACCGCCGCCGACGTGCCCTACGGACTGATCCACCGTCACTACCAGACGAAGGAGAACCTCCTCGTCGCGGTGATGCAGCTCCTCGTGGCCTACGGCGGTGAGCGTCTCTCCGGGGAGCAGGACATCTACGCCGCCATCGACAACTCCTTCGGCGCGGACCTCGACGCGGGGCAGTTCGGCCGGATGCTCACCTGGGCCGTGTTCGAGGGCACCCCGCCGGAACGCCTGCTCGGGGGCGCCCGGTCGCGCGGCTACCGCACGCAGATCGAAGCACTGTGGCAGGACCCCGCCCGGCCGACGACGCCCGGACGCTTCGACGCGGAGGTGCTGGCATCGTTGATCGCGCTCATCGGCTCGGTCTGGAACATGTACGAGCCCTACTTCAGCGCTCTCTCGGACCGCGCCGACGACCCCGCCAGCCGCGAGGGCCTGCGACGTGAGGTGGCTGACATGCTGAAGCTCCTCGTCTACGCGACGCGACCCGCGAACGGATCCTGACGGGATCAGGCGGGCATCCGCAGCACGCCGCGGTCGAGCACCCCCGCGCGAGCATCGTCGAAGAGCATCTCGAAGTCGTCGAGCTCGTAGGTCCGCGTCACCAGCTCGTCGAGCAGGAGGAGCCCACGGCGATAGAGCTCGAGATACATCGGGACATCCGCTCCCGGCCGGGATGAGCCATACCGGCAGCCGAGCACCGAACGATCCATGTACAACGCGCTCGCCGGCACCGACAGCCGCGTCTCCGGGCCGGCCACACCGAGCATGATCAGCTGACCGCCCCAGTCGAGCATCTCCATGGCCTGGCTGGTCACGGCCTCGCCGCCCACGCAGTCGAACGCATGGCCGACGCCTCCGCCGGAGAGCTCGCGGACGCGTGCCGCCGCGTCGCCATCCGTCGCGTCGACGAACGCGGTGGCCCCGAAGCGCTCCGCCTGGGACGCCTTGCCCGGATTGGTGTCGACGACGATGATCCGGGCGGCACCCGCCACCCGGGCCGCCTGGACCACGTTGAGTCCGATCCCGCCCGCGCCGATCACCGCCACCGAGTCGCCCGGTCGCACGCGCGCACGGTTGAAGACGGCTCCCGCGCCGGTGAGGACCGCGCACCCGATCAGGCACGCCGTCTCCAGAGGGACGTCCTTCGGGATCGAGATCGCCTGCTGCGCCTGGACCACGATCCGTTCACTGAAGGTCGACAGCGTCGCGAAGTTGTGGACGGCGGTGTCGCCGCGCCGGAATGGCGTGGCGGTCTTGCCGAACGACTCACGACACATCGTCGGGTGACCCGCCGCGCACGACGGGCATCGCCCGCACGTCGCCAACGTGGCCAGGACCACGTGATCGCCGACCTGCGGCGCCGCGACCCCCGGCCCCACCGCCTCCACGACGCCCGCGCCCTCGTGGCCGAGGATCACCGGCGAGGGGAACGGGATCTTGCCGCGCATCACGCTCAGGTCGCTCTGGCACAGCCCGCTCGCCACGATGCGGACGACCACCTCCCCGTGTCCCGGGTCGCGGAGCTCGACATCGTCGACGAGCGTGTTCTCCGTGCCGTCAAAGACGATCGCTCTCATGGTCTTCCGCCTTTCATGGCATGCGTGCGGTCAGGAGCTCCCGCGGCGACGCTGTCGACGCCGCGGTGAAGTGGTAGTCGGAGACCTGCAGCGCCTCGCACATCTCGAAGAACCGCTCGCCCGTCCAGGGCGCGTTCATCTGCAGCCGCCCGAACTCGTTCACGTAGTAGTTCCGTTTCATCGTGCTGTGCTCGGACAGATAGATGAGCTGCTGCGCCTCCGTGTGCAGATCCTCGTTGTATCTGTCGAAGACGTCCTGGCGCACCGCCATCGAAGCATGACCACCCTCGAGCATCGCGACGATCCCCTGTGCGATGTACCGGCTCCAGATCTCGAACCAGGTGGGCAGCCCCGCCCCTCCGGCGACCGGCTGCGAGTTCGGCCCGTACAGCAGGAACAGGTTCGGGAAGCGCGGGACCGTCATGCCCAGGTAGGCCTGTGCTCCCTGCGGACGCCAGACCTCCTCCAGGCTCACCCCGCCCTCGCCGTAGTACGCGGTCGGCCAGACGTACTTCTCCGTCTGGAAGCCCACCGCCGCGAGGATCACCTCCGTCTCGCGCGCGGTCCCGTCCGCGGTCACGACCGCGGTCTCCTCGATGCGATCGATCGCGGTCGACACGAGCTCGACGTTCGGTCGCGTCAGCGACGCATACCAGTTGTTATCGACCACGGGGCGCCGCGTCATCGGTGCGTAGTCGGGCACGAGCTGATCCACCAGGTCGCGCCGGCCACCGACCTGATGCTCGATGTAACGGGTCAGGAGCGCACGCAGGTCGTCATTGCGCTCGCTGACCGCGCCCCCGCCCTCGATCCATCGCGCGTCGGTCGTGAGGACGTTGCGCAACTCGATCGTGCCCATCGCGGCGACGTACTTGTTCCAGTTCCAGTAGAACGGCAGAGCGCCGATGAGCCACTGGAGCTCGTCCGAGATCGGGACCCCGTAGTTGGCGCGCGGCGAGATCCACTGCGGGGTGCGTTGGTACACCGTCACCGACTCGGCGGTCTCGGCGACCTTCGACAGGAGCTGCACCCCCGTCGATCCGTTGCCGATGACCGCCACCTTCTTGCCGGTGCAGTCCACTCCGTCGTGCCACCGCGCGGTGTGCACCACCTCGCCAGCGAACCCCTCCGCGCCCTCGATCGGCAGATCGCGCGGCGTCGCGAAGATCCCGCTCGCCGCGACGACGACATCGGCACGGACGTCCTGGTCGGGATGCCCCTCCCGGGAGACCGTCAGCGTCCAGTTCTGGCTCCGGTCGTCGAATCGTGCGACGCGGACGTCGCTGCCGAACGAGATCCGATCGAACACCCCGTGTCGCCGCGCCACGTGCTCGATGTACGCCCGGACGTCCGCCTGGCGGGCGAAGTACGCGGGCCAGGGGTACTTCTTCTCGAACCCGTACTCGTACGTGGCGCTGAGCGTGTCCACCCCGGCATCCGGATAGGTGTTGATGCTCCAGACGCCGCCGACCTCGGACCGGCGTTCGTAGACGGTGAACGGGATGCCGAGCTGCGCGAGCTGGACCCCCATCGCGATCCCGGCGATGCCCGCGCCCACGATCGCCACGTGGTACCCGTCCGGGACCGAGGGGTCCGCCGTCCAGTGCGCCTGGAACGGCATGTCGCCGAAGCTCGGGATCTGACGCCGCAGCGTCAGTTCGGGAGGTTCGAGCCGGCGCCCTTCGAGCATCTGGATCAGCTCGTCGATCTCGGAGGCGGTGGGCTCCGGCAGTTCCTCCTCTGCCGGGGCGCCGGTCAGCAGCAGATCGACGGCCTTGCGCCGGATCAGCTCCTCGTCCTCGACCGCGAACGAGACCGTGTCGGCGACGGCGCCGTACACCCGACGCGGCACGATCGAGGCGATCTCGGGGTCCCGGGTGATCTGGTACAGGGAGAGCCGCAAGGCGTTGACGTCGGCGTGCGCGACCGCGCGCTCGACGAAGCTCCGTTCAGGCATGTCTGGTTCCAATGCTCGATGGGCGGCCTGGGCCGCCGGGACTGCGTCAGCCGGCCGTCGGGACCGCGAGGGCCGCGTCCGACACGGACTCGCGGAGGACCTGCTTGCGGATCTTCATGGTCGGGGTCTTGGGCATCTCGTCCACGAGGACGACCTGCTCAGGGAACTTCGCCGGCGAGATGCCCGAGGCCCGACAGTGCTCGCGCACCGCGGCCAGATCCGGCGCCTCGCCTCCTGGTGCCGCGACGAGCACCGCGCAGATCCGCTCCCCGGTCCGTTCGTCCGGCATGCCGAGCACCGCGACGTCGGCGATGCCGGGGTGAGCCGCCAGGACCTCCTCGATCTCCGCCGGGCTGATCGTCTCCCCCTTCCGGATGATGAGGTCCTTCTCGCGCCCGACGAGGACGAGATGCCTGTCCGGGGCGAGACGCCCGATGTCGCCGGTGAACAGCCACCCCTCCGCGTCGAACGGCGCGACCGGCTGACCGTCCACGAGGTAGTGGAGAAAGCGCATCTCCCCGCGCAGCCAGACCCGGCCGGCCTCCCCGGCCGCCAGGGCGTCACCCTCCTCCGACCGGATCTCCACCTCGCACCCCTGCACCGGACGCCCGGAGGTCGTCGCGAGGTGTTCGACGCTGTCGCCCACGCGTGCGGAGGTGATCATCGGGCACTCGGTCATCCCGTATGCGTGCAGCACCGGCACTCCCATCTCGGCGAGCACGTCGCGGAACAGCCTCTCCGGCATCGGCGCGCCTCCGCCCGCCAGGATGCGCAGAGTGGGCACGAGCACAGTGCCGGGCGCCTTGCGCTGCTGTTCGAGCAGCAGCGCGTAGTGCGGCGTCGAGCCGCCCGTCACCGTCACGCCGGCGTCCCGCATCAGCGCGACTGCGGCCGCCGGCTCATAGACCTCCATGAGCACGAGCGACATGCCGCTCACGAGCGACGCCACGAGCATGTCCGGGCCGCCGATGTGCGCGTACGGGAACAGCACCGTCGCGACGTCGCTCGCCGTCGCCTCGATCGCCGCAGCCAGTGCGCTCCCGCCGGCGATCAGCGTGCCGTCCGCGTGGCAGACCCCCTTGGGCGCCGAGGTGGTGCCCGACGTCGTGTAGATCCACCGCACCTCGTCACGTCCTTCCGGCGCGGGCGGCAGCGACGCGGGGTCGCCGTCGGGCAGGGTCTCGCCGAGCACGATCACCTCGACCCGGTCACCGGTGGCGGCGCGGACGCCGTGCGCCATGGCGGCGTGGTCGAAACCGCGGAACTCGGGGATCGTGATCAGCCACTCGGTCCCGCACTGCGCGACCATCGCGGTGACCTCCCGCTCCCGGTACAGCGGGATGATCGGGTTCTGCACGGCGCCGAGCCTCGACAGGGCCAGGCTCAGCACGATCGTGTCGATCCTCGTGGGAAGCTGCCAGCTCACCACGGCTCCTGGCCCGATGCCGAGATCCTTCAGTCCGGCGGCGACCCGCTCGGCGCGGCCGGCCACGTCCGCGAACGTCTCCGTCCGGCCGTGCTCGTCGCGAAGCGCCACCGCGGCTCCGGTGGCGGCGGCCCGGAGACTCAGCAGGTGCCAGAGGGAGACGGCATCGGCCGTCGAGACGTCCCGGGGCGTGTCCGTCGGGCTCACGAGTCCTCCTTGGTGTCCGGCGCGGATCGCAGCGGATCCGGGGTGAGCAGGGGGTATCCGGTGCGCAGCAGCGCGTTGGCGTGTCCGTGCCAGTGGATGTCGAAGGCCGCTTGGATCGCGGCGCGCTGCCCCATCACGTCGAGCCCCTGGTTGATGGCACGTTTGGCCGTGGCCAGCCCCCAGGGGTCCATCTCCGAGATCTCGCGGGCGAGCGACATCGTCTGGGCGTCCAGCTCGTCCAGCGGCACGACGCGGTTGACCATCCCGGCGTCGTACGCCTCGGCCGCGCTGAAGGTGCGCGCCGTGAACAGCATCTCCTTGGCGCGGCGAGCGCCGAGCTCCCAGAGGTGCGCGTGGTACTCCACCCCGCCGACGCCGAACTTGACGACCGGATCGCTGAAGGATGCCGACTCGGCCGCGACGATGAGATCACACGGCCAGATCACGTTCAGCGCACCGGCGATGCAGGCGCCTTGCACCGCGGCGATGGACGGCTTGGGGATGTCGCGCCAGCGCTGGGAGAAGCCGAGATAGTGCTCGCTCTCCCATCCGTAGGCGCTCTCCATCACGGTCTTGCCGTCGCGGAAGTATCCCGGCGCGGGAGTGCGGAGATCGTGCCCGGCCGAGAAGTTGTCGCCGTTGGCCCGGACGACGATCACTTTCACCGCGTCGTCTGCGGCGGCCTGCTGCCATCGTGCGTCGAGATCGCGCAGCATCGACTCGTCCTGGGCGTTGTGCTTGTCCGGTCGGTCGAGGCTGATGACGGCCACGGCCTCATCCACGCGGTAGTCGACGTAGCTCACGCGGCCGACTCCGCCCACCGTCGGTCGAGGGCCGACACGACGTCGGCCTCGTTGCGGGCGTCCGATCCGAAGTCGAACTGCCAGCGCTTCGCGGCATTCGTGAACAGGTGGACGGAGGACTCGACCATGAAGCCGATCCCGGCGTGCACCTCGTGGGCGCCGTGCACCATCACCTGCGCCGTGCGCGCGGCCTGTCGGCGGAGAAGCCCCAGGTGCGGCTGCACGTCCTCCCCGGCATTGAGGGCCCGGGCCGTGGAGCGCACGTGCACCGAGGTCCGATGCACGGCGAGGGCCATGTCCGTGCAGAGGTACTGCACGGCCTGGAACCGTCCGATGGGACCGCCGAACTGATGCCGCTCCCGCGCATAGCGGACGGTGATCTCCAGCAGGCGCTGCCCGGCTCCGACCACCTGCGCCGCACGGAGGACCGCGGCGCGGGCGTCCGCCAGCTCCACGGCGGCATCCGCGCCCGCGCCCCGGGCCAGCACGTCCTCGGACGCGAGCGGCGTGTTCGAGAACGTCACGGCGAACAGCGGACGCTCCCCCAGGTTCGGCATCGCCTCGACCTCGGCGGAGTCCCCGGACGGCACCCGTGCGAGCACGTTCTCCGCACCTCGCGCGTGGACCAGAAAGGCATCCGCCCGGTCCGCGAAGCCGACGGCGAGCGCGGTGCCGCTCAGCGCGCCGTCCTGGACGGAGACGTGCTCTCCCCAGTCGGCGGAGGCGAACACCGGGACGACGATCGTCGCGCCATCGCCGATGCGATCCGCCAGCTCCCTGGCGTCTGCCGTGCCCGCTGCCAGCGAGGCGTCACGCGCCGTCATCAGGTCCAGGAGCGGTCCGTCCACCAGCGCGCGACCCATCTCCGCGAAGATCGCCGCGATCGTGCCCAGAGGGGCACGATCTTCATCCGCGCCCGTCGGGTCCCCCAGCTGCAACCAGCCCAGGTCGGCGAACTGCGCGACCTGCTCCTCGAAGGACAGCGTGCTCGCGCGATCCTCCAACGGCGAGTACCGCGAGAACGCGGCCCTGCCGACATCCGCGAGGACGTCGTAGTCCTCGCCCCATGCCACATCCATCTTGTCCTCCTATCGCGGCAGACCGAGTCCGCGCGTGGCCAGCACCATGCGTTTGAGTTGCGAGGTCCCTCCGGCGTGGTTGGCGAACGACTGCCGGTACCACGCCTCGGGCCTCCCGTCGAGCAGTGCTCCGGGCGCACCGGGACGGAGCTGACTCGCGGGTCCGAGCACGCGATCGTAGATCTGCGCGAACAGCGGTTCGGACTCCTTGGCGATCACCTGCTGCACGCCCCCGCCCCAGGGCGTCTGGCGTCCCGCCGCGTTGTCCCCGATGATCTCGTAGGCCATCAGACGCTGGGTCTGCACGATGTCGGCGAGCTCGGTGAGATCGGCCCGCACGTGGGCGTCGTCGAGCAGGCCCGGGATGGCCCGGCAATGTGCGATGAGCGCGCGGAGCCGTTCCTCCTGCATCGCGTAGATCGGCTCCACCGTTCCCGACGCGTAGAAGGCGCGCATGATGTAGCTCCACCCCATGCCCTCCTCGCCGATCAGCGCGTCGGCCGGCACCCGGACGTGATCGAGGTAGGTCGTGGACTGCACTCCGCCGCCGTAGTTGCGCATGGGGTGCAGCGTGACTCCGGGGCTCTTGAGATCCACGACGAAGATGCTGATCGCGTCGCGCGCCGCCTCATCGGTGGAGGTGCGCGCGGCGACGTAGAGCACGTCCGACATCGGCCCCCAGGAGGTGAACGCCTTCTGGCCGGTGATCACCCACTCCTCGCCGTCACGGACGGCCTTCGTCCGGAGTGACCCGAGGTCGGACCCGGCCTCGGGCTCGGTGAGTCCCTCCGCCCAGAGCACGCGCATGTTCGCGATCTCCGGCAGCAGTCGCTTCTTCTGTTCTTCCGTCCCGCCGACCAGGATGGTGCCCGCGGCCAGGAAGATGCCGACCGAGTTGATCATGGGCGCGTCGGCCGCGTACAGCTCTTCCAACAGGATCTGGTTCGCCACCGGCGGGAGTCCCTTGCCGCCGTACTCGACCGGCCAGGTGAGGCCGATCCATCCCTTCGCGGCGACCTTCCTGCTGAACTCCAGAGCGATGGCCCATTGCTCCGGAGCATCGTCGAACTCCGGATTGAAGGCGTGCTCCTTCGGCAGCTCCGCATCGAGAAAGGCCCGGATCTCGGCGCGCCAGCGTTCGAGGTCCTCCCCCAGTTTCCCGCGCATCAGGCGTTCTCCGCCACGAGCTCGTCGGTTCCCGCGCGCTGCTCCTCGGCGCCGCTGCCCTTGTGACCGGCAGGGTAGAAGCGACGCGCCCACTGGCGGATGTCCCGGAAACCGGCCGCCTCGGCCGTCGCCAGCCCGGGAGGCTCGGTGTACCGCTGGTGCTCCCAGATCGCGAGGTCGGCGCGCAGCTGCCCGATGGCGCTGCGCTGCCGCTTGGCGACGCGCTCCTCGCTCTCTCCGTCCTCCTTGCTGGCCCAGGCGGTGAACCGGAGGATCGAGGTCTCGTCGTCCACGGGGGTGACCGCGGTGATGCTGCAGATCGCACCGACGCCGTAGGCGTACGAGAAGCCGAGACCGAGGCCCAGCAGACCGGCGAACGTCCGGCCTTCGACGGTCTCGACTTCTCCGTCCGCCGTGCGGACGGAGAAGTCGAGCGCCAGCTCGGAACGGAAGTCGTGCTCGCCGAACTCACGGCTCACCACGGTCGGGATCTCCTCGGCGCGGTGCACGTACTTGAAGTGCGCGAAGTCGACGCCGTTCTCCGCGACGTACTGGGGGTGGATCGGCAGAGCCTCGGACTGGAACCGCCCGCCCTCGTCGGGGACGTGGTAGTCGTCCTCGGAGCCGCTGCCCGGGAAGAGATCGAACACGCTCGGCACCTCGTACAGGGGCGCACCGCCGTCATGGTTGTGCCAGAGGTACACGATCCCGTCCCGCTCGGCGGTGTGCCAAGCCCCGACCCGCCGTGCCCGGTTCACCGAGTCCTGATACGGGATCAGGGTGTTCTTGCCCGCGATGCTCCAGCGCCAGCCGTGGAACGGACACTGGATGTCCTCGCCGCACACCGTGCCGCCATACGCCATGTTCGCGCCCAGATGCTCGCAGTATGCGTTGAGCACCGCGAGCCTCCCGCTCTCGGTGCGAAACGCCACCAGCTCGCGATCGAAGTACCGGAGGGGTTTGACGTCACCGACCTCGAAATCGCTCGACCATCCGATCTGGAACCAGCCGGTCGGCTTCATGGAAAGGGCCATCGATGTCACAGTCGTCCTCCTTGAACCCTGGCGGCGGGCACTCGCGGATCGGTGCGACCCGCGATGCGTCCGATGGGGTCCGGTCCTTCGCCAGACCTCCTCCATGAGGCCTCGCGCGGTCACCCGCCGTGGTGACTGCAATCACTGTAGCCAGTGGCTACACTTGCGTCAACCTGAGGCGCCGCCGCCCCGGGTCACGATCGAGGAAGGCCACGATGACGCGCACAGATCCCCCCACGAAGACCTATCCGGAACGACTGCGGCTCGACGGGCGAGCGATCGTCGTCGTCGGCGCCGGCCAGGGCATGGGACGAGAGACCAGCCATGCCCTCGCCCAGAGCGGGGCCCGCGTCGTCTGCGCAGACATCGACGCAGATCGAGCCAGGCAGGTCGCCATGGAGGTCGAGGGGGTCCCCTGGTCCGGGGACGTCACGCAGGACGACGAGGTCGCCCGGCTCGTCCATGACGCCGTCGGACTCCTGGACGGCCCGCTCAGCGGCTTCGTCGACATCGTCGGCATGGCGGAATGGGCCGCGGTACTGGATATGGATCCGCAGACGTGGGACGCGCAGTTCTCGATCTGCCTCCGCCACGCGCATCTGCTCAGTCGGCACATCGGTCGGCACATGATCGAGACGGGAACGGCGGGGACGATGACCTTCATCTCGTCGCTGCACGGCCTGACCGCCTCCGTGCACCATGCCGCCTACGGGGCGGCGAAGGCGGGGCTGGTGTCGCTCGTGAAGACGCTCGCCAGCGAGCTCGGCCCTCGCGGCGTCCGCGCCAACGCGATCGCGCCGGGTTCCATCCTCACCCCGAGGATCCTCGCCGCCGGCACGGACGCCCTGCGCGAGCGCGCCGCCGCGGTCGCGCCCCTGAAGCGCAACGGCTCCCCCTCCGACGTCGCTTCCGCCGCGCTCTTCCTCACGAGCGACCTCTCCGCCTACGTCACCGGCCAGACGATCGCCGTCGACGGCGGCGTCAGCATCATCGACCCTTTCGAGAGCCTGCTGTCATGAGCGCCGCGATCCCCGCCGAGCGTCCCGGCACCCTCGCCACTCCGCAGAGCCTCCTGGAGAGACGTCAGCGGATCGCCTCCGCGCCGGAGGTCCCTCCGTTCCCCGGTGTCGAGACCGCCGAAGTCCGGATCGGCGGCGTGCGCTGCCTGAGCAGTTCCGCGCAGCGACGACCGGACGACGGCCCGCAGCCGACCACCGTCTACTTCCACGGCGGAGGCTACCGCCTCGGGTCCCCCGAGCTGTTCCGGGCCTTCGCGGAACAGCTCGCGCTCGCCAGCGGCGAGCGTGTGGTCGCGGTAGACTACCGCCTCGCCCCCGAGCACCCGTATCCCGCAGCCCTGCACGACGCGATCCACGTCTACCGCGCGCTCGCGAGATCGTCGCCGACGCCGCCCGCTCTCGTCGGCGACTCCGCCGGGGGCGGGCTGGCCGCCGCGCTCGCCGCCGCCGGGGCCGCGCTCGGGCTCCCCCGCCCCCGCGCGCTCGTCCTGCTCTCCGGATGGGTGGATCTCCGCTGCACCGCCGAGAGCTATCGCACCCGCGCCGACACCGATCCCCTGTTCGGGCACGCAGACGCCCGCACGGCGGCGGCGCAGTACCTGCAGGGCTGGCCGGACGACGATCCTTTGGCGTCGCCTGTCCTCGGCGATCTCCGCGGGTTCCCTCCGGCGCTCCTCCTCGCCAGTTCCTCGGAGTGCCTCCTCGACGACACGCTCGCGATGTCCGCAGAACTCGCCCGCGCGGGGGTGCCCGTGCGGGCGGAGGTCTTCGCGGACCTCCCGCACGCCTGGCCGACGGTCGATCCGGCCCGCGCGGAGTCCGCTCAGGCCGTCCGCATCGTCGCGGACGTCCTCGCGCGCACCACCATCGGGTGAGCGCGCGCTGTCCGCCGGGCCGTCCGCCCCGGCGGACAGCGCGCAGCGTCAGTCCGCCCACGCCTCCACGATCTCGGCGGCGGTCGGTTGGGCCCCGAGCGCCCGCAGCGAGTGCCGCAGCACGTCGTCGCCGTACTCGAGCGGGACTCCGACCACCCCGTCTCGGACCACGGCGACCCGGTATCCGAGGTTCACGGCTTCGATCGCCGTCCCGATCACGCCGACGTTGAGCGAGACGCCGCCGAGGAGCACCGTGCGCACGCCCAGCGAGCGCAGGGCGGTGTCGAGATCGGTTCCGGTGAACGCCGACATCCCGTGACGCCGCCAGGAGAGGACATCGTCGGGTCGCGGCATCAACTCGGGGAGGACATCGGTGTCCGCCGCCCCCTCGCGCAGCCGATCCGGATCGCTCCGCTGCAGCCGAGTCAGCGTCGGCGTGTTGATCGGAGTGCCGACGCCGTCCCCCCGGAAGCGGACCACGGCATGGACCACCGGCACGTCGACTTCTCGCGCCGCCCGGACGACCTCGCCGAGCGCGGCGACGATCCCTCGCCCGCGCGCGGCATCGACCAGCGGAGCGAGAAGCGGACCGGCGAGGTCGCCGACCACCCCGCGCTGCATCTCCATGAGCACGACGGCCGTGTGCTCCCGAGAAACGAGCTCTCTGAGGTCCATCGCCTTCTCCTTGCTCTTCGCCGATGCGCGGCCCGCCGCGCCCCGCGTCAGAAGGCGATCTCGACCTCGTCCGAGGCCGGTCGCGTCTGGCAGCCGAGGAGGTATCCCTCGTCGATGTCCTCCTGGTCCATCGCCTCGGTCGGAGCCATGGACACCTCCCCGGAGACGAGCCGGCATGCACAGGAACCGCACTCTCCCGAGCGGCACGAGTACGGCACGTCGATCCCGCGGGCCAGCAGCACGTCCACCAGCGTGCGATCGCGCGGCCAGGCGACCTCGTGGGTCTCTCCGTCGAGATGGACGACACCCTTCGCAGCGCCCGCGGGTCCGGCGTCCTGGTCGGCTGGCTCCTCCGGCACGGGCGCCACCTCGTCGAACGGGTTGCCGGAGAGCGAGGAGAACACCTCGCGGTGGATCCGTTCGGCGCCGAACCCGGCGTGACGGAGACCGTCTGCGACGGTGCGCATGAAAGGCGGCGGCCCGCACAGATACGCATCCGCGTCGGGATGGCCTGCCGCGGCGTCCGCGACCCGCGGGACGTCCGGATAGCCGTGCTCGTCGTCGTACCAGTGCAGCATGCTCAGCCGGTCGGGATGCTTCTCCACCAGAGCGTTCAACTCGGCACGGAAGATCACTGAGTCCCGATCCCGATTCGCGTACACGAGCCGAATGCGCCCCGTGCCGTCGCGAAGCGCCGCCTTCAGGATCGAGATCACCGGGGTGATGCCGCTGCCGCCGGCGAAGAGCAGGAGGTCCGCGTCGAGTCTCCTCAGCACGAAGGATCCCGACGGCGGAAGAACGGTGAGCAGGTCCCCGACCCTGATGCTGTCGCACAGCCAGTTCGATGCGTATCCGCCGTCGGTCCGTTTTACGGTGACCTTGAGATGCGGGTCGATGCCAGGCGTGCTGGAGAGCGAGTAGGAGCGGGCGACCGCCCCGGTGCGTTCGCTGGGGATGCGCAGCGTGAGGAACTGTCCCGGGCGGTAGTCAAACACGCTCGACAGTTCGGGAGGAACGCCGAAGACGAGCGAGCGCGCGTCCGCCGTCTCCTCGATGACGTCGACGATGCGCAGCTCCGCCGGTGCGATCCGTGCCGGCTCAGCCATGGGGTCCTCCTTCGGGCCTGCCCGTCGTGGAGCGCGGGCAGCAGTTACGCAGGCCAACGGGCGATCGCCTCGACTGTAGCCATTGGCCACAGTCGCGTCAACATGGAGGATCGCACGCCAGTCCGAACACGCCGCGCGGCGGGGTTGACGCTTGCGTGGCCACTGGCTACAGTCGGTGCGATCGTCATCGATCTTCGGGGCGGCGGCGCCGCTGCCACCGTCCCGGAACGGTCGACGTCATGCGATCGTCGTCGAGCACAGAGCTCGGCGGTCACGGATCGCACCCGTCTTCAACGAGGAGGATGATGTGAGCACACACAGGTCGAACTGGGGCCGCTGGGGCGCGTCGGATGAGCGCGGTGCCCTGAACCTCCTGACACCGGAGCGAGTCCTCGCGGCCCTGCAGTTACCCAGGACCGGGAAGACGTACGGCCTGAGCATCCCGATCCAACGGACGGGCGTCCCCAATCTCGAATACCGAGGCGCCCCGCAGCGGCTCACCCTGACCAACCACGACGACGAGGCGATGGCCCGGGCCAACGGCGGCGCGCCCGGGGTCGGTGCGAACGAGGATCAGTTGATCATTCCCTCCCACACCTCCACGCACATGGACGCGCTGTGTCATGTCTACGCGGACGGAAAGATCTACAACGGATTCCCCGCCGAGGGGATGACCCCCTATCTCGGCGCGGACAAGTGCGACATCACCCAGGTCGGCGGCATCGCCGGGCGCGGGGTACTCATCGACGTCGCCGCATCCAAGGGAGAAGATCCCCTCCCGGCCGGTTACGTCATCACCGCCGCCGATCTACAGGAGGCGCTGGACGCGCAGGGCGTCGAGCTTCAGACGGGCGACATGGTCCTGATCCGCACTGGCTGGCTGGAGGACTACCTGCAGAACCAGGGCGAGCAGATGCCGCAGCCGGGCATCGGGCGGGAGGCTGCCAGGTTCCTGGCGGAGAAGGACATCGCGCTGGTCGGCTCGGACAACGCGGCCATCGAACCGATCCCCTTCGACGAGAACGTGTATCTGGGCGGGCACATCATCCTGCTCGTGGAGCACGGGATCCACCTGGTCGAGAACATGAACCTCAGCGAGCTCGCGGCCGACCGCTGCTACGAGTTCCTGCTCTCGCTCGGCGCGCTGAAGGTCACCGGCGCCACGGCGAGCCCGGTCACCCCGGTCGCCATCGGCTGAGCGAACGCCCATCGGATCGAGACCACCGCGACGAAGGAGCCGCCGCATGTCCCCCGCACCCCTCTCGTACCGCACGTCGCATGTCGGCCTGTGCGTCCGCGACCTCGCCCGGAGTCTCCGCTTCTACGCGGACGGACTGGGATTCACGCAGGTCATGGCGTACGACATCGACGAGCAGATCCCCGAGGTCGACTCCCCCTGCAGTCTCACGTCGACGTTCCTGGAGAAGGACGGGCTTCGCCTGGAACTGCTGAGCTTTCGCGAGCCGGGGGTGTTCGGACACCCGCCGACCCGTCGCAATCACCTCGGGATGACCCATCTGTCGTTCTTCGCCGACGACATCGACGCCGCCGCGCAGCACCTGTACGGATTCGGTGGTTCCCCGGTGCCCGACACCCGTGTCGGACAGGACGACCCCACAGCGGCCCAGTACGTCTTCGTCGCCGACCCGGACGACAACCGCATCGAGATCATGCACATCCCCGACGGCGCCCCCTGGTAGTCGCCCTGCCCGGCCGAGCACCACACCTATGGACAAAGGACGATGATGACCCTCACCGACACGACCACGACCACGACGCGCGATCCTCACCTGTGGGTGCCGCAACGCAAGGTGGACGACCTGGAGTGGTTCCGCCGGAAGTATGCCGAGGAGCGCGACAAGCGGCTGCCGAACACCGGCGCCGACACCTATCAGGCGGTGGGCTTCGACGGAGACCTGGCCGTCTTCGATGCCGATCCGCACGCGACCGGAACCCGCACGGCGCCACCCGAGTCCATGGACCTGGACGTCCTCATCATCGGGGCGGGCTTCATGGGCATGAGTGCCGGCATCGAACTGACCAAGCTCGGCAGGACCGACTTCAAGATCCTGGACGTCGCCGCCGACTTCGGAGGCACCTGGTACTGGAACCGCTACCCGGGCGTGCGCTGCGACGTCGAGAGCTACGTCTACCTGCCTTACCTGGAGGAGACCGGGTACATGCCCACCGAGCGGTACGTGCGCGGCAGTGAGATCTTCGCCTATTGCCAGTCACTGGCCGAGAAGTTCGACCTGTACGAGCGAGCGCTCTTCCAGACCCAGGTCACGGGTATGGAATGGGAGGAGGACACGGCCCGCTGGACGGTACACACGGACGCCGGGGACGTCTTCCGCGCACGCTTCGTCTCGACGCAGAGCGGGACCTTCAGCCGCCCGCAGCTGCCCGGGATCCCCGGCATCGAGACCTTCGCCGGACACAGCTTCCACACGAGCCGGTGGGACTACGGATACACGGGCGGCGACATCACCGGGAATCTCGAGAAGCTTCGCGACAAGCGGGTCGCGATCATCGGCACCGGGGCCACCGGTGTGCAGGCGATCCCGCAGCTCGCCGAGTACGCGCAGTCGCTCGTCGTCTTCCAGCGCACCCCCACGCAGATCGCCCCGCGGGAGAACGCGCCGACCGACGTGGAGTGGTTCCGCTCGTTGCCTGAGGGATGGCACCGCGCCCGACGCGCCACGTTCGACAAATGCGCCATGGACCGTGCGACCACGGACTGCGAGGTGGACGACGGCTGGATCAAGTTCGCGAAGTACCAGCTCGGCGCGATCTTCGAAGCGGGTGGCGCGGATCCCACTCTCGAGCAGTTCATGGACGCGATGGAGCGCTCGGACTACGAGTGGAACGAGATGCTCCGTGACCGCGTCGACGCGATCGTCGAGGATCCGGAGAAGGCTGAGAAGCTCAAGAGCTACTACCGCACCATGTGCAAGCGGCCCGGGTTCAGCGACGATTTCCTCCCCGCCTTCAACCGGGACTCCGTCGACATCGTCGACACGTCGGAGACGCCGATCGACCGCATCACCGAGACCGGGATCGTCGTCGGAGACCGGGAGTACGAGGTCGATCTCATCGTCTACGCGACCGGGTTCCAGATCGGCCGCACCTGGACCGACCGCGCCGGCTACGACGTGATCGGTGCCGGGGGCACCCGCCTCTCGGAGAAGTTCGCAACCGGGGTCAGCACGTATCACGGGTTCCTCAGCGAGGGTTTCCCGAACCTGTTCTTCCTCGGGTTCATCCAGTCGACCGCGGTCTCGAACATCGCGAACCTCATCGACCACCAGGCCACCCACATGGTCTACATGATCGACAAGTGTCTGACCGAGGACATCCGCACGATCCAGCCGACCCCGGACGCGGAGGCCGGCTGGAACGAGGTCATCTCCCAGCACGCTGAGATGCGCCGGGACTGGAACATGACCTGCACCCCGGGCCAGTACAACAACGAGGGCCGGATCGACGACAAGCGAAGCTCGCTGGTGGCGGGACTGTACGGCCCCGGCTACGAGTACTTCGACATGCTGTGGCAGTGGCGCGACGACGACCGGCTCGACGGCCTCGCCGTGACCCGCTGAGAAGGAGGAAGACATGACGCTGACGCCCGTCCGACTCGGATACTCGCTGTTCACCCTGGTCGATCCCCACCGAGGTCACGAGGTCGCATACAACCGCTGGTACGAAAGGGATCACCGCTACTCGGGGTGCATGGTGGGTCCCGGGTGGTTCGCCGGCAGCCGCTGGGTGGCCACGAAGGAGCTCAAGGCCCTCCGCTTCCCCGCGACAGGACCAGTCGCGACCGCCGTCGAGGACGGGTCCTATCTGGCCACGTACTGGGTGCACGAGCCGGATGCCGAGGTCGCGGACGCATGGGCGCAGAAGCAGGTCGGCGAACTGTACGCGGCCGGACGAGGCTTCCCGGAACGCTCGCACGTCCACACCGCACAGTACCTGCCGGATTCGACCGTGTCGGCGGGAGAGGACTCCGTGCCGTTGGAGCTCGCGCACGATCACCGGTACGGGGGTCTCGTCGTCCTGATGATCGAGCCCGCAGCGGGCGTCTCGCGCACCGACGCGATCCAGGCGATCGAGAAGGGCCCCGCGTCCGTCCTGCTCGGCGGGGGCGCCGTCGACCTGATCAGCAGCTGGCGGATGAAGCCCTGGCCCGCCGACCATGACGTCCCGATGAAGATGGGCAATGACGGCGGCACCGCGGAGCGCATCCTGCAGATGCTCTTCCTGGAGGACGAACCCGTCCGGAGCTGGCCGCAGATCATCGACTATGCGGCGGACATCGAGCGGTCGGGCGCCGGCACCGTGACCTTCGCCTCGCCCTTCCTTCCCACCGTCGTCGGCACCGACATCTACACGGACGAGCTGTGGTGACCGTGCACGACGACCGGACGCCGACATGCTGAGCGGCGAGAAGATCCTGGTGACCGGGGTCGCGGGACAGATCGCCTTCCCGATCGCCCGCATGCTCGCCGCGGACAACGACGTCTGGGGGCTCGCGCGCTTCAGCGATCCGCAGGCGCGAGAGCGAGTCCGCGAGGCGGGGATCACCCCGGTCGCGTGCGATCTCGCAGCCGGGGACTTCACCGGAGTCCCGAGCGACGTCACCTACGTCGTCCACCTGGCCGCAAGCCAGGCGCCGGGCTGGGACTACGACGGCGCCATCCGCGCGAACGCGGAGGGCACCGGGCTGCTCCTCCAGCACTGCCGGACGGCCCGGGGCGCGCTCGTCATGTCGACGCACTCCGTGTACCGCCCGCAGGACGACCCGCGCTACGTGTTCACCGAGGAGTCGCCGCTCGGCGACTGCAACGCCACACACAGCCCGACGTACTCGATGTCGAAGATCAGCCAGGAGGCGACAGCACGACTGGCGGCCCGCGCCTTCGGCATTCCGGTCACGATCGCCCGGATGAACGCCTCGTACGGGCCGAACGGCGGTCTGCCCGCGCATCATGTCGACGCGATCGCCGAGGGCCGGCCCGTCACGACCCGCTGGGATCCGTGTCTGTACAGTCCGATCTACGAGGACGACATCAACGCCCAGACCTCCGCGCTCCTGGAGGCGGCGACGATTCCCGCGACCATCGTCAACTGGGGCGGCGACGAGGCAGTGAGCGTCCAGGAGTGGTGCACGTACGCCGCCGAACTCATGGGGACGACCGCCGAGGTCGTGGTCGCCCCGATCGACAACACGCTCCGGGGTTCGATCGCCGACAACGCCCGCCGGCTCGCGATCACCGGCCCGTGCACGGTCGACTGGCGTGAGGGCATCCGCAGGACCGTCGCCGCGCGGCACCCTCAGCGGCTCACCGCATCGACCCCCTGATCCCCGAAAGACGACAACAGTGAGGATCCCGCCATGACCGCGCAGAGTGCGACGACGCACACCACCTTCGACCCGTTCGCCGAGTACGACACCGCAACGCTCGTCTCCTCCGACCTCTTCGAGATCGCCGCTCCCGTCGAGCGAGTGTGGGAGGTGCTGGTGGACATGCCGCGCTACGGCGAATGGAACCCGTTCTGCGTCCGCGCCGAGTCCACCCTCGAGCTCGGCGCCCCGGTCCACATGAGCCTGGTCGACTACACCGGCGGCGGTGCCCTCTTCCCCGGCGTCGAGTTCGTCTGCGCAGTGGAACCGAACCATCTGCTGTCGTGGGAGCTGCCGTATACCGAGCAGTGGCCGTACGCAGCGCGGCGGGACCAGATCCTCGAGTCCGTCGGCCCCGAGCTCACCCGGTACCGCTCGACGGACGCATTCCTGGGTCCGAACGCCATCCATGTCATGCGGTTCTCGGGTCCGTGGGTGACCCGCGCCTTCAACGACACCGGTCGCGCGCTGAAGCTGCGTGCCGAGGCGCTCCACCGCGGCGAGATCGCCTGACGCTCTCGACCGGAAAGGACCGCGCATGTCTGACAAGAGCACTCCCCCTCCGGTACACATCAACAGGGAGGAGGTCGACCTCCTGGTGATCGGCTCGGGAACGGGACTCGCAACCGCCTTGGCCGCCACCGAACGAGGACTCGATGTCGCGATCGCCGAGAAGACCGCCTACGTCGGCGGTTCGACGGCACGCTCCGGCGGAGCCATCTGGATCCCCGCGAATCCGGTTCTTCAGGAGTCCGGCGCTGGGGACGACCTGGAGCGCGCCGCCGAGTACCTGTCCGGCCTCGTCGGCGATTCCGCGCGCTGGCGGAGCTTCCTGGAGTACGGCGGGGAAGCCGTGAGGATGCTGATGCGGATGACGGATCTGCGGTTCTTCTGGGTGAAGGGATACGCCGACTATCATCCCGAGACGCCCGGCGGAAGTGCCCGTGGGCGATCCGTCGAGTCGCGTCCGTTCGATCTCGCGTCGCTCGGCGATGCGCGTCGGCTGCTGCGGCCGGGGGTCATGGAAGCGCCGTTCCCGATGCCGGTGACCGGCGCGGACTACAAGTGGCTGAATCTCGTCGCCCGCACTCCCCTGCGCGCGCTGCCGCGCGCCCTTGGCCGGCTCGTCCAGGGACTCGGCGGCGCGGCGCTGCGTCGGGAGTACGCAGCCGGCGGCCAGGCCCTTGCCGGCGGGCTGTTCGCCGGAGCGCTGCGGGTCGGCATCCCGATCTGGACGCAGGCATCATTGGTCCGCCTCATCCGCGAAGACGAGCGCGTCACGGGAGCCGTCCTCTTGCAGAACGGCGCAGAGCACATCGTGCGTGCACGGCGCGGCGTCGTACTGGCGACGGGAGGCTTCGATCACGCGCTCGAGTTGCGCCGCGAAAGGCAGTTGGCCTCCCTCACCACAGATCTGAGTCTGGGCGCTGAAGGAAACACCGGGGACGGGATCCGAATCGGCCAGGAAGCCGGCGCCGCTGTCGCCCAGATGGATCAAGCGTGGTGGTTCCCAGCGGTGGCGCCGCTCGGCGACGGGAAGCAGCCCGCCGTCCTGCTCGCGGAGAGGTCGTTGCCGGGATCCTTCATCGTCGATGCGTCCGGGGAGCGATTCGTCAACGAGTCGACGGGCTACATGGTCTTCGGGCAGGAGGTGCAACGCCGCGAACGCGCCGGGGATCCCGTGGGTGACATGTGGCTGATCTTCGATCAGCGCTACCGTGACGGGTACCTGTTCGCGGGAGCGATCGCGCCCCGTGCGCCGCTACCCGAGTCCTGGTACCGTGCCGGGATCGCGCATCGAGCCGCGACGCCTCAAGGACTGGCGGAGGCGATCGGACTCCCCGTCCGAACCTTCCAGAACACCCTCAGTCGGTTCAATGCCGGAGCCCGGTCGGGAATCGACAGCGACTTCGGACGCGGCAACTCCGCTTACGACCGCTACTACGGCGATCCCACCCAGTCCCCGAACCCGAATCTTCGCGCCCTGGAAGGCAAGGCATACTACGCGGTCCGGTTAGTCCTGTCTGATCTCGGCACGTGCGGCGGCATTCAGACCGATGACCGCGGACGGGTCCTGACCCCGGACGGCGAAGTCGTTCCCGGTCTTTTTGCACAGGGGAACACCGCCGCCAACGTCTTCGGACAGGTCTATCCAGGGGCCGGAGCCACGATCGGCCAGGGGATCGTGTTCGGAACGATCATCGCAGAGACCGCCGCGCGGCCCGAAGCCGTCTGACAGCCGCCTCCTCACGGAAACGAGGAACACACAATGCCGAACATCCCCAGCACAATCGACCAGATCCTGCTCGAGCACGAGCTCAGCCAGATCCTGATCCGCTATGCCACCGCGGTCGACACCCGCGAACTCGCCCTGTTCGACGAGGTCTTCACGTCCGACTGCACCTCGACGTATGGCGGCGATTACGTGTGTCACGGAGTCGAGGAGCTCCGCCGCATGATCGATCTGCACATGGGCGGGTGCGGTCCGACCCAGCACCTCCTCGGCAACTTGGAGGTCGACGCCTCCGATCCGAGTCGTGTCCGCAGCAGGATCCACGTCCGCGCCGTGCACGCGGGCGCGGGTGATCGGGCGGATCTCCGCTACGACGCCGTCGGCTACTACGACGACGAGTGGGTTCTCCGGCCCGCGGGGTGGCGGATCCATCGCCGAAGAATGACGTTGCTGCTGGAGATCGGCGACCGCAGCGTCATGCAGCCCGCCCCGCAACCGGCAGATCGGGTACAGCGCACGTGATACGCAGAGAAGAGGAAGCCATGCTGTTGAAGGACAAGATCGTCATCGTCTCCGGCGTCGGCCCTGGGCTGGGCGTACGCCTCGCTCGACGAGCGGCGGACCTCGGGGCGGGCGCCGTCGTCCTCGGGGACGTCGTCGGGTCTCGAACGGATGACGCCGCGGCCCGGATCCGTGCCGACGGTCACGACTGTGAGATTCTCTCGGTCACGACCGACATCACCGACATCGACCAGTGCACGTCCCTCGCCGACATGACCGTCGAACGTTTCGGCCGGATCGACGCGCTCATCAATTCCGCCTACCTCCATGGCCCCTGGGAGCCCTCGGGCGCGGCGACGATGGCGGGGTGGCGACAGGCGATGGAAGTGACGCTGTACGGTTCGATGCAGATGACGCAGGCCGTGATCCCGCAGATGACCCGGCAGACGGACGGCAGCATCGTCATGATCAACACCGTGGCGACGCGCCGGGTGAATCAGCTCGAATCCGCGTACGCCGTCTCCAAGGGCGCGCTCGCCACCGCCGTGCAGTACCTCGCAGAGGACCTCGGACCCCTCGGCATCCGCGTCAACAGCACCTATATCGGCTGGATGGACGGCGAGCCGGTCCGTCAGTATCTGGAGGCCGAGTCGGAGCGTCAGGGGATCACCGCGGACGCGCTGGCCGACGAGATCGGGAAGCAGATCCCGCTGCGGAACGAGATCCCTCGCGAAGAGGACTGCGCGACGGCCTCACTGTTCCTCGCAAGCGACTATGCGCGCGCGATCACCGGGGCTCATCTCGACGTCAACGGCGGCTTCTTCCTCGGCCGCTGACCGCTCCCTCACTGCCCGCGGCGGTAGTGCACGGCGATCGCCCCGTTGCGCAGCGGCGTCGCGGACACCAGAGCGAGATTCCGCGTGTGCCGTAGTCCCCGCTCATAGAGGGTGGGGCCGTGGCCGGCGATCCGGGGGTGGATCAGGAAGCGGTACTCGTCGATGAGGTCCAGGCGGTCCAGCGAGACCGCCAGGGCGCCGCTGCCGAGGAGCACCCCGTCCGGGGTCGCGTCCTTGAGTCTCTGCACCGCACCGCGCAGGTCGTCACCGGCGAGGTGATGACTGTTCGTCCAGGGAAAGTCCGTCCTCGTCGAGGACACGACGTGTTTCGGCTTCGTCTCCAGCGCGACGGCCCAGTCGCGCATGGCCGGAGGCGCCGGCTCGTCCCCGCGCGCCACCGCCGGCCAGAAGGCCTCCATCATCTCGTACGTGACCCGACCCCAGAGCATCGCCCCCGCCTCGGACATGAGGCCGGTGAAGTAGGCGTGCGTCTCGTCGTCGGCGATCCCCTCCTCGTGGTCGACACACCCGTCGAGCGTCAGGTTGAGGGAGAACGTCAGAAGTCCCATGGCGCGAGCCTAGGCCTCGGATCGGGTCACCGCCACGGGTGGGGACCGAAGCCGGCATCGCCGAGCAGGGGTCGCATGGTGGACCTCCGTAGCAGCTTCTCAAACCCCCGGAAGCCGCTCGGATCGCCGGGTGCGCCGAGGGCGTGCCCGTGACGCGGTTCAACGTGCACCGCGGCACCGTGCGGGAGATAGCTCGGCAGGCGGGCTTGGGAGCGCGCCGACCGGAGTTGCTGGACGCGACCCGAGAGGACGCTGCCCAGCTCTATGCGGGTGGGCTGACGCTCGCTCGGGTCGCCGCCCGACTCGCAGTCAGCAACGACGCCGTGCGCTCGGCGGTGATCGCAAGCCGAGGAACGGTTGCGTACCCAGTCCCGTCCGTTGCGCAGGCCCCGGTCGTTGCGGCGGGTGATGACCGTGTCCCACGCCCCGGCCGTGGTGCCATCGGTCAGGGCGGCCTCGCGGCCCGGTGTGAGGGTGCCGTCGAGGATCAGGTCCGCGCGGGCGCGAGTGTTCAGGGCGGTGACGTCCTCGCGTGCCTCGGCGATCAGCACCGACACGAGACTGGCGCGACGGTCGGCGCGCCAGGCGGTGTAGGCGGGTCGGTCGTCGCCTCGGCCTCGCCCTCGTGGATGCGGTCGTGTTCGAGGTAGGTGTCGATCACCTCGGTGCGGCCGTGCCGCAGGCTGAGGGAGGCGGTCTTCCCCCACTCCTGGGTGAACCGGTGCACGAGCTGCCCCGCCTCGAACGTGATGCCGTGGGTGAGGTGGCTGGTCCACCACTTCGCCGTGCTCTCCGTGGCGATCCCGAGATCGTCCGCAAGAACCTGGGCGGCGACCGCGAACGGTGCCAGCCCGACCACAGAGCCCTCGCCGTGCTCGGCCTCCCAGGCACGTCGCAACCCGGACATCGCGGTGGTCTTCCCGGCCGGGCCGACCAGCACGTCGAGCACCCGCCCGGAGACCGCGATCCGTGTCAGCGCGTCCGCCTGGTCGAAACCGAGCATCCGTCCCTGGCGCTCGGGCTTGGTGGTGATCTTCTCAACGGTCACCACCGACACGGTGGGCACGGTCGGGGTGCGGGTGCGGCCGAGCAACCGGTCCTCGGCGGCGAGGAGTTCCTCGGAGGAGAACACGGTCGAGTGCTTCGGCCGGAACACCGAGGTGCCGTCCGCGCGGCGGAACACGGCCGGGCTGGTCGCCAGGTCCGGCGGCGTCAGTCGCAACGACACATCCTCGGCGGCGTCGGCCACCATCGTGACGATCGCTTCCCGATCCTGCATGGACGCGAAGCGCCACCCCGTCGTCTGCCGGGACCCCTCGGCCATCAGGTTCCCCCGCCGCCACGTCGAGCGCTTCTCGCCCATCACGCCAACCACGCTCTGGCCGAGATCCACGACCACGTCTGACGGCACGTCGTCAGCGCGCAACAGCAGCGGCTTGTCGTTGTCGGTCACCTCGCGCGCCCAGGCCGTCGCATCGGTTCCGAGTACCTCGGCGGCGCGGGTGCGCCACTCGGCGGTCAGGTCGGACAGCCACCGGACCTTCTTCTCCGGCCGGGCGGCGATGGTGGCTTGAGCGCGGAGCTTGATGATCGTCGCCGTCGAGGGCTGGCCGCCGTGCCGGTCGACGTGCTCGGCGATCAGTCGGTCCTTCTCCACCTCGATGTGCCGAGCACGGGTGGAGAATTCGGCCACCAGCTCCTCCGACACGGTGCTGATCGACCAGGCCGGGTTCCGGTCCCGGCCCATGTCGCGGGCCTCCCACTCGACGCCGAAGCTGCGGGTCATGTGGTCGGCGAACACCGCCTCGTGCAGCTCCGACAAGGCGACGACGGCGGAGTGCATCGGGCGCCCATCCAAGCTCCGCCACCTCCCGTCCAGCACGGTCTGCACCTTGTTGCTGATCACGACATGGGAGTGCAGATGGGGATCGCCCGCGCGGGAGTCAAAGTGATCGAACGCCGTCGCGACCAAGCCGGCGACACCGACCTGCGCAACCGCCCCGTTGCCCGCGGTTGCTCCGGTGCGGGTGGCCGCAACCTCGCGCTCCATGAACGCAACCACCTCCGCAACCCCCGCGTGATGCGCCTCCCCGATCAACTCCTGGGTGCCGGCGTCGGCCACCGCCCACAACGCCGAGGCCGACTTCGGGATCGAGAACGTGAAGTCGAACCCCGCCACCGCACGACGCTTCCCACACTCGGCCTCCTCAGCCTCAGTTCGCGCGACCGCCTCACCTTTCGCGCCCGGACTCAGCGATGGGTCGAGATCGGCGATCCGGCTTCGATCCGCTCCGGGACCAACTTGTGGACCGGGAACGCGAGGCCGAGCGGGTCGCCGGTGATCGGATCACGACCCATCCCCATCACGAGCTCGAGCTGGGCCTCCGACACCCGATCCCCGGCCGCGAGCTGACCTTTGCCGAGTGAGGCGACCCCGGAGCCGAGCCACTGCCCCGGTGGGGTGCCCGCTTCGGCGTAGTACCTCGTCAGCGGCGTCGACAGTGAACGGTCCCCATCAGCGGCGGCCACCGTGCGCAGCAGGTGCTTGTAGCCGTCGCCAGCGCTCATCACCCGCATCGAGACCGTCACGAGACCACCGCCTTTTCGGCAGTCAGGTGAGCAGCAGACGCCCGGGACCTCCGCCCCGGAAATGCCCGCTGGTGCGGCCGGCCGCGACATCCGGCATCCACTGCGTGGCTCCGTCAGTTCGCCTCGTCGACGCTGACGTGCATCTCCGGAATCGGGTGCTGGGAGACTGGTGGGGTGAATCTCGACGAGTTGCTACAGGTGATGGATCGCGCCGCGGCAAACCTTGCCAAGCTCCAAGCGATCTGGGACCGCGCGGAGCCGATGATCCCGTCGAGCCCTCAGCGGGGTACGAATCGGGAGTATGAGGATCTGCGTCGGGCGTGGACGCCGCTGCTCGCGGGGCTGCCCCCGATCGACGGGTTTACAGTCTCCGAGGAACTGCCCGACATTGACGAGGCGGGGCAGTCTTTCATCGATTACTTCGAGATCGGCGAGCCCGCTTTCGCTCTCATGAACGAGTTGGAGAAGCCGGGCCAACAGCTCGACGAGTACAGATTCAAACTTGCCCAAGCGCGTCGCCGGGCGATTCACGAGCGCCTCGAGTATCTCGTGTCGACGATCAACGCGACCCTTGGTCAGATCACTGATTCCGTTGCGCGGGACTCGTCCGATCGAGTGGACGATCTCAGAACGAAGGCGGTGGAGGAGTCGATCAGCGAGATCGAGCGGCTGCTCGGCGACACCACTGACCGAAAGGGACGATGGGGCGATCTTCACCGGCATCTCCGTTTCAGTCAGGGGCACGATTGGCACGACATCGCCGAGATGGATTGGCCGTCTGTCCGGGCTGACATTGAGGCCGCGAGTCTCTCCGAATCCGACCCTTTGCCGGTGCCAGCGGTCGACCTCGGCGTAGCTGCTTCCGCGAAACCCGCAGGTGGTGCAAGCATCGGGCTCGATTGGGGTTCCCTTGATGACGACGGCTTCGAGCGACTGCTGTTTGACCTTTTGCGCGGCTTCCCCAGTTACCAGAACGTCGAGTGGTTGATGAAGACGCGCGCGCCCGATCGGGGCCGCGATCTGTCCGCTGAACGCGTCATAAGGGACGACGGCGGGACGACGCGAACCGAGCGGGTCATCGTGCAGGCCAAGCACTGGACGTCGAAATCTGTCGCACCTGCCGACATCACGAATACCCTGGCCGCGCTGTCGCTCTGGGAGCCGCCGGTCGTTCGGACTTTGGTGATCGCGACCAGCGGTCGCTTCACCACCGACGCGGTGGCGATCGTCGAGAAGCACAACGTCGATGGGAAACTTCCGTTCATCGAGCTTTGGGCAGATAGCCGCCTCGAAACGCAGTTGTCGCAACGACCGGACCTGATCGCGAGCTACGGCCTCCGCTCGTAAGTCCGACGTGAGCGATTCGCGACCTTCTACCTCGACCCGCAAGGCGCGTGGCAGCTCCGATGGCGGGCCAAGCGAGAGGCGGAGGTGTCAGCGCGGCGGCCGGGAGTCGGCGTGCCTCGACGTGTCATCAGCGCGGCACCGACGGCGACTGAGCAGGGGTCGTGCACCTGGCTGGTGATCAGCCCGCCGATGGGCTCCGTGAGGGGCCCGAGTCCGCGGTCACCGAACTGCCGGAGCCCTCATGCACGACCACACCCCTCCCTCTGATGGGCGTCGTCTGCGGGCCGGGTCGCTGTTCTCCGGAGACGGCGGCCGTGGATCTGGTGATCCTCCGTTCCGCGTATGACCCGGCGATCGCCGCCACCCTCGAACGCCACGGCCAGCTCGGCCAGTCCCTCGCCACCGCCGGCCCGGGCGCGGTCAACGAGACCTGGACCCGCCTGCGCACCGACTGCGCCCACCACGGCGTGCTGTGGGTCTCGGAGTGGCCCCGCTCGCTGGTCTATCCCGGCTTCCTGTCCCCGGTGCTCCTCTCGACGGGGATACAGCGGTCGTTCTCGTTGCTGTGCACGCCGATGCGCTCCGACCAAGCGGCCCGCGACATCCGCATGAGGAAGGTCGAGCACATCTCCGACCAGGCCCAGCGGGCCAAGTTCGGACAGATCGAAGACGCCACCCAGACCGCGGAGTACCACGACGTGTTCCAACAGGAAGCCGACCTCACCGCTGGCCACGGCGTCCTCCGCTACACCGGCCTCATCGCCGTCTCCGCGGCCACCATCGAGGAGCTGGACGCCGGGGTGGCGGCGATCGAACAGGCCGCCATCCAAGCCTCCTGCGAATCCCGGCTCCTGGTTGGCCAGCAAGCTGCCGCGTTCACCGCTGCCGCGTTGCCTTTGTGCCGTCGGGTGTGAGTTGCTACGCGGCGCGGATCGGTACGACTACTGCTCCGGTGGGCTGCGGCGCACGTTCGGCGCGTTCCCGCTCTATCTCGTAGCGGGCTTTGCGGCTGTGGTCGGACTCCAGCCCGCTCATCCAACTGATGATCGACAGTGGCAGTGAGATGGCCGCGAGGGCGATCGCAAAGATCGTTGCGCAGACTCCGAAGCCAACGCGAAAGACCACGACTGCCACAGGCCAGAACAGGAACTTAACCAACTCACCGAATCCGTACCGGTTCGCGAGGAGGTACAGCACACCGGCCCCGAGCAGCCCGCCGATTGTCCATGCCGCCACCGACGCAGCCGTGTGTTCCCAGCGCTGGAGTGTCGAGGTGATGTCACCCTGCTGCGCTGCGATGAGCAGCAGGACCCAGGTCGTGGAGGCCGCCGGTGAGCCGAGAAGGCGGAGCGGCTCATAGCCGAACATCTGGTTGTCGTCGTGACGGGTACGCCAGAGCGGAACGATCACCATGCCAGCCACGAGCAACAGGACAACTGACAGTGCGATCGACTGCACGGTTGGGCTGCTCTCGGCCAGCACCGGCGGTGCGTTCGTGCTGAACCAGTTCGCGACCGGGGAGACCCCAAGTCCGTGGGCGACCGTCGCGAGGGCGTCTGATGGTCGCTTTCCGCCGACAAGCGCGGTTAGCACGAGTGCTGCGGAGATCCCCGTGACGAGCTGATACAGCAGGCCCCGGTTGTCTCGCCAGTTCTTGATCGTCTCTGGGATGGCCTTGATTGCTCCGAGCATGTCTTCCTCCGTCCGTTCCGGCGCGCCTCCACCATCGCATCCGGCACTGACATTCGCCGGCCCATCGCGCGCACCTTCCTGACACGCCGCGTCAGGAAGGAACCGTTATGCCCACGTTCCACGACCCGCTCGCCGATGCCGCCGAGGCATCGGCGGCGATGCGGGGTCTCGCCCACGCATCCCGTGTGTTCGCGGACCCGGCCGACACCTACACCGTGTCCTCGACGCCCAGATCAACGCCGGCGACATCGAGTACGGACAGGCCAAAGCCCATCTGGACGACTGCCTCGCCCTCGCAGGCGACACGCACGCCATCTACATGAGCATCGACGACTCGCTACGCCGGATCGCGAATCAAGCCTTCTTCGACAAGCTCATCGTCACCGACGACGACACCATCCACAGCGAACCCGGCGTTCCGTTCAACGTGTTCCTCAACCCGGACGTCCAGACCCTCGCCGTCCGGCAACAGGGGCGGACAGCGGAATCTGGAACTCAAACCGGTGATGTCGCTGGTTTGAACAACGACCTTCTGGTGGGCCCTGCCGGGATCGAACCGACGACATCCACGGTGGAGTCCGGGCGCTTGGCTCCGGTGACGCCGTTGTTCGGTCGTGCCGTCAGCTAGGTCCGCTACCGCATTCTGCCGCTGATGCCCGCGGCACGACCCGCACGAGAATCCAGCTGCGACTCTGGGCGTGGCGGTCCTCGAAGCCGATATCTCGGAGTCTCTAACGTCAGCATCATGCTCGACGACGAGCGGTCCCCTGAAGGAGTCCCCATGCACGTTCACGACCTGGAAGCGCTCGAGATGTTCCTGGACTACCAGCGCTCCAAGAACCTCTCCCCCACGACGATCCGCAACCGTCGAAGCATCCTGACGACCCTAGCCGGGCAGGTCGGGAACCTCGTCGAATGTGACGTGTTCTCGCTTCGTCGTTACGTCGGCCGAGAGAACGTGAAGGCTGGCACTCGTCGCACCGAGCGCGGAGCGATCGTCGCGTTCTACACGTTCCTCCACGAAGAGGGCATCCGCTCCGAAAACCCGTCGACGCGGCTGCCGATCATCCGCGTCCCGAAGGGCGAGCCTCGCCCGTTCAGCGCCGAGCAGATCGACGCCATGCTGAACTCCGGCGCGTACCGACGCACCCAGGCGATGATCCTCGTCGGCTACTACCAGGGCTTCCGGGTCTCCTCGATCGCCCGCGTGCACGGTCATGACATCGACCTGATGACAGACACCATCAGCACGCTCGGCAAGGGCGCGAAGCTCCGCCGGCTCCCCCTGCACCCGGTGATCCGTGAGCTCTCCCACACGATGCCGAAGGACTCGTGGTGGTTCCCGGCGCGCAAGGACCCGTCGAAGCCGATGCGGTCCGACTCGGTCACGAACCTGATCACGAAGGCGAAGATCCGGGCGGGCATCCTCGATCCCTTGCTCACTCCTCACTCTCTGCGCCACGCGTTCGGTACAGACCTCGTCGAGCAGGACGTCGACATCCGTGTGGTGCAGGAGCTCATGATGCACGAGACGCTCAGCACGACCCAGATCTACACGCGGGTCAGCGAACGGAGGAAGCGCGCTGGCATCGTCGCCCTCCCCGCGCGTCCGATCCCCACGCGCTCGGGGAGGAAGACTCCTCACGCGGCGTGAGCGTGCCGCTGACGCATGAAATCGCCCCGCACGGCCAGTCGGCTGTGCGGGGCGATTCTTTAGCGGCGGATCAAGGAATGCGGTCAGTGGGCCGCGTCGGTGGCCCGGCGTAGTCTCCGGCCACGATGGGAACGAACCGCCGCTACGCGCACGTGATCGACCGGGAGCGGGATGAGCAGATCCTGGCCCGGTGGGTCGCGACGGCGGGGCCGCTGCAGTCCCTGAGTCCGGATGAGCTGGACCTGGCGAACGAGCCGGTGACGATCGCGCCGAAGCCGCCGCATGCGCGGGCGTGGGTGCGGTTCGGGGCGCAGCCGGCGAAGGTCGACTGCGTCGTCGAGCGGTGGACGGAGAAGGCGTGCGGGGTGTCGTTCACGGTCCAGGGGAAGACGTTCCGCTGCTGGGTGTGGTCGAACGCCGTCATGGCGCCGGCACCTCGGGGCGGGCAGAGCGCGTGAGCAGCTGGTGAGCTCGTCAGTGTTCACCTCGCCCCGGTGCGGTCAGAGTTGCCAGGTGCGTCGCCCGTGTCCGTGCGGGTTGTCTCGGTGGTGCCGCTTCTTCGCTGTCCGGGCAACCGTCTCCTCGGAAGGGATGTACGTTTGCCAGTGTCTCGACAGCTCGTCCTGCCACGCGCTCGTGTGGGCCGGTGGTGGTTGCGCGCCGCCCTCGTTCTCCCATCGGGCTTCTGCGCTGCGATCGGCACGGGATGTTGTGGTGTTCATGTTCGGACGTTACGCCCCGAACATGTGGGCGTTCCCAGGTGGCTCCACTTGTCGGTTCCGCCGCCGCCCGGCCACGGTGCAGGGGTCCGGATGTCAGGTCCGGGCAGGGGCGATGCGTACGTTGAGGGCACGGGGCTGGATGTTGATGCGGGCGCGGCGGACATGGCCGAGGTCGTCGCCGTCCAGCTCGATCAGGTGTGGCGTGGTGAACTCAGCGTCGAACGCCTGGCCTTGCGCGTAAGCGAGCGCTCTGAATGTTGGGGCCTGCATGAGCATCCGTCTGCCGAAGCG
>NZ_JBAOJP010000005.1:0-444885 GCF_037083505.1 Microbacterium sp. CCNWLW41
AGTATTAGACGCCGTTTCCAGCGCTTATCCCAGAGTCCAGGGCAGGTTGCTCACGTGTTACTCACCCGTTCGCCACTGATCCACCCAGCAAGCTGGGCTTCACCGTTCGACTTGCATGTGTTAAGCACGCCGCCAGCGTTCATCCTGAGCCAGGATCAAACTCTCCATAAAAAATGAATACCACCCACAACCCGGGAAAACAGGTCACAAGCAGCGAGTTCAACCATGACCAAAAACGAATATCAAACTGACATCCATGAATTGATCCAAAAAAGACCCCCACCAACCAGAAAACTGGTCGACAGAGAAATAAATTTGGCATTTGACAAGTGCACGCTGTTGAGTTCTCAAAGATCGGACGCACCCGCGTTCTGGCCTCTCAGCCGTCGCCGCAGGGCAACTTCTCTATCTTACACATCCCGACCCGCTTGTCAAACCGCCTCAGCGGGGCACGAGACCCCACCACGGCCGACAGCACACGGAAGTGGAAGAAACCCATCCTAGACCGAAACCGGACAGACTCGCCAGGAGCTGATTCGGATGGGGTGGTCCGCTGCTTGAGGGGAGCCAGGCCTTCCGGCCTTCCGCTCTACCCTTTGGGGCGAACAACAATTACTTTACGTGGCACCGACGCACGCGTCGAATCCACCCCGCATCCCGGGCGTGTCGCACCGCCGATCCGCGTGAATACGCGGAAGCGTCGCCCTCCCACCGCGCTAGCGTTGATCGCATGAGTCAAGAACGATGGGTGTGGGGCGTCGGCCTCGCGACGACCGCAGATGACGGAACCGTGCTCGACACGTGGTTCCCCTCCCCCAGCGCCGGACGGATCCCCCTGGGATTCGACCCCAAGATGCCGCCGGACGAGTTGGACCGCCTGGCTGTCGCCGACCCGCGACGTGCCGTCTCCGTCGACGTCGTCACCCTCGAGGCGGACCTCGACGCGGCGCCGACCTCCACCTCCGACGCGTACCTGCGCCTGCACGCGCTGTCCCACCGGCTCGTCCGCCCCAACGAGGTGAACCTGGACGGCATCTTCTCCCACCTCCCGAACGTGGCGTGGACGAACGCCGGCCCGATGCATCCCGATGCGCTCACCCGGCTCCGCCCCTTCCTCGCGCGCGACGGCATCCAGGTGCAGGGCCTGGACAAGTTCCCGCGCCTGCTGGACTACGTCACCCCGTCGGGCGTGCGGATCGCCGACGCCTCCCGTGTGCGGCTGGGCGCATACCTGTCTCCCGGCACGACCGTGATGCACGAGGGGTTCGTGAACTTCAACGCCGGCACCCTGGGTCAGAGCATGGTCGAGGGTCGCATCTCGCAGGGCGTCGTCATCGGCGACGGCAGCGACATCGGCGGCGGGGCATCCATCATGGGAACGCTGTCCGGCGGCGGCACGCTCAAGGTGTCCATCGGCGCACGCACGCTGCTGGGGGCGAACGCGGGTGTCGGGATCTCGCTGGGAGACGACTGCGTCGTCGAGGCCGGCCTCTACGTCACGGCCGGCACGAAGATCGTCCTCGCGGACGAGACCCCGCGCGCGGACGGCTCGTTCCCGACCGCCAAGGGCGCAGAGCTCTCCGGCCGCGACGGACTGCTCTTCCGCCGCAACTCGCTCTCCGGCGCGGTGGAGGCGGTGCGCCGCGCGGGCGTGGGCGTGACGCTCAATGAGGCGCTGCACGCCTAGCGCGCTGCCCTCGCCGCCCCGGCACTGACGCCGCGGCGCCCCCCGGTGCCATAATGTGCGCGTCAGATCGTGACGCAAAGGGGGGCGGCACGTGGATGAACGCGACGTCGAGCACGTGGATGCCCTCGTGGTGGGCAGTGGTTTCGGCGGATCCGTGGCGGCCTACCGCCTCGCCGAGGGCGGCAGGTCGGTGGTCGTCATGGAGCGCGGACGGCCGTATCCGCCGGGCTCGTTCGCGCGCACGCCGAGCGAGTTCGGCGCCAACTTCTGGTCGCCGTCCGACGCGCTCTACGGTCTGTTCGAGACGTGGAGCTTCCGTGGCCTGGAGGGGGTGGTGTCCAGCGGTCTCGGCGGCGGCTCGCTGATCTACGCGAACGTCCTCCTGCGCAAGGACCCCGAATGGTTCGTGCACGATTCCCCGCTCCCCGGCGGCGGGTACGAGAACTGGCCCATCTCGCGGGAGGACCTCGACCCGCACTACGACAGCGTCGAGGCGATGCTGGGGGCGAACCCGTATCCGTACACCGACACGGCCAAGACGGTGGCGTTCGAGCAGGCGGCCCGACGTGCCGGCCTTCCCACCTTCCGTCCGCCGCTGGCGGTGTCGTTCGCGCCCGAGCGTGAAGGGCGCCCGTCGATCGGGCTCGTGCCGACACCGGCGTACGGCAGCATCCACGGCTCCGAGCGCTTCACATGCATGCTGTGCGGGGAGTGCGACATCGGCTGCAACTACGGCGCCAAGAACACCCTCGATCACACCTACCTCTCCGCGGCGGCCCATGCCGGCGCCGACATCCGTGCGCTCCACGAGGTCAAGGGATTCCACCGCCGCGACGGAGCGTGGGAGGTGCGCTATCGCGTGCACGACGCGGATGCCGCGACCGCGGAGGACAGGATCATCTCCGCGACCTCGTTGATCCTCGCCGCAGGGACCTTCGGGTCCACCTACCTGCTCCTGAAGAATCGGGCCTCCCTCCCCGGCCTCAGCACCGCGCTGGGAACCCGCTTCTGCGGGAACGGGGACCTGCTGGGCTTCCTGTTCAACGCCCGCGAGAGCATCGATCGCACCGCCAAGGCACGATCGCTGGTCAGCAGCCGCGGCGCGGTCATCACGAGCGCCGTCCGCGTGGGCGATCGCGTCGACAGCGACGACACCGATGCGGACGGGCGCGGCTACTACGTGCAGGATGCCGGCTACCCCGGCTTCCTCAACTGGCTGATGGAGCTGAGCCAGCTGCGGTCGGTGATCTCCCGCAGCACCCGCGTGGCCGCCCGCATGCTGGCCTCGCGGCTGTTCGGCGACGGGCGGTCCAACGTCTCGCGCGACCTCGCGGCGGCGATCGGCAAGGTCTCGCTCTCGTCCTCGTCCATGCCCGTGCTCGGCATGGGGCGCGACCTGCCCGACGGGATGATGTACCTCGAGGAGGGTCGCCTGCAGATCGACTGGACGACGGCCACCTCGATGGAGTACTTCGACCGCATGCGGCACACGATGGCCCGCATCGCCGACGAGCTGGGCGCCGAGTACGCCGACAACCCGCTGTGGTGGGCCAAGCGGGTCATCACCGTGCACCCGCTCGGCGGTGCGCCGATGGGGCGGAATCCCTACGAGGGCGTGGTCGACGAATGGGGCCGCGCCTTCGGCGTCGACGACCTCTGGGTGCTGGACGGCGCCTCGATGCCCGGTCCGGTCGGGCCGAACCCCGCGCTCACGATCGCCGCCTTCGCCGATCGAGCCATCGAGCATGCTCTCGAGGCTCCCGCTCCACAGCCCCAGAGACGACCCCGGACCGGTTCCGGCGGCGAGAGGAGACACGCCATGCAGGACGCGCCCCTTCCCGGTCCCGACGCCAGGAAAGTCCGGTTCACCGAGCAGATGAAGGGATTCGTCGCCCTCGGGGCGCGCGACCCGCACGACGCCTACGAGGATGCCCGCATCCTCGACGAGAAGTTCATGTTCGAGCTGACGATCGAGACCTCCGACATCGATGCCTTCGTCGCCGACCCCTCACACGCCGGGACGGCATCGGGATACGTCGACGCGGACGTCCTCGGAGGTCGCGTGCCCGTCGAACGCGGGTGGTTCCACCTCTTCGTCCGACCCGATGACGGGGCGGACCGGCGCATGGTCTACCGTCTGTGGATCACCCCCGACTCCGGTGCGCCCTTCACGGTCCTGGGGATCAAGGAGGTGCGGGACGATCCGGGCTTCGACCTGTGGGACGACACGACGACGCTGTACGTGCAGCTGCTCACCGGGCACGTCCCGCCTCCCGACGTGGGAGAGCTCGGGCAGCTGCATCCCACGGGCGACGAGTTCGTCGCCGGGGCGGGGGTGCTCCGCATCAAGCCGCTCGATTTCGCCCGGCAGATGACGACGTTCCGCGCGACCGGCGAGGACGGCGCCGCCGCGATCGGCGCGTTCGGATCGCTCTTCCTCGGGCAGCTGTGGGACGCCTACGCCGGGCTGGCCGTCAAGGGGGCGTGACCGCATGGCGACGAAAGCGGACCCGGCGCCGTGGCGGTACGTGCGCCGCGGGGCGCGCGGGCACGACACGGAGCTCATCCCGTTCCCGGCGGACGACGGGGTTCCGCTGCTGATGCTCCACCTCACCCGCCCCGGTGCGGAGACTCCCCGCGGACCGGTGATGCTCGTCCACGGCGCCGGCGTGCGCGCCGAGATCTTCCGGCCGCCGCTGGAGCGGACGCTCGTCGACGCGCTGCTCGACGACGGCTTCGACGTCTGGCTCCTCAACTGGCGTGCGTCGATCGACCTGCGGCCGGTGGCCTGGACGCTCGACGACGCCGCCGCGTACGACTACCCGGCGGCGGTGCGCCTGATCCGGCAGCGGACCGGCCACCAGACCATGAAGGCGTTCGTGCACTGCCAGGGGTCGACGTCGTTCATGATCGCCGCGATCTCGGGCCTCGTCCCGGAGGTGACGACGGTCGTCACCAACGCGGTGTCGCTGCACACGGTCCTGCCCCGCTGGTCGACCATGAAGATCCAGGTGCTCTCGCCGATGGTGCGTCGCATCAGCCCCACGCTCTCGCCGAAGTGGGGCTACAAGACGGAGGGGCCCTTCTCGCGAGTGCTGCGCTCGGTCGTCACGGCCACGCACCCGGAATGCGACAGCCCCGTGTGCGCGATGGTGAGCTTCACCTACGGCGCGGGCCATCCGGCGCTCTGGGCGCACCGCAACATCGACCGAGCCACACACGACTGGATCACGGGCGAGTTCGCCGGCTCGCCGATGACGTTCTTCGCTCAGATGCGCGACAGCGTGCGCGCCGGGCATCTCGTCCCGACGGGGGATGTGCCGGAGGTGGTGCCGGATCTCCTGGCCCGTCCGCAGACCGACGCGCGGTTCGTCTTCCTCGCGGGAGCGGACAACCGCTGCTTCCTCCCGCTCGGCCAGCGGCTCTCGTTCGCGCACTTCGAGGCGTTCGCCCCCGGCAGGCACACCCACCACGAGTTCCCGGGCTACGGGCACCTCGACGTGATCTTCGGCGCCGACGCGTGGCGCGACACCCACCCGGTCATCGTGGACGAGCTCCGACGCTAGGCGAAGGACCTCGGCAGAAGCCGTCGGGTCAGGACAGGCCGGGGTAGCTGCGCTCGGATGCGCCGACGTAGAGCTGCTGCGGGCGGCCGATCTTCCCCTGCGGATCGTTCGCCGCCTCGCGCCACTGCGCGAGCCAGCCGGGCAGACGCCCGATGGCGAACAGCACCGTGAACATGCGTGTCGGGAAGCCCATCGCCTTGTAGATCACGCCGGTGTAGAAGTCCACGTTCGGGTACAGCCGCCGGTCCTGGAAGTACGCGTCGTTGAGCGCGATCTCCTCCAGCTCCTTCGCGAGGTCCAACAGCGGGTCGCTGACGCCGAGCGCCGAGAGGACCTCGTCGGCCGACTCCTTGACGAGCTTCGCGCGCGGGTCGTAGTTCTTGTACACGCGGTGGCCGAAGCCCATCAGCTTGACGCCGTCCTCCTTGTTCTTCACCCGCTCGACGAAGCGCTGCACGCTCTCGCCCGAGTCGCGGATGCGCGCCAGCATGTCGAGCACCGCCTCGTTGGCGCCGCCGTGGAGCGGGCCGTAGAGGGCGTTGATGCCGGCGGAGATCGACGAGAACTGGTTGGCGCCCGTCGAACCGACCAGGCGCACCGTGGATGTGGAGGCGTTCTGCTCGTGGTCCTCATGGAGGATCAGCAGGCGCTCCAGCGCGCGCGACATGACCGGGTCGACCTGGTAGACCTCGGAGAGCACGCCGAAGTTCAGCTTCAGGAAGTTGTCGACGAAGCCGAGCGAGTTGTCGGGGTACAGGAACGCCTGCCCGATGCTCTTCTTGTGCGCGTACGCGGCGATCACCGGCAGCTTCGCCAGCATGCGGATCGTGTTGAGCTCGACGTGCTCGGGGTTGTTCGGATCGGACTGGTGCTCGTAGTACGTCGACAGGGCCGACACCGCCGACGACAGCACCGACATGGGGTGCGCCGTGTGCGGCAGGGCTGAGAAGAAGCGCTTGAGATCCTCGTGCAGCAGCGTGTGGCGACGGATCTTCTCGTCGAACTCGCCCAGCTCGTCGGCGGTCGGCAGCTCGCCGTAGATCAGCAGCCATGCGACCTCGAGGTACGTGCTGTTCTTCGCCAGCTGCTCGATCGGGTAGCCGCGGTAGCGCAGCACGCCCTGGTCGCCGTCGATGTAGGTGATCGCCGACTTGGTGGCCGCGGTGTTGACGAACCCGTAGTCGAGCGCCGTGTAGCCGGTCTGGCGGGTGAGGGTCGAGACATCCACGCTCGGTGTGCCGTCCGTGCCCCGCAGCAGCGGGAACTCTGCGGTCTTGTCACCGATCGTGAGGGTGGCCTTCTCCTGCTGGGTGCCCGCTTCGCTCACGGCGCCTCCTCGCGATTGTCGTCGTACGGGGGGTTTCGTCCACTCCGGCGCGACGCCGTGACGTCGTCTGCGTGAGGACTTCGGGAGCGGGACGGGGGATGCCGCGTCGCCGCGTTCCTACAGCCTAGTGCGCCGCTGCGCCTACTGCTGACACAGCCAAACGGACGAGGCATCCGATGGAGGAATCCTCACGACCCGTCTGCGGATGCGGCGCGCAGGCGCTCGGCCGCCCGGAAGATGCCGTCGTCGGTCGCCGTCAGCGACAGCCTGACGTGCTCCGGATGGTGCGTGCCGTAGAAGTGCCCGGGCCCCGCCAGGATCCCGAGGTCTGCGAGCCGGCCGAGGCTCTCCCATCCGTCGCGGCCCTCCGTCGCCCAGAGATACAGGCCCGCTTCGCTCCCGTCGATCCGGAACCCGGCCGCCTCGACCGCAGGACGCAGCACCTCCCGGCGGCGGCGGTACAGCTCCTTCTGGGCGGCGACGTGCGCGTCGTCTTCGAGAGCGGCGACCATCGCCGACTGCACGGGCGCCGGCAGCATCAGGCCGAGGTGCTTGCGCGCGGTCAGCAGGCGCGCGACGATCGCCGGATCTCCGGCGAGGAAGGCCGCGCGGTAGCCGGCGAGATTGGACTGCTTGCTCAGCGAGTACACCGACAGGATGCCGCCGACGTCGCCGTCGGTGACGCGGGGGTCCAGCGCTGAGGGCACCGGCTCGGAATCCCACGGCGCATCCCAGCCGAGCTCCGCGTAGCACTCGTCCGAGGCGAGCACGGCGCCGAGCTGTCGCGCGCGTGCCGCCGCGCGCCGCAGGGCGGCGGCATCCAGGACCCGCCCGTCCGGGTTGCCCGGCGAGTTCACCCACACGAGCCGCGTGCCCTCCGGCCACTCCGCCGGGTCGTCGGACGCCAGGGGCGTCGCGTCGACCAGCCGCGCGCCGACCTCATAGGTCGGGTACGCGGCGCGGGGATGCACGACGATGTCGCCGGGGCCGAGTCCGAGCAGCAGCGGCAGCAGGGCGACGAGCTCCTTGGAGCCGACCGTCGGAAGCACGTGCGCCGGCGTCAGCCCCGGCACTCCCCGCCGCCGCTCGAACCACGCCGCGATGGCGGCACGAAGCGCCGGCGTTCCGACGGTCTGCGGGTACGCGTGCGCGTCGGTGGCCGCCCGCAGCGCGTCCGCCACGACGGCGGGCGTCGCGTCGACGGGCGAGCCGATCGAGAGGTCGACGATGCCGTCGGGGTGGGAGCGGGCGCGCGCCGCATACGGGGCGACGGCATCCCAGGGGTAGTCGGCGAGGTCGGCGACCCCCACGTCAGTGTTCCTGCGGCGGGAGGGCCTCGATGATCGGGTGGTCCTTGTGGATCACGCCCACCTTGGCGGCGCCGCCCGGCGAGCCGATGTCGTCGAAGAACTCGACGTTGGCCTTGTAGTAGTCCTGCCACTCGTCCGGGAGGTCGTCCTCGTAGTAGATGGCCTCGACCGGGCAGACCGGCTCGCAGGCGCCGCAGTCCACGCATTCGTCGGGGTGGATGTACAGCGAGCGCTCGCCCTCGTAGATGCAGTCCACGGGACACTCGTCGATGCAGGCGCGGTCCTTGACGTCCACGCAGGGAAGGGCGATCACGTACGTCACGGTGCCAGTCTAGCCGCGGCCCTCGGCCTGAGCGGCGGGACGCCGATCAGGCGGTGCGATCGGATGCCGCGACGGCGGGCACGCGCGTCTGCGGCCAGGCGATCACGATCGCGGAGACCAGCGGCACGAGGATCGTCCACGCCACGCCGGGATTGAATGCGCCGTCCGCCTCCTGCGGCACCACGACGGAGCCGCCGGGCCCGGCACCGGAGAAGACCAGCGTGGCGACCATGGCGCCCAGTGCGGTCGCCAGCGTCGCCCAGCGGTCGCTCGTGAGCAGCCGGACCGCCACGAGCAGCGCGGTCACCCCGACGAGTGCGAGCACCAGCCCGAGGGGGAACCAGCCGAGCCGGAACCCCTGGGCCACGGTGCCGGCCACGCCGTAGAAGGCGCCGATGACGAACGCCACGACCCAGGCGCCGATGCGCGACCAGAACGAACCCACGTCTCGAGTCTAGGCGGCGGGACCACGCGACGACCGCCCGGCTCAGGCCGCCCAGCCCCACAGCCGCAGGAGCGCGGCCACGAGCGCGGCCGCGATGACGACGACGAGGAACGGCGCCCGCAGCACCAGCAGACCGGCCGCGACCAGCAGCGCGGGCACCCGGGCGTCGACGACCACCGCCTGGCCGGCGCCCAGTGTCTGCACGGCGACGAGCGCTGCCAGCAGTGCGACGGTGAGCAGATCTGCGATCCGCATGGGTCGCGGCGCCGCCACCCACCGGGGCGGGATCAGGTATCCGACCGTCTTCAGCGCCACGCAGACGATGGCTGCCACGAGCACGGCGGTCCACATGGTCACGGCAGTCCCTCCCACGGCTCCTGAGCCCGCCGCTGTGCGGCGTCCTCAGGTTCGGCGCCGTCCGCCGCGTCGTCGGCGCCCAGCCAGTTCGACCAGCCGACGACGATGGCCACGGCGGCGGCGATGATGACCGGCATCCCCGGCATCAGCACCGGGGTCAGCACCGTCGCCACGACCGCGGCGGCGACACCGACCACGATGGGCTGGCGGGCGCGAAGCCGCGGCCACAGCAGGGCGAGGAACGCCGCCGCTGCCGCCGCATCCAGCCCATAGGCGCGGGGATCGCCCAGCACGTCGCCGAGCAGGGCGCCGGCGAGGGTCGAGAGGTTCCAGCCGATGTAGATGCCGATGCCCGTGACCCAGAAGCCCAGCGTGCGCGCGCGATGCGACGACTGCGCGAGCGACACCGCCGTTGACTCGTCGATCGTGAACTGCGCTGCGGCGGCGCGTCGCCAGAATCCCGGGCCGATGACCGGTGACATGCGGATGCCGTAGGCGACGTTGCGCACGCCGAGCAGCCCGGCGGACGCGATGGCGGCGGGCGCGGCGGCGACTCCCCCGGCGCCGACGATGCCGGCGAAGGCGAACTGCGATCCGCCGGTGAACATCACGAGGCTGAGGATGCACGTCTGCCAGACGTCCAGGCCGGACGCGACCGCCAGTGCGCCGAACGAGATCCCGTAGGCGCTCGTCGCCAGGGCGACCCCGAGCGCCTCGCGCACCGCCCGCCTCGCCTCTCCGGCGCTGTGCACGTCGTCGAAGTGAGGGTCGTGGGTCACCTCGTCATGGTAACCAGCGTCGCCGGACGTCGCGGCGGTCCGCTCTGCGACGAGTGGCCCACCCGCCGCGGCATCCGTTCGCCCGTCTCTTACGCGTTGGCGTCCTGCCGCTTGAGACGCGCGGCGGCGCGGCCGCGCTCGGTGGCGTCGAGGACGACCTTGCGGATGCGCACCTTCTCGGGCGTGACCTCGACGCACTCGTCATCGCGGGCGAACTCGAGGCTCTCCTCGAGCGACAGCTGGCGCGGCGGCGTCATCGACTCGAACGCGTCGGCCGTCGACGAGCGCATGTTCGTGAGCTTCTTCTCCTTGGTGATGTTCACGTCCATGTCGTCGGCGCGCGAGTTCTCACCGACCACCATGCCCTCGTACACCTCTTCGGTGGGCTGCACGAAGAAGCTCATGCGCTCCTGCAGCGCGATCATCGCGAACGGCGTGACGACGCCCGCACGGTCGGCGACGATCGACCCGTTCTGGCGGGACTGGATGTGCCCGGCCCAGTCGTCGTAGCCATGGGAGATCGCGTTGGCGATACCGGTGCCGCGGGTGGTCGAGAGGAACTCGGTGCGGAAGCCGATGAGACCGCGGGACGGGACGATGAACTCCATGCGCACCCAGCCGGTGCCGTGGTTGGTCATGCTGTCCATGCGGCCCTTGCGCGCCGCCATGAGCTGGGTGATGGCGCCGAGGTACTCCTCCGGCGCGTCGATGGTGAGGTGCTCGAACGGCTCCTTCACCTTGCCGTCCTCACCCTTGCGCGTGACGACCTGCGGCTTGCCGACGGTGAGCTCGAAGCCCTCGCGGCGCATGTTCTCGACGAGGATCGCCAGCGCGAGCTCGCCGCGGCCCTGCACCTCCCACGCGTCGGGACGGCCGATGTCGACGACCTTGAGCGAGACGTTGCCCACGAGCTCGCGATCGAGGCGGTCCTTGACCATGCGGGCGGTGAGCTTGTGGCCCTTCACCTTGCCGACGAGGGGGCTGGTGTTGGTGCCGATCGTCATGGAGATGGCGGGGTCGTCGACGTGGATCTGGGGCAGCGGGCGGACGTCCTCGGGGTCGGCGATCGTCTCGCCGATCGTGATGTCCTCGAAGCCCGCGATCGCGACGATGTCACCGGGTCCGGCGCTTTCGGCGGGGTACCGATCGAGCGCACGGGTCTTCAGCAGCTCGGTGACGCGGGCGTTGCTGGTCGTGCCGTCGTGGCGCACCCACGCGACCGTCTGGCCCTTCTTGAGCGTGCCGTTGAAGACGCGCAGCAGCGCCAGGCGGCCGAGGAAGGGGCTCGAGTCGAGGTTGGTCACCCACGCCTGCAGCGGCGCCTCGTCGTCGTACGACGGAGCGGGAACATGCTCGAGGATCGCCTCGAAGAGCGGCTCGAGGTCGCCGTTGTCGGGAAGCTCGCCGTTGCCGGGACGGTTGTGGGATGCCGCGCCCGCGCGTCCTGACGCGTACACCACGGGCACGTCCAGCAGCGCGTCGACGTCCAGGTCGGGCACGTCCTCGTGGAGGTCCGACGCGAGCCCGAGCAGCAGATCGTGAGCCTCCTCCTCGACCTCGGCGATACGCGCGTCGGGGCGGTCGGTCTTGTTGACCAGCAGGATCACCGGCAGCTTCGCCTCGAGGGCCTTGCGCAGCACGAAGCGGGTCTGCGGCAGCGGCCCTTCACTGGCGTCGACGAGCAGCACGACGCCGTCGACCATCGACAGACCGCGCTCCACCTCGCCGCCGAAGTCGGCGTGGCCGGGGGTGTCGATGACGTTGATCGTCACCGGGACCTCGGTGTGCACGCCGTTGTAGGTGATCGCCGTGTTCTTGGCGAGGATCGTGATGCCCTTCTCGCGCTCGAGGTCGTTCGAGTCCATCGCGCGCTCTTCCATGTGCTCGTGCGAGCCGAACGAGCCGGTCTGGCGGAGCATGGCGTCGACGAGGGTCGTCTTGCCGTGGTCGACGTGGGCGACGATCGCCACGTTGCGGAGGTCCGGACGGAGGGCGCGCGCCATGAGGGAATCCTTGAAAGTGAGGGGAAGAACGAGGTCGGCCCCTGAACGTGTCGAGGGGACCGGCATCCGTCATTCTACCGGTCCGACCAGGACGTCTCCCGCGAACGCCTCCGCGCCGCCCCGGAGGACCGGGACGGCGCGGCGCCGACAGAGGCCGGCCGGGTCAGCTCGCGGCGGGGCCGCTGCGCTCGAGCAGCGCGGCGCGCGCCTCGCGGCGCACCCGCTGCTCCTCGGGGTTCGGCACCGGCACGGCGGCGATGAGGCGCTGCGTGTACGGATCCTTCGCCCCGCGCAGGATCTGGTCGCGGGTGCCCGACTCGACCAGCTTGCCGTGGTGCATCACCGCGATGCGGTGCGCGAGGATGTCGACCACCGCGAGGTCGTGGCTGATGAACAGGCACGCGAACTGCAGCTCCTGCTGCAGCTCCTGCAGGAGGTCCAGGAACCGCGCCTGCACCGACACGTCCAGGGCCGAGGTGGGCTCGTCGGCGACCAGCAGCTCGGGTGCCAGCGCGAGCGCCCGGGCGATGCCCACGCGCTGGCGCTGCCCACCCGAGAGCTCGTGCGGGAAGCGGTTCCGGTACGACGCGGGCAGCTCGACCTGGCTGAGCAGCTCCTCCACGCGCTTGTCGAGGTCCTTGCCCTTCGCGACCCCGGCGAGCAGGATCGGCTCGCCGATGGACTGCCCGATCGGCATACGCGGGTTCAGCGACGATGCGGGGTCCTGGAACACGATGCCCGTCTTGCGGCGGATCGCGAACAGCTCCTTCTGCGTCGCGTGCGAGATGTCGGTGCCGACGGTGGTGAGCTTGCCCTCGGCGATCGGCAGCAGGCCGATGGCGGCGCGACCCAGGGTCGTCTTGCCGGAGCCCGACTCGCCCACGAGGCCGACGATCTCGCCGGGATAGATCGCGAGATCGATGTGCTCGGCGGCGCGGAACGCCGGGATGCGGCCGCGCTTGGGGTAGTCGATGGCGACGTCCTCGAACGCGAGCACGGGGGTGCGCGTCTCGATGATCTCCTCGGCCGCTTCGCTGGCGCGCTCGCGGATGTAGGAGACCGACGGCACCGCCGACGTCTCGGTGACGACCTCCGCCGGCCCGGGCTCCGCCTCTTCGAGGACGCCGAGGCCGAGGTGCGGCACCGACGCCAGCAGCTGCTGCGTGTACGGGTGCACCGGGGCGTGGAAGATCTTGTCGACCGTGCCCGACTCGACCACGACGCCGTTCTTCATCACCATGATGCGGTCGGCGAGGTCGGCGACCACGCCCATGTCGTGGGTGATGAGGATGATCGCGGAGTCCAGCCGCTTGTGCAGGTTCCGCAGGAGGTCGAGGACCTCCGCCTGCACGGTCACGTCCAGGGCCGTGGTCGGCTCGTCGGCGATGAGCAGCAGGGGGTCGCACGAGATGGACTGCGCGATCATCGCGCGCTGGCGCTGACCGCCGGAGAGCTGATGGGGGTACTTGTGGAACGACTGCTCCGGCTCGGGCATCTCCACCATGCGCAGCAGCTCCACCGCGCGGTCCCGGGCATCGCTCGGGGCCATGCCGCGATCGTGCGAGCGCAGCGCCTCCATGATCTGGAAGCCGACGGTGTAGACGGGGTTGAGGGCCGTCATCGGCTCCTGGAAGATCACGGCGATCTCGTTGCCGCGGAGGGACCGCAGCGCCGCCTCGTCGAGGCCCCGCAGCTCGCGGCCCAGCAGCTTGATCGATCCCGTGACGCGGGAGTTCTCGGGAAGCAGCCCGAGAAGCGCCATCGAGCTCGTGCTCTTGCCGGAGCCCGACTCGCCGACGATGGCGAGCACCTCGCCGCGGCGGACCTGGTAGTTCATGTCGATGGCTGCCGGGTAGAACTGCCCGTCCACCCAGAACTCGACCCCGAGGTTGTCGACCTCGAGGATCGTCTCCGGAAGGGCTCCTCGCGACGCCGCCGCAGCGGCGTCGATGCCCGTCGTGTCAGTCATTCCGTGGTGTCCAATCTGCGAAGCTTGAAGTCATGTCGTTTCAGGAGGTCCGCTACCGGCCGGCGTTCGGCCGCATCCTCGCTGTCGTGACCGTTGTGGTGTGCGCCCTCGGCGTCGTCGCGCTGATCGTCACCGATCCCGCTGCGGCACTGCGCTATGTCTGGCCGATCCTGCTGGTCGGCGTGCTGGCGTGGGCGCTGTTCTGGCGACCGGCGCTCATCGTGCAGGAGCACGGCATCACCGTGGTGAACGTCCTGCGCACGAGCTTCGTGCCCTGGCCGTCGATCACGGCGATCGACACCCGCTACTCGCTCACCCTGCACACCGCCCACGGCCGTGTGCCCGTGTGGGCGGCACCCGCACCCGGCCGGCACCGCACCCTGGGGCTGGCCCCGAAGGACTTCGACGGCGTCGGTGAGACCGCGCGGGGCGAGGTCGGGGAGCTGCGCCCCAACGATGCCGTCACGACGCCCACCGGCAACCTGGCCCAGCTCATCCGCGGCCGCTGGGAGCGCCTGCGCGACGAGGGCGCGTTCGCGAGCGGCGTCGACCCCGAGGCGTCGACGCAGACGTGGCACTGGGGGACGATCGCCACCGTCGCGGCGCTCGGCGCCGCGACGGTGGTCGGCGCGCTGGCGTGAGAGCACGTCACCGCTCCGGATCGAGCGGCTTGTGCTGCACGTCGCCGGGCTCCTCGGGGCGCGGATCGTTGAAGTTCACGATCCGGTCGCCCGTGTAGGCCGTCTGGATGCCGACGTCGACCATCGCCGCGTCGGTCGACGGCGTCGTGTCGACCTCTGGTGCCACCGGTCCGCCCGCCCGACCCGCGCGGGCCATCGCCCGCTCGCTCGGCATCTTCTTCTGGCGCGGGTCGAACGCGTCGCGCAGCCCGTCGCCGATGAAGTTCACGCACAGGGCGATCGCGATGATGAACAGACCCGGCCACCAGAACAGCCACGGACGCGTGGAGAACGCGGCCTGGTTCTCGGAGATGATCTTGCCCAGCGAGGTGTCCGGCGACTGCACGCCGAAGCCGAGGAAGCTCAGCGCCGACTCCAGCAGGATCGCGCCGGCCATCAGCAGGGTGGCGTTGACCACGATCACGCCGACGGAGTTGGGCAGGATGTGCCGGAAGATGATGCGGCGGTCCCGCGCACCCGAGACCCGGGCGGCGTCCACGAACTCGCGCTCGCGGAGGGTGAGGAACTCGCCGCGCACCAGCCGGGCCATGGTGGTCCACGCGAACAGGCCGATGACGACGCCGAGCACGGCCGCACCGAGGCTGCCGAACGTGTTGCCGAGCACGGAGCCGATCACGATGAGGGGGATCGTGATGATGATGTCGGTGAAGCGCATGAGCACCGAGTCGGTCAGCTTGCCGTAGTACCCGGCGACGGCGCCGATCACCACGCCGAAGATCGTCGCGACGACACCGGCGATGACCATCACCATGATCGACTGCTGCGCACCGCGCATGACGACCGCGAAGATGTCGCGCCCGACCTCGTCCTGGCCGAACGGGTGGTCGCCGAACTGCAGCGGCCACAGGCTCAGCGTCGGAACGCCGTTGTCGATCTTCGGGGGGATCTCGTCCCAGGAGTACTGCCACCACCCGGGGATGCGTATGCCCCACAGGTTCACGCCGACGGAGGTGAACGCGAGGAGCACGATGAACGCCAGCACGATCATCGAGATGAGCGCAGCGCGGTGACGGAAGAACCGCCGGCGGACGATCTGGCCCTGGCTGAGGCCCTGGGTCTCCTTCTGCTCGATCGAGATCTCGGCCTTGGCCTCGGTCTCCCTCGAGTCGGAGTCGTTGACGGTCGTGGTGTTCATGTCAGCCCACCTTGATTCTCGGGTCGAGGGCCGCGTAGACGAGGTCCGCGATGAGGTTGAAGAGCACGGCGAGCGTGCCGGTGACCACGAAGAACGCCATGACGGGGTTGGGGTCGTGCACGGCCAGCGCATCGACGAAGAGGCGGCCCATGCCGGTCCAGCCGAACACCGTCTCGGTGATGACGGCGCCGCCGATGAGCGCGCCGATGTCGAAGGCGATGATCGTGGTGATCGGGATCAGCGCGTTGCGGAACGCGTGCCGGACGATCACCGTGCGACCGGTGAGGCCCTTCGCACGCGCGGTGCGGATGTAGTCCTGGTTCATCACCTCGAGCAGGCTCGCGCGCGAGTAGCGGGTGTAGCTCGCGAACGAGATGAGGATGATCGCGATCGTGGGCAGCAGCAGGTGCGTGAACAGGTCGATGCCCTGCACCCAGAAGTTGCCGCCGAGTCCAGGCGTCGAGGCCCCCACCGTCGCGATCGGACGGCCGCGCACGCGGCTGGAGTTGGCGTACGCCTCCCAATACGACATGTACTTGTCCAGCGCGATGAAGGCGGCGACGATGAACCCGACGATCGCGGTGGTCCGCACGACGGGCCCCCGGTCGGGAGCGCCCATGAACCAGCCGATCGCCCCCGAGACGACGACGGCGCCCACTGCCAGGAGCACGAAGACCCACAGCGTCATCCCGTTCAGGATGTAGTTCATCATCGGCGAGTACAGCGCGATGCCGATGGCCGCGACGATGAGGGACGCGTACAGCGCCTTGCGGTTGCGCAGGCCCGTCGAGATGGCCGTCACGCCGACGGCCACGCCGATCGCGAGGAAGGCGTACACGACGATGCCGATGCTGGGGTCTGCGAACCACTGGGTCACCGACAGGAACGTCAGCACCGCTGCGGTGGCGACCGCCGAGATGCCGAAGACGGTCAGCCGGCGGCGCCATCTCCCGCCGACCAGCGACATCCAGATCAAGCCGGCGAAGATCGACATGCCGATGATCACGGGTACCGAGATCGTCGGGTCGCCGAGCCAGTTGTTCAGCTGGATGGCACCGTACTGCTTGAGCAGCACCGCGACCCAGAAGATGGGCAGCGAGAAGAACAGGAATGACAGCAGCGTCACCCCGTAGTCGAAGCCCGTGTACTGGCGCAGCGCCGACACGATGCCGACCGTGATGCCCAGCACGATGGCCACGATCGTCGCCGTGGTGACCAGCGTCAGCGTCGACGTGATCGCGTTGCCCAGCAGGGCGTTGACGGGCTGGTTCTGGATGCTGATGCCGAAGTCCCCGCGGAAGAGCGCGCCGAGCCACAGGAAGTAGCGCAGCGGCGGGGGGACGTCGAGGTTGAGGAGCTTGGTGCGAGCTTCCATGAGCTCGGCTTTGTTCGGTGCATTGCTCTGCCGCAGGTCCTCGAGGGGATCGCCCGAGAAGGACACCAGCAGATACATCAGGAATGTCGCGGCGAAGAGCACGAAGATCGACGCGATCAACCGCCGGATGATGAATGAAGCCATGTTGTGGCCGCCTGCCAATCGATGAAGCAGCGCAGGAGGGCCGGCGAGACGCTCGGCCCGTCCTCCGCCGCTGAGGAGGAGTCTAACGCGGTGGGGTGCAGGCCCCTCGGGGACCTGCACCCCACTTCGGTCACGACCCGGGCATGAGCCCGGCCGTGAGCCGTTATGCGCTTACTCCTCCGAGCCGCCGTCCGTGACTTCCCAGTCCCAGGCGTTCCAGAAGATCGTCGGGGCGAGGATCGACGCGTCGATGTTGGTGACGCGGTCGCTGAAGGCGGTGACCTCGGGGAACTGGAAGATCGTGACTCCGTAGAAGTCCTCCCACAGCAGGCGGTCCATCTCCTGCTGCAGCTCGATCTGGGCCTCCGCGTCGAACTCGACGTTCAGCTGGGAGATGATCTCGTCGACCTCAGCGTTCGAGTAGAAGTTGAGGTTGTTGATTCCACCGGTCTCGAACGTCGGCAGCGAGTTGGTCACGCCGAGGCTCGTCGACTGCCAGCCGAAGAGCGACGCGTCGTAGGCGCCGGGCGTGCCGAGCAGGCCGCCCCACTCCTCCGAGCCGCAGTCCGTGACGTTGAAGCCCGCCGAGTTGGCCGACTGCTGGATGAGCGAGAACTCGTTCACACGACGCGGGTTGTTCGAGGCGTACAGGATGCAGACCTCGGTGTTGGTGACACCCGACTCGGCGAGCAGCGCCTTGGCGCCCTCGATGTCGACCTCGGCGTAGTCCGCGGAGGTGTTGTTCGCGGCCGAGTCGTCGTAGCCCTCTGCACCCGGCACGAACAGCTGCGAGTCACGCAGGATCGCGTCGTCGCCGATGATCGGCTTGATGAGCGTGTCGACGATCTCCTGACGCGGGATCGTCTTCATGAACGCCTCGCGAACGAGCGGGTTCGAGAAGATGTTCTCCGGGTTGCGACCCTGGTCGAACTGCAGGTCGACGTGCTCGTAGGTGCCGCCGAGGCCCGTGTTGACCGTGATGCCGTCGATGCCCTCGAGCGCCGTCGTGATGTCGGCGGTCGCCTGGGGCTGGATGATGTCGACCTCGCCGTTCTCCAGCGCCTGGACCGCAGCGAGCGGGTCAGGGATGAAGCGGATCGTGATCTCCTCGATGTTCGCGGTGTTGTCACCGGCGTACTCGGGGTTCGCGGTCAGCGTGACGTACTGGTCGGCGACGTAGTCGCTGATCATGTACGGGCCGCTCGCGGTGACCAGCTCGGGGTCGTCGGGCATCTCGGTGAAGTTGAAGCCCGAGTTCCAGAACGACGAGATCGGCGCCAGCGCGGCGGCGTCCTCGTCCTGGATCGCGTCGAGGATCGCCTGCTTGGCCGCCTCGTTGTCGTCGAGCTCGAGAGCCTTCTTCGCGACGATGTGGGCCGGCAGCATCGCTCCGACACCCGCGAACGTGAGCTCCCAGTCCACGAAGGGCTGGTCGTACGTCATCGTGATCGACTTGCCGTCGTCGCCGACCTCGGGGGTCTCCGAGACCAGGCCGAGGCCCGACGTGGGCGTCGCACCCGAGTCGAAGTAGACGACATCGGTCGGGAACGACTCGGTGAACTCACCCGTGTCGGGGTCGGTGAACTCTGCCGGGTCGAAGTCCGGGGTGTCCAGCGAGCGCGAGTTGGCGGCCCAGTGCAGCAGCATGTCGGCGGCGTCGACGGGCGTGCCGTCGGACCAGCTCGCGTCGTCGGAGATCGTGTACTTGACGGTGAGCGGGTCTTCGCTGACGAGCTCGTACGAGCCGAACGACTCGTTCTTCACCAGCTCCGGCGTGTTGTCGTAGTAGTTGAAGCCGTCGAGCACCAAGTAGTTGATGTTGTTGTTCGCGGTCGCGTTGCCGAACGACGTGTTGCCGTTCATCGAGTAGAACGCCTGGTTCCACGCAGCCGTGATCGACGAGCCTTCGACGAGACCGGAGTCATCGTTGTTCTCTTCGCCACCACCGGCGGTGCAGCCCGAGATCACCAGTGCGCCGACTGCGGTGAGTGCCACCGCAGTCGAGATGCGCTTAATTCTCACTGTTCCTCCTGTGCAGGGTAATGCGCACACGACCAGTCGATGACCGGTCGGTGCGCGGATGGGAACACGATAAGCACCGGCTGTGAGATGGTCAAAACGATCGACGAAAACGTTACAGAGCCTTAACTCAATCGACGCCGAGTGTGACAATCTGACAAGATGACTCCCCCGAACGCGCCCGCGAACCAGAGGGAATCCACTACCCTTCCCCGGCTGGACCGGTATGGCCGGCAGCGACTGCGGTGGGAGGTCTGGATCGTCCTGGCGATCACGGTCGGCCAGTCCGCCGTGTACTCCGTCCTCTCGCTCGTCCGCAAGCTCCTCGCACCCGTCCCGCTGGGTTCGCAGCAGACGCAGGTCAATCCGTCGCGCGACGCCCAGGCGGTCTGGGACGTGGTGTATCAGCTCCTGTCGGTCTTCTTCGCGCTGGCGCTCGTGGCCCTCGTCGTCTACCTGCTGTGGGAGCCGGGTGGCAACGCGCTGCGCCGCATCGGGCTGGACTTCACGCGGTTCGGCGGCGACGTCGGCCGCGGCATCCTGCTCGCCGCCGTCATCGGCCTGCCGGGGCTCGCGCTGTACGCCGTCGGACGGGTGCTGGGCATCACGGTCGCGGTGGTGGCCTCGCCGCTGGACGCGGCGTGGTACACCGTCCCCCTCCTCCTGCTGTCCGCCCTGCGCGCCGGGCTGACGGAGGAGGTCATCTTCATCGGCTACCTCTTCGACCGCCTGCGCCGCCTGGGCTGGGGCGACTGGACGATCATCCTCACGACCGCCGCGCTGCGCGGCGCGTACCACGCCTACCAGGGCATCGGCGCGATCGTCGGCAACATCGTGATGGGCATCGTCTTCGGCTGGTGCTACCGCCGATGGGGCCGGGTCATGCCGCTCGTGATCGCGCACACGGTGCTCGACGTCGTCGCCTTCGTCGGGTACCCGCTCGCCGTCGCCCTCTGGCCCGGCGTCTTCGCGCCCGTCCCGACGCCGACCCTCACCCCGACCCCGACCCCGACTCCGGCCGCCGCGTCCTGACGGGCCAGGCCGCGGCATCCCGTCGCTCCGGGGGTGTCAGGCGAACGCCTCGATCGGGGGGCACGCGCACACGAGGTTCCGGTCGCCGTAGGCCTGGTCGATGCGGCGCACCGGCGGCCAGTACTTCGTGCGCACGAGCGCGTGGACGGGATACACGGCGGTCTCGCGGGAGTACGGATGCGACCACTCGCCGGCCACGACCGACTCGGCGGTGTGGGGGGCGTTGACCAGCGGGTTGTCGGCGGCGGGCCACTCCCCCGCGGCCACACGGTCGGCCTCGGCCTTGATCGCGATCATCGCCTCGATGAAGCGCTCGATCTCGGCCAGGTCCTCGGACTCCGTGGGCTCCACCATGAGCGTCCCCGCGACCGGGAACGACATCGTCGGGGCGTGGAAGCCGTAGTCGATGAGACGCTTGGCCACGTCGTCCACGGTCACGCCGGTGGCCTCACGCAGCGGGCGCAGGTCGAGGATGCACTCGTGCGCGACGAGTCCCCCCTCACCGGTGTAGAGCACCGGGTAGTGCTCGCGGAGCCGGAACGCGATGTAGTTCGCGGCGAGCACCGCGGACGCGGTCGCCGCGCGGAGGCCCTCGGCGCCCATCATCCGCACGTACGCCCACGAGATCGGCAGGATGCTCGCCGAGCCGTGGGGCGCGGCAGAGATCGGGCCGCCGTCGAACACGCCGCCGGCGTGGTCCTTGCGCTGCGAGAACGGGTGGCTCGGCAGGAACGGCGCGAGGTGCGCCTTGGCCGCGACCGGGCCGACGCCCGGTCCGCCGCCGCCGTGGGGGATCGCGAACGTCTTGTGCAGGTTCAGGTGCGACACGTCGCCGCCGAGGTCGCCGAACCGGGCATAGCCCAGCAGCGCGTTGAGGTTCGCGCCGTCGACGTACACCTGGCCGCCGGCGTCGTGCACCGCCTGCGTGATCTCCAGCACGTCCTGCTCGTACACGCCGTGCGTCGACGGGTACGTGATCATGAGCGCGGCGAGCTCGTCTGCGTGCGCCGCGATCTTCGCACGCAGGTCCTCGAGGTCGACGTTGCCCTGGTCGTCGCAGGCCACGACGACCACCCGCATCCCCGCGAGCACGGCGGATGCCGCGTTGGTGCCGTGCGCCGACGATGGGATGAGGCAGACCGTGCGACCCGGGTCGCCGTTCGCCCGGTGATAGCCGCGGATCGCCATGAGCCCGGCGAGCTCGCCCTGCGACCCCGCGTTCGGCTGCAGCGAGACGGCGTCGTAGCCAGTCACCTCCGCCAGCCACACCTCGAGCTGCTCGATCATCGCGAGATAGCCGTGCACGTCGGCCTCGGGGGCGAACGGGTGCACCCGTGAGAACTCCGGCCACGACACCGCCGCCATCTCGGTGGCCGCGTTCAGCTTCATCGTGCACGAGCCGAGCGGGATCATGCCGCGATCCAGCGCGTAGTCGCGATCGGCGAGCTGCTTGAGATAGCGCATCATGGCCGTCTCGGAGCGGTGGGTGTTGAACACCGGGTGGGTGAGGAACTCCTCGACGCGGCGGAGCTCCGCCGGCACGCCCGCGAGCGGCTCGGCGTCGGTGAACGGCAGCACGCGCTCCCCCTGGGCGCCCGCACCGAGGAACTCCCCCTCCGGCAGGCCGAACGCCCACGCGACGGCCGCCAGGTCGTCCTCGGTCGTGGTCTCGTCGACCGAGACGCCGACCGTCGCGTCGTCCGCCCAGAAGAGCTGATACCCGCGCTCCCGCGCGCGCTCGATCACGCGTCGCGACGCACCGGGCGTCGCGACGCGGATGGTGTCGAAGAACGAGTCCGACCGCAGCGACAGCCCGTACTCGCGCAGTCGCGCGCCGAGCGCCTCGGCCTTCTTCGCGACGTCGGTCGCGATCGCGCGAAGGCCGTCGGGACCGTGGTAGACCGCGTACATCGAGGCCATCACCGCCAGCAGCACCTGCGAGGTGCAGATGTTCGACGTGGCCTTCTCGCGCCGGATGTGCTGCTCGCGCGTCTGCAGCGCGAGGCGGTAGGCGGCGTGACCGGCGGCATCCTGCGACACCCCGACCAGGCGTCCCGGCAGCTGCCGCTCCAGACCCTGACGCACCGCCATGTAGCCGGCGTGCGGGCCGCCGAATCCGAGCGGCACGCCGAACCTCTGGGTCGTGCCGACGGCCACGTCGGCACCGAACGATCCGGGTGAGCGCAGCAGCGTCAGCGCGAGGATGTCCGCGGCGACGACGACGAGACCGCCCGCGACGTGCGCCGCATCGACGACGCCCGAGGGGTCCCAGACGTTCCCCGAGGCGCCCGGGTACTGGACCAGCACGCCGAAGAGCTCGTCGGGCAGCGTCGCGCCGCGGGCGAGGTCGAGCTCGACGAGCCGGATGCCGACGGCCGCCGCCCGGTGGGCGAGCAGGGCCTTCGTCTGCGGGAGCGTGTCGGCGTCGACCACGAAAACGTCGGAGGCGGACTTGGAGCCGCGCCGGGCGACGAGCATGCCCTCGACGACCGCGGTGGACTCGTCGAGCATCGACGCGTTCGCCGTCGCGAGACCAGTGAGATCGGTCACCATCGTCTGGAAGTTGATCAGCGCCTCGAGCCGGCCCTGCGAGATCTCGGGCTGATAGGGCGTGTAGGCGGTGTACCACGAGGGGTTCTCGAGCACGTTGCGCGCGATGACCGACGGGGTGAGCGTGTCGGCGTAGCCGAGTCCGATCATCGGGCGCGCGGTGCGGTTCTGCGACGCCAGCGCGCGCAGCTCGGCGAGCGCCTGCGCCTCCGTCGCAGCGGGCGGGATGTCGCTCGTGGACCGCGGCGTGGCGTGGATGGATGCCGGCACCGCCGCCGCCACGAGCGCGTCGACGCTGTCGTAGCCGAGCGCGTCCAGCATGAGCCGCTGGGCCGCGGCATCCGTCCCGATGTGACGGTCGGCGAACAGACCCGTCATTCGGCGCCCCCGGTCAGCGAGATGTACGCGTCGCGGTCCAGGAGGCCCGCCACCGCGGCGGGGTCGACCGTGATCTTCACGAGCCACCCGGCGCCGAACGGGTCGGCGTTGACGAGACCGGGGTCGTCCACCACGGCGTCGTTGACCGCGACGACCTCGCCCGTCAGCGGCGCGTACAGCTCGCCCACCGACTTCGTCGACTCGATCTCGCCCACGACGGTGGCGGCCGTGACGGCGCTCCCCACGGCGGGCAGCTCCACGAACACGACGTCGCCGAGCTTGTCGGCGGCGTATGAGGTGATGCCGACGGTGGCCACATCGCCGTCGAGGGCGACCCACTCGTGCTCGGCGGTGTACTTGAGGGCGGTGAGGTCGGTCATGTGTTCCTCCGATAGAAGGGCAGGGCGGTCACGGTCGCGGGGATGCGCGTCCCCCGCACGTCGATGTAGAGCTCGGTCGCGGGCGCGCTCGCCGCGGGCGGGACGAAGGCCATGGCGATCGGATGCCCCAGGGTCGGGCTGAGCGCGCCGCTGGTGATCTCGCCCACCGGCGTGTCGGCGTCGGGGCTGTCGAAGACGGCGTACCCGGCGCGGCCGGCGCGACGCCCCTCCGCGACGAGGCCGACGAGCACCGGGGCGTCGGCGGCGGCGCCGGCCTCCAGTGCGGCACGTCCGACGAAGTCGGCGTCCTTCGTCTTCAGCGGCGCGACGCGGCCCAGTCCGGCCTGGGCGGGCAGGACGTCGAGCGAGAGCTCATGGCCGTAGAGCGGCATGCCGGCCTCCAGACGCAGGGTGTCCCGTGCGGCGAGGCCCGCCGGCACCAGGCCGAGCGGTTCGCCGGCCGCGAGCAGCGCATCCCAGAGGGCACCGGCCGCACGGTTCGGAACGAGCAGCTCGAAGCCGTCCTCGCCCGTGTACCCGGTGCGGCCGATGAAGACGTGCTCGCCGTGGAACCGCGACGAGGACCATGCGTAGTATCCGAGGTCCTCGAGCGACGGGTCGGTGCCCTCCAGCGGGGCGGCCTCCAGCACAGCGCGCGCGATGGGGCCCTGCACCGCGATGAGCGCGACCTCGTCGGTGATGTCCGCGACGGTCGCGACGCCGCTCACGCCCTCGAGGTGGAGGAACGCCTCGGTGCCCGCGCCGGCGGGAGGATCTGCGGCGAAGGACGCTGCCACGGGCGCGCGGCGCGCGCGCTCGGCGAACGCGGCGGCCACGGCATCCCGGTTCCCGGCGTTCGCGATCACCAGGAAGCGGTCGTCCGCGATGCGGTAGACGATGACGTCGTCGACGATGCCGCCGTCCTCGGACAGCACGAGCGAGTACTTCGCCTTCCCGACCCGCATCGGCGAGATCGCGCCCGCCACCGCGTAGTCCAGGAATGCGGCGGCGTCGCGACCGGTGACGAGGAACTCGGCCATGTGCGAGATGTCGAACAGGCCCGCGGCGGTGCGGACCGCGTGGTGCTCGGCGAGGTCCGAGGTGTAGCGCACCGGCATCAGCCAGCCGCCGAAGTCGGTGAAGGAGGCGCCGAGCGCCTCGTGGCGCGCATGCAGGACGGTGGTGCGGGGCGGAGCGTCGCTCGGTTCGGTCATGAGTTCTCCCGGTCGTGGGCGGGCAGGCGCCTGTCGACGCCTGTGAACTCCCCCTCTGTCATGGGCCTGAGAGCTTCGCCGGATGCGAGGCATCCTGCTTTCACCGTCGGCGGATCCCGGGCGACGCGTCGCGTCGCTTGAATCGCTTTCCAGAGTCGGCCTGCCCGAACGGTACGCGTACCTGAGAGATTGGCGGGGAGGCTTGCTCCTTCGGTGCCCGGCGATCGCGCTGCCGAGGCTCTCCCGCCCGGGTCATGGGCCGTTGTTGACTTGCGGGGCCAGCATACCGGTCGGCGACCCGATCCACGCGGTTTCGGCGATTCCGTCCGCCGCCGCCGCCGGTTCAGCCCACGCAGGACCCCGACGAGACCGGGTCCGACAGCGACGGCGCCTGGGCGGCGACCGGGGTGAGCTCGGCCATCGTCATGGCGTAGCCGAGGTCCTCGTCGTTCTCCGCCCGCGCGAAGACGACGCCCGCGACGGCACCGTCGGCGGTCAGCACCGGACCGCCCGAGTTGCCCGGCCGCACCACGGACTGCAGCGCATAGATCTCGCGGGGGTTCCACGACTCGTCGTACACGTCGGGGACCGTGGCGGTGCCCACCGACTGCACCGCCGCCGGCACCATGGCGAACGGGCCGCCGAAGGGGTAGCCCTGCACGACGGCCGCGTCGCCGGCGGCGAGCGTGGGAGCGAACGGCAGGGCGGTGGCGCCGAGCTCGTCGACGGCGATCACGGCGATGTCGTCCACGGGATCGAAGTACACGACGCGTCCCTCGCGCGCGGCGACGCCCGGGAGCTCGACGATGGGCGTGTCGACGCCCGCCACGACGTGCGCGTTGGTGACGACGCGGTCGGCGGCGACGACGAATCCGGTCCCGGCCGATCCGCGTCCGCAGGCGTACGCGTTGCCGGTGATGCGGGCGACGGATGCCGCGGCGCGCTGCAGCTCCGGATCGTCCAGGGCGACCGGCGGTGCCGGCTCGACGGTGACCGGCCCGAGGAGCTGGCCGAGGCCGGGCAGCCCGTCGTCGAGGACGGCGCCGCGCAGCTCCGCGAGGGCCGCCGCGACCGGGTCGGGCGTGGCGGCCTCGATGCCCCGCAGGATGCTCGAGGACGCGACGGCCGACGAGACCCCCGGGATGCCGGCGACGGCGACCGCAGGAGCCACGAGGGCGAGCGCGAGGACGGCGGCGAACACCGAGGCGACGCCACCGAGGAAGCGCTCGACGCCGCGGAGCTTCAGCCGGTCGGCGCCCGAGCGCAGCGCCGAGCCGATGGCGGAGCCCAGCGCCGCCCCCACGAACACGAGGCCGACCGCCGTGAGGAGCACGGCGGGGCCGCGCCACACCGGCGACGGGACCCAGGTGCCCACCAGGGGTGTCAGCCAGAACGCGGCCAGTGCGCCGGCGGCGAGGCCGGCGAGGGTGCCGATGCTCGCGAAGAAGCCCCGCTGCGCACCGCTCACGAGAGCGGCCAGCAGGACGAGGACGACGATCACGTCGACGACGATCATCGCCACCCCTTCCGCACGGCCGGACTGCTCCCGCCAGGCTACGCATCGAGCCTGTGAGGGCACCGCGACACCCGGGCTCCGGCGCGTGTTACCCCAGGGGTTTCGCTTCTGGTCACTCTGACACTATGATCGTGGATGGAGAGTTAGAGTCATGATGACAAGAACAGCACCCGACCCCGTCCCGGCCGACGCGATCCGCGTCGCGGTCTCGACGGTGATCTTCACGCTGCGCCGCCTTCCCGGCAGCGACGGCGTCCAGGTGGTGCTCCCGCTGGTGCGGCGCACCCGCGACCCGCACGAGGGCCAGTGGGCGCTCCCCGGCGGCTGGCTGGATGCGGCGGAGGGCCTTGATGCCGCGGCGTCGCGCACGCTCGCCGAGACGACGGGGCTGGCGCCGAGCTACCTCGAGCAGCTGTACGCGTTCGGCGCGGTCGACCGCTCCCCCACCAGGGTCGTCTCGATCGTGTACTGGGCGCTGCTGCGGGCGGACGAGATCGCCGACGGCACGGTCGAGAACGTCGAGTGGTTCGATGCCACGCGGCTCCCGCGACTCGCGTTCGACCACAACGAGATCGTCGACTACGCCCTGTGGCGCCTGCGCAACAAGGTCGGCTACAGCCGCATCGCCCACGGCCTCCTCGCCGACGAGTTCACGCTCGCCGAGCTGCGCGAGGTGTACGAGGTGGTCCTCGGCCGGCGCCTCGATCCGGCGAACTTCCGCCGCCAGGTCGAGAACTCCGGCACCCTCATCCCCACCGACCGGTTCCGCACCGGCAGCCACCGCCCGGCCCGGCTGTACCGGTACAACCAGGACGTCGAACTGGCCGACCGCGGCCCGCTCGGCGCCCGAGACTGACCCGCACCCGAACGAGAGAGCCCATCATGTCCGCCATCAACATCGCTCTGCAGCCTCGGCCAGACCTCGACGCGTCCGTCGATCACGCGATCCAGGCGATCGTCGCCGGTGCGCAGACCGGCGAGACCTGCAACACCGACCTCGCCGCCGGTCCGTGGGACTTCGACGCCCGCCCGGGGTACGGGCCCGGATCGTCGATGGGCGACGTGATCCCGACCGGCGCCCCCCGCCAGGGCGAGCTGCCGCGGGAGTATCGCGAGGCCTCCGAGGAAGAGCTCGACGCGCGCATCCGCGCCGCCAAGGCGACCCTCGGCGAGCGCGTCGTCGTGCTGGGCCACTTCTACCAGCGCGAGGAGGTCGTCGTGCACGCGGACTACGTGGGCGACTCGTTCCAGCTCGCCAACGCGGCGCTCGAGCACCCGGACGCCGAGGCGATCGTGTTCTGCGGCGTGCACTTCATGGCGGAGACCGCCGACCTGCTGTCGCGGCCCGAGCAGGCGGTCATCCTGCCCAACCTCGCCGCGGGCTGCTCGATGGCCGACATGGCCGACATCGACCAGGTCGAGGAGTGCTGGGAGCAGCTCGCCGACGTCTACGGCGAGCTCGACGCCGTCGACGAGGAGGGCCTCGTCCCCGTCGTCCCCGTGACCTACATGAACTCCTCGGCCGCCATCAAGGGCTTCGTCGGTCGCCACGGCGGCATCGTGTGCACGTCCTCGAACGCGCGGACGGTGCTCGAGTGGGCCTTCGCGCGCGGCCGCCGCGTCCTCTTCTTCCCCGACCAGCACCTCGGCCGCAACACGGCGAAGGCGATGGGAGTGCCGCTCGAGCAGATGCCCATGTGGAATCCGCGCAAGCCGCTGGGCGGGGCATCCGCCGACCAGCTCGCCGATGCGCGCGTGATCCTGTGGCACGGCTTCTGCTCGGTGCACCGCCGCTTCTCGGTCGACCAGATCGAGAAGGCGCGCGCGGAGCACCCGGGCGTGCGGGTCATCGTGCACCCGGAGTGCCCCATGGAGGTCGTGGATGCCGCGGACGAGGCCGGTTCGACCGACTACATCCGCAAGGCGATCGAGGCCGCGACCGAGCCTGCCACCTTCGCGATCGGCACCGAGGTGAACCTCGTGCAGCGACTGGCCGCCCAGCACCCGCAGCACGACATCTTCTGCCTCGACCCCGTCGTGTGCCCGTGCTCGACGATGTACCGCATCCACCCGGGCTACCTCGCCTGGGTGCTCGAGGGTCTCGTGGCCGGCGAGGTGCGCAACCGCATCACGGTGCCGCAGGACGTCGCCGATCCGGCACGACTGGCGCTGGAGCGCATGCTCGCCGCCAAGCCGCCCGCCGCCCCCGCCGCCGCATGGGAGCACGCATCATGACTCCGCAGCCGGACCGCGCTCCGCACGCGGTCATCGTCGGGTCGGGCATCGCGGGCCTCCTTACCGCCCTGCACGCGGTGGAGCACGGATGCCGCGTCACGCTGGTGACCAAGGACGTCCTCGAGCACGCCAACACCCGGTACGCCCAGGGCGGGATCGCGGGCGTCATGTTCGACGACGACCGCGCCGACGACCACCTGCACGACACCCTCGTCGCCGGAGCGGGCCTCAGCGACCCCGACGCCGTCCGGGTGCTCGTCGACGAGGGCCCTGACCGCATCCGCGAGCTGATCGACCTGGGGGTCGCGTTCGACCGCGACGGCAGCGGCGGATTCGTGAAGGGTCTCGAAGCGGCGCACTCCTATCCGCGCATCCTCCACGCCGGCGGCGACGCCACCGGCACGGCCATCGAGCGGGCGCTGGTCGCCCGCCTGCGGTCGAGCGCCGTGACCGTCATCGAACACGCGTTCCTCGTCGACCTGCTGACCGATGGGACCCGGGCAACGGGCGTGGAGCTGCTGGTCGGCGAGACGGATTCCTCACCCGGCCGCCGCGAGGCGCTTGCGGGCGATGCGGTGGTGCTGGCGACGGGCGGCGCCGGCGAGCTCTACGCGCACTCGACGAACCCCGAGGTGGCGACGGGCGACGGCATCGCCGCTGCTGTCCGGGCCGGCGCGGCCGTCGCAGACCTCGAGTTCTTCCAGTTCCACCCGACGGTGCTCGCGGTCGGCGATTCGTTCCTCGTGTCGGAGGCGGTCCGCGGCGAGGGCGCGACGCTCGTCGACGAGCGTGGCCGCCGCTTCGCGTTCGACGCCCACCCCGACGGCGAGCTCGCACCCCGGGACGTCGTCGCCCGGGCGATCGCGCGGCGGATGGAGGAGCAGGACGGCCGGCCCGTGCTCCTCGACGCAACGGGCATCCACTCCGCCGACCCCGCGGAGCGCGCCGCGTTCCTCGCCCGCCGCTTCCCCACGATCGACCGCGCGGTGCGCGAGCGCGGGCTCGACTGGGCGCGCCAGCCGATCCCCGTGACGCCGGCCGCCCACTACCTCATGGGCGGGGTCGTGACCGACCTCTACGGACGCACGACGCTGCCGGGCCTGTACGCGGTCGGCGAGGTCGCCCGCACCGGCGTCCACGGAGCGAACCGGCTGGCGTCCAACTCGCTGCTGGAGGGCGCCGTGTTCGGCGCCCGGGCCGGCGACGCGATCGCCGCGGACGCGGCATCCGCATCGTGGCCCGCTCCCGTGCCGCCGACGTCCGGGACGCGTGAGCACTGCGCGGAAGGCGGGCGCGCACCGGCCTTCACGCGAGCGGCGCTGCAGCACCTGATGTGGGAGCACGCCGGACTCCGGCGCGACGAGGCCGGCCTCGCGCACGCGGCATCCGTCATCGCGGCGTGGCGTGCGCAGCACCGGGCCCCCTCCTCCGAGCACGACCGGGAGGACGAGAACCTGCTCCTCGTCGCCGAGCACCTGGTGGCGGCGGCCCGCGACCGCAGCGAGTCCGTCGGGGCGCACTTCCGCTCGGATGCCGCGCCCGTCCCCGTCGGCGCGGTGAAGGAGGCGGTCGCATGCTGAGCCGTGCCCACATCGATCGGGTCGTCGCGCTCGCACTCGAGGAGGACGCGCCGTGGGGCGACCTCACGAGCGAGGCGCTCATCCCCGAGAACGCGGTCGCGCGCGCCGACCTGGTCGCGCGGGAGCGCGGCGTCTTCTCCGGCGGCGAGGTCTTCGAGGCGGCGTTCCGGCTCACCGACCCGCGCACCGACGTCCAGCTCGTCGTCGAGGACGGCGAGTGGTTCGAGCCCGGAGCCGTGCTGGCGGTCGTGACCGGCCCTGCCCGAGGCGTCCTGCAGGCCGAGCGCATCGGGCTCAACTTCGTCCAGCGCATGTCGGGCATCGCGACGCTCACCGGCGCCTATGTCGCCGAGGTGGCGCACACCGGCGCCCGCATCGCCGACACCCGCAAGACGACACCGGGCCTGCGCTCGTTCGAGCGCAAGGCGGTGCGAGACGGCGGCGGCCGCAACCACCGCCACTCGCTGTCGGACGCGGTGATGGCCAAGGACAACCACCTCGCCGTGCTCGCGCAGAAGGGCGTGTCGGCGACCGCTGCGCTGCGCTCGGCGAAGGACCTGCTCCCCCACACGACGCACATCGAGGTCGAGGTCGACCGCCTCGATCAGATCGAGCCGGTGCTCGCCGCGGGCATCGGCACGATCATGCTCGACAACTTCTCGCTCGAGGATCTTCGCGCGGGCGTCGCCCAGGTGGCCGGCCGGGCGACCGTCGAGGCGTCCGGCGGCGTCTCGCTCGAGACCGTGCGTGCGATCGCCGAGACCGGCGTCGACGTCGTCTCCGTCGGCGCGCTGACCCACTCCGCCCGCGCACTCGACCTCGGGCTCGACGTGCGCCTCGACGCCCCGTGACCCGGGCAGGCGCACGATGAGCATGCTGTACCTCGACAACGCCGCCACGACACCGGTGCGCCCCGAGGTGCTCGAGGCGATGATGCCGTACCTCACCCGGTGGTACGGCAATCCGTCCAGCCACCACACCGTGGGCGAGGCGGCGGCCGACGCTCTCGCCGACGCCCGCACCCGCGTCGCCCGCGTGCTCGGCCTGCGATCGGGAGACGTCGTCTTCACCTCGGGCGGCACCGAGGCCAACAACCTCGCGATCAAGGGCATCGCGATCGCCGCCGCGCAGCGCCGGGACGACCGGCGCGCCCACGTCATCACCACGCCGATCGAGCACGAGTCGGTGCTCGAATCCGTCGCGTACCTCGAGCGCGTGCACGGGTACGCGGTGACGCGGGTGCCCGTCGACGCGCACGGACGTGTGGATCCGGATGCTGTGGCCGAGAGCCTGCGCGATGACACGGCGCTGGTGAGCCTGGGGTACGCCAACAACGAGGTCGGCACGGTGCAGGATGCCGCGGCGATCGCGGCGCTCCTGCGCGATCGGCGGGTGCCGCTGCACCTCGACGCCGTGCAGGCGGCGGGCTGGCTGCCGCTGTCGGCGGACGAACTCGGGTACGACGCGATCTCGCTGGCCGGCCACAAGCTCGGAGCACCCAAGGGCACCGGGGTGCTCTGCGTGCGCGGGCGCATCCCGCTCGAGCCGCTGCTCCACGGCGGCGGGCAGGAGCGCGGCCGCCGCAGCGGCACCGAGGACGTCGCGGGCGCCGTCGGGCTGGCGACGGCGCTGGAGCTGGCCGAGTCCGACCGCGTGGCGGCATCCGCGCGCGTGAGCGCCCTCCGCGACCGCTTCATCACGCGGGTGCTCGAGAGCATCCCGCCGGCGCGGCTCACCGGCGACCCGGTGCACCGGCTTCCCGGCACGGCGAGCTTCACCTTCGCCGGCACCAGCGGCGAGGCGGTGCTGCTCGAGCTGGAACGGCGCGGCGTCGTGTCGTCGAGCGGGTCCGCCTGCGCCGCCGGCAGCGACGAGCCGTCGCACGTGCTCGTGGCCATGGGCGTGGCACCCGACGTCGCCCGGACAGCCGTGCGCTTCACCTTCCCGCGCTGGCTCAACGCCCCTCTCGACGCCGTCGCCGATGCCGTCGCCGCCTCGGTCGCGGCCGTCGCCGCACCGGGCCGATGACGCCGGCGCCGCGGCGCCGGGCCGCCTCGCCGCGCCCGTAGGATCGGACGGTGACCCCCGCCGTGACCGTCATCGTCCCCGGGTACGACGTGGCGCTCTACGCCGCCGAGGCGCTCGAATCCCTCCGCGCCCAGACGCGCACGGACTGGGTCGCCATCCTCGTCGACGACGCCTCGAACGACGACACCGGCAGGCTTTTCGACGCCGCGGCGGCGCACGACGAGCGCTTCACCGTGATCCATCATCCCCGGCAGCGCGGACTGGGCGCGGCGCGCAACACCGGACTCGACCTCGTGCGCACCCCGTTCGTGGGCTTCCTCGACGCCGACGACCGGCTTGCGCCGCGGGCCCTGGAGCGGCTCGTCGGCACCGTCGCCGCCAGCGGCAGCGACTTCGCGGTGGGCGCGTACGTGCGGCTGCGGCCCGACACCGCCGGCGGATACGAGGCGGGGAGCGTGCAGCCGTGGGTGGCCGCCGCGACCGATCCGGCGCGGGTCGGCACGACGCTCGCCCGGCACCCGGAGGCGTCCGGCAACATCGTCGCGTGGTCGAAGGTCAGCCGAGCCGACCTGTGGCAGCGCACCGGCCTGCGCTTCCCCGTCGGGAAGGCCTACGAGGACCAGGTCGTCGCGCAGCAGATGTACACGCGCGCGCGGGCGTTCGACGTCATCCCGGACGTCGTCGTCGAATGGCGCGAGCGCGCGGACGGCTCCTCCATCACCCAGCACAAGAGCGAGCTGCCCGTGCTGCGCGACTACCTGGAAGCCCTCTCCGGCGGGGTCGCGGTGCTCGACGCGGCCGGACAGCAGCGGGCGGTGGCATCCCGCGTCCGGCTGATCCTGGGAATGGACCTGCCGCCGCTCGTCGACATCGCCCGCCACCACCCCGACGACGCGTACCGCCGCGCGCTCGGCTCGTTCGCCCGGGCGCTGACGCCGCACGCCGAGCCCGGGTCGCTGCCCGACGCCGCGGCGACGGCGCTGGCCGCCGCATCCCTGTGGTGACGTCGCCGGCGCGGATCAGCCCTCGAGCGGCCGGTCGCCGACGACCGCCCGCCCGATGCCGCGCTCCTCGAGCTGCGCGGCGGTGAGCGCGAGGGGTTGGTCCGGCGCGGTGTCGGCGCGGCGTTCGGGGTGATCGGCGGGCGGCTGATCGACCTCCGCCTCGAGGATGCGGGTGGTCGCGAGCTGCTGCGCCGCGAGCTCGGCGTAGAGTCCGCCGGCGGCCAGCAGCGAACCGTGCGTGCCGGACTCCACGATGCGGCCGGCCTCGACGACATGGATCACGTCGGCGTCGATCACCGTCGAGAGGCGATGGGCGATCGAGAGGGTGGTGCGGCCCCGCGCCGCGGCATCCAACGCCTCCTGCACCACGCGCTCCGACACCGTGTCGAGGGCCGACGTCGCCTCGTCGAGGAGCAGCACGGGAGGGTCCTTCAGCAGCACGCGGGCGATGGCGATCCGCTGCTTCTCGCCGCCCGAGAGACGGTAGCCGCGCTCGCCGACGACGGTGTCGTAGCCCTGCTCGAAGCGCTCGATCACGTGGTGGATGTTGGCCGCGCGACAGGCGGCCTCAAGCTCCGCGTCGGTCGCGTCGGGCTTGGCGTAGCGCAGGTTCTCGCGGATCGTCGCGTGGAACAGGTACGTCTCCTGCGACACGATGCCGACGCTGTCGACGATGGATTCCTGCCGGAGCCGCCGCACGTCCTCGCCCGCGAACAGGACGGATCCCTCGGATGCCTCGTACAGTCGCGGCGTCAGGTACAGCACGGTGGTCTTGCCCGCGCCGGACGGCCCGACGAACGCGACGTGCTGGCCGGGGTCGGCCACGAAGGACACGCCCTGCAGGGTCGCCCTCGTGTCGGGGGCGGCATCCGGATACCGGAACACCACGTCGCGGAACTCGATGCGCCCGACAGGACCCGGCGCCTGCGAGACGTCGATCGCATCGGGGGCGTCCTTGATCGCCGGCACCAGGTCGAGGTACTCGAAGATGCGCGCGAACAGCGCCGCCGAGGTCTGCAGGTCGAGCGAGACGCGCATGAGGCCCATGAGCGGCATGAGCAGCCGCGCCTGCACCGTCGTGAACGCGACGATCGTGCCGGCGGTGATGGCGTCGGTGCCGCTGCCGATGAGGTAGCCCGACACGAGGTAGATGATCGCCGGGACGCTGGCCATGATGACCTGCACGACGGCGAAGAAGCCCTGCCCGCTCATGGCCCGCCGCACCTGCAGGCGGACCTGGTTGACGTTCTCGTCGGCATAGCGGGCGGACTCGGTGCGCTGACGGTTGAAGGACTTGGAGAGCAGGATGCCCGAGACGCTCAGCGTCTCCTGGGTGATGGCCGTCAGCTCCGACAGCGACTCCTGCGTCTCGCCGGCGATGCGCGCCCGCACCTGGCCGACGCGGCGCTGGATGAGGATGAGGAAGGGCATCAGCACGACCGCGATGATCGTGAGCCGCCAGTCGATGAGGATCATGGCCACCAGCGACGCCACGACCGTGACGGTGTTGCCGAGGATGCTCGTCACCGTGTTGGTGAGCACGCCGGAGACCCCGCCGACGTCGTTCTGCAGACGCGACTGGATGACGCCCGTCTTGGTGCGCGTGAAGAACCCGAGCTCCATCGACTGGAGGTGGTCGAACAGCTTCACCCGCAGGTCGCCGGTGACCCGGTTGCCGACCGTGGACGTCAGCCACGTCTGCACGACGCCGACCACGGCCGACAGCAGGAAGAGCACGATCATGGCCAGCACGAGCTGCCAGAGGAGCGTCAGGTCGGGGGCGGAGCCGTCGACGGGGAACAGCGCGTCGTCGAAGACCCGCTGCACCAGCAGCGGCGGGATGACCGCGATGCCCGCTCCCACGACCACGAGCACGCCGGTGATCGCGATCGAGAACGTGTACGGCCGGAAGAGCGCGACGACCCGGCGGCCCAGGTTCGGGATCCGGGGAGCCTCGGCGTTGGCCTTGCGCTGCGCCTCGGTGTCGACCGGCCGGAACCCGGGGTGCCCTCCGCCGCCTCCACCACCGCGCATGCTCACCCCGCCAGCCTAATTCCGCCCGCCGACGCTAGGCTCGTGCCGTGAACTCCACCCCGGACCGTCCCGAGCACGACGGCAGCGACCTTGCCGAGCTCCGCGAGGAGATCGACGCGCTCAAGGCCATCCCCCACGAGGAGATCGTGAGTCCGACGCCCAAGGGCATCGAGGATCGCGAGCCCGAGCCCGAGCCGACCGACGCGATCGGCTCGGAGGACTGGGACGACGAGGAGCCCGCCGGGCGCTGACCGCGCGACCGGCGCACGCCGGCATTCCCGCGACCGATCGGGAATGCGATGTCGGAGCCTGCGGTTAAGTTGGAGGCTTGCCATCGTCGGGTGGCGCTTCGCTGTCCATCCGAGCCTCGAGGAGACGACTTTTGGCCGCCATCGAAACGAATCCCGGTACCGGCAGCATGCCCGCCGTCTCCCGCCAGGCGGCCGGTGCCCCCGTCGCCCTCCGCCCCGAGGAGAACCGCGTCATCTGGCTGCTCCTGGCGGCCGCTTTCGTCGCGATCCTCAACGAGACGACCATGGGCGTCGCGATCCCGCACCTCATCGTCGACCTCGGCATCACCGCGCTCGCCGCGCAGTGGCTGACCACGGCGTTCATGCTGACCATGGCGGTGATCATCCCGATCACCGGCTTCCTGCTGCGCCGCTTCACCACGCGAACGATGTTCGTCGCCGCGATGTCGCTGTTCTCGACGGGCACGCTCCTCGCGTTCCTCGCGCCCGGGTTCCCGATGCTCCTCATCGCGCGCGTCGTGCAGGCCTCGGGCACCGCCATCATGATGCCGCTGCTCATGACGACGCTGATGACCGTGGTGCCCGCAGCCATCCGCGGTCGCATGATGGGCCGCGTCAGCATCGTGATCTCGCTCGCCCCCGCGATCGGCCCGACGCTCGCCGGCGCCATCCTGAACAACTTCGAGTGGCGCTGGATCTTCGGAATGGTGCTGCCGATCGCGATCGTGGCGCTCGTCGTCGGCGCCCGCTGGATCCACAACCTCGGTGAGACCACGCGCGCGCCGATCGACGTGCTGTCGGTGATCCTGTCGGCCCTCGGCTTCGGTGGCCTCGTCTTCGGCCTCAGCCAGCTGGGCGCCGGCGGTCACGGGGGCGGAGCGGATGCCGCCGCTGCGACCGCCGCCTCGACGACGACGCTCATCGTGTCGCTGAGCATCGGCGTGGTGGCCCTCGGCCTCTTCGGCTGGCGACAGGTGCGCCTCCAGCGCAAGGACGACGCACTGCTGGACCTGCGGGTGTTCCGCAGCACGAACTTCTCCCTGTCGATCGCGCAGATGGCCATCATGTCGATGGCGTTCTTCGGCGCCATCACCATCGTGCCGCTCTACCTCCAGGACGTGCTGGGCGCAGACCCGCTGACGGCGGGCCTCGTGGTGCTGCCCGGCGCGCTGGCGATGGGTCTGGCGGGTCCCTTCATCGGCCGCATCTACGACCGCTGGGGCACCACGGTGCTGCTGGTGCCGGGCGCCGTCATCACCAGCTCGCTGCTGTGGTTCTACACGACGTTCACGACCGAGACGCCGGTGTGGCTCGTCGCCGTCGCGCAGACCGCGCTGTCGCTGGGTCTCGCACTCTCCTTCACGCCCCTGTTCACGGCCTCGCTCGCATCGCTGCAGCCCCGGTTCTACTCGTACGGATCGGCGGTCGTCGGCACCGTTCAGCAGGTCGCCGGTGCTGCAGGGATCGCCCTGATGTTCGGCGTCATGGCCGCCGGCACGTCGGCCGCGGTGGCATCCGGCGCCGACGAGGCCGCTGCCGGCGCGGCCGGGACCCACGCGGCGTTCCTCACGGCCGCATTCCTGTCGCTGCCGCTCCTGGTGGGCGCATTCCTCATCCGCAAGCCCGCCGACCAGCCGGTCGGGGCGCCTGCCGCGCACTGACGACGTATCACGCCGATGCCCCGCCCCTCGACAAGGGGTGGGGCATCCGCGATTCTGGATGGCGCCCGAGAACCGACGGGAAGGCAGCAGCATGATCGTCAGCACACCCGATGTCGACACCGCCGCGGGACACGTCGCCGAGATGTACCAGGCGGACCTGCGAGAAGACGGGTTCGTCTTCGCCCACACGCGGGCGATGGCGGTGAATCCTGAGGCGCATCAGGCCTTCGAGGCGCTGATCGGGGCGATCCTGCCCTCGATCGGCCTGCGCACGTACGAGCTCGCCACCCTCGGCGCAGCCCGTGCCCTGGGGTCGGAGCACTGCCTCCTGGCCCACGGGCGCAAGTCGCTGCGGGCGGGACTCCTGGACGAGGACCAGCTGGCCCGGCTCGTCCGCGACGGCGCGGCTGCCGGCACCGGCCTGAGCGATGCCGACGCCGCGGTCGTGCAGTACGCCGAGAGGCTGTCGACGGATGCTGCGGCGATGACCGACGCAGACGCGCAGCGCTTGCGCGATGTGGGGTTCACCGACCGCCAGATCGTGGACATCACCCTGGCCGCCGGTGCGCGCAACTTCTTCAGCAGGTCGCTGCAGGCGCTCGCCGTGCCGGCGGACGACGTGCCGGGGCTCAGCGCGTCGCTCACCTCCGCGCTGCGCGGGACCCGCGGCGCGGCCCGCGTCAGTGGTGGATGACGGCCTTCAGGAGGATGAGGACGCCGCCGAACGCGGCGGTGGTCAGGGCGCTCAGGATGCGCGGGAGCCAGTGAGTGCTCCAGCGGGCGACGGCGATCCACCCGAGCGCGCCGAGCATCACGGTGTTGACGATGAGGGCCACCCACAGGGAGGTGCTGTCCTCGATCACCCGGGAGGTTCCCAGGAGCAGGATCGTGAGCGGCGGCACCGACGCGAGGAGCATGCCGCCGGACTGACGCGACGAGGCCCTCAGGCTGGCGCGAAGACCGGCGTGACCGTCGGTGGCCGCCAGCCTGCCCAGCGTGCCGGCGAAGACGTGCGCCGCGAAGAACACGACGACTGTCACGGCGACCGTGATGAACGCGTCCAGCGACGTGCCCGTCGACGAGCCGCTCACGACGATCATCCCGGACACGAGGATCAGGCCGTAGATCGCCTCCTCGGACATGAGGATGCGCCCGACGCGCGGGGTGATGTGCAGCTGTTCGTCGGTCATCAGCGCGGCGAGAGTCGACTTCGGGCGCCGGGCCTCAGCCCATGCCGCAGGCGCCGCCACCGCAGCAGGAGCTGCCGGACTCGACGACCGTGAGGAGGTTCTTGTCGTCGGAGACGGGGGCGAGGGTGATCGGGGCGGGCTGCTGCGACGTGGTCATGTCGTCCATGCTACCCACGCCGTGCAGCAGCGGGGTCCGCCCTGCCGCCTCGCGCCGGGGTGCGTCGTCAGAGCGGCGCGCCCCCGTTCTGGCACGTCGGGCAGTACTGCGCCACCGTGCTCGAGAACGCGAGATCGCGCACCGTGTCACCGCACACCGGGCACGCCTCGCCGGTGCGGCCGTGCACGCGCATCGAGGCCACCTTCTCGGCCTTCAGCCGGTCGATCGGGACGCCCGTGCGCGCGGCGATCGCTTCGCGCACGGTCGACACCGTCGCATCGAACAATCGGTCGGACTCGCCCGCGTCCAGCGCGGCCGCGTGGGCGAGCGGCGAGACGCGGGCCCGATGCAGGATCTCGTCGGAGTACGCGTTGCCGATGCCGGCGAGCGACTCCTGCTCCTGCAGGATCGCCTTGATCTGCTTGCGGCGCCGCCCGAGAGCCGCGTCGAAGTCCGCACGGGTGAACCCCGGGTCCGCCGGATCGGGACCGAGCTTCGCGATCGCCGGCACCGCTTCCGCGGTGGCCACGACGAAGAGCCCGAGCGAGACCCAGGTTCCGGCATCCGTCACCGCCAGCGTCCGCCCGCCGGCAAGGGCGAATGCGGCCAGAGCAGGCGGCTCGCCGGCAGCGGAATCGGGATCGACGCCGTCGGCGTACCACCGCATCCAGCCGTGTCTGCCGAGCGAGACGACGAGGCTCCCCTCGTCGAGGATCAGCTCGACGTGCTTGCCGTGGCGTGCGGCTCCGGTGATGGTGCGCCCCACGATCGTCGCCGGGGGCGCTGCACGCGTCTTGACGACGCGGTACTCGAGGACATCGACCTCGTCGACCTGGCGGCCGGTGGCCTCGCTGCCGAGGAACCGCGCGAGCGCCTCGACCTCGGGAGACTCTGGCATGGGCACATCCTGCCACGGGCCGCCGACACGGCGAGGGCGTGGTCCCGCGTCGGCCTCACACCCGGGCAGGCGGGCGGTGCGGGATGTGCTGCGGCTTGAGGGCGCCGAGACTGCGACCGCTGTCGACGCGTTCGATCGCGTCGGCGAGCAGCGGCTCCAGCGACGGGTACCGTGCGAATCCCAGCCCCACCGACACCCACACCGCCTCGTAGGTGCCGTCCTCGAGCTCCTCCACGTACGCGATCACACTCGCCGGGTCGCTGTAGGTCAGGGCCCGATCGCACAGGCGCCACGAGCGGTCGCACAGCGGTGCGAGGACCAGCCGCCGAGCGTCTTCCTGCTGCTGCACGGTCGCCGCCGGATGCCTCGCATCACTCGTGGCGGCGGCGACCGCTCCCTTCGTCGAGGCTCCCGCGCCCCCCGTGGGTCCGGACATCATCAACCTCCTGCGGACCGAGCATCGCCCCCCGCACGGAGATCCGCAGAGGGGGTTGACATCGGCCCGGAGACGGTCCAGGCGCGAGCTGGGCTGCTCTAGCCAGGCGTCGGCTGCGTCATTGCGAGCCGCTCGGCGATCGCATCCAGCGCCGCACGGATCGAGTCGAACTCGCACACCCCCGACGAGCCGGTCACCCACAGCAGATACACCCGCTCGTCCTTGCACTCGAGGTACGCGACCGTCCGGCGGGGATCGTTCGGGTCGGCGTCCGGATCGCACGCGACCCAGGCGCCCGACCCGACCCAGGTCAGTTCAGGGCGACGAACCCCATCGGCCGAAATCGGTGCACTGAGCATGGCCACCTCCTGCTGGCGGAGCCCGCCTCGATGCGAGCGCAGGCCCACCATGGCGGCATCCGAAATGCGCCGACAAGGGGTTGACTTGCCGAGGATCCTGTGGGCCGTTCACGCCGCATGTCAAGGGCCGGGCCGGGATGCCGCGACCGGACGTAGAGTGAGCGGGATGCGCGAGTTCGCCCGGGGAGTCGGCCTGCTCGGACGCGGCTTCGCCTACTGGCGGCGGCGTCCCGGGCTGATGGCGCTCGGGCTCGTTCCCGCGGCGATCGTCGCGGTGATCTTCCTGGCCGGTCTCATCGCCCTCGGGACGTACCTGCCGACCATCACGGAGGCGATCACCCCCTTCGCCGACGGCTGGCCGGGTGTGTGGGCCAGCGTCCTCCGGCTCGCCGTCGGCACGGCGCTCCTCGGCGCCTCGCTCGTGCTGGTCGCCGTCTCCTTCACGGCGTTGACGCTGCTCATCGGCGAGCCCTTCTACGACAGGATCTGGAAGGCGGTCGAAGCCGATCTCGGCGACGCCGGAGACGACGCCGGCTACGGGTTCTGGCGATCCGTGGCCGACGGGATCTCGCTCATCTCACGCGGCATGGTGATCGCGCTCCTGGCCGCCATGGTGGCTCTGATCCCGGTCGTGGGCGGCGCGCTGAGCGCCGTCTTCGCGGTGTCGTTCACCGGCTGGCTGCTGGCGGACGAGCTCGCATCCCGCGCGCTCACCGCGCGCGGACTGGTTCCCGCCGACCGTCGACGTCTTATGCGGCGGCATCGCGCGCGCGTCCTCGGCTTCGGCGTGGCGACCCAGCTCTGCTTCTTCGTGCCGCTCGGCGCCGTCGTCACGATGCCCGCCGCCGTGGCGGGATCCACGCTGCTCGCTCGTTCGCTGCTGGAGAGCGCCCCCCGGCGCGCACCCGCCGCAGAGGAGCCCGCACGGCCAGCCGGCACGGTGCCGTCCGCCTGACGCGCGTCGCTGCCTGCGGCGTCAGGAGGCCTGCGCGAGATCCCGGGAGACGTCGACCATGTGCGGGATCGCCCGGTCGATCATGGGCATGGTCGCCGTCAGCGAGACGCGGAAGTGATGCGGCTGATCGAACAGGTCACCGGGCATGACGTACACCCCGCGGGCGGCGAGGGCGTCGCAGAAGACGCGCCCGTCCCCGCCGGGCGCCCGGCCCCAGAGATAGAACGTGCCCTCGGGGCGGGTGACCTGCACACCTGCCTCCGTGAGCACGCCATAGAGGCGGTCCCGCCTCCTCGCCAGCTCCTGCACGTCGATCGTCAGCGACTCGAGCTCGGGGACGGAGTACTGCATGATGGCGTCGGGGAACCCCCACCCGATCGCGAGTCCGAGCGGGAAGAGCGCGGCGCGCAGCTCCTCCCGCTCTGCCGCCGGGATGCGCGGCGAGAGCGCCAGATACCCGAGCCGCTGCCCGGGAGCGAGGAGCACCTTGCCGTAGCTGTAGTCGATGAGCGTCCACGGGTACGAGCCGGCCGGGCTGGCGAACCCGACGCCGTCGAACCGGATCCGGCGGTACGGCTCGTCCGAGAGCAGCCAGATGCGGCGCCCGTGGCGGCGCGACGCACGCTCCAGCTCTTCCGCGAGAGCGTCCCATGCCGACTTCGGGTGCACACGTCCGGTCGGATTGGCGGGCGAGTTGACGATGACGATCCGCGTGCGCGGCGAGATCGCCCGCGCGATGGCATCCACGTCCAGGTCGAAGGTCTCCGGATCGAGCGCGGCCCGCACCGGGACCAGGTCAGCGGCGTACAGCGTCGGCTCGTAGCAGAACCAGCCGGGCACCGGCACGACGACCTCGTCCCCCGCATCGGCCAGCAGCGCGAACGTCAGCGAGATCGCCCCGAAGGCGCCCTGCGTCATCGCGATGTCGTCGGGCTCGAAGTCGAGACCGAGCTCGGTGCGCAGGCCGGATGCGACGACCTCCTGCGCCGACCGCTCGCTGCTCTTGTAGGCGAACCAGTCGACGGACCGCGGCTGGGCGTTCGCGCGCAGTGCGGACGAGAGCCCCGGCAGCGCCATCTCGTGCGGGTTGCCGAACGTGAAGTCGAGGGCATCCTGATCGGCGGCGAGCGCCTGGATCCGGGAGAAGAACGTCGTGACGACGTCCACGGACTTCTTCGCCGCCCTCGCACGCGTCGACATCTCCATCGTCGGACCCCCGCTCCCCAGCGCCGGACTGTGACCTCGCTCAGCTTCCCAAGACGCCGCCGACGCGTCAATGGCCCGCGCGGACGGCGGCGCCGGCGTCTTCTGTCCGCAGCGCGGCGTGAGGCAGGATGAGCCCGTGACCGACGACGACGGACTGGCGCTCGTGCTCGGCGGGGGCGGAGCCTTCGCCGCCGCCCACGTCGGGGTGCTGCAGGTGCTCGCGGAGCGAGGCATCCGTCCCGGCATCGCCGTGGGCACCAGCTCGGGTGCGCTCGTCGCGGCCGCCTACGCCGCCGAGCTCGATCAGGGGGCGATCGAGCGGGCTGCACGCGAGTTCCGCTGGGGGGCGATCGCCCGATGGTCCCTCTCCCCCCGCTGGGGCCTGCTCGACACCGCAGCGGTGCGCGACTCGGTCATCCGCGTGCTCGGCAGGGACCCGCTCATCGAAGAGCTTCCCCGCCGGTTCGCCGCCTACGCCACGGACCTGCGCACCCGCCGCGGGGTGGTCATCGACGAGGGTCCGCTCAGCCTGGCGCTGCGATCGACGATCGCCGTCCCGGGGATCCTGCCGCCGGTGCGGCGCGCCGCGGCGCTGCTGGCCGACGGCGGCATGGTCGACAACGTGCCCGTCGAGGCGGCACGGATGCTCGGCGCCTCCCGCCTCATCGTGGTGCGGCTGCACGCCCGATGGGAGAACGTGCGCATGATGCGCACCGTCGCACGCACCGCCGAACTGGCGGGTGACCCCGCCGTCGTCCTGATCCAGCCGGAGATGGAACGCATGGCGCAGTGGACGATGTCCGACGTCCCGCGTCTCATCGCCGAGGGGCGTCGCGCGGCGCTCGTCGCCCTCGACGAGCGATCCGCGCGCGATCCGGGCGCAGGAGGCGCGGACGCGGAGCCGGTCTCCGGGTGAGACGGCCGCTCCCGCCGCGCTCCCCCGTGTCACATCCGGGCGTAGCGGGCGCGGGCGAAGCAGAAGACGCCGTAGATGATGAGGCCGGCGGCGACGACCCACAGGATGATGCGCCCGAAGGGCAGCTCGGCGAGCGAGTGGAGGGCGGCATCCAGGCCACCGGCGGTCTCGGCGTCGTGCGTGACAGCGGCGACGACGAAGAGCACGCCCGTCACGCCCACGGCGATCCCCTTCGCGATGTAGCCGACGACGCCGAACGTCACGATGCCCTTGCGGACCGACCCTGCCGGCAGATCCAGGTGCTTCTCGAACGCGCGCGTCGCGCCCCGGATGATGAACGCGACGCCCACCGCGAAGATGATGAGGCCCACGAGCACGAGGAGGAACACCCCGCCCGGCGTCGACATGAGCTGGGCGCTGAACGTCTGCGACGAATGGGAGGAGTCCGAGCTGCCGCCCATCGCGTACACGACGGCGGTGGCGGCGATCGCGAGGTAGGCGGCGGCGGTGCCGAGGTACTTCGCGCGGTGGCCCCACTTCTTCTTCTCGTCGGGCTCGCGCTCGAGGAAGGCGTCTGCGATCTGCCATGCGGCCAGCGCCACCAGGCCGATCGCGATCGCCCAGAGCATGAAAATCCCCGCGGGGGTCTCCCGGATGGTCTGCATCGCGCCGCCCTGGTCGGCCTGCCCGCCGCCGCCCGCCGCGACCGAGATGGCGATCGCGCCGATGACGATGTGGAGCACGCCGAGCACGACGTAGCCGATGCGGGCGATGGTGCGGAATACGGGTGATTCCTGTGCGGCCCGCGCCGCGTTCTTCGCAGTGGTCATGCTGGAACCGTATCCCTCGCCGGCTCGCGCAGAAGGGTCTTGAAATGCGGCCGGAGATCACTCATGTATCTCGCGAGACCGACGACTGGGCCCTGCGGATGCGCAGCGCGTGCATGAAGCACCACACCAGCGTGGCGACGGCGACGCCCTCGAGCATGCCCGCCACCACGTCACTGACCCAGTGCGCGTGCAGGTATGTGCGGCTCCACATCATGTAGACCACCCAGCATGCGCCGGCCACCCACACGTACCAGCGCCTGAGCAGCAGGCCCAGCGTCACGGCGACGGTCGTCGCGACGGCCGTGTGGCCGGAGGGGAACGAGGTCGGCACGCTCTCGGCCAGCGAGTTCTCCGGGCGGACGCGCGCGATGATCGCGGCCATCGGCGCGCCGATCGCCACGACGGTGACGATCGCGAGCGCCATGTTCGCCGCATCCCATGGACGCCTGCGCCACAGGAACACGGCGACCAAGAGGATGCCGATCACGATCATTCCGATCGTGCCGCCGACGACCGCGGGGATCCAGGCCAGGATCAGCCCCGCGTCCGTCGTGATGTCGATCATCAGCGCCTGCCACCAGATGTCGAGGGCGAGGGGCTCGTGCCCGCCCAGCGCGACGACGAACCGGAGCACGACGAAGGCCACGGCGGCGCACACGCCCACCACGAGGACAGTGCCGCGGTGCGGGTCGGGGTGCGGCAGCGGCTCGGTGGGCACGGGTGCGAGGGCGGACTGCCCGCCCTGCTGCTCCTGGTCCTCCGCCACGGACACCATTGTCGACCCGAAGGGCGCGGGCGCGAAGTTGTGCCCACACTCTTGCGTCGTCGCGGCGCGCTGGCTATAGGGCCCGCGATTCAGCGGGACGCCGTCCGTCAGCGGGACGCCGTCAGTGCGTATCGCTCGTCGGCGATCGGCCCGCCCCACAGCTCGGCGTCCGGGAGCTCCCGGAGCGAGCCCTCCTGGAGACCGCTCGCAGCGACCAGCCGGCGCGCGTCCTCGGCGGTCATCCCCGCGCCCGTGTGCCACCGCCCCTCGATGAGGACGATCCTGCCGTCCGGCCGCAGCAGGTCGGCCCAGTTGCGCAGAGCCTGGGCGGGGACGGTCATCGCCCACAGCACGTGACGGCTGAGCACGACGTCGAAGTGCGCCACCGGGAGCGGCGGAGCCGAGGCGTCCGCGCACACGAACGTCGCGTCCGCGCCGGCGGTGCGGCTCTTCTCCCGCGCCCGCTGGATCATCGACGGCGAGAAGTCGAGGCCCGTGACCTCGTGGCCGAGCTCGGCGAGCAGCACCGACAGCGTCCCGGTGCCGCACCCGAGGTCGGCGATCCTCGAGCGCCGCTCTCCGACGAGCGACACCAGCAGCGCCCGCCAGGCCTCACGTGCGACCGGATGCCGCAGCCCGTGGTCGACGGCGTCGTCGAAGGTCGCGGCCTCGGCGTCCCACATCGCTGAATCCGACATCGTCACAGCCTGGCAGTCGCCGCGGTCCTTTCCGGCACCGGCGGACGACGGGTCAGTCCCAGTCGAGGTAGTCCTCGATGGGCCACGCCGTCGCGCCGATGTGGGTGACGGGGAACAGGTGCCCGCCGCCCTCGACGGTGGTCACGCTCACCCGGTCGGGCGCGGATGCCTGGAGGGCCTGGCCGTTCGCCGGCGGCGTGAGGCGATCCTCCGAGCCCTGGATGACGAGCACGGGGAGCGCGGGCGGGAGCGTGGACCACTCCACGTCGGGCGTCGACGCATGTGCTGCGCGCTGCATCGCGACGACGTCGCCGTCGCGCGCCTGCGCGGGGACGTCGGAGTCGCCGGCGGCCAGCTCGTCGGTCGCCACCGCGCCCTCGACGCCCAGCAGCAGCACGCCGTTGACGCGGCCGGGGTGATCCAGTGCCACCGTGCGGGCCACGGTGCCGCCGAACGCGTGGCCGCCGACCCAGGCGCCCGCGAGACCGACGTGCGCCATCACGTCCACGACGTCCTGCGCCAGGTCGTGCAGCGACACCTCGGCGTCCGCGGCGGTGGCGGGGTGGCGCGGCCCGATGCGGACGACGTGGAAGTCCTCCTCCACGAGGGCGTGCGCGAGCGGGCCCAGATAGCTGATGTTCAGGCCCTGGCCGGGCAGCAGCACCAGCGCGGGACCGTCGCTGCGCTCGTCGACGTACGGTATCGCCCGGCCGTCGGGCTCGAAGATCTGGGTTTCAGCCACGGGTTGTCCTCTCGAAGGGCGGATCGGGTGCGGGTCGGGGGCTCAGACGTTGAACCGGAACTCGACGACGTCGCCGTCCTGCATGACGTAGTCCTTGCCCTCGAGGCGCGCCTTCCCCTTGGCGCGCGCCTCGACGACCGATCCCGCCGCGACCAGGTCGTCGAACGAGATGACCTCTGCCTTGATGAAGCCCTTCTCGAAGTCCGTGTGGATCACACCGGCAGCCTGCGGGGCCTTCCACCCCTTGCCGATGGTCCACGCGCGCGCCTCCTTGGGCCCCGCCGTCAGGTAGGTCTGCAGGCCGAGCGTGTCGAAGCCGATGCGGGCGAGCTGATCGAGACCGGACTCCTCCTGGCCCGTGGAGGCCAGCAGCTCCGCCGCGTCCTCGGGGTCGAGGTCGATGAGCTCGGACTCGATCTTCGCGTCGAGGAAGACGGCCTTGGCCGGGGCCACCAGCGCTTCCAGCTCCGCCTTGCGGGAGGCATCCGTCAGCACGGCCTCATCCACGTTGAAGACGAAGATGAACGGCTTGGCGGTCAGCAGGCCCAGCTCCTTGATCGGCGCGAGGTCGATGCCCGAGGCCGAGAGCAGCACGCCGCGTTCGAGCGCGTCCTTCGCCTCGGTCGCCGCGGCGAGCACGGCGGGGTCGAGCTTGCGGCCCCTGACCTCCTTCTCGTACCGCGTGATCGCCTTCTCGAGCGTCTCGAGGTCGGCCAGCTGCAGCTCGGCGTTGATCGTCTCCATGTCGCCGCGCGGGTTCACCGCGCCGTCGACGTGCACGACGTCGTCGTCGGCGAAGCCGCGCACGACCTGCGCGATGGCGTCGGCTTCGCGGATGTTCGCGAGGAACTTGTTCCCGAGCCCCTCGCCCTCGCTGGCCCCGCGGACGATGCCGGCGATGTCGACGAACGACACCGCTGCGGGGAGGATCCGCTCCGACGAGAAGACCTCGGCGAGCTTGTCCAGTCGCGGGTCGGGCAGGTTGACCACGCCGATGTTGGGCTCGATCGTGGCGAACGGGTAGTTCGCCGCGAGCACCTGGTTCTTGGTCAGCGCGTTGAAGAGGGTCGACTTGCCGACGTTCGGGAGTCCGACGATTCCGATGGTGAGAGCCACGGGCATCCAGTCTAGTTCGGGACGGATGCCGCTCCCCGCCGCTCCGCGATGGCCGGGCCGTTGCCGGGCCCGGAGCACGGCGGGATACTGAGCCCGTGGACGAGTGCTGCACGCCACGCACCCCCGACGGCTACGACCGCGAGTTCGGCGACCGGTTCGCCCGCCGCCTGGCGCGCGACTACCGGCGCGACGGCCTGACGCCCAGCGCACGGCTCGTCCTCGACTTCGCCCGCACGACCGGGCTGGAGGGCGCCTCGGTGCTCGAGATCGGCGGCGGCATCGGCGACATCCAGCTCGAGGCGCTCAAGGCCGGCGCCGCCCGCACCACCAACGTCGAGCTGTCGCCGGCGTACGAGCCCGAGGCACTCCGGCTCCTCGACGAAGCGGGACTGCGGGACAGGGCGACGAGGATGCTCGGAGTCGACCTCGCCGGTGCGCCCGAGGCCGTCGAGCCGGCCGACATCGTCGTGCTGCATCGCGTGGTCTGCTGCTATCCGGACTACCGGCGGCTGCTCCGCGCCGCCGCCGGTCGTGCCAGGCGCGCCGTCGTCTTCAGCCACCCGGGGAACGCGCTGTGGACGCGCGTCGCCTCCCGCGCGCTCAACGCGCTGTACACGGTGACCGGCAACCCGTATCGCTCCTTCGCCCACGACCCGCGCGCGATGGAGGACGTCCTCGTCCACCACGGCTTCGCGCCGCGCTACCGCGAGCGCAGCGGCCCCTGGCACGTCGTCGGCACCGTCCGGGGATGACGGCGCGGCATTCCTTCCGCGGCGCTCAGGGACGGATGCTGCGGAACGCGCGGGTGACGTACGGCAGGTCGACCACCTCGGCGCCGGTGGCATCGGTGAGCAGGCGCTCGTCGAAGAGGGCCGACACCGCCGCGAGGATCGCGGCGCGGTCCGCGTCGGGCGCGGTGATGACATAGCTGCGCGAGGCCGCCATGTCCAGCAGTGCGGCCCGCGTGAGCGAGCGCGTCCAGGTCCACGTGCGCGCCTCGAGCGCGTCGAACGGATACGCGACCTGCGCTCCGTCCCCGGCGAGCATCTCCTCGGCGTGGGAGCCGTGCAGGGCGGCGGTCAGGCGCGCGACCCACGGATCGGACTCGTCGCGGATGTTCCAGGCGAGGCCCAGCACGCCGCCCGCCCGCAGGACGCGTCCGGCCTCGGCGGACGCCGCGGCCGGGTCGACCCAGTGCCAGGCCTGACCGAGCAGCACCGCGTCGAGGCTGTGGTCGGGAAGCGGCATCCGCTCTGCGGTCCCCACGAAGGTGGGGACGCCGCGCACGTGCTCGCGGAGCGCGGCGAGCATGACCGGGTCCGGGTCGATCGCGACCACCTCGGCGCCCGCCTCGACGACGGTGCGGGTCAGCTTGCCGGTCCCCGCGCCCACGTCCGCCACGCGGAGCGCGCGTCCCGTCTCGCGCACCGGCGCGAGCATCCAGTCCACGGCCTCGCGCGGATAGTCCGGACGCCCGGATTCGTACGCGCCGGCGGCGGCGCCGAACGACAGCGACATCTCCTCGCGACCGGCCATGGTCCGAGCCTATGCCGCGGTGGCGACGGCGGCCCGCGTTCGGCGCGCCTCCGCCCCGCCGGCGCGGGTCCGGGTGAGTCTGGGGACGTGGCACTGGACTTCACCGCGATCGACTTCGAGACGGCGAACTCCAGCAACGCCTCCGCGTGCGCGGTCGGGCTGGTGCGTGTGCGCGACGGGCGCATCGTCGACAAGGCCGGATGGCTGATCCGCCCGCCCGCGGGCCACGACGTCTTCTTCGAGCTCAACGTGCGGATCCACGGGATCCGGCCCGAGGATGTGGCCGGCGCCGCCACGTGGGGGCGGCAGCTCGCCGATCTCGCCGCCTTCGCGGGCGACGACATCCTCGTCGCCCACAACGCCGGCTTCGACATGGCCGTGCTCAAGCGCGCGTGCGACGCGACCGGCGACGAGTGCCCGCCCTACCGCTACGCGTGCAGCCTGCAGGTGGCGCGCAAGGTGTACCGCCTGGACTCGTACCGGCTGCCGTTCGTCGCCGCCGAGGCGGGTTTCGCCGACTTCCCCCACCACAACGCCACGGCGGACGCCCTGGCCTGCGCCCACGTCATGATCGACGCGGCGAACCGCGTCGGCGCGGCGGACATCGAGGGCCTCGCCGCGGCCGTCGGCGTGCGGGTCTCGCAGATCGCGGTCGCGGAGGCTCCCGCTGTCTCGTTCGCGGTCGCCTAGAGCGGATGCCGCGGCACGGTGCCCGGCGATGTCGGAGGGATCGGGCACGCTGAGGCCATGGACGCAGTCGTGATCAGTGCCGTGGTGATCGCCGGGATCGTGGTCGGGGCCCTCGCCGGGTGGGCGGCGGGGCTCGCGCGCGGCGCGGCGCGCGCGGCGCGGCAGCACGCCGAGCTGACGGCGCACCTGGCCGCGTCCGAGGCCGGGCGCCAGGGCGTGCAGGCTCAGCTCGAGCATCAGCAGCTGCTCTATCGCGAGCTGGCCGCGCAGGCTCGCCACGACCAGGCGGCGCGCGAGGAGCGCGAGCGCCGCGAGCAGTCCGTGCTCCGCGCCCTCGCCCCGGTGCAGGAGACCCTGGCCGCTATGCATGTCAAGGTCGACGAGCTCGAGCGCGACCGTCACACGCAGTTCGGCACCCTGGCCGAGCAGCTTCGGCGCGCGCACGAGTCCGATGAGGCGCTGCGGGCCACGACCGAGTCGCTCGCGAGCGCGCTGCGCTCGGGCAGCACGCGCGGCGTGTGGGGCGAGACGCAGCTGCGCCGCGTCGTCGAGGCCGCGGGCCTGACCCGTCACGTCGACTTCGACGTGCAGACATCGATCACGACGGATGCCGGCGCCGGCCGTCCCGACATGGTGATCCGGCTGCCCGGCGACAAGGCGATCGCCGTCGACGCGAAGGTGCCGCTCGACGCCTTCCTCGAAGCCAGCGCCATCCCGCTCACCGCGCAGGGCGCGGAGGCGGCCCGGCGCCGCGCCCTCCTCGACAGGCACGTCAAGGCCGTACGCTCGCACGTCGACGCGCTCGCGCGGAAGACGTACTGGGCCGGGCTGTCGTCGAGCCCCGAGTTCGTCGTGTGCTTCCTGCCGAGCGAGTCGCTCCTGGCGGCGGCGCTGGAGGAGGATCCCGCGCTGCTGGACTACGCGTTCGGCAAGCGGGTGGCACTGGCCTCGCCGGTCAACCTGTGGGCGGTCCTCAAGACCGTGGCGTACACGTGGACGCAGCAGGACGTCTCGCACGAGGCGCGGGCGCTGTTCGACCTCGGCAACCAGCTCTACGAGCGGCTCGGCTCGCTCGCGTCGCACGCCGACGACCTCCGCCGCGCGATCGAGCGCACCGTCGACAGCTACAACCGGTTCGCCGGGTCGCTCGAGACCCGCGTGCTGGTGAGCGCCCGCAAGTTCCCCGGCATCGACGCGACGAAGCTCGACGCGGTGAGCGAGCCCGCGACCATCGACAAGACCCCGCGCCGTCTCACGGCCCCCGAGCTGCTCGACGGCACCCTCACCACGCCAGACAGCGACGAGGCCACCGAGACGCCGGCGGCCATCGCCGAGCTGGGCGATGTGCGGACGCGGATCGCCTCACCGCGCGAATAGATGCGCGGGAGCCGCTGCGCGGTGGTGGTCAGTGACCGCCGGGGACGAAGCTCAGCAGCCCGATCACGGCGGCGGAGACGCCGACGAACGCGCCGATCATCCACCACGCGCTGATCTCGTGGCCCTCGTCGCGGCGCACGCGCAGCAGCACATCGGGGCGGCGAGCCGGGTCGACCGCATTGGCGACGACCGCGTGCGCGCCGGTCTGGGGCGACGAGGTCTCTCCGGTCTGCTGCGTGGCCATCGTCACACTCCTCGCGTGGAAACACTGTGATGTCTCCGTCGGCACCACTTCGATTGTGCCAGAGATCGGTCGCGACGGGGTCACGGACGCATCACAACGACAACATCCGTCACAGCAGTCACACGGCTCCCGCCGATGGATGCCGGCGCGTCGATCGTCGCGCGCGGCGGGCGGGGCTCAGAGCCACTTGGAGACGAGATGCTCCGACGTGATGCGGCGAAGCGTGCCCGAGGCGCCGCGCAGCACGACGCTCTCGGTGTACACGTACCCGCCCTCGCGGCGCACGCCGGCCACCAGCGCGCCGTCGGTCACACCCGTCGCGACGAAGATCGTGTTGTTGCCCTTGACGAGCTCGTCGGCCTCGTACACGTGGTCGTCGAGCTTGAGGCCCGCGTCGACACCGCGCTGCCTCTCCTCGTCGCTGCGCGGCCACAGACGCCCCTGGATGTGCCCGCCGAGGGCCTTGATGGCGCACGCGGTGACGATGCCCTCCGGGCTGCCGCCGATGCCCACGCACATGTCGGTGCGGGCGTTGTGACGCGCGGCGTTGATGCCGCCGGCGACATCGCCGTCGCTCATCAGGCGCGTGCCCGCGCCCGCCTCGCGGATCTCGTCGATCAGCTTCTCGTGGCGCGGGCGGTGCAGCACCGAGACGACGAGCTCGTCGACGGGCTTGCCGAGCGCCTTGGCGAGCCGGCGGATGTTCTCCCCGATGGGAAGGCGGATGTCGACGACCCCGACGCCGGCCGGGCCGGTGACGAGCTTGTCCATGTAGAAGACGCTCGACGCGTCGAGCATCGTGCCGTGATCGGACACCGCGATCACCGACAGCGCGTTGTTGCGTCCGGCCGCGGTCAGCGACGTCCCGTCGATGGGGTCCACAGCCACGTCCGCCCGGGGGCCGCGACCGTTGCCGACCCGCTCGCCGTTGTAGAGCATCGGCGCCTCGTCCTTCTCGCCTTCGCCGATGACGATGGTGCCGTCGAAGTTGACGGTGGTGAAGAACGCGCGCATCGCATCGACGGCGGCGCCGTCGGCGGCCTCCTTCGCCCCGCGGCCGATGAACGGCACGGCGCGGATCGCGGCCGCCTCGGTCGCACGCACCAGCTCCAGGGCGAGGTTGCGATCAGGGTGGAGGGGACTCATATCCGCGGTCAGGCTCACCATGCGGTCAGCCTAGCCAGCATCCCGCCCCGGACCCGCTGATTTCGGTGGCACAGCGGTGAAGGAATCGCGATTCTTTCCGTCATCGCAGGGACGGGGATTTCCCTGCCTTACGGGAGCGGACGCATCCGTCACTGCGTGGACCCCCCTTCGATAGAGTTTGCGGTGACGCCCGCCACTATCAACAGGGAGCACCCATGCCCGTCGCCACCCCGGAGCAGTACGCCGACATGCTGGATCGCGCGAAGGCCGGTGGCTTCGCGTATCCCGCCATCAACGTCTCGAGCTCGCAGTCCATCAACGCGGTCCTGCAGGGCCTGACCGAGGCCGGCTCGGACGGCATCATCCAGGTCACCACCGGCGGCGCCGACTACTTCGCCGGTCACACCGTCAAGGCCCGCGCCGCCGGCGCGCTCGCGTTCGCGAAGTTCGCCACCGAGGTCGCCAAGAGCTACCCGATCACGGTGGCACTCCACACCGACCACTGCCCGAAGCCGGCGCTGGCCGACTTCGTGCTCCCGCTCATCGAGGCCTCCGAGGAGGAGGTCAAGGCGGGGCGCAACCCGATCTTCCAGTCGCACATGTGGGACGGCTCGGCCGTGCCGCTCGACGAGAACATCGAGATCGCCAAGGACCTGCTCCCCCGCCTCAAGAACATCAACGCCATCCTCGAGGTCGAGATCGGCGTCGTCGGAGGCGAAGAGGACGGCGTCCAGCACGAGGGCTCGAACGACGCGCTGTACACGACGGTCGCCGACGTGACAAAGGCGGTCGAGGCGCTGGGGCTCGGCGAGAACGGCCGGTACATCTCGGCCCTCACGTTCGGCAACGTCCACGGCGTCTACAAGCCGGGCAACGTCAAGCTGCGTCCCGAGCTCCTGGGCGAGATCCAGGAGGGCATCGCGGCGAAGTTCGGCACCGGCCCCAAGCCCCTCGACCTCGTCTTCCATGGCGGCAGCGGCTCGTCCGACGACGAGATCGCGCTCGCCGTCGCCAACGGCGTCGTCAAGATGAACATCGACACGGACACCCAGTACGCCTTCACCCGGTCGGTCGCCGGATTCATGTTCTCGAACTACGACGGCGTGCTGAAGGTCGACGGCGAGGTGGGCAACAAGAAGGCCTACGACCCGCGCGCGTGGGGCAAGGTCGCCGAGTCGGCGATGGCCGCCCGCGTCGTGGAGGCCACCCGGCAGCTCGGCTCGCACGGCAAGAGCCTGGCAGCCTGACGCACGATTCCAGCGGATGCCGCGGCATCGCGCCCTGATGGGCGCGGCGTCGCGGCATCCGTCGTCTACACGGGATCGACGTAGCGCTCCAGCAGGCCGGGCGCGCCGTCCGGGCGGTGGATCACGACCACCTCGTCACCGGCCCGGACCGTTCCGCTGCGGACCACGCGCAGGTACGGGCCGAGCCGGCGCTCGGCCGAGAACCGCCTGACCCACCCGCGCGCCGCCGGGCCGCCCACCCACCGGGCGAAGGTCTGGCAGGGCGTACGCGGCATCGTGACCTCGACCTCGACCCGCTCGCCGATCCGCCAGCGCTCGCCGATGAGCGCGGCGTTCACGTCGAGCCCTTCGACGCGGAGGTTCTCACCGAACCAGCCGGGCGGAAGGCTGCGGCCGAGCTCGGACTCCCAGAAGGCGGCGTCCTCCTGCGCATAGGCGTAGAGCGCCTTGTCGAGCCCGCCGTGGTGCTTCCGGTTGGCCTGGACGTCGCCGCGCACGCCGTACGGCCCGACGCGCACCGGTCCGTCCACGGCGCCCTTGTCGATCGCGGTCACGCCGTTGGTGCCGGCGTCGGGTCGGAGCTGTCGGACGGCGCAGACGGCGACGATGCGGGGCATCCGCTCATCGTAGCCAGCCGGCGCCGGGCGAGCGCATCGTTCACCCCGGCGGGTCTTCGCCGCCCGGCGGCGGGAGGAGGGCGTCGGCCCGATCCGGCGTCACGCCCTTCTCCTGCAGCGTCCGGCGCAGGGCGCGCAGGCCGTAGTGCAGGCGGGACTTCACCGTCCCCTCGGGGACCTCCAGCTCGCCGGCCATCTCGGCGACCGACATTCCGCGGTAGTACGCCCGGACCACGACCGACCGGTGCTCGATCGTCAGCGCGGCCAGCGCCTCCCCGATCAGGATCGCCTCGAACAGCGCGTCGATGGCGTCGGGCACGACGCGCTCCGGGACCTCGGCGACGCCGATCTCGCGTCTCCGGTGCGCGCTGCGGGCCTCGTCGACCACGAGGTGCCGGGCCACGGTGAACATCCACGACCTCGTCGCCGACGGGTCCTCCTCGAGGATCCTGGGCGTGCGCCACGCCCTCAGCAGCGTCTCCTGCACGATGTCGTCCGCGCCGGCGCGATCACCCGTGAGGTGCACGACGTAGCGCCACACCGGCGCCGCCTGCTCGTCGTAGAGCGCGGCCAGGCGCTCCGCGTCGCGGCTGTCGGCGCTCCGCCGTCGTTCCACGCTGTCGTGCAGCATCCCTCACCTCCCGCAGGAGACGGAAGACGCGGCGCCCGCGGTGTCAGCCTGACCAGCCGCCGCGCCCGTCCGTCACACCGAGTATGGACCCGGCCGCGGTCCACGCGCGCACGGCTGCACGTCGCGGACGATCAGCGCGCGCCGCCGGCGCTGTCGACGAGGGCCTGCCACACCGCCGGGTCGTTGACGATCGGCACCATCATCAGCGCGCCCGCCGCGAAGGAGAACACGACACCGGCGACGAGCGGGATCCACCAGGTCAGCCGGCCCTTGCGCAGGCTCCAGAGGGAGACGAGCAGTGTGAGGATCCATCCGACGGCGAGCACGAGCGCCGCGGCGATCCCCCACGGGCGGCCGGCGGCCGGGTCGGAGAGCTGCGCGTCCACCCCCATCAGGCCGAGCACCATCTCGGCATACCCGCCGTAGTCCGTGTAGGCCGGGAAGGCGGAGACGACGCTGATGAGACCGTAGGCGAGCAGCGCGAATGTGACGATGCGGTCGACCGTCCGCGGGCGCCGCGGCGCAGCAGGCGCCGGCGACGCGGGGCTCGGAACCGGCGCTTCGGCGACCGCAGGCGCCGTCGTGGGCAGCTGCCAGGGGGCCGGCTCCTGAATGCGGGCGCGCTGCTCCTCGGCCGTCGCGTACTCCCCGTACTGCGGCCGGGGCCGCGGGTCGGTGTGACGGGCCGGGTCGGTCACGAGCGGCTCCGGCCACCGATGGCGCGCTCGTCGCGCCTGCCGGCGGCATCCTGCCGCAGCTCCTTGGGCAGGGAGAACATCAGATCCTCCTCCGCCGTCCGGACCTCCTCGACCTCGCCGTAGCCGGCGGCCGCGAGGTCGCGCAGCACTTCCTGGACGAGCACGTCGGGGACGGATGCGCCGCTGGTGACGCCGACCGTCTCGACGCCCTCGAGCCACGCCTGCTCGACCTCGTCGGCGTAGTCCACGCGGTAGGCGGCCTTCGCGCCGTACTCCAACGCGACCTCGACGAGCCGCACGCTGTTCGAGGAGTTCGCCGATCCGACCACGATGACGAGGTCGGCGTCCTTCGCGACCTTCTTGATGGCGACCTGTCGGTTCTGCGTGGCGTAGCAGATGTCGTCCGACGGCGGATCCTGCAGCTGCGGGAAGCGCGCCCGCAGGCGCCGCACCGTCTCCATGGTCTCGTCGACCGAGAGAGTCGTCTGCGACAGCCACACGACCTTCGACGGGTCGCGCACCTCGATCGTGTCGGCCTCGTCGGGCGAGTTCACGATCGTGACGTGGTCGGGCGCCTCGCCCGCGGTGCCCTCTACCTCCTCGTGGCCGACGTGGCCGATGAGGAGGATCTCGAAGTCGTCGCGTGCGAAGCGCACCGCCTCGCGGTGCACCTTCGTCACGAGCGGGCAGGTCGCGTCGATCGCTCGCAGGCCCCGATCGGATGCCGCGTTCACGACGGCGGGCGACACCCCGTGAGCGCTGAACACCACGTGCGCCCCTTCGGGGACTTCGTCGACCTCCTCGACGAAGATCGCGCCCTTCGCCTCGAGCTCGGTCACGACGTGGATGTTGTGCACGATCTGCTTGCGCACGTACACCGGCGCACCGAAGCGCTCCAGCGCCTTCTCGACGGCGATGACCGCCCGGTCGACACCCGCGCAGTATCCGCGCGGAGACGCCAGCAGCACCTTCTTCTGTCCGGGTACGGCGATATCCTGGAGCGGTTCGCGCCGCCTCGGGATGCGCGGGACGGGCATGCTCACAGGGGCATGGCTCACACGGGTCGATCCCACGGTGCTGGTGCTCACCCCACGATTCTACGGGCGGCCTCCTGAGCGGGGCCTCGGCGCGGAGCCCGTGCCGCCGCGGTCCCATCCGCGGGCACCCACGGCCGGGCACGAAAGGACCGCATGACCTCCTTCCAGCCCGCCGTCGTCCCCGGCGAGCCGCCGCCGGCCGACTCGGTGCGACCCCGGGACTCCACCGCGCAGGCGCCGACCTCGGTGGCCCGCCTCAACGACACGATCCGCGGATTCGTGCAGACCTGGGGCTCGGTGTGGGTCGAGGGCGAGATCACCGCGTGGAACCAGCGCGGCGGCAACGTGTTCGGTCGCCTCAAGGACCTCGTCACCGATGCGACGATCTCGTTCCGCGTCTGGTCGTCCACGCGGGACCGGCTGCCCGGCGACCTCAAGGTCGGCGACCACGTCATCACGTGCGTCAAGGCCGACTACTTCGTCAAGAACGGCGACTTCGGCTTCAGCGTCTCGGCGATGCGCCACGTCGGACTGGGCGACCAGCTCGAGCGGCTCGAGCGGCTCCGCGTGCAGCTGCGCGGCGAGGGGCTGTTCGACCCGTCGCGCAAGAAGGCGCTGCCCTTCCTGCCGCACCTCATCGGCCTCATCACCGGCGAGAACTCCGACGCCGAGAAGGACGTCCACCGCAACGCCGAGCTGCGTTGGCCGCAGGTGCGGTTCCGCACGAAGTACGCCGCGGTGCAGGGCGACCGATGCGTCCCCGAGACGATCGCCGCGCTGAAGGCGCTGGATGCCGCACCCGACGTCGACGTCATCATCATCGCGCGCGGCGGCGGCGATCCGCAGACCCTCCTCGGGTTCAGCGACGAGCGCCTCCTCCGCGCCGTGGCTGCCGCGTCCACCCCCGTCGTGAGCGCGATCGGCCACGAGAACGACCACCCCCTCCTCGACGACGTCGCGGACCTGAGGGCGTCGACCCCGACCGACGCCGCCAAACGGGTGGTGCCGGACGTCGCCGAGCAGCGCGCCCTCGTCGCCCAGCTGCGCGCACGGCTGACGACGCGCCTGACGCAGCGCATCGGCCACGACATCGCGCAGCTGGAGCAGCTGCGCTCCCGGCCCGCGCTGCGCTCGCCGGAGTCGCTGCTCACCTCGCGCGCGCACGAGGTGGAGCTGCTCGCCGCGCGCGGCCGGGAGCGGGTCGACCGGGCGGTGCAGGTCCACGAGCGGCGCACGGCCGAGCTGCGTGCGACGCTGCGCGCGCTCTCCCCCGCCTCCACCCTCGCTCGCGGGTACGCCATCGCACACCTCGCCGACGGTGTCATCGTGCGCGATGCCACGCAGGCTCCGGCATCGACTCCCGTCGTGGTCACCGTCGGACGCGGGTCGTTCGCTGCCCGCTCGGAGGGCGAGGTGGCCGAGGGCGCCTCCCCGGCCGGCGGCGAGCCGGGCGGGGCGTCCGCCGGCGACCCCCAGGGGTCCGGGGCCGTCCCCGCGCCGAACTAGACTGGGGGCCATGACCGAGTCGAGCGGCGCCCCCAGCGACGTCGCGACCCTCTCGTTCGAGCAGGCGCGTGACGAGCTCGTCCGCGTCGTCGCCGAACTCGAGCAGGGCGCACCGACCCTCGAGCACTCGCTCGCTCTGTGGGAGCGCGGCGAGGCCCTCGCGGCCCGCTGCGAGGAGTGGCTCCTCGGCGCCAAGCGCCGGCTGGAGGCCGCCCGTGCCACGGCCGACCCCGGCGTCCGCCGCACCGACGAGAACGGCGGCGCGTGATGGCACGCGAACCGCGGATCGTGGCGGAGCTCGGCCGTCCGGAGACCCCCGACGAGACGGCGGCGCGCAAGGCCGAGTCCTCCCGGGTCTACCGTTCGAGCCAGAACGTCCGCAACCTGGTCGCCGCGCTCCTGGTGACGCTGGGCGTCGTGGTGGTGATCATGTTCGCCGTCCCCCGGGGCACGCCGCCCGCGCGCGAGCCCATCGACGTCGCGGCGGTCGCCGAGCGCGTCTCGAGCTCCGAGGATCGCGTGGTCATCGCGCCCGAGCTGGCGGACGGATGGACGGTCAACAAGGCCGGCATCGAGGGCAGCGGCTCGGTGCGCGCGTTCACCGTGGTCTACGCCCCCTCGGGCGTCGACGACCGCGGATTCCTGCGCGTCGCCCAGGGCTTCGATGCCGATGAGTCGTGGCCGGCGCGCGTGCTCTCCGGCGCTGCCCCCCAGGACACCGTCACCATCGACGGAATCACGTGGGACCGCTACGAGCTCGACCCCGATCGCACCGGGAACATCTCGGTCGCGATCGCCACGGACGCAGGACCCGACACGGTGCTCATCTACGGCACCGCCCCCGACGACGCGCTCGAAGAGACGGCGCGCTCCGTGACCGATCAGATCACCGCACTGCGCGAGGAGGCCGAGTGACCGACCAGCTCACACCCGCGAAGGTCTGGCACGAGATGGAGAGGGGCAACGCGCGGTTCGTCGCCGGTGAGCCCCGGCATCCGCGTCAAGACGTCGACACCCGTCACACGCTCGCCGACGGCCAGCGTCCCCGGGCGGCGCTGTTCGGATGCTCCGACTCCCGGCTGGCCGCCGAGATCATCTTCGACAAGGGCCTGGGCGATCTCTTCGTGGTGCGCAACGCCGGACAGGTCATCTCCGACTCCGTCGTGGGCAGCCTCGAGTACGCGGTCGCCGTGCTCGAGGTGCCGCTGATCGTGGTGCTCGGACACGACGCGTGCGGCGCCGTGCGGGCCGCGATCGACAGCATCGACATGGATGCCGCCCCCCTGCCGCCTCACATCTGGCGGCTCATCTCGCCGATCGTCCCCGCGGTGCGGCGCGTGCAGCGCCAGACGGCCGTCGACGGCGTCGTTCCCGACACCATCGACGCCGAGGAGGTCGGACGCGAGCACCTGCGCGACACCGTCGCCGACCTGCTCCACTCCTCGGAGCTCATCAGCGAGGCCGTCGCAGAGGGCAGGCTCGCGATCGTCGGCGCCAACTACCGGCTCGCCGAGGGCACCGCGATTCCCGACGTCATGGTCGGCATCACGCAGCCGTCCTGAGCCCCCAGATCTCCCCACCCCCAGTACCGACACGTGAGGAACGACGACGTGACCGACACCGAGTACCGCATCGAGCACGACACCATGGGCGAGGTGCGCGTCCCCAAGAACGCGCTCTACGCTGCGCAGACGCAGCGCGCCGTCGAGAACTTCCCGATCTCGGGCGACCCGCTCGAGGCGGCGCAGATCGTCGCCCTCGCGCGCATCAAGAAGGCCGCCGCGCAGGCGAACAAGGAGCTGGGCACGCTGGACGGCGCGATCGCCGACGCGATCGCCGGCGCCGCCGACCGCATCATCGCCGGCGAGTTCGCGGATCAGTTCCCGATCGACGTCTACCAGACCGGCAGCGGCACGTCGTCGAACATGAACATGAACGAGGTCCTCGCGACCCTCGCGACGCAGTCGCTCGGGGCCACGGTGCACCCCAACGACCACGTCAACGCCTCGCAGTCGTCGAACGACGTCTTCCCCACGTCCGTGCACATCGCCGTGACGCAGGAGCTCATCGACGATCTCATCCCCGCGCTCGACCACCTCGCGGTCGCGCTGGAGGCGAAGGCCGAGGAGTGGAAGACCGTCGTGAAGTCGGGACGCACGCACCTCATGGATGCCACGCCCGTCACGCTGGGCCAGGAGTTCGGGGGCTACGCGCGCCAGATGCGTCTCGGCATCGAGCGTGTGCAGGCCGTCCTCCCCCGCGTCGCGGAGGTGCCGCTGGGCGGCACCGCGGTCGGCACCGGCATCAACACCCCGCTGGGCTTCCCGCAGCGGGTCATCGAACTGATCGTCGCCGACACCGAGCTTCCCATCACCGAGGCCAAGGACCACTTCGAGGCCCAGGCCAACCGTGACGGCCTGGTCGAGGCATCCGGCGCCCTGCGCACCATCGCCGTATCGCTCACCAAGATCAACAACGACCTGCGCTGGATGGGCTCCGGGCCGAACACGGGCCTCGGCGAGCTGCACATCCCCGACCTGCAGCCCGGCTCGTCGATCATGCCGGGCAAGGTCAACCCCGTCGTGCCCGAGGCGACGCTCATGGTCTGCGCGCGCGTCATCGGCAACGACGCCACCGTCGCCTGGGCGGGCGCGTCCGGTTCCTTCGAGCTCAACGTGGCGATCCCCGTCATGGGCACCGCGGTGCTCGAGTCGATCGAGCTGCTCGCCAACGCTTCGCGACTGCTCGCCGACCGGACGATCTCCGGACTCCGGGCTGATGTCGAGCGCGCCGCGGCCTATGCCGGCATGTCGCCCTCGATCGTCACGCCGCTGAACAAGCTCATCGGATACGAAGCCGCCGCGAAGATCGCCAAGCACTCCGTCGCCAAGGGGATCACCGTGCGCGAGGCGGTCATCGACCTCGGCTACGTGGAGCGCGGCGAGCTCACCATCGAGCAGCTCGACGAGAAGCTGGACCTGCTGTCGATGACGCACCCGGGCTGAGCCGGCCTCCCGTGCCGGATGACGTGCCAGGGCGGGATAATCAGGGCATGGCCCGCACGCCTCGCCCGATCCCCGCGCGCGTCAGGATCCTCGCAGCGATCCTCGCGGTCGCGTGCGTGGGCCTGGCGATCGTGGGCAGCGTGACGTTCCTGGTGCAACGGGAGCAGGCGATCTCCGGCGTGAACGAACGGCTGCGGACGCAGGTGGCCGCCCTGACCACGCTGGCCGAGGACTCCGGCGCCTCCGGGGCGTCCGGCGGCGCCTCGGCGGCCGCGGAACAGCTCGACCCCGACGACTACGAGACCGTCGACGACTACCTCTACGCCGTCGTGGCCCGGCTCGTGCCGGCGCGCAACGAGGCGTCGCTGGCACTCCTGGACGGCGCCCCGCGCTGGGTTCCGTCGACGTTCTCGGGCTTCCGCATCGCGGACGATCAGGAGTTCATCGATCGCGTCGTCGCCGAGACCAGCGGCGGCGAGACGAAGCGCGGCACGGCGGTCACCGACGAGCGCTCGATCCGGTACATCGCGATCCCCGTCTCGATGCCCGGAGACCCCCGGCAGGGCCTCTACGTGCGCGCGGTCGACCTCGGGGCGGAGCTGCAGCCGGTGACCACGGCCATGGCGACCTACGTGATCGCGGCGGTCGCGGTGCTCGGCGCGATCGGCATCGTGGGGTGGTTCGTGACGGGGCGCCTGCTGTCGCCGATCCGCCACCTGCGTGACACCGCCGACGCGATCTCGATCAGCGACCTGTCACTGCGGCTGGAGCCCCAGGGCAACGACGACATCGCCGACCTCTCCCGCACCGTCAACTCCATGCTCGACCGGCTCGAGGGCTCGGTGGACGGACAGCGTCAGCTTCTGGACGACGTGCGGCATGAGCTCAAGACGCCGATCACGATCGTCCGCGGGCACCTGGAGCTCATGGATCCCACGGACGCCGGCGACGTCGCGGCCGCGCGGGAGATCGGCATCGCCGAGCTCGATCGGCTGGCCCGCCTGGTGGAGGACATCGACGTGCTGGCGGCGGCCGAGGCCGAGTCCTACACGCTCGCCGAGGTCGACCTCGGTGCGTTGACGGCTCGCGTCGGTGAGCTGGTGGCGGTGATCCCCGGCCACACCTGGCGCGTCGAGGCGATCGCCGAGGGCATCACCGTCGGCGATCAGGACCGCCTGCTCCAGGCCTGGCTGCAGCTCGCCGACAACGCCGCGAAGTACACGCCCGCCGGCAGCCCCATCGAGATCGGCAGCGCGCACGACGCCACCGGCGCCAGCCTGTGGGTGCGCGATCACGGGCCCGGCATCCCCGCAGCCTCGCGGACGCGGATCTTCCAGCGGTTCAACCGCGCGCACGTCAAGCGCTCCGTGGGAGGATCGGGGCTCGGACTCGCGATCGTCGACGCGATCGCCAAGGGCCACGGCGGGCACTGCTCGGTGACCGACACCCGCGGGGGCGGCGCCACCTTCACGATCCACCTGCCTCCGACGGAGGTCGATCTTCCGGCGCCCGTGCGCGCGGGGGATGTCGTTCTGCAACGGGAGGCATCGGGATGACGAAGATCCTCATCATCGAGGACGAGCCGCGGATCGCCGCGTTCGTCAGTCGCGGCCTGGAATCCGCGGGGTACGAGACGCTCGTGGTCGAGGACGGCCCGGAGGGCCTTGAGGCGGCGCTCCGCGGCGACGGCGACCTCGTGCTGCTGGATGTCGGCCTGCCGACGATGGACGGGTTCGAGGTGCTGCGAGAGCTTCGCGCCCGCGGCTCGGCGGTCCCCGTGATCATGCTCACCGCGCGGTCGAGCACGCGCGACACGGTGGCCGGTCTGGATGCCGGCGCGAACGACTACGTGCCCAAGCCGTTCACGTTCGAAGAGCTCCTCGCCCGCGTCCGCTCGCGCCTGCGCGAGAGCGTCCCGCAGCCCGGCGTGTCGATCTCGCGCGGCGACGTCACGCTGGACATCCTGGCGCGACGCGCCACGGTGGCAGGGCGCGAGGTGGACCTCTCGGCCCGCGAGTTCGCCCTGGCCGAGCAGTTCCTGCGCAACCCGGGCCGAGTGCTCAGTCGCGAGCAGCTGCTCAGCCGGGTGTGGGGGCTGGACTTCGACCCGGGCTCGAACGTCGTCGACGTGTACGTGCGCTACCTGCGCGGAAAGCTCGGCTCGGACCACATCGTCACGGTCCGAGGCGCGGGCTACCGCTGGGAGTGAATCGCACACGCGGGCACGAAGAAGCCCCCGGTGCTGGGGGACACCGGGGGCTGTGAAAGGCCGGACTGGGGGATCCGGCCATCATCAGTCGCGCTTGTCTGGGGGATTGCGCGACTGGCCCTTCTTCGCGTCGGGATCGGCGTCACCGCCGTGCCCGACGTTCGAGCCCGCGTGTGCGGGACGCTGTGCGTGGGAGGGGTCCTCAGCCTCTCCGACGTCATGGGTTGCGCTCGACGGCTGCGGAGCCGGTGCCATGCGTCGCTCGGCCTCCGAACCGACGAGCTGCTGCTGGTCGCTGCCGGAGTCGCCCGGTGCGGGCGCGTCGGGGCCCTGACCCTTCTCTGCGGTCTGCTCGCGTTCCAGGCGCGCCACCAGCGCGTCGATGCGCCCGGCGGACCAGCCCTGGGCTGTCGCCCACGCGCGGACGGCGTCCCACGAGCCCGAGGTCTTCCCGGTCGCGACGACCGACTCGAGGTCGTCCGCGGGCGCCGGGACGGCGGCATCCGGAATCGAGACGGTCGCCGCAGGACCGGCATCCGCGCGGTCCACGACCACCGGGGCCGGGGCCTCGACGATCTCGGCCCGCGGCGGGGCGGTCGCGTCCGGCGCCGCCGTGGGTGCGGTGTCAGGCGTGGGCCGGGGTGCCGGCGGCGTGGCCGTGGTCGGCGATGCGGCGGCGGGCACGAGGATGCGGCCGGCCGTGACGGTGGCACCCGGGGAATCCTGCAGCGCAGCGGTGTTGGTCAGCGCGACGGCGGTCACCACGGCGACGCTCGCTGCGACAGCGGTCAGACCGCCGATCACGAGCCCCGTGCGTCCGTCCACGTCGTTGTCCTGCCTTCCGTGCGCGAGCGGCGTCCATGTCCGCCTTCCATCGTCGCAGACGGGCCGACGCGGGAGCGCCGAGCGGCATGAGACTCTTCTCATCCTCACCGCGGATGACGGCGCGGACCGTCGGCCGGCCACCGGGGGCGGGATGCGCATCCCGCCCCTGGTGTTCCGACGGCTCGATCTTGCGCCCGCTCAGGCGAGCTCGCCGGCCTCCAACAGGTCCGTGACCAGCGCCGCGATCGCCGAGCGCTCCGAGCGGACGAGCGTCACGTGGCCGAAGAGCGCGTGCCCCTTGAGCGTCTCGATGACCGACGCGACGCCGTCGTGACGGCCCACGCGCAGATTGTCACGCTGCCCGACGTCGTGCGTGAGCACGACGCGCGAGTTCTGCCCGATGCGGCTCAGGACCGTCAGCAGCACGTTGCGCTCGAGCGACTGCGCCTCGTCCACGATCACGAACGCGTCGTGGAGGGAGCGCCCGCGGATGTGGGTCAGCGGCAGCACCTCCAGAAGCCCGCGCTCGATGACCTCGTCGAGCACATTGGCCGACACGACGGATCCGAGGGTGTCGAACACCGCCTGACCCCAGGGGTTCATCTTCTCCTGCTGATCCCCCGGAAGGTAGCCGAGCTCCTGGCCGCCGACGGCGAACAGCGGCCGGAAGACGATGATCTTGCGCTGCTGCTGGCGCTCGAGCACCGCCTCGAGGGCGGCGCACAGCGCGATCGCGGACTTGCCGGTTCCTGCCCGTCCGCCCAGCGACACGATGCCGACCTCGGGGTCGAGCAGAAGGTCGATGGCGATGCGCTGCTCCGCCGAGCGACCGTGGAGCCCGAAGACCTCGCGGTCGCCGCGGACCAGCCGGTACTCGCCGTCACCGACGACCCGGCCCAGGGCGGACCCGCGCTCGGAGTGGATGATGAGTCCCGTGTTCACCGGCAGACCGCGCACCTCTTCGCTGGCGGCCACCTCGCTCTCGTACAGGTCGGAGATGTCATCGCCCGACACGTCGAGGTCGCAGATGCCCGTCCACCCGGAGTCGACCGCCTGCTCGGCGAGGTACTCCTCGGCGGTGATGCCGAGCGACGCCGCTTTGACGCGCATCGGGAGGTCCTTCGAGACGACGGTGACCTCCTGCCCGTCCTGGGCGAGGTTCATCGCGACGGCGAGGATGCGGCTGTCGTTGTCGCCGAGGCGCATTCCGGACGGCAGCACCGAGGCGTCGGTGTTGTTCAGCTCGACGCGGAGGGTGCCGCCGGTGCCCACCGGGACCGGGAAGTCGAGGCGTCCGTGCTCGACGCGCAGCTCGTCGAGATGGCGCAGGGCCTGCCGGGCGAAGTATCCGATCTCGGGGTCGTGCCGCTTCCCCTCGAGCTCCGTGACCACCACGACGGGGATCACGACGCTGTGTTCGGCGAACCGGAAGAACGCCCGAGGATCGCTCAGCAGCACGGAGGTGTCCAGAACGTAGGTGCGCAGATCCTGATCGGATCCGGCGACCTGCCCGAGGTCCTGACGGCGCTGCTCGTGTGGTGCTCGTGTGGTCACAACCCACTCCCGCCCCGGGTGGTTCACCCGGCAGTTACGAGTCGACCAGGGGTCACGAGTCGCGATCCGTGAGGCCGACTCGACCGGGCTCCTTGCCCGATGCGATCACGCTACGACTCCCCTGCGACACCGGCCCGCCCCGACACGCCCGAATCTCGTGACGTCTCGGTGAACGGATGCCGCAGCGTCCGCACCGGGCAGGCGGTCACCAGACGCGTGCCGACGAGAACGCGGCCAGTGCGTCGCCGAACAGCCGCAGTGTGTCGGCGCCGGTGCCGACGTGGGGCGACACGCGGATCCGCCCGCCGCGGGCCGTCACGGTGAGGCCGTGGTTGGCGAGGGATGCCGCCAGCGCCGCGGCGTCCCGCGGCTCCGGCTCCAGCGTCACGATGCCGGCCCGGCGCCCGGGATCGCGGGGGGTGACCACGGGGATCCCGTAGCGGTCGGCGAAGAACATGACGTCGGCGGCTCGATCCGCCAGCACCGACTCGATGCTGCGGACTCCGGCATCGGCGATCTCGCGCAGCGCCGTCGCGAGTCGGGCGGCGGCCAGCGTGTCGGGGCCGGAGACCGAGAAGGCCTGGGCTGAGGCCGACGGCGCGGGCACCGTGTCGAGCGGGAGGTCGCCGTCGACGCCGCGGAAACCGGAGAGCACCGGCGCGATGCGCGCCAGCGCTCGCTCGCCGAACCAGGCGAACCCGGTGCCGCGGCCGGCGCGGAGCCACTTGTAGCCGTGGCCGCACACGACGTCGGCCGCGGCGTAGTCGGCCTCTATAGTGCCGAAGCCCTGGACGGCGTCGACGATGAGGAGGCGATCGCCGATCACCTCGCGCAGCGCCGTCAGGTCGGTGCGGTAGCCGGTGCGGAAGTCGACGAGGCTCACCGCGACGGCGCGCGTCTCGTCGGTGACCGCCGACCGGACGGCATCGGGCGACATGAACCCTCCGACGGGATCGACCCACTGCAGCTGCAGCGAGCCCAGCGCGTCGGACGCCCGGGCCGCCGCCACCGTGAGGCTCGGGAACTCCGCCCGGCTGAGCAGGAGTCCCCCTGCCAGACCGTAGACGGCGTGCATGAGGCCGTACGTGGTGGACGGCTGCAGCACCACCTGGTCGGCCTGGGCGCCGAGGAGCTCCGCGACCAGCTCGCGGGCCTCCCGGACGTGGTCCGCGACGAGCTGGATGCTCGTGCGGCGGCCGGTGCCCAGCAGCTCGGTGTCGCCCTGCGCCTCGCTGCGCACCGCCGGCGACAGCGGGCCGAACGCCGCCCAGTCCAGGTAGCCGGGTTCGGCGTCGAACGACGCCAGGTAGGGGTCCAGGTCGGTCACGCGGATCATTCTGGCAGAGCGCCGGCGCACAGCCCCCCGCACCCGCCTGTGCGCGAAACGGCGCCGCGGATCCGCTTCGGTTCAGCCGCCGTAGCGGCGGTCCCGCGAGCCGAAGTCACGGATCGCGCGGAGGAAGTCGACCTCGCGCAGATCGGGCCCCAGTGCCTCGACGAAGTAAAACTCCGAATGGGCGGACTGCCACAGCAGGAAGTCGCTCAGGCGCTGCTCCCCCGAGGTGCGGATCACGAGGTCGGGGTCGGGCTGGCCGCCGGTGTACAGGTGCTCCCCGATCTGCTCGGGGGTGAGGCTCGCGGCCAGCTGCTCGAGCGAGCCGCCCTCCTGGTCGTGCTTGGCGATGATGCTGCGGACCGCGTCGACGATCTCGCCCCGCCCGCCGTAGCCGACCGCGAGGTTCACGTGCATGCCTGCGTTGCCGCGCGTGCGCGCCTCCACATCGGCCAGCACGCGCGCGAGGTCCTCGGGGAGCGCGTCGGCGCGACCGACGTGCTTCACCCGCCAGTCGCGTTCGTGCGAGAGCTCGTCGGCGAGTTCGGCGATGATCTCGATGAGGTCGGACAGCTCGCGCGAGTCGCGCTTGCGGAGATTGTCGTTGGAGAGCAGGTAGAGCGAGACGACGCGGATGCCGACGTCGTCGCACCAGCGCAGGAACTCCTTCATCTTCGCCGCACCGGCACGGTGGCCGTGCGCGGCGGAGTCGTAGCCGAGCTGCTTGGCCCACCGGCGGTTCCCGTCGATCATCATCGCGAGGTGATGCGGCACGGACGCGGGGTCCAGCCGCCGGCGCAGGCGGTTGATGTAGAGGCGGTAGAGAGGTCCTCTGCCTTCGTTCGTCGAACCGCGCGCCACACGCCTACGCTACCCCGCGGGCGGGCCCGACCCTAGCGCGCGGCCGGGTACCGGCATCCGCGTCCCGGCGTGTGCCGTCGACGGCATGCGTCGCCGTCTACCCTGGGAGGATGAGCCGTCGCCGCCGCCTCACCGAGGCCCCTGACGTCCCGTCGCTGCCGCTCATGGACGCCGCGTCCGTCGATGCCGCCGCACCCGAGATCCGGCCCACGTGGCGGGGCTGGGTCCACGCCGGCACGTTCCCCGTCGCGATCGTCGCCGGCATCGTGCTGATCACCGTCGCACAGGGCGCCCCCGCCAAGTGGGCCTCGGCGGTGTTCATGGCCACGTCGCTGCTGCTGTTCGGCAACTCGGCCCTCTATCACCGCTTCGACTGGAAGCCCCGGACGAAGGCGATCCTCAAGCGGATCGACCACGCCAACATCCTGCTGCTGATCGCGGGCACCTACACTCCGATCGCCACGCTCGCCCTGCCGCCCGAGAAGGGCGTTCTCCTGCTCACCCTGGTGTGGGCCGGAGCGCTCCTGGGCATCCTGTTCCGCGTCTTCTGGCTCCACGCCCCGCGATGGCTGTACGTCGCGCTCTACCTGGTGCTCGGGTGGGCGGCCGTCATGTACCTCGTGGACCTCTTCGAGGCCAATGCCGCCATGATGATCCTCGTGGCGGTGGGCGGCGTGCTGTACACCGTCGGCGCCGTCGTGTACGCCATGAAGCGGCCGAACCCGTGGCCCGGCCACTTCGGCTTCCACGAGATCTTCCACGTCTGCACGGTGCTGGCGTTCCTGTGCCACTGGACCGCGGCGCTGCTCATCGCCCTGGATCCGCTGTCGCCCTCGCTGGGCGTCCCGGCCTGACGGCGATGACGGATGCCGCGGCTCGCGGCATCCGATCGCTCCCCCGTCGCGCGGGTCAGGCCTTCGGCGGGGCGGTGCCGTCGGGCTCGTCACCGGTGCGGTCGTCTCCGGCCGCGCCGGCGTCCTCGTCGTCCGTCCTCGTCGCGGCGGCGGCGCGCTGCGACTGCTCCTTCGCGTCGAGCTCCTCCTGGATGTCGGCGCGCACGCGCCCGCGGCGGATGCGGCGCATCATGTCCCAGACCAGGAAGATGACCGCCACGGCGACCAGCGCCGTGATGACGAATCCCCAGACCCCGGGGGTGACGAGGTCGGGGTCGACGTCCGCCGTCGGGGTCGGCGCGGGGGTCGTCGCAGCGCTGACGAGGGCGGCGAGCGCGTGATGCATGGGTGTCCTCGCTTGCCCGCGAGGCGGGCGGTGTCGTCGGGGATGCGCGCGAGCGCATAGCCTGGAGTTCCCAGCCTAATCTTCGCAGGGCGACCCCCGAGACCTCAGGAGCGGCGTGACCACGCAGGACATGCTCGACGAGCGCTACGGCCGGCGGCGTTCTCCGGCGCGACGCTGGATCATCGGCGCCGGCGTCGCGCTCGCGGCGGCTGCCGTCGCGCTCTTCGGCTGGACGACGGTGCAGGGGACGCTCGCGGCCGTCGACGCCGACACGACGTCGTTCGAGATCGCCGACGGACACTCCGTCACCCTCGGGTTCCAGATCTCCGCTCCCGTGGGGGCGGCGGTGGCCTGCGCCCTCGAGGCGCAGGACGAGGAGCACGGCGTCGTGGGCTGGCGGGTCGTGGAGCTGCCGGCATCCGACCTCCCCGCCCGCGCGTTCCGCGAGGTGATCCCCACCACCGCACCCGCGACGACGGGTTTCGTGAACTCGTGCTGGGTTTTGTCCTGATCGGCAACCTGTCGTAGTCTGACGGGAGATCATCCATTCGCGCCCTGGCCCGTGAGCCGGGGCGTTCGGTTTATGTCCCGTCGCGCTTCGCGCCGACGGGCGCTACGAAGGAGTCAGCCGTGTCCGATGCACCCGTGACCTTCCTCACCCAGGACGCGTACGACCGCCTGGCGGCCGAGCTCGAGCACCTCTCGACGACCGGCCGCGAGGAGATCGCCAAGCGCATCGAGGCCGCGCGCGAAGAGGGCGACCTCAAGGAGAACGGCGGCTATCACGCCGCGAAGGACGAGCAGGGCAAGCAGGAGGCGCGCATCCGCACGCTGCAGCAGCTGCTGAAGACGGCCAAGGTCGGCGAGGCACCCGAGAGCAGCGGCGTCGTCGAGCCCGGCACCGTCGTGACGGCCGTCATCGCCGGCGGCGAAGAGGTGTTCCTCCTCGGCAACCGCGAGATCGCCGTGGGCTCCGAGCTCGACGTCTACAGCGAGGCGTCCCCCCTCGGCACCGCGATCCTCGGCCGCAGGGAAGGCGAGAAGACCTCGTACACCGCGCCCAACGGTCGCGAGATCGCCGTCGAGATCGTCAAGGTCGAGACCTACAACGGGCAGTGACTCCGCGGGCCGGCCGGCGGACCCGGCCGGTCAGTCGTGCACGACGGTCGGCATGTAGCCGGCGTCCTCCAGCACCGAGATGACGTGCGCGCGGTGCTCCTCCCCGCGCGTCTCGACGCTCAGCTGCAGGATCACCTCGCTGATCTGCAGCCCCTGGCCGTGACGCGTGTGGAGCACCTCGATGACGTTCGCCCCGGCGATCGCCAGCAGCTCCGACACGCGCGCGAGCTGGCCGGGCCGATCGGGCAGCGGGATCCGCAGGGTCATGTAGCGGCCGGATGCCGAGAGACCGTGCGCGACGACGCGCTGCAGCAGCAGCGGGTCGATGTTTCCGCCGGACAGCACGGTCACCGTGGGGCCGTGCGCCACCACCTTCCCCGCGAGGATCGCGGCCACGCCGACGGCGCCCGCGGGCTCCACCACCTGCTTCGCCCGCTCCAGCAGCACCAGCAGGGCACGGGCGATGTCGTCCTCCGAGACGGTCACGATCTCGTCGACGTACTCGCGGATGATCTCGAACGGCAGGTCGCCGGGGCGCGCCACGGCGATGCCGTCGGCGATCGTCGGAGACGTCGGGACCTCGAGCGGATGCCCCGCCGCCAGCGACGCCGGGTAGGCGGCCGAGTTCTCCGCCTGCACGCCGATGACGCGCACGGTGCGGCCTTCGGCGGCGGCTCGCGCCTTGACGGCCGCGGCAACGCCGGCGATCAGCCCTCCCCCGCCGATGCCGAGCACGACGGTGTCGAGGTCGGGAAGCTCGTCCATCAGCTCGAGCCCGAGCGTGCCCTGCCCCGCGATCACGTCGGGGTGGTCGAACGGGTGAATGAACACGGCGCCGGTGCGCTGCGCGAACTCGGCGGCCAGGCGCAGCGGCGTCTCGACCGTCGCGCCCTCCAGCACCACGTCGGCGCCGTACCCGCGGGTGGCCAGGAGCTTGGGCACCGGGACGCCGAGCGGCATGAAGATCGTCGCGTGGATGCCGAGCGCTTTCGCCGCCAGCGCCACGCCCTGCGCGTGGTTGCCCGCCGAGGCGGCGACGACGCCGCGCGCGCGCTCCTCGGCGGTCAGCCGCGACAGGCGGTAGGTCGCGCCGCGGATCTTGAACGACCCGGTGCGCTGCAGGTTCTCGAGCTTCAGGTGCACGGGCACGCCGAGGACATCGGAGAGGTGCTGCGACTCGTCGAGCGGCGTGTGGGCGATGACCCCCTCGAGGGTGGCCGCGGCATCCGCGAAGTCCTTCAGGGTGGGCGCCGGCGATCGCAGCGCCGCCGCGGCGGGCGGCAGCCCGTCGGCGCGCTCGGTGTGGTCGGCGGATGGCATGGCAGTGGTCACTTGCGGACTCTCCTCGGCCGGGGGACGGTGCTCCAGATGAGGTCTCCGGTGGGCTTGGCGCCGGTCTCCCACGCGCGTTCGCCGAGATACACGGCGACGACGTTGACGAAAGCTGCGAGCGGGACGGCGAACAACGCCCCCGGGATGCCGGCGATCATGGCACCGCCGGCGACGACCAGCACGACGGCGAGCGGGTGCACCTTCACGGCCGAGCCCATGAGCAGCGGCTGCAGGACGTGACCCTCGAGCTGCTGGACGCCGAGGACGACGACGAGCATCCACAGCGCGATCCACGGCCCGTTGTACACCAGCGCGAGGAAGACCGCGACGGCGCCCGTGACGACGGCACCCACGATGGGCACGAACGCGCCGAGGAAGACCAGCACGGCGACGGGGATCGCGAGCGGCACTCCGAGCAGCGCGGCGCCGAGGCCGATGCCCACGGCGTCGATGGTCGCGACCAGCAGCTGCGTGCGCGCGTAGTTGACCACCGTGATCCAGCCCGCCCGGCCTGCGCCGTCCGCGGCGGGACGGGCCTTCTTGGGGAAGAGCTTGAGCGTCCACCGCCAGATCCCGGCGCCATCCGCGAGCAGCGTCAGCAGGATGAACAGCGCGAGGATCCCACCCGTGGCCACGTGGCCGATGGTGGTGCCGAGGGCGAGGGCACCCGACCACAGCACCCCCGCCTGCTCCTGCGCCAGCGCCGACCCCTGGGTCAGCAGATCGTCGATCTGCTCGGCGCTGAGGTGCAGCGGCCCGTCGATGAGGTACTGCCGGAACTGGGCCATCGCCGCGACGGTGCTCTCCTGCACCGAGCCCCACTGCCGCACGACCTGCCATCCCACCAGCCACAGCAGCCCCGCCACGATGGCGAGGGTGCCCAGGACCGAGAGGACGATCGCGAGCCAACGCGGCACGCGGTGCCGCAGCATCCAGGTGAAGGCGGGCCACAGCAGCGCGGTGACGAGGATCGCCACCAGCAGCGGGATGACGAGGAGCTTCAGCTGGATGACCAGCCACACGGCGACGCCGATCGCCGCGGCGACGACGATCAGTCGCCACGAATATGCGGTCGCGATGCGCAGACCGCGCGGGACGGCGGCGGACGTGTCGGTGGTGACGATCCGGCTGCGATCGCGCACGGCGTCGAACAGAGAGCCGCGTGGCTTGTCGTCGGAGCCGCTCATCCGCCCAGTCTAGGCGCGTCGCATTCCGTGCCGGTGATGAAGCGGACCGGGCGATGTCGGCGGCTCTGGCTAGGCTGACGCGCGTGAAGTCGTCGCTGAGCGCCGCCGAGGCGCGCCGGGTCTCGCTCGCCGCCCAGGGCTTCGACCGCGCGCGCCCCGCCGCGGCCGGCACCCGCCAGCTCAACCTCGCGCTCGCGAGGATGTCGACGCTGCAGATCGACTCGGTGAACGTCTTCGCCCGCTCCCACTACATGCCGCTGTTCTCGCGGGTGGGCAGCTACGACACCGCCGCCCTCGACCGGCTCCTCTTTGCCCGGCGCTCCCCCTACGTGGAGTACTGGGCGCACGTCGCCGCTTTCGTGCCCGCCGCCGACTGGGGCCTGTTCCACTTCCGCATGCAGGATCTGCGGGCCAAGTACGGCTCGAAGCCCGGCGGGTGGTTCGACACGCATCGCGACCTGGTGGACTGGGTCCGCGCCGAGCTCGCCGATCGCGGCCCGCTGCGCCCGGCGCAGATCGAGCACGACGTCAAGAAGGGCGCGCGCGGGCCGTGGTGGGACTGGGACGTCGTCAAGCACGCGCTGGAGTACCTGTGGCTGTTCGGCGAGGTCGCGATCGCCGGTCGCCGGGGCTTCGAGCGCCGGTACGCCCTCGCGGAGGATGTGATCCCTCGGGAGGTGCTCGAGGCTCCCGTGCCGCGTGACGAGGCCGTCCGCGAGCTCGTCCGGCGCGCCGCGCGCGCCTGTGGGGTCTCCACGGCTGCCGATGTCGCCGATTACTGGCGCATCGCCGACCGCAAGGCGGTGACCGCCGCGCTGCACGAGCTCACCGACGCCGGTGAGCTGCATCCCGTGACGGTCGAGGGCTGGACGACGGCGGGACGGCCCTCGCGCGCCTGGCTCCACCGCGATGCGACGGTGCCGCGACGCATCGATGCCGCGGCGATCCTGACGCCGTTCGACCCCGTGGTGTGGTTCCGCGACCGCGCGGAGCGCCTCTTCGACTTCGAGTACCGCATCGAGATCTACACACCCGCACCCCAGCGCCGCTACGGCTACTACTCTCTGCCCGTCCTGATCGGCGACGACATCGTCGGGCGCGTCGACCTCAAGGCCGATCGCCCGGCCTCCCGCCTCCTGGTGCAGTCCGCATGGTGGGAGCACGGACGCCCGGCAGAGGCGGCGGCGCGGCTGGCCGACGAGCTCCGGCTCGCCGCCGCCTGGCAGGGGCTCGAGACCATCTCGATCTCGCACTGGGGCGACGCGACCGACGATCTCGCCCGCGCCCTGCCCGAGGCGACCCGTCACGAGTCCGGCTCCCGGGAGGCCGTGGCGCTCGCCGCCGACGAGCCCGACGGCCTCGACGCCGCGGGTGGGGACGGCCTCGCGAGCTGACATCGGATGCGGACGCCCGGCGTCGCCGTCGGGTCGGCGTCCGGGCTCACGGCCGCGCAGGCCCGGACACCTCCAGTCCCAGCCAGCGTGCGAGCTCGCTGACCTGCGCGTCCACGGCGTCGCGCACGGCGTCGGTGAACGGCTCGTCCTCATGCACCGCCTGCACGCGGAAGACACCGGCCTTGCGATCGGCCTTCGCGTCGAGCTTCCCCACGAACCGGTCCCCGTGCAGGATCGGCACCGCGAAGTACCCCCAGCGCCGCTTCGCCGCGGGCTTGTACATCTCGAGGAAGTACTCGTAGCCGAAGATCTCGTCCAGCCGCCGCCGGTCGAACACCAGCCGGTCGAACGGCGACAGCAGAGCCGTCCGCGGCGAGAACCCCTCGAGTGCGTCGAGCGCTGCAGGGTCGACACGCCATGTGCCGGCGACGCCGTCGACGACCGCCTCCTCGCCGACCGCACCCACGTCGATCGGCTCGAAGGGCTGTGCGACGCCCTTCGCCCGGGCGATGCCGAGCGACCTCAGCCGGCGCTCGGCGCGCTCACGCGCCGCCTCGTGCTCGTCGAGCACCGGAACGTCGGGCGGATACACCCGGTCGGCGACGTCGAAGAGCCGGCCGCCGGAGTCGCGGGAGTGCACCGCCACGTCGCCGCAGAGCACCAGCATCTCGAGCAGCTGCATCGAGTTGCGGTTGTCCGTCCACCCCGACGAGCGCCACGACACCTGCGCCGTGTCGGGGATCTCGGCCGCCCGCAGCGGCCCCTCGCTGCGGAGCCGCGCGAGCACCTCACGCCGGAACCGGTCGTTCGCGGCGAGCCACTGTCGGGCCTGGGCCGACTCGGGCCGCCGCCGCATCTCGGGCAGCAGCAGGGCGAGGTCGGTCATGGCGCGGTAGAACCCGCCCCACTCGAAGATCGCCCGGTCCTCCTCGACGAGCCTGACGAGGTCCGCCGGCTGGTACGGCCACCCCAGCCTGCTCCACAGGATGAGGTCCGCGCTCGGCGCGACCGCCGCCGTCGGCTCGATGTTCACGACCGTGAGCGCGTCGACGGTCTCGACGATGCCCGACGGCCGGTCCGCGCTCAGCAGCTGCGCCTGGACCGCGATGCGGCGCGCCTCGCCGCGGGTGAGCTGGAGTGTCACACGCCCGACGCTACCGGCGGGCGCGGACAGTGAGATCTGGATACGCGGGAGATCTCGATACGCTCGTTCCTCGCGACCCGCCTCGACTCAGAACTGCACGCGCGGGGGCTCGGAGATCGCGGCGCCGTCGATGACCTCGAAGAACTCCCGCTCGTGGAAGCCCAGGTTGCGGGCGAACATGTTGTTCGGGAAGACCTTGATCTTGGTGTTCAGCTCGCGCACGCCGCCGTTGTAGAAGCGGCGCGAGGCCTGGATCTTGTCTTCCGTGTCGACGATCGACTGCTGCAGCTGCAGGAAGTTCTGGCTCGCCTGCAGCTGCGGGTAGGCCTCGGCGACGGCGAACAGCGACTTCAGCGCCTGCTGCATGCGGCCCTCCGCGGCCCCCGCCTCGGCGGGCCCGGAGGCCGAGAGCGTATCGGCGCGGGCCTGCGTCACCCGCTCGAACACCGCCTTCTCGTGGGTCGCATAGCCCTTCACCGACTCGATCAGGTTGGGCAGCAGGTCGGCTCGCCGCTTGAGCTGCACCGTGATGTCGCTCCAGGCCTCGTCGACGCGCACGTTCAGCTGCACCAGCGAGTTGTACGTCGCCCACAGATAGATGCCGACGATGACGGCGAGCGCCACCACGATGAGGACTGGGATCAGCCATTCCATTGCCGGGGCTCCGTTCGGTAGTGCACTCATACTATCGACGCGGGTCCACCGCATAACGGGCCCGGCCTGGGACTCTCAGCCGTTACCCACCGAGAACCCGTTCGAGATATCGGTTGCGGAAGACCCGCTCCGGGTCGAGGCGGTCGCGCAGTTCCACGAAGGCGTCGAAGCGCGGGTACCGCGGCCGCAGCGCGTCGGCGTCCAGGGTGTGCATCTTGCCCCAGTGCGGCCGCCCGTCGAAGCGGAGCATGATCTCCTCCACCGCCTCGAAGTACTCGGCCGGGTCCTCACGCCAGTACCGGTGCACCGCGATGTACGCGGACGCGCGGTCGTGCGCGGTGGACAGCCAGCGGTCGTCGGGCGCCGCGAAGCGGACCTCCACCGGGAACCCGACCCGCCAGCCGCGTGCGTCGATGAGAGCGCGCACCGCCTCGAACGCGGGGCGGACGTTCGCGACCGGCAGCGCGTACTCCATCTCGCGGAAGCGCACCGACCGACGCGTGGCGAAGACGCGGGCCGAGGCATCCGTGAACTCGCGATTCCCCCAGATCCGCGCGGACACCCGGTTGATCGGGGGCACCAGCGGCGGCACCGCGGCGCCCGCCGCGCACGCGACGCGATGGAGGCCGCCGCCGACGAGGACGTCGTCGACCCACTTGCCGACCCGCGGGAGCGGATGCCGCGGCGCGCTCTCGGGCAGGCGGATGTTGGTCTTGGTCATCGCCCGGTCGGTGTGGGGGAACCAGTAGAACTCGAAGTGATCGACGCCGGCGACGCGGTCCTCCAAGCCCGCGATCACCTCATCGAGGGGCTCGGGCTGATCCACCGCATGGAGCACGAAGGCGGGAACGCACTGCAGCGTGACCTCGACGAGGATGCCCAGCGCACCCAGCCCGAGCGCCACGGCCGGGACGAGCTCGGGGTTCTCGTCCTCGTCCACGCGCAGGAGATCCCCCGTCGCCGTCACGAGAGTCGCCCCGACCACCTGGGCGGCGATGCCCCCGAACCGCGCGCCGGTGCCGTGCGTGCCGGTCGAGACGGCGCCGGCGATCGACTGCCGGTCGATGTCGCCGAGGTTCTCCATCGCGAGGCTGTAGCGCGCGAGGAGGCCCGGAATGCGGTGCAGCCGGGTGCCGGCGAGGAGCGTCACCCGGGCGCGCTCGACGTCGACGGCGACGAGGCCGCTGAGGTCCGCGAGCTCCAGCAGCACCCCGGGGGCGACGGCGATGCCGCTGAAGCTGTGACCGGCGCCCACTGCCTTGACCGGCAGTCGCTGGGCCGCGGCGGCGGCGACGGCGCGCTGCACCGCCGCGACCGTGCGCGGATACTCCACGCGCTGGGGCCTCACCGCCTCGGTGCGCGCCCAGTTGCGCCATGTCCCGCCCGGACGCGTCACAGGAACACCTTCCCCTCACCGCGGTACGTCGGCAGGTCGGCGACGACGGCCCCGCCGTCGACGACGTGGTAGCGGTCGACGTGCTCGGCCGGCTCACCGCTCTTGGCGTGGCGGAACCACACGCGGTCCCCGACGCGCAGGTCTCGTGCCGCGTCGCCGCGCAGCGGCGTCTGCACCTCGCCGGCGCCCTCGCGCGGGGCCATGCGCAGCCCCTCCGGCCACACCGCTCGCGGCTGTCGTGACGCCAGCGCCGGGCCTGAGGCGATCCAGCCCCCGCCGAGCACCGTCGCGACGTCGGGCGCGGGCTTGCGCACCACGTCGAGGGCGAACGCGGCCGCCGGCGCCGGATGGAAGGCGCGGTATCCGTCGAACAGGTGGCCCGCGAGCAGCCCGCTGCCGGCGGTCACCTCGGTGACGGACTGATCGGATGCCGTGCGCTCCAGCGAGCCGGTGCCTCCGCCGTTGACGAACTCGAGCGGGGCGATGTCGCGCAGCCCTGCGACGATCGAGGCGCGGCGGTCGAGCAGCTCGGCCGCCGAGCGCCGCTGCATCCACCGGATCACGGCGTCGCCGGCGCCGGTGGCGTCGCCCTGCCCGGCGATCTGCGCCTCGTACATCATCAGCCCGACGAGCCGGAACCCCGGACGCGCCGCGATCGAACGCGCGAGCGCCGCCACCTCCGACGCCTCGTGCACGGGCGAGCGGAGGACGCCGATGTGACCCAGCCCCGACGCTCGCCACGACGCATCGGCGTCTATCGCGACGCGCAGCTCGGGGCGCGCGCCGGGAGCGGCCACGGCGTCGACGAGGTCGAGCTGCGCGAGGTCGTCCACCATGAGCGTGACCCGGGCCGCCGCGCGCTCGTCGGCGGCGAGCGCCGCGATCGCCGCGCGGTCGGCCGTCGGGTACCCGAGCACGATGTCGTCATGCGTGTCTGCCAGCCACAGGGCCTCCGGCAGCGTGTACGCGAGGATGCCGCGGTACCCGGGGAGGGCGAGGACGGCGTCCAGCACCTCGCGGACGCGCACCGACTTGGTGGCGACACGGATCGGCACGCCTCCCGCGCGCACGACGAGGTCCAGCGCGTTGTACCGGAGTGCGCCGGCGTGGACGGCGGCGACCGGACCGCTGACGTCGGCCACCGCGCCGGTCATCTCGCCCCAGTACGCGGCGGGACGACTCCACGGCTTCGCCGCCGGGGACGTGGACAGCAGGTCGAGACTCAACGGGCTCGGCTCCGGTGCGCGCGCATCGCCCCAGCCTACGATGAGCCGCGGTGAGCGCGCAGACCGGGTCGGTACCCCCGGTGGGATTCGAACCCACACTTGGGCGAGTTTAAGTCGCCTGCCTCTGCCGGTTGGGCTACGGGGGCGATCGCGGGAACGCGGATGCCGCAGGCTCATCCTCTCAGACGAGCCTGCGGCATCCGTTCCACATCAGTTCGCGGCGACCTTGCCGGCGTCGGCGGCAGCCTTGGCCGGAGTCTTGCGGGCCGGCGCCTTGCGAGCGGGCGCGGCGGCCGGCGTCTCGGCGGGGGCCGCCTCGACCGGCTGCGGCGGACGCGGACGCGCGGCGAACTCCTCGAAGACATAGCGGGGGTTCTGGACGGTCGACAGGTTCACCAGGTCGCGGCCCAGCCAGAAGTTGTTCCACCAGCCCCACAGCACGCGCCACTTGCGCTCCCACGAGGGCATCGCCAGGCCGTGGTAGCCGCGGTGGGCGAGCCACGCGATCGGGCCCTTCAGGGCGAGGTTGCCCGACTGGAAGACGCCCACCCACAGGCCCAGGCCTGCGACGGCGCCGAGGTTCTTGTGGAGGTACTCGCGCGGAAGCTCGCCCCGCAGCACCGCGACGAGGTTCTTCGCGAGGAGCTTCGCCTGACGCACCGCATGCTGGGCGTTGGGCACGCAGTAGCCGCCCACGCCGCCGCCGCTGAGGTCGGGAACGGCCGAGACGTCACCGGCCGCCCAGGCGCCCTCGACGATCTCCTCCTCGGTGCCCACGCGCAGGTCGGCGCGGGTGCGGATGCGTCCGCGCTCCTCGACCGGCAGGTCGCCGCCGCGCACCACCGTCGGGTTGGCCATGACGCCCGCCGTCCAGATGATGAGGTCGCTGGGGATCGTCTCGCCGGTGGAGAGCTCGATGTTGCCGCCCACGGCGCCGGTGACCTGCGTGTCGAGGTGCACCGAGGCGCCGCGCTGGGCGAGGTTCTTCAGCACCCACTCGCTGGTCTTGAGCGAGACCTCGGGCATGATGCGCCCCATGGCCTCGATGAGGTGGAAGTGGGTGTCGCTGAACGTCAGCTGCGGGTAGCTCTTGACCAGCGCGGAGGCGAGCGAGCGCAGCTCGGCGAACACCTCGATGCCCGCGAAGCCGCCGCCGACCACGACGACCGTCAGCAGCCGGTCGCGCTCGGGGCCGGGAGGCAGTGTCGAGGCCTTGTCGAAGTTCGACATCAGGCGGTCGCGGATGGCGACGGCCTCCTCGATGGTCTTCAGGCCGATCGCGTTGTCGGCGATGCCGGGGATCGGGAAGGTGCGCGAGACGGCGCCGGCGGTGACGACGATCTGGTCGTACTCGAACTCGTACGGCTCGCCCGCGATGGGGGTGATGGTGGCGACCTTGTTCGCGTGGTTGATGCCGGTGACCTTGGCGGCCACGACGGTCGTCTTCTTGAGGTGGCGACGCAGCGCCACGACGGAGTGACGCGCTTCGATGGAGCCGGCCGCGACCTCCGGGAGGAAGGGCTGGTAGGTCATGTAGGGCAGCGGGTCGACGATCGTCACGTCCGCTTCGCCCTTGCGCAGATGCTTCTCGAGCTTCCAGGCCGTGTAGAAGCCTGCGTATCCGCCACCGACGATGAGGATCTTGGGCACGGTGTTGGTCACGGTTTGGAGTACTCCTCCTGTGTCAGCGGCTCGGCGCGCGGGACGCCAATCGGATGCGTCGGACAGCAGCGGTGACGCCGAGCGCCACCAGTATAGCCGCCGCCGTGAGCATGGTGAGCGGAAGGGTGCCGTACAGCACGGTGTTCCGGTCGGGCAGGAGCGGCGACGACAGCCTGGTGGGCGCGTCCGGTTCGGGCAGGGCCGGCACGGGGGCGCTGGCCTGCGGCTCCTCCGTGACCGGCTCCGCCGGGGCCCGCCGGTACAGCCTCACCCAGTCCGCGAGGCTTCCCATCGGGTTGGCGGTGACGGCCGCCACGTCGGCGGCGACGGCGGCCGCGGCATCCACCAGTCCGAAGCCGTAGAGCAGGCGCGACTCATCGGTGTCGCCCACGGGCTCGGCCGTCTTGACGATGCGGTTGATGACGTTCGCCGCGTCGAGGTCGGGATGGGCGGCCCTGACGAGCGCCGCGATGCCGGCGACGATCGGCGCGGCGCCGCTCGTGCCGTTCCACGAGACCAGTGTCGAGTCCGCCGACACGCCGATGAGCTCTTCGCTGGGCGCGGACACCCCGATCGTGATGCCCTGCGTCGAGGCATCGACGCTCGCCCTGCCGGAGCGGTCGACGCCGCCGACGGTCAGCACGCCCGGGATCGTCGCGGGCGCTCCCACCTTGGTCGTGCCGCTTCCTCGGTTGCCGGCGGCGACGACGATGACGACGTCGTTCTCGAAGGCGTAGAGGAACGCGTCGTCCCAGCTCTCGGGCCAGTCCGGGACGTTCGTGGTCAGCGACATGTTGATGACGTCGGCGCCGTTGTCGACCGACCACCGGATCGCGTCGGCGATCTGGTCCGAGAACGGCCGCGTGGCCGACGAGCCGAAGGCGACCGACACCGAGAGCAGCTGCGCCTCGGGCGCCACGCCGACCATGCCGGTGTCCGGTCCCGTTCCACGGCCGGCTGCGAGCGAGGCGACCCAGCTGCCGTGGTCGGCGTCGACGGCGCCCACGGGCGTGCGCCCGTCAGGCGAGCCGGCGCCGGAGACATCCGTGCCGCCGACCACCGCACCGGTGAACTCGATCGGCCCGCGGCCGATGCCGGTGTCGATCACGGCGATCTTCACGCCGGCGCCGCGGGTCGTCTCCCACGCCTTCTCGATGCCGTAATCGTCGAGCCAGTACTCGGCGGCCCGGACCGGATCCTCGTCGGCCGGCGCGGCGATCGCGGCCGCGGGGGCGGCCGTGAAGAGTGTGAGCGTCATCGCGGTGGAGGCGATGGCACCGACGAGGCGACGCATCATCCGCCGGATCCCGGCTGGGTGCACACGCAACGCTGCGGAGACCAGGACGACATCGCGAGGGCCCGGTCCCCGATCGGATTGACCCCGGGACCGGCGGCGAGCGCGTGGCCGGCGAGCGCGTGCAGGCACTTCACGCGCGTCGGCATGCCGCCCGCGGAGATGCCCTCGATCTCCTCGACGGCGCCGTACGCCGCGCGGTCGCCGAGATACGCCTCGTGCGCCAGGCGATAGGCCTCGGCCACCTCGTCGTCGCCGGCGAGCACATCCGAGAGCTCCCGCATCACGTGGTCGGCCTCGAGCATCGACATCGCCGCCGTCGCCGCCGGGTGGGTGAGGTAGTAGAACGTCGGGAATGGCGTCCCGTCCGGCAGTCGCGGCGACGTCGCGACGACGGTCGGGTTGCCGCACACGCAACGCGCCGCGATCCCCACCACACCGCGGGCGGGTCGTCCGAGCTGCTCGCGGAGCACGGCGAGATCGGCGTCGCTGACAGGGGGGAACGGCGGGGTCGTCACGATTCCAGGCTAGCGGCGCCGCCTGGCAGGGCGCTGGACCGCGCCCGCCCGCGGGCGGATGCCGCAGCCGGCTGCGCTCACGGCGACGGCGTCGTCGCGGGCTCCGGGTCGGGGACGCCCACCGTCAGGGGCGCCACGGTCTGGGCGAGCCCGGCCTCGGCGACCGATCGCACGAGCTGCGACATCCAGTCCGCGCGTGCGGCCTCGAGCTCCTCGCTCACCGGCTCCTGCTCCTGCGGCTCGAGCTCGGGCGGCAGGTCGTCGTCGACGAGGTAGACCACCTCCCCCGGCTTGACGTAGTACAGCCGCTCGCGAGCCTGCGTGGTGATGTAGGCGGGATCCTGCCACCGCTCGCGCTGAGACTCCAGCTCCTCCACCTCGTCGCGGCTGACCTGGACCGCCTCCTCGAGCGCGGCGATCCGCTGGCGCTGATCGACATACGTGCCGATCGTGGGCACCAGCACGAAGGCGGCGAGCACCACGAGGCCCATCATGATCACCATGAAGCCCGAGAGCCGGATGCCGCCCAGCCACGCGCGCACGTCGACCGGGGCCCGGCCGCCCACCGGACGACGGCGCGCGGCCGGTGCCTGCCGGGTACGGGAAGGGGGAGCCGTCGTCTTTCCCACGGCTCCCCCTCTCGTCATAACGCTGTCAGCGCATCAGCCCTGGAAACGGGGGAACGCTCCGCGGCCCGCGAACACCGCGGCCTCGCCGAGCTCCTCTTCGATGCGCAGAAGCTGATTGTATTTCGCGACGCGCTCGCTGCGGGCGGGCGCGCCGGTCTTGATCTGACCCGCGTTCACCGCGACCGCGAGATCGGCGATCGTGGTGTCCTCGGTCTCGCCCGAGCGGTGCGACAGCATCGAGCGGTAGCCGTTCTGCGTGGCCAGCGAGATCGCATCGAGGGTCTCGGACAGCGTGCCGATCTGGTTCACCTTGACCAGCAGCGCGTTGGCGACACCGAGGTCGATGCCGCGCTGCAGGCGCTCGGGGTTGGTGACGAACAGGTCGTCGCCGACGAGCTGCACCTTCGTGCCGATCTTGTCGGAGAGGGCCTTCCACGCGTCCCAGTCGTCCTCGGCGAGGGCGTCCTCGATCGTGACGATCGGGTAGTTCGCGACGAGGTCGGCGAAGTAGTCGGTCAGCTGCTCGGCCGACCACGGCTTGCCCTCGACGGTGTAGACGCCGTCCTTGAAGAACTCGGTGGCGGCGACGTCCAGGCCCACGGCGATGTCGCGGCCGGGGGTGAAGCCGGCCTTCTCGATCGCCTGGATGAGGAAGTCCAGGCCCTCGCGGTTGCTGGGGAGATCGGGGGCGAAGCCGCCCTCGTCGCCGAGGCCCGTCGCGAAGCCGGCGGCCTTCAGCTCGCCCTTGAGGACGTGGTAGACCTCGGTGCCCCAGCGCAGCGACTCGGCGTACGTGTCGGCGCCGATCGGGGCGAGGAAGAACTCCTGGAAGTCGATGCCGTTGTCGGCGTGCTCGCCGCCGTTGATGACGTTGAACAGCGGCACGGGCAGCACATGGGCGTTGGGTCCGCCGAGGTAGCGGAACAGCGGCAGGTCGGCCGAGTCCGCGGCCGCCTTGGCGACCGCCAGCGACACGCCGAGGATGGCGTTGGCGCCGGTGCGGGACTTGTTCTCGGTGCCGTCGGTGGCGATGAGGATCTCGTCGATGACGCGCTGCTCGCTCGCCTCGACCCCCTCGATGGCCGGGCCGAGCTCGTCGATGACGGCCGCGACCGCCTTCAGCACGCCCTTGCCGCTGTAGCGGCTCTTGTCGCCGTCGCGCAGCTCGTACGCCTCGAAGGCGCCGGTCGACGCACCCGAGGGAACGGCCGCGCGCTGGACGATGCCGTCGTCCAGCAGCACCTCCACCTCGACGGTCGGGTTTCCGCGCGAGTCGAGGATCTCGCGCGCGCCTACAGCCTCGATCTGTGCCACAGGGGTTTCTCCTTGCTTAGGGTGATTCGCCGGAGCGTCGTCGGTCCGCCCTTCAGCGTAGCGACCGGCACGGTCCGGTGGTGACGGATGCCGCGGCCACAGGCTCGCGTCACACCACGAGTGCGATCGCGATGCCGTCGTATCCCTTCGCGTCGAGCGTCTGGATGGCCGTGGCGTCGAAGCGCGGGTCGCGGCTGAGCATCTCGAGGCCCCGCTGCACGCCGATGACCTGCGGATTCTCGGTCGCCGGATTGGCCACCTCCCCGCCGCGCACCGTGTTGTCGACCAGGACGACGGTGCCCGGCCGGCCGAGACGCGCCGCCCAGTCGAGGTAGATCGTGTTGGATTCCTTGTCGGCATCGATGAAGACGAGGTCGAACGCCCCCTCGCCCTCGAGCGTCGGCAGCACGTCGGCGCCCCGCCCGAGCCGGATGTCGACCCTCTCCCCCACGCCCGCACGGTCGAGGTTGACGCGCGCGATCTCGGCGTTGCGGGGTTCGGCCTCGATCGTCACGACGAGCCCGTCCGGAGGGAGGGCGCGTGCCAGCCAGATCGTCGAGTATGCGCCCAGCGTGCCGATCTCGAGCACACGCCGGGCGCCCGACATGCGCGCGATGAGATGGAGCAGCTTGCCGTTGACCGGCGCGACCTCGATCGCCGGCAGTCCGGCCTCGTTCTGGTCGGCCACCGCGCGTTCGAGCCCGGGGTCGTGCCCGACGAGCAGCTCCGTCAGGTACGCGTCGACGCGGGACCACTTCTCGGGGGTGGGCCAGGTGTCGGGTGCGGGTGCCGCCATGCCTTCAGCCAATCCGGCCGCGGGCCGGGCGTCAAGGCCTGGCGGCCGCCCGGCTCACCAGGGCCTCGAGAAGCGCGGCGCCCGTCGCCGCGTCGTCCACGGTGACCACGAAGCGCGTGCCGCTGCGGCGGAGCACTTCGATCGCCTCGCCGGCGCGCAGCACCACGCCGAAGCGCCCCCCGGTCGACAGGCGCAGGCCCCAGCCGCCGAACTCGCCCATCGGGTTCACGTCGACGCGCGCGGCCGACTCGATGTCGCCCAGCGGCACGTGGTATCGCGGGATGCCGAGCACCGACTCGACGTGCATCCCGCTGTCGTCGACGCGGACGTGGAAGGCGAGGGTGGTCGCGGCGATCGCCAGGAGCAGCACCGCGACTCCGACCAGGAACCACACCAGCAGCGGTTCCGCGCCGGTCACGCCCGCCACCGCGGCCGACAGGGCGATGACGAGCACTCCCGCGAAGATCGCGATCGCCGCGCCCCGGGCGATGCTGGTCGTCCGCATCCAGAGCGCCTGCTCGTGCGCCGACAGGGCGAGCGGGATCGCCGGCGGGGTCACGGCACCCGCCGACTCGCCACGAGGCTGGACGAACCACGCCGCGACGCCGGCGACGGACGCCGCGACGAGCGACGTGACGAGGGCGGGCCACACCGCGGGCGCGTCGGCGGCACTGTCGAGGCCCGCCTGCATCGCGAGCGTCCACGTCAGCGCCACGCTCACCATCGCCGACACCGCGGCGGCCGTGGCGCCCATCAGGCGGTAGGTGGGCCCGTGGTCGCCCCGACGGAGACCGGGGAGGGACGTGAGGGCGATGAGCACCGGCACGCCGAGGCCGAAGACGACGGTAGCGATCGGCTGCGTCCACGCGGGTGCGAACCGGTCCGCCTCGCCCGAGGCGCTCCAATGGACGGCGATCGTGGCGGGCGCCTGGGGCAGCAGCAGCAGCAGCTGCACGGCGACGCCGAGCGCGACGAGCGCGACGGGGAGCCACACGGCGACCAGCATGAATCGTCGCAGGGCGGGGCGGGACGGGGCTGTGCCATCAACGGTCACGGGCGATCTCCTTCACAAGGGCGGCGAGGGCGTCGGGTGAGAGTCCCGCCGCGCGCGCCCGCGCGACGAGGTCGTGGATGTCGTGACGGAGGTCCTCGAGCGTGCTCGCCTGGGAGGTCAGGACGGCGCCCCGACCGCGGCGGAGCTCGACGAGGCCTTCGTCGCGCAGGTCCTGATAGGCGTGCAGCACGGTGTGCACGTTGACCCCGAGGGCGGCGGCGATGTCGCGTGCCGCCGGAAGCCGGTCGCCGGGTCGCACGCGCCCGGCGGCGGCATCCGCCCGCACCGACGCGGCGATCTGCGCGAACAGCGGGGCGTCACTCTCGGGATCGATACGGAGCAGCATGCTGTTAATTCTAGTACCACTAGAACAAGTCGAGATGACATTCGTGGGGTCGGTCCCAGCGCTCGCCGACCGACTCGAGCTCCGCGAGGAGAGCCGGCAGCAGCGCCTCGGCGGTGCGCCGGTACCCCAGTGCGCTCGGATGGAATCTGTCGAGACTGAACATCTCGTCGGGCTGGGTGACGAAGAACGGACCCACCGCGCGCCTCAGCGACACCGGTCGCGCACCGCACCGGGAGGCGGCGTCGGCCTGGGCGTCGGCGAGCTGGCGCGACAGGCGCGAGCCGAGCGCGCGCAGCGGCTGCGGCACCGGTCGCAGCGCCCCCAAGTCGGGGCAGGTCCCGACCACCACCACCGCACCCCGAGCGCGCAGGCGCAGGATCGCGTGTTCCAGGTGCGCGATCGAGGTGGGCACGGGCACGCGGTGGGTGATGTCGTTGCCGCCGACGACGATGACCGCCGCGTCGGGCGCGTAGTCGGCGGGGAGCCCGTCGACCTGCTGGGCGAGCACCGACGACTCCGCGCCGACGATCGCGGCGGTCCGCAGCCGCACCGGACGGCCGAGCTTGCGCGCGACCCCCTTCGCGAGTCGGGCGCCCAAGGTGTCCTTTCGGCGCTCGGCGCCCAGTCCCGCGGCGATCGAGTCGCCGAGCACGACGAGGTCGACCGGCTCGCCGTCGAAGCGCCGCGCCCAGATGCGGTCGGCGTCGAGCGCCTCCTCCCCGAGCGGCTTGCCGATGCGACGGCGGGCGACTGCCGCCTGCCGTGACAGCACCGCGCGGCCTCCGAGCAGCACGAGCCCCGCCCCGATGGCGGCGCCGGCGAACGCGGCGGCGACGGCGCCCGGACCGGCCTGGTGGGTGCGCGGCATGGCGTCATGGCACAGCACCCGCATGAACGGATGCCGTCGCCCCGGTGACGCGGAGATGCCACGCCGGCGCGCTAGGGTTCGGCCGTGGCATCCCCCTCCCTGCAGCGCCGGCTCGGCCTCGGCGACGCTGTGTTCATCGGTCTGGGCTCCATGGTCGGCGCGGGGGTCTTCGCCGTCTGGGGCCCCGCGGCGGATGCCGCGGGCACGGGACTGCTCATCGGGCTCGCGATCGCGGCTCTCGTGGCCTTCGGCAATGCGACGTCGTCGGCGCAGCTCGCCGCGGCGCACCCGACGTCGGGAGGGACCTACGCCTACGGGCGCGCCGAGCTCGGGCCGTGGTGGGGATTCGTCGCCGGCTGGGGCTTCATCATCGGCAAGACCGCCAGCTGCGCGGCGATGGCGCTCACGTTCGCCGCCTATGCCGCGCCGAGCGGCTGGGAGCGACCCGTGGCCATCGGCGCGGTCGTCGTCCTCACCGCCGTGAACTGGTTCGGGGTGACGCGCACCGCGTCCGCCGCCCGCGTGATCGTCGTGATCTCGCTGGGGGCGCTCGCCGCCGCCGTCACCGCCGCCTTCTCCGCGGGCGCCGCTCCCGGGTGGCTCTCGGCCGAGACCCTCTGGACGGGCGGCGCGTACGGCATCCTGCAGTCGGCCGGCCTGCTGTTCTTCGCATTCGCCGGCTACGCGCGCATCGCGACGATGGGCGAGGAGGTCCGCGACCCGCGCCGGGTCATCCCGCGGGCCATCGTGATCGCCTTCGCCATCGCGTTCGCCGTGTACGCCGTGGTCGCGGTGGCGGTGCTCGGCTCCCTCGGTCCGGCCGCCGTCGCGGCGTCGACCGAGCCGGTGGCCGATGCCGCGGCGCGCTCCGGCTGGGCCTGGATCGACACCGCGGTCCGCGTCGGCGCGGCGGCCGCCTCGCTCGGGGCGCTGCTCGCCCTCATCGCCGGCGTCAGCCGGACGACGTTCGCGATGGCCCGGGAGCGGGACCTGCCGCGGTTCCTCGACGGCGTGCACCCCCGCTGGCATGTGCCCCACCATGCCGAGCTCGTCGTGGCCGCGGTCGTGGTGGTGCTGGTCGCGATGGTCGACCTGCGCGGCGCGATCGGGTTCTCGTCGTTCGGCGTGCTGCTGTACTACTTCGTGGCGAACGTCGCGGCCTTGCGTCAGCGCGGCGACGCACGGCGGTATCCGGCAGCCCTGCAGATCCTGGGCGGCGTCGGATGCCTCGTCCTCGCGGTGACGCTCCCCTGGCCGTCCGTGGCCGCGGGAGCGGTCGTCGTCGCCGTCGGCGTCGCCTACCGCGCGCTGCGTCTGCGCTTCGGGCGGGCCTGACCGGCCGGCGTCAGCCCAGCGGCTTCACCTCGAGCGCAGCCGTCGCGGCGCCGGCGCCGACGGTGGCGAACGCCGTGTAGCCGTCCGCCGCCGCGCGCTCCAGCAGCGCCTTGAGGTTCTTCGTGCGCTGCTCGAGGCGCACACGCGATCCCTGACGCACGAGGGCCGCCTTGTGCGCCAGGAGCTCCCCCTCGGGCACGTCGCGGTCATGGACGAGGACGACAGCCGGGGCCGCGGCATCCGTCTGCTCCGCGATGAGGTCCACGATGCGCTCGAAGCCGATCGAGAACCCGACCGCCGGGGCGTCCTGCCCGAGGAAGCGGCCGACCATGCCGTCGTAGCGGCCACCGCCGCCGAGCGAGTACTCCACGGACGGGTGGGCGAGCTCGAAGATCGTTCCGGTGTAGTAGCCCATGCCGCGCACGAGGAAGGGGTCGAACACGACCGGGATGTCCGCGAGACCCTCGTCGCCTGCCGTCGCGCCCGGCGTCGCCGCGCGGGCCGCGGCCACCGCGTGCCCGATGCCGACGAGATCCGCGACGACGTCGTCGGGCGCGCCCTCGGGCAGCGCCTTGCGGATCTGGCGTTCACCGTACGGGTTGTACTCGAGCGTCATCGGGCGGCGCAGGAACGCCTCGAAGGCGTCGACCGCGGCCGGGGACGCCCCGCGGTCGCGCAACTCGGCCACGATCCCCTCGGGGCCCAGCTTGTCGAGCTTGTCGACGGTGATCAGCACGCCCGGACGCTCCTCGACGCCGAATCCGAAGCTGTCCAGCATCCAGTCCAGCACCCGGCGGTCGTTGATGCGCACGCTCCCGCCGTCCAGGCCCATCGCGTCGAGCGTGTCGAGGGTGGCCACGATGAGCTCGGCCTCGGCGCGGGGCGACGGGTCGCCGATGATGTCGATGTCGCACTGCACGAACTGGCGGTAGCGGCCCTTCTGCGGACGCTCCGCGCGCCAGACCGGTGCGATCTGGATGGAGCGGAAGACGGCGGGGAGCTGCCCGCGGTTGGTCGCGTAGAACCGTGCGAGCGGGACCGTGAGGTCATAGCGCAGGCCGAGATCGGTCAGGCTCGCCGGGTCGTCGGCGGCCGCGCGGATCGCCTCGGCGTCGAGCCCCCGCTTGAGCACGTTGTAAGCGAGCTTCTCGTTGTCGCCGCCGATCCCGGCGTGGAGCCGGGAGTACTCCTCCATCACGGGCGTCTCGATCTCGTCGAAGCCGTGCACGCGATAGCGCTCACGGATGACGGCGAGCACACGCTCGCGCCGGGCCTTCTCAGCGGGGAGGAAGTCGCGCATGCCGCGCGGCGGATTGACGGATGCCACGCCCCTATCCTTCCAGGTCGCCCGGGGTGCCCTCGGCGGCGCGGATGTCGTGCTCGAGCCCGCGCAGACGCTCGCGCAGCGCGCGCTCGGCGTCCCACCCGTTGGCGCGCGCCGTCGCCACGAGGGCCAGCAGCGCGTCGCCGAGCTCGGCCTCGGAATCCGGCTCGGACGACCCGGCCGCTGCGGAGACCCCGACCTGCGACCCCTTGGACAGCAGCTTCTGGGCGAGCGCGAGGCTCGGCATCCGCTCGCTCACGCCCTCCAGCACCGAGCGCCGGTGGTGCTTCTCCGCTGCCTTGGCGGCGTTCCAGTGCACGAGCACCTCTTCGGGCGTGGTCGCCACGGCGTCGCCGAAGACGTGCGGGTGGCGTCGCACCATCTTCTCGGTCAGCCCGCGGGCGACGTCGTCGATGTCGAACGGCGCCTCGGGGTCGCGCGAGGCGATCTCGGCGTGGAACAGCACCTGCCACAGCAGGTCGCCCAGCTCTTCGCGCAGCTCGTCGCGGGTGCCGTCCTCCACGGCGTCGATGAGCTCCGCGCTCTCCTCGACGAGGTACGGGACCAGTGCGCGGTGGTCGATCTGCTGCGTCCACACGCAGCGGTCGCGCACCGCGCGCATGACGTCGGCCGCCTCGCGCAGCGGGTCGGACGCGGGACCGGATCCGGCGGTCATGCGATCTGGCCCTCCGTCGCGGCCGGCGGGGGCATCTCATCGCTCGGCGACGCGGACTCCGAGCGGCGGTAGTGCCGCGCCCGCTGGGCAACGAGGACCGCCGCGAGCAGGATCGAGATCATCGATCCGCCCAGCACGCCCAGGGTCGCCTCGTCGCGCAGGAGCGGATCGCCGGAGAAGGCGAGCTCGGACAGCAGCAGCGAGACGGTGAAGCCGATCCCGCCCAGGGCTCCTGCCGCGAGCAGGTCGGCGAAGGACAGATGCGGCGTCGCGCCGCGGTTGCCCACGCGCAGCGAGATCCAGCCCGCGAGGGAGATGCCGATGACCTTGCCGACCGGGAGCGCGACGAGGATGCCCCAGAACGCCGGCGACAGCTGCGACGGAGAGACGGACGGGATGACGACGAGCGCCGCCGAGAACGCGAACAGGGGAAGCACGATGCCGTTCACCCACGGCTCCAGCTCGTGCCGGGTGCGCAGGGCGGGACGCTGCGCCATCGCGAGACCGAGTGCGACGCCGGCGATGGTGGCGTGGACACCCGACAGGTAGACCAGCACCCACGTGGCGATCGCCAGCACGCCGAGCACGATCGCGATCGGCACCTGCGCGCGGGTGTCGAGCCGGCGGCTCAAGAAGCCGAACACGATCACGACCACCGCGGCGAGCGCGAGCAGCCCGACGTTGACGTCCTCGGTGAACAGCACCGCGATGAAGACGATGCCGACGATGTCGTCGAGGATCGCCAGAGCGAGGAGGAAGATGCGGATCCCGGAGGGAAGGCCCCTGCCGAAGACGGCCAGCACGCCGAGGGCGAAGGCGATGTCGGTCGCGGTGGGGATCGGCCACCCGTCGACCGCGTCGGAGCGTGCCGCGAACAGCAGGAACACGCCGATCGGCACGATGACGCCGCCCGCGGCCGCGATCGCCGGCTGCAGCGCCTTGCGCGCCGAATTCAGCTCGCCGTTGGTGAGCTCGTACTGCAGCTCGACGGCCACGATGAAGAAGAAGACGGCCAGGAGCCCGTCCTGCACCCAGTGCCCCACCGACATCTCGAACACGCCCGGAATGCCGACGTAGGCATCCTTGACGGACGCGACCGCGGGTCCGAGCGGCGAGTTGGCGAGCACGAGCGCGAGGATCGCCGCCGCGAGGAGGACGATCGCCGGAAAGCGGGCAGAGCGGAGCAGGGACACACGGGTCCTTTCGTCGATCATCGGGTTCCGGCGCCGAAGCACCGCGCCGACCAGACTTCCCGGCACACCAGGGGCCCAGTCTATCCGGACGGCGCCCGGCGGCCTTCGTCACACAGCGTCCCGCGTGACGTCGCCGAAACGACGCGCCGTTAGCCTGGAGGGATGCGCGAACTCACCCACACCGAAGCGATCGACCTCGTCGGACGATTCGAGGCGGAGCAGGCGATTCCCGAGAAGATGCGCGGCGACGTGCGCATGCTCGGCACGCTGCTGGGGCAGGTCCTGCGCGAGAGCGGCTCGCCCGGGCTGTACGAGGACGTGGAGCGACTGCGCACCGCGACCATCCAGGCCTACACCGATGAGACGCCGGAGGCCTTCGCCCGCGCCGCCGAGATCGCCGAGTCCTTCACGATCGCCCGCGCCGACGAGGTCGCCCGGGCGTTCACGGCGTACTTCCACCTCGTGAACCTGGCCGAGGAGCACCAGCGCGTGCGTGTCCTCCGCGAGCGCGACGGGCGCCCCGACCGCGAGCAGGCCACGGACTCCGTCGCCGCGGCCTTCGTGCGCCTGGCCGCCGAGGTCGGCGACGACACCGCGCTGCAGCGCCTCCAGGCCATGCGCTTCCACCCGGTCTTCACGGCCCACCCCACCGAGGCGCGCCGTCGGGCGGTGTCGTCGAGCATCCGGCGGCTCGCCGCCCTGCTCGAGGAGCACGATGCGTCCCTGCGCAACGGCGCGGACGAGCGGCGGGCGGAGCGGCGCATGCTGGAGGAGATCGACACGCTCTGGCGCACCGCTCCGCTGCGCCCCGAGAAGCCCTCGCCGACCGACGAGGTGCGCGCGGTGATGGCCGTCTTCGACGAGACGCTCTACACCGCCGTGCCCCACGTGTACCGCCGCGTCGACGACGCGCTGCAGGGTCCCGCCGCCGGAGGCCGCGCCCCCGTCGTGCGCTCCTTCGTGCGCGTCGGCTCGTGGGTCGGCGGCGACCGCGACGGCAACCCGTTCGTGACGGCATCCGTCACCCGCAAGGCATCCGCGATCGCCAGCGAGCACGTGCTGCTCGGTCTGGAGCGCACCGCGAGCCGCATCGGGCGGACGCTGACGCTGGATGCCTCCACCACGCCGCCGAGCGACGCGCTGGTCGCCCTGTGGCAGCGCATGAAGGCCGCCGACGAGGACGCGGCGAAGGAGATCGCCAAGCGATCGCCTGACGAGCCGCACCGCCGCATCCTGCTGCTCATCGCCCGGAAGATCGAGGCGACGCGTCAGCGCGACGCCGACCTCGCCTACCGGGATCCGGAGCACCTCCTCGCCGATCTGCGGGTGGTCCAGGACTCGCTCGTGCAGGCGGGCGCGCCCCGTCAGGCGTACGGGCACCTGCAGCAGCTGCTGTGGCAGGTCGAGACGTACGGGTTCCACCTGACCGAGCTCGAGGTGCGTCAGCACTCGGCCGTGCACGCCAAGGTGCTGGCGGAACTCGAAGCGGGCGGCCCGCTCAGCGAGCAGGCCGAGGAGGTGCTCGACGTGATCCGGAGCGTCGGGTTCCTGCAGGAGCGCTACGGCCCGCGAGCGGCCGGACGGTACATCGTGTCGTTCACGCAGTCGGCGGACGACCTCGCGGCGGTCCACAAGCTCGCCCGCTTCGCCGTCGGACCTGACGGCACGCCGCCGGTGCTCGACGTGATCCCATTGTTCGAGACCTTCGCCGACCTGCAGGCGGCGCCCGCGATCCTCGCAGAGATCGTGCAGCACCCCGAGTTCGCCGCGCGTCTGGATGCCACCGGCCGGCGCCTGGAGGTCATGCTCGGCTACTCGGACTCGTCGAAGGACGTCGGACCGGTCGCCGCGAACCTCGCGCTGTACGAGGCGCAGGCGAAGATCGCCGCGTGGGCGGACGAGAACGGCATCGAGCTGACCCTGTTCCACGGCCGAGGCGGAGCCCTCGGACGCGGCGGCGGGCCTGCGAACTCCGCGATCCTCGCGCAGCCGCCCCACTCGGTGGACGGTCGATTCAAGCTCACCGAGCAGGGCGAGGTCATCTTCGCCCGCTACGGCGATCCCGCCATCGCGATGCGCCACATCGACCAGGTGGCCGCGGCCATCCTGCTGGCATCCGCGCCGTCCAACGAGCAGCGCAACAGGGCGGCGGCGGACGAGTTCGCCGCCGTCGCGGCGACGATGGACGAGGCATCCCGCGAGCGCTTCTTCTCGCTCGTGAAGGCACCCGGCTTCGCGCCCTGGTTCGCCCGCGTCACCCCGATGGAGGAGATCGGCCACCTCGCGCTCGGCTCGCGTCCCGCGCGGCGCGGGCTCTCCGTCGAGTCCCTCGAGGACCTGCGCGCGATCCCGTGGGTGTTCGCGTGGACCCAGGCCCGCATCAACCTCGCCGGCTGGTTCGGGCTGGGCACGGCCCTCGACCGCGTCGGCGACGAGGAGCTGCTGCAGCGGGCCTACCGGGAGTGGCCGCTCTTCCGCACCCTGATCGACAACGTCGCCATGAGCCTGGCCAAGACCGACGACCGCATCGCCCGCCACTACCTCGAGCTCGGCGACCGCGACGACCTCGCCGCCCTCGTGCGCGACGAGATGAGGCTCACGCGGGACTGGGTGATCCGGGTCACCGGCGGCACCGAGCTGCTCGGCAACAAGCCCGTCCTCCAGCGCGCGGTCAAGATGCGCAGCCCCTACGTGGACGCGCTGTCGCTGCTGCAGCTGCGCGCCCTGCGGGCGCTGCGCGCCGCACCCGAGGGGGCACCCGTCGATCCCGAGCTCCAGCGCCTCCTGCTGTTGTCTGTCTCGGGCGTGGCCGCAGGCCTCCAGAACACCGGCTGAGCACGCGCTCGCGCGTCAGGGCTGCCCGTCCTCGGCGGCCGGCGCCTCGCCCGCCGTGCCTTTCGGTGCGTAGCGGCCGAGCCGGACGTCGACCGCCGCGGCGGCGGTGCGGGCGCTGGGACCGTATCCGACGACGACGGCGATGAAGCGGTCCGCCGCCAGCCCCTTGAGCGCGAGGGCCGTGCGCGCCACGACGGTCGCCGTGCGCCGGGTGCGTCGCAGGAGTGCGATCTCGCCGAACCCCTCCCCCTCCCCCAGCGTCGCCACCACGCGATCGTCGCCGATCACGTCCGCCTCACCGGACGCGATGACGTAATAGCGGTCGCCGACGTCCCCGGCCACGAACACCGCCCGCCCGGCGGGCACGTCGACCGGCTCGAGCCCCCGCGCCAGCTGCTCGATCGCCGGAAGCGGCAGGGGCTGGAGCATCGGCACCCGCTGCAGCAGGGCGACGTCGGCATCCAGCGCGCCGACCGCGCCGTCCAGCCGGCGCAGGCGCCACCACGAGAGCATCGCCAGCACCGGGCAGATGAGGCCGATGCCGATGAGGGCGGGCTCCAGGCCGAGCCAGGCGATGAGTGCCGAGGCCAGGATCGATCCCACGCCGATCGAGATGACGACCAGGCTCTCGAGCACGCCGAAGATGCGGGCCATGACCTCGTCGGGGGCGAGTCGGCCGATGAGCGTGAACCCCGCCAGATCGATCAGCGCGTTCCCGACGCCGACGAACGAGAGCAGCAGCAGCGCGGCCGCCTGCCCGGGGAACACGCCGACCAGCGCGATCGGCAGACCCCACAGCGCGACCCCCACCGCGAACCACGCGCCGAGTCGTCCGGTGCCGACCAGCAGCGAGGCGCACAGCGACCCCACGACTGCGCCCACGCCCACGGCAGCCATCAATGCGCCGGCGCCCGACTCGCCCATGCCCAGCAGCTCGATCGCGACGACGACCGAGAACACCGTGAGCGCGCCGCGCGTCAGCGCCTGAGCGGCCGCGAGGCCGAGGATGAGCAGGAGGTCGCGGCTGCGCACGACGGCGCGAAGGCCGTCGATCGCCTCCCGCATCAGGTCGGGTCGCGGCGCCGGTGGCCGCGGGGGCGCGTCGTAGCGGACACGAAGCAGCAGGACTGCCGCCCAGAAGGAGGCCGCCGCCGCGACCGCGAACACGATCGACACGTCGGCGACCGCCAGCAGGACCGCCGCGATCAGCGGTCCGATGAGCGTCGCGACGGAGTCGAGCAGACCCCGAACCACGTTCGCGCTCGCGAGTTCGTGCCCGGTGCGCGACAGCGTCGGCAGCAGCGCGGAGTGGGCCGGGCGGAAGAGGGTCGCCGCGATCGTGGACAGCACGGCCAGCGCGTAGACGACGAGGACCGGGCCGGCGAGGACGACCACCGCCGCGGCGACAGCGGTCGCCGCCCCGCGCAGGAGCGAGACCGTCACGAGCACCCGCTCCCGCCGTCCGCGGTCGGCGAAGGGCGACAGGATCGGCGCCAGGAGGGCCGACGGAAGCATGCGCAGGAGGCCGACCAATCCCAGCGCAAGCGCGCCGCCGTCGTTGTAGGCCACGATTCCCAGCGCGACGGTGAAGGCCCACTCCGCCGTCCAGGCGCCGAGGAAGCTCAGCTGGGCGCGGCGCAGATTGGGGTTGCGCCAGTTGCTCGAGAAGGCCCCCGCAGCCTGTTCGAGCTTCGATCGGGTCCCCAGAAGGCCCATGGACCGACCCTAGATGCTCCCGCGAGCGCCCACCAGGGTCCCGAGGTCGCTTCGCGCAACGCCGGCGGGGCCGGCCCGGCCGGAGGAGGCGACGGGCTCGCGTCAGTCCAGCCGGCGGTCGTCGGCGTGGCGGGCGAGGCTGCGTCCGTAGCGCTCGGTGAGCTGCACCATGAGGTCGGGCGTCTCGCGGTCGAGGCCGAAGACGTAGCCCGGGAAGTCGAGCTCCCGCTGCGCGGCCCAGATCTCCTCGTGCCGGTCCGGCGAGAGGATCTGCACCGGATGTCCGACCGCGACCCATCCGATCGGCACGGTGGAGTCGGGCGGCAGCGTCGTCCGCAGGTGCACCACGGCGTTGATGCGCACCTCGCTGCGCGCTCCCACGTACGCGCCGTTGAACACCCGCGTGCCGGTGGCGAGGAAGACCTCCTCCTCCACCACCGCTCCAGAGATGCTCGCCATCGGCCCGACGAGGACGTGGTCGGCGATGTGCACGGGGTTGGTGGCGGTCGCCCGGATGAGCGCGTTCTCCATCACGATGACGTTCGACCCGAGCGTGATCGCGCCGCCCTCCGCGGTGACGACCGCGCCGTGCAGGATCTGGCAGTCGGGTCCGATCACGACGTCGCCGCTGATCACCGCCGTCGGGGCGACCACCGCGTCGGGATGGATCCGGGGCGTGACCCCGAGGTGCTCGAATCGCATCATGCCTCCTCGCCTCCGCTGCCGTGCATCATCGGCGCCGGCGCGGCTCGGTTCACAGCGTAGTGCGATGCCGCGGCCCCGCGCCCGGCGCCGGGCGCCGGGGACCGCCGTCACACGGGCCGAGTGCCGTTCGGCCGTGGGTAGGGTGAAAAGGTGCCGCATCCCGGCCCATCGCTCCACCCCCCGAAAGCCTGCACCATGACTTCTGCGCCGCCCGTCGCCTCGCCCCCCGCCGCGATCGCCGCCTCCGACTCCATCCGCCTCGTCCTTGACACCGTCGAGGCGCGCAACCCGCACGAACCGGAGTTCCTGCAGGCGGTGCACGAGGTGCTCGAGTCCATCGCGCCGGTGCTGGAAGCCCACCCGGAGTTCGTCGACGGCGGCATCCTCGAGCGGCTCGTCGAACCCGAGCGCCAGATCCTCTTCCGCGTGCCGTGGGTCGATGACACCGGACGCCTGCAGGTCAATCGCGGCTACCGGGTGCAGTTCTCGTCGGTCCTCGGCCCTTACAAGGGCGGCCTGCGGTTCCACCCGTCGGTGAACCTCTCGATCATCAAGTTCCTCGGCTTCGAGCAGATCTTCAAGAACGCCCTCACCGGCCAGGGCATCGGCGGCGCCAAGGGCGGCAGCGACTTCGATCCCCACGGCAGGTCGGACGCCGAGATCATGCGCTTCTGCCAGTCCTTCATGAACGAGCTCTACCGCCACCTCGGCGAGCACACCGACGTGCCGGCCGGCGACATCGGCGTCGGCGCCCGTGAGATCGGATACCTGTTCGGCCAGTACCGCAAGGTGACCAACCGCCACGAGTCGGGCATGTTCACCGGCAAGGGCGTGCAGTGGGGCGGCGCCGAGGTGCGCACCGAGGCCACCGGCTACGGCGCGGTCTTCTTCGTCGACGAGATGCTCGGCGTCCACGGCGAGACCCTCGAGGGCAAGCGGGTCGGCGTCTCGGGCTCGGGCAACGTGGCGATCTACGCCATCGACAAGGCACGCCAGCTCGGCGCGACGCCGGTGACGGCATCCGACTCCTCCGGCTATGTCGTCGACGACGCCGGGATCGACGTCGACCTCCTCCGGCAGATCAAGGAGATCGAGCGCGCGCGCATCTCGGAGTACGCGGCGCGCCGCTCCGGCGCGCGCTATGTCGAGGGCGCGCGTCCCTGGGAGGTGCCGGTCGACGTGGCGATCCCGAGCGCGACGCAGAACGAGCTGGAGGCCGAGGACGCGCGCGCGCTGGTCGCGAACGGGGTGCGCGCGGTCGCCGAGGGCGCCAACATGCCCTCGACGCCCGAGGCGATCGAGCTGTTCCAGTCGGCGGGTGTGCTCTTCGGCCCCGGCAAGGCCGCGAACGCCGGCGGCGTCGCGACGTCCGCCCTGGAGATGAGCCAGAACGCGGCCCGACAGCGCTGGAGCTTCGACGACAGCGAGGCGAAGCTGCGTGCCATCATGGCCGACGTGCACGACTCCGCGTTCGCCGCCGCCGAGAAGTTCGGTCACCCGGGCGACTACGTCGTCGGCGCCAACTGCGCCGGCTTCGAGCGCGTCGCGCACGCGATGCTGGCTCAGGGCGTCATCTGAGCCGACCGCGGCTTCGCGAGCCTCCGGGCCGATGTGTCAGGATCGGCGTCGTGAGCATCCACGTGAGCGCCGACAACTTCACCCGCGCCGAGACGGACCGCATGTTCCGCGACCTCCAGCACAAGGCGGGCGGCGTGAACCGGTTCGTGCACAATCGGACGCCTGCGGCGATCGACGACCAGACCGTCATCCGGCTCAACCGCGACACCCTGTACAGCTTCGCCGTGGTGGATGCGACCGCCGGCGCGACGCTGACGCTCCCGGAGCACGGAGACCGCTACCTGTCCGCGATGGTGCTCGACCAGGATCACCACGTCGTGGCGGTCTACCACGATGCCGGTGCGTACCAGCTGAGCGCAGCCCGACCGGGCAGCCGCCACGTCGTGGTGGCCGTGCGGACGCTCGTCGATCCCGGCGACGCCGACGACCTGGCTGCCGTGCACGAGATCCAGGACGCCATGGGTCTGACAGCAGCCTCCGCTGCCGCCTTCGACTATCCGGACTACGACACCGGCTCGCTCGACGAGACCCGCGACGCCCTCCTGGCACTCGCCCGCAACCTGACGTCGTTCGACCGCACCTTCGGCACGCGGGACGAGGTCGACCCGATCCGTCACCTCATCGGCACCGCCGCGGGCTGGGGCGGGCTGCCCACCAGCGAGGCGGTCTACGTCAGCGAGGATCCCCGCCTCCCCGTCGGCCGGTACGAGCTCACCGTCGGCGAGGTGCCGGTCGACGGATTCTGGTCCATCTCGGTCTACAACGCCGCCGGCTTCTTCGAACCGAACGACCGCGACGCGTACACGGTGAACAACATCACCGGCGTGCGCAATCCGGACGGGTCGACCACCGTGCGCTTCGGCGACTTCCCGCCCGGGACGGCCAACGCGATCCCCGTCACCGAGGGCTGGAACTACCTGGTGCGCCTCTACCGGCCGCACCCCGAGGTGCTCGACGGCTCGTGGACCTTCCCGCGCCTGGAGGCGTCCGGCTCCTGAGTCCGGCGCACCGCCGCCCGATCAGGCCGTCGCCGCCTCGGCCGCCGTCTTCTCGGGCCAGAGCTGCTCGATGAGCTGCGCCACCCACGCGACGAGCTCGTCGTCGCCGAGCTGCTCGCCGCCTGCGGTCGGCAGGGGCACGACCAGCGCCTCGCCGCCGGCGACGACCTTCGCCTTCGGGTGCAGGCGCTGCAGCCGCACCCGCATCGAATCGGGCAGGTTCGCCGGCGCGATGCGCAGGTTCGGACCCATCGCGACGACATCGGCGAGGCCGGCCTGACCGGCGCGGCGCCGCAGCCGCGCCACCGCGAGCAGCCCCTCGACCTCCGCCGGCGGCTCCCCGTAGCGGTCGGTCAGCTCCTCGATCACCAGGTCGATCGCGTCGGGCGCCGCGGTGACGGATGCGGCCGCCGACAGCTTCTGGTAGGCCTCGAGACGCAGTCGCTCGCTGTCGATGTACGAATCGGGTATGCGCGCCTGCACCGGCAGCTCGAGCCGGAGCTCCGTCGGGCCCTCGGTGTCCTCGCCCCGGAAGGTCGCCACGGCCTCGCCGATCATGCGGAGGTACAGGTCGAACCCGACGCCGGCGATGTGCCCGGCCTGCTCGGCGCCGAGGAGGTTGCCCGCGCCGCGGATCTCGAGGTCCTTGAGCGCCACCTGCATGCCCGAGCCCAGGTCGTTGTTCACGGCGATCGTCTCGAGGCGGTCGGCCGCCGTCTCGCTCAGCGGCTTCTGGTCGTCGTACAGGAAGTACGCGTACGCCCGCTCGCGCGCACGGCCGACGCGGCCGCGCAGCTGGTGGAGCTGGCTCAGCCCGTACTTGTCGGCGCGGTCGATGATGATCGTGTTGGCGTTGGCGATGTCGAGGCCGGTCTCGATGATGGTCGTGGAGACCAGCACGTCGGCCTTGCGCTCCCAGAAGTCGTCGACGACCTGCTCGAGCTGGTGCTCCCCCATCTGCCCGTGCGCGACGACGATCCGCGCCTCCGGCACCAGCTCGGCCAGCTGCGATGCGACGCGCTGGATCGACTGCACGCGGTTGTGGACGTAGAAGATCTGCCCCTCCCGCAGCAGCTCGCGGCGGATCGCCGCGGCGATCTGCTTGTCGTTGCGTGGGCCGACGTAGGACAGGATCGGGTGCCGGTCCTCCGGCGGCGTCTGCAGCGTCGACATCTCGCGGATGCCGGTCACAGCCATCTCGAGGGTGCGCGGAATCGGCGTCGCGCTCATCGCGAGGATGTCGACGTTGGTCTTGAGCTTCTTCAGCTGGTCCTTGTGCTCGACGCCGAAGCGCTGCTCCTCGTCGATGATCATGAGGCCGAGGTCCTTGAACAGCACCTTCTCGGTGAGGATGCGGTGCGTTCCGATGACCATGTCGACGGTGCCGTCCGCGAGGCCTGCGACCACGTCGCGCGCCTGCTTGTCGGTCTGGAACCGCGACAGCGCCCGCACCTTGACCGGGAACCCGGCGAACCGCTCGGTGAAGGTCTCGAGGTGCTGCTTGACCAGGAGTGTCGTGGGCACCAGCATCGCCACCTGCTTGCCGTCCTGGATGGCCTTGAAGGCCGCGCGCACGGCGACCTCGGTCTTGCCGAATCCGACGTCGCCGGACAGCAGCCGGTCCATCGGGATCGGCTTCTCCATGTCGGCCTTGATCTCGTCGATCGTCTGCAGCTGATCGGGGGTCTCGGCGAAGGGGAAGGCCTCCTCCAGCTCCCGCTGCCACGGGGTGTCGGGGCCGAACGCGTGCCCCTTGGACGCCATGCGCGCCGAGTACAGCTTGACGAGCTCGACGGCGATGTCGCGCACCGCGCGACGGGCCTTGCTCTTGGCCTGCGCCCAGTCGCTGCCGCCCATCTTCGACAGCGACGGCGCTTCGCCGCCGACGTAGCGCGAGAGCAGGTCGAGCTGGTCGGTGGGCACGAACAGCTTGTCGCCCGGGTAGCCGCGCTTGGACGGCGCGTACTCCAGCACGAGGTACTCGCGCACGCTCTTCACGGCGTTGCGCCCGCCGCTGGAGACCTCGCGCTGGGTGAGCTCGACGAACCTGCCGATGCCGTGCGTGGCGTGAACGACGTAGTCGCCGGCCTTGAGCTGCAGCGGGTCGACGACGGTCTTGCGTCGCGACGCGAGCTTCTTCACGACACGGCTGTCGCCGCCGATGGTCCTGCCGTAGAACTCCGACTCGGTGAGCACCGCGAGCTTGGCGTCGGGGAACTGGAAGCCGCGCTCGAGGACGCTCACCACGACGTGGGCGATGCCGGGTTCGGGGGCGTGGTGCACCTCGTCGACCTTGCGCGCGGCGATGCCCCGCTCGGCGAGGACATCGCGCGCCCGCTCCACGAGGCCGGCGCCCGACGCGGCGACCACGACGCGCCACCCTTCGGCCAGGAGCGCGCCGACATGCTCGGTGGCGCCGTCGACGTTGCCATGGAATGAGGGCACGGGGGCGCCGGGGACGCGGATCGCCGCAGCGGCCTCGAGCGCGACGTCGACGTCGTCGTCGATCGCGGCGTCGAGGAGGCCTTCGGCCACGGCATCGGCCTGCCCGGAGTCGAACGAGCTCATCCGCCACCAGACACTCCCCCGCTCGCGCGCCGCCTCGCGGAGCTCGGGAAGGGTGAGGAAGTCGCCGGCACCGAGGTCGACCGGAGTCCGGGCGCCCGCTGTCGCCGCGCTCCAGGCCGCGTCCAGGAACTCGCGGTTGGTCTCGCCCAGCGTGATCGCGCGCGTGACGGCGCGCTCGGGATCGACCAGCGCGACGGCGGATCCTTCGGGGAGGTAGTCCGCGAGGGTCACGAGGTCGTCGACCACGGCCGGAAGCAGCGACTCCATCCCCTCGACCGGGATGCCCTCGGCCATCTTCTCGAGCATCGCGGCGAGTCCGGGAAACTCGTCCTTGAGCTGTCGCGCGCGTCCGCGCACGGCCTCGGTGAGAAGGAGCTCCCGGCTCGGCAGCAGCGTGACCTCGCGCACATCCCCGGCGAGGGAGCGCTGGTCGGCCACCGAGAAGGCGCGGATCTGGTCCACCTCGTCGCCGAAGAACTCGACGCGGTACGGGTGGGCGGCCGTCGGCGGGAACACGTCGAGGATGCCGCCGCGTACGGCGAACTCGCCGCGTCGCGACACCATGTCGACCCGGTGGTAGGCGAGCTCCACCAGTCGCGCCGACACCTCGCCGAGGTCGTGCCCGCGGCCGCCGACGACGATCTCGATCGGCTCGACGTCGTCCAGTCCCGCCGCCAGCGGCTGGATCGCGCCGCGCACCGATGCGGTCACCACGAGCGGCGTCGAGGCGTCCCATCGTGCGATCCGGCGGAGGATGTCGAGGCGGGCGCCCACCGTCTCTGCGCTCGGGCTCAGCCGCTCGTGCGGCAGCGTCTCCCACGCCGGGAAGTGGAGCACCTCGGCTCCGGGCAGCAGCGCTCCCAGCGCAGGCCCGAGGGATTCGGCACGGCGCCCCGTCGGGGCGATCACGAGCACGGCAGGCGGACGCCCGGCCGCGCGCCGGCGTTCCACAAGCGCCGCCAGGAGGGGGGCGTCGAGGCCCTCGACGAGCGAGAAGTCGGCGTCGACGGATGCCGCGGCCACAGCGTCCCGGAACGGTTCAGCCTGTTCGAGGGCGCGCACGATCCCGGGAACTGTCACCGCACGAGTCTACGACGCGCCGCCGACACCGGGCGCCGCGAGCCAGGGGCGGGGCGGCCGCGAACGTCGTCGGCGCTCCTAGGATGAGTCGCGTGAGCGATCCCTCGCAGCCCTCGGCCACGCCGGCCCCGCCCCCGCCCGCACCCCCGCAGACGTGGGCGCCGCCCGGAGCGGCACCCTTCGGTCCTCCGCCCGCCTCCGCGTACGCGCCCCCGCCGGGCTATGCGCCGCCCGCCGGGTTCGGCGGCACTCCCGGCGCCGCGCCGGCCATGTCGCCCTCCGCGGCACCCGCACCCGCGCGGCGCCGCGGCACGCTCGGACTCGTCGCCCTCGGCCTGGCTCTCATCGCGACGGTCGGCGCGAGCCTGCTCGCGGCGGTCGCCGCGTTCAACATCGGGCTCGGAGCGGGTCGCGAGATCAGCGCGCGCACCACCACCGGCGATTTCGACTGGTCGATCCTCTCGCCCGTGCGCGATTGGGTGCTCATGGGCGAGATCGCCTTCTGGGCCGGCACCGCGCTCGGCCTGTGGGCCCTCATCCAGGGCGTGGTGGCCATCGTGACCTCCCGCGGACGGGGAGCCGGCATCGCGGCGGTGATCATCGCCGCTCTCGGCCCCATCGCCTACGGCGCGGTGGCGCAGGGCTTCCTGACGGCCGGCCTCGCCGCCGCGGGCTGAGCCCGGAGCTACTCGCGGGGCGCGTGGTGCTTCTGCTGCGCGGCGAGGAGTCCCTCGTCGACCAGCTGCTCCACGGCGTCGGCGGCGTCGCCCAGGAGGATCGGGAGGTTCTTGCGCTCGGTGGCGCCGAACGGGTCGAGCACCCAGTCCGCCGGGTCCTGCCGGCCGTGCGGGCGGCCGATCCCGACGCGCACGCGCGGGAACGCCGGGGTGTCCAGCGCTTTGGCGACGTCGCGGACGCCGTTGTGACCGCCGTGGCCGCCGCCGACCTTCAGCTTGATGGTGTCGAACGGGATGTCCAGCTCGTCGTGGATCACCACGACGTGCGCGGGGTCGATCCCGTAGAACTTCGCCAGCCCCGCGACGGGACCGCCCGATACGTTCATGAACGTGTTCGGCTTCGCCAGCACCAGCTTCGCGCCGCCCGGCCGCAGCCACGTCTCGACCACGCGGGCGTTCGCCTTGTGCGTCTTGAAGGACTCGCCGCGCCGTCCCGCCAGCTCGTCGACCACGAGCTGGCCGACGTTGTGGCGGGTCAGCTCGTATCGGGGCCCCGGGTTGCCCAGGCCTACGATCAGCCACGCCTCTGCCATGACTTCCATCCTGCCCGACCGGGCGTCCGGCCCGGATCGAGCTCGTCGTGGAACGGGACGAGGGGGTGCGGCATCCGCACCCCCTCGCCTGAAAAGCGCTCCGAGGCTTACTCGGACTCGTTCTCCTCGGCCGGGGTCTCGGAAGCCTCCGACTGCTCGGCGGCGACCTCGGCGTCGGCCTCGGCGATCTCGTCCTCGGCGGCCAGCGTGGCAGCGGGGACCGAGATGGCGACGACGAGCATCTCCGGGTCGGCGGCGAGGGTCGCGCCACGGGGCAGCGTGAGCTCGCCGGCGGTGATGTGCGTGCCCTCCTCGAGGCCCTCGACGTCGACCTCGATGTGCTCGGGGATGTGGGTCGCCTCAACCTCGAGCGCCACGGTCTGCGCGTCCAGGTTGACGATCGTGCCGGCGAAGGGCTCGCCGTTGACGATGACCGGGACGTCGACCTGGATCTTCTCGCCCTTCTTCACGACGAGGAGGTCGATGTGCTCGATGATCTGGTGCACCGGGTCCTTCTGGACGTCCTTCACCAGCGTCAGCTGCGCCTTGCCGTCGAGATCGAGCTCGAGCACCGCGTTGGCGCGGCGGATGAGCAGCGACACCTGGTGGCCCGGAAGGGCCACGTGGACGGGATCGGTGCCGTGGCCGTAGATGACGGCGGGGATCTTGCCGGCGGCGCGCAGGCGGCGGGCGAAGCCCTTGCCGAAGTTCTCGCGCAGCTCGGCCTGGACCTTGGTGTCGACCTCAGTGGACATGGGTTCTCCTTGCGGGCCTGGGGCCCGTTGTCGCTCGGCCCGCGAGGTGGCGGACCGTGGGTATCGGGGGTGTCTTCGACTCGAACGCGCGCGCGTGAGGAAAGCCGGGGGCCCGCATCACCGCGTCGATCACGGATGCCGCAGCCCGCCGGTGGCCGACAGGCGCGAGGCATCCCTCGCCGAAGTTCGACACGAGTCTACCAGCGCCCCCACTACGATGAGGAACGCACCGACTTCCCGCTCACACGGAGGACCCCATGGAATACGGCTTCTGGTCTCACGCCCTGCTCTGGCTGATCGGCGCGATGGCCGCGGTCGGCGCCCTCGGGACGGCGCTGGCCTTCTGGGGCCTCGGGCGTCAGGCGTACCGCAACAAGGACTGAACGGGGCTATCGGAGCGCCGGATACCGGCGGATCGCGTGAACCGCGGCGTCGACGACGTCCGCCAGCGGCGGGTCCCCCGCCACCACCACGCCCGGCTCCTCGGGCTCCAGGTGCTCCAGCGTCTTCAGCTGGGAGGCCAGCAGCGACGACGGCATGAAGTGCTCGCGCGTCGCCATGCGCCGGGCCAGCTCGCGGGTGGACGTCCGCAGCTCGACGAAGACCGTCGCCGGTGCGCCGGAGAGGATGCGCTCCCGATAGCGTCGTGCCAGCGCCGAGCACGCGACCACGACTCCACCGGGCGCGTCGTGGAGCTCGGCGGCCACCACGTCCAGCCACGGCATCCGATCCGCGTCGTCCAGCGGCACCCCGGCGGCCATCTTCGCCACGTTCGCCTCCGGGTGCAGGTCATCGGCATCCACGAACGGGAGAGCGAGGCGTGCGGCCACCGCGCTCCCCACCGCGGACTTCCCCGAGCCGCTCGGACCCATCACGACGATCCGGGGGCCTTGCGCAGCGGGACTGCCGGCGGTCGCGCCGGAGTGAGACGGGATCACCCCGCCACGGTAGCCGACGGCCGCCCGCACGTCACAACCCGGCTGCGTGCCGTGTGAGCTTCCGGCCGCTGCGGCGTAACACGGAGCCGTCAGACTCTAGGCTGAAAGCGACGACTCAACCCCAGGAGCACGCGTGTCTTCCAACGATCCTTCGCTGACCGGCGAGCAGGCCCAGACCACCATCTCGACGGATCAGGACCAGGCGCCTGATGAGGCGACGACGGCGCACGAGGCCGCGCCCGCGCCCGAGGACGTCGAGCGCCCCACCCCGGAGCCGGAGGGCCCGGAGCTCGCCGTCGCCGCGACGGCGAACATCGGCGTGGTGGGCCTGGCGGTGATGGGCTCGAACCTCGCCCGCAACCTCGCCTCCCGCGAAGGCAACACCGTGGCCGTGTACAACCGCAGCCGGTCCAAGACCGACGAGCTGACCGAGACGCACCCGGAGGCGGGCTTCGTTCCCGCGTTCTCATACGAGGAGTTCGCCGCGTCGCTGCAGAAGCCGCGCGCGGCGATCATCATGGTGAAGGCCGGCCGCCCCACCGACGCGGTCATCGACTCGCTGGTCGAGGTGTTCGAGCCCGGCGACATCATCGTCGACGGCGGCAACGCCCTCTTCACCGACACCATCCGCCGCGAGAAGGCCGTCCGCGAGACCGGCATCAACTTCGTCGGCGCCGGGATCTCCGGCGGCGAGGAGGGCGCGCTCAACGGCCCGTCGATCATGCCCGGCGGCTCGGACGAGTCGTGGGTGACCCTCGGACCGATCCTCAAGTCCATCGCGGCGGTCGCGGAGGGCGAGCCGTGCGTCACGCACGTGGGTCACGACGGCGCCGGCCACTTCGTGAAGATGGTGCACAACGGCATCGAGTACGCCGACATGCAGCTCATCGCCGAGGCCTACGACCTGATCCGCCGCGGCACCGGAAAGACGCCGGCAGAGATCGCCGAGGTGTTCGCCGAGTGGAACCGCGGCGAGCTGGAGTCGTACCTGATCGAGATCACCGCCGAGGTCCTGCGCCAGGTGGACGCCGCGACCGGAGAGCCCCTGGTCGACGTCATCCTCGACCAGGCCGGCGCCAAGGGCACCGGCGCGTGGACCGTGCAGACCGCGCTGTCGCTCGGCGTCCCGGTCTCGGGCATCGCCGAGGCCACCTTCGCACGGTCGCTCTCCAGCCACCCCGAGCAGCGCGCGGTCTCCCGCGGCCTGCCCGGCCCCGCTGAGGGCCTCCAGGTCGACGACCCCGACGCGTTCATCGAGGACGTCCGCCTCGCGCTGTACGCGTCGAAGATCGTCGCCTACAGCCAGGGCTTCGACGAGATCCGCGCCGGTGCCGCCGAGTACGGCTGGACCATCGACCTCGGCGCCGTGTCGAAGATCTGGCGCGCAGGCTGCATCATCCGGGCCCAGTTCCTCAACCGCATCGCCGAGGCCTACGACCAGACCCCCGACCTGGCGGTGCTGCTGACCGCCCCGTACTTCGCCGACGCGCTCGGCCGCGCCCAGGGCGCATGGCGCCGCATCGTCTCGGCGTCTGCGAACTCCGGCGTCCCGGCTCCCGCGTTCTCGTCGTCGCTGGCCTACTACGACGGGCTGCGCGCCGAGCGCCTCCCCGCCGCGCTGATCCAGGGCCAGCGCGACTTCTTCGGCGCCCACACCTACAAGCGCATCGACAAGGAAGGCACCTTCCACACGCTGTGGTCGGGCGACCGCACCGAGATCGAGGCGGAAGACACGCACTGACGCACCGCCTGAGCGGACAGAGGGCGGATCCCCGGCCGGGGATCCGCCCTCGGCGTCTCAGGCGGCCTGTCCGTCCGAACCCGGCCGGCCGTCGCCCTCGGGCTGCACGTTGTGGTTGCGGCAGAAGACATTGCCCGGGTCCCACGTGCGCTTGACCGCCGCCAGTCGCGCCATCGTCGCCGGCGGGTAGATTCGCGCGGCGTAGGAGGGGTCGGTCGACACCGTGAAGTTGCCGTACACGCCCGAGCCGCTCGCCTCGATGGCGTCCCACGCGGCCAGCGCCCGCGCCCGGGCGTCGTCGTCGACCATGCCCGGGATGTCGAACGCCCCCGCCATGGCGAACCACGTCGCGTTGCGCGCCGGGAACGCGGAGTCGTCCTGGGCGACGTCCCCGTACGCCCCGCCGAGCGACCGCAGCAGCACGACCGATGCCGGGTTCGCCTCTCGGAACGAGACGATCCGATCGATCGCGTCATCGTCGAGGTCCGCCACGAGCGTGTTCCCCCCGAGGAACCCCGGCATGGGCTGGTCGGGGTCGAACTCGGGCGCCTCGAGCAGCACATCGGGGTAGCTCTGCACGCCGAACTCGAGCTCGGACACCCCGGGGGCTTCGGCGAGCGGCCCGAGCGCGCGGCGCGCCGCCTCCTCGTCGGTGCCGATCCACACCGCGGTAACCGTGGCGCCGGCAGGAGCGTTCGGGTCCATCGGCGGGACGTCCATGTAGGTGACGGTCAGCTCGCGCGGAGCGTCTGCGAGGATGTCGCGCAGCACCCGCAGCGCGGGCCGTGCGTCGGCATCGATGCCGTAGACGGCGTGCACCACGCCGTTCAGCCGGTGCGCCTCGAAGTCGAAGCGCGTGACGACGCCGAAGTTGCCGCCGCCGCCGCGGAGCGCCCACAGGAGCTCGGGATGCGAGGCATCCGTCACCTCCGCCACCTCGCCACGGGCGGTCACGAGCTGCGCGCCCACCAGCTGGTCGCACGCGAGCCCCCACGCGCGCACCATCCAGCCGATGCCGCCCCCGAGGGTGAGGCCGCCGACGCCGACGGACGCGGTGTCGCCGGAGCTGAGTCCGAGGTCGTGCTCGGCGAGCGCGTGCGCGACGGCACCCCACCGCGCACCGCCCCCGACACGCACCCGCGTGCCCTCGACGGAGATGGCGTCCAGCGCCGAGATGTCGAGGGTGAGACCGCCCGGGACCTCGCCCCACGCGCTGTGGCCGCCGCCGCGGATCATGACCTCGAGGCGCTCGGCCGAGGCGTAGCGGATGGCCCCTCTCACGTCGTCGACGGTGGAGGCCCGGATGACGGCGGCGGGCGAGCCGATGCCGGAGTGGAAGCGACGTGCGGACTCCCACTCGGGGTCGCCCGGACGGATGACGGTGCCGCCGGAGGCGGCGCTGAGATCGTCGTTGCTCATGCGCGCCAGACTAGGGGGCGGGACCGACATCGCGCACGGGGTCCGTCCGCGGCGGGCGTCGGCGTCGAGGCGCGTCGCCCCTGGTCGGGCGTAGGCTCGCGAGGGTGACGAGCATCCTCTACATCGGCGGTACCGGAACCATCAGCGCGGCGTGCGTCCGCCGCTCCGTCGCCCTCGGGCACGACGTCGCGGTGCTCAACCGCGGCAGCGCCCGGCGGCCCATCCCGCCCGAGGCGGAGCTGATCGAGGCCGACATCCGCGATGCCGCAGCGGTGCGCGCCGCACTGGGCAGTCGGCGCTTCGACGTGGTCGCGGAGTTCCTGGCCTTCACGCCCGACCACATCGCTTCCGATCTCGAGCTCTTCGAGGGGCGCACCGGGCAGTACATGTTCATCAGCTCGGCCTCGGCGTACGAGAAGCCCCCGCGGCGGGTGCCGGTCACCGAGTCGACGCCGCTGCGCAATCCCTATTGGCAGTACTCGCGCGACAAGATCGCGTGCGAGGACGTCCTGGTCGCCGCCCACCGGGAGCGGGGGCTTCCTGTCACCATCGTCCGCCCCTCGCACACGTACGACGAGCGTCTGCTCCCCACCCTCGGCGGCTGGACCGACATCGCCCGCATGCGCGCGGGGCGTCCCGTCATCGTGCACGGCGACGGCACGAGCCTGTGGACGATCACGCACAGCGACGACTTCGCGGTCGCGTTCACGGGGCTCGTCGCGAACCCCGCGGCGATCGGAGAGGCGTTCACCATCACCGGAACGCACGCACCGACCTGGAACCAGATCTACGGCTGGCTGGCCGAGGCTGCGGGCGTGGCCGACGCCGACATCGTCCACGTCGCCTCCGACACGATCGCGGCGTTCGCCCCCGACCTCGGTCCCGGCCTGATCGGAGACAAGGCGCACTCGATGCTGTTCGACGTCTCGAAGGTGACCGAGCTCGTGCCGGAGTTCCGCACGACGGTCACGTTCGACGAGGGGGCGCGGCGGATCCTGGCGTACTACGACGCCGCCCCCGGCGCCCGCCGGGTCGACGAGGACCGCGACGCGCTGTTCGATCGCATCGCGGCCCACGCGCGTTCGGCCGGCTGACGCCGGATCCGATCCCCGCGCCGCGGACTGGATTTCACAGCCCGCGCATAGCCGGCTCCATAGGAAGCGCATAGGAAGCCATCCACAATGGACGCATGACCAACCCGGCACCGGCCCTCCTCCGTCCCGACGGCTCCAGCCTGCGCGTCCTCGTCGTGGACGACGAGCAGATGCTCACCGATCTGCTGTCGATGGCGCTGCGGATGGAGGGCTGGGAGGTGCGCACCGCCGGGTCGGGGTTCGAGGCGCTGCAGTCGGCGCGCGAGTTCGAGCCCGACGCCATGGTGCTGGACATCATGATGCCCGACCTCGACGGCATGGCCGTGCTGCAGCGGCTGCGCCAGGCCGGCGACGACGTCCCCGTGCTCTTCCTGACCGCCAAGGATGCCGTCACCGACCGCGTGGCGGGTCTCACCGCCGGCGGCGACGACTATGTGACGAAGCCGTTCAGCCTCGAGGAGGTGGTCGCGCGGCTCCGCGGCCTCATGCGCCGCGCCGGCACCGCGCACGCGGCGGGCGCCGAGCCGATCCTGCGCGTCGGGGACCTGACGCTCAACGAGGACAGCCACGAGGTCGAGCGCGCCGGTGAGCAGATCGAGCTCACCGCGACGGAGTTCGAGCTGCTGCGCTACCTCATGCGCAACCAGCGACGCGTCGTGTCGAAGGCGCAGATCCTGGACCGCGTGTGGAACTACGACTTCGGCGGCCGCTCCAGCGTCGTCGAGCTCTACATCTCCTACCTCCGCAAGAAGATCGACGCCGGCCGCGAACCCCTCATCCACACCGTGCGTGGTGTCGGCTACATGATCAAGGCGCCCCAGTGACGGACCGGAGCCGTACGACGACGGAGCCGGATGCCGCGACCGGCGCCGGCATCGAGCCCCCGCGCGACGAAGAGGCGCCCGGGACGGGTGCTCCTGCCTCGGACGAGCTTCCCCGGCGCGCCGCGTGGACGCTGCAGCGGAAGCTCATCGTCACCGTCGTCGGCATCACGTCGTTCATCATGGTGCTGGTCGGCGTGGCGACCAGCGCGATCCTGGGGACGGTGCTCGAGGAGGGACTGAGCAGCGAGCTGCGCTCGACCGCCGACCGCATGTCGGCGCTCACCCGGCAGCCCGTGGGTGCGGGGCTCACCGCTCAGGAGATCCTGGAGCAGCAGCCCCAGCAGGCCGGATTCCTGCTGGCCATCGAGACTCCCCCCTCATCGCCCACCGCGGCGGTGACCGAGCCGGACGGCACCGTGACCGCGCTCGACGACGAGCAGATCGAGCAGCTCGCGGCGGGACTGCGCGCAGAGGGCCCGCTGGTGGTGACCATCGACGGCGTCGGCACGTTCCGCGTCGAAGGGCGCAGCGTCGACGGTCAGTCGATCGTCGTCGTGGGGCTGTCCCGCGACGAGGTGGCCGCCACGATCGCGCGCATGCTCACCACCATCGGCCTGCTGACCGCCGGCGGCCTCATCCTCCTCGCGGTCGCGACGGCATGGACGATCCGCGCCGGCCTCGCGCCGCTGCGCGCGGTCGCCGCCACGGCCGAGCGGGTCTCCCGGCAGCAGCTGGACCAGGGCGAGGTGTCCATCAGCGAACGGGTCCCCGCGCGCCAGGCGGACCCCCGCACCGAGGTCGGCCGGGTCGGCGAGGCGCTGAACACGCTCCTGGACCACGTCGACGAGTCGCTCACCGCCCGCCAGCGCAACGAACAGCGCATGCGCGCGTTCGTCGCCGATGCCAGTCACGAGCTGCGCACGCCGCTCGCCTCGATCCGCGGCTACTCCGAGCTGTCGCTGAAGGCGCTCGGTCTGGCACCGCGGCCGGAGCCCGGGCCCGCCGCCGCGACCCTCGAGACGACCGAGGCGTCGCTGGAGCGCATCCAGGCGCAGTCGCTGCGGATGACGTCCCTCGTGGAGGATCTCCTCCTCCTCGCCCGGCTCGACGAGGGCCAGGAGCTGGTGTACGGCACGGTCGATCTCACGCGGCTCGCCATCGACGCGGTGGGCGATGCCCGCCCGACCGGTCCCGACCACGAGTGGGTGCTCGAGGTCGGCGACGAGCCCGTGCTCGTCGCGGGCGACGCGAGCCGCCTCCAGCAGGTCGTCACCAACCTGCTCGCGAACGCCCGCACGCACACACCTGCCGGCACCACGGTGACGGTGACGGTGGCGCGGGACGGCGGCACGGCCGTGCTCCGCGTCCATGACGACGGCCCCGGCGTCGACCCGCGCATCGCCGACGAGCTGTTCGAGCGCTTCGCCCGCGGCGACCGCTCACGCGCGCGTCAGACCGGGGGCACAGGCCTCGGCCTCTCGATCGCGCGCGCCATCGTCGACGCGCACGGGGGCTCCATCTCGGTGGACACCCGGCCCGGCGACACCACCTTCGAGGTGCGCCTGCCCGCCCGTCCCCTCGATCCGGCCCCAGGGATCGGCGTCGGCACGGCTCAGTAGCCGCTGAAGGCGTCGGTGGTGATCGAACGGGCGCGCTCGAGGGCGGGAGCGAGATCGGCGATCAGACCGGCCGGCCCCGAGATGTAGGCGTGGCGGGAGGCGATGTCGGGTACCACCCGCATCAGGCCCTCGGCGTCCAGGCGCACGCCCTGCGCCCACTGCCAGTGACTCGGCAGGTCGACCGGACGGTCGCGCGTGAAGACCACGACGCGAGCGGCGGATGCCTCGATCTCGCCGCGGAACGCCAGCTCCGAGGCATCCGACGCGACATAGACCAGCACGATGTCGCGCTCGAGGCCCGCCGCGGTCAGATGCCGCAGCTGCGACACGAAGGGCGTCACGCCGATGCCGGCGGCGACCATGAGGATCGGCGCGGCATCGCGCTTGGGCAGCAGGAAGTCGCCCCACACCCCGGTGATCGCGAGGTCGTCGCCCGGCCGCACCTGCGCGAGGGCCTTCTTGTAGGAGCTCAGCGGCTTCGTGCCCGTGCCGTCCTTGAACGCGACCTTGAGCAGCGGCAGGTCCTCGGGCGCGGACGCGATGCTGAACTCGCGCCGCGTGCCGCGCGCGTCGGGGTGACGGTGCGGCACCTCCAGCTCCAGGTACTGCCCGGGCAGGAAGGCCAACCGGTCGTGCACCCGGAATGTGAGCTCTTCGACGGTCGGTGTGGGCTCGGCCCGCGAGACCAGGGTCAGCCGCACCGCCGTGCGCAGCGCGAACGCGAACGCGACCAGGTTGCCGATGAGCAGCGCCCGCTCCTGTCCGAGGGTGATGTCGCCGAGTGAGATCGGCCAGCCCGCGAGCACTCCGACGACCGCGGCGACGGTGAACTGCTGCCAGCGCCGGGGCGGCAGCGTGAGCGGCTCGGACAGCATGAAGGCGCCGAGGAACAGGAAGGGCGAGGACCACAGCACAGGCCACAGCACGTCGAGGATCTCCACCTCGACCCCGGCGGCCTGATACTGCGCGGCCGTGCGGATGACGGCGACCGCGACGGCGACGACGAGGAACACCGCCACGACCCGGAGCTTCTCGGTGCGCACCAGCACCGCCAGGCCCAGCACGATGACCGGTGCGGCGAGGGCGGGCGTGCCCACCCACCACGCCGACGAGCCGAGCGCCGGCCACGCGAGGCTCAGCAGCGTGAGCACGGTGGCACCCACGGCGGCGGGGTTGAAGATGTGGCGCCCGCGCCAGGCGAGCAGGTACTTCGAGAGGGACGCGACCGCGGCGGCGATCGCGATCCCCGCCAGCCCGGCGAGCTCCAGCGTCGGGCGCAGCACGAAGAGCAGGATGTGCGCCGTGATGAGCGATGACTCCAGGCGCCACGGCAGGGTCAGCACCCGCTGGGCGGCGGCATCCACCCCCACGCAGACGGCGGCGAGCACGAGCAGCGTCGCGATGAGCTCGACCGGGTCGGGTCCGACGAGGTCGAAGAGCGAGAGCACCAGGGCGACGACCGCGAGCGCCGCGAGCGCGAGGTAGACCAGGCGGTACATCGACACGCGGCCGAGCACCGCGAAGACGCGGTTCCAGAAGGCGGTGAGCGTTCCCACATCACACCGCCACGATCGGCTCGTGAATCACCAGTCCACGTTATCCGTTCGCAGGAACAGCTCGGCGCTGCAGCCGGGCGACCACTCCGCACGCCCGTCGGTCGTCATGCGCACCCATTCGACACCCCGCTCGTGCGCGAGGCGCGGGCCACCGTCGAAGAACAGCGCGGTCGCGACCGCGTCGGCCGTCATCGCGTCCCGCGCGACGGCCCACGTCGCGGCGATCGTGCGCACCGGCTGCCCCGTCCGCGCGTCGAGCACGTGATGCAGCGTCGTGCCGGTGGCCGACGGCCAGGCGCGCCGGGTGACCGCCGACGCGCACAGCGCGGCATCCGTCACCTCCCACACGCCGATCGCGCGACGCGGATCGAACGGATGCTCCAGCCCGATGCGCTGCGGCGTCCCCCGCACCGCCAGATCGCCGCCCGCGTCGACCGTGACGTCCCCCGCCGTCTCGTCGCATACGACGTCGAGCACGATGTCGACCAGGCGTCCCTTGCCGAGGGCGCCGACGTCGATCGTCGCGGCGCTGGAGAGCATGAGCCGCTCGTCGTCCCACGCGAGCAGCCTGCGCCAATCGGGGGGCGCCGCCACCGCCCCGCGATCGACCAGCGAGTACCGCGCGTCGTAGCCGAGCGCTTCGAGGGATCGCCCGACGAGCGGGTTCACGGCGCCGTCCGTCGCCTCCCACACCGCCGCCAGCGCGTCGAGCATCGGCCCGGCGTCGTCGGGGAGCGGGACTTCCCCGCCGGCCCGCGCGAGCCGGGTCACCACGGAGTCCTTCCGGAACCGCGACCAGGTGCGGTCGAACGCCTCGATGCGGCCCCGTACGCGGTCGCGTGCAGGCTCGGGCAGCGGCTCGACGGTGACGACCTCCCAGACGGTGCCGATGGCGTCGAATCGCCAGGAGGACGCCGACCCGCCCATGGCTCAGGCGGCCGCCTCGGACTTGATCGCCTCGATCGCCTCGTTGAAGCCTCCGCTGGTCAGCGACGAGCCCGCGACGCGGCTGACCTGGATGTCGTCGATGTCCTGCCCGACCACGACGTCCGCGATGCCGCCGATGAACCGCCCCTGGTACTCCTCGGACTCGCTCTTCTGCGGGTCGCCGGTCACCTCCACATCGGTGATGACGTCGCCCTCCAGGGTGACGGTGACGGTGATGGTCTCGACGGACTCGGGGGTCGCGTAGGCGCCGTCGGCGGTGTACGTGCCGTCGGCATACGAGCCCGAGGCGCTGCCGGAGCCCGTCGACCCGGAGCCGGTCGCTTCCTGATCGGCTCCGGTGGCCGGCTCCTCCGCATCGGAGGCCGTCGCCGCGCAACCGGCGAGGAGCGCGATCCCGGCGGCGGCGCTCAGTGCGGCGCCGGCTCGGACGGTGCGGGATGCGGGGGCGGTGCGGATCATTGCGGTCCTCCAGCTCGTGTCGTCGACGCGTCGGGCGTCGCGGCGATCCTCGCAACCGGTCCTATGAGGAAGCTTTGAGCGCGGGTGCCGGTGCGGACGCGGGCGGCCGGGCGCGCAGCAGCGCCTTGAGCACCTCGACGGCGACGAAGATCACGACCGAGAGCACGATGGGGAGGATCCACGCCGACGGGTCGAGCGGACGCGAGTCGAACAGCACGTTCATGAACGGCACATACGTGTAGATCAGCTGGAGGACGACGAGAGCAAGCGCCGACCACCACACCGCGCGGTTGCCGCGCAGCACGTCGAGGGTGAAGCTGGAGCGGGTCAGGAGCCGGCAGTTGAAGAGGTAGGCGAGCTGCCCCAGCGCGAGCATGAGCACCGCCTCGGTGCGTGCCACCTCGATGTCGACGCCGGTCGCCACGACGCCGTAGAACACGCCCATCGCCGCCCCGCCGATGAGGAACGACACGGCGAGCACGAAGCCGAGCTCGCGGCGGTCGATGATCGGCCCGCCGGTGGCGCGCGGGGGGCGTCGCATGATCCCGCGCTCGGCGGGCTCGTAGGCCAGCGCGAGCGAGAGGGTGACGGCGGTGACCATGTTGACCCACAGCACCTGCACCGACGTGAGGGGAAGGGCGAGCCCGAAGACGACCGCGACCAGGATGACGAGCGACTGCGCGCCGTTGGTGGGCAGCAGGAACACGATGGACTTGCGCAGGTTGTCGTAGATGCGCCTGCCCTCGGCGACGGCGCTGCGGATCGTGGCGAAGTTGTCGTCGGCGAGCACGAACTCCGCGGCCTCCTTGGTCGCCTCCGTGCCCTTGATCCCCATCGCGATGCCCACGTCCGCCCGCGTCAGGGCGGGGGCGTCGTTCACGCCGTCGCCGGTCATGGCGACCACCTCGCCGTGGGACTGCAGCGCGCGCACGATGCGGATCTTGTGCTCGGGGCTCGTGCGGGCGTAGACGTCGACGTCGCGCACCACCTCCCGCAGCTGCTCCTGGCTGAGCGCCTCGAGTTCGGTGCCGGTGAGAACCTCGGCGTCGGCGCCGGCGAGGCCCATCTCGCGGGCGATCGCCAGGGCGGTGCCGGCGTGGTCGCCGGTGATCATCTTCACGCCGATGCCGGCGGTGTGGCAGTCGGCGATCGCGTCGATCGCCTCCGGGCGCGGCGGATCGACGATCCCCCAGAGCCCGATGAACTCGAGGTCGACGAGGTCGTCCAGCGCGAACTCCTCGGTCGTCGCGCGCACGGGCTTGCGGGCGGCGGCGAGCACGCGCAGCCCGCGGGAGCTCAGCGCGGCGACCTGCTCCTCCCAGTGCGTGCGGTCCAGGGGCTGGGAGCCGTCCTCGCTCCGCTGCGTGAGCGAGCGCTCCAGCAGGCGGTCGGGCGCGCCCTTCACGAGGATCGCGCGCGACACCTCCCCCGCCGCCCCACCCGAGCGCGGGCCCTCGTTGAGCGTCGCCATCAGCTTGTTGGCCGAGTCGAACGGGATGACGGCGACGCGCCTTCCCCCCGCGCCCCCGACACCGCCCTTCATCGCGACGACCTTCAGTGCGCCCTCGGTGGGCTCGCCCACGAGGCTCCATCCGCCGTCGTCGTCGCGCACGATGTGGGCGTCGTTGCAGAGCGTGCCGATCGCCAGGATCGCGGAGAGGTCTCCGGGCAGCCCGTCCCCGGGCAGCCCGGCTCCGCCCGCCGGGGCGATGCGCCCCTCCGGCCGGTAGCCCAGACCGGTCACCTCGTAGTGCGCGAGGGGCGTGACGATGTGCCGGACCGTCATCTCGTTCCTGGTGAGCGTGCCGGTCTTGTCGGAGCAGACGGTGGTCACCGAGCCCAGCGCCTCGACAGCGGGGAGCTTGCGGGTGATGGCGTTGTGGCGGGCCATCTGCTGCACGCCGATCGCCAGCGTGATGGTCACGAGCGCGGGGAGGCCCTCGGGGATCGCCGCGACCGCGAAGCCGATGGCCGCCGAGATGAGCTCGGGGTACGGCATCCCGTGCAGGAAGCGCCCGATCATCATCATCACGGCCGCCATGCCCAGGATCACGAGCGTGAGGATCCGGCCGAACCCGTCGAGCTGGCGTGTGAGCGGCGTGGCGAGCGTCTCGGCCTCTTCGGCGAGGCTCTGGATCCGGCCGAGCTCGGTGGTCGCCCCGGTCGCGGTGACGACGCCCCGGCCCTGGCCGGCGCTCACGATGGTGCCCGAGAACGCCATCGACCGGCGGTCGCCGACGCCGGCATCGGGGTCGACCGGGTCGTCGACCTTCGACGACGGGACCGACTCACCGGTGAGCGCCGCCTCGTCGATCCGCAGCTGGAAGGCCTCGAGCAGCCGGAGGTCGGCGGGGACCTTGTCGCCCGGCATCAGCCGCACCACGTCGCCGGGGACGAGATCGGCCGCCGCCACCGTGATCCACCCGCCGTCGCGGCGGGCGCTGGCCTCGGCCGACAGCATCCCGCGAATCCCCGCGAGCGCCCGCTCGGCGCGCCCCTCCTGGATGTAGCCGATGACGGCGTTGATGATCGCGACGACCATGATGACCCAGAAGTCCAGCCAGTCCCCCATCAGCGCCTTGATGACGGCGGCGCCGAGGAGGATGTAGATCAGGGTGTCGTTGAAGTGCGAGAGGAACCGCAGCACGGCGGGGCGGCGCGCGGGCTCGGGAAGGCGGTTCGGTCCGGCGATCTCGAGGCGTCGGCCGGCGTCGTCGGAGGTCAGCCCCGACGCGTCGGCCTCGAGGTGCGCGAGCACCGCGTCCACGGGGAGCGCCCAGGGTCGTGCGACCGTCAGGCGGGCTTCGGTCAGCGGCTGCGACATCCTCACTCCGTCCTTGCGGTGCCGCCGCCCCGGCCGGGCCCGGGGGTCCGGGCCGCCTCGTCCGGCGTCGGCGTCAGGCGGCCCCGTCGAACATGCTGGTCACGGAGCCGTCCTCGAACACTTCGTGGATCGCCCGTGCGAGCAGCGGCGCGATAGGCAGAATCGTAAGGCTCGGGAAGCGCTTCTCGTCGGGGATCGGCACCGTGTCGGTGACGACGACCTGGTCGATGGCGGGGCTCTGCAGGCGCTGCGCCGCGGGGTCGCTGAAGATCGCGTGGGTCGCGGCGACGATGACCTTGACCGCGCCGTTGGCCTTGAGGGCCTCTGCGGCCTTCACGATGGTGCCGCCGGTGTCGATCATGTCGTCGACGAGGAGGCACACGCGGCCGTCGACGGCGCCGACGATCTCGTTGACGGTGACCTGGTTGGCGACGTTCGGGTCGCGGCGCTTGTGGATGATGGCCAGCGGCGCGCCGAGGCTGTCGGACCACGTGTCGGCGACGCGGACGCGGCCGGTGTCGGGCGAGACCACCGTGAGCCGGTCACGGTCCTCCGCGCTCAGGGTGTTCTCGAAGTACTCCAGCAGCACCGGCTTGGCGAAGAGGTGGTCGACGGGGCCGTCGAAGAAGCCCTGGATCTGCGCCGCGTGCAGGTCGACGCTCATGATGCGATCGGCGCCGGCGGTCTTGAACAGGTCGGCGACCAGGCGGGCGCTGATCGGCTCGCGACCTCTGCCCTTCTTGTCCTGACGCGAGTACGGGAAGTACGGGGCGACGACGGTGATGCGCTTCGCCGACGCGCGCTTGGCGGCGTCGAGCATGATGAGGGTCTCCATCATCCACTCGTTGACCGGGGGCCCGAAGCTCTGGATGAGGAAGAGGTCGCAGCCGCGGATCGACACCTCGAAGCGCGTCAGGATCTCCCCCGACGCGAACGTGCGGTACTCGGTGGGGACGAGCTCGGTGCTCAGCTGCTCGGCGACCTCGCCGGCAAGCTCGGGGTGCGAGCTGCCGCGTGCGACGACGAGGCGCTTCTTGGTCTTCGCGACGAGACCGGGGGCGATGTCGTTCGCCCGGTCGAGTTCAACGGTCTTCTTCTTGCGCGCCATCGTCCGCCTTCTGTGCGCCACGGGCCTTGGCGGCGACGTCCGCCGCACCTGTTCCCGGTCTGTTCTTCTCGACCCACCCCTCGACGTTCCGCTGAGGGGCGACGCTCAGTGCGAGGGCGCCGGCGGGGACATCCTTTCGGATGACCGCCCCGGCTCCGGTCTTCGCGCCGTCTCCGATCCTAACGGGCGCCACGAAGACGTTGTGCGAGCCGGCGTGCACCTCGTCGCCGATCTCGGTGCGGTGCTTGGTGAGGTCGTCGTAGTTGGCCGTGATGGCACCCGCGCCCAGGTTGACGCCCCTGCCGATCGTCGTGTCGCCGATGTACGACAGGTGGGGCACCTTGCTGCGCTCGCCGATGGTCGAGTTCTTCGTCTCGACGAACGTGCCGATCTTGCCCTTGTCGCCGAGGTACGTGCCCGGACGAAGGTAGGCGAACGGGCCGACCGTCGCCCCGGCGCCGATGACTGCCAGCGTGGCGTCGGTGCGGGTCACGACCGCGTTCTCGCCGACCTCGCAGTCCACGAGGCTGGTGTCGGGGCCGACGGTGGCGCCGCCGGCGATCACCGTCGCGCGCAGGATGTGCGTGTTGGGCAGCACCGTCACGTCGGGCGCGAGCTTCGCCTCGACGTCGATCCAGGTCGTGGCCGGGTCGAGGATCGTCGCGCCCTCCAGCTGCCACCGCCGCACGGTGCGCGCGTTGAGCACGCGGGCGGCCTCGGCCAGCTGCACCCGGTCGTTCACGCCCAGGGCGGCGGCGGCATCCGGCGCGGGCTGGGCCGCCACGGCGAACCCGTCGCCGCGCAGCAGCGCCACGACGTCGGTGAGGTACTTCTCGCCCTGTGCGTTGGCGGTGCCGACGAGCGCGAGCTCGGTGCGCAGCGCCGTCGCCTGGAAGACGTAGACGCCCGCGTTGATCTCGGTGACGGATGCCTCCTCCGCGGTGGCGTCCTTCTGCTCGACGATCCGCGACACGGTGCCGTCGGCGTCGCGGATGACGCGCCCGTAGCCGGTGGCGTCGCCCACCGTGGCGCTCAGGACCGTCGCGGCGACGGCGCGATCGCGGTGCGTGCGCACGAGCGCGGCGAGCGTGTCGGTCTCGAGCAGCGGCACGTCGCCGCTGAGGACCAGCACGTCCCCGGCGAAGTCGGCCAGCGCGTCCAGGGCCACCTCGACCGCGCGGCCGGTGCCGGGGATCTCGTCCTGGTCGACCACCACGACGTCGGGCGCGGCGCCGGCGACGGCCTCCGCCACGAGGTCGCGCTCGTGGCGGACGACCACGACCACGCGCTGCGGATGGAGGGAGAGCGCGGTGTCGAGCACGTGCCCGACCAGCGGACGGCCGCCGATGCGGTGCAGCACCTTCGGCAGCGAGGACTTCATGCGCGTGCCCTGCCCGGCGGCGAGCACGATGACGGCCAGGGGGGTGTCACGGGGGGTGTCGGTCATGCTCCGCCGCCAGGACTCGAACCTGGACCTCACAGCTCCAAAGGCTGTCGTGCTGCCACTACACCACGGCGGACCGCCGCTCGCGCGGCCTCGTCAAGTCTGCCAGACCGCCCACCGGTCACTGAGCCTGTCGATGGCGGTACCTGCCGCGGCGCCCCGCGATAATGAAGGCATGACGGCGCAGAGCGACGAGGTGGACCGCATCGTCGAAGCGTGGATCACCCAGCGACCCGACCTCGACTTCTCGCCGCTGGGCGTGCTGTCGCGCGTCGACCGGCTGTCACGTCATCTCGACCGCGCACGCCGCGACGCCTTCCGGCGCAGCGAGCTCGAGCCGTGGGAATGGGACGTTCTGTCGGCCCTGCGCCGCGCCGGCGAGCCGTTCCAGCTCAGCCCGAAGCAGCTGCTGCAGCAGACCCTCGTCTCCAGCGGCACCATGACCAATCGCATCGACCGGCTGGTCGGCCGCCGCCTCGTGCGGCGCGAGGCCGACCCCGACGACGGCCGCAGCGTGCTGGTGACGCTGACCGACGAGGGCAGGATCCGGGTGGATGCCGCGATCACACGGCTCGTCGACGCCGAGGCGCTCCTGCTGGAGAGCCTCTCCCGCGCCGACAGGGACCGCCTGGCCGCGCTGCTGCGAAAGCTGAGCCTCGGGTTCGACAGCGCGGACTGAGCGGCCGGCGCTCAGCCGATCTGCTCCGTGAGCTCGAACCAGCGCTCCTCGACGCCGTCCCGCTCCTTCTCGAGCTCGCCGATGCGCGTCATCTCCGCGCCGAGGCCGACGTAGTCCGACTGGTCGTGGTCGGCGAGCGCCGTGCGTGCCGCATCGATCTGCGACTCGAGCTTCTCCAGCCGCCGCTCCAGCGCGGCGACCTCCTTCTGCGCCGCCCGCAGCCCCTGCCCCGACAGCGAGGGGGACGCCGCGGGCGCGGCATCCGTCGCCTTCTCGGTCGCCGGCGACGCCCCGCGCTCCCGCTCGCGCAGCCGCAGGTACTCCTCGACGCCACCGGGAAGGTGACGCAGGCGACCGCCGAGGATCGCGTACTGCTGGTCGGTGACGCGCTCGAGGAAGTAACGGTCGTGCGAGACGACCAGGAGCGTCCCCGGCCACGAGTCGAGGAGGTCCTCGATAGCGGCCAGCATGTCGGTGTCGAGGTCGTTCGTGGGCTCGTCGAGGATGAGGACATTGGGCTGCTCGAGGAGGATGAGCAGCAGCTGCAGCCGCCGCTTCTGCCCGCCGGAGAGGTCCTTCACCGGCGTCGAGAGCTGCGCGTTCAGGAAGCCCATGCGCTCGAGGAGCTGTCCGGGCGTCAGCTCCTGCGCCTTGGATCCGCTGCCGAACGTGTACGTGGTGCGCAGGCCCGCGATGACGACCCGCACGGGATCGTCGAGGTGCTCCTCGAGCTCGTCGAGACGCTGGGTCAGCGTCGCGACCTTGACGGTCTTCCCCCGCTTGACGCGGCCCGTCGTCGGCTGGACGTCGCCGGAGACCAGGCCGAGGAGCGTCGACTTGCCGGCGCCGTTGACGCCGAGGATGCCGGTGCGCTCGCCCGGTGCGATGCGCCACTCGACGGGCCGCAGCACCTCACGCCCGGCGTAGGAGACGCCCGCGTCGAGAAGGTCGACGACGTCCTTCCCCAGCCGCGAGACGGCGAGGGAGCGCAGCTCGGTGGCGTCGCGGATCTCGGGGACGTCGGCGATGAGCACGTTCGCGGCGTCGATGCGGAACTTCGGCTTCGACGTGCGCGCGGGCGCACCGCGGCGCAGCCACGCCAGCTCCTTGCGTGCGAGGTTCTGGCGCCGCTGCTCGATGACGGCAGCCTGGCGGTCCCGCTCGACCCGCTGCAGGATGTATGCCGCGTAGCCGCCCTCGAACGGCTCGACGATGCGGTCGTGCACCTCCCAGGTCGTCGTGCACACCTCGTCGAGGAACCACCGGTCGTGCGTCACGACGAGCAGTCCGCCCTGGTTGGCGGGCCAGCGCCGCTTGACGTGGTCGGCAAGCCACGCGATCGCCTCGACGTCGAGGTGGTTCGTCGGCTCGTCGAGGAACAGCACGTCGTGGTCGCCCACGAGGAGGGCGGCGAGTGAGACGCGCCTCCGCTGGCCGCCGGAGAGCCCGGCGACGGGCCCGTCCCAGGCGAGGTCGCCGAGGAGTCCGGCAATGACGTCGCGCGCGCGTGCGTCGCCGGCCCACTCATGATCCGGCCGGTCGCCGACGACCGCCTGACGCACCGTGAGCGCCTCGTCGAGGGCATCGGCCTGGTCGAGCACGCCGACCCGCACGCCCCCGCGCACGGTGACGCGTCCGCCGTCGGGCTCGAGGCGGCCGGCGAGCATCGCCAGCAGGCTCGACTTGCCGTCGCCGTTGCGTCCGACGACGCCGATGCGGTCGCCCTCGTCGATGCCCAGCGACACGCGGTCGAAGACGACCTTGGTCGGGAACTCCAGGTGCAGGGCCTCGGCCCCCAGAAGATGTGCCATCCCTTACAGGCTAGGCGAGGGAGAGGAACAGCTTCTCCAGCTCGTCGGGCTGCGGGCCGTCGGCGTCGGGGTCCGACAGACACCCCTTCAGCGCTGTCGAGATGACGAGGAAGCCCGCCCGGTCGATGGCTTTGGAGACGGCCGAGAGCTGCTGGACGACGTCGCGGCAGTGCGCGTCGCCCTCCACCGCCGCGATGACGGCGGCGAGCTGGCCGTGCGCCCGTCGCAGCCGGTTGGCGATCTTGCGCTGAGCCTCGGGGTCGTAGGCCGAGATGGCCCCAGTGGCTTCCGTCATGGCGGGTCCTTCCGATCGGATTTGACATCGATAATACCCCGTGGGGTATAGTTCGGGATACCCCCCAGGGTATTCACCCAATCAACGGAAGCGAGTGGGATCCATGTGCCGAGCAACGACATGCCGCATCTGCGGGAAGACGACGTGGGCCGGATGCGGACAGCATGTGCAGTCCGTGAAGCGGACCGTGCCGGCGTCGCAGTGGTGCGACGGCAACCACACCGCAGCACAGCGCGACGCCGCCACCGCGACGAGCGGCGGATTCTTCGCACGCCTCTTCAGCCGATAGGACCGGACCCCATGACCACGACAGCACTCACCGCCGCCGACTTCGAGACCACCGTGACCGGCGAGGGCATCGTCCTCGTCGACTTCTGGGCCGCGTGGTGCGGCCCCTGCCGGGCGTTCGCACCGGTGTTCGAGCAGGCCGCCGCCCGGCACCCCGACATCGTGTTCGCGAAGGTCGACACCGAGGCCGAGCAGCAGCTCGCCGCGGCGATGCGGATCACCTCGATCCCCACCCTGATGGTCTTCCGCGACGGCATCCTCGTCTTCTCGCAGCCGGGCGCCCTCGCCGCGCCTCAGCTCGAACAGCTCGTCGCGGGCGCCCGCGCCCTCGACATGGACGACGTCCGGCGACAGATCGCCGCACACGAAGCCCGCGGCGCGGACGCCGCCTGAGCCAGACGACGGAGACGCGACATGCTGCTCGAGCACATCTACGACGAGGACCTCGCTCAGGCGAGCTACGTGATCGGATGCCAGGCCCAGGGCGTGGCGATCGTCGTCGACCCGCGCCGCGACGTCGAGGTCTATCTCGAGATCGCCCGCAAGAACGGGATGAAGATCACCGCGGTGACCGAGACCCACATCCACGCGGACTACCTGTCCGGCACGCGCGAGCTCGCCGCCAGGACCGGCGCGACGATGCACGTCTCCGACGAGGGCGGGCCCGACTGGACGTACGGCAGCGGGTTCGCCGACGCGGTGAGGATGAAGGACGGTCACGAGATCCGGATCGGCAACATCACCGTCACGGCGGTGCACACCCCGGGCCACACCCCCGAGCACCTGTCATTCCTCGTCACCGACGGCGCCTATGCCGACGCCCCCGGTTTCATGCTCACCGGCGACTTCGTGTTCGTCGGCGACATCGGGCGTCCCGATCTGCTGGACGAAGCGGCGGGCGGCGGCGACACGCGCTTTTCCGGAGCCCGGGACCTCTTCGCGAGTCTGCGCGACAAGTTCCTCACACTGCCCGACTACGTGCAGGTGCTCCCCGCGCACGGCTCGGGAAGCGCGTGCGGCAAGGCGCTCGGCGCGGTGCCGACGTCGACCGTGGGCTACGAGCGCGCCTTCGCGTGGTGGAGCCGCTATCTCCGCGACGACGACGAGCAGGGCTTCGTCGACGAGCTGCTCAGCGGCCAGCCCGACGCCCACGCGTACTTCGCACGGATGAAGGCGCAGAACAAGAGCGGCCCCGCCGTCCTCGGGCCCCGGCCCCCGCTGGTCGAATACGCACCCGACCGCCTGCGGGCGGCGCTGTCCGCCGATGAGGTGATCTTCGTCGACACCCGCCACCACCGCCAGGTGCACGAGGGGACGGTCGCCCGTTCGCTCAACATCCCGGGTGCGGCGAAGGCCGCCACCTACGGCGCGTGGGTGTACGACCCCGAGCGCGAGAGCCGTCCGCTGTTCGTCCTGGCGGAGGACCGCGAACACGCCGACGAGCTGCGCGATCATCTGGTCCGCGTCGGGATCGACGCGGTCGCCGGCTTCGCGACGTCTCTCGCGGGCCTCGACCTCGTCACGCCCGCCACGGTGGCGCCGGACGCCCTCGGCGAATTCCCGCACTCGCTCCTGCTGGACGTGCGCAACAGGACGGAGTACGCGGCGGGGCACCTGCCCGGCGCGCAGCAGCTCAGCGGCGGGCGCGCCCTGTGGGAGCGGGCCCGGCTCGCGGGGTCAGGCACGATCGTCACGTACTGCCAGAGCGGCGTGCGCAACAGCGTCACGGCCAGCGCCCTGCGCCGCGACGGGTTCGACGTCGTCGAGCTCGACGGGTCGTACCTCGGCTGGCTGGCCGTCCCGGGCAATGTGCCGGTGACCGACGAGACCGCGTCCGACACCACGCTCGCGGCATAGCGCGCCCTGCGCGCAGCCCGGCACCACCCGGAGATCCGCCATGGACCCCAGTCATTTCGTCGCAGGGCTGCTGCTCGCAGTGGTCGTCGGCGTCCTGCTCGGCCTCCTCGGCGGCGGCGGCTCGACCGGAACCGCCGTCGCCGGATCCTTCGTCGGCAGCGCCCTCGCCGGACGACTCCCCGAGCGCGCGCTGCGGACGGGCTTCGGCGTCTTCGTCCTCGCCATGGGTGCATTCGTGCTCTCCCAGGAGCTTCCCCGGCTGCTGGCGCTCGCGCCCGGCTGACGGCAGGACCCACCCCCTTCCCCCTCCCCCATTCCCCCGCATCACAAGGAGAACACCATGTCCCGCATCCCCGCGATCATCCTGGGCGCCGCGGCGCTCGCGCTGACCCTCACCGGCTGCGCCGGCGCCGCCGCGTCGCCCGTCGACGTCAGCGATGAGGCGATCATCATCGACGTGCGCACGGCGCAGGAGTACGCGGCAGGCCACCTCGACGGAGCGGAGAATCTCGACGTCACCTCGGGAGAGCTGTCCGCGGCCCTCGCGACGCTCGAGCAGGACGCGGAGTACCTCGTCTACTGCCGGTCGGGCAACCGCTCCGCCCAGGCCGTCCGGCTCATGCAGGACGCCGGGTTCACCGATGTGACCGACCTCGGCTCACTCGACCAGGCCGCGCAGTCGACGCAGCTCCCCGTCGTGGGCTGACCGGCGATCAGTACCAGAAGCTGAGGCGCGGCGTCGTGTGCCAGGACAGCAGGCGCGTCGCCGCGGCGATCGGCCCGGTGCCGTCGGGGCCCTCGTGCGAGGCATCCGTCACACGCGCCCGGCCGGCCGCGGCGAGCGTCGCGAGCGAGACGCCGCCGAGGTAGGTCGCCGACAGCTCGGCGATGCCCAGCTCGACCACCGGCGCGTCCGGCTCCTCGTCGTCCGCGAGGCGCCGGACGCGGCCCGCGCCGGCCTCGTCCACCTCGAGCAGACAGCGCCCGCCGGCGAGGTCCAGCGGATCGGAGACGTCGAGCACGACACGCCCCGCGGCACCGTACCGGCGCGCCTCCAGCGCGGCGACCACATCGATGATCCGCACGTACTGGTGGTCGCGCACCGTCACCTTCGCAGCGCGCTGGTCGGCGATCATCCACAGCAGCGGCTCGTCCGCCGAAAGCTCCGCCGCGTGCACCTCGGCCACCAGGTCGAGCTCGAGCAGGAACCGCCACAGCGCGGCGTAGGCGGCATCCGTCTCGGCCAGCAGGTAGCGGACCTCCACGGTCGCCTTCGTGAAGTCGTCGTGGTTCTCGCGCACCGTGTACACCGCGGCGCCGCGGACCTCGCCGTCGGCATCGGCGTACTGCACCGCGCGCCTGTCGCCGGCCTTCTCGGCGGTGGGGTTCGTACCGGCGAAGCCGTCCCAGTGACCTCCGGGCACGTCGATCTCGCCCGCGGTCCGCCGGCGGACGCGCTCGTGCAGCATCGGCAGCAGCTCGCGCACCCGCTCGCGGCTGATGAAATCGATGCGCCCGTCGGGCCGAGGACCCACCCACCCCGCGCGCCTGGTCTCGATGCGCCACGAGGCCCCCGCCGCCGCCGGCCCGAAGCCATAGCGTCCGTACAGGGTCGACTCGCTCACGGTGAGCATCGCCATGGGCACGCCGGCGTCCCGGGCTGCGCGCAGCTCGCCCTCGAGCATCGCGCGCGCCACGCCGCGCCGGCGGTGCGTCGGCGCCACCGTGACGGCGGAGATCGCGCACGACGGGACGACGCCGCCACCGGGCACCGTGAGCTCGCCGATCCACGACGCGATGGTCGCCACCGGGGTCTCGGGCGCGGGTCCCGCGCCGTCGAAGACGCCGGTGAGCCTGCGGTATCCGCTGCGCTCGCGCGCAGCGGCGATCTGCTCGTCGCTGCGCTCGCCGTCCTGGAAGCCGCGCGCGACCGACTGCAGCCAGGGCGCATACCCGTCGCCGTCGACGGCGACGCGGCGATAGTCCAGACCGGTGCGGGCGAGGCTCTCGCGGGACCGGGCGTCGACGTCGCCGGCGCGGAAGGCCGCGCGGTCGGACTCGCCGGCAGGGGCGTGGGCGTCGGGCTCGTTCATGGATCCTCCGTGTCTGCCGCGGGGCGCGGCCTGAGTCGATGCGGCGTGCTACGGCAGCACGCGGGCTCCGGCGACGGGACCGTGCACGTGCAGCGCCTCGTAACCCGCAGCCGACAGCGTGATCTGGACCTCGAGCGCCGCCTCCGGGTCGACGGCGAGGAAGGCGAGCGTCGGCCCCGATCCCGAGACCATCCCGCTCAGAGCGCCGGACTGCTCGCCGAGCTCCAGCACCTCGCGCAGCTCGGGGCGCAGCGAGAGCGCGGCGATCTGCAGGTCGTTGCGGGTGTGCTCGGCCAGCGCGACGGGGTCGCCCGCGCGCAGGGCCTGCAGCACGCCCGGTTCGACGGCGGGCACCCGGGCGCCGGCGGCGATGTCGGGGCGATCCCGCAGCTCGTCGAGGTGCGCGTACACCTCGGGCGTCGACAGCCCGGCGTCCGAGGGGACCACCACCCAGTCGAATCGTCCCTTCGCCAGGGCGGGGCTCAGCTGGTCGCCCCTGCCGGTGCCGATCGCCGTGCCGCCCAGCAGCGCGAAGGGCACATCGGCCCCCAGGCGCGACGCGAGCTTGAGCAGCTCGGCCGTGCCGAGCTCGGCGCCCCACAGCGCATCGCACGCGACGAGGGCGGCCGCGGCATCCGCGGATCCTCCCCCCATGCCGCCGGCGACCGGCACGTGCTTGACGATGTCGAGATGCGCGCCGCCCGTGTGGCCGATCCGCTGCGCGACGAGCCTCGCGGCACGCACCGCGAGGTTGCGGTCGTCGGCGGGCACGCCCGAGACGTCGACCGTCCCCGTGACGGCGACCGTGAAATCGTCGCTGGGCGTCGCCCACACGTCTTCGTACAGCGAAACCGCCTGATATGCCGACGCCACATCGTGGTAGCCGTCGGACTGCACGCCGCCGACCTCGAAGAAGAGGTTCAGCTTTCCCGGCGCCCGAACCCTGACGCCGTCGGCGGCGAGGGCCTGGCTCACCGGTTCGCCGATTCCGCCCAGAGGTCCACGTCGATCCCGTCCGACAGGGCGTCGATGCGCTCCTCCTCCTCCATCGTGAAGGCGGGACCGTCGAGCGCCTTGAGGTTCTCGTCGAGCTGCGCGGGACGCGACGCACCGATGAGCGCCGAGGCGACCACCGGATCGCGGAGCACCCACTGGATCGCCATCTGCGCCAGGGACTGCCCTCGCTCCTTCGCGATGACGTCGAGCGAGCGCAGCGTCGACAGGCCCCTGTCGCTGAGCGGGCCGCCGGGAAGCGAGGCCCGCTGCTGGGCGCGGTCGGCGGTGCCGCCGGCGAGGTACTTGTCGGTGAGCAGGCCCTGCGCCAGCGGCGTGAAGGCGATCGCCCCCATGCCCTCCTTCTTCAGCACGCCCGTCAGGCCGTCCTCGACCCAGCGGTTGAGGATCGAGTACGCGGGCTGGTGGATCACCAGCGGAGTGCCGAGCGACCGGGCGACGGATGCCGCCACCGCCGTGCGCTCGGCGCTGTACGACGAGATGCCGACGTAGAGCGCCTTGCCCTGCCGCACGAGGGTGTCGAGGGCTCCGACGGTCTCCTCGATCGGCACGTCCGGGTCGACGCGGTGGGAGTAGAAGATGTCGACGTAGTCGATGCTCATCCGCTTCAGGGACTGCTCGGCGCTGGCGATGATGTACTTCCGCGACCCGCCGTTGCCGTACGGGCCGTGCCACATGTCGTAGCCCGCCTTCGACGAGATGATGAGCTCGTCCCGGTACGGGGCGAAGTCCTCCCGCATCATCCGGCCGAAGTTCGTCTCGGCCGTGCCGTAGGGCGGGCCGTAGTTGTTCGCGAGGTCGAAATGGGTGATGCCCCGGTCGAACGCGTGACGCAGCAGCGCGCGCTGGTCGTCGAACGGGATGTTGTCGCCGAAGTTCCACCACAGCCCCAGCGAGACCGGCGGCAGCGTGAGTCCCGACGTCCCGACACGGCGGTAGGATGACCCCGCGTAGCGGTCGGCGTCGGCGGTGTAGGGGCGGTGGAGGTCTCCTCCACGGGACAGGTAGCGCGCGTCTTCGGTCACCGGTCCAGGCTAGCGACGTCGGCGGCGACGTGCAGGGGTTCGGGCACGCACACCCTCGGACAGCGTGTCAAGGGCCTGGCCCGAAACGTCCGCGTAACGGAACCTCTTTATGGTGGCGTCACCAGGCGTGAGCCCCGCCGCGCGCCACCACCCCGCCTCGCCTCGCCCCAGAAGGAGGACTGCATGACCGTGCTGTCTGCGCTGCCCCGTGCCACCGACCCGTCGACCGCGCTCATCGAGCGTCCTGACGTGATCGTCGATCGCGGAGTCCTCCATCTCGTGCACGACGACCTCGCCCCGCACCAGGCGCGCGAGGCCGATCTGCTCCTGGTCGCCTCCGTGCTCGAGGAGGCGGGCATCGATGTGCTCCTCATCCGTCATGACCGCAGGCTTCCCGCGCTCGTGGTCGATGTCAGCCGACGCGAGGCCGCGCAGGCGGCCCTCGCGGCCGTGTGCGACCGGGAGCCGCTGTACCTGAAGGCGAAGGGCCGGGCCCCGGTACTGGCGTGCGACGCGCCCGCGCTCTCGGACGCCCCCTCCGTCGTGCGGGTATACCGCCCGCGGCTGACGAGCTCGGGCGGGCATCGCTACGGCGCGGCGTGGGGCGTGCACCTGGAGTTCTGGCGCTTCGGCGCCGACACCGTCGACGCGCCGCGCGACAACGCGCTGACGCGCCGCGTCACGGCTACGGACGACATCGCGTACGAGACCGTCGAGCGGCACGGGCGCCCGTGGCGATCCGTCGCGGGGATGTTCGATCCGCAGCCGCTGGAGGTCGTCGACGACATCGACATCGTCTTCTCGTGGGTCGACGGCTCGACCAGCGAGTTCCAGCGGCAGCGCGCCGCCCAGATGGCCGAGTACGTGGTCGGCGACGGCGACGACGGCCCCGCCCGCTACCGGCACGTCGACGAGCTGCGGTACGCCCTGCGCAGCGTCCACATGTACGCACCGTGGGTCCGTCGCATCTTCATCGCCACCGACTCCCCCGCCCCGTCGTGGCTGCTCGACCACCCCAAGGTGACGATCGTGCGCAGCGAGGAGTTCTTCGCCGACCCGTCGGTGCTGCCGACGCACAACTCGCACGCGATCGAGGCGCAGCTGCATCGCATCCCCGGCCTCGCCGAGCACTTCCTCTACTCCAACGACGACATGTTCTTCGGCCGCCCCGTCGAGCCCGAGCTGTTCTTCACGCCCGGCGGCGTCACGAAGTTCGTCGAGTGCGAGGTGCGTATCGGGGCCGGTGCCCCGGCGCCGCACCGCAGCGGCCACGACAACGGTCTGCGGGTGAACCGCGCGCTCCTGCGCGAACGGTTCGGCCGCACGATCGTCCGCGACCTGGAGCACTGCGCCGCCCCGCTGCGCAAGAGCGTCATGGCCGAGCTCGAGGCGGCGTTCCCCGAGGACTTCGCGCGGACCGCGGCATCCCGCTTCCGCTCCGCCACCGACATCTCGGTGACCAACAGCCTCTACCACTACTACGCGCTGCTCACGGGCCGGGCGATCTCGACGCGCGCCCCGCGGGTGCGCTACGTGCAGACGACGGTCGCGTCCGGATTGCGCCGGATGCAGCGGCTCACCGAGCGCGCCGACGCCGACATGTTCTGCCTCAACGACGGCGGCGAGGTCGAGGTGCCGGAGGAGATCCGCGTACGGGCGATCCGCGACGCGCTGGAGCGCCTTTTCCCGGTGCGCGCCCCGTGGGAGCGCGACGAGCTCAGCGCAGCACGGGAATCGGCTCGGTCGGCGCATCCCTCCGCTCGGAGATGACGGGCGCCACGCCGGCGGACGCGAGCCGGCGGGCGGCCTCCGCCGCGTCGATGTGCTCGAGCGTGCGCGGCGCGTCGACCGGCACGACCGAGTGCACCACCGTGTCGTCGTAGACGTGCACGATGTTGAACGCCTGCGCGCCGTCCTGAGGCCGCGTGCCGCCGACCGGCACGGTGAGGTCCTGCGCGTAGCAGGTCGATGACGCGACCGAGACCGGGATGCCGGCGAACGTCGCGAAGGTGGAGTAGTGCAGGTGGCCGGCGATGATCCCGCGCACGTCGGTGGCGCGCAGCACGTCGGCGAGCCGGCGCTGATCCCGCAGCTCGACGCTGGCCGCCAGGGGCAGGACGCTCGGCACCGGCGGGTGGTGCATCGCGAGGATCGAGCCCAGCGGCGCAGGCGTGGCCAGCACGTCGCGGAGCCACTCCAGCTGCGCGTCGCTCACCTCACCGTGGTGGTGGCCGGGCACGGTCGTGTCGAGCGTGACGACCCGGAGGCCGTCGAGCTCGTCGACCCGGTCCACCGGGAGGGCGGCGGATGCCTCGTTGAGGAGGCCCGCACGGAAGGCGCCGCGGTCGTCGTGGTTGCCCATCACCCACAGCACGCGCGCGCCGAGGCGCGCGGCGAAGGGCTCGACGAGCGCCGTCAGCGCGGCGTAGGCGCCCGGCTCGCCGAGGTCGGCGAGATCGCCGGTGACGACGATCGCGTCGGGCAGGATTCCGCTCGCCTCGATGGCGTCGATGGTCTGCGCCAGGCGCTCGGCGCCGTCGACGGCGTCGAAGAGGCGCGGGGTGGCGGCATCCCGGAGGTGGGTGTCGCTCAGGTGCAGCAGGATGCGTTCGGGGGCCGGGTACTCGGCGGTGCGCATGTCGGGTTCACTCCGGTCCGCCGGATGGCGATCTGCCAGTGTAACCGGACGGCGGACGCTCGGAATGTTACCGGCTTGTTTCGAAAGGTCTCCGACGACGCGGTGAAGATCCGCTGAATATCATCTTTCCAGCGGCTCCGCCGCGCGGGCGATCCGCACGTAGTCGTCGACGGAGAGGTCCTCGCCGCGCGCCGTCGGCGCCACGCCCGCGGACTCGAGGACGGCGGATGCCGCGGTGGATGATCCGCCGAGCACCTGCGACAGCGCCTGGCGCAGCATCTTGCGCCGCTGCTGGAACGCCGCGTCGACGATGCCGAAGGTGCGGCGCCGCAGCGCCTCGTCGCCGCGCGGCTCGGGATCGCGGCGGAAGCCCACCAGCACGGAGTCGACGTTGGGCACCGGCCAGAACACCTGCCGCGACACCGTGCCGGCCAGTCGCCACGGTCCGTACCACGCCGCCTTGACGCTCGGCGCGCCGTACACCTTCGAACCCGGCGCCGCGGCCAGGCGCTCGCCGACCTCGGCCTGCACCATCACCACGCCCCGTTCGAGGCCCGGGAACGTCTCGAGGAAATGCAGGAGCACCGGCACGCTGACGTTGTAGGGCAGGTTCGCCACCAGCACCGCCGGGTCGCCGGGCAGCGCCGTGACGCGCAGCGCGTCGGCGTCCACCACGGTGAGCGCGCCGTCGTCGACGCCGTGGGCTGCCGCCGTGGCCGGCAGCCGCTCGGCCAGACGGTGGTCGATCTCGACGGCGGTGACCGATGCCCCGGCCTCGAGGATGGCGAGGGTCAGCGACCCGAGACCGGGCCCCACCTCCACCACGCGGTCGCCCGCCGAGACCTGGGCGACGGCCACGATCTTGCGCACGGTGTTCGCGTCGACCACGAAGTTCTGCCCGAGCTTCTTCGTCGGCGTGACGTCGAGTTCTGCGGCCAGCGAGCGGATCTCGGCCGCACCGAGCAGTGTCACGGGCATGCACTCACTGTAGCCGCGCGATGCAGGTCGCCCGGACCCGCGCAACACCTTGACAGCGTCGCCAGCGCCACGCCAGGGTGTGCCCCAGTGCAGGCGGGAACCGCATGCCGGGCGAACGAGGAGGATCCATCCCATGACTTCGGCGCACACGTCCGGTCACGACGTCTCGGTCCCGCTCGCGAGGGTGGTGCTCGTCGCCTCGACCGCCGCGCTCGGCGGGTTCCTGTTCGGCTTCGACACCGCCGTGATCAACGGCGCGGTGAGCGCGATCGGCGAGCAGTTCCAGACCGGACCCTTCCTCCTGGGCTTCTCGGTCGCCTCGGCCCTCATCGGCTGTGCGATCGGAGCGTGGTTCGCCGGACGCATCGCGGACCGGTACGGCCGCATCCGCGTGATGATCATCGCCGCGATCCTGTTCGTCGCGAGCGCCCTCGGCTGCGGCCTCGCCTTCAGCGTGTGGGACCTGTCGTTCTGGCGGGTGGTGGGCGGTCTGGGCGTGGGCGCGGCATCCGTCATCGCCCCCGCCTACATCGCCGAGGTCTCACCCCCGGCGTACCGCGGACGCCTGGGCTCGCTGCAGCAGATGGCGATCGTCACGGGCATCTTCGTGGCGCTCCTCACCGACGCCGCCATCGTCGCCGCCGCGGGCACCGCCACCGCTCCGTGGCTGCTCGGCCTCGAGGCGTGGCGGTGGATGTTCCTGTCGGAGCTCGTCCCCGCGGTGATCTACGGCGCCCTCGCGCTCACGATCCCCGAGTCGCCGCGATACCTCATCGCGCGCGGTGAGATGAAGCGGGCCAAGGACGTGCTGTCGCGGTACGTGGGCGGCGACGTGGAGAAGACCTCGACCGACATCCTGAAGACCGTCGAGGGCAAGGAGGACCGGCCGCGATTCCGCATCCTCCGCGGCAACGCCCTCGGCCTGCTGCCGATCGTCTGGATCGGCATCGGCCTGTCGGTGCTCCAGCAGTTCACGGGCATCAACGTGATCTTCTACTACTCCACGACGCTCTGGCAGGCGGTCGGCTTCACCGAGCAGGACTCGCTCACGATCACCGTCATCACCTCGGTCACGAACATCGTCACCACGATCGTCGCGATCATGCTCATCGACCGCGTCGGCCGCAGGCCGCTGCTGCTCATCGGCGCGATGGGTCAGTTCGTGTGCCTCGGCGTGCTGACGGTGATCTTCGCCTCGGCCCCGATCGTCGACGGCGAGCCCGTCCTGGAGGGAGCGGCCGGCACGATCGCGCTGCTGGCGGCGAACCTCTACGTCGTCTTCTTCGGAGCGTCGTGGGGGCCGGTCGTCTGGGTGCTGCTGGGCGAGATGTTCAGCAACCGCATCCGCGCGGTGGCGCTGTCGGTCGCCGCGGCCGCCCAGTGGGCTGCGAACTTCGTCATCTCCACGACGTTCCCCGCACTCGCCGCGGTCGGGCTCGGACTCGCGTACGGCGTGTACACGTTCTTCGCGTTCGTGGCGATCTTCTTCGTGATCCGGTACGTCCGCGAGACGAAGGGGCAGACTCTGGAGTCCATGGTCGACTCGCCCGCGCGCCGGAGGGCCTCGTAGGGGCCGGCTCGCGAGGCGCGCCCCTGGCCGCCCCGACCGAGGCGTCGGGGCGATCCCGGCGATCGTAGGATGGCGGGATGCCCTCCCTCGGCGACCTGATCGCGCCCCGCCGTCTGGGACGGGACTTCCGCTGGCTGCTGGCGTCGTCGTGGACCAGCAACCTGGGCGACGGCATCGCCCTGGCGGCGGCTCCGCTGCTCATCGCATCGCTCACCTCGTCGCCCATCCTCGTGGCCGCCGGCGCCATGATGCAGTTCCTGCCCTGGCTGCTGTTCGGCCTCCTCGCCGGCGCTGTCGCCGATCATCACGACCGACGGCGCCTGGTGATGCTGGCGAACGGCATCAGAGCCGTGGTCGTGCTGGTGCTCGTCGTCTTCCTCGTGACCGGCCAGGCGACGGTGTGGCTCGTGCTCGCGACCGCCTTCCTCTACGGCACGGCCGAGGTGTTCGCCGACTCGGCCGGGAGCACACTCCTGCCGATGCTCGTCAGGCCCGCCGACCTGGGCATCGGTAACGCCCGCATGCAGGCGGGCTATCTCGTCGCCAACCAGCTCGCCGGCCCGCCGCTGGGCGCGTTCCTGTTCGCGCTGGGATCCTTCTGGCCGTTCCTGCTCCAGGTGCTCTGCGTGTCGCTGGCCGTGCTGCTGATCTCGCGCATCGCGCGCACGCCGGTGCCCGAGCATCCCGCCTCCGCCCCGGGCAAGGGGCACGCCATCCGCGAGGGGCTGCGCTGGCTGCGCCACAACGCGCCGGTGCGGACGCTCGTCATCATCATCCTCGTCTTCAACGTGACGTGGGCGGCGCCGTGGGGGGTGCTCGTGCTGTACGCCACGGAGCACCTCGGCATGGGCCCGGTCGGCTACGGCGCCCTGACGACGGCGTCGGCGCTCGGCGGATTCATCGCGATCTTCGGCTTCGGTCGGCTCGAGAAGCACGTGTCCTTCGCGACGCTCATGCGCGTGTGCCTCTCGCTCGAGGTGCTGATGCATCTGTCGTTCGCGCTCACCACGTCGCCGATCGTCGCGTTCGTCATCATGTTCGGCTTCGGCCTCTACGCGTTCGTCTGGGGCACGATCTCGACCACCGTCCGCCAGCGCCTGGTCCCCATGGAGCTGCAGGGCCGCATCGCCTCCGTCAACATGGTCGGCGTCTTCGGCGGCCTCGTGATCGGCCAGTTCATCGGCGGCATCCTGGCGCAGCTGTTCGGGCTGACCGCACCGTGGTGGTTCGCGTTCGCGGGGTCCGCCGTCACCCTGCTGCTGGTGTGGCGGTCGATCTCGCACATCGCCGCCGCCAAGCCCGTGCTCGACGACGAGACAGCCGATCGGATCCCGCCCGAGGACGAGCCCGGCACCGGTGGAATGCCGCTGCCCGACTGAAGGGCTGTTCGTCGTCATGTTCGAATGTCAGCGGTGTCTGACAGGATGAACCATGGCCTTCTTCTCCGAACTCGAGACGCGGCTCGTTCTGCTGCGTGAGATGTTCGGCGGCGAGTTCGATGCGTGCGATCTACCCGTCGTCGTGGAGGGGCTCGGTGACGATGCCGTCGTGGCAGCCTTGGTCGCGGCGACGGAGCTCGTTCGCGCGGGCGAGAAGGTGCGAATCGCCGCGGCGGGCGTCGCTGCGGCGAGATCCGCGCGAAAAGCGGGTCACGACGGGCTCGCACAGAGTCGGGGCCATCGCTGCCCCGCGGCGCTCATACAGGAGATCACCGGCGCCACCCGGGCCGAGGCCGTGAAGCACGTCCGTTTGGGGGAGTCACTCCGGATCGGCGCCGGTCTCGATCCCTTCGTGACATTGAAGGAGCGATGACGGATGCCGCGGCCCCGGCCGGACCGGCACCGGGATGCGCGGAACCTGAGCCGTGGCACGCGCCGCTCGGCCGCGCGCTTCTGGCAGGCTCCATCGGGTCCGCGCAGCACGACGCGATTCTTCGCGGGCTGGGGGAACCACCCGAATCCACCGACGGCGCCGAGGCGCTGCGTCGAGGGAGGGAAGCGTGGTCTCTCGCCGCCGAGCAGCTGATCGCCGAGGCGCAGGAGCGCACCGTGGAAGAGCTCGGACGAACCGCCCACACGGTTCGCGACCAGCTCGATCCCGAGGGAGCGCAACGGCGTTTCGACGAGCGGTTCCTTCGGCGGTCGTTCCGCCTGTGGCGCGACGCCGAGGGTGTGCGGCGCGGTTCGATCGTGTTCGACGACTTCGGCGGCGCCTGGACGCAGGCGGTGCTCGATGCCGCCCTGCGGCCACGACGCGGCGGGCCCAGGTTCGTCGATCCGGATGAGAGGGCGAGTGCCGAGGCGCTCGCCGCCGACCCTCGCGCCAACGACCAGCTTGCCTACGACCTGCTGCTCGATGTGTTCCGCGCCGGCGCGCTCGCCGACGCGAAGGCCGTGTTCGGGACGCGACAGGCCGGTGTGCGAGTCGTGATCAGCGCCGCCGGACTCGAGGTGGGTGCCGCCGGAGCACCAGCCGTCGGCCTCACCGAAGACGACCAGACGACGCTGCCGGCATGGCTTATCGCACAGCAGACGTGCGAGTCCGGCACCGTCACCTGCACTGTCGACGGCGCGGGGAATCCGCTCGACCTCGGACGCGATGCCCGCCTGTTCACGCCGAAACAGCGCATCGCGCTCGCGGCGCGCGACGGCGGGTGCCGGTGGCGCGGGTGCGACCGTCCCGCCTCCTACTGCGAAGCGCATCACATCGACTCCTACGCGACGGGGGGCCGCACCGACGTCGATCGCGGCATCCTGCTGTGCCGCTTCCATCACATGGAGCTTCATCACGGCGGCTGGCGCATCACCCGCCATAGGCGCGCCGACTTCGTGCTCCACCCGCCGTCGGGCAGGGGCGACCCCGTACTGCTACCGCCTCGCCTCGGACTCCGCTGTCTTTGGGCCGAACTCGAACCTCCGCCCCCACGCTTCCGGCCGGCGGCGTGAGCGGGCTGTGTCGGCGGATCGGGCACCCGCGAGGATCCGGTCAACCCGGGTGAACGGTACGGGGCCGCGCCGGTGATCGACCGCGCACGCCGGGCGCGTACGTGGCCCGCTACTCCGGGGAACGGCCGACCAGTTCGCGGAGCCTTTCGCCCAGCTGCTCAAGTCTCAGCACCCACGGACCTGCCATGTCACCGGCATCACAACGCCGCAGCGCCTCAGAGAACGGAACCCAGGTGCTCTCGCACACCTCTTCCGGATCGAGCTGCAGCACAGGATCGCCCGACACACGCGCGAAGTACAGGTCGAAGAGCGCCTCCCGCTCGACCACGCGACCGACGAACTCCAGTTCATCGACGCCGACGCGGACGCCGGCCTCCTCCTCGAGCTCCCGCACCGCACCCTCGGCGCTCGACTCACCCGCGAGCGCACTTCCGGCGGGGAATTCCCAGCACAGGGGCCAGTCCTTCGCCGCCGCCCTCCGCGTCATCAGGACGAGACCGTCACCGCGCAGGACGCACACCGACGCCACGATGTGGAAGAGAGCCTTGGGAAAGTCGGGATCACCGCGACGGAAAGTCGCACCAGTCGGCGCGCCCGAGGCATCCGTCAGGTCCCACAGCTCGCCGTCCATGGATCAGTCCTCGAACGCCCCGTACACCTCGAGCGTGTTGGCGGCCACCTGTGCGCACAGCTCGTCCACGTCCACGCCGAGCTCGGTCGCCATGAAGCGCATCGTCACGGGGATCAGGTACGGCGCGTTCGGCCGCCCGCGGTGCGGGACGGGGGTCAGGAACGGGGCATCCGTCTCGACCAGGATCCGCTCCCGCGGGATCACGGCGAGGGCGTCGCGGAGGTTCTGCGCGTTCTTGAACGTGATGTTCCCCGCGAACGAGAGGTAGTAGCCGCGCTCCCCCGCGATGCGCGCCATGTCGGCGTCGCCCGAGAAGCAGTGGAAGACCGTGCGCTCGGGCGCTCCGACGCGGTCCAGGGTCTCGAGCACGGCGTCGTGGGCGTCGCGATCGTGGATCTGCATCGCGATCCCGTGCTTCTTGGCCAGCGCGATATGCGCCTCGAAGCTCTCGGACTGCGCGGGCACGCCGTCCGCGTCGGTGCGGAAGAAGTCCAGGCCCGTCTCGCCGATCGCCCGCACCCGCGGCTGCGCGGCGAGCTCGTCGATCACCGCGATCGCCTCATCGAGGCGCCCCGCCCGCGCATACGCGGGCGCCTCGTTCGGGTGGATCGCCACCGCCGCCAGGACACGCGGGTGGGATGCCGCGGCCCACGCCGACCAGCGGCTCGAGTCGATGTCACCGCCGGCCTGCACGACGCCGATGACGCCGACCTCGCCGGCGCGCGAAAGCTGCTCGTCGAGCGACAGCCCCACGCCGTCCTCGATCTCGAGGTGGGCGTGGTTGTCGTACACCGGCACCGCAAGCGGCTCGGGTGCCGCCGGATAGGTGACGTCGCGGGAGCCCTTCTCGCGCGTGCGGACGTAGGTGCTGGGGTCGCTCATCACGCCGTCTGCTCGACGCGCGGGAACAGCGGCGCGAGTCCGTTCACCGAGGTGCCGGGCTTGAGCAGGCCCCAGGCGCCGGCCTCGCGGATCGGCTGGTCCTGCAGGCGCCCGAGCGAGTCGGCCGCGCCCAGCGCGATCCACAGCTTCTCGGTCGCGACCGGCATCACCGGCGACAGCAGCACGGCGAGCGCGCGCAGACCCTCGGCCGCCGTGTACAGGACGGTGCCCAGGCGCTCGCGCCGGCTCTCGTCCTTCGCGAGCGCCCACGGCTCGTTCTCGGTGATGTAGTGGTTCAGCGCGTCGACGATCGTCCATACCGACGAGATCGCCTCGTCGATGCGGAACCGCTCGATGGCGGCGTCGGCGGCGGCCGCGGCATCCGCCACCGTCCGCTGGATGTGCAGGTCGGCGTCGGTGTACGTGCTCGGCGGCGGCACGACGCCTTCGAAGTACCGCTCGACCATCGCGGTCGTGCGCGAGGCGAGGTTGCCGAAGCCGTTCGCGAGCTCGGCCTGGTACCGCGCCGACAGGTCCTCCCACGAGAACGAGCCGTCCTGCCCGAACGCGATCGCCGACAGGAAGTAGAAGCGGTAGGCGTCCGAGCCGAAGACGTCGGTGATCTCGGTCGGCGCGATGCCGGTCAGCTTGGACTTCGACATCTTCTCGCCGCCGACCAGCAGCCAGCCGTGCGCGAACACGCCCTTGGGCACGTCGACGCCCGCGGCCATCAGCATCGCCGGCCAGATGACCGCGTGGAAGCGGAGGATGTCCTTGCCCACCACGTGGTACGCCGGCCAGCGGCGCGCGAACTGCTCGGGGTCCGAGCCGTAGCCGACGGCGGTGGCGTAGTTGAGCAGCGCGTCGACCCACACGTAGATGACGTGGGACTCGTCCCACGGCAGCGGGATGCCCCAGTCGAAGGCGGAACGCGAGATGGACAGATCCTTCAGCCCCGACCGCACGAACGAGACCACCTCGTTGCGCGCGCTCTCGGGCTGCACGAAGTCGGACTGGTACAGCTCGAGCAGGCGCTCCTGGAACTCGCTCAGCTTGAAGAAGTAGTTCTTCTCCTGCAGCAGCTCCAGCGGCTTCGAGTGGATCGCGCAGACCTTCAGGCCCTCGAACGGGCCCGTGCCGTCGACGATCTCGGACTCCGGCTTGAACTCCTCGCAGCCCACGCAGTACAGCGCCTCGTACTCGCCCGCATAGATGTAGCCGCGGTCGTAGATGGCCTGCACGAACGCCTTGACGCGCTCCTCGTGCCGCTCCTGCGTGGTGCGGATGAAGTCGTCGTTGGCGACGTCGAGCGTCTGCAGCAGCGGGAACCACGACTCGCTCACGAGCTTGTCGACCCACTGCTGCGGCGTCACGCCGTTCGCGCTGGCCGCGCGCAGCATCTTCTGCCCGTGCTCATCGGTGCCCGTGAGCATCCAGGTGTCGTCGCCGGCCTGGCGGTGCCAGCGCGCGAGGGTGTCGACCGCCACGGTGGTGTAGCCGTGGCCGATGTGGGGCACGTCGCTCGGGTAGTAGATCGGCGTCGTGATGTAGAAGGACTGGCGGCCGGAGGTCACCAGGAGAGTCTAGTTCGAGCGGATGCCGCGCCCGCCGTCGTGACAAGGCGGCGTCGTGGGCCGCCCGCAGCGGGGGCACTCGTAACACGCACGCGCCGCGCGCCCTCCGCGCATCCGCGGGTCAGGCGCTCTCGCGCACGATGAGCGTCGTCGGCAGGGTGATCGGCCCAGGCGCCCCGCCGGCGATGACGTCGAGGAGCAGCGAGACCATCTCGTTGCTCAGGCGCTCCCACGGCTGGCGCATGGTGGTCAGCGGCGGCATGTGCGTGGCGGCGAGCCCCGAGTCGTCGAAGCCGGCGACCGCGATGTCATCGGGCACGCGCAGTCCCGCCGCGCGCAGGACCGTCACGGCGCCTGCCGCCATGCGGTCGCTGGCCGCGAACACGGCGTCGATGTCGCGCGTGCGCTCGAGGAGCCGGGACATGGCGGCGGCTCCGGAGTCCTGGCTGTAGTCACCCTCTTCGACCAGGGTGGGATCGAAGTCCTCACCCATCTCCTGTTCGAACCCCACGAGCCGGAAGCGTCCGCCGGGGGTGTCGTGGGGGCCGGCGATCATCGCGATGCGGCGATGCCCGCGCCCTCGCAGGTAGCGGGTCATCTCGCGAGCCGAGCCGATCTCGTCGACCGAGACGGTGGGCACCTGCGCCTCGTGGCCCAGCGGGATGCCGCAGCACACGGTGGGCACGCCGGCCTCGAGCAGCTCCTCGACGAGCGGGTCGGCCTCGTGCGACGAGATGAGCAGCACGCCGTCGACGTGACCGGCGCTGACGAAGTGGGCGACGTTGGCCCGCTCGGCGGGCGTGCCGGCGACGAGGAGGACGAGGGTCATCGACCGCTGCGCCAGCGCCTCGGCCGCGCCGCGCAGCAGGAGCGCGAACGTCGGGTCGTCGAACAGCAGGTGCTGCGGCTCGGTGAGCAGGAACGCCAGCGAGCCGGCGCGTCCGGTCGCGAGGCTGCGCGCGGCGTGATTGGCGGTGTAGCCCGTGCGGCGGATGGCCTCCTCGACCGCGGCGCGCGCGTCGGGCGAGACCCAATGGCCCCCGTTGATGACGCGTGACACCGTGCCCCGCGACACGCCCGCCGCCGCGGCCACATCCCGGATCGTCGGCTTGCGCCGCACGGTCGTCGACTCCCCCACGACGAGCGACTCTACTCCCGTCGGGAGGCGTCGCCGGTGCCGACACGAAGAGAACCTGTGACCGGTCACAGTTCGGTAACGGTTGCGGGCGCACCCCTGCCGCACAACGTCGGCGCGGGTAAGACTGTGACCGGTCCCAGTCGGCACAGCCGCGTGACCGCCGATCCCACACCTGACCCGATGGAGCGTCCATGACCTCGCCCGACCGCTGGCCCGAGATCCGGGGCATCGCCTATGGCGGCGATTACACCCCCGAGCAGTGGCCGAGAGAGGTGTGGCGCGAGGACGCCGCCCTCATGCGCGAGGCCGGGGTCAACCTCGTCAGCGTCGGGATCTTCGCGTGGGCCCTCATCGAGACGAGCGAGGGCGTCTTCGACTTCGCGTGGCTCGACGAGCTGCTGGACCTGCTGCACGAGAACGGCATCTCCGTCGATCTGGGAACCCCCACCGCGTCGCCGCCGGCGTGGTTCTTCGCCGAGCACCCCGACGCGCGGGTCGTCTCCCGCGACGGCGTCACGATGGGGTTCGGCGCGCGCGGCATGGCCTCGCACGCCTCACCCGCGTACCGGGCGGCGATCGTCCGCATCGCGTCGGCCCTGGCAGAGCGCTACGGCTCGCACCCCGCGGTCGTGATGTGGCACGTCCACAACGAGTACGGCGTCCCGGTCGGCGAGGACTACTCCGCCCAGTCGGTGCGCGCGTTCCGCGAGTGGCTGCGTGAGAGGTACGGCTCGCTCGACGCGCTCAACGCGGCGTGGGGCACGGCCTTCTGGGGCCAGCGCTACGGCGAGTGGGAGCACGTCGGCGCCCCCGCCGCGGCACCGTCGGTGGTGAACCCGGCGCAGCGCCTGGACTTCGCGCGGTTCACCGACCACCAGCTGCGCGCGTGCTTCATCGCCGAGCGCGACGCCATCCGGGCGCACGCCTCGCAGCCGGTCACCACCAACTTCATGGCCAACCAGAGCTGGACCACCGACATGTGGGCGTGGGCGCGCGAGGTCGACATCGTCTCGGACGACCACTACCTGTGGGCGGCCGATCCCGAGGGCGAGATCGGCCTCGCGATCGCCGCCGACCTCTCCCGCTCGGTCGGCGGCGGAAAGCCGTGGATCCTCATGGAGCACTCGACATCTGCGGTCAACTGGCAGCCCCGCAACGTCGCCAAGCGCCCCGGAGAGATGGCGCGCAACTCGCTCAGCCACCTCGCGCGCGGGGCCGACGCGATCCTCTTCTTCCAGTGGCGCGCCTCCCGCTCGGGGGCCGAGAAGTTCCACTCGGCGATGATCCCGCACGCCGGCACGTCGTCGCGGGTGTGGCGGGAGGTCGTGGGACTCGGCGACGCGCTCGGACGCCTCGACGAGGTCCGCGGCTCCCGCGTGGACGCCGACGTCGCGATCCTGTGGGACTTCGAGTCGTTCTGGGCGCAGGACCTCGAATGGCGCCCGTCGGTCGACGTCTCCCACGCCGAGCGGGTCCGCGCCTTCTACGAGCGGCTGTGGCGCGACGGCATCACGGTCGACTTCGCACTGCCCGGCCACGACCTGTCGCGCTACAAGCTCGTGGTCGCCCCGGCGCAGTACCTGCTCGGCGCCGCCGACGCCGCGAACCTCACGCGGTACGTCGAGGCGGGCGGGACCCTCGTCGTCTCGTTCTTCTCGGCGATCGTCGACGAGAACGACGCGGTCCATCCCGGCGGCTTCGCGGCCCCGCTGCGTGACGCTCTCGGGCTGGTCGTCGAGGAGTTCCTGCCGCTGCGAGAGGACGCGCGGCACGCCGTGCAGTGGTCGGGGGCGGCATCGGCCACGACCCTCTCCGCGGATGCGTGGCAGGAGGACCTCGTCATCGCCTCCGCCGAGGTCAAGGCGACCTACGTCGACGGCCCCGGCGCCGGCAAGCCCGCCATCACCCGCAACGCGCACGGAGCGGGACACGGCTGGTACATCAGCACGCGGCTGGACGCCGCCGGCCTGCGCGCGGTGATGACCGACGTCTACGCCGACGCGGGGGTCGCCCCCGCGGCGCACCCGGAAGGACTGGAGGTCGTCGTCCGGCGCGGCCACGCCGCCGACTTCGCGGTCGCCATCAACCATCGCGACGAGCCCGCCGCGTTCGCCGCCACGGGCCTCGAGCTGCTCAGCGAGGCCGCCGTCGACGGCGAGCTCGTCGTGCCGGCCGGAGGGGTCGCGGTCGTCCGCACCGACCGTGCCGGCACGGCCGGATCGTCCTGACCCTGCAAGATCCATCCACCACCGAAAGGGAAACCATGCGAAAGGAGATCGCACTCGGAGCGCTGGCGCTCACAGCAGCGGTCGTCCTCGCCGGCTGCGCCGGCGGCGGCTCGTCCGACGACGGCGATGAGGCCGAAGGCAGCGGCGCCGAGCTCGTCATCTGGACCGACGAGGAGCGCGAGCAGGCCATCTCCGACGCCGCAGCGGCGTTCGAAGAGGAGACCGGCGCGACGGTCACGCTCGTGCAGAAGAACTTCGAGGACCTGCGCAACGACTTCATCGCCCAGGTGCCGACGGGCGAGGGCCCCGACATCACCGTCGGCGCACACGACTGGCTGGGGGCGCTCGTCGCCGCCGGCGTGGTCGACACCATCGACCTCGGCGACAAGGCGTCGGAGTTCGAGCCCGTCGCCCTCGAGGCGATGACCTACGACGGCCAGCTCTACGCCCTCCCCTATTCGCTCGAGACCATCGCACTCGTGCAGAACGCCGACCTCGTGGGCGAGGAGGCGCCGGCGACGTGGGATGACATGATCCAGCGCGGCCTGGCCTCCGGCGCCGAGCGCCCCTTCGTCATCAACACCAACGGCGAGACCGGCGACGGCTACACCATGTACGGGTTCCAAACGTCCTTCGGCGCCCCGGTGTTCGTCCAGGACGACTCCGGCTCGTACACGACCGAGGTCGGGATGGGCGGTCCCGCGGGCGAGGCGTTCGCGACCTGGCTGGGCGCCAACGGCTCGGCCGGCACCGGCTACATCTCGACGACCGTGGACTACGACATCAACAACGAGCTGTTCAACACGGGCAAGGCTCCGTACACGATCCAGGGCCCCTGGGCGATCAGCGCCTACACCGACGTCGAGAACATCACGGTGAACCCGATCCCGTCGGCGGGCGGCCAGACGGCCGCGCCGTTCGTGGGCGTGCAGGGCTTCTACCTGAGCTCGCAGTCCGAGAACGCGCTCCTCGCGCAGGAGTTCCTGGTGAACCACCTCGGCACCGAGGAGGCCCAGCGCGCGCTCTACGAGGCCGACCCGCGCATCCCGGCCTGGTCGACCCTCGCCGCCGAGGTCGCCTCCGACCCGATCATCGCCGGATTCCTCGCCTCGGCGCAGAACGGCGTGCCGATGCCGAGCATCCCCGAGATGGGCTCGGTGTGGGACCTCTGGAACGCCGCGCAGTCGCAGATCATCAACGGCGCCGACCCCGTCTCGACGTGGAACACCATGGTCGCCGACGTCCAGGCGGCGGTCGCGGGCTGAGCCCGGCCGCCTGACGACCAGGCCGCGGGCGATCGCGGCCGACAGACTCCGGGAGGCGGGTGAGTGCCTCTCCCCGCCTCCCGGACCCCAACCCCGCTCCGCGCACAGGCCGCCGGAGCACATCCCGCGACAGGAGCCGACGGTGGACGCACCCCCTCAGACGACGACGGCCGGCGCGCCGCGACCGAGCGAGCCGCACGGCCGTCGCTGGCGCGGCCCCGGCTGGGGCTTCCTGGCGAAGCTCGCCCTGATGGCGCTCGTCAACGCGTTCGGGGTCATGACCCTGCTGAGCGCGTTCCGCGCCGAGTCCTGGCTCGTCTTCTCGGCCACGCTCGTGCTGCTGCTGGCGGCCGACATCGTGTACTTCACCAAGCGCGCGCTGCCGCTGAAGTACCTGCTGCCGGGGCTGGTGTTCCTGCTGGTCTTCCAGATCTTCATCTTCGCCTACACCGCCTACATCGCCTTCACCAACTACGGCACCGGTCACGCCGGCACGCAGGAGCAGGCCGTCGAGGCGGCCCTGATCCAGGGCGAGCGTCGCGTCGAGGACTCCCCCACCTACCCGCTGTCGGTCGTCGAGCGTGTCGGTGAGCTCGGCTTCGCGATCGTCGACGAGGACGGCGACGTGCTCGTCGGCTCGGCGACGCAGCCGCTGGAAGAGGCGCGGGACGCCGCGATCGGCAGCGGCGGAACCCCGTCCGAGGTGCCCGGCTGGGAGGTCGTCCCGCGGGCGACCGTCATCACCGATACCGCCCTGCAGGAGCAGATCGCGAGCCTTCGCGTGCCCGTGTCCGAGGATCCGAACGACGGCTCGGTCCGCACGCGCGACGGCTCGTCGGGCGCCGTCTACGAGTCGACGCTGGTGTGGGATGCCGACGCCCAGACGATCACCGACACCACGACCGGCACGGTCTACAGCGCCACCGCCAACGGCTCGTTCGTCGCCGGGGACGGCTCGGCGCTCCCCGCCGGCTGGTACGTGAACGTCGGATTCGAGAACTTCCTGCGGCTGTTCACCGATCCCGCGCTCGCCCAGACGCTCGCGATGGTCACGGTGTGGACCTTCGTCTTCGCGACGCTCTCGGTCGTGCTGCCGTTCGCGCTGGGCCTGCTGCTCGCGCTCATCTACAACGACGCGCGCCTGAAGGGCCGGCGGTTCCTGCGGACGCTGTACATCCTCCCCTACGCCTTCCCCGCGTTCATGTCGGCGCTGCTGTTCCGCGGCATGTTCAACGCGGAGTTCGGCGTCATCAACGACCTGTTCTTCTTCGGCGCCGACATCAACTGGCTGGGCGATCCGTGGCTGGCCCGTGCCGCGGTGGTCTGGGTGAACCTGTGGCTCACCTACCCGTACTACTTCCTGGTGTGCACCGGCGCGCTGCAGGCGCTCCCGCAGGACACGCTGGAGGCGGCATCGATCGACGGCGCCGGCCGCTCGCGCCAGCTGCGGTCGATCATCCTGCCGCTCGTGCTCGTGGCGACCGCCCCGCTGCTGATCTCGTCGTTCGCGTTCAGCTTCAACAACTTCACCGTGATCTACATGTTCAACAACGGCGGTCCGGCGATCCCCGGCGCGCCCTATGCGCTGGGCGCCACCGACATCCTGATCTCCGCCATCTACGACATCTCGGGGGTGTCCGGCGGCGCCGCCGACTACGGCCTCGCGAGCGCCCTGTCGATCCTCGTGTTCGCCGTCGTCGGGGGCATCTCGGCGATCGCCTTCCGCCAGACCCGCAAGCTCGAGGAGTTCCAGTGATGTCCACGACAACCGCTGCGTCCGCCGCCTCGACGACCGCGCGCGGCACGGGTGACCGCCGCACCGCGCGCCGTCGCCGCTGGCTGCTCGAGGTCGGCTGGAAGTATCTGCTGGCCGTCGTCGTGATCTTCTACGCGGTGTTCCCGCTCGTGTACGTGCTGTCGGCATCCCTCAACCCGAACGGCACGCTCGCCGCCAGCAACGCCCTGTTCAGCGTGATCGACCTGTCGAACTACGCGGCCCTGGGCGAGACGCGGTTCTGGACGTGGGCGGGCAACACGCTGCTCATCGGCGGCATCGCCGCCGTGGGGGCCGTGCTCATGGGAGCCGCCGCCGCGTACGCCTTCTCGCGGTTCCGCTTCGCCGGCCGGCGCCCCGGCCTCACCGGCCTGCTCATCATCCAGATGTTCCCGCAGGCACTGGCCTTCGTGGCCATCTTCCTGATGCTGCTCGCACTGGGCGAGGTCGTGCCCGCGCTGGGGCTCAACTCCAAGATCGCCCTCATCTGCGTGTACCTCGGCGGCGCGCTCGGCGTGAACACATTCCTGATGTACGGCTTCTTCAACACCGTGCCGATCGAGATCGACGAGTCCGCGAAGATCGACGGCGCGACGCACGCGCAGATCTTCTGGCGGCTCATCATGCCGCTCGTGACGCCGATTCTCGCCGTGGTCGCGCTGCTGGCGTTCATCGCCGCGTTCGGCGACTACATCATCGCCAAGATCGTGCTCGTCTCCGAGGAGAACTGGACCCTCGCGGTGGGCATGTACCAGTGGGTGTCCAACCAGCTCGCCTCCAACTGGGGGCTGTTCGCGGCCGGCGCCGTCATCGCGGCGGTCCCCGTGCTCGTCCTCTTCCTGTCGCTGCAGCGCTACATCGTCGGCGGCCTCACCGCGGGGTCCGTCAAGGGCTGACCCCTCCACCTGACACTGATCACCGTCGATCGGAGAATCGCATGTCCCACCCCTCCCGCCCCCGCCGCATCCGGACCGTGCTCAGCGCGGTCGCGGCATCCGTCGCCGTCGTCTGCGCGGGTGCGCTCGCCGTGCCCACCGCCTCGGCGGCAACGGTCGATGACGGGCCGGTCGACGCCGGCGTCTTCGTCGACAGGGTCGACGGCCTCGCCGAGGACTTCGCGATGGGGGTCGACGTGTCGACCGTGCTGTCGCTCGAGGAGAGCGGCGTGGTGTTCCGCGACGCCGCCGGTGACCCGGCCGACCTGTTCGCGGTGCTCGCCGACAACGGCGTGAACTCGGTGCGCATCCGCGTCTGGAACGACCCGTACGACGCGTCGGGCCGCGGCTACGGCGGCGGCACGGTGGACGTGGACCGGGCCGTCCGGATCGGGCAGCGCGCGACCGCCGCCGGCCTGGACGTGCTCGTCGACTTCCACTACTCCGACTTCTGGGCCGACCCCGCCCGCCAGCTGGCGCCGAAGGCGTGGCAGGGGCTCAGCGACGCCGACACGGTCACCGCGCTGCACGACTTCACCGCCGATGCGCTGCAGCGCTTCGAGGACGCGGGCGTGGATGTGCGGATGGTGCAGGTCGGCAACGAGACCAACAACGCCATCGCGGGGCACACGCGTCCGGGGCGCGAGATCGACGCGCAGTTCGCGGCGCTCGTCTCGGCGGGCAGCGCCGCCGTGCGCGAGGTGCTTCCCGACGCCCTCGTCGCCGTGCACTTCACGAACCCCGAGACGCCTGGCCGCTACGCGACCTATGCGGCGGGGCTCGACGCCTTCGACGTCGACTACGACGTCTTCGCGAGCTCCTACTACCCGTACTGGCACGGCGCGATCGACAACCTCACGGCCGTGCTGACGGAGGTCGCCACGACCTACGGCAAGCAGGTCATCGTCGCCGAGACGAGCTGGGCGCACACGCTCGAGGACGGCGACGGCTACCCGAACGTCATCGGGGCGGGCGGCATCACCGGCCAGTACCCGGTGAGCGTGCAGGGGCAGGCGTGGGAGCTGCGCGACGTGATCGCCGCGGTCGCCGCGGTCGGCGATGCCGGCATCGGCGTCTACTACTGGGAGCCCGCGTGGCTTCCGGTCGGGCCGCCGTCCGAGGTCGAGGCGAACCGACAGCTCTGGGAGCAGTTCGGCTCGGGCTGGGCGACGAGCGCGGCCGGCGACTACGATCCCGTCCACGTCGGCGAGTACTACGGCGGTTCGGCGTGGGACAACCAGGCCCTCTTCGCGTGGGACGGCACGCCGCTCGAGTCGCTGCGCACCTTCTCCTACGTGCGGACCGGCGCCGTCGCGCCGCGCGAGATCGTGTCGGTCGAGGAGGTGTCGCTCCTCGTCGTCGACGGCGCCCCGATCGCGCTGCCCGACACCGTCGAGGTCGCCTACAACGACCGCACCACCGAGCAGCACGCGGTGCACTGGAGCGACGCCGTCGCGTGGATCCGCGGACCCGGCACGTACTCGATCCCCGGGAGGACGGACTCCGGGCTCGACGTGACCGCGGACGTCACGGTCGAGGCGCCGAACCTCGTCGTGAACCCCGGCTTCGAGAGCGCCGACATGAGCGCGTGGACGCTCACCGGACCGGCGGCCAGGCAGGAGACGGCCGACGGCTTCGCGGGCGACTACGCCGTCACCTTCTGGAACGGGTCGGCGTACGAGACGTCGGCGTCGCAGACCGTCACCGGCGTGCCCGCCGGAACGTACGTGCTGCAGGCGACGACGCAGGGCACCAACAGCCCCGCCACCGACACCCGGACGCTCGAGGCGACGACCTCGGCGGGCACCTGGACCGCGCCGCTGGAGTTCACCGTGTGGAACGACTTCCACACGGCGACGGTGCCCGGCATCGTGGTGGGAGAGGACGGCGTCGTCTCGATCTCGGCCGAGTTCTCGCTGTCGGCCGGAGCGTGGGGCGTTCTGGACGAGGTGCGACTCGTCGACGCGGCATCGGTGGGCGGCGGGTCGCAGCCCGACACGACGGCGCTCGAGCAGGCCCTCGCCGATGCGGCATCCGTCGACCGCGACCGCTACTCGGTCGACTCGCTCGCCGTCCTCGACGACGCGATCGCCGTCGGCGAGGTCGTCCTCGCCGGATCGAAGGCGACCGCTGCGGATGTGAAGGCCGCCACGAAGCAGGTCGACAAGGCGATCCACCGCCTGAAGAAGGTCAAGCGGTAGGGACCGCCCACCGGCGGCGCTCAGTCCCGCGCGGACAGAGACGCCTGATAGAGCTCGCGGCTGGAGTGTCCCGTCACCTGGGACACTTCGGCCGCGGCGTCCTTGCGCCGCACGCCGCCGGCGACGAGGGCGACCACTTGGGCGACCGCATCCGGGAAGGCGACGGCGCGCGCGGCGGCCCCCGCCACCACGATGACCACCTCGCCGCGCACGCCGCCGTCGGCCCACTCGACGAGCTCGGAGAGGGTCCCCCGCGCGACTTCCTCGTGCAGCTTCGTCAGCTCGCGGCACACGGCCGCCCGCCGATCCGCTCCGAACTCGGCGGCCATGTCGGCCAGGGTCGCGGCCACGCGCGACGGCGCCTCGAAGAACACCATCGTGCGAGGTTCGCCGGCGAGGGCACGGAAGGCCGCGAGTCGCTCGCCCTGCTTGCGCCCGACGAATCCCTCGAATGTGAATCTGTCTGTCGGCAGGCCCGACACGGCGAGCGCGGTCAGGACGGCGCTCGGGCCGGGGATCGCCGTGACCTGCACGCCCGCCGCGGCGGCCGCGGCGACGAGCCCGTAGCCGGGATCGCTCACCGTCGGCATGCCGGCGTCGCTCAGGACGAGCACGTCCCCGTCGCGGGCGAGGGCGACGAGCTCGGGCGCCCGTTCCTTCTCGTTGTGGTCGTGCAGGGCGATCAGGCGCGGGCGGTTGCCGACGCCGAGCGCGGCGAGCAGGCGCTGCGTGGTGCGGGTGTCCTCAGCGGCGACGACCGTGGCGCTCTCCAGCGCCTCGACCAGCCGGCGGGAGGCGTCCCCGAGGTTTCCGATCGGGGTCGCCGCGAGGATGATCACGCCCTCAGCCTAGACTTGACCGGGTGACGGATGCCCCGCGGCTCGAGACCGACGAGACCGCCGCGCCGCTCCTCCCCCCGGCCCGGCCGAGCCTCTACGACCGGTTCACCCGCCGCCTCGGCGAGGACCCACGGGCGGCCCGCCTCTACGCCTGGCTGGGCCCCGCGATCGTCCTCCTCATCGCCGCCGTCCTGCGCCTGTGGAATCTCGCCGCCGCGCACGACCTGATGAACCAGTTCGACGAGACGTACTACGTCAAGGACGCCTGGACCCTGCTGAACCTGGGCTACGAGGGCTCGTGGCCGGCCGACGCCAACGACCGATTCCTGTCGGGCGATGTCGACGCCTTCACCGACGAGCCGTCGTTCGTCGTGCACCCGCCGCTGGGAAAGTGGATCATCGCGCTCGGCATGATGACGCTCGGCCCCGGGTCCGGCTGGGGGTGGCGGATCACCGTCGCGCTGCTGGGCACGGCAGCCGTCCTGGTGCTGATGCTGATCGCGAAGCGGCTCACGCGCTCGACCACGTTCGCCGTCGTCGCGGGCCTGCTCATGGCGGTGGACGGCCTGGCGATCTCGATGAGCCGCGTCGCGCTCCTCGACACGCCGCTGACGTTCTTCGTGCTGCTGGGGTTCCTGTTCGTCCTGATCGACCGCGAGCGGACGATGGGCCGCATCGCGGAGACCGTCGCGGCGCGGTACGACGGCGACGAGCCGCCGTCGTGGGGCCCGCTGCTGTGGAACCGGCCCTGGATCGTCGCGGCGGGCGCGGCCATCGGCGCCGCCAGCGCCGTCAAGTGGTCGGGGGCCTGGGTCCTCGCGGGGCTCGGGATCTACCTCGTCGTGACCGACGCGCTCGCGCGGCGCCGTGCCGGCGTGCTGCTGTGGCCGACGGATGCCGTGCGCCAGGGTCTGGTCACGTTCCTCCTGTTCGTCCCGGTCGCGGTGGTCGTCTACGTGGCGTCCTGGACCGGCTGGCTGGTGACCGACAGCGGCTACGACCGCAAGTCCGGCGGCACGGCGCTGGAGAGCCTGTGGCGGTACCACGTCGCGATGTACGAGTCGACGTCGGGGATCGTCGCGCACCACGCCTACGCGAGTCCCGCGTGGCAGTGGCCGCTCCTGCTGCGTCCCACCGGGATCTACTACCGCCAGGACGCGTTCGGCGTCGACGGCTGCCAGGCGGCGAACGGCTGCTCCGAGGTGATCTCGTCGATGCCGAACCCGCTGGTCTGGTACGCCGGCGTCGCCGCTGTCCTCTACCTCGCCTACCGGTTCGTCGTGGCCCGCGACTGGCGCCACGCGATCGTCCTGACCGGCGTCGCGGTGACCTACGTGCCGTGGCTCTTCCTCCCCGACCGCACGGTGTTCCAGTTCTACACCGTGGCGATCCTGCCGTTCCTGCTCCTCGCTGTGACCTTCGCCCTGAGGGACATCGCCGGCGCGCACTCGGCGGACTCCTACCGGCGGCTCACCGGTCAGCGTTTCGTGCTCGTCTTCCTCGGCGTCGCGCTGGCGCTGGCCGCGTTCTGGTACCCGATCATCTCGGCGATGAACGTGCCCTACGACTTCTGGCACCTGCACATGTGGCTGCCGAGCTGGGTCTGACGCGGCCCCTCAGGCGTCGAGCTGCGCGGGGTCGGTGACCGGCAGCCGGCACGCGAAGTCGCGGCAGTCGTACGCCGTCGGACGACCGTCGCGCATCGCCTTGTCGGCGAAGAGCCCGAAGCCGGCATCCGCCCACGCCGCCGCCTGCTCGGGCGAGACGACCACCACGGCGTCGGCACGGATGCCGCGTGCCCGGCCCGCCATCGGTGCATCGGGGTCTGCGCTCACGACGACCACCTGCCGCGGCGCGGCGGCCAGGGTCGTGGCCACCCGCAGGAGAGCGCCGTACGCGAGCGGCTGCGAGAGCGCGGCTCGGATGTGGGTGCCGACGAGCCGCCCGGCGAGGACGCGGTAGTCGTCGCCGGCCCCCAGGATCCACAGGGCGGCGGCCGCCTCGGCGAGGGATGCCGCGCCCGACGGCTCGTCGGCGTCGGAGGCGGTGTCGGGCGCGCCGATCCCCTGCCGCGACAGCACCGGGTCCCCGCCGCCGGGCACGACGGCGCCGCCGTCGTCTTCGGCGGCGGCGGCACAGGCGTCGACGAGCGCCCGCGCGGTCACGGCGTAGGCGACCTCGCCGGACGCCGCGGCGAGCGCGAGGAGCCCGGACGCCAGCTGGCCGTGGTCGGCCAGGGTCGCGCGGGCGCGGGAGGGCACCTCGTCCAGCGAGGCCCTCATGAGCCGCCCCTCGGCATCGATGTTCACCTCGAGCACGGCGTCGGCGGCCCACCGCGCCGCCTCGATCCACGACGGCTCGCCCAGCCGGGCGCCGGCGCGGGCCAGTGCGCCGATCGCGAGGCCGTTCCATCCGGTCACCACCTTGCCGTCGACGGCGGGCGCCTCGAGCAGCTCGCGCGCGGTCGCGTCGCGGAGGTAGTAGCCGCCCTCGCTGCGCACGCCGGCGATCCACGACTCCGAGTCCTGCGCGGCGCCGAAGCCGCCGCCGGGCTGCTGCAGGACCTCGGTGAGGAAGCCGGCGACGCCGCGCGCGACGTCCTGGCGGGCGGGTGCCGCGTCCATCGCGACGTCCAGCAGCTGTGCGTTGTCGGTCAGCATGCGCTCGTAGTGCGGCACCGTCCAGTCCGGACGGGTGGCGTAGCGGAAGAACCCGCCCTCGACCCGGTCGCGCAGTTCGGAGGACGCCATCGCCTCCAGCGCCCGGTCGGCGACGGCGGACGCCTCGGGCGCCCTGTCGCGCACGAGGATGGACTGCAGGAACCGCAGCGCCGTCGCGACCGGGAACTTCGGGGCGGGCGAGGCGGGATCGCCGAACCCGCCGTGCCGAGGGTCCTCCCGCGCCGCCAGTGCCACCGCGGCCGCCGCCAGCTCGTCAGCCGTCGGCAGTTCGACGTCACCGGCAGGCGCCGCGGCGCGGACGTCGGCGAGCGCGTCGGCGACGGCGTCCGCGGTCGCATCGATCTGATCGCGGCGCTCGGTCCAGGCCTCGCGCACCGCGGCGAGCACCTGGCGGAACGACGGCATGCCCGCGCGGGGCTCGGGCGGGAAGTAGGTGCCGGCGTAGAAGGGCCGCCCGTCGGGCGTGGCGAAGACCGTGAGCGGCCAGCCGAGGCTCTGGGTGAACGCGGCGGCGGCGGCCATGTACGCCGCGTCCACCTCCGGGTGCTCCTCGCGGTCGACCTTGATCGACACGAACCCGGCGTCGAGCTCGGCGGCGGTGCGGTCGTCCTCGAACGACTCGCGAGCCATGACGTGGCACCAGTGACAGGTCGAGTATCCGATCGACACCATGACCGGGACGTCGCGTCGGCGCGCCTCGGCGAACGCCTCCTCGCCCCACGGGAACCACGCGACGGGGTTGCCGGCGTGGGCACGCAGGTAGGGGCTGGTGGCCTCCGCGAGACGCGGGTTCACGGCATCCGCTCCCTCGCCGCTCGTGGTCAGTTCACCTCGTCGGGATGCGCGCTGACGCGGCCCGAGCCGTCGCCCGGGTCCATGGCGTCGATCGCGGCGACCTCATCGGCGGTGAGCTCGAAGTCGAAGACGTCGAGGTTCTCCTCGAGGCGCTCCCGGCGCACCGACTTCGGGAAGACGATGAAGCCCTTCTGCAGGTGCCAGCGCAGCACCGCCTGCGCGGGCGTCTTCGCGTGCGCGGCGGCCGCGGCGGCGACGGGCTCCGCGTCGAACAGGTCGTACTTGCCCTGGCCGAGCGGACCCCACGACTCGATCCGCACGTCGTGCGCCGCGGCCCAGTCGGTGATCTCGCGCTGCTGGTACGCGGGGTGCAGCTCGATCTGGTTCACGGCGGGCACGACCCCCGTGGCGGCGACGATCCGCTCGAGGTGCGGGACCAGGTGGTTGGAGACGCCGATGCTGCGGGTGAGGCCGGCGTCGCGGAGCTCGACCATCTTCTCCCAGGCGTGCACGTAGTCGTCCTTGGCGGGCGTCGGCCAGTGCACGAGGTAGAGGTCGACCTTCTCGAGGCCGAGCTTGCCGAGGCTCTCGCGGATGGCGGCGTGCGGCTCGTCGTCGTGGTGCCGGTCATTCCACAGCTTGGTGGTGATGAAGAGCTCGTCGCGGCCGATCCCGCTCGCCGCGATCGCCTTCCCGACGCCTTCCTCGTTGCCGTAGATGGCGGCCGTGTCGATGTGGCGGTAGCCGACCTCGAGCGCCTCGGCGACGGCCCGCTCGGTGTCGGCGGGCGGGACCTTGAAGACGCCGTAGCCGAGCTGAGGGATCGAGTTGCCGTCGTTGAGGGTCACGCTGGGGACTGTCATGCGTTCAGCCTAGGCGCGTCCGCGCGGGCGCGGCCGGGGAGGCTCCACCCATCGCCGTCAGCGGCTGCGACGGGATACGATCGAAGGCTATGTCTGCGCCCGAGCCCGTCATCTCGTATCCCCCCGAGCTGCCCGTCAGTGCGGCGCGGGAGGAGATCGCGCACGCCATCCGGGATCATCAGGTCGTGATCGTCGCCGGCGCGACGGGCTCGGGCAAGACGACGCAGCTGCCGAAGATCGCGCTGGAGCTCGGTCGCACGCGCATCGCGCACACCCAGCCGCGCCGCATCGCCGCGCGCACGATCGCCGAGCGCATCGCCGAGGAGCTGCGGGTCCCGCTCGGCACGACCGTCGGCTACAAGGTGCGCTTCACCGACAAGGTGTCGGAGGACACCCGGATCGCGCTCCTCACCGACGGCATCCTCCTCAACGAGATCCACCGTGACCGGCTGCTGCGACGGTACGACATGATCATCGTCGACGAGGCGCACGAGCGCTCGCTCAACGTCGACTTCCTCCTGGGTTACCTCCACCGCATCCTGCCCAGGCGGCCCGACCTCAAGGTCGTCATCACCAGCGCCACGATCGACCCCGAGAGCTTCGCTAAGCACTTCGCCCGCGCCGACGGCACGCCCGCGCCGATCATCGAGGTGTCCGGTCGCACGTACCCCGTCGAGGTGCGCTACCGTCCGCCGGCGCAGTCCGGCGACGAGGACTCCGACGACGTGGACGGCATCACCTCGGCCCTGCGCGAGCTCGACCGCGAGCCCGCCGGCGACGTGCTGGTGTTCCTGCCCGGCGAAGCCGAGATCCGCGACGCCGCCGACGCGGTGCGCGGCATGTACGCGAAGGATGCCGCTCCCACCGAGGTGCTCCCGCTCTACGGGCGCCTGTCCTCAGCGGAGCAGCATCGCGTGTTCGAGCCGTCGCGGCTGGCGGGGGTCCGCCGGCGGGTGATCCTCGCCACGAACGTCGCCGAGACCAGCCTCACCGTGCCCGGCATCCGGTACGTCGTCGACACCGGCACGGCGCGCATCTCGCGCTACAGCAACCGCAGCAAGGTGCAGCGCCTGCCGATCGAGCCGGTGTCGCAGGCGTCCGCGCAGCAGCGCTCGGGTCGCGCCGGGCGCACCAGCCCCGGCGTGGCGATCCGCCTGTACGGCGAGGACGACTTCCAGACGCGGCCGGAGTTCACCGAGCCCGAGATCCTGCGGACCAGCCTGGCATCGGTCATCCTGCAGATGCTCTCGCTCGGCTTCGGCGACATCTCGTCGTTCCCGTTCCTCACACCCCCCGACTCCCGCGGTGTGAAGGCCGCGCTCGACCTGCTGATCGAGCTCGGCGCGGTCCGCCCCTCCGGCTCCGGCGCCGGACGCGACCACCCCGCTCTCACCGACATGGGCCGCGAGATCTCGCGTCTGCCCATCGACCCGCGCTTCGCACGCATGCTCGTCGAGGCGCGCCGCAGCGGCGTGCTGCGCGACGTGCTGGCGATCGTCGCGGGCCTGTCGATCCAGGACGTCCGCGAGCGGCCGGAGGAGCGGCGCGAGGAGGCCGACCGGCTCCACGCCCGGTTCACCGACCCGTCGAGCGACTTCCTGAGCCTGCTGAACCTCTGGAACCACCTGCAGGAGAAGCAGGCCGAGCTCGGCTCCAGCGCCTTCCGGCGCCTGTGCCGTGCCGAGCACCTGAACTACGTGCGCGTGCGCGAATGGGCCGACGTCCATCGTCAGCTGAGCGCGCTCGTGAACGCGCCACGCGCGTCGACCCGCGCGGGTGCGGGCGGTGCCGTCGCCGACCCCGACGAGATCCACAAGGCGATCCTGTCGGGTCTGCTGTCGCAGCTCGGCATCCTCGACGAGCGCACCGCCGGCGCCTCCGCCCGCGGACGGGGCGGGTCGGAGCGCTCCGACCGCGCCGAGCAGCGGCGCGGCGCCGAGTACGTCGGCTCGCGCGGCACGCGCTTCGCGATCTTCCCCGGCTCCGGGCTGAAGAAGAAGCGGCCGAGCGCCGTGATGGCCGCCGAGGTCGTCGAGACCAGCCGCCTCTTCGCGCGCACCGTCGCCGCGATCGATCCCGCGTGGGCCGAGCCGCTCGCGGGCGATCTGGCGAAGCGCTCGCTCAGCGAGCCACACTGGTCGAAGGCGTCGGGAGCGGCATCCGCCTACGAGAAGGTCACGCTCTTCGGCCTCGAGATCATTCCGAAGCGCCGGGTGCAGCTCGCCCGGTTCGACCGCCCCTTCGCGCGCGAGCTGTTCGTGCGGCACGCGCTCGTCGAGGGCGAGTGGGACTCGTCGCACCTCGACAAGCGGCTGACCGCCTTCGAACGACGCAATCTCGAGCTGCGGCGCCGCCTGGAGAAGATCGAGGAGCGCGAGCGCCGCCGCGACATCCTGGTCGGCGACGAGGCGGTGTTCCGGTTCTACGACGCACGGATCCCGCGCGACGTGTTCGACGCCCGGTCGTTCGAGGCGTGGTGGAAGGAGGCGTCGGCCCGCACGCCGCGGCTTCTGGACATGACCGAGGCCGACCTCGTCGACGAGGGCTCGCGCGGCGACGAGCGCGACTTCCCTGCGCGCTGGACGCAGGGCGACCAGGTGATCTCGCTGGCCTACCGCTTCGAGCCCGGCGCACCCGACGACGGCGTCACGGCCGTGGTGCCGCTCGCGCTGCTCGCACAGCTGCGACCGGACGGGTTCGACTGGCAGGTGCCCGGCATGCGGGACGAGCTCATCACCGCGCTGCTGCGGTCGCTTCCCAAGGCCATCCGCCGGCACGTCGTGCCCGCCGCCGACTGGGCGGCGACGTTCGCCGCGGATCTGGCGGGGCAGGGCCCCGAGGCGCACGACGGCTTGCCGCCGCTGCCGCTGCGCCAGGCGCTCGCCGCCCGCATCCAGCGGGTCGCGAACCAGCCCGTCACCGCGGAGGACTTCGAGCTCGACCGCGTCCCGGCGCATCTGCAGGTGTCGTTCCGCGCGGTCGACGAGCGCGGACGCACCGTGGGCTCGGACCGCGACCTCCGGTCGCTGCAGGAGCGCCTGTCGGACCGGGTCCGCGCGTCCGTCTCGAAGTCGCTCACCGCCCGGGCCGCGTCGACCAGACCGGGTCCCGCGGCGTCGATGGCCGCTGCGGCCCCGCGCGCGGCCGGCCCGGGCGCGGCGAACGGCGCGGCCGGTGTGCAGGCCTCGCCGGGCTTCGCCGAGCGCGCGGGCCTGACCGAGTGGAGCTTCGGAGACCTCCCCGACGTGGTCGACACCAGAGTGGCCGGCGGCATCGTGCGCGGGTACCCCGCCGTCGTCGACGAGGGACCGACGGTCGCGCTCCGGATCGAGGCGACCCCGGAAGCGGCAGCACGGGAGACGCGGCAGGGCGTGCGCCGGCTGGTGCTGCTGTCGGTCGCCTCGCCGGCGGCGTACGTGCTCGAGCACCTCACCTCCGCGGAGAAGCTCGCGCTCGCGGCATCCCCGTACCCGTCCGCCAAGGCGCTCATCGAGGACTGCCGCGTAGCCGTCGCCGACGCGGTGATCGCCCGGACGGCGCACGACGGCACGGTGCGCACCCGGGCACGGTTCGAGGAGGTGCGCGACGCGCTGTCGGCCGTCGTCGTCGACGAGCTGTTCCAGACGGTGTCCCTCGCCGCGCGCATCCTCACCGCGGCCCGCGAGGTGGAGCGGACGATGCGCGACGCGAACTCGCTGACGCTGCTGGGGGCGCTGGGCGACGTGAAGGGCCAGCTCGCCGGGCTCGTGTTCCCGGGCTTCGCCGCCCTGACGGGGACCGACCGGCTCGCCCACGTCCCCCGCTACCTGCGCGGCGCGCGGGACCGGGTGCGCGCGCTGTCCGACAACCCCGGCCGCGACCGCCAGCGCATGACCGAGTTCGAGCGCGCGGCCGCGCTGTTCGCCGACGCGGGGGGCACGATCCCGCCGGCAGAGGACGCGCCGCCCTCCCTCGTGCACGCGCGCTGGCTGCTCGAGGAGTACCGCGTCAGCCTCTTCGCGCAGACGCTGGGAACGGCGGAGCCGGTGTCGCTGCAGCGGATCCAGAAGGCGCTGCGCGGCTGAGCGCCCGAGTCGCCCGCACGTTTGACAGGCTGGGAGTCCCGGCGACGCCGACGACCGCCGCGAGACAGGAGCTCTGCACGACATGACCACCGCGATCGCTTACACCGAGTTCGGCGCCCCCGACGTCCTGCGCGCGATCGAGGAACCCGACCCGGTGCCCGGGCCGGGAGAAGTCGCCGTCGAGGTGACGGCGGCGGGGGTCAACCCGATCGACGTCAAGCTCCGCAGCGGCATCCGCACGTCGGCGCCCATCACCACGCCGCGCCGGGTCGGCAGCGACGGCGCCGGCGTGGTCACCGCGGTGGGCGAGGGCGTCGACGGCTTCCGCGCCGGCGACCCCGTGGTGTTCGCCGGCGCCTCGGGCGCGTACGCGAGAGACGTCGTCGTCGGGGCCGGGCACCTCTTCCGGCGACCGCCGCAGGTGAGCGCCGCCGAGGGCGCGGCGCTGGGCATCCCCGTCGGCACGGCGTACCAGACGCTGCGCTCGCTCGGCGTCGGCTCCGGCGACACGCTGCTCGTGCACGGCGGCTCGGGCGCCGTCGGCCAGGCGCTGATCCAGTACGCGGTGCTCTGGGGCGCGACGGTGATCGCCACGTCGTCCGAGCGCCGGTTCGAGCGCGTGCGCGCGCTGGGCGGCATCCCCACCGCTTACGGGGACGGGCTCGCCGACCGTGTCAGGGAGGCTGCTCCCCGGGGTGTGACGGTCGCGATCGACGCCGCAGGCACCGACGAGGCCCTGCAGACCTCGATCGGGCTGGTCCCGGATCGCGACCGCGTCGCGACACTCGTCCGCGGACGGGATGCCGCCGGCCTCGGCATCCGCGCCTTCTCCGGCGGTTCGCCCGTGCCGCTCACCGCGCAGCAGCAGGCGTGGCGGATCGAGGCCGTGCCGGTGACGCTCGCGCTGCTCGCCGCAGGCGCGTTCTCCGTCGAGCTCGGCCCCTCCTTCGCCCTCGCGGCGGCCGCCGAGGCCCACCGCGCTGTCGAGGCCGGCGTCGACGGCAAGGTCGTCCTCGTCCCCTGACCGCAGGCGCCCGGCGCCCGGCGCCGCAACAGTTCGACATACGACGCGCGCCGGGCAGCGGTGCGGCCCGACAATGCTCTGTATGCCCGAATCGGTCTGCGCGTCCGACACGCCCCACGCCGCCCCGCGCTCCTTCGCGACGGCCCAGGTGCAGGCCGGCTTCGTTCCGGGCGTGGCGGAGAACACCGCCGTGCCCTCGATCCACCAGTCCAACGCGTTCGAGTTCCGCTCGCTCAGCGAGGCCCGCGACCTCTTCGCGCTGCGCAAGGACGGCAACATCTACAGCCGGGCGGCCAACCCGACGGTCCTCGTCTTCGAGCGACGCGTCGCCGAGCTCGAAGGCGGGATCGCTGCGGCGGGCGTGTCCTCCGGCCAGGCGGCCGTCGCGGTCGCGCTGCTGGCGCTGGCCAAGCAGGGTGAGCACATCGTCGCCGCACGCCAGCTCTACGGCGGCACGGTCGACCTTCTGAACGACACGTTCGCCGACTGGGGCATCGAGGTGACCTTCGTCGACCAGGACGACCTCGGAGCCTGGCAGGCCGCCATCCGCCCGACCACGCGCGCCCTGTTCGCGGAATCGATCTCGAACCCCATCGCGCAGGTCCTGGATCTGGGCGCCGTCGCGGCGGTCGCACGCCGCGCCGGCGTGCCCCTCGTGATCGACAACACGGTCGCGACGCCCTACCTCCAGCGGGCGAAGGACTTCGGCGCCGACATCGTCGTGCACTCCGCGACCAAGTTCCTCGGCGGCCACGGCACATCGCTGGGCGGTGTGGTGGTCGATCTCGGCACCTTCGATTTCACGGCGGAGCCCGATCGCTGGCCGCAGCTGACGCAGACCTACGCCCGCGTTCCGGACGGCAGCCTCGTCGAGCGGTTCGGCGCCACCGGCTCCCCCTACATCGCGCTCGTGAAGACCAAGTACGTCCACGACCTCGGGCCCTCGCTCTCGGCGTTCAACGCCTTCCAGCTGCTGCAGGGCATCGAGACGCTCGACCTGCGCGTCCAGCGGCACACCTCGAGCGCGCTGACCGTCGCGCGGTTCCTCGAGACGCATCCGGCGGTGGCGCGCGTGCATCACCCCGGCCTGGAGTCCAGCCCGTGGCACCGCAGCGCGCAGACCTACCTGCCGCGGGGCGCGAGCTCGGTGTTCGCGTTCGACCTCCCCTCGTCGGGGGACGACGAGGCGGACTTCCGCCTCGTCGAGGAGGTCGTCGCCCGCCTCCAGGTCGTCAAGCTGGTCGCCAACATCGGCGATGCCCGCAGTCTCGTCGCGCACCCGGCGTCGATGACCCACAGCCACATGACGCCCACCCAGCTGACGGAGGCGCACATCGGCAGCACCACGGTGCGCCTGTCGATCGGCCTGGAGGATCCGCGCGACATCGTGGAGGACCTCGCCCGCGCGCTCGACCCGCTCGTCGTCGCACCGGGGCAGCCCGCGCTCGCCGAGAGCCGCACGCAGTAGGGGGGCGGACGGGGCGATAGCCTCGGTTCATGACTTCCCCCTCGTCCCTGCGCTGGGGCATCCTCGGCCCGGGCGGCATCGCCCGCGCTTTCACGAGCGACCTCCGCACCGCCGGCCTGGACGTCGCCGCCGTCGGGTCGCGCCGGCAGCAGACCGCCGACGCCTTCGCCGCCGACTTCGGCATCCCCCGCGCCCACGGCTCGTACGAGGACCTGGTCGCCGATCCCGACGTCGACATCGTGTACGTCGCGACGCCGCATCCGATGCACGCGGCGAACGCGCTGCTGGCCATCGAGGCCGGCAAGCATGTGCTGGTGGAGAAGCCGTTCACGCTGAACGCCGCCGAGGCCGCGGAGGTCCGCGACGCCGCCGCAGCCAGAGGCGTGCTCGCGATGGAGGCGATGTGGACCCGCTACCTCCCGCACATGGTCCGCATCCGCGAGCTCATCGCATCCGGCGCCCTCGGCGAGGTGCGCGCCGTCATCGCCGATCACACGCAGCTCCTGCCGGACGACCCGGCGCACCGCATCAACGCCCTCGAGCTCGGGGGCGGCGCGCTGCTGGACCTCGGCATCTACCCGATCTCGTTCGCGTGGGACGTCCTGGGCGCCCCGCTGTCGATCGCGGCCTCGGCACGCCTCGGCGACGCCGGCTCCGACACCGAGGTCGCCACCGTCATGGCGCACGAGTCGGGCGCGATCTCGACGTCGCTGTCGGCATCGCGTGCGGCTGGTCCCAACACGGCCACGGTGATCGGCACGCAGGCCCGCATCGAGATCGACCGGGTGTGGTACTCCGCGACGTCGTTCCGCGTGGTCGGACCCGACGGAGCGGTCCGCGAGGAGTACCGCTCCGACATCGACGGACGCGGGATGCAGTACCAGGCGCTCGCCGCCGAGCGCGTGATCGGCGAGGGACGCACCGACTCCGACATCCTGCCGATCGACGAGACGGTCGCGATCATGGAGACCCTCGACGAGATCCGCGAGCTCGTCGGCGTGCGCTACCCCGGGGAGGAGTGAAGTGGCCGAACTGCAGAACGCCCGCGTGGCGGTCTACCTGGACTTCGACAACATCGTCATGTCCTGGTACGACCGCGTGCACGGCAAGAACTCGTACTCGCGCGATCGGCAGAAGATCTCGGCGGGCGGCTCGGACCCCGAGATCGCCGAGCGCCTGACCGCCGCCACCATCGACGTCGGAGCCATCATCGACTACGCCACGTCGTTCGGGACCCTCGTGCTCACCCGCGCCTATGCCGACTGGTCCGCGCCGGTCAACGCGGAGTACCGCTCGCAGCTCGTCGCGCGGGCGGTCGACCTGGTGCAGCTCTTCCCCGCCGCGGCCTACGCCAAGAACGGCGCGGACATCCGCCTCGCCGTGGACGCCGTCGAAGACATGTTCCGGCTGCCGGATCTCACCCACGTCGTCATCGTCGCGGGCGACTCCGACTACGTGCCGCTCGCCCAGCGCTGCAAGCGCCTCGGCCGGTTCGTCGTGGGCGTGGGCGTCGCCGGCTCGACGGCGAAGTCGCTGGCGGCGGCGTGCGACCAGTTCGACTCGTACGACGCCCTGCCAGGTGTGGCAGGACCCCCGGAGGACAAGAAGGATGCCGCGCCGCAGCGTCGTCGCAGCAGGAAAGCCGCGGCGGACCCGGCGGGCTCGCTGCTGGAGCGCGCGCTGCGCCTGGAGAGCGACAAGGACGACGTCGAGTGGCAGCACGCGTCCGCGGTCAAGAGCCTCATCAAGCGACTCGACCCGTCCTTCAGCGAGAAGGCTCTCGGCCACCGGAGCTTCTCGGAGTTCGTGAAGGCGCATACGGACGTCGCGGAAGTCGACGAATCCGGCAACATCGTGCTCATCCGCCTCGCCGAAGGGCGCCGCTGACCGGCAGGTCCACCGGCGATTGCCGCCCGACCTGCGAAATCGGGGGTCCGCTACAGTGAAGCTGTGGCACGCCGTAACGCCCCGCCGGGCTCGCAGACCTCGCTGCGCGAGGCCAACCGCGCGCGCGTCGTCGAGTCGCTCAAGCGCCACGGCCGTCTGACGCAGATCGAGCTCGCCGGCAGCACCGGCCTGTCTCCGGCGACGGTCTCCAACATCGTCAAGGAGCTGACCGCGTCGGGCCTGCTCCACACGTCCTTCACCACCAGCAGCGGCCGCCGCGCCACGCTGGTGTCCCTCGCCCGCCGCCTCGGCCTCGTCGCCGGCGTGCACTACAGCTCCCGCCACCTTCACATCGCGATCGCCGACACCGCGCGCACCATCGTGACGCAGTCGTCGCTTCCGCTCCCCCTCGACCATCGCCATGACTCCGAGCTCGACCGGCTGGCGCTCCTGCTGGGCGACATGATGGAGTCGCTCGGAAGCACGCTCACCGACCTCCTGGCGGTGGGATTGGCGCTGCCTGCGCCGATCGACCCGCGTACGGGCATGGTCTCGACCCCGGGTCTGCTGCGCGGCTGGGAGGGCGTGGACGTCGCCGAGAGCCTGTCCGCGCGCATCGGGCGGCCGGTCTACGTCGACAGCGAGGCCAACCTGGGCGGGCTCGCCGAGGCGCGCGAGGGGAACGGCCGCGCGGCCGCATCCAGCGTCTTCATCCGCGTCGGCCACACGATCAGCGCCGGTCTCATCGTCGACGGCGACCTCTTCCGGGGCGTCAACGGCAAGGCAGGGCAGATCGGGCACGTGACGCTCGACGAGAACGGGCCGATCTGCCGCTGCAGCAACCGCGGGTGCCTCGAGACGTACGCCGGCGGGCCGGCGCTGCTGTCGCTCTTCCCGCCGAGCGAGGGCATGCACCGCCTCGGCGACCTGTTGCAGGCGGCCGAGACCGGCGACGGCGCCGCCCGGCGCGTCATCGCCGACGCCGGACGCCACATCGGCATCGCCGCGGCGAGCCTGTGCAACCTCGTCGACCCCGGGCTCATCGTGATCGGCGGCGAGCTGGGCCAGGCCGGCGAGATCCTCATGGCGCCGATGCGCCATGCCCTCGAGCGCACGGCGCTCGCGTCCGCCGACGGCCTCCCCGAGATCGTCGGGGCTTCGTTCGGCGAGTGGGCGGAGTCGCGCGGGGCGATCGCGATCGCCCTCGATCACGTCACGGTCGACGCACAGCTGCCGAGCGCGCCGTCGCTGCCCATCACCGCGTGAGCGTACCCATGCGCGGCATGCACCCCCACGGGTCGCGGCAGGGCCGCACCCGGCGCAGCGCAGCGGTCGCGGCATCCGCTCTCCTCCTCCTCGCCGCGCTGCTGGCGGCGTGCACGACGTCGCCCGCGCCGGGGCGCGCCCCCTCCGACGACACCGTCGCCCTGCTGCTGCCCGATGCGAAGACCGCGCGGTACGAGACGTTCGACCGCCCGCTGTTCGAGGCGCGGATCGCCGAGCTCGGCGACTACCGCGTCCTGTACGCCAACGCCGACCAGGACGCCGCGAAGCAGCAGCAGCAGGCCGAGTCCGCCCTCACCGCGGGGGCCGGCGTGCTCGTGCTCGACCCGGTCGACGCGAACGCCGCCGTCAGCATCGTGACCTCGGCGAACGCGAAGGGGGTGCCGGTGATCTCGTACGACCGCCTCGTGGCCGGCGGCGACCTGGCGTACTACATCTCGTTCGACAACGAGAAGGTCGGCGTCCTGCAGGCGGAGGCGTTCGTCGAGGGCGTGCGGGCCAACGGCGAGGACGGCGGCATCCTCATGGTCAACGGCTCGCCCACCGACAGCAACGCCGCGCTGTTCAAGCGGGGGGCGCACAGCATCATCGACGAGAGCGGGCTGCGCGTCCTCGCCGAGTACGACACCCCCGGCTGGAGCCCGGAGAAGGCCCAGGAGTGGGTGTCGGGCCAGATCGCGCAGCACGGCGACGCGATCACCGGGGTCTACGCCGCCAACGACGCCACGGCCGGGGGCGCGATCGCGGCGCTGCGCGTCGCCGACGTCGATCCCCTCCCGATCGTGACGGGACAGGATGCCGAGCTCTCGGCGATCCAGCGGATCCTCACCGGCGACCAGCACATGACCGTCTACAAGGCGATCAAGCCGCAGGCGGAGCTCGCCGCCGAGGTCGCCGTGAAGCTGCTGAACGGCGAGGAGGTGACGGCGCCGATGGAGATCGACGGGACGCCGGCGACGCTGCTCGACCCCGTCGCCGTCACCGTCGACGACATCATGGGCACCGTCGTCGCCGACGGCTTCTGGTCCGTCGACGACATCTGCACCCCCGCCTACGCCGATGCGTGCGAAGCCGCAGGGATCGGGTAGGGTCCTGTCTCTGGCGGCGAACGGCCGGGACGCGATGATGGGGACGGGGCGAGGATGTCGGTGACGCACCCGCGGACGGGAAGGCCGCGCGAGCGCGTGCTCACCATGCGCGGCATCGGCAAGCACTTCGGCGCCGTCAAGGCGCTCACCGACGTGGACTTCTGGGTCAACGAGGGCGAGGTGGTCGCCCTCGTCGGCGACAACGGCGCGGGCAAGTCCACGCTGGTCAAGGTGCTCGCCGGGGTCCATCCGCCGGATGCGGGGACCCTCGAGTTCGACGGCGAGCCGGTCGACATCCACTCCCCCGCGGACGCGCAGGATCTCGGCATCGAGACGATCTTCCAGGACCTCGCGCTGTGCGACAACCTCGACGTCGTGGCGAACCTGTGGCTCGGGCGCGAGCTGCGCGACGGCGCCACCCTCGACGAGGTGGGCATGGAGCAGCGCACCTGGACGCTGCTGCGCGAGCTGTCGGCCAAGATCCCCTCGGTCCGGGTGCCGGTGGCGTCGCTGTCCGGCGGGCAGCGGCAGACCGTCGCGATCGCGCGGTCTCTCATCGGCGAGCCGCGCGTGGTCATCCTCGACGAGCCCACCGCGGCGCTCGGGGTGGCGCAGACGGCGGAGGTCCTCAATCTCATCGAGCGTCTGCGCGAACGCGGCCACGGCGTCATCCTCATCAGCCACAACATGGCCGACGTCATGGCGGTCGCCGACCGCGTCGTCGTGCTGCGGCTCGGACGCAACAACGGCGTCTACAACGTCGCCGACGTCACGAGCGAGATCCTCATCGCGGCCATCACCGGCGCCGCCGACCACTCCGCGCTCCGGCGCACGCCGGATCGCGGCACGGCGCCGCCGCCTCCCGTGGACGAGCCGCAGGTCGAGACCGAGACGGCCGGGGGCACGGTGATCCGGATGCCCCGACGCGGGTCGCGGCGGCCGCCGCGGCCCCGCGGGGAGGGGACGCGATGAGCGCGCGCGGCGACGAGCGTCTGGCCGAGCCGCTCCCCGAGGAGCGCGTGCTCAGCGGCAGCCGGCTCCGCCACGCGTGGGAGGGGTTCGTCGCCCGGATCCGCGAGGGCGAGCTGGGCACGCTGCCGGTCGTCCTGGGGATCGCGGTGATCTGGACGGTGTTCCAGCTTCTGAACCCGGTGTTCCTCTCCAGCGAGAACCTCGTGAACCTCACGATGCAGTGCGCCGCGATCGGCACGATCGCCCTCGGCGTGGTGCTGGTGCTGCTGGTGGGCGAGATCGACCTCTCCGTGGGATCGGTGTCGGGCCTGGCGGCGGCCGTGCTCGCGGTCACGTTCGTGCAGCTGCAGTGGAACCCCATCATCGCCGTCCTCGCGGGCATGGCCATCGGCTGTCTCGTCGGCCTGCTCTACGGCTACCTGTTCACCAGGTTCGGCCTGCCCAGCTTCGTCATCACGCTCGCCGGCCTGCTCGGCTTCCTCGGCCTGCAGCTGTGGGTGCTCGGCGAGACAGGCTCCATCGCCATCCCGTTCGACTCGTGGCTGGTGCAGTTCGCCCAGCAGCTATTCCTTCCGCCCTGGGCGTCGTACGTCCTCGCCGTGGTGGCGGCGGGCGCGTTCGCGTGGTCGCTCGTGCGGCGGGCGCACCGCCGTGCCGCCGCCAACCTCGTCAGCCAGAGCTACGCCGAGATCGCGACGCGGAGCATCGCGCTCCTGGCCTTCCTCCTCGCCGCGACCTGGTACCTGAACCTGTACCGCGGCGTGGGCGTGATGTTCCTGTTCTTCCTCGGGCTCGTCGTCGTGATGAACTTCCTGCTGACGCGCACCCGGTGGGGACGCGCGGTGTACGCCGTCGGCGGTTCCGTCGAGGCCGCCCGTCGCGCCGGCATCCGCGTGAACCGGATCTATCTGTCGGTGTTCGCGATGTGCTCGACGCTCGCCGCCGTCGGCGGCATCCTCGCCGCGGCGCGACTGGCCTCGGCCAACCAGAGCTCGGGCACCGGCGACGTCAATCTGAACGCGATCGCGGCCGCGGTCATCGGCGGAACAAGTCTCTTCGGCGGGCGAGGGTCCGCGTTCTCGGCCCTCATCGGCATCGTCGTCATCCAGTCGATCTCGTCGGGCCTGACGCTGCTCAACCTCGACTCTTCGGTGCAGTTCATGGTCACCGGGGCCGTGCTGGTGCTGGCGGTGATCGTGGACTCGCTGTCGCGTCGCACGCGGGCGGCGACCGGTCGCGCGTGACGGGCGAGGGTCGCTCGCTGTCTTCACTTGACGAACACGCTACCGCGGCGTACCGTGCACACTACGTGGCGTACTGCGCAATCTGCTTCTGATCTGCGCATCAGACAAGCATTCTGCACGGAAAGCGCTCTCGCGGCACAGGAACACGAGTGGGGCGATGACCCGGCGTCCCGGCGTTGTCAAAGCGTTATGTTCAAGACTTGACGCCAAGATTCGATCATCGCCATGATCGCTTTCAGCGCGATGCGCACGGGAAGGGACCCGGGCCTCGCTCGCTTCAATGACGAAAGGCGAATGATGAAGAAGTCTTCACTCCTCGCCGTGGCGGCCCTCACGGGCGCGGCCGCGGTGGTGCTGGCGGGATGCGCCGGCGGCAACGGCGACACCGGGGACGGGGGCGACGGCGGCGACGGCGGCGGCGACGCCGCGGGCCGCGCGTGCGTGATCCTCCCCGACGCGGCATCCTCGCCGCGCTGGGAGAACTTCGACCGCAAGTACCTCCAGGAGGGCCTGGAGGGCGCCGGCTTCGACGTCGACATCCAGAACGCCCAGGGCGACGTCAACAAGTACTCGACGATCGCGGACCAGCAGCTCACCCAGGGCTGCGGCGTCATGCTCCTGGTCGACTACCAGGGCGCTGCAGAGGCCGTGGCGGCGAAGGCGAAGGGCGAGGGCATCCCCGTCATCGCCTACGACCGTCCGTTCGAGGGCGCCGACTACTACGTGTCGTTCGACAACGTCGAGGTCGGCCGCCTCGAGGGCCAGACGGTCCTGGACGGACTGGAGGCCGCCGGCAAGGACCCGGCCACGGCTGTCGTGGTGTACATGGGCGGCGACCCGACCGACGGCAACGCGGCCATGTTCAAGGAGGGCGCGGTCGAGGTCATGGAAGGCGCGGGCATCACGCCGGCGGCGGAGCCCCCGGGGGTGTGGGACCAGGCCAAGTCGCAGACCAACTTCGAGCAGGCGCTGACCTCGCTCAACGGCCAGGTCGACGGCGTCTGGGTCGCCAACGACACCAACGCGGCCGGCGTCATCAAGGTGCTGCAGGACAACAACCTCGAGGGCGTCGCCGTCTCGGGACAGGACGCGAACGTCGCGGGCCTGCAGAACATCCTCCTCGGCTGGCAGACCGCCACGGTCTACAAGCCGGTGAAGGACGAGGCGGATGCCGCGGTCGAGACCGCGGTGGCGCTCCTGAACGGCGAGGACGTGACGACCGAGGCCGAGCTCGACGACGGCACGCCGTACATCCAGGTCACCCCGATCCTGGTGGGACCGGAGCAGGTCAAGGACGTCATCGCGGCGGGCGACGCCGAGTACGACGACGTCTGCACGCCGGAAGTGATAGCGGCCTGCGAGGAGTACGGAGTCACCGCAGAGTAGTCCGCGGGCCTGCGGGCTGAACCGCAGGGGCGTCGCGCCGCAGGGCGCGACGCCCCTTCTCGCCGGAACACCGTCATCGCAAGGAAGCGAGCATGTCAGACACACTCACCGCCACAGAGCCGATCATCAAGCTGGTCGGCGTCAAGAAGTCCTTCGGCCCCGTCAGCGTCCTCAAGGGCGTCGACCTCGAAGTCCGCCCCGGGAAGGTCACCGCACTCGTCGGTGACAACGGCGCCGGGAAGTCCACCCTCATCAAGGGCCTCGCCGGCGTGCAGCCGTACGACGAGGGCGAAGTCCTCATCGACGGCCAGCACCGCGACCTCCACGCGCCCCGGGATGCATCCGGCCTCGGCATCGAGGTCGTCTACCAGGACCTGGCGCTCTGCGACAACCTCGACATCGTGCAGAACATGTTCCTCGGTCGCGAGGAGCTGTCGTTCGGCACGTTCGACGAGGGCCGCATGGAGAAGGAGGCGTCCGACACCCTCCGCTCGCTGTCCGTGCGCACCGTGAAGTCGGTGCGGCAGAAGGTCTCGAGCCTGTCCGGCGGGCAGCGGCAGACCGTCGCGATCGCCCGCGCGGTCCTCAAGAAGGCCCGCGTCGTCATCCTCGACGAGCCGACGGCGGCCCTGGGCGTCGCGCAGACCGAGCAGGTGCTGAACCTGGTCACACGCCTCTCCGAGCAGGGCGTCGCGGTGGTCCTCATCAGCCACAACCTCGCCGACGTCTTCCAGGTCGCCGACGACATCGCGGTGCTGTACCTCGGCCAGATGGTGGCGCAGATCCCGACGAGCCAGACCACGCGCGACGACGTGGTCGGCTACATCACCGGCACCAAGACACCCCAGGGCGTCACGATCCTCGACACCTCGACTGTCCGCACCGAAGGAGGCGTGGAATGACCGCGAATGCGACCCGCACCGAGGCCGCGCCCGATCCCCTCGCGAGCGACCTCATCGGCAGCGGCGTCGAGGGCGGCGTCGGCGACCAGCTCCGGGCGTGGTGGCAGCGCGTGCGCGGCGGCGACATGGGCGCGCTCCCGGCCATCGGCGGGCTCGTCGTCCTGTTCACCCTGTTCTCGATCCTGAGCCCGTTCTTCCTCACCGAGCGCAACTTCGCGAACCTGCTGAACCAGGCCGCGACCCTCGTGGTGCTCGGCATGGCGCTGGTCTTCGTGCTGCTGCTGGGCGAGATCGACCTGTCGGCGGGCGTCACCGGCGGTGTCGGCATGGCCCTGTTCGTGGTGCTCGCCTCGCAGGGCGTCCCGTGGCCGCTGGCGCTGCTGATCGGCTTCGGCTTCGGCTTCCTCACCGGCGCGCTGATAGGTTTCTTCGTCGCCAGGGTCGGCATCCCGTCGTTCGTCGTGACGCTGGGCCTGTTCCTGGGCTTCCAGGGTCTCGCGCTGGTGATCATCGGTCCGGGCGGGCTGTTCCGCCTCGAGGTGCCCGAGCTGATCGCGCTGCAGAACGGCAACCTGCCCGTGTGGGGCGGATGGGTGATGCTCGCGATCATGCTCGTCATCTCGGGCGCCACGTCGTTCTGGGACCGCGCGCGCCGCACGCGCGCGGGTGTCCCGAACCGGGCGCTGTCGCTGGTGTGGATCAAGCTGGCCGTCATCGCCGTGATCGGCGGCGTGGTCGTGTTCGTGCTCAACCAGAACCGCGGCCAGTCCGTGGTCGAGGTCGCCGGCGTCCCGATCGTCGTGCCCGTGGTGCTCGCCATCCTGTGGCTCGGCACGTTCCTGCTCGACCGCACCCGGTTCGGCCGCTACATCTACGCCATCGGCGGCAACGCCGAAGCCGCGCGCCGCTCGGGCGTCAAGGTGCGGTGGATCAAGTGGTGGGCGTTCGTCATCTGCTCGAGCCTCGCCGTGTTCTCCGCGCTCCTCAGTGTCGCCCGCGTCGGATCGGTCGACGCGACCGTCGGTCGTGACATCGTGCTCTCGGGTGTCGCCGCGGCGGTCGTCGGCGGCGTCAGCCTCTTCGGCGGCAAGGGGCGTCTGATGCACGCGGCGATCGGCGCGCTCGTGATCGCGACGATCACGAACGGCCTCGGTCTGCTGAACCTCCCCGCGGGGGTCAACCTGCTGGTCACCGGCGGCGTGCTCATCCTTGCCGCGACCGTCGACGCGCTCTCGCGTCTGCGCTCGGGCGGCGGGCGGACGTAGTCCGCACCCGTCGATGCGACGGCGCCGGGTGGAGCAACTCCGCCCGGCGCCGTCGCGTGCCGCCGGTGCGCGCAGCCGGTTCAGCCCGGCTCCGCCCGCCCCTCGACGATCTCGTCCACCCACTGCGGCACCAGCTCGCTCGCCCGGCCGGCGCGCGCATCGTCGAACGGGATGATCGCGTCGCTCGGATCCAGGTTCAGCTCGACCGTGCGAGCGCCGAATGCCGATGCGAGGGCGACGTAGCCGGCGGCGGGATAGACGGCGCCCGACGTGCCGATCGAGACGAACACGTCGCACGCGACGACGGCCTGTTCGATGCGGTCGAGCTCGTACGGCATCTCGCCGAACCAGACCACGTCGGGCCGCAGCATCCGCTCCCCGCACACCGGGCAGGCTGGTCGGCCGATGAGGTCGCCGTCCCACGCCGGGCGCGCGCCGCACGTCAGGCACAGCGCGCGGCGCAGCTCGCCGTGCATGTGCACGAGATTGCGGCTACCGGCCCGCTCGTGCAGGTCGTCGACGTTCTGCGTCACGAGGAGCAGGTCGTCGGCGATCGCCCCCTCGAGCCTCGCGAGGGCGCGGTGCGCGGCGTTCGGGGCGACGGATGCCAGCGCCCGCCGCCTCGCGTCGTAGAAGGCCAGCACGGTGTCGGGGTCGCGCTCGAACGCCTCGGGCGTCGCGACGTCCTCGACGTCGTGCCCCTCCCACAGCCCGCCGGCATCGCGGAACGTGGGGACGCCGCTCTCGGCCGAGATGCCCGCCCCCGTCAGCACGACGATGCGGGTCACCGCACGGTCCCCGGCGCGACGTGCGAGAGGACCCGCTCCCACACGTCGGCGAGGATGAGGCGCGACTGCGGATCCGACGTCTCGGGGATCATCTCCACGCGGGCCGACGCCAGGCGGTCGCCGAACCAGCGGGCCGCCGGGGCCGCGGCGTCGGGATCGTCCCGTCCGTTGAGGATGAGCGTGGCAGCGGTGACGCCGGCCAGCACCTCGGCGACCTCTGCGCCGCCGAGCTCGGTGTCCGGCCGGGGCACGGCGACGAGCGCCAGGCGGTCGACTCCGTCACCCAGATGAGCGGCGACGAGGATCGCCACCTCGCCGGCGTCGCCGACGCCGACGACGCCGACGGGACGGCCGTGACGCTCCTCCGCGACGAATCGAGCGATCGTCGCGGCCGTCATCTCGGCCGCCGTCGCCCCGCGATACGCCGCGGGGTCGTCGATGTCGTCGATGGTCAGACCCACTGCCACGATGCGCGCGTCCCGCCGGGCGGTGAGGTCCGGTCGCGGGTCCGACAGCGTCGAGATGCCCGCCCTGAGCAGGAAGACGGTGCGCTGCGCACCCGGCGCGCCGAAGCTGCGGTGCTCATAGGAGGCGCTGGGCGCCGGTCCCTTGGTCATGCCGCGATCCTACGAGGGGGCGCCCGCGGCGGTCACGCCATCAGAGGAATGGCTCCGACCAGCACCCCGACGGCGAGCATCGCGAGCGAGACCACGCAGGCCCGCCACAGCACCTTCTTGTGGTGATCGCCGAGGTTCACGCTCGCCAGCGAGACCAGCAGCAGGATGGCCGGCACGAGCGGGCTCTGCAGGTGCACCGGCTGGCCGGTGATGGAGGCGCGAGCCATCTCCACCGGCGCGATCCCGAAGTGCTCCGCGCTCTGGGCGAGCACCGGCAGGATGCCGTAGTAGAACGCGTCGTTCGACATGAAGAACGTGAAGGGGATCGACAGGACGCCCGTGATGACCGCGAGGAACGGGCCGAGGGATGCCGGGATCACCGTCGTGATCCACGTCGCCATCGCGTCGACCATGCCGGTGCCGTTGAGCACCCCGACCAGCACGCCGGCGGCGAGCACCATCGACACGACGCCCACGATGCTCGGGGCGTGCGCGACGATCTCGTCGGCCTGCCCCTTGAGCTTGGGGAAGTTGACGACGAGGGCGACGGCGGCGCCCACCATGAAGACGTAGGCGAGCGGGAAGACGTCCAGCACGAGGAGCACCATCACGGCGATCGTGAGCGCCAGGTTGAACCAGATCAGCTTGGGCCGCAGGGACGCCCGGTTCGGGTCGAGGATCGTGTCGGCCATCGCGGTGTCCTCGCGGTCGACGACCGCCGTCGCGACGGGCACTGCGCCGCGTCCGCCGGCGAGCGTCACGATGTTGCCGGTGCGCAGCGTCGCGCGGGCGCCGGGCTTCGCGTCCGAGCCCCGGAAGATGCGCGGACCGGCGAGCACCCCGCCCCCGTCGTCCAGGCGCGACGTGTCGATGCTGCCCAGCCGCTTGCGCTCGGCGAGACCGAGGAACCACGAGAACGCCAGGGCGATGACGACGCCCGCCGCCAGCGACGGCAGCATCGGCACGAAGACATCGGTCGGCTGGAGGCCGAGCGCCGTCGCCGCGCGCACTGTGGGCCCGCCCCACGGCACGATGTTGAGGGTGCCGTTCATCAGCCCGGCGACGCACGTGAGCACGACCGGGCTCATGCCCAGGCGCAGATAGATCGGCAGCATGGCCGAGGTCGTGATGATGAACGTCGTCGACCCGTCGCCGTCGAGCGAGACGGCGCCGGCGAGGAGCGCCGTGCCGAGCACGACCTTCGCCGGATCGTCGCCGAGCAGACGGGTGATCGAGCGGATGAGGGGGTCGAAGAGACCCACGTCGATCATGATGCCGAAGTACATGATGGCGAACATGAGCAGCGCCGCGGTCGGCGCCATGCTGCCGATCGCGTCGAGGATCATGTCGCCCAGTCCGAGTCCCGCACCCGCGAACAGCCCGAACGCGGTCGGCACGACGATGAGCGCCACCATGGGCGTGAGGCGCCTGGTCATGATGAGCGCCATGAACACCAGGACCATCGTGAACCCGAGTGCCACCAGCACCCACTCCGGCGGGACGAACGCGGTCGCGTAGCCCTCCTCCGCCTCGGCGGCCTGGACGATCAGCGAGGCTGCAGCCTGCATGTCGACTCCTTCGTCGTGTCGTGCGTCCGCACCCCTCGGTGCGCGTCCGGACACGTTACGAAAGGCCGGCGGCGCGGCGCGCGCTTGCTCGCATTGCCGCAGGTTCTGCGCGTAGGGTGTCTTCTGCGCATTGTGCTCACGTGCGCGCAAGACCGGGACGGACGCTGGGGGTGGGATGCGCTTCGCGACGCGGCTCCTGCTGGCGCAGCTCGCGACCGTCGCCGCCGTCGTCGCGGTCTGCGCCGTCGTGTTCGGGTGGCTGGGGGTCCGCCAGCTGCGCGAGGAGTCCGAAGCCGCTGCGCTCAACATCGCCCGCACGGTCGCCGAGGACGGGGACGTGAAGGCGCTGGTCGCCGAGCTCTCGGCGGACCCCGGGACTCCGGATGCCGCGGATCTGCGCGGCGGGCCGCTCCAAGCGATCGCGGCGGACGTCACCGAGCGCACCGATGCCCTCTTCGTGGTCATCACCGACGATCACGGCATCCGTCTCGCCCATCCCACCGAGGCGCTCCTCGGCGAGGTCGTCTCCACGCCGTTCGCGGAGGTGCTCGAGGGCAACGAGGTCGTCGACTGGGAGGTGGGCACGCTCGGCGAGTCCGCGCGGGCGAAGGTGCCGATCTACCCCGAGGGCGAGGGCGCGCCGGTCGGCGAGGTGAGCGTCGGCTTCGAGCCCGCGAGCGTCTTCGACGACCTCCCGGCGCTGCTCGCGACGATCGCCGTCGCCGCCGTGGGCGGCGTCGCGCTCGCCGCGCTGGCCACGCTGCTGCTGCGGCGGCGGTTCGAGCGGCTGACCCTGGGCCTGCAGCCCGAGGAGCTCGTCGCGCTGGTGCAGAACCAGGCCGCGGTCCTGGAGGGAGTCGGCGACGGCGTCCTGGCGCTGTCGCCCGACGGCCGGGTGCAGGTCTGCAACCAGGCGGCGGAGCGGATGCTCGGGCTCGACGAACCGGTCGGCCGCCGGTTCGAGGAGCTGCCACTGCCCGACGCAGTCCGTGAGGCGGTCAGCGGGGGCGCGTCCGCCGTCGAGGCGGTGGTGGGCGACCGCGTGCTGTACCTCGACACCCGCCCCGTCGTGCGCGGCGGACGCGCGCTCGGCCGGATCGTCGTGGTGCGCGACCGCACCGACGTGGAGGCGCTGGCCGGGCGCCTGGAGACCGTGCGTGCCATGACCGAGGCGCTGCGGGCGCAGCGGCACGAGTTCGCGAACCGGCTGCACGTGGCATCCGGTCTCATCGATGCGGACCGCGTCGACGAGGCGCGCAGCTTCCTCAGCGACCTCACGGAGCGCGGCGCGGTGGACTTCGGCGTGGCCGGCCTCGAGCGCGTGCCGGATGCGTTCCTCACGTCGCTCATCGGCGCGACCGCGGCCACGGCCCGGGAGCGCGGCGTGAGCGTCCGCATCTCCGACGACACGCTCCTGCTGAGCGAGGTCGTGGCGGCGGAGGACGTGGCCGCGATCCTCGGCAACCTCGTGGGCAACGCCGTGACCGCGGCGGTCGACGGATCCGGGCCTGCCTGGGTCGAGATCGCGCTGTTCGGCGACGAGGATGAGCTCGTCATGACCGTGTCGGACTCCGGCCGCGGCATCCGCCCCTTCGGCGCCGACCCGTTCGCGCGCGCGGGCTTCCGCGACCCCGTCGAGGCCGACGCGGACGACGGGGCCGGCGACCGCGTCCACGGTCACGGCTTCGGACTGCCGCTGTCGCGCGATCTCGCCCGGCGCCGCGGCGGGGACGTCTGGGTGATCGACGCCGGCGGCGCGCAGTCGGGCGCCGTCTTCGGGGCGAGGATCCCCGGCGCGCTGCGCGCCGGACGGAACACGGATGAGGAGGAGAACCGGTGACCGGATCCATCCACGTGCTCGTCGTCGACGACGACTTCCGCGTCGCGGGACTGCATCGCGACATCGTCGCATCCCGCCCCGGCTTCACCGCGCTGGCTCCGGTGCACTCGCTGGGCGCGGCGCGGCAGGCGCTGCGGACGCAGCGTCCCGACCTGCTCCTGGTCGACGCCTTCCTCCCCGACGGTGACGGCGTCGACTTCGTCGCCGGCGTCGACACCGACGCGTTCGTGCTGTCGGCGGCGACCGATGCCGCCACCGTGCGCCGGGCCCTTCGCGCGGGTGCGATCGCCTACCTCGCCAAGCCGTTCGACGCACGCGCGCTCGCGGACCGGCTCGACCGCTACGCGCGCATGCGCAACCTGCTCCTCACCGACCGTCCTCTCGAACAGGAGCAGATCGACCGGGCGCTCATGATCATGCACGGCGGCGCGGAGCCGGCGACGGTGGCGCGATCGGCGACGGAGCAGCTGATCCTCGAGGGCCTCGGCGACAGCGAGGCCTCCGCGTCCGAGGTCGCCGAGCGGGTGGGGATCTCCCGCGCGACCGCCCAGCGTCACCTCGCGGGCCTGGCGAGCCGCGGGCAGGTCGAAGTCCGGCTGCGGTACGGCACGACGGGCCGGCCGGAGCACCGGTATGTCGTCGCAGGCGGTTGACGCGCGACGGGGGTGGACTCATCCGCGCAGCAGGGCTCGCAGCGTCTGGATCGTGTCGGCCTCGTCGGGCCGCTTGTCTGGCCGGTAGCCCTTGACCCGCGCGAAGCGCAGGGCGACGCCGCCCGGGTAGCGCGGCGAGCGCTGCACGCCGTCGATGGCGATCTCGACCACCGTGACGGGACGCACGTGCACGGCGGAGGGCGAGCGATGGGTCTCGATCGCCGGGAAGTGCTCGGTCTGCCACCGCAGCGTCGCGTCGGTGAGGCCCTTGAACGTCTTGCCGACCATGACGAAGCCGCCGGGCTCGCCGAACTCCCCGGTCGGGTCGAGTGCGCCCAGATGGAGGTTGGAGAGCAGCCCGGTGCGGCGGCCCGAGCCCCACTCCACCGCGAGCACCACGAGGTCGTACGTCAGCACCGGCTTCACCTTCAGCCAGCTCTTGCCACGGCGCCCCGCCGCATACGGCGCGTCGACGGCCTTGACCATGATGCCCTCGTGACCGGCAGCGAGAGCCTCGCGCGAGAACTCCTCCGCCCGCCCGGGGTCGCTCGTGACGATGCCCGGCATGCGCGCGTCGCCGGCGATGCGCGCGAGCTCGCCCAGCCGTGTCTCGAGGGGCTCGTCGATGAGATCCCGGCCGTCGACGTGCAGGATGTCGAAGAACCAGGGTCGCAGCACGACCGCCTGGGCGGACTCGGCGCCGAAGGCGTCGGCCGTCTCGGAGCCGAAGCGCGCCATGGTGTCCTGGAACGGCCGGGGGCCGCCGTCCTCGTCGAGCGCGAGCGTCTCGCCGTCGAGGATCACCCGCCGGGCGGGGAACGCCCGCACGACGTCGACGATCTCGGGAACGCGGTGCGTGATCTCGGCGAGGCTGCGCGTGTACACGTGCACCTCGTCGCCGTCGCGATGCACCTGGATGCGCGCACCGTCGAGCTTGAACTCGACCGACGCCGCGGCCTGCCCGCCGGCACCGCCGATCGACTCGAGCGCGGCCGTCGGAGACGACGCGGTGGCCGCCAGCATGGGCAGCACGGGCCTGCCGACCGCGAGCCCGATGGCGGCGAGGTCGGCGGGAGTTCCGGCCAGGGCCACGCGGGCTGTCGCGCCGAGATCGCCCGACAGCATCGCCGCGCGGCGCACCGCCGGCGCGTCACGGTCGGACGCCTTCGCGATGGCGTCGAGCAGCACGCCTTCGAGCGCGCCGGTGCGGAGCTCGCCGAGCATCACGCGCTGGAGGAAGTCCCACTCCCCCGCCGTCGCGCGGGCCGCGAGCGCCTGCAGCTCGCCGCGTCGCGCCGCCACCGATCCGGGTCCGTCGGAGCCGGCGAGCCGGCTCAGCGCCGCGTCGACGTCGAGGATGCCGAGCGAGGGAGCGTCGGCGTGGCCGACGTCGAGGTCGCTGAGGCCGCGCCACCCGACGCCGAGCCGCCCCTGCCTCGGGCTCGCGACCAGGAACCCGATCGCGGGAGCGACCTCGTCGGGGTCGAGTTCGCGCACCACCGCCGCGAGCGTGGCCACCTTGGCAAGTCGCGACGACGTCGCGGCCACCGCCTCCGTCGCGAGGACGAGATCGTTGAGCAGCACCCCCGCATTGTCGCACCGTCCTCCGACAGTCGCCGCGCGCATCCGCGCGGACGCTTCCTCGGGTGTTCTTCCGCTCGTCACCTCCCGCGCCTAGCGTGGAGGCGGTATCCCCACCGTCACAGGATCTCGCCCCGAAGGAGCCCCGATGTCGACTCGACTCCGCGGCACGCTCGCCGTCGCCGCCGCTCTCGCCCTCGCCGCCACCGGCGCGGCACCCGCCGTTGCGGCCCCCGGATCCCCGGGTCGCCCCGTCCAGGACGAGACCCTGCGGGTGGCGACCTTCAACCTCTCGCTGAACCGCGCGAACGCCGGCGACCTGGTCACGGATCTGTCCACCGGCGCGAACGCGCAGGCGCGGACCGTGGCCGAGATCATCCAGCGGGCGGATCCCGACGTCGTCCTCCTCAACGAGTTCGACTACGTCGAGGGCGGCATCGCGGTCGACCTGTTCCGCGAGAACTACCTCGAAGTCGGCCAGCAGGGTGCCGACCCCGTCGAGTATCCCTACGCGTTCGTCGCGCCGTCCAACACCGGCATCCCGAGCGGGTTCGACCTGAACAACAACGGCGCGGTCGGCGGCGGCGACGACGCGTTCGGCTTCGGCGCCTTCCCCGGCCAGTACGGGATGGTCGTGCTCTCGAAGCATCCGATCGTGGCCGACGACGTGCGCACCTTCCAGGGCTTCCTCTGGAAGGACATGCCCGGCGCTCTCCTGCCCGACGACCCCGCGACGGCCGCGCCCGCCGACTGGTACTCGCCGGAGGAGCTCGCGGTGTTCCGGCTGTCGAGCAAGTCGCACTGGGACGTCCCGGTGCAGGTGGGCGATCAGACCGTCCACGTGCTCGCATCCCACCCGACGCCACCCACGTTCGACAGCACGGAGGACCGCAACGGACGCCGGAACCACGACGAGATCCGGTTCTGGGCCGACTACGTCACCCCGGGCCAGGGGCGCTACATCTACGACGACGAGGGTGTGCGCGGCGGCCTCTCACCCGCCGAGTCGTTCGTGATCCTCGGCGACCAGAACGCGGACCCGCTGGACGGAGACTCGGTCGACGCCGCGATCGACCAGCTGCTCGGCAACCGTCGCATCCAGGATCCGCTGCCGGCGTCGGCGGGGGCCGTCGAGGCGGCCGCGCTGCAGGGCGGCGCCAACGCCACCCACCGCGGCGACCCGCGCTTCGACACCGCCGACTTCGCCGACACGGCACCGGGCAACCTGCGCGCGGACTACGTGCTTCCCTCGCGTAAGCTCGGCATCGCCGACGCGGGGGTGTTCTGGCCCGTGCAGGCCGACCCGCTGTCGGCGCTGACCGGCGTCTTCCCCTTCCCGAGCAGCGACCACCGCCTGGTGTGGGTCGACCTCGAGGTCCCGCGTACGGGACGCTGACCGGTTCGTTCAGGTCGCGGCGGTCGCCGCGACCTGAACGAACCGCTCGTACGCCGCCGGGGACTCCTCGGCCACGATCGCCCGGAGCACCACCTCGTCGACGTGAGGACGGTACGCCGCGAGGCCGTCGGCGACGGCGTCCGGACGCAGCACCGTCGCGCCGGCGTCGATGCCGAGCCGCTCGAGGTTCGCCGCATACGCCGGAAACCCCGCGTAGCGCGCCGTCTCGGCCTCCAGCCGCGGGATCGCCGCGTCCTCGACAGCGGTCCGCACGTACAGCGCGACGTGGGCGTCGGACGCGAGCCCGTGGGCTTCGGCCGCCTGTTCGCGCGCCGCCTCGGGCGTGAGCCAGCTCAGGAGCAGACCATCGGATGCCGTGGCCCCGAGCCGCCGCATCCGCGGGCCCAGCGCCCCGACGACGACGCGCGCGCGGGAGCCCTCGCGGAGCGCGGCGGCGGCGTCGCGCACCCGCGCGAGCGCGCCGACGGCGCCCGCGCCGGAGCCGATCCCCAGCACGAGCCGGTCGGCGGGCAGATCCAGCTGGGCGACGCGCTCGAGGATCTGCGCGGGCTCGCGCCGGTCGACGGGAAGCACCCCGGTCGCGAGGACCAGACGCTCCGACGCGCGAGCGGCCGCGGCGAGCACCTCCAGTGCATCGGAGCCCGGGGTGTCGTTGACCCACAGCGCGTGGAAGCCGGCGGCCTCGATCTGCGGTGCGAGGCGCGCAGCGAGATCGGCGCCGGCGGCCGCTGCGATCCCGATCGAGACGCGCGCGCTCACCGCCCGCGCTCCACGAGCCGGGCGACCTCTCCTGCGGCGGCGTAGAACTCCGGCATGCCGGTGCGCGACGCAGGGAGCAGGACCACCTCGTCGACGCCGGCGTCGAAGAACGCGCCCGCACCCGCCGCGACGGCCGCGGGATCCCCCCACAGGGCGCGCTCGGCGGGGTCGGGCTTGTCGCCGACGTCGGCGATCGCGCGGGCCTCGGCATCCGCCCCGAACGCCGTCACCACGTACGCGACGATGTCGTGCTCGCCGGACCGGCCCGCGGTCATCCGCGCATCGCGGATCGCCGAGATGCGCTCGGCGACCTCCGTCGCGGTGTGTCCGGAATCGAGCACGGTGCCGTCGGCGACCTCTCCGCTCAACCGCACCGTCTTCGGACCCTCGGCTGCGGCGTACACGAGCGGCGGCGTCGCCGGCGGGTAGTCCAGCTGCACGCCGTCGAGCCGGACGTAGCGGCCGTCGACGTCGACGCGCTCGCCGGCAAGCAGGCTGCGCAGGGCGGGCACGTACTCGCGCATGAGCGAGAGCGGCGAAGAGACGCGCGCGCCGACCTGACCCATCCACGGCAGCACCCCGTGACCGACGCCGGGCAGCAGCCGGCCGGGGAACAGCCGCTCGAGCGTCGCGATCTCCATCGCCGTCGCCGCGGCGTTGCGCAGCGGCATCGGCGCGATGCCGATCCCGACGCGCAGCCGGTCGGTCCACGCCAGTGCGGCCCCGACGGCGGCGAAGGCGGACAGTCGGAAGCAGTCCTCCCACACCCACAGCTCGGGGACGCCCGCGCGCTCGGCCGCCAGCACCGCGTCGCGGAACTCGTCGGGGGTGTGCGTGTAGGGGTTGAAGATCGCGCCGATGCGGGTCATGGACCCACTCTGGCAGGCGGCGCCGACACCGCGCGATCACGCGGGCGGACAGCGCAGGGTCTACAAGCATCCCTGCCGGTTCGCAACCCGCTCCCGACGCGTCGAGGACCACGTGCATCCTGGGCACATGGCACGGATCGGGACGTCGGGCTGGGTCTACCCGCACTGGCGAGGTGTGCTCTACCACGGGGATCAGCGGGGGTGGCTGGACCAGTACGCCGCCGAGTTCGACGTCGTGGAGCTCAACGGCAGCTTCTACCGCTGGCCCGCCGACGCGCGCTTCGCCGCGTGGCGCGACCGGCTTCCCGAGGGGTTCGAGATGGCGGTCAAGGCGCCGCGGGGGCTGACCCATGCCCGGCGGCTGCTGGAGCCCGAGGTGTGGATCGATCGGGTCACGCGGGGCATGCACGAACTGGACGGGCGACGGGGCCCGCTGCTGGTCCAGCTCCATCCCGCGATGGAGCGCGACGACGCGCGGCTGGACCACTTCCTCTCGACTCTCCCGGCGTGGATCCGGCCCGCGATCGAATTCCGCCACCCGTCGTGGGTCGACGAGAACGTCTTCGGGATGCTGGAACGCCACGGCGCCGCCTACTGCGTCATGAGCGGGGCGCGGCTGCCGTGCGTCCTGCGGGCGACCGCGCACCTGGTCTACGTGCGCCTTCACGGCCCGGACCACAGGCACCTGTACCGCGGCTCGTACTCGGATGCCGACCTCGCGTGGTGGGCCGAGCGCATCCGCGAGTGGGAAGGCTCGGGTCACGAGGTGCACGCGTACTTCAACAACGACGGCGAGGGCCACGCGGTGCACAACGCGCGCACGCTGCGGAGGCTCCTGTCGGCGTGAGCCGCCGGCGCTTCCCGGCGCGGGGACGGGCTCCTCGCCGGCCGGACGACGAGAGGCGCCGTGCCCGACGGCACGGCGCCTCTCGGCCTGAGGGTCCGCTATGCGGCCGCCGCGAACGCCGAACCGGCTGCGACGGACAGTCCGTCCGCTGCGGCATCCACGGTGACGGTGCCGCCGTCGGCCAGCGCACCCGTCACGAACAGGTCCGCGATGCGGTCGTCGACCTCGCGCTGGATGAGCCGGCGCAGCGGGCGCGCGCCGTACTCGGGCTCGTAGCCGTGCTCGGCCAGCCACGCCACGGCGCCGTCGGTGACGATGAGGTCGACCTCGCGCCTGGCCAGACGCGACTCGGATGCCCCCAGCAGCAGGCGGACGATGCGCTCGAGCTGCGGCTTCTCGAGCTTGCGGAACAGCACGATCTCGTCGATGCGGTTGAGGAACTCGGGTCGCATCGCCTCGCGGAGCTTGCCGAACACGCGATCGCGCAGATCCTTCTCCGATCCGAAGCCGGTAGGACCGCCCCCGTCGGGGAGGAATCCGATGGCGCCGCCGCGCGAGGCGAGGAACTCCGAGCCGAGGTTGGACGTCATGACGATCACGGTGTTGCGGAAGTCGATCGTGCGGCCCTGCCCGTCGGTGAGGCGCCCGTCGTCGAGCACCTGCAGGAGCAGGTTGAACACGTCGGGGTGCGCCTTCTCGATCTCGTCGAACAGCACGATCGAGTACGGGTTGCGCCGCACGCGCTCGGTGAGCTGGCCGGCCTCGTCGTAGCCGACGTATCCGGGAGGAGCGCCGACCAGCCGCGACACCGTGTGCCGCTCGCCGAACTCGCTCATGTCGAAGCGGATGACGGCGCCCTCGTCGTCGAAGAGACTCGCCGCGAGCGCCTTGGCGAGCTCCGTCTTGCCGACGCCCGTCGGGCCGAGGAAGAGGAACGACCCGACCGGGCGCCGGGCGTCGCCCATGCCCGTGCGGTTGCGTCGCACCGCCTTGGCGACGGCGGTCACCGCGTCGTCCTGGCCGATCACACGGCCGTGCAGCTCGTCCTCGAGCGCCGCGAGACGCTCCCGCTCGGTCTCGGTGAGGCGGTTCACCGGAATGCCGGTCGCACGGCTGATCACCGCGGCGATCTCCGGCTCGTCGACGATCGCGTCCGCGCGGGTCGCGGCGCCGGCAGCGGTCGCCCGCTCGATCCGCCCCTGCACGTCGCCGATCTCGTCGCGGATGCGCGACGCCTCCTCATAGTGCTCGGCCGAGACGGCGGCGTTCTTGTCCGCCTCGAGGGTCGCCAGCCGCTCGATCAGACCGCTCACGTCGACCTGGGCGCCCAGGCGCAGCCGCAGCCGCGCACCGGCCTGGTCGATGAGGTCGATCGCCTTGTCGGGCAGGACGCGCTCGGTGAGATAGCGGTCGCTGAGCTCGACGGCGGCCCGCAGCGCCTCGTCGGTGTACACGATGCCGTGGTGCTCCTCGTACGCGGACTTGAGGCCCCGCAGGATGAGCACGGCGTCCTCGATCGAGGGCTCGCCCACCTTCACCGGCTGGAACCGGCGCTCCAGCGCCGGGTCCTTCTCGACGAGGCGGTACTCCTTGAGCGTGGTCGCACCGACGAGGTGGAGGTCGCCGCGCGCGAGCCGTGGCTTGAGGATGTTCCCCGCGTCCATGCCGCCGTCACCGGCGCCGCCCGCACCGACGACGGTGTGCACCTCGTCGATGAAGACGATCAGCTCGCCCTTGCGGGCGGCGATCTCGTCCATCGTCTTGGTGAGGCGCTCCTCGAAGTCGCCGCGGTAGCGCGTGCCCGCGAGCATCGCGGGCAGGTCGAGCGAGACCACGCGCCGGCCGAGCAGCTGCTCCGGCACCGCGCCGTCGACGATGGCCTGGGCGAGTCCCTCCACGATGGCGGTCTTGCCCACGCCGGCCTCGCCGACGAGCACGGGGTTGTTCTTGGTGCGGCGGCTCAGGATCTCGATCGTCTGCTCGATCTCGTCGGCCCGCCCGATCACCGGGTCGAGTTCGCCGGCCGCGGCGCGAGCCGTCAGGTCGGTGCCGTACGCGGCGAGCATGGGGGTGCCGGATGCCGCGGCATCCGTCTCGTCATCGCCGTCGGGTGCCGCGGACGGCGACACCGTCTCGCGGGCGCCCTGCGTGAGCGCCTCGGCGGTCACGCCGGCCCGTGCCAGCACCTGACCGGCAGGGGTGTCCTGCGCCAGCACCAGCGCGAAGAAGAGGTGCTCGGGGTCGACGTACGTCGAGCCGGATGAGCGCGCCACCTGGAAGGCGTGGAACAGGGCGCGCTGCACCGACGAGGTGACGACGGCCCCGTCGACGTCGGCAGCCGCCGACGCCGCGGGGAGGCGGTCCTCCGCGGCGCGCACGATCGCCGCGACGTCGGCGCCGATGCGACGGACCGCGTCCCGGGCCGGGGGCTCGGAGACGAGGACGCGCAGCACGTGGAGGGCGTCCAGCTCGTGCTGTCCGCGCTCGAGCGCGTACCTGCCGGCGCGCTGGAGGAGCTCCTGCGTGCGGGCGCCGAGGTACCGGCTGAGATCGATGGAGCGCTCTGCGCGCGCACGCTCCCCCGCGAGGTAGCGTGCCAGGAACTCGTCGAACGAGCTCTCCTCGCCGCCGGCCTGTGGGGTGAAGTCTTCGGGCATTCCGTCTCTCCTGAACTTGAGTGGACGAGTATCAAGTCTTGAACTTGATACCTGCGATGTCAACTTCAACGCGAGCTCGGGCGCGGGCTATTCCCGGCGGTGACGGCTCAGTCGCGCCCGCTGGGCGGGCCGAGGATCAGCAGCACCACGAAGAGCGCGATCACCGCGAGCGCGATGAGCGCACCGAGAACCCACGGCCGCCGCAGGAACCAGCGCATCAGCCGGTCGAACCAGCTCGCGTCCCGCGGGTCATCGGTCGCCTCCAGCCGCCACGCCCCAGCCAGCCGTCCGGTGCGCTGCAGCCACAGCTCGGTCGGGATCGTCGCATAGGGGATCACGGCACTGACGAGTGCGACGGCGGTCGGGGCGACCCGCCACCGGTTGTTCAGCGCGACGAGGACGACCGTCGCCGCGTACGACAGGAAGATGAAGCCGTGGATGCCGCCGCCGATGGTGACGCCCGGCGCCCACCCCGTGGCGGCACGGGCGATGAGTCCGGCGATGAGGAGGGTCCAGGAGACGGCTTCCGCGATGGCGAGGAAGCGGAACAGCGAATGCGGGTTGCGAAACACACCTTCAGCGTAGCTGAAACTCCTTCAGGTTCCCTGAAGCCGTGTGGGGCGGTCCAACCCGTAGGGCTCCTCATGGAGTCCCTCGAGCGCGGTGGCGAGTTCCGGCGCGCCCTCCGCGAGGGCGGCGTCGAGACTGGCCAGTCGCTCCTCGGCTGCCCGAAGCACCGCGCCGCCACGGTCGGTGACGCGAAGATCGGACGCCGCTCCGGCATGCGCGGTGGCGTCGGCGACGAGTCCGGCGTCCACGAGGGTCTGCACGGCGGTGTGCGCGGACTGCACCGTGATCTGAGAGCGGCGGGCGAGCTCGCTGAAGGAGATGCCCGGGGTCACGTCGATGTGCGCGAGCAGCCCGTACTTCCTGGTGGTGAGCCCGAGGTCGCGCAGCTGGGCGCCGAGGTGCTGGTCCCACACGCTCGCCACCGTCAGCAGCGCGATGACGGGGCTGAACGGACGCTCGGACACGGGCTAAATGCTAGCCCCCGGCGCGTCCGAGCGCCGCTCATCCGCGGCCGGGCGGCCGATCCATCCCACGCGGCGACCGCTACCGTGGGACGGTGACGTTCTCGATCGACGGTCTGCGGCGGTGGCCCGACGTCGAGGCTCCCGATCTCCTGGCGGCGGATGCTGCGGACCGGCTGCTCCTCGACGAATCGGCCGCCGCCCGTCGCAGAGCCGACGCCGGCGAGCTCGTCGTCATCGGCGACGGCTACGGCGCCCTCACGCTGGGCGCAGCGGCCGAGGGGGCGCGCGGCGTCCGCGTCCACCAGGACCCGCTCACCGGCGAGCGGGCACTGGCCGCCAACGCCGCGCACTGCGGCCTGGGTGACGCCTTCTCGTCGCTGCCGCTGGACCCGGAGCTGGTGCGCGACGCGCGGGTCGTGCTGCTGCGCCTGCCGCGCTCCCTCGACGCCCTGCGCGACATCGCCGGGCTGCTCGCGGCGCACGCGGCCCGCGACGTGGAGGTCTACGCGGGTGGGCGGGTGAAGCACATGTCGCTCGCGATGAACGACGTCCTGCGCGAGCGATTCGCACGGCTGGACGTCAGCCACGCCCGTCAGAAGTCGCGGGTGCTCGTCGCTCGTGAGCCCCGCGGCGGCGCAGACCCAGAGCCCCGGATGCAGGTGCACGACGGCCTCGTCGTGTGCGCGTTCGGCGGCGCGTTCGCCGGCCCCTCGATCGACATCGGCACCCGGTTCCTCCTGGAGCATCTCCCCCTCGTAGACGATCGCGCGTCGCCGGCCATCGACTTCGCCTGCGGCACCGGCGTGATGGCCACCGCGCTCGCCCTGCGCAATCCAGGGCTGCGCGTGCTCGCGACGGACCAGTCCGCCGCCGCCGTGGCATCCGCCCTGGCCACGGCGGCCGCGAACTCCGTCGCGGACCGCGTCGAGGTGGTCCGCGACGACATGCTGCGTTCGCGGGCCGACCGCAGCGCTGCCTTCATCGCCCTCAACCCGCCCTTCCATTCCGGCTCAGCGGTGCACGAGGGCATCGCCCCGCTCATGTTCGCCGAGGCCGCCCGCGTGCTCCAGCCGAGCGGGCGGCTGTGGGCGGTGTGGAACTCCGGCCTGCGGTACCGCTCCGCACTCGAGCGCATCGTGGGCCCGACGACGCAGATCGGCCGGAACGCCAAGTTCACGGTCACCGCGTCGACGCGACGCTGAGGTCTACTCGTCCGGCGACGGCTCGGGCGCGGGCGTCGGGCCGAACAGCACCCACTCGCCGGCCGCGCACTGGTAGAACTGCACCGTCACGGTGTCGATGAAGACGTCTCCGTCCGTCGCGCAGGCGTCCGCGTCCGGTTCCGACGTGCCGAGCAGGACCTGGGTGCCGGGCGCACCCTGCTCCCCCTGCTCCCCCTGCTCCCCCTGCTCCCCCTGCTCGCCTTCCTCGCCCTGCTCGCCCTGCGGGCCGGCGGGGCCCTGGGCGCCCTCCGGGCCCTGCTCGCCGCTGAGGTTCTCAGCCGCCGCGTCCCGCAGGTTCGCCACGAAGGACCAGTCCTCCTGGAACAGATACAGGTCCGCGGTCAGGATGTCGATGTACACATCGCCTTCATACCCCTTGCCCGACTCCGGCGGTCCCGAACCCGCCCGCACGGCGGAGCCCGCCGGCAGCACGTCGGCGAGCACCTCGTCGTACTCGGGCGTCGCGATGGTGGCGGAAGGCGACGGGGCGGGGTCCGCCGTGTCGACGCTCCTCGCCAGCCACGACCCGAGGAAGGCGGCGAAGAAGGACAGCAGCACGAACGCGAGGCCGAACCAGATCAGCGTTCCGCGCGTCACCGGCGCGGCGGTGGCCGCGTCGCCCTTGGATCCCGAGTCCATCTCCACGGCCCACTCCCCATTCCACCGCGTGCGACACCGGTTCGCAGGCTCCCACAGCCCGCGTCGATGTGACCACTGTAGGAACGCGGACGGCCTCGTGTCACGCGTTCGGCCGAATTCGCCTCCGGGCGCGTGCCGGCGCCGAGCGGGCGCCCCGTCAGCGCACCCCGTTGGCCGGCTCGTAACGCTCCGGCACGATCTCGAGCTCACCTTGGCCGGCGGTGAGCGAGCGCAGGTCGAGCACGTACCGGCGCAGTTCGGAGTCTGGGACCGTCGCCCTGATGCGGGCGCGGCCGTCGTCGCTGCGCTCGGTGGAACCGACGCGAGCCCTGCGGCCGGCGAGGTCGGTGAGAACCGGGCCCTGCAGTGTCGCCGGGACGGTGACGGTCACCCTCGAGACCGGCTCCAGCAGCACGGTGCCCGCCTGCGCCAGTGCCGCCTTCACCCCCAGCGATGCCGCCGTGCGGAACGCCATCTCGGACGAGTCGACCGAGTGCGCTTTGCCGTCGTAGAGCTCCACGCGCACGTCGACCACTGGATGCCCCTGCGGCCCTCCCGTCGCCAGCGCGTCACGGGCACCCCTCTCGACGGCGGGGATGTACGAGCGGGGTACGGCACCGCCCACGACGGAGTCCTGGAACTCGAACCCGCCGCCGGGCGCCAGCGGCGAGACGCGCAACTGCACGATGGCGAACTGCCCGTGACCGCCCGACTGCTTCTTCAGCTTGCCCTCAGCGCTGGCCGTGCCCGCGATCGTCTCCCGGTAGGCGACCGGCGCCGGCGAGGTCTCGACGTGCACGCCCAGCACGCGGGCCAGTCGCTCGACGGCCACCGCGACGTGCGTGTCGCCGAGGCCCCGGAGGACCGTCGCCCCGCCTGCACGATCGACCACGAGCGTCGGGTCGTCCGATACGAGCCGCGCGAGCGCGGTCGTCAGCTTCGCGTCGTCGGACTGCGAGACCGGCTCCAGGCTCACCGCGTACACCGGATGCCGCTCCGGCAGGCGCCTCGGCCGCGCACCGGTGCGCGGCCTGCTCCACAGCAGCGAGCCCGACGGCGTGCCGGCGAGCTTGGCCACCGCGCCCACGTCGCCGGCGCGGAGAGCGTCGGCAGGGAGGTGCTCGGCGCCGCGCAGCCGGAACAGGGCCGGCATCCGCTCGTCCGCACCGGTCGTCGCGTTGTGCAGCCGGTCCCCCGGCCGGAGCACCCCGGAGAGCACCTTGAGCATCGCGACCTGTCCGACGAACGGATCGGCCAGCGTGCGGAAGACATGCACCAGCGGCTCGCCGGCCGCGTCGATCGCGACCGCCTGCTCGGTACCGCCCTCGCCGTCGTCGTCGACGCCGATGCGGATCGACCCGTCTCTCGTCCCCGGCGCGGGAGCGAGCTCGCAGAGCAGATCCAGCACGCGGTCGACGCCGGCCTCCGAGCCGGCGGAGCACAGCAGCACGGGGACGGCCTCGTTCGCGGCGACCTCCTTCGCGAGGGTGCGGCCGAGCTCGCGGGCGGACGGCTCGTCGCCGTCGAGGTACGCCTCCAGCTGGGCGTCGTCGTGCGACACGATCTCCTCGGTCGCATCCTGGTGGAGCCGGTGCTCCTCGTCGGCGATGTCAGCGGGGATGGGCTCCTCCTGATGACGACCCCCCTCGTCGTACACCAGCAGGTGCTCGCCGAGCACGTCGGCGATGGCATGGAAGCCCTGCTCCTCGCCCACGGGAAGCTCCAGCGGCACGAGCCGCGAGCCGAACGTGCTCCGCAGCTCTCCCAGCACGCGGCGGAAGTCGGCGCGCGCCCGGTCCTCCTGCGTCACGACGACGATGCGCGGGACACCGGCCCCCTCGGCGGCCGCCCACGCCGCCTTCGTGCCCGCCGTCACGCCGTCCACGGCGCTGACGGCGACGACGGCGACGTCGGCGACGGACAGCGCGGCGTCGACCGCGCCGATGAAATCAGGATGCCCCGGCGTGTCGGCCAGCGTCAGCGCGGTGCTGCCGCCCTCGGCCGCCCACACCAGGTACGCCAGCGACAGTCCCAGCGACACGCCTCGCGCGGTCTCCTCGGCCTCGAAGTCGCACACGGTGGTGCCCTGCTCGACGCTCCCCATTCTCGGGATCGCACCGGCGCGGTGCAGCAGGGCCTCGGCGAGTGTCGTCTTGCCGGCGCCGCTGGCCCCGATGAGCGCGACGGTGCGATGTGTGACAGGGGACGCGGCATCCACGAAGACCTCCCGCGACGGTGCGGACTCACGACTAGGTCCATCGTGTCGGGGAAGCCGCGACGGCGCCAGATGGCGATCGGTCGAGGGGAGATATGACCGGGGGGCCGACGCGAGAATGTCGGCACCCCCGGTAGCCGCAAGCTCGGGACTCGCGGCCGGGGCACCGGACCGGGGCTCCGGCGTCATCCCCCATTGAAGAGACACCGCACCGGGGTGTCTATTACGCGACTTCGGGGAGTTCGTCGGCGGGACCGGAGCGATCCTGTGAAACACCTGTACGGCGCGCCTCGCGCGAGGATCGCGAAAAATGCCGTGTCCACTCGGTATGGTGGCACCGGGTCGATCCCCGCACATGTTCGGCCGCGTTACGAAGGCATCCCCAGTGCCGAGCCCCTCCCCAATGGGCGTGTGACAACGCTGCGGGGGACGCCCAGGTCCCTCGGACGCTACAGGCTCTATCTGCAGCGTCCGAGGGACCCTCCTATGCGCCGGGGGGTGCGCACGGGGAAGGTCGGCGGCGTAGCCCCAGAGATTCCCCAGTCGGCCGAGGAGAGGTCATATTCCCAGGACCTCGCTCCCCGCCCGGCCGCAACACTACCGTGTCCCCCATTCGGGGGACAATGCGCTGCACGCGAAACGCCCCGGCATCCCCCACCCGAGGGTGAGGAACGCCGGGGCGCTCGTGACTGTCCGGAGGCCGGCCAAACGGCGATTCACCCGCCGCGGCCCGGGGGTGATCTAGAAGTCCCAGTCCTCGTCTTCGGTGGCCTCGGCCTTGCCGATGACGTACGACGAGCCCGACCCCGAGAAGAAGTCGTGGTTCTCGTCGGCGTTCGGCGAGAGAGCCGACAGGATCGCCGGGTTCACGTTCGTGACCGTGGCGGGGAACATCGCCTCGTAGCCCAGGTTCATGAGGGCCTTGTTGGCGTTGTAGTGCAGGAACTTCTTGACGTCCTCGGTGAGACCGACGCCGTCGTAGAGGTCCTGCGTGTACTGCACCTCGTTGTCGTAGAGCTCGTACAGCAGCGAGAACGTGTAGTCCTTGATGTCGTTGCGAGTGGCCTCATCGACCCTCTCGAGCCCGCGCTGGAACTTGTAGCCGATGTAGTAGCCGTGCACGGCCTCGTCGCGGATGATGAGGCGGATGAGGTCGGCGGTGTTGGTGAGCTTGGCGCGGCTCGACCAGTGCATCGGCAGGTAGAAGCCCGAGTAGAACAGGAACGACTCCAGCAGGGTCGAGGCGACCTTGCGCTTGAGGGGCTCGTCGCCTCGGTAGTACTCCATGACGATCTGAGCCTTCTTCTGAAGGTTCTCGTTCTCCACCGACCAGCGGAACGCCTCGTCGATCTCCTTCGTCGAGCACAGGGTCGAGAAGATCGACGAGTACGACTTGGCGTGCACCGACTCCATGAACGCGATGTTCGTGTAGACGGCCTCCTCGTGCGGGGTGAGGGCGTCCGGGATCAGCGAAACGGCGCCGACGGTGCCCTGGATCGTGTCGAGCAGGGTGAGCCCGGTGAACACCCGCATGGTGAGGGTCTGCTCCTCGGGGGTGAGCGTGTTCCACGACTGGATGTCGTTGGACAGCGGCACCTTCTCGGGCAGCCAGAAGTTGTTGACGAGGCGGTTCCACACCTCGAGGTCCTTGTCGTCCTGGATGCGGTTCCAGTTGATGGCCTGGACGTGATCCAGGAGCTGGAGCTTCTCGCTCATCTTTCCTTCTTCTCCGAAAGTCTCAGGTCGGATCACAACGTGCACGAGACGCACTCGGACATGTCCGTGCCCTCGAGCGCCATCTGCCGCAGACGGATGTAGTAGATCGTCTTGATGCCCTTGCGCCAGGCGTAGATCTGGGCCTTGTTGATGTCGCGCGTCGTGGCGGTGTCCTTGAAGAACAGCGTCAGCGACAGCCCCTGGTCCACGTGCTGGGTGGCGGCGGCGTACGTGTCGATGACCTTCTCGTAGCCGATCTCGTAGGCGTCCTGGTAGTACTCCAGGTTGTCGTTCGTCATGAACGCGGCCGGGTAGTAGACGCGGCCGAGCTTGCCCTCCTTGCGGATCTCGATCTTGGCCGCGATCGGGTGGATCGACGAGGTGGAGTTGTTGATGTACGAGATCGAGCCGGTGGGCGGCACCGCCTGCAGGTTCTGGTTGTAGATGCCGTGCTGCTGGATCGACGCCTTCAGCTCGCGCCAGTCGTCCTGCGTCGGGATGTGGTGACCGGCGAACATGTCCTTCACCTTGTCGGTCGCCGGGACCCATGCCTGGTCGATGTACTTGTCGAAGAACTCGCCGGTCGCGTACTTGGAGTCCCAGAAGCCGTCGAACACCTCGCCACGCTCGATGGCGATCCTGTTCGACGCGCGCAGCGCGTGGAAGAGCACCGAGTAGAAGTAGATGTTCGTGAAGTCGACGCCCTCTTCCGAGCCGTAGTGCACGTGCTCGCGCGCCAGGTAGCCGTGGAGGTTCATCTGCCCGAGGCCGATCGCGTGCGAACGGTCGTTGCCGTCCTCGATCGAGCGGACGGAGCGGATGTGACTCTGGTCGCTGACGGCGGTGAGGGCGCGGATGCTGGTCTCCACCGTCTTGGCCAGGTTGCCGCCGTCCATCGCGAGGGCGATGTTGAGGGAGCCCAGGTTGCAGGAGATGTCCTTGCCGATCTGCGCGTACGAGAGGTCCTCGTTGTAGGTCGTCGGCGTGTTGACCTGGAGGATCTCGGAGCACAGGTTGGACATGTTGATCCGGCCCTTGATCGGGTTGGCCTTGTTCACCGTGTCCTCGAACATGATGTACGGGTAGCCCGACTCGAACTGGATCTCGGCCAGCGTCTGGAAGAACTCGCGGGCGTTGATCTTCGTCTTCTTGATGCGCGGGTCGTCGACCATCTCGCGGTACTTCTCGGTGACCGAGACGTCACCGAAGGGCTGGCCGTAGACGCGCTCGACGTCGTACGGCGAGAAGAGGTACATGTCCTCGTCGTTCTTGGCCAGCTCGAAGGTGATGTCCGGCACCACGACGCCGAGCGACAGCGTCTTGATGCGGATCTTCTCGTCGGCGTTCTCGCGCTTGGTGTCGAGGAAGCGCATGATGTCGGGGTGGTGGGCGTTGAGGTACACCGCGCCGGCACCCTGACGGGCGCCCAGCTGATTGGCGTAGCTGAAGCTGTCTTCGAGCAGCTTCATCACCGGGATGATGCCCGAGGACTGGTTCTCGATCTGCTTGATCGGAGCACCCGACTCGCGGATGTTCGACAGCAGCAGGGCGACGCCGCCGCCCCGCTTGCTCAGCTGGAGGGCGGAGTTGATGCCGCGCGCGATCGACTCCATGTTGTCTTCGATGCGCAGCAGGAAGCACGAGACGAGCTCGCCGCGCTGCGCCTTGCCGGCGTTGAGGAACGTCGGGGTGGCGGGCTGGAACCGGCCGGAGATGATCTCTTCGACCAGGTCGGTGGCCAGCTTCTGGTCGCCGTCGGCCAGCGCCAGCGCCGTCATGACGACGCGGTCCTCGAAGCGCTCGAGGTACCGCTTGCCGTCGAAGGTCTTCAGCGTGTAGCTCGTGTAGTACTTGAAGGCGCCGAGGAACGTCTCGAAGCGGAACTTCTTGCCGTACGCGAAGTCGTTCAGCTGCTGGATGAACTCGAACGGGTACTTCTCGAGCACCGTCGGCTCGTAGTACTCCTTCTCGACCAGGTAGTCCAGGCGCTCCTTGAGGGAGTGGAAGAACACCGTGTTCTGGTTCACGTGCTGCAGGAAGTACTCCCGTGCGGCGCGCTTGTCGGCGTCGAACTGGATCTTCCCGTCGGCGTCGTACAGGTTGAGCATCGCGTTGAGGGCGTGATAGTCCATGCCCTCGAACCGTGCCTGAGTCTTGAAGTCGCTCTGCGTCAGAGTTTCCACCATCGTTCCAATCCCGCGTTCACGCGTTCCACATCTTCAGGCGTGCCGAATACCTCGAGCCGATACAAGTGCGGCACGTGGCACTTGCGGCTGATGATTTCGCCGGCGAGACAGAAGTGCTCGCCGAAGTTGGCGTTCCCCGCGGAGATCACTCCGCGGATGAGGCGCCGGTTGCGCTCGTCGTTGAGGAACCGGATGACCTGCTTCGGAACGGCGCCCTTCTCGACTCCCCTACCCTGGCCTCCGCCATAGGTGGGAGTCACGAGGACGTACGGCTCGTCGACCACGAGCGACGGATCCGTCGTGTGCAGAGGGATCCGGACCGCCCGGGCGCCGAGCTTCTCGATGAAGCGTGCGGTGTTGCCCGACACGCTGGAGAAGTAGACCAGCAGCGGCGCGTCTGTCGCGACGCGCTGCGTCACGACGGACATCGGTCAGCCCAGTCGCGAGGCGAGCTCGTCGATCTTGTCGGGACGGAAGCCCGACCAGTGGTCCTCATCGGTGATGACGACCGGCGCCTGGAGGTAGCCCAGCGCCTTGACCTGCTCGAGGGCCGCGGGGTCCTCCGAGAGGTCGTGGATCTCGTACTCGATCCCCTTGGAATCGAGCGCCCGATAGGTGGCCGTGCACTGCACGCACGCGGGCTTGGTGTAAACCGTGATCGCCATGTCGATTCCGTCTCCTCAGTGCTTCCCCCGGTGGCATCCGGTGCGATTCCCGGTAGTCCCCCCACCGGGAGTCCAATACTACATATGGGTACCGACATCCGATAGCACCACAAGGGCTAGTAGTTACATCCGTGTGATTTTCCACCGTTCTCCCCATGTACAACACAGGTTGTCCACCGATCCATCCACAGCGGACGAAGCCTGGAAAACGCCTGGATCCCCATGCTTTCCCGGCCCCTGCCGCCCGTTCCTCCACAGCGGCGATGCCGCATCGGCGACCGGCATCGGATTCGCCTGTGGAGAGCCGCCTCGGCGTGTCGTCGGCGTGTCGTCGGCCGGGCCGCGCATGACGTAGCGTTTACAGGTGGCCGGCTACCGGGAACTCCTGCGCACTCCCGGGGTCGCCCGTATCATCGCCGCCCAGCTGACGGCACGATTCCCCAACGGGATGATCAGTCTCGTCATCCTGCTGCACATCGAGGGGATCACCGGTTCCTACGGCGCGGCGGGCGTCGTGCTGGCGGCGGTCTCGATCGGACAGGCCCTCGCCGGTCCCGTCACCAGCCGCTGGATGGGCCGCTGGGGCATGCGGCGCGTGCTCACGCTGACGACCGCGGTCTGCGCAGCATCCCTCTCCGCCATCGCGTTCCTCGTCGTCCCGGTGCCCGTCTACATCGTGCTCGGATTCCTCGCCGGCGCCTCGACCCCGCCGATCGTCGCCGCGGTGCGCACCATCTACGCCAAGATGGTGAACTCGACGCAGCTGACCGCGCTCTACTCGCTGGACGCGTCGCTGCAGGAGGTCATCTGGATCCTCGCCCCGGTGCTCATCACCTTCGTCGCCACGCAGGCCGGCACCGTCGTCGGGCTGGTGCTGGTCGTGGTGATCCTGGTGTCGGGCGGCACGTGGTTCATCCTCTCCCCCGAGGTCGGACGCGTCCGGATCCCGCGCAGCAAGAGGTCGTTCGGCACGGTGCTCACGCGCCCGGCGATCCTCATCGCCACGGTGATCGGCTTCCTCCTCATCGGCTCGTTCGCCGCCGTGGAAGCCGCCGTGGTCGCGACCTTCGATCACGGCGGACTCCAGGCGGGACTGGTGCTGGCGGTCTTCTCGGTCGGCAGCCTGATCGGCGGCTTCGCGTTCGGCCACCTGCCGATGGGGTCCTGGGCGATGGCCCGGCGGCTGACGGTGGTGACGCTCGGGCTCGCCCTGACGGCGCTGTGGCTGAACGTGTGGTGGATCGGAGCCACGCTCTTCGTCGCGGGCATCGGCATCGCTCCGGCGCTCGCCGTGCTCTCGGCGGTCACGACGGCGAGCGTGAAGTTCAGCGACACGGCCGAGGCGTTCGGGTGGGTCGGCACCGGGCAGCTCATCGGCGCGGCGGTGGGCTCGGCGGTGGCGGGGTTCCTCATCGACGGCCCCGGCGGCGTGGCTGCGGCCTACATCGCCGCGGCGGCGTTCTGCGGCCTCGCGCTCACGGTCGCCATCGCCTTCGTCCGTGGCCTCCCCGATCTGCGCGTGCGGGGCGCGAGCCCGATCCCCGACACCGAGCCGGTCAGCACGATCGGCTGACGTCCAGCCTGCGCACCGGCCGCGTCCGCCCTTCCGTCACGTCGGAGGGCTGACGTCACGCGAGACGGCCCAGAAGCTCCAGGACCGCGAGCGCGTAGGCGTCGGCGGGTTCGGGATGCTCGAACACCCGCCGCTCCCCGCCCAGCACGATCTCCACCTCGTGCGTGTCCGGAAGGCGCCGGAGCGCGCGGAAGGCCCCGCGCAGGAGTTCGCGCAGCTGGTGCTCGTGCGGCAGCCACAGCGCGTCCTCGAGGGCGACGGAGTCCAGCGCCCACTCCGTGGTGCCGTTGAAGGCGAGCAGCTTGCCGGTGGCGTACTCCCTCGGCTCGATCGTCATCTCGCTGACGGTGAAGACGTCGGCCTCGAACTCCGGCTCGTTCAGCTGGAACCGGTCGCCGGAACGCGGATGCCAGATGAGGCCGGCATCGCGCAGCGCCACCGCCAGTTCGGTCGAGATCACCAGTCCATTGTGCGCGTGCCGGGCGTCAGGCGGCGACCGCAGACACCGGGCGGGGCTGCTCCGGGCCTGTCTCGGCGCTCGGTGCGTCCGGCGCTTCGCCGTTCCACTCCAGCACGATCCCCCGGCCCGACATCGCCTCGTCGGCGAGCGTGCGGAGGTACTCGCGATCCAGGCTGTCCGGCTCGGGACCGTCGAAGACGAAGCGGAGCGGGATCGAAGGCTGCATCCACACCGAGGTGCGGCCCTGCGCCGGGTCCTCGCCGTTCGGCCACGTGAGCATGAACGACTCCCCGCGACGCAGCTTGGTCGCCGCCAGCACCTTGATGTGCGCCAGCACATGGTCGGGAATCTCGGCGGGACGGGCCTCTGCTCCGTAGTACAGCTGTGCCATCTCTCAATCCTCCTCACGCCGTCGGTGGCATACAGTCCACCATCTGTCAACACCAGTGAATATGTATCACAGCCGTTGTGTAATTCACTAGACGTCATAACCGCCAAGTGCGTATGCTACGGAGACAAAATGACGATGGTCGAACGCGTCGCAGGGCGCATCCGGGAAGATCGCTCGATCGCGACCTGGCACGAAGTCGACAGCGGCTTCTGGGTGGGGAACGCCTCCGGCGGATTCCTCGGCTCCATCGAGCGTCTGGGGCGCGCGCGGTACCTCGCGCGCGACGAGTTCAGTCGGCCCCTGGGCGAGTACGTCGGGCTGAGCTACGCGCGGGACGCCGTCGTCGAGCGCCATACGTGACTCGAGCACCGGGGAGGCCCCATGCCGCAGAATGTGATCCGCCACGAGAGCGAGCATCTCTACGCCGCGCAGCCGCGCTCCGCTGCCGGTCAGCGACTGAGCGCGGCGATCCTGCAGCTGCGCGCCGCCGAGCGCCGCCAGTCCGACCGGGCGCTGCGGGCCTCCGGCCTCTCGAGCCTGGACCTCACAGCACTGCGCCTGCTGGTCCAGGGTGTGCGCGACCACCGCGATCTCGGCCCCAAGGACCTCATCACGATGCTCGACACGTCCAGCGCCACAGTGACGAACGTGGTGGAACGCCTCGTGGGACGCGGCTTCGTCACGCGCGTCCAGCACCCGCGCGACCGGCGGGCCCACTTCCTGGTCCCGACGCCCGACGGCGTGCAGCGGGTGGACGAGGTGTTCGCCGCCCACCACTCGGCCATCGTGAAGGTCATCGACGACCTCCCCGACGACGAGTCCGAATGCGCGGCGACCGTCCTCGGCAAGATCGCCGACGCGCTCGAGCAGGTTCGCTGAGTTCGGCTCGTCCGCCGTGCGCCCGCGCTCCTAGGCTGGGCGCATGCCCACTCCCGTGACGCTGCCCCGCCTCTCGTGGGGTCACCACGCGGCCGAGCGCCGCGCCCTCCTCATCCACGGCCTCGGCTCGAACGGCGCGCTGATGTGGCGCTACGGCGTCGCCCTCGCCGACGCGGGATGGCGGGCCGATGCCGTCGACCTGCGCGGTCACGGATCGGCGCCGCGCGTCCTCGACTACACGCTCCCCGCCTACGCGGCCGACGTCGTCGTCGCCCGCGCCGGCGACCGCCCATGGGATCTCGTCATCGGTCACTCGCTCGGCGGCGCGGCGGCCGTGCTCGCCGCCGCGTCCGACCCCGGCTGGACGCGGCAGCTGGTGCTCATCGACCCGGCGATCGCACTGACCGATCGCGACCGCGGCATCGTCCGCGACAGCCAGACCCGCGCCTTCGACGACCCGTCCCAGGCCGCCGTGCGCGCGGAGCACCCCGACTGGCACCCGCAGGACATCGAGCTGAAGGCGCTGTCGGCGCAGCAGGCGAGCCGGTGGGCGGTGGAGCAGACCAGCGCGCAGAACACGCGCTGGGATGTGACCGAGGCGGCTCTGCGCATCGAGGTGCCGACCCACGTCATCGCCTCGGACCCCCGTGTGTACTCGATCTTCCGCGGCAAGCCCGCCGAGGCGGCGGTCGCGGCGAACCGGCACTTCACGGTCTCGGTGGTGGCGGGTGCCGGCCACTCACCCCATCGGGACCTGCCGGAGGCGACGATGGCGGCGCTGCGGGCCGTGATCGGCTGACGCGCCCGCGGACGCGCATCCTCGCGGAAGAATGACGGGATGGCCCCCTTCGATCCCCGCGACATCCTCGACGACGATCTGCTCGAGCGCATCCGCTCGCGCGCTGCGGTGCACGACCGTGAGAACACCTTCCCCGACGACGATCTCGCCGACCTGAAGGACGCCGGGTACCTGTCGATCCTCGTCCCCCGCGAGCTCGGCGGGGCGGGACTCGGCCTGGGCGAGGCATCCGTCCTCCAGCAGCGCCTGGCCGGGGCGGCGCCCGCGACGGCACTCGCGGTGAACATGCACCTCGTCTGGACCGGCGTGGCGAAGGTGCTCGCCGACCGCGGCGTGGACGCCCTGCGCTTCGTGCAGGAGGGAGCGGTGGCCGGCGAGGTGTTCGCGTTCGGGATCAGCGAGGCCGGGAACGACCTCGTGCTGTTCGGCAGCGGGACGGATGCCGCTCCCCTCCCCGACGGCGGCTATGCGTTCACCGGCACGAAGATCTTCACCTCGCTCGCACCCGTGTGGACGCAGCTGGGCCTGCACGGCCTGGACACCTCGACGGAGAACGCGCCGCAGATGGTGTACGCGTTCGTGCCCCGCTCGGAGGTGCAGACCGGCCGGGTGGTGGTGCGCGACGACTGGGACACGCTGGGCATGCGGGGCACGCAGTCGCGCACGACGGTGCTCCGCGACGCGGTGGCCCCGGCAGACCGGGTGGTGCGCACGCTGCCCCCGGGGCCGAACGCGGATCCGCTCGTCTTCGGCATCTTCAGCGTGTTCGAGCTGCTGCTGGCCTCGGTGTACACCGGCATCGCCCGCCGTGCGCTGGACCTCGCAGTCGACGCCGCGAACCGGCGCACCTCGAAGCGCACCGGCAAGCCGTACAGTCAGGACCCCGACATCCGCCGGCGCATCGCCGACATGGCACTGGCCTACGACGCCCTGCCGCCGCAGCTCGAGTCGCTCGCTCGCGACGTCGACACGCTCGTCGACCACGGACCGCGCTGGTTCTCGCTGCTGGCCGGCGTCAAGCACCGCGCGGTGACGTCCGCGAAGGCGATCGTCGACGACGCCGTGCTCGTCGCCGGCGGCTCGTCGTACTTCGCGGGCCACGAGCTCAGCCGCCTGTACCGCGACGTGCTCGCCGGGCTCTTCCATCCGTCCGACCCCGAGTCCGCGCACTCGGCCGTCGCGACGGCGTGGCTGGGCCCGACCGAGGACTGAGCGAGAGCAGCCGGTCGGCCGCCGTGTACCTCGTCGGGGACGCTGCCGCAACCGCCGACGCGTATCGCGCTCGCGTCACCGGGCGCGTGCGAGGATGACCCCATGGCGAGGACCCCGACCCATCTGCTGAGCCCCGCCGACCAGGAGCGGCGGCGCGGCCTGCGCACCATGAAGGGCGTCGCCCTCGGCGCGCTGGTCTTCATGGCGGTGCTGTTCGCGTTCTCCTTCGCGTTCCAGCAGGACGTGCCCGCGCTCGCCTACGTCCGGGCCGCCGCCGAGGGCGGCATGGTCGGGGCGCTGGCCGACTGGTTCGCGGTCACCGCCCTGTTCCGCCATCCCCTCGGGATCCCCATCCCGCACACCGCGATCATCCCCAGCCGCAAGGACGAGATCGGCCAGACGCTCGGCGAGTTCGTCGAGACGGAGTTCCTGCGCGCCGACGTGGTGCGCGCCAAGCTCGAGCAGACGGCGATCTCGGCGCGCCTCGGCGAGTGGCTGAGCGAGCCCGCGCATGCCGAGCGCGTGGCGGCAGAGGCATCCGTGATGGCCGCCAGCGTGGTGCGCGCGCTCAGCGACGAGGACGTGGGCGACCTGCTCGAGGAGCTGGCCCGCGAACACCTCATCGCGCCCGAGTGGGGGCCTCCGCTGGGCGGGTGGCTCGGCCGGATCATCGAGGCGGGCGGCCATCACGCGGCGGTCGACCTCGCCGCGGACACGGTCGCGGCGTGGCTGGCGGCCAATCGCGCCGCCTTCGGCGGGCTCGTCTCGCGCCGCCTTCCGTCGTGGGTGCCGTCGGTCGCGCACCGGTTCGTCGACGACACGGTGTACAACGAGGCGGTGAAGCTGACAGCGGCCGTCCGCGCCGACCCGCAGCATCCCGCGCGCGTCGCCATCGACGGCTACCTCGCGCGGCTCGCCGAGAACCTGCAGCACGACCCCGCGACGATCGGGCGCTTCGAAGACGCCAAGCTCGCGGTGTTCGACAGCCCGCGCGTGCGCGAGCTCGCCTCCGAGGCGTGGACCACGGCGAAGGCGGGGCTGCTGGACTCCCTCGCCGACGCCGACAGCGGGCTGCGTCGCCGGGCGGCGGAGGCGCTCGGCGAGATCGGCGTGCGACTGACGACGGATGCCACGCTCCAGCGCCGCGTCGACGTGTGGGTGACCGATGCCGCCGTGTTCCTGGTCGACCGGTACCGCCATGACATCGCCTCGATCATCACCGACACGGTCGAGCGGTGGGACCCCGCCGAGACCACCGAGAAGATCGAACTCATGGTCGGCCGCGACCTGCAGTACATCCGGCTCAACGGAACCATCGTGGGATCGCTCGCCGGACTCGCGATCTTCTCGATCGCGCACGCGCTGCTGGGCTGAGGCGCCGCCACGGCCGCGCCGGGCGTCGGCGGATCCGCCGTGTAAACACTCGATGACAGATCCGCCGTGACGGCTGCGCAACGGGTTGGATGGAGGCGTGTCCGACGACCTGCCCAGCCAGCTCCTCTTCACCTACGGCACCCTGCGGCATCCCGACGTGCAGCTCGACACGTTCGGCAGGCTGCTCGACGGCGACGACGACGCGCTGCCGGGCTACACGGTCGACTACGCCGAGATCGCGGACCCGCGGGTCGTGGACCTGTCGGGTCTGACGGTGCACCCGATCGTGCGCGAGACCGGCAATCCCCTCGACAAGGTCGTGGGGCGGGTGCTGCGCGTCACCGACGACGAGATCGACGCGGCCGACGAGTACGAGGTGTCGCTGTACCGGAGGATCTCGGTCGTGCTGGCCAGCGGCCGGTCCGCCTGGGTCTACGTCGGCATCTGACCGGAGCCGGCGGATCGGCGGCGGTCCCGCGATGCGGGCGGGGGCTGCGCCCGCGCCCGGCCGCCCGGTAGCGTCGGAGCGTGACGCTTCCGCATGACGTCCTGTGGCCGCGCGCGGGTGCGTGGCCCCCGATCGACGAGGGCGACTGGGATGCCGCGCTCCTCGGCGTCCCGGCCTTCCGCACGTCGCTGTCCCCCACCGGCGCGCATGCGACCCCCGCCGCGATCCGAGAGGCGCTGCGCCGCTACAGCCCCACCCTGCTCGGACCGCCGCCGGTCGACCTGGACGACCGCCTGCGCATCGCGGACGTCGGCGACATCGACGAGCCCGACGGTCAGGCCGGGGAGGCATCCGTCCGGCTGGCGGTGGCCGCCCTGCGGGAGCGCGCCGACCTCGTGATCGCGCTCGGCGGCGACAACTCGATCACCTACGCCGTGGCGCAGGGCGCGGACGCCGCGGGACTCATCACGATCGACGCGCACTTCGACCTCCGCGACGGCGTCTCGAACGGCTCGCCGGTGCGCCGGCTCGTCGAGGACGGCCTCGACCCGCGCCGCGTCGTGCAGCTCGGGATCGCCGACTTCGCGAACTCGGTCGCCTACGCGCGGCGCGCCGCCGACCTCGGCATCACCGTCGTCACGATGGACGACCTCCGCCGCCGCGGCACGGCCGACGTCGTCGCGGAGGCGCTCCGGGTCGCCGGGGCGGGCGGTGGGCCGGTCCACCTCGACATCGACGTGGACGTGTGCGACCGGTCGGTGGCACCGGGGTGCCCGGCCTCGGTCCCCGGCGGGCTCGCCGCCTGGGAGCTGCGCACCCTCGTGCGCGCCGTCGCCGCGGACGCCCGCGTGCACAGCGCCGACATCGCAGAGGTCGACGCGACGGCCGACGCCCCCGACGGTCGCACCGTGCGGCTGGCGGCGCTGTGCGTCCTGGAGCTCCTCGCGGGGAAGGCGGTCGGGCCATGATCCGTCTGGCGCTGGTGCGGCACGCGAAATCCGACTGGGGCGACCCGGAGCTGGACGATCACGACCGCCCGCTGAACGACCGCGGCAGGAGGGATGCCCCGCGCATGGCCCGCGGGCTCGCGGAGTCCGGATTCCGGCCCGACATCATCCTGTCCAGCACCGCGGTGCGCGCCCGCAGCACGGCGCGCGCGTTCGCCGAGGCGCTGGACGTCCGCGTCTCGCTCGATCCCGAGCTCTACGGAGCCCCGGCCGGCGTGCTGCTGGCGACGGCGGCCGGCAGCCGCGGCAGGTCGGTGCTCGTCGTGGCGCACGACCCCGGGATGAGCGTGCTGGCCGGACGCCTGTCCGGCGACGCCATCGGCCACATGCCCACCTGCGCCGTGGCGACCTTCACGTGGTACGCGGACGACTGGGACGTCGCGTCATCGCTCGACCCCGACGAGTGGACCTTCGACACGCCCCGCTGAGATCGTCGACGACCGGAGCCGCCCGGCCCTGCCCGAGCGACTCCGGCCCGTCACGCGACGGTCCGGCCGCCCACCCATGCGGTGTGGACGAGGGGGACGCCGGGCCGATAGGCCAGGTGCACGCGCGTCGGCGCGTCGAGCATCACCAGATCGGCGCGCATGCCGGGTGCGAGCGCGCCGACGTCGTCGCGCCGGAGCGCTCGTGCCCCACCGGCCGTCGCCGCCCACAGCGCCTCGGCGGGTGTCATCCCCATCTCGCGCACGGCGAGCGCGATCATGAGCGGCATCGAGCTGGTGAAGCTCGAGCCGGGGTTGCAGTCGCTGGCGAGGGCGACGGTGACGCCGGCGTCGATCAGGCGGCGCGCATCGGGGTACGGCTGGCGGGTCGAGAACTCGACCCCCGGCAGGAGCGTGGCCACCGTCCGGGAGCGGGCCAGTGCCGCCACGTCGGCGTCGTCGAGGTAGGTGCAGTGGTCGACGGATGCCGCGCCCGCCGCCACCGCGACGCGCACGCCCTCGCCGGGGCCGAGCTGGTTGCCGTGCACCCGGGGGGCGAGCCCCTGGGCCACCCCCGCGGCGAGGATCCGCCGGGTCTGGTCCGGCGTGAACGCGCCGCGCTCGCAGAAGACGTCGATCCAGCGGCTGTGCGGGGCGCACGCCCGCAGCATCTCGCCGCACACCAGCTCGACGTAGTCGTCGGGCCGCTCGGCGTACTCGGCCGGCACGACGTGGGCGCCGAGGAACGTGACCTCCGGCGTCACCTCGGCCGCGAGCCGGGCGAGGCGCTCCTCGTCGGCGACCGTGAGCCCGTACCCCGTCTTGACCTCGAACGTCGTCGTGCCCTGGGCGTGCAGCTCGGCCACGAACGCGCGCAGTCGCGCGCGGAGCACCTCGTCGCCGGCGGCGCGGGTCGCGGCGACCGTGCGTCGTATGCCGCCCGCCGCATACGGCGTACCCGTCATCCGCGCCTCGAACTCGTCCGCGCGGTCCCCGCCGAACACCAGATGCGTGTGGCTGTCGACGAACCCCGGGATGAGCGCGCGGCCGCCGGCGTCGATCACCTCGGCATCCCCGGCGCTCGGGGCCTCCGCGCCCGGGCCGACCCACGCGACGCGGTCCCCCTCGATCAGCAGTGCGGCGTCGTGCAGCGTGCCGCACGGATCCCCGTCCCGCTCGACGTTCGTCGTCAGCTCGCCGATGTTCGTGAGCAGCATCGTGGTCACGGCATCCGTCCGTCCTCCTGCTCGCCGGCAGGCTCACGCATCGAGCATCGGCACCTTCAGGCCACGCTCACGGGCGACCTCCTTGGCGCGGTCGTACCCCGCGTCGACGTGGCGCATGACCCCGGTGCCGGGATCGTTGGTGAGCACGCGCTCGAGCTTCTCGGCGGCGAGCGCCGTGCCGTCGGCGACCGTGACCTGGCCGGCATGGATGCTGCGGCCGATGCCGACGCCGCCGCCGTGGTGGATCGACACCCACGCCGCGCCGCTGGCCGTGTTGAGCAGCGCGTTCAGCAGCGGCCAGTCGGCGATCGCGTCGGAGCCGTCGGCCATCGCCTCCGTCTCGCGGTACGGGGAGGCGACAGAGCCTGCATCGAGGTGGTCCCGGCCGATCACGATCGGGCCCGACAGCTCACCCGACGCCACCATCTCGTTGAACCTCAGCCCGGCGAGGTGGCGCTCCTGGTATCCCAGCCAGCAGATGCGTGCGGGCAGCCCCTCGAAGTGCACGGCGTCCCCGGCCTTCTCGAGCCAGCGGACGAGGCCGGCGTTGTCGGGGAACAGCTCCGCCACCGCGCGGTCGGTCTTGCGGATGTCCTCCGGGTCGCCCGAGAGCGCGACCCAGCGGAAAGGACCGCGACCCTCGGCGAACTGCGGCCTGATGTAGGCCGGCACGAAGCCGGGGAACGCGAAGGCGCGGTCGAAGCCGCCCAGCTGCGCCTCGGCGCGGATCGAGTTGCCGTAGTCGAAGACCTCGGCGCCGGCATCCTGGAATCCCACCATCGCCGCGACGTGCTTGGCCATGCTGCCGCGGGCGCGGGCGGTGAAGCCCTCGGGATCGCGGGATGCCTCGGCCTTCCAGTCCTCGAATGCGATGCCGACCGGCAGGTAGGCCAGCGGGTCGTGGGCGCTCGTCTGGTCGGTGACGATGTCGACGGCGACCTCGCCGGCGCGGTGGCGGAGCAGCATGTCGCCGAAGACCTCGGCGGCGTTGCCGACCACTCCGACCGACAGCGCGCGGCCCGCCTCCTTCGCGGCCACCACGCGGGCGACGGCCGCGTCGAGATCGGTCGTGTACTCGTCGAGGTAGCCGTGCTCGACGCGCCGGGCCAGCCGCGACTCGTCCACGTCGACGATGAGCACCGCTCCCCCGTTGAGCGTCACGGCGAGCGGCTGCGCGCCGCCCATGCCGCCCGCGCCGCCGGTGAGGGTCAGCGTGCCCGACAGGTCGTCACGGCCGAGCGACCGCGCCACCGCGGCGAACGTCTCGTAGGTGCCCTGCAGGATGCCCTGCGTGCCGATGTAGATCCACGAGCCGGCGGTCATCTGTCCGTACATCGTGAGCCCGAGCGCCTCGAGGCGGCGGAACTCGGGCCACGTCGCCCAGTCGCCGACGAGGTTCGAGTTCGCGATCAGGACGCGGGGCGCCCACTCGTGCGTCCGGAAGACGCCGACGGGCTTGCCCGACTGCACGAGCAGCGTCTCGTCGGGCTCCAGCTCGTCGAGCGTGCGCACGATCGCGTCGAAGGCCTCCCACGAGCGCGCCGCACGGCCGGTTCCGCCGTACACGACGAGATCCTCGGGGTGCTCGGCGACCTCCGGGTCGAGGTTGTTCATGAGCATGCGCTTGGCGGCTTCCGCGCCCCAGCTCTTCGCGGTGCGCTCCGCACCGCGGGGTGCGCGCACCGGCGGGTGCGCGGTGGCCGCGTGCGTGTCGATCGTGGTCATGAGTCGATTCCACACACCGGCCGCGCTCCGGACAACACCCTGCTCCGGCGGCCTGTCTGGCATGACAGACATGCTGGCGCGGCCATCGTTCGGGATCAGCGGGCCGCGTGCGCGAACGCCGCCGTCGCGACCGCCCCCGACGCGACGAGATCGGTCACGGCCTCGATGTCGGGCGAGAGGAACCGGTCGGGTTCCGGGCCGCCGACGACGGTGCGCACCACGTCTCGCACGGCGGCGGTCGCCGCCGCGGGCTCGAGCGGCGCGCGCAGATCGAGAGCCCGGGACGCCGTGAGCACCTCCACCGCCAGGACCCGCGACAGCCCGTCGATCGCGCGGCGGAGCTTCCGGCCGGCCGCCCAGCCCATCGAGACGTGATCCTCCTGCATCGCCGAGGACGGGATCGAGTCGACGGATGCCGGCACCGCGAGCCGCTTGAGCTCCGAGACGATGCCCGCCGCGGCGTACTGCGCGATCATGAGCCCGGAGTCCACGCCCACCTCATGCGCGAGAAACGGGGGCAGGCCGTTGCTGCGGGCCGGGTCCAGCGCCCGATCGATGCGCCGCTCGGCGATGGACGCGACATCCGCGACGGCGATCGCCAGGAAGTCCAGCACGTACGCCACCGGCGCGCCGTGGAAGTTGCCGTTGGACTCGACGCGGCCGTCGTCGGTGATCACCGGGTTGTCCACTGCGGCCGAGAGCTCGCGCGCGGCGATCAGCTGCGCGTGGTCGGCCGTGTCGCGGGCGGCGCCGTGCACCTGCGGCGAGCAGCGCAGCGAGTAGGCGTCCTGCACGCGCGTGCAGACGGCCGGGTCGCGGTGCGATGCGACGATCGGCGAGCCGGTCAGCACCGCACGCAGGTTCGCCGCCGACACCGCTTGGCCTGCCTGCGGGCGCAGCGCCTGCAGGTCGGCCGCGAAGACCGCGTCCGTCCCGAGCTGCGACTCCACCGACATGGCAGCGGCGACGTCGGCCGTGTCGAGCAGGACCGAGAGGTCGTGGAGGGCGAGCAGCAGCATCCCGAGCATGCCGTCGGTGCCGTTGATGAGCGCAAGGCCCTCCTTCTCGCGCAGGACGAGCGGGGCGATGGATGCCGCCGCGAGCGCCTCGGCGGCGTCGGCCTCCGTCCGGTCGGCGGTGCGCACGCGTCCCTCGCCCATCGCGGCGAGGGCGACGTGCGACAGCGGCGCGAGATCGCCGGAGCACCCGAGGGATCCGTATTCGCGCACGATCGGCGTGATGCCGGCGTTGAGCATGGCGGCATACGTCTCGACGACCACCGGCCGGACGCCGGTCCGGCCGGTCGCGAGGGTCTGCAGCCGCAGCAGCATCAGCGCGCGGACGACCTCGCGCTCGACCTCGGGCCCGGTGCCCGCGGCGTGGGAGCGGATGAGGCTGGCCTGCAGCTGCATCCGCCGCTCGGGGGCGATGAAGGTCGTCGCCAGCGCACCGAATCCGGTGGAGATGCCGTAGTGCGGCTCGGGGTCGTCGGCGAGGCCCTCGACGAGAGCCCTGGTCGCCGCGACGCGCTCGAGCGCTCCGGGATCGATCTCCACGCGGGCGTCGTGCCGCGCCACCGCGGCGACGTGCTCCCGGGTCAGCGGTGCGGCGCCGACGGTGACCAGCTGCTCGGTCGTAACGGTCATGGTTCGATTGCACACCCCGGGTGTTCCCCGGCACGGCGGGCCGTGGCATCCTGTGTCTGTCATGGCAGACATCCCCGCTCACCCGCCCGGCCGTCCGCAGGTGCCGGCGGCGGATCAGACCCTGCGGATCCTGTCGTTCCTCGCACGTCAGCGCGGACCGGTGCCCGCACGCACGGTCGCCACGGGGCTCGGGATCCCCCGGTCGAGCGTGTACCACCTGCTCGCGACGCTGCACGAGCATCAGTTCGTCGTGCATCTCCCGGAGGAGCAGCGCTGGGGACTCGGGATCGCCGCGTTCGAGCTCGCCGGTGGGTACTCCCGGCAGCAGCCGCTCGCGCGCCTGGGCCGCCCCGTCCTGGCCGACCTCGTGGATCGAGCCGGCGAGAGCGCCCACCTCGCGGTGATGCACGGGCGGGACGTGCTCTACATCGTCGAGGAGCGGGCGTCCCGACGGCCGGCGCTCGTCACCGAGGTCGGCGTGCGCCTGCCCGCGCACCTGACGGCGACCGGGCGCGCGATGCTGGCGGCGCTTCCCCGGGAGCAGGTGCGCGCCCTGTTCCCGGACGCCGCGTCCTTCTCGGACCGCACGGGTCGGGGTCCGGGCCGGCCCGGCGAGCTGCGGGAGCTGCTGAGAGAGGTGCGGTCGCGGGGCTGGGCCTTCGAGGACGGCGAGGTGACCCTCGGGCTCGCCTCGGTCGGGGTCGCCGTCCTCGACCACGTCGGCTGGCCGATCGCGGCGATCGCGGTGACCTACCCGGCCGACGGCGAGCGGGACCCGGCCGCCGTCGCAGCACTGCTGGCCCCCGCGGCCCGGGAGCTCGAGCGCCGCATCCGGGGCACGAGGCCCGCGCCGCTATGACGCGTCCTCGCGTTGCCGCACGATCAGCTCGGGCTCGATGAGGCGGTGCCAGGCGCCGTCGTGCGTCTCCGTGTCGGCGACCAGCAGGTCGAGCACGGCGTCGGCCACTCGCTCGGGCCGCTGCTCCACGCTCGAGAGCTCGAGCGCCTCGGCGACCGGGGTGTTGTCGAATCCGACCACCAGCATGTCGGGGTGCCCGCCGTGCGATGCTGCGAGGTGCGCACCGACGGCGAGGGTGTCGCTCGCGCACACGATGGCGTCGACGGCGCCGGCGGCGAGCCCCTGCTCCGCCACCGCGCGCGCCGCCGACACCGTGTCCACCGCCGTCCATCGGAGGGCCTGAAGATCTTCGCCGGGGCCCATCGCCTCGCGCCAGCCGCGCTCGCGGTCATCGCCGGTCCCCGACCCGCTCGGCCACCCGAGGAACGCCACCCGCGGACCGTGGGTCAGCGCGTGCACGGTGGCGGCACGGGTGCCCGTGGCACCGTCGACGTCGACCCAGGGCCGCTCGGGGTTCCCCATCGCGGCGCCCTCGCCGGGCTCGCCCCACGGACGGCCGAAGGCGACGAACGGGATGCCGTGCTCGGCGAGCCAGTCGGCGCGGGGATCGCCCGCGTAGGTGCCGGTCAGCACGATGCGGTCGATCTCTCCCCCTTCGCGGAGCTGGCGCACGCGCCTCAGCTCCTCCTCGGCGTCGTCGGCCGCGTACACGAGGATGCGAAGCCCGCGCGGAGTGGCCCGCTCGGTGAGGGCGTGGATGAACCGGTCGAGCACGATGCCCGAGATCCCCCCCGCATACGGGTCGAGGTGAATGCCGATCGTCGCACTGCGCTGGGTGCGAAGCCGTCGAGCGGCCATCGACGGCGCGTAGCCCAATCGGGTGATCGCGGCACGGACGCGCTCCCGCGTCGCCTCCCGCACGATCTCCGGCGTGTTCAGGACATTCGACACGGTCTGCCGCGACACCCCGGCCGCTCGGGCGACGTCCTCGACCGTCGGCGACTTCGCCATCACACCTCCCGGGCACCCGACTTGAGCGTTCAAATCGTTATCCTACGGCTCCGTCAAACGGGTTGACAGTCGCGGGAGAGCCGTTCTACCGTGACCATCGACGGCAGACTTTGATCGTTCAAATTCGAACGACCCCACACGGAGTCGACTCCTCGCCGGCCGTCGCGCCTGACTCATCAAAGGAGAGAGACATGACACGGCACATCGCGCGCGCCGCCCTCGGGGCCGGGGCGCTCCTCGTCACCGGGGCACTGGCCCTTGCGGGCTGCGGTTCCGGATTCGACGACTCCGGCGACACCGGTGGCGGCGCCGCCGACGGCGAGCTCACGAGTTCCGACGAAAGCCTCACCATCCTGTTCGGATCGAGCGGTGACGCCGAGACCGACGCGGTGACGGAGGCGGCCGCGGCCTGGTCCGAGGAGTCGGGCATCGACGTCGAGGTGAAGGTCGCCACCGATCAGGCGCAGGAGCTCTCGCAGGGCTTCGCGGCGGGAGACCCGCCGGACCTGTTCTACCTGGCCCCCGAGTTCCTCGCGGGCTACGCCGACAACGGCTCGCTGGTCGCGTACGGCGACCTGCTGGAGAACAAGGACGACTTCTACCCGTCGCTCATCGAGAACTTCACGTACGACGACCAGTTCTACTGCGCTCCGAAGGACTTCTCGACGCTCGCCCTCATCATCAACAAAGGACTGTGGGATGCGGCGGGCCTGACCGAGGACGACATCCCGACGACATGGGACGAGCTGGCGACGGTCGCCCAGACGCTCACGAAGGACGGCGTCGTGGGGCTCGGATTCGGCTGGGAGTGGCAGCGCATCGGGACGTTCATGGCGCAGGCCGGCGGCGGCCTCATCGAGGACGGCGAAGTCATCGCCAACAGCCAGGAGAACGTCGACGCCCTCACCTACGTGCAGGAGCAGATGGCGGCGGGCTCGTTCGCGTACGCGCAGGATCTCGGCGCCGGCTGGGGCGGTGAGGCATTCGGAAAGCAGCTGAGCGCGATGACGATCGAGGGCAACTGGATCACCGGTGCCATGACGAACGACTTCCCCGACGTGGAGTACATCGTCGCGGAGCTGCCGGAGGGACCCGCCGGAAAGGGCACCCTGCAGTTCACGAACTGCTGGGGCATGGCGGCCGACAGCCCGAACCAGGAGGCGGCGCTCGACCTCGTGGAGTTCATGACGAGCGCGGAGCAGCAGCTCGCGTTCTCGGAGGCGTTCGGGCCGATGCCTTCGGCGGAGTCCGCTGCGGACCAATGGACCAGCGACAACCCGGAGCTCGCGGCCTTCCTCGCGGGCGCCGACTACGCGCAGGGCTTCCCGACGTACGACGGGTCCGCCGACGTCATCACCGACTTCAACTCCGCGCTCCAGGGACTGAAGGACGGCGATCCGCAGGAGATCCTCGACACGGTCCAGTCGAACTTCGAGGCGATCGTCGGCTGAGGGCGACTGCGATGACCGCCACCGCTTCAGCGTCTCGCCGTGCACGGGGCTCCCGATCGGGGATCCGTCGCGGCGAGACGCTGGCGGGCTGGGTCTTCACCCTGCCCGTCATCGTCATCCTCGGCGTCTTCCTGCTCGTCCCGGTGCTCATGGCGCTGTGGGTCAGCGTCTCCGACTGGAGCGGGCGCGGAAGCCCGTTCTCGGGCAACGTGAGCTTCGTCGGCCTCCAGAACTACGCCAGCGTCGCGACCGGCGAGGGCCTGACCGCGCGCGACTTCGGCACCGCCATGCGCAACAACGCGTGGTATGTGCTCCTCGTCGTGCCGCTGCAGACGGCCCTGTCGCTGTTCCTCGCCCTGCTCGTGAACGGGGCGGTGCTCCGCGGTCGCGGGTTCTTCCGCACGGCTTTCTACTTCCCGTCGGTGACCGCGAGTGTGGCGATCACGGTGCTGTGGCTGTTCCTGTTCAACCCGCGCGGCGTGGTCAACGCCGTGCTCGCCGTCGTGGGCATCGACGGACCCAACTGGTTCGCCGATCCACGAGGCATCTTCCACGTGCTGCTGTCCGGCCTCGGCGTCCGGGAGGGTCCGACGGTGCTGACCGAGAACGGGTTCATCGCCGTCTCCTGGTGGAATTGGATGGCCGGGCCCTCGGTGGCGATGTCGGCCTTCATCCTCATGGCCATCTTCACCACGAGCGGCACGTTCATGCTGCTCTTCCTCGCCGCACTGCAGAACATCGGCCCGGAGATCCAGGAAGCGGCGATGGTGGACGGGGCGAACGCCTGGCAGCGCTTCTGGCAGGTCACACTCCCGCAGCTGCGTCCCGCGCTGTTCACCGTACTGACCCTCGGGCTCATCGGCTGCTGGCAGGTGTTCGACCAGATCTACACGGGCACCCGCGGTTCACCGGCGAAGACCACGCTGACCCCGGCCTATCTGTCGTACGACGCGAGCTTCCTCGACCAGAACTGGGGTCAGGGCGCGGCGATCGCGTTCATCCTCTTCGCGATCATCGTGGTGTTCACGATGCTGCAGCGCTGGGTGCTGCGCGAGCGTCCGGTCTCACGCCGGCGCGCCCGCCAGTACGAGCTGCCCACGCGTCCGTCGACAGCGACTCCCGCCACAGTCGCCGCCAACCAGGTCCCCAGTCCGCCCGACCGGGCCGGCGCGTCCGACGCCGGCGACCCCGACCGCACGAACGGAGCCGAGCGATGACCGAGACGACCGTCGGCCGGCCGCAGACCGCGGCGCCCGCAATGCCCCGACCACGAACCCCGCAGCGACGTCGCACCTCCGGCATGGGTTGGCAGATCCTGCTGTACGCCGTGCTCATCGCCATCGCGCTCGTCTACATCTATCCGTTCCTGGTGCAGCTGTCGACGTCGTTCAAGACGGACGCCGAGGCGGCCGCCAACCCCGTGTCGCTCATCCCCCAGGTCTGGTCGACCGCGGCGTACGAGCGTCTCTTCCTGCGCAGCGACTTCCCGGTGTGGTTCGGCAATTCGGCGATCGTGACCATCACCGTCACGATCCTGCGGGTGTTCTTCGTCTCGCTCGCGGGCTACGCCCTGGCCCGACTCGACTTCCGCGGTCGGGGGATCGTGTTCGCGGCCGTCATCGCCGTCATGGCCGTTCCGAGCGTCGTGCTGCTGATCCCCCGGTTCCTCGTCATCAACCAGCTGGGCATCTACGACTCGTACGCGGGCATGATCCTGCCGCTGCTCGTCGACGCCGCGGGCGTGTTCATCATGAAGAACTTCTTCGAGTCGATCCCGGTGTCGGTCGAGGAGCAGGCGCGCATCGACGGGGCGGGCACCTTCCGCATCTTCTGGTCCGTCGTCCTCCCGATGGCCCGGCCCGCGCTGATCACGATCGTCATCCTGTCGTTCCAGGGCTCGTGGAACGAGCTGTCGCACTTCATCGTCTCGACGCAGTCGCCCGAATTGACGACCCTCACCAAGGGCGTCGCCGGGCTCGCGTCGGGCCAGCTGAGCCAGGGCACGCAGTATCCGCTCAAACTGGCGGCCGCACTGATCATGACGATCCCGGTCGCGGTGCTCTTCTTCATCTTCCAGCGGAGGATCATGAACGCCAGCCAAGGAGCCGTCAAGGAATGAGTCACGTCCCGGGCACCACGCCCCCTACTCCCCTGCAGCCGTTGCTCGACGACGCGACGATCGTCTTCCGCGCCCCGACGCAGACGTGGTCGGGTCCTCACGGCGATCTGGGCGTCGCGCCGATCCACGGGCTCTACCACGGCGACGTGCGCCACGTGCGGGCGCTCTCCCTGTCGTGCGAGGACTCGCCCGTGGAGTGGATCTCCGCCGCGCCGGACGGGCCCGACCGGCTCGTGTTCGGAGGGCTCCTCCGAGGCCTGGACGATCCCACCCCGGATCCGAAGGTGCGGATCGCCCGCGATCGCCGGGTCTCATCCGGTCGCGTCACCGAGACGATCACCGTCGCGTCCCGGCTCCCGACGCCCCTGAGGACGACCCTCACGCTCCGGCTCACGCCGGACTTCGCCCCACTGCACGACGTGAAGGCCGGCATCCCCGCCCCGCGCGTCGCCGACATCGGGAGCCCGTCGACGGATGCCGCCACCGCGGCCTCGACCGCCGGGCAGCGGCTCTCCGTCCACGCCCCGGGAGCAGCCGTCGCCGTCGACGGCGGTGAGGTCGCCGCGAGCTGGCCGGTGGAGGTGCCGCCCGGCGGTCGTGCCGAGGTGACGTGGTCGCTCGAACTGGAGGACGACGCGCTCGTCGTCCGCGAGGCGCCCTCGCCCGCACCGTGGGACGCCGGCGAGCTCGCCGCCGAGGTCGCCGTCCGCGAGCCGCGGCTCGCACGGTGGCTCGAGACGGCGCTCGGCGACCTGGACGCGCTGCGCCTGAGCCTCCCGGAGCACCCCGACGACGACTTCTTCGCCGCCGGTGCCCCCTGGTTCTTCACGCTGTTCGGACGCGACGCCCTGTGGGCGGCCCGCCTCGTGCTCCCCGTCGACGCGGGGATCGCGGCATCCACTCTCCGCGTCCTCGCGAGGCTGCAGGGGAGCAAGGACGATCCCGACACGGCGCAGGAGCCGGGCAAGATCCTCCACGAGCTTCGCGCGACGACGCTCGAGATGCCGGGCGAAGGCATCGTGCTGCCGCCGCTGTACTACGGGAGCGTCGACTCGACGCCGCTGTGGGTGTGCGTGCTCGCCGACGCCTGGCGCGCCGGGATGCCCGACGCCGAGGTCCGCGACCTCCTCCCCGCGCTCGTGCGGGCTCTCCGGTGGATCCTCGACCACGGCGACAGCGACGGCGACGGCTTCCTCGACTACGTCGACCGCACGGGCCGAGGGCTCGCCAACCAGGGATGGAAGGACTCCGGCGACTCGATCCAGTGGCGCGACGGCCGCCTCGCGGAGGGCCCGATCGCGCTCTGCGAGGTGCAGGCGTACGCGTACGAGGCGGTGATGTCGGGCGCCGATCTCCTCGACGCCTTCGGCGATGAGGGGCGGGATGCCTCGCCCGACGTGCCGGCGCCGGACGAGCTGCGCGCATGGGCGGCGCGGCTGCGCGAGCGGTTCGCCGCCGCGTTCTGGGTGGAGACGCCGGAGGGGCGCTATCCCGCGATCGCGCTGGACCGCGAGAAACGCCCCGTCGACACGCTGACGAGCAACATCGGGCACCTCCTCGGGACGGGACTGCTCGACCCCCAGGAGGAGGAGCACGTCGCGGAGCTGCTCGTGTCGCCCTCGATGGCCAGCGGCTTCGGCATCCGCACCATGTCGACCGGGGCGGCCGGCTATTGGCCGCTGTCGTACCACGGCGGCAGCGTCTGGACCCACGACAGCGCCATCTGCGCGCACGGCATGGCCCGCGCAGGACTCCGGGAGCCCGCCCGCCGGGTGGTCGACGGTCTCTTGGCCGCGGCCGAGGGGTTCGGCTATCGCGTGCCCGAGCTGCACGCCGGTGACGCCTCCGTCGACACGTCACGGCCTACGCCGTACCCGGCCGCCTGTCGCCCCCAGGCGTGGTCGGCCGCCGCGGCGGTCACGTGCCGCGAGGTCCTCCGCGGCTGAGCCCCACGGCCCGGCTACCCGGCGAAGTGCGCCAGGATCCTCGCCACCACCTCCTCCCGCGCCTGGTCGGACTCCAGCTGCTCCAGGCCGAAGCCGAACAGGAGCGTGTCGGGCGTCGCCGTCGCGCTGTGGAACGGTCCCTCGGCGTCGTACCGGAAGAACTCCGCCGCGTTGCCCGGGCTCGACTCCGGTGCCCCGAGCACCTGCCATGCGCCGGTGCCGGTCTCGAAGCCCTCGACCTCGGTCGCGACGCCGCCGACCACGAGGGCCGTGTCGTCGAGCATCAGCCCGGTCTCGCCGGTGAACGGGTCGGTGACATAGCTGACGACGATCTCGACCTCTTGGCCGGCATACGCCGAGAGGTCGAACGACACCGGGATCCACCCGCCCGAGTTGCCCGTGAACGAGTTCCACTCCCCCGTGGCGGTCGTCGGCAGGCACGGGTCGCCCTGCGTGATGTACTCCGCCAGCTGCGGGTGGATGGCCAGGAAGAAGCCCGCCTCGCACTCGGCGGGCACCTCCGTCGAGGTGGCGCCGTTCTCGTCCGCGAGCGTGGTCCAATGGTCGCCGCCCACGACACGGGCCTCGACGATGACGTGGTCGTAGCCGAGCTCCGTGGAGTACGACATCTTCGCGTCGAAGGTCGCCGTCTCGCCCGCTCCGAGCGACGGCACCGTGTAGGTGCGCCCCAGCCGCTGATAGCCGTCGTCGATGTGCGACGCGAACATCGCCCACTCGCCTCCGACCGGGATGAACGGGCCCGAGGGCGCCACGTACTCGGCCGCCGCCCAGCTCTCGAACTGCGGGAACTGCTCGACCGGGAGCACGTCGCTCGTCGCCGTGAGCAGGCCCGCCTCGTCGATGGGGTTGTCCGCGACGGCCGGTCCGCCGAACAGGGCTTCCAGGTCTGTCAGCGGTTCGGCGATGCCGGTGATCCCGTCGGCGGCGACCGGCGTGCGGTCGTAGGCGCCGAGCCAGTACTGCGTGAAGTCGTCGGCCAGAAGCAGGCAGTCCGCGAAGAAGTCCGACGTCACGACGCAGTCCTCATCCGGCGCACCGTCCAGGCCGTAGTAGATGCCGCCCAGCGCGGCTCCGAGCTGGCCGTAGTACCCGACCGTCTCGCCGGCGAGCGCGAGCTTCCCGCCCTCGTTGAGGAAGTCCCGCACCGCGATCGTCAGGTACTGCTGACGCTCGGCGACCGAGAGGTCGGTGACCTCGCCGAACAGGTAGGTCTCGGTGAGGAGGTCCTCCTCGTCCTGCGTCAGCCGGTTGTCGCCGAGGTACCACAGCACGGCGTCGTAGTGGCTGAGCACGCCGAGGTCGTGCGGCACGCCGTCGACGTCGACGTCCCACACGTCCGCGGCGACGCCGTTGGCCTCGAGCGCGGCCACGTGCGCGTCGGCGTACTTCGGCCCGTCCTCCTGTCGCGGCTCGCCGGCGTTGCGGGCGCCGGAGTAGTCCTCGTTGGCGATGACCAGCACCGCGCTGGAACTGTCCTGCACCACGTCGTACGTGAAGTGCGTGCTCTCCACGCGCTCGTTCGCACCCCGACCCCTGGTGTCGCCCGCCGCGGGTCTGGCAGAGAACCACACCTCCACGCTGTCGCCCGGCCCGGCGCCGGTGACGCTGCCGCGGTACTCCGCGTAGTAGTCGGAGTTCTCGTCGCCGTAGCGCTCGCCGCCGCGCCACTCCTCGACCGGGACCGAGACCGCCGGCCCGCCGTCGATCCGGTAGTTCATCTCCATCTTGCGGAGGTCGCGCTTGGCCCACACCGCGACCGTCTGCGGGTCGCCGTACGAGACCGAGAACGTGTCGACGCGGAAGTCCTCGGCGTCGCGTCCGACCACCGAGACGGGGTCGTCCGGGTCCTTCGCCGACTCGGCGACCGCCAGCGCGAACGGGATGTTCTTCTCGAACTCGGCCTGGATGAGCTCCTCGTCGTCGGGGAAGTGGAACCCGCTCGCGCAGTCCTCCGCCTCCCATTCGTCGTCGGGAACCGAGTCCGAGGCCGACTCGCACGTAGCCATCTCCGGTGTGAAGCCGAGCACGCCGTACGCCTCCTGCGCGTGCGAGTCGGTGTCGCCGTTGGTGGTGTAGAGCTCCGCCGAGAGGTCGGGGTCGTAGCCGGGCACCGCCGGGTCGGCGTCGTCTCCGACCATCGCCTCGTAGACGACGTCGTCGGGAGAGGGCGTGGCCACCTGCCAGCCGATGCCGTGGAGCAGCAGCTCCGCCGCCGAGTGGTAGTTGACGAGGAACTCCGGCGTGAGCTCGGCGAAGAGCCCGTCGAGCGCCTGCGTCTCGGGCTCGGAGGCCGGCGACGGGCCGCGGTAGGTCTCGGAGCCCGGTGACGGCGAGGACCCCTCGTTGTCGTAGCCCCAGCGCGTCGGGAAGTTGCGGTTGAGATCGACGCCGTCGTCGGGCGTGATGGCGCCGTCGCCGTTGTTGTCTTTCAGGTTCTTCCGCCACAGGCGCCGGCCGGGCTCGAAGGTGAAGTCGTAGCCGTCGGGGTTCGCCACGGGCACGAACCAGAGCTCCGTGGTGTCCACGAGGTCGGTGATCCGCGGGTCCTCCCCGTACGAGGTGACGATGTGGTCGAGCAGCCGCCGCACCATCTCGGGGGTGATCCACTCGCGGGCGTGCTGCGCCCCGACATAGATCGTCGTCGGCCGTGCGCCGTCGTTCCGGCTGCCGGCAGCCTTGGTGATCCGCACGGCACCGATGTCCTGCCCCTGCGTGGACTGGCCGATGACCCGGAAGTCCGCGATCTTCGGATGCTGCGCCGCGACGTCCTGGAGCTCCTCGAGCAAGCCCCCCGGGCCGCCGTACATGCGGAACACGCCGTCCCCCGCGGCCAGGGAGCGCAGGCCTGCGGTCGGCCGCTTCGGCTCGAGCGCCGTCCCCTCCTCCGCGAGCGCCGCTGCCTGGTCGGGGCTGAGGATGACCTGCACCCCCATCTCGCCGGGTGCGTCGCCTGCGGTGGTCACGACCTCGTGCCGGTCCACGCCGAGGCCGACGATCGCCGCCAGGCCGTCGGCATCCACCGAACCGGTGTAGACGGCGAGGGCGTCGTCCGTCGGCGGCGGCTCGGGACCGGCGAAGGCGGGACTCACCGTGAGACCGGTGAGGACGAGGGCTGCGGCGGCGGCCGCGGCGAGCGTGCGGATCATGAGCTTCCCCTTGTCACGCGTGTGCGGTGACCGGGTCGCGGCGGGTGTCCCCCGGCGCTCGGCGCGACGCGGACGGTCAACTTCTACCCCTCGCGCGATGACGCGTCAAGGGGACGGCGCGCGGGTGCCCGGCGTTCGGCTGCTCAGTCGACCTTGGCGACCGTGCCGCCGGTGAGGCGCACGAGCTCGTCGAACGTGAGGGGGAACACGGTGTGCGGCGTGCCGCCCGCCGCCCAGATCTCGGGATAACCCGCAAGGTCCTCGTCGACGACGGTGGCGAGCGGTGCCGGGTGCCCTGTCGGTGCGACGCCGCCGATCGCCTGACCGGTCGCCTCGCGCACCTGCTCCGGGGTGGCGCGCCGGATCCTCCCGCGACCCAGGCGCTCGGCCAGCAGCGTCGTGTCGACACGGTGCGCACCGCTCGTCATGACCAGGAGCGGCTCGTCGTCGCTCCAGAAGACCAGGCTGTTGGCGATCGCGCCGACCTCGACACCGAGAGCCGCCGCGGCGAGGGCCGCGGTGGACGCGGCATCCGGAAGCACCACGATGTCACCGGCGATGCCGGCCGCGCGCAGCGCGTCGTGCACGAGCCGACTGCGGGCGGGAAGGGAGTCGGGGATGGTCACCGCATCAGCCTAGGGCGAACGCGCACGCGCGAGGGGCACCGCGGCCGCGCACTCTGCGCCCCACTGCGCGAGGAGCCCCGCGCTCACGGGGCATTGTGCGCAATCGCCGCCGAGACGGTTGAACAATCCGCAGGATCGGTGTGCAATGAGAACGGATGCCGCAACGCCGCGGCATCCGCAGCGCACTGCCCACGAGGCCCGCCGAAGGAAGTATCGCGATGACGCACTCTCTGCCCTCCCTGCCCCTGCCTGATTTCACGCACGAACGGGTGGAGGTGATCACCGGCCGGCGGAGCGGCCTGTTCATCGCCGTGGCGCTGCACTCCTCGGTGCTCGGCTCCGCGCTGGGCGGCGCGCGGCTGTGGTCGTACCCGCACTGGAGCGACGCGCTCGGCGACGCACTGCGGCTGTCGGCGGCCATGACGCTCAAGAACGCCGCGGCCGGCCTCGACGCCGGCGGCGGCAAGTCCGTCATCGCGCTGCCCCCCGGCCTCACGCTCGACGCCGATGGCAGGCGCGCGGCGTTCCTCGATCTCGGCGACGCGGTGGAGTCGCTGCACGGCCTGTACCGCACGGCGGAGGACGTGGGCTCGACGACCGACGACATGCTGGTCGTGAGCGAGCGCACCGAGCACGTCGTCGGCCTCCCCGACGCCGTCGGCGGCTCAGGCGAGCCGGCCGGCCCCACGAGCCTCGGCGTGTACGAATCCATCCGCGCGACACTCGAGCGCATCGCCGGCTCGGCCGACGTCGCAGGGCGCCGCATCACCATCTCCGGACTCGGTCAGGTCGGCAGCCGCCTCGCCGTGCGGCTGTCCGCCGAGGGCGCGCACCTCACCGTGACGGACGTCAACCCTGCCAAGCGCGACCTCGCCGCCGAGATCGACGCCCGCTGGGCGCTGCCCGGCGAGGAGCACCTCATCCCCGCGGACGTCTTCGTGCCGGCCGGGATCGGCGGCCTCCTGACCGACGAGGTCATCGACGCCCTCGACGCGAAGGCCGTGTGCGGACCGGCGAACAACCCGCTCGCCGACCACAGCGGCGCCGACCGGCTCGCCGCCCGCGGCATCCTGTACGCACCAGACTTCGTCGTCAACGCCGGCGGCGTCATCTACCTCGACCTCGAGGCGAAGAAGCTCGGCACGCGCGCCGAGATCATGGACCGTGTGGCCCGCATCGGCGACACGGTGCGGCGCATCTTCGACGAGGCCGAGGCACGCGGGGTGACGCCACTCGAGGCCGCGGAGGGGCTCGCCGCCGAGCGCCTGGCATCCGGCGGGCGCCAGCCCGTCCTCGCCCACTGATCCCGGGGGCCGACCCGTCCGCGCGTCCCGCCGCCGCGGACGGCCGCCACGGCTAGGTTGGCGCCATGGAAGGGCTGTGGCTCGCGGCGCTGAGCGGCCTGATCGGCGGCGGCACGCTCCTGGTCGGCGCGACGGTCGCCTGGTACGTCGACATCCCGCAGCGGGTCGTCGCGGGCATCATGGCGGTCGGCGCGGGTGTGCTGATCTCGACGCTCGCCTTCGAGCTCGTCGAGGAGGCCGCCGAGGACGGCGGCCTCCTCCCGACGACGGTCGGCTTCCTGGGCGGCGCGGTCCTCTACATCGTCGCCGACCAGCTGCTGTCGCGACGGAGCAGACCGGCGCAGGCCCCGACGCCCGCGCGGGACGGGACCCCGGCGAACATCGCCGCCCGACGTGCCGGGACCCGCATCGCCGGCGGTGCAGGGCTGGTCATCGCGGTCGGCGCCCTCATCGACGGCATCCCCGAGTCCCTCGTCATGGGCCTGTCGGTGCTGCAGGGCGGAATCAGCATCCCGATCGTCGCGGCGATCGCGATCAGCAACTTCCCCGAGGGACTGGGCTCCACAGCAGCGCTCAAGCGAGGCGGCAGCAGCGGCCGCTTCGTCGCCCTGCTGTGGGGCGGCATCGCGCTCATCACGGTCGTGGCGGCGGTGCTCGGCTACGTCGCGTTCCAATCCGCCACACCGAACCTCATCGCACTGATCACCACCATCGCCGCCGGAGGCCTGCTCGCGATGGTGTGCAACACCATGATCCCCGAGGCGTTCGACGAGCAGCACGCGCTCACCGGCCTGTGGGCGACGATCGGCTTCCTCGCCGCGTTCCTGCTGCACGAGCTGGCGGGCTGAAAGCCGGGGCGGCGGCGGGGCGCGCGTCGATGCCAGAGTGGGTGCCATGAGACTCCTGCGCCGGCTCGCGCGCTACCCGCTGGTGTGGCTCACGCTGGCGGTGCTGATCGCCGTGCTGTCGCTCGGCGCGGCCGGCAGCACCGACGCGGCGAAGTGGCTGGCGATCGTGTACGTGGGCGGCGTCATCGCCTGGACGCTCCTCGGCATGATCCGGGACGTGCTCCGCGGCCACGTCGGGCTCGACATCCTCGCCGTCGTCGCGATGATCGCGACGCTCGCCGTCGGCGAGTACGTCGCCTCGCTCGTGATCGTCCTGATGCTCTCGGGCGGCGAGGCGCTGGAGGACTACGCCGGCCGTCGCGCGAGGCGGGAGCTCACCGCCCTCCTGGACCGCTCCCCCCGGATCGCGCACGTGCTGGTCCATCCGGGGTCGGGCAGCGACGAGGCGCAGGACACGGATGCCGACGACGTGCGCATCGGCGACATCCTCCTGATCCGCCCCTCCGAGATCGTCCCGGTCGACGGCACGCTGCTCTCCGGCGAGGCCTCGTTCGACGAGTCGTCGCTCACCGGCGAGAGCCTGCCCGTCCACCGTGCCGTCGGCGACGAGGTGCTGTCGGGGTCGGTCAACGGCTCGCACGCCGTGCACGTCCGCGCGCTGCGGCGCAGCGCCGACAGCCAGTACCAGCAGATCGTGGAACTCGTGAAGCAGGCGCAGGACGAGCGGGCGCCGACGGTGCGGCTCGCCGACCGCTTCGCCGTCCCGTTCACCGCCGTGTCACTGGTGATCGCCGGCACCGCATGGGCGGTCTCGGGCGATCCCACGCGGTTCGCCGAGGTGCTGGTGCTGGCGACGCCGTGCCCGCTGCTCATCGCGGCGCCGGTCGCGTTCCTCGGCGGGCTCTCGCGCGCGGCGAAGGCGGGCGTCGTGGTGAAGGGCGGCGGTGTCATCGAGCAGCTGGCGCGGGCGCGGTCCGCCGCATTCGACAAGACGGGCACCCTCACCGAAGGGCGTCCGGACCTCGTCGCTGTCGATGCCGCCGACGGGTTCGACGAGGACGAGCTCCTCGCGCTCGCCGCCTCCGCCGAGCAGTACTCCAGTCACGTGCTGGCCGCCGGCATCCGGCGCGCGGCCGCGGACCGCGGCATCCCCCTTCGCCCCGCCGCCGACGCGCAGGAGGTCGCCACGAACGGCGTGACGGCCGTGATCGACGGCCGCACGGTGGTCGTCGGAAAACCCGCGTACGTGGCCGCCTTGGCGCCGGACACCGTCCGCCGCGACGTCGACACCGGTGAGGCCGCGGCGTACGTGGCCGTGGACGGGCGGTTCGCGGGGACGCTGGTGCTCGCCGACGACCCGCGCCCGGAATCGGCCGCCGTCGTGGCGTGGCTGCGGGAGCAGGGCATGGAGCGCATCGTCATGCTCACGGGAGACACGAAGACGACAGCGGATGCCGTCGCCCGCGCCGTCGGCATCACCGACGTCAACGCCGAGCTCCTCCCCCGCGAGAAGGTGCACCTCGCCGCTGAGATGCGGCCGCGGCCGGTGCTCATGGTGGGCGACGGGGTGAACGACGCCCCGGTCCTGGCCGCCTCCGACATCGGCATCGCGATGGGAGCCAAGGGCGCCACCGCCGCGGGCGAGGCGGCCGACGCGGTCGTGCTGAAGGACTCGCTGCTGGGCGTGGCCGAAGCGATATCGATCGGCCGGCACACCCTGCGCGTCGCCTACGTCGCCATCTGGATCGGCATCGCACTGAGCATCGCCCTGATGCTGGTCGCGACCACGGGTGTGATCCCGGCCGTCGTGGGCGCGCTCATCCAGGAGGTCGTCGACCTGGCGACGATCCTCTACGCCCTGCGGGCGCTGACCGGTCCCCCGACCGGGCTCACGGCCCCCACCGGTGCTCCCGCACGCGCGAGCACCGGTGGGCCCGGTTCGCGAGCAGTCTGAATCCGCACCCTCTGCCGGGCGTCGGCTCAGGCCGTGGCCCAGAGGCCGTCGTCGTCGGCGACGGGTGCCGGGGCGTCGGCCGAGAGGCCGTGCAGCAGCTCGAGCGCGGCGCGCGCGTCGTCGATGCGCCCTTCGACGGCGAGCTCCTTGATGCGCACCGACGGACGGTGCAGCAGCACGCCGGCGAGGTGGCGCAGCGCCGCCTCGACGTCGTCGCCGGCGCCGCGCGAGCGGGCGCGGGCGATCTCGTCGTCGACGATCTTCAGCACGTCGCGGCGGAGCGCGGTGATCGCGGGTCCGGCCTCGCGGTCGGCGTGGAACTCCGTCGCCGCGTCGCCGACGATGGCGCGGGCGTCGGCGTGCGCGTTGAACTGCTCCAGCGGAGCGTGGAGGCGGATGGTCTCGAGGTCGAGCAGCTCGACGGCCTGGACGGCGCCGACGGCCGGGTCGACGTTGCGAGGCAGGCCCAGGTCGATCACGAGCACCCGGTGCCCTGGGACGAACGCGTCGGCGTGCACGACCGCGTCGGCGGTGCAGGTGATGACGACGTCGGCCTGCGCCGCCGCCGCGGCGAAGTCCGTCACCGGGATGAGACCGCGCTGCGCGGCGAACGCCTCCGCGCGGCCCGAGGGCGAGAAGACGTGGATGTCGCCGGCACCGCGGGCGCGGAGCGCGTCGACGGTGCGCGCGGCGTAGCGGCCGGTGCCGACGAGCACGACGCGGGCGGTGGCCCAGTCGGCGACGCGGCTCGACGCGAGCTCGAGCGCCAGGCGCACGAGGGACCGGTGCGCGCCGCGAAGCTGCGTGCGGTTGCGCACGCCGCGGCTGGTGTGCGTGGCCCTCTGGAAGAGACGCTCGAGCTCACCGCTGGTGAGTCCGTCGGCCCGCGCGGCGTCGAGGGCGCGGCGCACCTGCCCGGAGATCTCGTCCTCGCCGACGACGACCGATTCGAGGCCGCTGGTGACGGCGAAGAGGTGGGCGGCGGCATCCGCCCCGGAATGCACGGCGACCGACGCGCGCAGCAGATCCGCGGAGACGCCGGATGCCTCGGCCATGGCCTCGACCACGGACTCGACCGCGACGGCCTCGCCGCCGGTGAGGGGCTCGTCGATGTCGAGGTACGCCTCGAACCGGTTGCACGTCGCGAGCACGACGGCGCCCGACACGAAGAACTCGTCCTCCACGAGCGCCCGGGTCGCCGTGGGCGCACCCACGGACAGACGCTCCAGGACGTCGAGGCTCGCGTTCCGATGGTTCGCGGTCAGACAGAGGAGCACGAGCCTAATCTTAACGTGTGCTGTTGCATGACTCTCACCCTTCCGTCCTTCAGAGAAACGATCCCCCGCCGCTGATACGCGCGTATCGCGGCGAGCGGCCGACCCCGACCCCGGTGTGGTTCATGCGGCAGGCGGGCCGATCACTGCCCGAGTACCGCGAGCTGCGGGTGGGCACCGACATGCTCGACGCGTGCCTGAACCCGGAGCTCGCCAGCGAGATCACGCTGCAGCCCGTGCGGCGGCACGGTGTCGACGCGGGGATCTTCTTCAGCGACATCGTGATCCCCGTGCGCCTGTCGGGCGTCGACGTGCGCATCGTCGCGGGCCGCGGTCCTGTGCTGGAGAACCCGGTGCGGACGGCTGCGGATGTCGCGAACCTCCCGCCGCTGGACCCCGCAGCGCTCGCTCCGATCCGTGAGGCCGTGGCCCTCACCGTCGCCGAGCTCGGCACGACGCCGCTCATCGGCTTCGCCGGAGCCCCTTACACGCTGGCGTCGTACCTCGTCGAGGGCGGCCCCTCGAAGGAGCAGCTCAGGACGCGCGCGCTCATGCACTCGGATCCCGAGACCTGGGCCGCGCTGCTCGGCTGGTGCGCCGAGATCACCGGCGCTTTCCTCGCGGCCCAGATCGAGGCGGGCGCTTCGGCCGGGCAGCTGTTCGACTCGTGGGCGGGCTCACTGAGCCTCGCCGACTACACGCAGCACGTCGCGCCGTTCTCCGTCCGCGCGCTGGACGCCGTGCGCGACCTGGGCGTGCCCCTGGTGCACTTCGGTGTCGGCACCGGCGAGCTCCTCGCCGCGATGCGCGACGTCGGCGTCGACGCGGTCGGCGTGGACTGGCGCCTGCCGCTGGACGAGGCGGTCCGCCGGCTCGGGACCGGCGTCTCGGTGCAGGGCAACATCGACCCCGCTCTCCTGCGCGCGCCCTGGCCGGTGCTCGAGGCGCACATCGTCGACGTGCTCGAGCGCGGGCGGGCGGCGCGGGCCCACGTGGTGAACCTGGGGCACGGCGTGCCCCCGGACACCGACCCGGCGGTGCTCACACGCATCGTGGAGTTCGTCCACGCGCATGACTGACTTCTCGGTCGTCGGAGGCGGCGTCGCGGGTCTGGTCGTCGCCCGCCGGCTCGCGGCCTCGGGCGCGGCGGTGACCCTGTTCGAGGCATCCGATCGCCTCGGCGGAACTGTGGCGAGGCACGACGTGGCCGGCATCGCGCTGGATGCCGGCGCCGAGAGCTTCGCCGTCCGCGGCGGGGTCGTCGCGGCCCTGCTCGCGGAGTTGGGCCTGGCCGACGACATCGTCGCCCCCGCCCCCTGGCCGGCGTGGCTGCAGCCCGTGGTCGGCGAAGCCGTGCCGCTGCCGGCGACCGCGCTCCTCGGCATCCCGTCCGACCCGCTCGCCGACGACGTGGTGCGGGTGGTCGGCCGCCCCGCCGCAGAGCGCGCGGTCGAGCTCGATGCCCGCCCGTGGGGAGCAGCGGTGCCGTCGACACTCGGGGCCCTTGTCCGCGAGCGGTTCGGCGACGACGTGCTCGATCTCCTCGTGGCGCCCGTCGTGCACGGCGTGCACTCGCAGCATCCCGACGAGCTGCCCGTCGCCCGCGCGCATCCCGGGCTGCCCGAGGCCCTCACCAGCGCCGGATCGCTCGGGGGCGCCGTCGCGCGGCTCCGCGCCACCGCAGCGCCGGGTGCGGCGGTGGCGGGCATCCGCGGGGGCATCAACCGCGTCGTGCCGGCCCTCGCCGAGGATGTCGCCCGCCACGGCGGCGACATCCGTCTCTCCACGCCCGTCGGCGATCTCGCGACGCTGGGCGGCACCGTGGTCGTCGCCGCGCCCCGCCTCGCGGCGCCCGCCGCCCCCGGTCGACGCATCGATCTCGTGACGCTCGTCGTGGAGCAGGACCGACTGGATGCCGCGCCACGCGGCACCGGACTGCTCGTCGCCGCGGGGGCACCGGTGGGCGCACGCGCCCTGACCCACGCCACGGCCAAATGGGAGTGGCTGCGCGAGGCGGCCGCCGGCCGCCACGTGCTGCGCCTGTCGTACGACGCGACCCCGGCCGATCCCGTCGCCGCCGCGCGCGCCGACGCCGAGACGCTCCTCGGCGTGCCGCTGCCGGTCGTCGTCGGCACCGCACACGTCTCGTGGGTGCGGCCTGCGGCGGCGACCCCGCCGGCCGGGCTCACGGTCGTCGGCGAGACGGTCGCCGGGTCGGGCCTGGCGGGCCTCATCGCCCACGCCGAGCGCACCGCCGCCGAGCTGCTCGCCCGCTGAGCCTCGGACGGCGCCACCGGAAACGCTCCCCGCGAGGAGTGGAAGGATAGAGGGTATGACCGATGTCCCGGCGACCACCCCCTCTGAAACCCTCGGCTACACCCTGTGGGCGGTCTTCCGCCGGGACCCCTCCCGGCCCGCGCCGGCCGGCGATCTGACGGCCGCGGTGGCCGAGGTCGAGGCATCCGGAGTCGTCGTCCGCGGGTTCTACGACGTCTCGGGGCTGCGCGCCGACGCCGACATCATGATCTGGCTCACCGGCATCGGGATCGCGCCGGAGGCGCTGCAGTCCGCGCTGCGGACGCTGCGCCGCGCCGAGCCGCTCGGGTCGCTGCTGCCGGTCTGGAACGCCATGGGCGTGCACCGCGACGCCGAGTTCACCGCCAGCCACCTGCCCGCCTTCATGCGCGACAAGGATCCGGAGGCCTGGCTGACCGTCTACCCGTTCGTGCGCTCGTACGACTGGTACATCCTCCCCGACGAGGAGCGGCGGCAGATGCTCGCCGACCACGGCCGCAAGGGCGCCGCGCACCGCTCCGTGCTGAGCAACACCGTCGCCTCCTTCGCACTCGGCGACTACGAGTGGATCCTCGCGCTCGAGGCGCCGGAGCTGGTCGAGCTGGTCGACCTGATGCGGGACCTCCGCCAGACCGAGGCGCGGCGCCACGTGCGCGAAGAGGTGCCGTTCTACACCGGCCGTCGCATCGACCTCGCCGAGATCGCCGAGGTGCTGGCGTGACCACGCTCCGGATCGGCACGCGGGGCAGTGCGCTGGCGCTCGCCCAGACCGGCATGGTCGCCGACGACCTCGCCGACGCCACCGGCGTCGCGACCGAGCTCGTCACCATCACGACCGACGGCGACCGCTCGAACGAGCCGCTGTCACGCGCGGGCGGGACGGGCCTGTTCACCGGCGCGCTCCGTGACGCGCTCCTCGCCGGCCAGTGCGACGTCATAGTGCACTCGCTCAAGGACCTCCCCACCGCACCGCACGACGAGCTCGTGGTCGCCGCGATCCCCGCCCGCGAGGACCCGCGGGACGCGCTGTGCGCCCGCGACGGGCTCACGCTCGAGCAGCTTCCCGCCGGCGCGCGCATCGGGACCGGGTCACCTCGCCGCATGGCGCAGCTGCGGGCGCGCCGTCCCGACGTGGAGGTCGTCGACATCCGCGGCAACGTCGACACGCGCCTCGGAAAGGTGAGCGGCGGAGAGCTGGATGCCGTCATCCTCGCCGCCGCCGGGCTCCGTCGCGTCGGCCGCACCGACGTCGTGACCGAGTACCTCGACGCCGACGCGTGGCCCACCGCGCCCGGCCAGGGGGCCCTCGCGATCGAGGTGCGCCGCGGCCAGGAGCACCTCGTCGACGCCCTCGACCACCGCGAGACCCGCGCCGCCGTCGAGGCGGAGCGCGAGGTGCTCGCCCTCCTCGAGGCCGGCTGCTCGGCGCCCGTCGGCGCGCGCGCCGTCGTCGACGCCGGACTCCTGCTGCTGTCGGCGAGCGTCTACAGCCTCGACGGTGCGACGAGGCTCACGTCGTCGCACGCCACCACGTGGCCCGAGGACGAGGGCGATCCGCCGCGCGAGGTCGCGGCATCCGTCGCCCGTGAGCTGCTCGATGCCGGCGCGGCCGGCCTGACGGGAGAACGCCCGTGACGTACGCACCCGCCGACCGTCCCCGCCGCCTGCGCGCCACCCCGGCGATGCGGCGTCTCGTCGCCGAGACGCGGCTGCACCCGGCCGAGCTGATCCTCCCGATGTTCGTGCGCGAGGGCGCCGGCGAACCGGTCCCCATCTCGTCCATGCCCGGCGTCGTGCAGCACACGACCGAGAGCCTGAGGCAGGCGGTGGCGGATGCCGCGGCCGCCGGCATCGGCGGCATCATGCTGTTCGGCGTGCCCGAGCACAAGGACGCGGTGGGCTCCGGCGCGACCGATCCCGACGGCATCCTGAACGTCGCGACGCGCATCGCGGTCGCCGAGGCGGGCGACGCGCTCGTCGTGCAGACCGATCTCTGCCTCGACGAGTTCACCGACCACGGCCACTGCGGCGTGCTCGACGCCCACGGCTACGTCGACAACGACGCGACCCTCGAGCGATACCGCGAGATGGGTGTGGCCCAGGCCGAGGCCGGGTCGCAGCTGCTGGGCCTGTCGGGCATGATGGACGGCCAGGTCGCCGCGGTGCGCGACGCGCTCGATGACGCCGGTTACGGGAACACCCCGATCCTCGCGTACGCGGCGAAGTACGCCTCGGCGTTCTACGGCCCGTTCCGCGAGGCCGTGCAGTCCTCGCTCGAGGGCGATCGGCGCACCTACCAGCAGGACCCCGCCAACCGCCGCGAGGGTGCCCGCGAGCTCGATCTCGACATCGCCGAGGGCGCCGATATCGTCATGGTGAAGCCCGCGATGAGCTACCTCGACGTGCTGGCCGATGCCGCGGCCGCGAGCCCGGTGCCGGTCTGGGCGTACCAGGTGTCGGGCGAGTACGCCATGATCGAGGCGGCCGCCGCGCACGGGTGGATCGACCGCCGCCGCGCCATCGAGGAGTCGGTGATCGGCATCCGCCGCGCCGGCGCCGACGCCGTGCTGACCTACTGGGCCCTGGAGCTTGCGGAGTGGATCCGATGACGACGAATCAGCAGGAGTTCGCCCGCGCCCGCGGCGCGATGCCCGGCGGCGTGAACTCGCCCGTGCGCGCGTTCGGCTCGGTGCACGAGACACCGCGCTTCTTCGTGTCGGCGTCGGGCCCCTACGTCACCGACGTCGAGGGTCGCGAGTACGTCGACCTCGTCGGCTCGTGGGGGCCGGCGATCCTCGGGCACGCCCACCCCGCCGTCGTGAAGGCGGTGCAGGATGCCGCGGCCCGAGGCCTCGGCTTCGGCGCGTCGACGCCGGGCGAGACCGAGCTGGCCGAGCTCATCGCGGCGCGGGTGCGCCGGGACGGTGCCGCCGCCCCCGTCGAGCGGGTGCGGCTGGTGTCGACCGGCACCGAGGCGACGATGACCGCGATCCGCCTCGCGCGCGGCGCCACCGACCGCGACCTCGTCGTCAAGTTCGCCGGCCACTACCACGGGCACTCCGACGGCCTGCTGGCCGACGCGGGATCGGGTGTCGCGACGCTCGCGCTGCCCGGATCGGCGGGGGTCCCCGCCGCCATCGCCGCGCAGACGCTCGTCATCCCCTACAACGACCTCGACGCCGTGCGCGAGGTGTTCGACGCCCGCGGTGACGACATCGCCGCCGTGATCGTCGAGGCGGCGCCCGCCAACATGGGCATCGTGCCGCCGGCCCACGGGTTCAACGCCGCCCTCGCCGACATCGCGCACGCGCACGGCGCACTGCTGATCCTCGACGAGGTGCTGACCGGCTTCCGCGTCGGCCCGGCCGGGTGGTACGGCATCGACCCGGTGCCGTTCTCGCCCGACCTCATCACGTTCGGCAAGGTGGTCGGCGGCGGCCTCCCGCTCGCCGCGCTGGGCGGCCCGGCCGCGCTGATGGAGCTCCTCGCCCCGCTCGGGCCGGTGTACCAGGCGGGCACGCTGAGCGGCAACCCGCTCGCCGTCGCGGCGGGGCGCACGACGCTGGACCACCTCGACGCGGCCGCGTACGCGCGGATCGACGCCGCAGCGGCGACGATCGCGGAGGCCGCGGCATCCGCACTCTCGGACGCGGGCGTCACGCACGTCGTGCAGCGCGCGGGCAGCCTCTTCTCGATCCAGTTCGCCGAGACCCCGCCGACGGACTACGACACCGTCAAGGCGCAGGAGACGTTCCGCTACCCGCCGTTCTTCCGGTCGATGCTGGAGCAGGGCGTGTCACTGCCCCCATCGGTGTTCGAGGCGTGGTTCGTCTCGGCCGCGCACGACGACGCCGCCGTGTCGCGCATCGTCGAGGCGCTCCCCGCGGCCGCCCGGGCTGCGGCCGAGGCGACGCCCGCCTGACGGGTGCGCGTCCGACCGATCTCCTGATCCGGGGACGCGCGAGCCCGGCGGCGCGCATGATGGGAGCATGACGAAGCTCGTCGCGGTGCACGGCGACATCACCACCCAGGACGCCGACGCGATCGTCAACGCCGCGAACAACGCCATGCGCGGCGGTGGCGGCGTGGACGGCGCGATCCACCGTGCCGGCGGACCGGAGATCCTGCGGGAGTGCATCGAGCGTTTCCCCTACGGCCTTGCCACCGGCGACGCGGGGTGGACCCGCGGCGGCGCGCTGCCCGCCCGCTGGGTGGTGCACACCGTGGGGCCGAACTACGGTGCCGGACAGCGCGACCGCGCGCTGCTGGAATCCTGCTATCGCAGGGCGCTCGAGATCGCCGACGAGCTGGACGCGCGCCACGTCGCCTTCCCGCTCATCAGCGCCGGCGTGTACGCCTGGCCCCGGCGCGAGGCCATCACCGCGGCGATCGACACCATCGCCGCGTCGTCGTCCGGAGTCGAGCGGGTGTCGCTCGTCGCGCACGACGCAGGCACGCACCAGGAGATCGCATCGGCGCTCGCCATGGCCGGCTCGGTGCGGATCCTCCAGGGCGTCCGCGAGCTGCACCGGCGGGGCTTCCACAGCCTGCGGGTGCACCCGGGCGTCGCACCGTCGGGCATGCACTGGCGGGTGGTGCTGACGGATGCCGCCGACCCGGCGTCCTCCGTCCGCTACACCTCCGCGGCCGGGACGTCCTTCGCGGACGGGGTGGTCGACGCCACGACGGATGCCGGCGATGTCGCCGACCTCATCCTGCGGGCCCTGCCCGGTCTCTCGGCCGGCGCGGACGCCCCTCGGTACGCCGAGTGGTACGAAGGACTCCTCGCCCGCGTCGAGCCCGAGCACCGGCTTCCCGTGTCGTTCGCCGACTACTTCGACGACCGCACCGGGTGGGAGATCGGCTGGGGCAGCGGGGAGCGGTATCCGGCGCCGCCGGACTGACCGCTCGCGCGCGCGGGGCACCGGAAACGACAAGACCCCCGGCTGTGCGGGGGTCTCTCTCGGTGGACCTGAGGGGATTCGAACCCCTGACCTCTTCATTGCGAACGAAGCGCGCTACCAACTGCGCCACAGGCCCTTGAACCTCAGAAACACTATCACGGTTGCCCACCCGCTCCGAATCCCGAGGGCGCCGCCGAGGGGTCTACTGGCCGGCTGCGCGGCGGGTCAGCAGCTGCCGGACGTGCGCCTCGATCTCGGCGTCGTCGACGTACCCCATCCGGCCGTACACGCTGCCCTCCGAGGCGCTCCGAGCGGTGCGGGCCGCCTCGATCGGCGCGGGCTGCGGCGCCTCGGAACGCGCGAGCATCGCCTGTTCCAGCGCCGCCTGCCGCAGCGCCGCACGCGCGGCCTCCGCGTCCAGCACGGCGGCCGCCCGCGAACCCGCCGACGCCGTGAGGGGCCGGGGAAGGTCGCGCGGCTCCCAGGCGCGCTCTGCGCGCTCCAGCTCGACGTCCTGGAGTTCGGCGGCGCGTCGGGGCGCGGCATCCGCCGACCTCGACACGGCGCGTGAGGCCACACGTGCCAGACGCTGAAGCGTGAGGACGGATGCCGCGGCCATGCCGACCCCGGTCCACAGCAGCGCCTGCGCTCCCGCGGTGAGGGTCTCGAACACTCCCCACCCCGCCAGCGCGATGCCGGCGAGGCCGGCGAGCGTCGCGACGAGCCGGAAGCGGCGCCGTGCGCGGGCACGACGCGCGTCGGGAAGCGCGCGCGCCGCGGCGATCTCGGCACGGGCGGCCGCCTCGGCGGCCTCGCGCTCGGCGCGGGCGCGTTCCAGGCTGACGCGGGCGGCGGCTTCGGCGGCGACCCGCTCGGCACGGGTGCGCTCCCGATCGAGCCGGGCGGCCACCTCGGCGGCCTCGCGCTCGGCGCGGGCGCGCTCCAGCTCGACGCGGGCGCCCTCGAGGGCGGCCTGCTCGCGTTCTGCGAGCGCCCGCCTGGCCAGCCGCTGCTGCGCGGCGGCGGTGCGCGCGTTGAGCTCGAGCCGCACCTCTTCCGGAGTCTCACTCGTCTCGGCGAGCACGCGCAGCGCCTGGCTCAGGCGCACGGCGTTGCGCTCGGCGGCGTCGTACTGGCGACGGCTGTGCCACGTCGGCAGCAGGTAGATCAGCCAGAGGGCGGCGGCGACGAGGACGATGACGCCCCCGCCCAGCACCTGCCCATCCATAGACCCCACGCTAAGGGACTGGATGCCGATGACCGCGGCATCCGGTCGCGTGTCACGCAAGCCGGTTTTCGCCGGGTCAGCGTCGGGATCCGCCGGCGCGCGCACCCGGCGGGCGACGCGGAGCGCTCAGGCGTGCAGGCGGTCGGCGGGCGGGATCGTCGCGGCGTCCTGCGGGGCGTGGCCCGACACCCACCGCTGCAGCACGCCCTCGGGGACCTCCTCGCGCACGAGGGCGAACGCGTAGTGGTCCCGCCAGTCGCCGTCGATGTGGATGTACCGCCGTCGCAGCCCCTCGTAGCGGAAGCCGAGCTTCTCGACGACCCGCAGGCTGGCCTGGTTCTCGGGCCGGATGCAGATCTCCATGCGATGCAGCCGCAGCTCGGAGAAGCAGATGTCGGTGGCCAGCGCGACGGCGGTCGGCGTGATCCCTCGTCCGGCGAAGCGCTCGCTCACCCAGTAGCCGATCGTGGCGGAGGCCAGCGAGCCGCGCGCGATGCCCCACACGTTCAGCTGACCGGCGATGTCGCCCGCGTACTCCATCACGAACGGCACCCCGGCCCCGTCGCGATACTGCTGCAGCAGCCGGCGCACACCCATCCGCATGTCGAACGACACCGGCCCGTCGGGGCTCGTCGCCTCCCACGGGCGCAGCCAGCCGCGATTCGACAGCAGCTCGTTCTGCAGCACGCGCGCGTCGCGCTGGCGGACCAGCCGAATCGCCACCGATCCGTGGCTGCGGGGAGCCGTCAGATCCACGTGACCCCCTCGTACGGGCGGCGTCAGAGGCCCGCCGCGAACTCCTTGAACCAGGGACGCAGCGCCGGGCCGAGATCGTCACGATCGGCCGCGAGCTGCACGATGGCCTTGATGTAGTCCACCCTATCGCCGGTGTCGTACCGGCGGCCACGGAAGACGACGCCGTACACACCGGGTCCGTCGGGGTCGGCCGCGAGCTCCTGCAGCGCGTCGGTCAGCTGGATCTCGCCGCCCTTGCCGGGCTCGGTGCGCTCGAGGATCTCGAACACGTTCGGCGAGAGCACGTAGCGGCCGATCACCGCGAGGTTAGACGGGGCGTCCTCGGCCTTGGGCTTCTCGACCAGGCCGTTGACCTTGACCACGCCGTCGCCGTTCGTCGATTCGACCGAGGCGACGCCGTACAGGTGGATCTGCGACGGGTCGACCTCCATGAGGGCGATGATCGCCGCCCCGGTGCGCTCGTGCTCGGCGATCATGGTGGTCAGCAGCTCGTCGCGCTCGTCGATGAGGTCGTCGCCCAGCATGACCGCGAACGACGCGTCGCCGACGTGCGCCTTCGCACGCAGCACCGCGTGCCCGAGCCCCTTCGGCTCGCCCTGCCGCACGAAGTGGATGTCGGCGAGGTCGCTCGACTCCAGCACACGGTGCAGGCGATCGACGTCGCCCTTGTCCTTCAGCTTCTCCTCGAGCTCGGGCACCGAGTCGAAGTGGTTGGAGATGGCGTTCTTGTTGCGCCCGATGATCACGAGGATGTCGTCGATCCCGGCCTGCGCGGCTTCTTCCACGACGTACTGGATCGCCGGCTTGTCGACGACGGGGAGCATCTCCTTGGGCATCGCCTTGGTGGCGGGGAGGAAGCGGGTGCCGAGACCGGCGGCCGGGATGACGGCCTTGATCGGAGTATGGGGCATGACCTGAGTCTAGAGGGGCGCCCGACACGGCCCCGCCCGGCGTGCGGACCCGTTACGATTCGCGCCACGTAGAATCGACGTCATGTCCGACGCGATCGCCGACGCGAAACGCGCACTGCGCGCCGAGCTGCGCGAGCGCCGGCAGCTGCTGTCCGACCAGGCCCGCGAGGCGGCCGAGGCCGGCATCCACGCGCAGCTCGACGCCCTCGTCGCCGAGCACGGCGCGCGGTCGATCTCCTGCTTCCTGTCCACCACGGCCGAGCCCGGGACGAGGTCCTTCGTGGCGGATGCCGTCGCCCGCGGCATCCGCGTGCTCCTCCCGGTGACCCGTGCCGACGGCCTGCTGGACTGGGCGGTGGCCACCCCCGAGGGCGACATCGCCGAGGGCATGTACGGGCTGCCCGAGCCGGTGGGCGAGCTGCTCGGGCCGATCGCCGTCAACGACGTCGACCTGCTCGTCATCCCGGCCGCGGCCGTCGACGAGTCCGGCATGCGACTCGGCTGGGGACGCGGCTTCTTCGACAAGACGCTCGGCTCGATGGAGCGGTGCCCGCCGGTCTACGCCGTGGTCTACGACTCGGAGGTGCTCGACGAGCTGCCCAGCGACGTCCACGACCAGCCGGTCACCGGCGTGGTGACCCCCACGCGCACCATCACCCTCGCGCCCACCCGGCGCTGACAGAACCCACCGAGAGACACATGCCCACCTACGCCTACGCCTGCAAGCAGTGCGGTCACCGCTTCGACGCCGTGCAGTCCTTCGCCGACCCCACCCTGACGGAGTGCCCGGAATGCGGCGGGCCGCTGCGCAAGGAGTACGGCTCGATCGGCGTGACCTTCAACGGCTCGGGGTTCTACCGCACCGATTCCCGCGCGGGCGCGAAGTCCGGTGGATCCGACGCGTCGGGTGGCGGGGCGGCACCCGCTACGACATCATCGAAGCCTGAGGCGAAGGCCTCGCCCGCGTCGTCCGGATCCTGAACGTCCGGAGCCCGTCGCGGGATCCACGACCCCGGGGGTTCATCGTGATCAAGGGATTCAAGGAGTTCATTCTCCGCGGCAACGTCATCGACCTGGCCGTCGCCGTCGTCATCGGCGCGGCGTTCACGGCGATCGTCAACGCGCTCGTCGAAGGCTTCGTCAACCCGCTCATCGGCGTCATCTTCCAGGTGGGCGACCTGAGCGCCTGGGTGTGGGAGGTGCCGACGCTCTCCGGCGGGACCTCGACCTTCGCCATCGGTGCCATCATCGGCGCGCTCATCAACTTCCTCGCTGTCGCCGTGATCGTCTACTTCGTGTTCGTTATGCCGATGAACCACTGGAAGGAGAAGCAGGCCGCGAAGGCCGGCGCCGGCCAGCCCGACGCTGAGCCGCTGCCCACCGAGCAGGAGCTCCTGGTCCAGATCCGCGACCTCCTCCAGAGCCAGGGCCCGGCGCAGCCGCGCTGAGCCGTCTCGCGCGAGATCTCGATACGCTCGTCCCTCGCTACTCGATCGTGACCCGAGCCGCGTCAACGCTCGTCCCTCGCATCGACCCGTCTCGCGTCAATAGTGCGGGGGCACGTCGCGACGGAGGCGCTCGTCGTTCGGTCCCGGGGACCCCTCGGATGCCGCGTCCGGCCGGGACGCGGCATCCGCCTCCTCGTCCGCGGGGACGGGCTCCGCGGTGGACCCGGGCGCAGGCGTCAGCTTCGCGCGGCGGGCGCCTGCGACCCGCTCGATCCGCTGGCGGTCACTCGAGGACATCGAGCGGCTGGGTCTCGCTGTCGACCCGCGGCGCGTCGGGCGGCACACCGAGCATCGCGGCGATGCGCTGGGCGACGTCGGCCGGGTCCCGATACAGGTCGAAGGAGTGCACGCGGACGTAGTGCCAGCCGAGGCGGCGCAGGATCTGCGGGCGCAGCCGCAGCGACTCGCGCAGCGACTCGCCGATCGTCTCGGGGTCGCTCTCGACCACGACCGCCTTGCCGTCGTACTGGGCGACCAGCGGCAGCAGGCCGCGGTAGTGCACGTCGACCGAGAGTCCGGCGCGCCGCAGCTCGCGAGCCAGGGCGCGTGTGAGGGGGTCGGCGAGGTCCTCGAGGCGCGCCTCGCGCGAGCGGGCGGCGATGCCGCCGAGGATCGACATCAGCGTCGCCGCACCGTACTCCAGGCGCCCGTCATCGAAGGCCGACGGGCGGATCGACGACACGATCACCATCGACCGGCGAGCCCGGGTCATTCCGACGGTGAGCAGCCGCTCGCCGTCGGGCGTGGACAGGTCGCCGAAGTCGCTCAGCACACGGCCGTGCTTGGTGAGGCCGTAGCCCAGCGAGAAGACCACGCGGTCGCGGCTCTCGGCCACCGACTCCTCGAGCGTCAGCACCGCGAACGGCTCCGCCGTGTCGCGCGAGACGAAGTCGGCGACGTCGGAGCGGCCGGCGAAGGCGGCTTCGACGGCCGCGCGGATGCGCTCGGCGTGCCGGACGCTGGCGGTGACCACCATGAGCGATTCGCTGCCGCGGTTGACGGCGTGCTCGACGACGAGCGTCACCACCCGCGCGACCTCGGCGTCGGGGCTCTCGACGGCCCCGGTGATCGGGTCGGGCGTGCCGTTGCCGCCCTCGACGTAGTCGACGGCGAGGCTGCCCCGCCCGAGGTACGAGCCGGCCCACGGCAGCGACACGAGCTCGCCGCCGTAGAACGCCTCGTTCACGAGCGCGGCGAGATCCTCTCCCCCGGCGCGGTAGCTGCGGGTGAGGGTCTCGACGGGGAACAGCTCCGCGAGCCGCTCGAAGACGCTCGTCGCATCGAACGGCACCTCGTCGGGGGCGTCGGGCTCCGCCACGGGGCCGGTGCCGTTTCCGTTCGTCGAGGTCGCAGCCGCGGGCGCCTGCCCCACGTACACCGACGCGACGCCGAACGGCGTCGGCTTCTGGGTGACGGGATCCCCGAACGCCACGACCTGGCCCGCGCGGCGCAGGGCCGGAGCGGCCTCGGCCAGGCAGAGGGCTCCGGCATCCGCCAGCACCACCACATCGAATCCTGCTGCCTCCGGGATCCGGGGGACCTCGTACGGCGAGGCCAGCCAGACCGGCGCGAGGGTGCGCGAGAGCGCCGGCGCGACGGTGACGAGCTCGTCGGGCGTGATCGTGCCTCGCTTCAGCGCACGCTTGAGCGCGTCGGCCTCGGCAGAGTGATCGACGATGCCGATGCGCCACTGCGTGGCCAGGTGGGCGGCCAGGAGCGGGCCGGATGCCGCGGCGTGGGCCTCGTCCACGAGGCGGAAGTCCCTCTCCAGCCGGTCGACGACGGCCGTGTTGGCGCCGAGCACCGCGCGATCGGTGCGCAGCAGCACCTCGAGCGCGGACTGCCACCACGCGTACTCGAGCTCGGCGGCCACCTGGTCCTCGGGAACATGGCGGACCGAGAGCTCGAGCAGGAGGGGCTCGAGCCCGAGCGCGGCGAGCTCGGTGCGCAGCGTCGCCCGCTCCTTCAGGTTGTCGAACACGTCGGAGTCGGCGGCGAGGCCGGCGAGCGTGCGCACGAGGTTCGTGACGGGGATGGTCGCGAGCCGGTCGGCGCCGTCGCGGCCGAGCGCGGCGTCGAGCTCGCCCAGCTCGGCGTCGACGCGCTGCCACGCGACCTGGACGTCGCCGAGTCCCAGCGGCACCTCGGGGGTGACGCCCGGGTCGACGTAGCGCTGCCATTCGGTGCGCTGCTGCTGGATGCGCACGAGCGCCTCGTACATGTCGGGCACGTGTACGCCCGGGCGCAGGTACTCCCGCGACAGCCGGCGGAGGCGGCGGCGGTTGGCGCCGCTCATCTCCGGCGTGTCGCGGCGGGGCGCGTGAGCTCGGATGAGCTCGCCGAGCGGACGCTCGAACACGGTGAGGCTGAACTTGTCGAGCGAGTCGCGGATGCCGCGGAGCAGCCGGAGGTAGACGCCGAGCTCGGCGACCGTGTGGAACGGGCGCATGCGCGTCTGGCCGATCATCTCGTACCCGCGCTCGAGGAGCGTCGGCACGTCGCTGCGGTGGAGCTTCCCCGCGAGCGCGTGCGTCCCGCGGGCCTGCTCGACGGTGTCGAAGCTCACTCCGTACCACGGCGAGTCGTCGGGCCCGAAGCGGAACTCGCCGAGTCGCGCCGCCGCGGCCAGCTTGGCGGCGGCCTCGGCGCGCTTGTCGGCGAGGTTCGCGAGCGCCTCCGCGTCGAACCTGGCCTCGGTGGCCGGCGCGACGCCCCGCTCGGCGAGGGCGGCGAGTTCGCGCAGGATCTCCAGCACCGACACCCCGAACGACGGATGCCGCGCCGTCACGGCCGCGCGGTAGTCGCGGAGCACCCCCCGCAGCCGCACGAGGGCGTCGTCGATGTCGGCGACCTTCGGCGGCTGCGCCTTCTCGTTGCGGCCGATCGCGCGGATGAGGTCGCGCTGGAGCCGGTCGGGCGACACGGCGAGGCCGGAGAGCCCGATGCCGGCGAGGCGGTGCCGCACGCCGTCGAGGGTCGACCGCCTGGCGCTCACGACGAGCACGCGCTTGCCGTCGCGGACGAGGGCGCCGACGGCGTTGATGACCGTCTGCGTGCCCCCCGTGCCCGGAAGGGTGTGGACGACGAGCGACTGGCCGTCGGCGATCCGCGCGAGCACCCGCTCCTGCTCGGAGTCGGCGTCCAGCAGCAGCGTGTCGGCGGCGGGCGGACGCTCGTCGGGGTTGGTCGGCTCGAGGCCGCCGCGGCGAGCGGTGATGGTCTCGCGGTCGGCGACGTGCCCGGCCAGGGCGTTGAGCACCCGATGGTCGAGGTCGGCCGCGTCGGACGCCATCGCACCGCCGACGTCGGCGAAGGTCGACACGAGCAGCCGGGGCTTCACCGCATAGCTGTCGATCGACGCGGTCAGCGCACGGAGGTGGTCGATCACCGGCTGCGGCTTGAAGACGCCGCCGTCGTGCGCGAGCGCGGCGAGCGCGCCCGCGTCGATCGCGATGCCGAAGTGCGTGCGCATGGCGCGCACCAGCTCGGGGTTGACCGAGAACGATCCGTGCAGCTTGAGCTCGAAGTCGCCGTGGTGCCGCCGGATGGCGAGCGGCCGCAGCAGCACCGGGGCGCTGCAGGAGAGGCCGCCGATCCGCCAGTTCGCGAGCCCGACGGCCAGCCGCACCGCGTCCAGGCCGCGCGTCGTGCGCAGCTCCTGGTCCTTCGCGGTGATGCGCTCGGCCGCGAGCCGCGCGTTGCGCAGAGCGACCTCGTCGCGGAACAGGTTCGACAGCAGCGTCGAGCGCCCCGTGATGAACTGCGGAAGGCTCCCCGGGTGCGCCTTGGTGATCTCGATGGCGGCGTCGTGGCCGTCGGTGAAATGCAGGAGCGTCGACCTGCCGCCCAGCGTCGCGGCCTGAAGACGCAGCCGGTCGCGCTCGGGATCGGCGACGTGCGCGACCGTGACGCCCGGCTCGGCGAGGCCGAGGTCGCCGGGGGTCACGTCGTGCCCGCGCTCGGCGTTCTCCGCGCCCAGCACGGCGCTCCGTTCTCCTCGCCACACACGAGACACCCTAAGCGCGCGGCTCGCCCGGCTCTTGCAATGGACCTGAGTTTCGCGGTATTGAACCGGGCCACGCGGGCACCGCTCCTCCACAGGCGCCCGCTCGCGGCGATTCCCCCCATGCCGCCAGGCGTCCCGCCGCCGCGTCCGTCGCGAGGACCAGGATGATCACATGACCCCCTCGGACCCGCCGCGCTACCGCGTACACCCCTCGCCCGTGGGCGACATCCTCATCGTCGCCGCCGACGACGGCATCGTGACACTGCACCCGTTCGACGGCCCGCTGGGCGGCGAGCTGGAGCGGGTGGGGCTGCGCCTGCGCGCGCACCCCGTCCCGGACGACGGCCCGGCGCTGGATGACGTCGCGCTGCAGCTCGACGAGTACTTCGACGGCCGCCGACGGGAGTTCGACCTCCCGCTGGACTGGCGGCTCGTGCGCGGCTTCACGCGTGCGGCTCTCCAGGCGGTGCGCGACATCCCGTACGGCGAGACGGCGAGCTACGGCGAGGTGGCCATCGCGGCGGGCGTTCCCCGAGCGGCCAGGGCGGTGGGGACGGCGTGCGCGACCACGCCGTTCTCGGTGGTCGTCCCCGTGCACCGTGTCGTGCGGGCCGACGGGTCCCTCGGCGAGTACGGCGGGCGCCCGGAGGTGAAGCGGTACCTCGTCGAACTCGAGCAGGGCCTCGCGATCCCGCCTGCTCCGGTAGCGGGCGTGTAGGCCGCCCGCACGCCGCGGGGCCCGGGCGGATTCCGCCCGGACCCCGCGGTCGCCGGTCAGTGGTGCGTGGCCTTCTCGGCGCCGAAGCCCGTCAGCGACCGCACCTCCATCTCGGCCGCCTTGGTGCGGCTCTCCGCCGTGCGGGAGGTGACCGAGCCGAGCCAGCCGAGGAAGAACCCGAGCGGGATCGACACGATGCCCGGGTTGTTCAGCGGCCAGATGGGCGTGCCCGTCTTGAACACGCTGGTCTCGCCTCCCCAGAACACCGGCGACAGGAAGATGAGGATCACGGCGGCGGCGAGGCCGCCGTACATGCTCCACACCGCGCCGCGCGTCGTGAACCCCCGCCAGAACAGCGAGTAGAGGATCGTCGGGAGGTTGGCCGATGCCGCGACGGCGAAGGCGAGCGCCACCAGGAACGCGACGTTCTGCCCCTGCACGCCGATGCCGCCGAGGATCGCCAGGACGCCGATGACGATCACCGTGCGACGGGCGACCTTGACCTCGCCGTCCGGGGGCACGTCGCCCTTCTTCACCACGTTGGCGTAGATGTCGTGCGCGAACGACGCCGCGGCGGTGATGGTGAGGCCCGCGACCACCGCGAGGATCGTCGCGAAGGCGACAGCCGAGATGAAGCCGAGCAGGATCGGGCCGCCCAGCTGCAGTGCCAGCAGCGGCGCCGCCGAGTTCACGCCGCCGGGTGCCGCAGCGATCTGCTCCGGCCCGACGAGCGCGCCGGCGCCGTAGCCGAGCACGAGCGTCAGCAGGTAGAACAGGCCGATCAGCCAGATCGCCCAGACCACCGAGCGCCGCGCCTCCTTGGCGGTGGGCACCGTGTAGAAGCGCATGAGCACGTGCGGCAGCCCCGCGGTGCCGAGCACCAGCGCGATCGCGAGCGAGATGAAGTCCCACGGGTTCGCGCCGTACTGCAGGCCCGGTCCGAGGATGGCCTCGCCCTTGGGCGACGCGGCGACCGCGCTCTCGAGCAGGGCGTTGAAGCTGAAGCCGTTGATCGCGAGCACCCAGATCGTCATGACGAGCGCGCCGCCGATGAGCAGGAACGCCTTGACGATCTGCACCCACGTGGTGCCCTTCATGCCGCCCACGAGCACGTACACGATCATGAGGACGCCGACGACCGCCACGACGATCGACTGGCCGAGCTGCTCGGTGATGCCCAGCAGCAGCGAGACCAGCCCGCCCGCCCCCGCCATCTGGGCGAGCAGGTAGAAGAAGCACACCGCCAGGGTCGTCACGGCCGCCGCCATCCGGACCGGGCCCTGCTTCAGGCGGAACGACAGCACGTCGGCCATCGTGAACTTGCCGGTGTTGCGCATGAGCTCGGCGACGAGCAGCAATGCCACGAGCCAGGCCACGAGGAAGCCGATGGAGTAGAGGAACCCGTCGTAGCCGTTGATCGCGATCGCGCCGCAGATGCCGAGGAACGAGGCCGCCGAGAGGTAGTCCCCCGAGATCGCGAAGCCGTTCTGCGGCCCGGTGAACGAACGGCCCGCGGCGTAGTAGTCCGCGGCGGTGCTGTTGTTGCGGCTGGCGCGGATCACGATGAAGAGGGTCACCGCGACGAACGCGCCGAAGATCGAGATGTTGAGGATGGGATTGTTCTCCACCGTCTGCACGGCGGCGTGGACGGCACCGAGGACGTCGTTCATGCGCGGGCCTCCTGCTCCTGCAGCTCGAGGTCCTCGCGGATCTCCTCGGCGATCGGGTCGAGCTTGCGGTTGGCGTACCAGACGTACGTCATGGTGATGGCGAACGTCGTCACGAACTGGCCGAGCCCGAACAGCAGCCCGACAGTGATGTCGCCCCACACGCGCTGCGACATGAAGTCGCGGGCGAAGGACGAGAGCAGGACGTACGCGAAGTACCAGACGAGGAACGCGATCGCGAGCGGGAAGACGAACCCGCGCTGACGCCGCTTCAGCTCGACGAATCTCGGTGACTCCTCCACCGCGATGTAGTCGATGTCGCCCGGCGGAGCGGTCTCGGTCGTCGGTTCGGACATGTGGCCTCCTTGCCTCATGGATGTGCGCGGCATCGCGCCTGATCGGGGGGAACCCGGCCCACGTGAGCCCGTGCGCCCGGTGGTAGGGTCGACGCTACGAAAAACGGCGAGGACGCCGTCACCCCCGGAAGTAGGTAGTCGTGGGCGCGTCTCTTCCATACCGCGCAGCCACCCCCGATCGCACGCGCACGGGGGCGCTCGGCGCTGACGCCGGCGATGCGAGCGCGCTCGACCACGCCGTCGCCGAGCTCGTGCGCCGCACCCGCTTCCCCGTCGCCTTCGGCGGCTTCGCCGTCGGCGATGCGGTCCACATCTCCGCCATCCACGGCGCGCGCACGCCGAGCCTGCAGGGACTGGTCGTGCAGGCCACGCGCGGGCTGGGCGGTCGCGCGCTGGTCGAGAAGCGTCCGCGGCTCGCGCTGGACTACGGGTCTTCCAAGAGCATCACCCACGACTACGACCGCGCCGTCCTCGGCGAGGGCATCGCGACGCTCTTCGCGGTCCCCGTCATGGTGGGCGACCGTGCGCGTGGCGTGATCTACTGCGGGTCCCGGGCGGAGTCGCCCGTCGGCGACGTGGTCGCGCGGCCCGCCTTCGCCGTCGCCGAAGAGCTCTCGAGTGAACTCCGCATACGAGAAGAGGTGCAGCGACGACTCGCCCTCTCCCCCGCGCGCACCGAACCGGTCGCCCTGGCGGCCTCGACCCGTGAGGAGCTGCGCGAGACGTACGCCGAGCTGCGCAGCATCGCGGCGATCGTCGACGACCCGCAGCTGCGCGTCCGCCTCGCCCGGCTCGAGACCCGCCTCGCCGCTCTGTCGCACGACGCGTCGGAGCCTGCGATCGACCTCGATGTGCGACTCTCGCCGCGCGAGGTCGACGTGCTGGCGTGCGCCGCGCTGGGCTCCACCAACGCCGAGATCGCAGCGACCCTCGAGCTCAAGGAGGGCACGGTCAAGTCGTACCTGCAGTCGGCGATGGCGAAGCTGGATGCCTCGACCCGGCACGCGGCGGTGGTGACGGCTCGCCGGGCCGGAGTCCTGCCCTGAGCCGTTCCGTCACCCCGACTCTTTGAATTCGCATCCCATCGACGCCATGAATTCGAGCGGGAAATGGTGCGCAATTCGCCGTGCCCGCAGAATTCCTCGCGCAGTTGTCCACCGACGACGGCCGGCGAGATAGTCGCGCAACACGAATGCGCGTATCGTGCCTTCCATGGCCCGCAGAATCGTGCATCAGCTCGTCGACGACCTCGACGGATCACTTCTTGAAGTCGGCGAAGGCGAGACCGTTCTGTTCTCGCTGGACGGTGTCGCCTACGAGATCGACCTCACCGACGAGAATGCCGCCGCGCTGCGCGGCGCCCTCGAACGCTATATCAACGCTGCGAGGACCGTGTCCTCCGCACGCGCCGCGTCCGGAGCGGCGTCGAGCGGGGGGCGCAGGCGTCGCCGCACCGGGCAGCAGGATTACAGCCAGGTGCGCGAATGGGCGAAGAAGAACGGCTATCAGGTCTCGGATCGGGGCCGGGTTCCGGCATCCGTTCTCGAGGCTTATGAAGCGGCGCACTGACGCACGCCTGCCGACGGAATTCAGCGCCTGATCCGCACCTCTCTCACGTGCGCGAAAGCTGCACGAGGATTTCGTCGACTTTCTCCTTGGCATCGCCGAAGAGCATCTGCGCGTTCTCGCGATAGAACAGCGGATTCTGCACGCCCGCATATCCGGACGCCATCGAGCGTTTGAAGACGATCACGTTCGCGGCCTCCCATACCCGCAGCACCGGCATGCCGGCGATCGGGCTGCCGGGATCCTCGGCTGCGGCGGGATTGACGGTGTCGTTCGCGCCGATCACGAGGACGACGTCCACCCGCGAGAGGTCGTCGTTGATCTCGTCCATCTCCAGCACGATGTCGTAGGGCACCTTCGCCTCGGCCAGGAGCACGTTCATGTGCCCCGGAAGACGCCCGGCGACGGGGTGGATGCCGAACCGCACGTCCACGCCGCGCTCGCGCAGCCGGTGCACCAGGTCGGCGACACCGTGCTGCGCCTGCGCGACCGCCATGCCGTAGCCCGGCGTGATGACGACCGACGATGCCCCGGCGAGCAGGTCGGCGGCCGTCTCGGCGTCGATCTCGCGGTGCTCGCCGTGGTCCTGCTCGCCGGAGCGCGGCGCCTCGATGCCGAAGCCGCCGGCGATGACCGAGAGGAACGAGCGGTTCATCGCCTTGCACATGATGTAGCTGAGGTAGGCACCGGACGAGCCGACGAGGGCGCCGGTGACGATGAGCAGGTCGTTGTTCAGCAGGAACCCGGCGGCGGCGGCCGCCCACCCCGAGTAGCTGTTGAGCATCGAGACGACGACGGGCATGTCGCCGCCGCCGATCGAGGCCACGAGGTGCCAGCCGAGGGCGAGGGCGAGCGCGGTGACCGCCACGAGGAGCCACAGCTCCGGCGTGATCACGTACCAGACGGTCAGGGCGAGGAAGAGGACCAGCGCCCCCACATTGAGGACGTTCTTGCCCGGCAGCATCAACGGCTTGGATGAGATGCGCGCCGACAGCTTCAGGAAGGCGACGACGGATCCGGTGAAGGTCACACCGCCGATGAAGACGCCGATGAAGACCTCGGCGTGATGGATGTCGGCGAGCGCCCCCTCGAGGCCCGCGTCGTACAGCGCGCCGTTCCACCCGACCAGGACGGCGGCGAGGCCGACGAAGGAGTGCAGCAGCGCGATGAGCTCCGGCATCCCGGTCATCTCGACCCGGCGCGCCCGCCACAGCCCGATGGCGCCGCCGACCGCCACGGCGGCCACGAGCAGCACGAGCCCGGTGGTCGCCGACGCGTCGCCCCACGCGCCGGCCGCGGTCGCCCACACCGTGGCGGCCAGGGCGACGGTCATGCCGACGATGCCGTACGTCACGCCTCGGCGGGACGTCTCGTGCTTGCTGAGACCCGCGAGGCTCAGGATGAACAGCAGGGCGGCGACGATGTAGGCGGCGCCGGCGACCGCTCCCGCGACGCCGATCATCGGGCCTGGTCCTTCTGGAACATCGCCAGCATGCGCCGCGTCACGGCGAACCCGCCGAAGATGTTGATGCTGGCCAGCAGCACGGCGACTGCCGCCAGGATCTGGACGGTGAGATCGGGCAGCGTGATCTGCACCATCGCCCCGACGACGATGATGCCCGAGATCGCGTTGGTGACGCTCATGAGCGGCGTGTGCAGCGCGTGGGCGACGTGGCCGATGACGTAGAAGCCGACGACGATCGCGAGCGTGAGCACGAGGAAGTGCTGCGGCAGGGGCGGTGGCGCGAACGCGCAGACCGCGAACAGCGCGGCGATGCCCGCGACGATCAGTCCCGTCCGCCTGGCACGTGACATCGGCGGCTTCGGCGCGACCGCCGACCCGGCGGTGACGGGCCTGGCGGCGGGGGCGGCCGAGACCTGGACGGGAGGCGGCGGCCACGTCACGGCGCCGTCGCGCACGACGGTGACCCCGCGCTGCACGACGTCGTCGAAGTCCAGGACGAGTCTGCCGTCTTTGCCGGGTGTGAGGAGCTTGACCAGATTGACGAGGTTGGTGGCGAACAGCTGCGACGCCTGCTGGGGCAGGCGCCCCGGCAGGTCGGTGTAGCCGAGGATCACGACGCCGTTCTCGGTCACCACCCGCTCCCCCGCCACCGAGCCCTCGACGTTGCCGCCCTGGGCCGCCGCCATGTCGACGATGACGCTCCCGGGCTTCATCGTCGCGACATCGGCGGCCGTGATGAGGCGAGGCGCGGGCCTGCCCGGGATGAGGGCGGTGGTGATGATGATGTCGACATCGGCGGCCTGCTCGGAGTAGATCTCCGCCGCCCGCCGGTCGTAGGCCTCGCTCGTGGCCTTGGCGTAGCCGTCTGCCGACGCCTGCGCGGCCTCGTCGGGCACGATGACCGCGAGATACTCCCCGCCGATCGACGCGACCTGGTCGGCGACCTCCGGCCGCGGGTCGGTCGCCCGCACGATCGCGCCCAGGCTCGACGCGGCGCCGATCGCCGCGAGCCCGGCGACACCGGCGCCCGCCACGAGCACCTTCGCCGGCGGCACCTTGCCCGCCGCGGTCACCTGGCCGGTGAAGAAGCGGCCGAACTCGTGGGCGGCCTCGACCACGGCGCGATACCCCGAGATGTTCGCCATCGAGCTCAGCACGTCCATCGACTGCGCCCGCGAGATGCGCGGCACCGCATCGAGCGCGATCGCGGTGATCCCCCGCGTCGCGAGGGACTCCACGAGGTCCGGGCGCAGTCCCGGGCTGAGCATCGCGACCAGCGTCGCCCCGTCGGCGAGCCGGCCGATCTCGGCCGGGCTCGGCGCGTCCACCTTCAGCACGATCGGCGACGCCCACGCGGTGCGGTCGTCCACGATCGTCGCGCCGGCCTCGGCGTACGCGGCGTCGGGAAACGACGACGCGGCGCCGGCGCCGGCTTCGACGACGACGTCGTAGCCGAGGCCGATGAGCTTCGGGACAGTGGTCGGGGTCGCGGCCACCCGGTTCTCGCCGGGCGCTTCGGCGACGATGCCAATGCGGGTCATGCGTTCCTCTGGATCTGGTGCGACGCGGATCGGACGAGCGCTTCGGTGTGCGCGCGCCGACGCCTCCACCCTTGCAGACGCCGGGGAGGATGCGCCCCTCATTGCGCCCGACACGGTGTCAAGAACCGGCCATCTTGCTCCACCGGCACGCGGTGGTGCTCCTCAGCGCGAGCGCGCCGTGACTCAGCGTCGGCCTCGCGGTCGTGCCGAACTCATCTCCTCGCCAGACGCGGGGCATAGGAACCGCATAGTCGCGCCGACTCGGATGGAGGTGAACGAACACCCCATCGGGAGGAACCCATGACCACCAGCGCGCTGATCCTGATCGGCATCGATCTCGCCGCCGCCCTCGTGCTGAGCCTCGGGCTCTACTACCGCCGGCACCGCCGTCGCGACCTCGTCGTCGCCTTCCTCGGCGTCAACGTCGGTGTGATGGCGGTGGCCGCGGTGCTCGGGACCGCCGAGGTCGCGCTGGGACTGGGACTGGGCCTGTTCGGCGTGCTGTCGATCATCCGGCTCCGCTCGTCCGAGATCTCGCAGCGCGAGGTGGCTTACTACTTCGCGGCGCTCGCGATCGGCCTCGTCACCGGCCTTCCGCAGACGGATCCGTGGCCGGTCGCCGCGCTCGTGGTGCTGATCCTCGGCGTCCTCTGGGCCGCCGATCACCCGGCGATGCTCTCGCGCAGCCGGCATCAGGTGGTGCGACTCGACCGGGCGCTGAGCGACGAAGCCGGACTGCGGGCGGAGCTCGGCGAGCGGCTCGGCGGGACGGTGACAGCCCTGACCGTCCAGGAGCTCGACCTCGTCAACGACACGACGCTCGTGGACGTGCGCTTCCGCGTGCCACGCGCCGCCGCCGGCGCTCACGACGACCGCAGCATGCGGCCGGCGGAGGCTGCCCCGGTGCGGGAAGGAGCGGTGCGGTGACCGCCCTCGACCGCTTCGCACCGGTGCGCCTCGACGAGCTCGTGGCGGAGGCATCCCTCCTCACCCGCGTCGACCGCAAGTACGTGGTGCCTCGCGAAGACCTCGCCGCCGTGATGGCCGCCCTCGACCCGAGCACGCGGGTGCTCGAGATCGACGGCGCCCGCGACTTCGCGTATGAGTCGGTGTACTTCGACACTCCCGACCTGCTGAGCTTCCGCATGGCCGCGCAGCCGCGGCGACGCCGCTTCAAGCTGCGCACCCGCACGTACCTCGACACGGGCACCGCCTACCTCGAGATAAAGACGCGCGGCGCCCGCGGCACCACGGTCAAGCACCGTGACGAGTACGACCTCCGCACACGCGACCGGCTCACTGACGACGCGCGCAGCGACGTCGCGGATGCCTTCGACGCCATCGGTCTCGCGGCCGAGCGCGCACACGAGCTCGATGCGACCCTGGTGACGCGATACCGCCGCGCGACGCTGCTGGCCCCCGACGGCGCGGGGCGCGCCACGATCGACACCGCGCTGGAGTGGATCGAGCCCGACGCGGGCGGCTTCGCCCTGCCCGAGACCGCGATCGTCGAGACGAAGTCCGGAGCGCGCCCGTCCGACGTCGACCGAGCGCTGTGGCGCGCCGGTCATCGACCCGCCACCGTCAGCAAGTACGCGACCGGCCTCGCCGCCCTGCACCCCGGGCTGCCTCGCAATCGCTGGGCGCGCCTCCTGCACGGGGCTTTCGCTCCGGGCCGGCGAGCGGCTCCGCACCCTCACCCCTCCGCTGTCACCCCGATCCCCGACCCGACCGTCCCGAAGGAGGACACATCATGCTCCGTCGCCGCCTGATCCTGGCCGCCGCCCCTCCGACCCTCGCCGGCCTGGTGCTCGCCGGCTGCGCCACCCAGGCCGCCGCGCCGTCCGGCGCCGTCAGCCTGAGCACCGACGACACGTCGACGCCCGACGGGACGGCCGTCGTCGACTCCGATCTCAGCGCCACCGGCGTGCTCGCCGCGAACGCCGATGTGACGGTCGTCCGGGACGACGAGTGGAGCGATGCGGATGCCGTCGACATCGCGCTCGACGGCGATTCGGCGTCGAGCGACTCCGACGCCGTGACCGTCGACGGCTCCACCGTCACGATCACCGGTGCCGGCGTGTTCCGGCTCTCCGGATCGCTCGACGGGCAGGTCGTCGTCGCGGCGCCGGAGGACGCGCAGGTCGTGCTGATCCTCGACGACGCCGAGATCTCGGCATCCGACTCGCCCGCCATCACCGTGACGACCGCCGACGACGTGGCCCTCCATCTGGCGGACGGGAGCCAGAACGCGGTGTCGGACGCGTCGTCGTACGCCGACGACGCCGGGGCGAACGCGGCGATCTACGCCGACGCCGACTTGACCGTCTCGGGCACGGGCTCACTGACCGTGTCGGGCAACGGGAGCGACGGCATCGCGAGCACCGACGACCTCGTCGTGCTCTCGGGCGAGATCACGGTCGAGGCTGTCGACGACGCGCTGCGCGGCAAGGACTCGCTGACCGTCGAGGGCGGGACCGTCGTGCTCGAGGCCGGCGGCGACGCGCTGAAGAGCGATCAGACGGACGACGCCACGAAGGGCTTCGTCGCCGTCACCGGGGGCGACGTGGTCGCCACGAGCGGCGACGATGCCATCGCCGCCGCCACGGACGCCGTCATCACCGGCGGGACGATCGCCCTGACCGCCGGGACGGCGGTCACGGGATCGGACGACGCACCCAAGGGCGTGTCGGCCGGCGCCGTCGTCGCGATCGACGGCGGCGACGTGTCGGTCGAGGCGGTGGATGACGGCGTCCACTCCGACGGGTCGGTCGGGATCGGCGGCGGCACGCTGACCGTGACCTCCGGCGACGACGGGATCCACGCCGAGCAGCGACTCGAGGTCCGCGACGGCGCGGTCACCGTCGCCGAGTCGGTGGAGGGCCTGGAGGCGACCGACGTCGCGATCTCCGGCGGCACCGTCGACGTCACCTCGAGCGACGACGGCATCAACGCGGCCGGGGCGACGGCGTCGACCGCCGCGCAGGGTGGCGGAATGGGCGGCGGCGAGCAGGACACCGGTGAGACGCTCACGATCTCGGGCGGCACCGTGCGCCTCGCCGCGACGGGCGACGGCCTCGACTCCAACGGCTCGATCGCGATCACCGGGGGCACCACCGTCGTCAGCGGTCCGAGCTCGGCGGGCGGCCAGGGAGCGGTCGACGCGAACGGCTCGGTCGCGGTGAACGGCGGGGAGCTGTTCGTCGCGGGCTCCGTGCTCGTCACGCCGACCGGAGCACAGCAGTGGGTGGCTGCGTCCGTCTCCGGTTCGGCCGGCGACACCGTGGAGGTGACGGATGCCGCGGGCTCAGTGATCGCCTCGTTCGAGGCCGATCAGAGCTTCGGCGCCGTCTTCTACAGCGGTCCGGATCTCACCGACGGCGGCGCCTACACCGTCACCGTCAACGGCGTCTCGGCGACCACGGTCACCGAGGGGGTCGCCGTGTCGGGCGGCGCCGGCGGCGGTCCGGGAACCGGGCGGCGTCCGTGACGGCGTGGGCCGCGGGCGATGCCACGATCCCGCCGCCGGTCAACATGGGAGAACCCTCCGAATGCCCGGTGAACGGCGCGCTGAGGTTGCATCCGTAGGCCGTTCTCGGAATCGTGGCCCGTCCGGAACCGCAAACGGAAAGGAAGAGCATGCTTACTCTCACCCAGACCGCCGCCGACGCCGTCAAGGAGATCGTGGCCCGCGTGCCGCAGGCCGAAGACGGAGGCGTCCGGATCCGCGAAACCGGAGGTACGGGCGGGTTCGAACTTAGCGTCGCTCCCGACCCTCAGCCGCACGACACGATCGTCGTCACCGACGGCGCCCGCGTCTTCCTCGACGAGACCGCGGCGGTCGCCCTCGACGACCGCGTGCTCGACGCCGAGGTGAGCGATGAGGGCGCCGTGCGCTTCGCCCTGGCGACCCAGGGCTGACGTCGGGCTTCGGGCCCCGGCATCCTTCGCGGATGCCGGGGCCTTCGCGTGTCCGGCGGGTCTTCCGGCGGGCGGGCACGCGCGGGAGGATGGCGGCGAGCGCGGGGTGCGCCGTCGGTCCTTGAGCGGAGGTGAGGGGATGCTGCTCGCTGAGCCTGCCACGACCGCGACGGTCGCCGAGCCCTTCGTGCCGATCTTCGTCGCTCTCGTCACCGCCACGGCGGCCGTCCTCGCGCCGCGGGTCGCGGCACGCGCCGACGACCTCAAGCGCGCGGAGCGCCTCACCGCACTGCTGGGTGACATGCCGCCGTCGCCGCAGCGGGACCTGCTGGTGGAACTGCGCGATGACTACGCCACCGTGTGGGCGCTGCGGCAGGCCGCGCCGACGGCATCACCGCTGCGCACCGCCAGTCGCATCGCGTACTACGCCGGCGTGCTGACTCTGATCATCAGCGCGGTCTCGCTGCTGCTCACGCCGGGGATGCAGTGGTGGTATTGGGCGTGGTACCTCGGCGCACTGGCACTGCTGCTCGTCGGCGTCCTGCTGCATCGACGGATGATCGCGCACCAGCGCGGATGGATGGTCGGCGAACTGCGGCGGCGTGGCCTGCGCGCGCCGCTCGACGGGCGACTGGGCGGCGGCTCCGCCGCGGCATCCGCGCCGGACCGGGCCACGCAACAGCCCCGACGGAGCCGAGGGCGTTGACCGCATAGACTTGATGTCGCCAGCCTCTGTAGCTCAATGGAAGAGCAGTTCCGTCCTAAGGAAACGGTTGGGGGTTCGAGTCCCTCCAGGGGCACAGTCTCTTTTGCCTCTGACCAGGTATTTCTTCTGTGGTCAGACCACTCAGAATGCGTTTTGCCCGCTTTTTGCCCGCATTCTGAAAATTCGGTAAGCCGAAAATAGCGGTCCGCAGCGGCCTGCTCGCGACGTCTGAGAGCGTCAAAATCGAGCGTTTCGGACGAAATCTGCCTCGTCGAAGAACTGAGCAATCTGCTCTCCGCGGTTACTGCGGTCGGGCGTAGCGGGTCTGCGGGCCCGAGGGCAGCGCCACGAGCGGCATCTGGTCGTTCAGTCGCGTCGCGACGGCATCCAGATCGTCGTCGAAGAGATCGGCGTACGTATCCAGCGTCATCGCCGCGGACGCGTGCCCGAGCATCCGCTGCACGGCCTTCACGTTCGCGCCCGAGCTGATCGCGAGCGACGCGGCAGTGTGCCGGAGGTCATGAGGAGTGAGCCGCGGGATCGACGGATCGAACTCCTGCGCACGCCGCACCGCGTTCGCGAACCACCCCTTCTCCCCCGAGTTGCGCATGTGATGGACCCCGTCGCCGAACAGCAGCCCCTCGGGTCCCTTGCCGGCGCACGCCTGATCGATCATCGGAGCGAGACGCTCCGGGTAGGGCACCGAGCGCTTCTCGTGCGTCTTCGGCGTGCCGACGTGAATCTCGTACGCGATCATCACCGCGTTCTCCTCGATGACGAAGCGCCGACGAAGGCGGTTCACGCTGCGCACGCGCAGCCCCGTCGCCTCGCCCCAGCGCAGGCCGGTGTACGCCAACGTCAGGACAAGCGTCGGATACGCCGAGCACGCCGCCAGCGTCGCGACCTGGTCATGCGAGAGGTAGACGCGACGCTTGCCCGGCCCGTGCCGAGGAAGGTTGCGCACATGGCGGGCCGGATTGCTCGCGAGGCGGCGATCGTCGATCGCAACATCGAGCATGCCGGCGAGGACACCCAGCGCTCGGAGAACGACCGTGCGCGACTTCTGCGTCGCAAGGTCGGACACCCAATCCTGGACTTCCGAGCGACGGATCGATGAGATCTCCCGGTCGGCCCAGACCGGCGCGACGTGGTTCTTCCATGCCCGCTCGAGCGTCATGTAGTACGACGGCTTCGACATCGGCGGCTGCTTGGATCGCAGCCAGCTGTCCGCGAACATCCGAACGGGGACCCGCGACGAGGACGGGTCGATGTACTCGCCCTTCGACTTCGACACCGTGACCATCGAGAGGTACAGCTTCGCTTCGCGCATCGTCGTGAAGCCGCGCTTCTCCGCCTCAGTGCGATCGGGCTTGCGATAGCGCACGCGGTAGCGCCGACCCTTCGCCGATTCGTACGGCGTGATGCTGCCCATCTCGTCCTCCGATCGTGCCGGCTTGATGGTCAGTATCGGGCCAGTATCGGACACTGGATCGACCGCGTCGACTGCGCTGAAACGTGACGCCGGGCGATGGAGGGGAACGTCGCCAACTGTTGACTCCGGGGAGCGGGATGCCCCCTCCGACGCCGAGAGTTTAGCCATCGAGCTCGGCTCCGTTCTCGCCGCTCACTCCTTGCAGACTCCGCGCTTCGCGCTCCGCTTAGCATCCGTTCGCAGTCGAGCACCCCGCCGACCGCGATGGCTGCGTCGCTGATTGTGGATCGAGGGACGCTACTGAGCTGAGCCAACTACAGCCGGTCGATCCAGGTGTCCTCGTCGCGATCGTCCCACGAGTTCCCAGTATTGGTCCGGGCTGCATTCGCGACCCGGCGCGCCAACCCTTCGATAAGCCGTTGAGCTGTAACGGCTTCAAGCTGGCCAACCGAGGTGATCCGAACCCCGGTGAGTTCGGCCGTCGTCACGAACTGGCGATCAGCCGCTGTGATGTCGAGCTTGGCGAAGAGCGAGCGGATCTGCGCGCGCTGGTTCGGCGTCATCAGGAGGGGCTGAGTCTCGGGTGCAGCTGAATCCGTGGCATCGAACGCTGAGAGGAGATCGCTCATGAGTCCATTGTCTCCGCCCTCGTGCCAAGCTCGCAGCATTGGAGGCCGCGCCTGGCCGCTGCAATAGCTCAGCCCATCACAGCGGATTCGTGAACTGCAATTGGCTCCGGCTAGACCCTCGGCGCCGCGGTGGAATCAGAGCCCGGGTGCTTAGTGCTTCGTCTTAAGCTTGGGACTGACTGCGATCTCGGTGAGGTCTGCAGTGCGACCCAGCTCGGTCAACTGCCAGGGAGCCCGCCGATCGCCGTCGAACGCCTTCATGTGCCCGTTGTTTCGAAGGTATTGGGCTGCCCATCGAACGTCGTACTGCCAGGTGTAGAAAAGGTCACCCGACGCGCGGAGGTCCTGCTCGTGCACCTGCCAAACGCGCTTCGTCACCTCGAGAACTGAGCCAGACCCGCCGAGCGATCGCAGCGCCTCGACCACGAAGAACCTGAACTCATCCCGTCCGACCACGTGGAGCGGCCCATCGATTGACGCCAGCGTCGGTGACGCAAATGTCGTGCCTCCGCCCCGCTAGAGTGCAGATCGGGGAGAATCGCGTCGGCAGGACGTCTGCGCGTGGCACGGACGCAAGGGGAGCAACAAGGGTGACGACGCAAGGTTCGCTGGAGAACCCAATCATCAATTCGCCCTACGAGGAGCCTCGAAAGCACTGGGTCGTCGGCGAGAACGGACCGACCGGTGAGATCGCGGACTTCCGCCGACCGAGCGAGTTTTTCGTGCCGGTTCCGAAGGTGCGCAAGCGCTCCGCGAAGGCCGCGCCGGTGCAGCCACAGTTCGAGCAGCTCGAACTCGAGTTGAACGCGACGGACGAGAAGGTGGAGCGCAACGACTTCGTCGACCAGCTCCGGGCAGAGGTACGCCACTGGCGGCAGTTCGGCTACCAGCGAGTCACCCCGATCTCGCGCAAACTTCTGGAGCACTGGGCCGACGAGAAGCGTGAGAACCGCATTCTCTTTGCCCAGCGCGAGTCCGCCGAGACCGCGATCTTCCTTGCCGAGGTGGTTGGGCGCCGCGACTATGTGCCCAGCCGCGGCGGACAGGCGACTGCGTGGCTGGATACCATCCGTTCGGCGAATGCGGAGCATAACGCGAACCTCCCGCGCATCGCCCTGAAGATGGCGACCGGGTCGGGCAAGACGATCGTCATGGCGATGCTGATCGCGTGGCAAACACTCAATAAGATCGCGAGCCCGCACGACGCGCGATTTGCGAAGAAGTTCCTCGTTGTCACACCCGGCATCACAATCCGTGATCGTCTCAAGGTGCTGCAGCCCGGAGATGAAGAGAACTACTACGACCTGCGCGGTCTCGTCCCTTCAGACCTGCGAAGCCAGCTCGGACAGGCCGAGATCCAGATCGTCAACTACCACCAGTTCATGCCCCGAGACGCCAAGGAGATCAAGGGCGTCAACGCGAACACCCGCAAGCTTCTCCTCGCCGGCAAGGCGGCTACTGAAGATCCGTTCCGCGAGACGCCGCAGGCGGTCGTCTCGCGCGTGCTGCGCGGCTTCAGCAAGGGAAAAGGCGACATCGTCGTGCTCAACGATGAGGCTCACCACTGCTACCAGCCGCGCGATCTCGACGCGAAGCTCGACGCTGACAGCAAGGAAGCAAATGAGGACGCTCGGGTCTGGTTCAGAGGACTCGTCGACATCCGAAAGCATGCGGGAATCAAGCAAATCTATGACCTGTCGGCGACGCCGTTCTACCTGACCGGATCGGGCTGGGCCGAAGGATTGATCTTCCCGTGGACTGTCAGCGATTTCTCTCTGATGGACGCGATCGAATCGGGCATCGTCAAGATCCCCCGACTCCCCGTCGACGACGACGCGGCGAGCAAACAGGTCACCTATCTGCACCTCTACGACCAGATCAAGGACGACCCGCACTGGCCACGCAGCGCCAAGTCCGCACCCGCGAACCCCGCCGAGTGGGTGATGCCCGCGGCGCTCGAAGGCGCGCTGCTCAGCCTCTATAAGAGCTACGTGGCGGCCTTCGCTGAGTGGGAAGCCACGCTCCGCGAGCACGGCGAACCGCCGCCGGTGATGATCGTGGTTTCGCCTAACACTCTCGTTTCCCGCCTGATCTTTGACTGGATCGCCGGTTACGACATCGAGCAAGACGGCGCGACGGTGCACGCAAACGGCAAGCTGCCTCTCTTCAGCAATGTCGTCAACGGCGAGCCGTTGGCCCGACCGCGCACGATCGTCGTCGACTCGAAGCAGCTCGAGTCGGACGCCCCGCTGAAGGCTGATTTCAAGGATGCCGCGGCCGAAGAGATCGAGGCGTTCAAGAAGCAGTACCGGCTCGACAACCCGGGAGCCGATACCGACAAGCTCACCGACAAGGATCTCCTTCGCGAGGTGATGAATACCGTCGGCAAGAAGGGCAAGCTCGGCGAGCAGGTGCGATGCGTCGTGAGCGTCGCGATGCTCACCGAGGGCTGGGACGCCAACACGGTCACCCACATCCTCGGCATCCGTGCGTTTGGGTCGCAGCTTCTGTGCGAGCAGGTCGTCGGCCGCGGGTTGCGTCGTCGGTCATACGCGCCCGACGAGGAGACCGACCTGTTCGCCCCGGAGTACTCGAACGTCTACGGCATCCCGTTCGCCTTCATCCCCTCCGACAAGGCAGTGCCCCCGCCCAAACCTCCGCAACTCGCGACGCGGGTGCGTGCGGTCGAAGACCGCGACCACCTGCGCATCGACTTCCCGATCCTGAGCGGCTACCGCGTCGAAATCCCCGACGCCAAGCTCATCTTTGATCCGAGGAATGCCGACATCCTGCGGATCGATGGCGACACCGTTCCGAGCTGGGTAGAGACGGCCGGCATCGTCGGGCAGAAGGAGCGCATCGAGGGCATCGCCCAGGTCCGCGAGCAGGCGCTGTCGTTCCAGATCGCCGAGCGCATTCTGCGGACGTACTTCATGTCGCAGGGCGACCGTCGGCCGTGGCTGTTCCCGCAACTCGTGACGATTACCAAGGAATGGCTGCGCGACTGCGTTTACGTGGACCCGGGCTACTCGCTCGGCTACCTCGCACTCGCCGAGCCGCAGCAACTCGCTGCTGCAACGATCTACAACGCGATCACGCGCCTGGAGTCTGAGGAAGCGCGCCGGCCCCGTCTGCGCCCGATCCTGCGTGCATTCGAGCCGACGGGCACCACCGCGTCGGTCCACTTCGACACCCGCAAGAAGGTGATCGAGACCGAGTTCAGCCACGTCAGCCACGTCACGTTGGACGGCAAGGATGGCAACGAGTGGGAGAAGCGCGTCGCCCGCGTGTGTGAGGAGCTCGCCGCAAAGGGGACCATATTGAGCTACGTGAAGAACGACCAGCTCGGCTTCGCGATCCCCTACGTGCACCTCGCGCGCACGCACGAGTACTGGCCAGACTTCCTGCTTCGCCTACCGACAGGCGACAACGGTATCGAACGCACCCTGATCGTCGAGGTCTCCGGCTCCCACAAGAGTCCGGGGCCCACGAAAGAGAAGGCCCGCACCGCCCGCGACAGCTGGTGCGTCGCCGTCAACAACCACGGCGGGTTCGGCCGTTGGGGGTACATCGAGATGCACAAGTACGAGGTCGACAACGCCGACACAGTCCTGCCCAGAGCCATCCACGATCTCATTGCCGGCACGCCGATCATCGGCGACCCCGATCTTCTCGACGACAACGTGCTCGCGGAGCGGCAGCCCGCGCACCAGGAGGAACAACATGGCGCGTAGCAGCACCCCGAAGGGGCCGACACCGGTGGACTCAATCCGCCACGAAGACAAGCGGACGAACATTCCAACCGCGGATGCTGCGGGCACATTCTTCGACGAGGCGAACTCCGCTCTGCCGCCGGTCCTCTATCCTCGCGACCCGAGTCTCGACCCGCAGCTGGTGTGGCGCGGCAAGGACGAGCAGGACCGCGAGGACCTCGTCGTCGACGCGCCGCCTATCTACATCCAGGAGAAGGTCGACCCACGGGTGCTCATCGAGAACCTGCGCAAGACTGCCGCGGCCGGTCAGCCCGAGCCCGAGCTGACCCTCTTCGATCACTTCGACGATCTCCCCGAGATCGATGCCGTCGAGTTCTACCAGCACGACATGAACTGGAAGAACCGCATGATCCTCGGCGACTCGCTGCAGGCCATGGGCTCGCTCGCCGAGCGCGAGCAACTGCGCGGCAGGGTGCAGATGATCTACATCGACCCGCCCTACGGCATCAAATTTGGCTCGAACTGGCAGGTGTCGGCGCGCAAGCGCGACGTGAAGGACGGCAAGCTTGAGGATGCCGCCCGTGAAGCGGAGCAGATCAAGGCCTTCCGCGATACGTGGGAGCTGGGGATCCACTCGTACCTGGCATATCTGCGCGATCGGCTCGTCGTCGCGCGAGACTTGCTTACTGAATCAGGCTCAGTCTTTGTGCAGATTGGGGTCGACAACGTTCACCTGGTGCGGAGCCTTCTCGATGAGGTCTTCGGTGCGAACAACTTCGTAAGCCTTGTCTCGTTCCAGACAACGGGCGGGGCGGGTTCTCCCAGCGGGGGTACCGACGTGCTCGCGTCGGTAAACGACTTCATCGTTTGGTTCGCCAAGGACCTGGCACGTGTCAAGTACCGGCAGATCTACCGCTCAAAGGCCGACCTGGGCGGCGGTGGAGCTGCGTACAGCAAGGGGCAGTGGCCAGATGGGACCCGCCGCCAGCTCACGGCCGCCGAGAAGGCTGAACTTCCGACCGGCGTCCGACCGTTTCGACACGACAACCTGACCAGCCAAAGCTCGGGAGGTCCTCAGTTCTTCGACGTCGATCTCGACGGAGTGCTCTACAAGGTAGGCAAGAACGGGTGGAAAACGAACAGACAAGGAATGGACCGACTGCTCGCTGCTCGACGAGTGGCTGGGAGCGGAACGACGCTTTCGTACGTTCGATTCCTCGATGACTTCGAGGTTTTCCCTATCAACAGCAGCTGGACGGACACGGTTACCGCCGGATTCGCCTCAGACAAGCTCTACGTCGTGCAGACGAACCAGAAGGTCATTGAGCGCTGCCTGCTCATGTCTACCGACCCCGGCGATCTCGTGCTGGATCCAACATGCGGATCGGGCACAACCGCGTACGTTGCCGAGCAATGGGGGCGCCGCTGGATCACGATTGACACGTCCCGTGTCGCCCTGGCGCTCGCGCGGCAGAGAGTCATGGGAGGCAAGTATCCGTATTATCTGCTTTCCGACAGCCCCGAAGGTCGCACTAAGGAAGGGGCGCTCTCCGGCATCTCGGTGGACCCGACCCTGGCGGGAGGCGACATACGTCACGGGTTCGTCTACGAGCGTGTCCAGCACATCACGCTGAAGTCGATCGCGAACAACCCCGACATTCGCGAGGGCATGAGTCCCGACGAGATCGACGCGGCAATCAAGCGACACGCCGAGTTCGAGGTGCTCTACGACAGACCCTACGAGGACAAGTCCAAGGTGCGGGTCTCGGGCCCGTTCACCGTCGAGAGCCTGTCGCCTCATCGATCGCTGTCCTTCGACGAGGTCGACCAGCCAGAGTCGGCCAGCGAGCGCGCAGGCGACGAAGATGCCGAAACACCGAGCTTCGAGCAGTCGATCCTTGACAACCTGCAGCGCGCCGGCATCCAGAACGGCCGCAAGACCGAGCGAATCCAGTTCGCTTCGCTCGATGGCTACGCCGGAACCTACGTGCAGGCGATCGGTGAGCGTCGCCACGACGACGAAGACACGGCGCCGAGCCATGTAGCGATCGCGATCGGTCCGCAGTATGGCACGGTGAGCCCCGGCTTCATCAAAGCCGCGGCGAAGGAGGCGATTGCCGATAAGGATGTCGAGCTGCTCTGCGTGCTCGGCTTCGCATTCGACCCGCAGGCTACCGGCGTGACCGAAGCCGACGGAGTCACCATCGTCGCCGACGAGGGCTTCGCGCAGGTAGAAGGCGAGCGCACGCTCGGGCGCATCCGTGTGTTGCTCGTGCGTATGAACGCCGATCTGCTCATGGGCGAGGACCTCAAGAAGACTGGCGCCGGCAACCTTTTCACGGTGTTCGGCGAGCCGGACATCGACGTGGTGCCGCTTGAGAACGATCAGTTCCGCGTCGATCTGCGTGGCGTCGACGTCTATGACCCGACAACGAGCGAGGTGCGCAGCGCCGGCACCGAGCGAATCGCGCTGTGGATGATCGACACCGACTACAACGAAGAGTCGTTCTTCGTGCGCCATTGCTACTTCACGGGTGGCAACGACCCCTACAAGAAGCTGAAGACGGCTTTGAAGTCCGACATCGACGCCGACGCGTGGGCGGCGCTCTACCGCAACAGCTCCCTCCCATTCGCGCGCCCGTCGACAGGCCGAATCGCCATCAAAGTCATCAACGATTATGGCGACGAGGTCATGAAGATTATCGACATTCCCTGACAAAACGGCCAACGTCCTACCATGACGACTTATACCATCGCCCAGCGGGAAGCGATCGCCGAGATCGGTCGCCCGCTGCAACTCGTCGCGTGCGCCGGATCGGGCAAGACGCAGGTGATCTCACAACGGGTCTCCCACATCCTTGGTCAGCCCGGGGTTCAGCCGCGCAACATCATTGCCTTCACCTTCACAGAGAAGGCGGCTGCCGAGCTCAAGGAGCGCATTCACTCGATCGTGGAGGCAGAGCACGGCGAGGTCCAAGGCATGGCGGAAATGTTCGTCGGCACGATGCACGCCTATTGCCTCAACCTCTTGCAGACCTACGTGCCCGAAGCCTTCAAGTTCGGCGTGCTTACGGAGATCACGCAGCGGCTGCTAGTCGACCGAAACAGTCGTGAATCGGGGCTAACGACCTGCCCAACTATGTCGTCTGGCACACCCACACTCAAGCGATTCACGAACTCCAAGCTCTACATGCAAGTGCTTTCGATCCTCCAGGAAGACGACGTCGACTTCGACCTCGTGCCAGACGGCGTAAATGAGAGCCTTCATGCCTACCTGCAGATGATTGCGAAGCGCAATTACTTCGACTACACGACAATGATTGCGACCGCAGTCGCGTTGCTGCAGGCGGACGAAGCCGACGGCCTGGATTCGTCAGAGCGGGCTCTGCTGAACCACGTGCGTGATGACATCCGCTACGTAGTCGTGGACGAGTATCAGGACGTCAATCCGCTCCAGGAGAAGCTGGTGGCCGGACTCGTTCGCTTCGGCGCAAACCTTTGCGTCGTCGGTGACGACGACCAAACGATCTACCAGTGGCGCGGAAGCGAGGTTCGTCACATCCTCGAATTCGCCGACCGTCACGACGACGTCCGCACGATCGAGCTGGTCGACAACTTCCGCTCATCCAAGGGAGTGGTCGCGCTCGGGCGCAGCGTCGCAGGCCGTATTCCAGACGACGAGCGGCTCGTGAAGCAGATGAAGCACGCCTCACATCAGGCCTGGGAACGCGGGGATATGCTCGCGCTGACTCTCGACGACCTCGAAGCCGAGGCCCGGTGGGTCGCGGACCGCATCGTCGCTCTACAGGGCATGCCCTTCACCGACGATCCGGGTACAGCGCCCCGAGGGCTCTCGTGGTCCGACTGCGCCGTTCTCTTTCGGACGGTGAAGGATGCCGGCCCACTCGTCGCAGAACTGCGGCGGCGCGGCATCCCATACCTGATCAAGGGACTTGCCCGCCTTTTCGAGGCGCCCGAGGTCGTTGCACTCGTTGGGTTGTTCCGGTACATGACGGGCGAGATCGACGGCGCACAGCTGCGCAAGCTGTGGGAGGAGGCGAACCTCCTCCCCTTTCCCGACAGATTCTCTGCAGTGCTTCGGGCGCTCGATGCGGCTCGCAACTTCGAGAGCGGCGAGCGATGGGGGACGTACAACATTCAGCGCTTGTACCTTGAGGTGCTTGAGCAGCTCGGCCTCCGCGAGGACTCTATTCCGGGTGAACCCGGACGTGCCGAGCTGGTCATGTATCAGCTGGGCAAGTTCTCCCAGGTTATCTCTGACTTCGAGACGATCTACTTCTCCTCCTCGCCCCAGAGCAAGTACGACTCCTTCGTTGGTTTCCTGCGTTTCCAGGCGCCGTCGTACTACGAAGAGGCCGACGAGGACGCCGGCTACGCCACGCCCGACGCGGTCACTATCTCCACGGTTCATCGTGCGAAGGGCATGCAGTGGCCAGCAGTCTTCGTGCCCTGCATGCGCCGTAACAGATTCCCCGCGGCAGGCGTCGGAGGACTTGGGGTCTTCCACGTGATCCCGCTCGAAGCTGTACCGCATGGGCAGCGCTACAAGGGAGGTTTGCTGGAGGAGACTCGCCTGTTCTACGTCGCTGTAACGAGGGCGAAGAAGTACCTGTACGTGACGTTTGCGCCAGGAGAGGGTGCGCGCGATAGCAAGCCATCAGACTTCTTCGTGCACACCACGGGTTCCGCGTGGGTGTCGACGCGGGACGAGGGTTTGCCGGATGTCGATCGGCTGGAACCGAGACCGAGGCTCGAGACGCCGGCGGTAACGATCTCATTCTCGGAACTCAAGTACCTGTTCGAGTGCCCTTACCAGTTCAAACTGCGTTTCATGTACGGCTTCAACCCGCCGATTCACGAGGCGCTTGGTTTCGGTAAGGGTCTCCACGACGCTCTCGCGGAAATGCACAAGCGCGCGATCTCCAACGACGTACCATCCCGAAGCGAAGCCGCCGAACTCGTAGAGCGGCACCTCCACACGCCGTATGCATATCCCGCGCTCCGCGAGCAGCTGCGGAAGGCGGCCGTCGACTCGATCGAGCGGTACTTCGACAATCACTGCGACGACCTCACGCGGACGATCCACTCAGAGAAGCAGATCGAGGTCGTCGTCGCCCCGGGCGTTACGGTGAACGGCCGGATCGACCTCGTCAAGCGGCTCGAGACCGACGAGGTATCTATCGTCGACTTCAAGTCCACCAACCGTGCGCAGGAGGAAGAGGTCACCCGCGACCAGCTTCATGTTTACGCGCTCGGCTATCGCGATCTGACGGGCGAGTCCGCCGACTTGATCGAGGTGCTCAACCTCGACGCGGAGGCGAAGAACAGTCGGGAGACCGTCGACGAGTCCCTGTTGGGGGGGATTCGAGAAAAGATCGCCGGCGTCGCCGACGACATCCGCAACAATCGCTTCGCGTGCACACACGACCATGCGGCCGATAAGGGCTTTGACGATCTCGCTTGGCTGCTCGAGGGTGGCAGAGCCTGAAGCAGCTGAGGGCGTGCAGTGCGGGCAGGTCAGTACACTGACGCGCGGAGGTACTCATGGGATTCGAGACACCGCAGCCGCCGCTGTCTGACTACTTGAAGCAGACCACGTCCGGCGATCTGCAGCTGCCCGACTTTCAGCGTGGGTGGACCTGGGAGGACGAGCGCGTTCGCTCTCTTCTCGTCACGGTGCTGCGCGGGCATCCCATGGGGGCGGTGATGATACTCGAGACAGGCAACGATCTCGTGAGGTTCAAACCCAAGCCAATCGAGGGGACGAACGTCCCCGCGGGCATTGAGCCGAAGCTTCTCCTTCTCGACGGGCAGCAACGCCTCACCTCGCTGACTCAGGCTTTGACGGGGACCGGGATTGTCAACACTAAGGACGCAAAAGGGAAGCTTCTGCGGCGTCGCTACTACGTCGACATCCGCAAGGCGATCGAGGGCGACGACGCGATCGACGACGCCGTCTTTGCGGTCCCAGAGGATGGCGTGATTCGAGAGAACTTCGGCCGGGACGTAAAGCTCGACCTATCGACGCGTGAGCTCGAACTTGCGCAGGAGATGTTCCCTCTTCGCTTGCTGCTCGCGGGCTTCGACGGATTCAGTTGGTTGATGAGTCTCGATGATCGTGACCTATCCAAGCAGTTCTCCGACGCCATCTATGGCCCGGTTACCACCTATCAGATCCCCGCCATCCAGCTGAACAAGCAGACGAGCAAGTCTGCCGTCGCGACTGTGTTCGAGAAGGTAAACACCGGCGGTGTTCCCCTGAGCGTCTTCGAGCTGCTGACGGCGATGTTCGCGGGTGACGCCGACTACTTCGCTGCACACGGGACAGACTTTCGGCTCAACGATGATTGGCGATCCATCCAAGAGCGGTTTGCGCACTCGTCGATCCTGTCGTCGGTAGGCAGCACGGACTTCCTCCAAGGCATCACCCTTCTCGCGACGCTCGAGCGTCAGCGCCGAAGCACTGCCGACCGGGCTCCCGCCGTCTCCGCCAAACGCGACGACATTCTCAAGCTCCAGCTCGAAGAGTACGTCCGTTGGCGGGATCGCCTGGTCGATGCCTTCGAGTGGTGCGCGACGTTCGTGGCCGATCAGCACATCTTCACGACGGAGTTTCTCCCGTATTCGACCCAGCTCGTGCCGCTTGCGGTGATCCGTGTGACTCTCGGCGACGAGGCCGATGCGCATGGCGTGAAGGCCCGTCTTCGGCAGTGGTACTGGTGTGGGATCCTGGGCGAGCTCTACGGCAGCTCCACGGAAACGCGCTTCGCTCGAGATGTCGAGCAGGTGCCCGCATGGGCTCGGGATAGCTCTGCACCCACTCCGCTCACGGTGATCGATGCAACGTTCGCAGAGAGTCGCCTCTACACGCTACGCACACGCCGGTCGGCCGCCTACAAGGGCATCTACGCGCTGATCATCGGGCGCGGGGCCAAGGACTGGATTAAGGATGTCTCGTTCGACAAAGTGCAGTACGTGGCGCTCGCGACGGACATCCACCACATCTTTCCGCAGAAGTGGTGCAAGGACATGGGCCTCGACGTGATCCAGTGGGACAGCATTGTGAACAAGACACCGCTCGCCGCAGAAACCAATCGTGCGATCGGCGGTGCCGCCCCGTCGGCCTATCTGCAGCGGGTGGAGTCTCGCGCTCAGCTTTCCGAGGGTGAGGTGGACGCCCTGCTTGCGACGCATGGCGTGTCGGCTGAGGCTGCGCGAAACGACGACTTCGACGCGCACTTCGCCCTAAGAAAGGCTTGGCTCCTAGACCTGATCGAGGGGGCGATGGGCAAGCGTGTTCAGCGAGAGGAGGGTGCCGTTGATGCCGCCAAGCTCGCAGCAGAATACGAACCCGAGGACGAAGTGGAGATCGCGATCGAGAGCTCGGCGGATGACGTGGAGGACGAGGACGCCGCGTAAGACTACTTGTCGTTGAGTGGCAGCGAAGCGGCGAGACCGGACTCTCACGCCGTCCACTTCACCCCATTCGCGGCCCGACCATCGCCGCCATTCAACCACCAGTGATCCAGCAACTCAGCTAACCAACCATGCACGCAGGCACCCATGGTGAGCGACACCCTTTAGAGGCACTCCCCTACACGTACCTGCACGCCATAAAAAGACCTGGATAATCCGGAAAACGCACCCTATTCTGACGCCATGCGAGGAGGCCTCGAGCGTTGGAAACGAGGGGTCGAATCAAGAGGGGTTCGACAGGCGATCGGCTACGCGCTCGAGGGCATCTGCGATGCTCACCTGCAGCACTCCCCCGGCGTTGACGCGCTCGAAGCATATGGTGCGGCATCCAACTCGACCGTCTCACGGTTCATCGTCGCGAGCGGCAGGATCGGCAAAGACGAGCTCACCGCCGGCGGCCTTCGTGTCTGGCTCACCGGACACGACCCGGTCACGGGGGAAGAACGCGGCCATCAGCGGCTGAGCCCTGACGCCGATCTGCTGCTCGACGGAACGCTCAATCACCCGAAGTCGTACAGCATCGCCGCACTGCTGCATCCCGAGCTCGCCGCCGAGTTCGAAGCGCTCCAAGACCGGCTGCGTGACCGCATCCTGCTCACGTGGCAGACGGAGCTCAACGCGCGGCGCGGGCACGGAGGGCTCATCCGCGAGGCGATCACCTGCATCGAGGTCGTCGAGCTGCAGCATCGGCGCTCGCGCGCCCTCGACCCGCACATCCACCGTCACCTCTGGCTGAACATCAAGGTGCTCGGCGCGGACGGCAAGTGGTCGAACCTCGACTCGCGCGTCGCGATGAAACTGCATACCGTCGTCAACGCCGAGGGCGAGCTCGCCGCCCGCACCGATCCCGCCTGGATCGCCGCGCTCGCCCGGCACGGGTACACGCTCGGCGACACTGGCGAGATCGCCGAACTCGCCGGCGCCGTCCGACCCGTCTCGCGTCGGTCGGCGCAAATCGAAGGCAACCGCGCGCGCCTGATCGCGGAATGGTCGGCCACGCACGGAGGATCTGCGCCGAGCGTGGAGGTGCTGCTGCAGATCGATCGGCGCGCGTGGGCGGTGTCCCGTCCGAACAAGCCGACCGATATCGACGAGGCGTCTTGGGAGGCGCACGTCCGCGACGAGATCGCAGCGATCGATCCGAGTCTGACCACCCGACGCGCACCTATTCAAGTCGCTGCAACCGATCCGCATGCCGTCGACGTGGATCTGCTCGCTGCACAGGCGGTCGTCGACGCGGACGAACGGTCCACATCATGCGGCGGGAGGTTCAGCAACTTCGATATCCGCGCGAGTGCAATACGCGCGCTCTCGCGCACGGGCGTCGTTGCGGAGCGCGACCGACTCGACGGCGTGATCGCCGAGATTACGGAGCGTGCCACGCGTGCCGTCTATCGACTCGTTGCGGACGATCCGCCGGCGCACGTCAAGGCGCTCATGGCGACCGAGACCGTACGCGCGAAGGTGCGTCTCGCCGGTCGCTTGGACGTGCTCGCCCGACCGGGGCGCTCCCTGCTGCCGGACGAGTTGCACCGGTACGCACGGAGCGAGGATCTGTCGGCGCTGGATGCGTCGCAAAGCGTTGCCGCGTGCGCCATCGCCGGCACGGACGGGCTCGTGACGGTGACCGGCCCCGCCGGCGCGGGCAAGACGACGATGCTGCGCGCTGCTTTCGCGGCACTCACGTCGCAACGGCGGCGGATGCTCGTTGTTGCGCCCACGCGAAAGGCGGCATCGGTGGCGTCTCGCGAGGTCGGGGCCGCGGCATCCAGTATTCATGCCTTGCTTTTAGACCATGGCTACCGATGGGGCACCGACGAGGCGGGCGCGAGGGTGTGGACCAGGCTTCGAGTGGGAGAAGTCGATCCCAGCACGGGCGCCGTATACGGTGGACCAACCCAGTATGTGTTGCGTTCTCGCGATCGGATCGTCGTCGACGAAGCCGGCATGGTCGACCTGCTGACGACGAACGTCCTCGTCGGGCTCGCGATCGAGCAGGGTGTCGGGGTCGCGTTCGTGGGTGACATGCATCAGGCGTTGCCGGTCGGACATGCGGGTGCGATGGGTTCTGCGATCCGGCACGCGAACGCCGCGATCGAGCTCGACACGGTGCACCGGTTCCGCGATCCCGACTACGCGGCGCTCACGCTGCGGCTCCGGGATGCGGGTGATCGCGAACGTGCGCTGGTGGTTGCGGGCGAGCTCACCGAACACGGTCACGTCGACCGGGTCGAACATCACGACGCCGCGCGCGAGCGGATGATCGACGCGTACTTCGACTGGCACGCACGCGGCAAGCGGGTGACGCTGGTATCTGGCACGAATGCTGAGGCGGATGCGATCAACGACGCCATCCAGCAGCGGCGAGTCGATCAGGGCGAGCTCGACGTCCGCGTCGTCGCGTGGGGAATGGGTCAGCAGCGCATCCTCGTCGGCGACACCGTCCAGACCCGTCGCAACGACCGGCTCACGGGAGTCGAGAATCGCGCGCAGTGGATCGTTCGCGGCATCCGCGACGAGTACCTGTCTCTTGTGTCCGTGAGCGACAGCGGCGAGGTGGCGCGCGTGCCCACCGAGTACGCGCGCGAGCACCTGCAGCTCGCGTACGCGTCCACCGTGCACGGTGTGCAGGGCGACACCGCCGATGCGTCGGTGGTCGGGCCGGACGTCGATGCCGCGGGACTATATGTCGGCCTCACGCGGGGGCGGGTGCACAACGTCGCGATCGTCGTCGCGCGGACGGATGCCTCGGCCCGCGAGTGCCTCGCCGAGTCGATGCAGCGCGGCACTCCGGAGTTGACGATGCAGGATGCTGTGCGTGCGGCCGAGGCGGAGATACGGCGTGCGGCGAGGAACCGGGAGGCGGCGATGGCTACAGGGCCGGTGGTCGGGGCGCCGAGTGCGGGGCTCGGGATCGGGATGTAGAGCGGTGCTGCGATGGAGGGTTCTCGATACTTCGGCCGCACGCTGCTTCGCGAGCTCTCGCGACGGCCCTCGTCCCCGACACCGATCAACAGAAGTGATGGCATCACCTTCCCCTATCCACGCTTCTTGCGCCATCTTCAACGCTTCGACGCAGCCGAGCTTGCCGTTGGACGGATCGTGTCGCGCATCTGGGCGGCAGGGCCGCGGTGGCGTGTCGCGCTCGGCGGGAGGACTGTTCAGGCTATGTCCAGTCTTCGCGCGGACGCCTGTGCCCGGCCGGAGCCGGAAAGAAGGCGTTTGGGGCGGGTTCGGGGCCTGTGCGACGATGATGCAGCGTCATAGTGTTCGCCGGCGCAGCAACACTGCTCCTGCGATTGGACCCTCGATGAAGTCAACTGTCCCGCTTACCGTTGCCTGCGACGAATCTGGCAACGACGGCGAAAACCTCCTTGCCGGCAGCTCCCCTGTCTTCGCCCACGCAAGCGTGGCCATGACCGAGGACGAGGCCGCCGAGCTCATGACTGAAGTCAGAAGTAGGACCGGCAGCCAGAGCATGGAGCTTAAGTCGAAGACGATCATCCACCCGAAGCACGAGGCTACGGCGCGGTGGCTCCTACAGCATCCTCTCCTTGCGGACTCAGCTTCCGTGCACCTCACGCACAAGCGCTACTTCATCGTCGCGAAGCTTTTCGACGCGACAGCCGAGGAAGCGGCGAACGACGCACGTATTGACATGTACGCGGACGGGTCTGCCCTGTGCGGCGCCAACATTCTCTATTTCTTCGGGCCGTCCGCATTCGCTGAAAAGTGGGACAACCTCCTGGAAACATTCCAGCAGTTCCTTCGTTCGAAGACCGCGGGCGACGCCCACGCGAATCTTGCGACGTTGAACGCCGCTTTCGCGGCCGTATTGTCCGTCGACACGCCCATGCATGACTTCATTGAGATGGCTCATGCCGGGATCTCGCACCTTGGGTTTCTGTCCGAGCTGCAACTCGGACAAGGGATCGACCACCGACTGCGCACCCTCGATCCACTCATCTCTGCGGTCGGAGCAGCAGTGGCGTTCTGGGCGGAAAAGACCGGCAGGCCGGTTGAGATTGTGCACGACGCGGCTTCAGAAATGACGCCGCAACGGACTGCCGCGATCCGGGATTACCTTGCACGGCCCGACATTGTCTCCCCATCGCAGGCAGGAAGAGGCGTCGAACTTCGCGATCTGATCCTGGTCGACTCGAAACATGATGAGCGTGTTCAGGTTGCGGATCTCGTGGCTGGCCTAGCCCGTGTTGTGGGGGAAGACTCGATCCTCGGCAAGGAGCATCCGCTATCTGAGAATCTCTACCCGTTTGTAAGTGACTACAGTCTCTGGCCGAGCGAGCGTCTCATGAATCCGGAGGAGGCCAAGGCGGTCGTTACACGCGCCCGAAGGTAACTCAGCGGAGCATGCGGGCCGGCCCTGTGGCGGCATCGAGAGTTGCGCGCATTCGAGTGACGATCTTGCTCGAGAGGAAAGTCGATCGGGCGCGAGAATGGCGCGCCCAGTCCCGGTGGCAGCCCGAAGATGCGCGCTCGACGAGCTGCTACCGAACGACCCGGGGGTCGGGTTTTTCCAGCGCCGCAATTGTCGCGAGATCGGCACGCTCCGTCGACCATCACTCACGGAGCTACTTAACCCTAAGCCCAGAGCGCCAAAGGGCAAGCAGCTGCTCTCCTCACGTCGCAGCCACGAGTCGAGCGTTGGAGCGATGAAACTAGAGCGCTCTTGTTCGCCGCTAGTGAATGGGCAAGTCGGTCAGTGATCAGCGGCGGCCCGCTCTGCGAGCATGATTCCAGGCCATGAAAGTCCGGCGAGAGTGCGGATGTCGCACGGAGAGCTCGCGCTGCACGAAACGGCAGTCTTGGGTTCCCGCTTGCTTCTCTGCTGCGAAACTCATCCTGCCCGACCGTGACACGGGATTCCGGGCAGAGGGCAACGGCTCGCGGGGGGACCGTGGGCACTCGAGATTCGTGAGCTTATGGCGACGGAGGCATCCCGATGTTCGCGGTGTTTCCATCGCCGATGTTTCCAACGACTCCACCGCTTACATGGACGTTGTACTTGCCTGACGCTGCGCCCTTCGGATCCACGAGCCTCATGAGCTCGTGGGCCTTCTCGAGAATCGCCTTATCCTCGGCCGCACCGGATGCGCGGACTTGCTCCTCCAGCGCGGCCTTATCCGGTTGAGATTTATCGAGTTCTTCCGTCGACGTATCACTGCCTCCGAATGTCCGCTTCACGAGCGCCTTCAGCCCGTTGTACGCGTCCTTGACGAGATTGTTTCCAACATCCTTGAACGCAACGGTCGCGCCAGCAACTAGAGCCGTCACTATCAATGTCACAGGGTCCATCGCTCCCCTCCACTTCGTTGTGGTTCTTCACCAGAGCTAAGCTTGCACTTCTATGCCGCCGAGCGGAAGAACAGTGGTCCACTCGCGACGCCGGATGCGCGGTAGCGGCGGTTCAGGCCGATTCGGCTAAGTCGTCGAGATGGGCGGCCGTAGTGCTAGAGGCGGCTCAGCTCGGCGCCCAGCAGGCCCGTCATATTGGCAGTCCCGTTGTCACCGATCGTGCCGACGACTCCGCCCGTAACGTTCACGACATATTTTGATTCACTTTGTTTTCGAGCGCGCTCCGCGTCCAGCACCATCTCGACCTCCCGCCGGACACGAGGCCGAGCCTCGGCCAACATACGGGTGAGCATGTTTTGCAAGTCGATGTCAACCAACCGACGCGCAAACAGCGCAGTGTCGAGCAAGGATTCAGCATCCGCTCCGCCGGGTGCTGACACCGTCCGAACGATTCGCGCGCACTCCAGCATGGTTTGCTGCAACCTGTCGAAGGCTACGCTTCCTGGGCTGTCTGCGATGCCAGCTGAGTTTCCTGTGACGATCGGGCCAGTTAAGAATCGCATCAACTCGAACACCGAGTGCAGCCGCAGTAGGTGGATCCGCAATTCCCTGATGCGCTTGCGGTCCCCGGTTGTTCTGCTTGCACTGTGAAGGATGTGGCACCGAACGGATCCGCCGCCTGGGACCGCTACATCGAGACTCGTTAATGTGATACGCCCGAGCGCGAGTGTCTCGTGAACTGTGCGAAAGTCGGGGTCAACGGCAACTCCGGCGGCCTCGACAACTGCGGCGATGCGTCCAGACCCCACGAGAGTGCGAGAAGCTTCCGCCCGGGAAGTGGCAGCGGCGTATCGGTCGGCGAGTTCGGAGCCGACCGTTATCACTCTGCCGTTGGCGCCCGTCTGGCCGCGAACCCTGGTAGTCATCCCCGCGAGCGCACCGACGCCCTTGGCAAGGGCAGAGCCGGCGTATTCGTAGGACCAGTAGGAACGTGGCGTGCCCTCGGAGGAGAAGGGCCGGATCTGGAAGGCAACGTCCACATCCAGTAGGGCGGTCGATCCGTTCAGTGCCTGCCAGGCACGTTTTCGGACCGCTTCCACCTTCATCCGCTCATCCGTTGAGAAGCCCGCTAGTGATTCTGGTGCAATCGTCAGCATGCGGGCCCCGTTAGCGAATGCGGACTCAAATGCCCATGGTTCGACGACTCCACCGGCCCGGCGCGTTATTTTTCCGACTCCGCGAAGAAACTCCCCTTCAGCCCATGCTGGAAGCACTACGCCGTCGGCAATAGCAGGGTCGGCCGAGAATCGACGCGCATCGGAGATTGGAACACGAAGCGTGACCAGCATGCGGCGAGTCTAGAGCCCGGGGAGGCTCCTGGACAGGCGCACTTCTCCGTCGCGCTAAGTCCAGGGGAAGTCGCTGTCGCCGTGACACGGTTATTCACCGCATGGGCATCAGCTATCGCGTCCCAGAAGGGAGCCGTCGTCTCCGATGGACATGGCTCAGGGATGCACACGCTCATTATATCGTCAGAACTCGTCTCTCACAATGACCACCGTCAGTTACCTCTGTCTACTAGCGCGACGAGGCGCGAAAATCATGCGCACCGGCCAACAGCAGGTGCGCACAGCCCAGGCCGAGATGCGGCGTGGGGCAAGGAATCGGGAGGCCGCGATGGCTACCGGGCCGGTGGTTGGGACGCCGAGTGCGGGGCGCGAGTTGGGATGTAGAGCCCAACGACTGCGACGGAGGGTCGTCAATCTTCGGCCGAAGGCTGACGTGTCGAGAAGGCCGCGCTTCGCGCTTGACGCACATGCGCTCTACCGATCGACTCTGACAAGGGGCCGCTCCTGTCGGCGACGCTCGAGAACCGGACCGCGGCGTCCAACACGATCTGCGCCCGGATCTCCCCATGGCGAGTCGACGAGGTCCGTGGTGATATAGGCCTCGGTCGCGTTGACCGCACGCTCGAGCTCGTCCTCAGGTCTTGCCGTAGCCGCGTCGGGATTCAGGCCCACGCTCGGATGCGCTCGTGGATCCGGTGCGTACGCTCTTCGGTGAGGTCAACCGAGTCAAATGACATCTCGCCGCCATCCTACCCCTCGGGGAGTTCATCGCGAAGGTTCTAGGACAGCGCGAGACGGAAGGATCCGGGCACCTCTGTGCCCGCCAACCACTGGGAGCGCATCAAGGCCTCCGAATCGGACATCGTGCAGACGTAGTCGGCCAAGGCACGGTAGTGCTGAGGCGAGAGTACGTCCCGGTGTGGCAGCTGGTGTGGATTAGTAGGCACGGCTACTTGGTTCAGAGCGAAGATGACTAGCAGGGCGGGCGGGAGCGAATGCTCCTTCGGTTCTGTGCAAATCCAATCAGCAAGACCGTCCATCAGGATCTCTATAGTCCGCGTTTGAGCCCGCTGCATCGAACCCATCCGCGGGCGTGAGACCAGATAGTGGCGGGTGATGGACTTCAGCACCTGCATTTGATGCCATGCCTCGGACGTCAGGAAGACCGACGGGCCGTCCCTGTACGGCGGGGTCTCGTCCAGGTCGATCGCTTTGAAGAAGTCGCTGACGAACCCGCGGAGCAACAGGCGCAAATTCATTCCGTAGTCCTGAGCGTCGGGATCGCTCAACTGCTGCAGGAAGTTGTCGACGTCGTGCAGCGCGGCAGCGTAGTCCTTATCGTTGAAAAAGGGCTTGTACCTGTCTCGGTGCTTCCCGGTCGACTTCACGAAGACCGGCGGTGGGGCGAAACTGTTTTCTTTCGCAGTGAAGTCCGCGGCGGAGAAATCCGCAGCCTTACGCAGCTCAGGCGTGATCCCCGCATGTCCGAGAGACGTGCTGAGGTCCTGCTTCACAAGTCCGACGTCGATGAGGCCCGCAGCGAGGAAGTCTTCGAGGTCGTGGATCGCGTAAGCGACGTCGTCCGCGAGATCCATGATTGATGCTTCTAGAGTCTGACGTCCCGGGTCTTCTTCGCCCTGTTGCAGATCCAGCACGCTGGCTCGAATCTGCGCGAGTCTCGGCGCATCATCCAGATACGCGCCGAACTTGCGGTGGTCGGGATTGGCGTAGGGAAGTTTCTTCGCGTACGGGTACTTCAAAATGGCAGCCAGGGTAACGTCTGTGAGGTTTAGGCCGACCTCGGAGGTGCCCTTGATGCGGTCTAGTCGTGTCACAGTCCGGAATGTTTGAGCGTTTCCTTCGAAGCCGTCTGCGACGTTGTGCCGGACCAGATAATTGTCGAGCGCATCCTCGCCTGCGTGACCGAACGGGGGGTGCCCGATGTCGTGCGCGAGGCCTGCCGCTTCGCATGCCGCGATATCAAGGCCACCATTCTTGATGACCACCTCACGCCATCGTGTGTTGTGGGGAAGGGATCGTGCGATGTGATCGGCGATTTCTCGCGCAATCATCGCCACCTTGTGGGTGTGTGAGGAACGGCTGTGCATCTGCGCCGATGCGAGTTCGGGCGACACGACCTGGGTGACCCCGGCAAGCCGCCGCAGATACTCCGAGTAACCCAATCGTCCCCGGTCGCGCTCCGCGGGCGTACGGAAGTCCCGGTCCCCGCTAGGCGACTCTTCGCCCCGCCGGTGCCGGCTTTCCTCTCGATCTGGATCAACGACAGATCCGTCGGCGAGCGTCTTCAGCGTTGCGGCGGGACTATCTTCGATCACCGGCTCAGGGTACTAGTTCGAGCATTCCTGAACGCAGGTCGGCCCTGATTCGGCGGTCGGCGACCGCAGAGTTGACGACGTACGGAACGTCGGACAGAGACAGTCCTGTGCGGCTAGCGACAGAAGGCACGGCGTCGCGAAGGGCCATCGACCCACCGTTGGCGTCGACGACCTCAACAAGCTCCTGAATGAGGTTCCGGAGCTGCTGGGCACGTGATTCTACGGTCGGCGATGCAGCGTTCATCAGGATCCTTCCGGACGTGGCGTCTGACTTTCAGTCTAATGCTTGTAGGCCGCTGAACGTACCCTAGGGCACCGACATCGGTGGTCTCCGACTCGGCGCGGTTCGCGAGCTCGGCGGACAGTGTACCGTGAGCGGGAGCTGGGCAAAGGGAAGGGGGAGCGATAGTCAGCGTGGCAGAACCAGTGTCGGACCTGGTGCTTGTTGATGATGCGCACCACCCTCTGCGGCCGGCGACCTCGAAGCACTACTCGCGCGAGTACGCGGCGCTCGCCAGCAAGTATGTAGGCGCACCTCTCGACATCAGCTTTCGTGAGCTGGTCGGCCCACTCCCCGCGAGCGAGTACACGCATGGGCTATACCCATACCCCGCGAGGCTACTTCGACACATTCCGCGGTTCCTCCTGTCAACGGACGCAGTCGTCGCCGACGTCGATGTTGTTTTCGATCCCTTCGTCGGATCAGGGACAGTGCTCCTTGAGGCCCAACTTCGAGGGTTCACCTCGATAGGAGTCGAGCAGAATCCCGTCGCTGCGTTGGTCAGCCGTGTGAAGGTGTCACGCGGCTCACATACGCACGCAGCGACTGTCTTGAACGACTCATTGGCCACCGCCAAGCGCCGGCGGCGTGCTGTCAAAATCTCGCCACTGCTCAGCCGCTGGTACTCATCGGGAGCGCTGTCGGCCCTAGGGCGGTTGGCGGCCACGGCGGAGGAACACGAAGAGGAAGATCGCGATCTGTTGCAGCTGTGTCTTGCCCTTACAGCCAGGCGAATGGCCACGACGGATCCCCGTATCCCTGTCCCTGTGAAGAGTGCGCGCAACGCGATGGCGTCCTCCTCAGATGTCTGGCGCCAGTGGGTAAGCGAAAGCACATCAATCTTGACCAAACTTCACGCGCTACCTCCCGAGCGCCCGGTCGCCGAAGTCCGCACCGGCGACGCCCGAGATCTCACGGTCTGGCCGAACCCTGAGCAGGCATCCAGAACGTTGCTATTGACGAGCCCTCCCTACGGCGCAGCCCAAAAGTATGTGCGCAGCACGAGTTTGGAGGCCGCGTGGTTAGGCCATGCTCCTAAGGGCAAGACGGTCCACCTTGAGCACAGCAGTATCGGCCGCGAGCATCTGTCGCCTCAAGATTTGCGGTTGGACGCGTCTAGCGTGTCAAGCCCGCAGCTCAGGCGGGTTCTGGCAAGCATCGCTGAGAAGGATGCGCGCCGGGGCGCGATCTATGTGACCTATTTCGTAGATATGGAACGGGTCTTCAGAAACGCCGCCAACGTGGGCATCAGACGGATCGCGCTCGTGTCAGGCGATAACCATGTTGCTGGCGGCGTACTAAGGACGAGTCAGCATCTTTCGGACATCATTGAGTCGTTGGGGTACAGGCGCACCGTCTCGCTGCGCGACCCCATCCGTGGACGGACGCTCTTGACATCCAGGAAGAATGGGTCTCCGGCTCCGGCGGAATATATCGAAGTCTTTGAAATGGCGAACTGTGATTGAACTAGGCGGTCTGGACGAAGACGAAGCGTCAATCCGGAAGAGAATCATGTTGCTGTCCGACACCCTCTGGGAGGGGAATGGGGGTAGGGAAGATGTGAACCTCTGGCTAGAGAACTTCACGGGCAAGACCGACGACGTCTCCGCCGAGGTTGAGAGATTGCATGCAGTGCACCTTCTCTCACACTTCACATACTTCGGTCTCCGCGAGCTCCGCGAGCTTCTGAAAGCCCTCTATAGGGACCTCTTCCGTTACGAGGTCATCCAGGAGATCCGTGACCACGCGAAGGGGAGCACCGATCCCGCGATTCTGCGTGCCGGCTTCGACGACGCCCTCTCGCAAACACGTTTCCTCGGGGTGGGGAATCCCGCTGAGAGCGGCACCCACCTTCTCTACTACTTCCGGCAGGAAAACCGTCTTCGCAAGGAACTCTTTCCGAACCCCTACGAGTTACTCAGCGCATCACCTCAGGACGGGCGATTCCGGATTGCCGACCCCGAGGTGCGGCGGCTCGTGTTCATTGACGACGTCGTTGGCACGGGGCGGCAAGCGGCGGAACACAACCTGGCGTTCATCCGCCACCTTCGCGACGCTGCCCTCCTGAGCGAGCAAACCATCGAAGTTTGGTACCTAACCCTCTTCGCGAACCCGACAGGGTTGGACAGCGTCCGGCAGCTCGGATTCGACCACGCTGCTGCCGTTCACGAGCTGAACGCGTCCCAACTAGCGTTCAGCGAGGAGTCGCATGCGTACGCCGCACCACCGGCAGGAATCAGCCGTGAGACCGGCAGAGCTGTGGCGGAGCGCTATGGTGCCGATCTTGCTCCCGGCAATGCATTGGGCTACGGCGAGGGCGGGTTGATGCTGGGGCTACACCATAACGTCCCGGATCACACCCTTCCGATCTTTTGGGTACAGGAAGCGTACGGCCCGTGGAATCCGATGTTCCGCCGTTACCCGAAAGAGCAGAACAACTAGTGCGTAGCCCATTCGACGTCACGAAGGCAGTCGACCTCAATGATCCGCAAATCGAACTGACGTACGTCTCGTTTGGCGGCAGGGACCGATCCATCGTCGACCCCGCGAGCGCAATGCCGCAGTTCTTGACCGGGCTCAAAGGCGGCGGGCGCACACATCTCTTACGTCACTACTCCTACCCACTGCAGAAGACACGAAGCGACCGCCCGCTCCACCAGGTGCAGGCGGACGGATACATAGGGATCTATTTCCGGTGCGGTGGTCTGAATGGAAGTCGCTTCCGAGGAAAAGGACAGCCCGCTGAGCAGTGGGCGACGACGTTCGCCTACTACATGGATCTGTGGCTTACGGAGCTTCTCCTCGCGACCGTTGCTGATTTGAGCGAGTCTGAGCAGTGGCGGAATAGCGAGACCGCTAAGGTGTACGTGGCTATAGCCCGGGCGCTACAGGCCAACGTCTCGGGCGCCGATGAGGTAGTTGACCCGTTATCCGCCATCTTGGGATACCTCACACAGCTTCGCCGCGAGATCGACTGGGCAGTAAACAACGCGGCGCACACGGGCCGGCTCGACATACAGGTGAGATCGAATCCCGGTGAACTCATATTCGCCGCTGCGAAGTCAGTGTCCACGCTTCCCGGGTTCCAGGATGTGACGATCACGTTCCTTGCCGATGAGTACGAGAACCTGACCGAGAGCCAGCAGATCTACTTCAATACCCTCATCCGCGAGAAGGAGGCGCCCGCGACTTTCCTCGTGGGCGGTCGGAGCTGGGGTATCCGGACACACAAGACGCTGAGTGCAGGAGAGGTGAATAAGAAGGGCAGCGAGTACGAGCTGTACCCGATTGACACCGCGTACGCGAGCGACCCGGCTGAGTACCAGAACTTCTGTCGTGATCTCATCATGAGGCGACTCGCTGCCTTCGATCTTGATGAGCAAGAATCAGCGGGTTGGATCTCCAGGCTGTCGTTTGGGGCTGATGATCGCTTACACACCAGGCGTCTTCATGACGTGTTGGCTCGCTATACGGCGCTCGAGCGGCCCTACCTGGTCGACCTACGAAATGCGGTCAGTAAGGCGCAAGGCTCACGAATCGCGTCCGGAGTCGTCGACGCCCTGAGTATGCCCCGCTACCCCCTAATTGAGAAGCTCGCCATCCTACGCTTCTACCAGTTGTGGTACGCAGGCCAGGAGCCGTCGGCCGAAAGCGCAGCGGCCGCGCGCGATTTCGTGGCACCGCTGGCCGACGGAACAGAGGATGTGGAGCTGACAAACTTCTTTAAGCAGCGGAAGAGCGACGCCATTGCGCAGATCTATGCCGGGGCGGGGAGGCAGACAGCGTATGCCGGTTTCACCGAACTTGTCGCCCTGTCAGGCTTCCTTCCGCGCAACCTTCTCATGATTCTCAAATACGTTTCTCACTGGGCCCAGTTCCATGGCGAAAACGTATTTCGCGGCTCGGGTCAGATTTCTGAACGCGCGCTCAGCGAGGGCGTTCTCGATGCCTCGAACTGGTACCTGGCCGACGCGAAGCCGCTCGGTACGCAAGGCGAAGAGTGTGAGATCGCTATCCGGAGGCTCGGGCAGTACATGCACTCTATTCGCTATGCGGATAAGCCCAGCGAGATCGACATCGCAACATTCTCCACTAGTCTGAGCCAGGTCTCTCCAGACGCACTCGCCGTCCTCGAACGCTGCGTGAGCCACGGGCTGCTTGTCGAAGTGCGGGGCGGGCGATCCGCCAGGAATCATGGACCGCGGCATCGGAAGTTTCAGCTTCATCCGATGCTCACACCAATGTGGGGTCTAAGGCCAGGGCGCCGTGGTGACGCGACATTGGACCGGGCAACGGTTGAAGCGATCTTCAATCCGAAGGTCGAAGATCTAGCGTTCCAGCAGGTGAGGGAGGCGCTCGAAATGTCCTTGAACGCGCCGTTCGCCAGCATCAAGGATGCTCTGTTCTGATGGACATCGAATACGCAGCCTTCAAGCGGAACCGCCTCGATCATCAGGAAGTCAGCTCGCGACATTACGATCTCTTCCTGGCGGCGCTAAATGATTCTGCGCGCGTACACGCGTTGGCCGACGCTGTTCAGGCGTCGCGCAAGGTATGGCTTGTCCATGACGAGTACAGCTACGCTGCTGAGAACCTGCCTGCTGGAGAGGTTGTCCGTGCCTCGCATAGCTCAAGTCCTGCAGATTCGTGGACGCAAGTGCTTGACGCGCTCAGGGCATCTGGTCCACTGAAGGACCTGTCCATCGCTATCGATATTACGGGCATGATGCGCCCACACATAGTGATGCTGCCATTCGCGCTGAAGTCCGTCGGAGTCTCAAAAGTCACAGTCTTCTACTCGGATCCAGACTCATACAAGTTGGGCGAACGCACCACCTTCACGCGAGGTCCCGTGGAGAGGGTTGGACTAATCCCCGGCATGGAGGGCGCCCATTCAAACCAACCGAGTCCTCGAGACGCACTAATCGTAGGGGCGGGGTACGATCACAGCCTCGTTACTGCCGTGGTCGATGACAAACCAAACGCCGAGCACGTGATCTTGCTGGGGCTCCCCGGACTTCAGCCCCACATGTATCAAGAAAGCATGCTAATGCTGGCTAATTCCAGCAACTCCATCCGCCACCACCGGCCAGCCTCGTACATTTTCGCGCCGGCGAACGACCCGTTTGCCACCGCGCACGAGCTCTCCACCAAAGTGGACTCGTTGGGTGAACTTGACCATCTCTACCTCAGCGCCGTCGGAGCGAAGCCGCATGTGTTGGGTTTCGCTTGGTACTACTGGTGTGAAGGAGTCGCACGCAACGCGAGCTTCCTCGTCCCCTTCGCGGAGAAGTACGACCGCGAGACCTCGAAGGGTGTGGCCGCTATTCACGAGTACATCCTTGAACTCGACTTCGTGCGCGATCCAGAGCCCCCGCCCCCGGCCGTGCTTGGGCAGTAGCGCTTGCCGACCGAGGACACAGAGAGCGGCTGGCACGTCGACGCCCCACAACGGAGAGCCATCGCTTCCCCCGATCCGACGGCCGAGCACTCGACCCGACCGCTGATCTGGCACGCGCGGGACGCGTCGCCGGCAGCGGGACATCCAGCGGCCAGGTGCGGACACACCCCTCGCGATCCGAGGGGTGTGTCGCTCCAGCAAGCGTAGATCTGACCAACCCCGAGAAGCATCGATCAGGTGTCGACGCCGAAGGCGCGCAGCAACGGCACGCGGGGGATCATACGGCGGGGGCCGAGCTGGACCGTGGGGATGGTTCCGTTCTCGATACCGAGCTTGATCGTGCGGTAGTCGACGCCGACGAGCTTCGCGGCGTCCTTCATTGTCAGTGCAAGACAATCTTGTGACCGGTTCATAATCTTGCCCCTCGGTGAGCCAGGAGTGTCGTTCTCCCTTCGTCGCAAGGTACCACACGGGTGAGCCAAGATCGACAGTCTTCTTCGCGAATCTTTGAAGACCTGGAATAGTGGGCTTCATGGCAGACGTCGACGCGTATGACTTCAGCGATGAGCGCATTGATCTGGGCAGCGGGGTGACGCTTCCGAAGTCCTGGTGCGCGCGCGTGTCGGGTGAGCAGGACGTCCCCGGCACGATCACCGTCCGCGTGGAGTGGGATGGGGTGCTGAGACGCACGGCCGTGGCCTTCGCTGCGCTCGAGCGTGAAGCGGAAGGCGTCGACATCACCAGCCAGGTGCTCCGCGAGGTGCGAACGCACTGGATCATGACGAGGTCAGCCCTCGATGTCGTCACCGTCGATGTCCGCACCGAGGATGGCGACAAGCTCGACCGCATACCGGTGCGCGACTTTCTCAGTCGCGTGCGAGCGCATGAGGAGCGCGAGCCCTTGGAGTCCCTCCACGCCGCGATCTCCGTCTATCGCGTCGCGACGGCAATCAGCTATCCGCCGCTGAAGCTCGTCGCCGACACTCTCCAGATCAGCCAGAGCACCGCCACCCGCCTCATGAGTCGCGCACGCGACTCCGGTCTGGCCCCTGAAGTCCGCATCCAAGAGCCACGGCGGGCGCCGGCGGTGGACCCGTACAACCCGGGCCGGCCTTTCGATCCTGCAGCGCCCCACCACGGACCGTCTCAGCCCGGAGGGCCTTCGATCGGCAGATGAGATGCGGTAGGAACACCGTCTGTTCGGGGATGCCGACCACGACCGGTGCCGATGATTGCTTGAACACTTTGCTAAATGCGGGCCAAGGTTTCGACCAGAGTGCCCAGAATGGGCGCTCTGGCAAGGTCGTCAAAGCAAGCTTGCCGCATCCGTCCCGCACATGGGCTTGAGATCCGCTTCCTGACAGACGATTCTTGCCCGCATTTTGGCCGCATCCTATTCGCTGTTGGCTGTTTTCGGACGTCGCTCGATGTCGGTCGACCCTCAAAGATCCGCGTAATTCCGCGGAAGTTGTCGTTCCGTGTCGCTATGCAGAATGCTCAAAACGTGTTCGAGTCCCTCCAGGGCAACATACTTTTTCCATTCCTGACCACGACGTTTATCTCGAACACTCGAGTCTCGTGCGGGTCCCTCGCCCGCGCTCTCGGCAGGTGGAACAGGACCGGGTCGGGCTTGCGCGGGGTTCGCCCGGGCAAACCACGAATAGCGTGGCCCACGTCTCGCCGCTAACCCGGAAGCAGCGGCGGGCTAGCAAGAGGTGGTCGCGCGGTCAATGCTCGCGCTGCCAGCACCGGACCGCCGCGCCACGGAGTGGGGTGCGACGCGCAGGCTCGTCCTCATAGGGGCCGGCGGCGGCGCAGCGGACCCGAGCGCTCGCCCTTGCGGGGCCTAAGGGCGCGACTTACTCTGAAGTGAGTGCCCCAGACCCCGGTCAACTCCACCGACCCGACGGCGTGGGAACGCGGACTGGAAGACCACGATGGGCACCTTCACGTATGGCCAGCTGGGGCAAGGCTCCGTGATCGACGACCGCATGCTGCTGCATCTGCAGGTCGTCATCGTCACCAAGCTGCGCCGTGGCGAACGGTTTCTGTTCCGGTGCGACATGGATGAGCACATCCGCTCCGCGGAAAGCTTCTGGATGTCACCGGACATTCCCCTCAGGTTCGCGTTCGACCGACCCACCGCCGCGACGATCAACCCGGCCTGGCTGGCGATCCTGGCTTTCGCCGCCGCCACCACCGCGGGCCTGTGGCTCATTCCCGAACCTGTCGACCTGTCGCTCGACGGCGCCGCGCACCGAGAACCAGAGTTGGCCCGCGTCGGCACCTGATATGTTCCGCGTCAGTCGCTGGATTCGGCGGGCACCCGCACAGTGAGCTGTCGCGGCTCCACCCAGGTGCGGATGGCCACCGCACGGCCGAACTCGTCGCCGTCGAGCTCGATCAGCTCGGGGCGACTCACGACGAGGGTGAACAGGGCTCCCCTGATGTAGTTGAGTGCGTCCACCTCCTTGGTGCGGAATTTCCGGCCCAAGCGGGTGCGGCTGAGCACTCCGTTCTCCCAGATGATCTTCGTCACGATCTGCGCCCAGCTGATGAATCCTTCGGGCCGGAGCAGGACGATGTCCAGCAGGCCGTCGTCGACGGCCGCGTCCGGCAGGAGCAGTACATTCGCTTGCAGCGACCCGCAGTTGCCGATGATGATCGTGTGCGCGCGCAACGACCGCACTCGGTGTCCGTCCAGGCGGTAGCGCACCCTGAGCTGGTTCTTGTCGCGCAACGCGGTCGCGATGGCCTTCACGTAGGCGAGCCAGCCGACCTTGGCCTTCAGCTCGTCATCGGTGTGAGCGAGCATCTTCGCGTCGAGCCCGAGCCCCGCCATGACCAGATACGCGTGGCGGTCGACAGTGCTGTCTTCGCGGCGGATCTCGATCATCCCGAGATCGATCTGCCGATCCTCCCCGGTGAACGCGGAGTGGATCGAGTGCTCGAGATCATCCAGCGTGAGCTTCAGATTCCGGGCGAGGAGGTTGCCGGTGCCGGAAGGCAGCAGAGCCAGCGAGACAGGCCGCGCGCGCACGGCTTCGGCCACAGCCCGCACCGTGCCATCACCGCCCGCGACGATGATCATCGTCACGCCCTGGGCAAGCGCCTCCTCGGTCATGCCCTGCCCCGGGTCTTCGGCGCTGGTCTCGAACCACAGCGTCTCACCCCAGCCCGCAGCCGTCTGCTCGGCCGCGACGACGGCCCTGATCGCCGGCAGGTCGACCTTGATCGGGTTGTAGATGACGGCTGCCAGTTGTGTGGATCGCGCGGCATCCCCGCTCCGGCGGTCCGTATCCGCTACTTCAGTCATGACGTGGCCTCGTCCATCAGTTGGTGCGTTCCTCTGTCCAGTCGCGATCGTCGGCGTTGTCGCCGAACGAGCCGGGCACGCGTGCACCCTTGCTACGAGCGAATCAGACTGACTCGATATGCGCGCCCCCCTTGCTTTTCGCACCCACCGTCGCGACCGAGCGGGCTCGCGCACCGAGAGCCGAAAGTCCCGCCGGCTCTGAGGGCGCGTCGTCGGCGGAGCGGCAGCGGCAGGCGGGCAGTGGCCCCCGGACGGCGTCGCAGGAATGGGCGGACGCAGGCGGCCCGTCATCACCGGGCACCGAGCACGGACATCGGCCGTGCGCAACCCCCGAGGTGGTGCCGGTTCAGCCGTCGTACCGTGCGGGGGAAGGGAGATCTCGTGCACGCAATCGATCTGATCATCGGCGACTACGTCCATCGCCTCCCGATGGACGTCGACGAGGCAGCTGTGCTGGCGCAGCTGATGGCGGGGATCCTCGCGGGCGGAGGTGTCGTCGACCTGCCGACGGCGTCGACGAGCGCGTCCGTGTCGGTTCTCATCAGTCCCGGCGTTCCCGTGTTCGTCGAGCGCATGGAGATTCCGGACGCACCCGGCGAGGAGCAGGCACTCCCCGGTGATCACTCCGAGTGGCCGTTCCGCTGAGCTCCTCGCGAGCAGCTGACGCGGACGAGCAGGTTAGGATAGCCATACCTGCCCTGCCCGTCGCGTGCTCCCGCCAGCCGCACCCTCGGAGGAATCCCCCACCTCGATGACTGCGACCGCCACCGCGCCCGGCCTCTCGCTCCTGGGAGGCAGCCCGGACCACCCGGCATTGATCGCCGACGGCGTTCGCGTGGATTACGACGAGTTGCGCGAGCGTGTGGCACGTCGTCGCGACGAGATGGGCGGCATCCGCCGACTCGTCATGATCGCGGCGAGCAATGCGGTCGAACCGATCGTGACGTACCTCGCAGCCCTGGAGGGCGGCCACCCGGTGCTGCTGGTGGACGGGTCCGATGAGGAGGGCGCGCGGGCGCACCGCGCCGCACTCATCGCCCGGTTCGACCCCGACGTCGTCGCCACGGACGGCCCGTCGGGCTGGGTGCTCGAGGAGCGTCGCGTCGGCAGCCGGCACGATTTCCACCCGGATCTCGCGGTGCTGTCGAGCACGTCGGGGTCGACCGGATCTCCCAAGCTGGTGCGGCTGTCGGCCGAGAACGTGCGCAGCAACGCGGCGGCCATCGCCGAGTACCTGCGGCTGAGCCCCGCGGACCGTGCGGCGACCACGCTTCCACTCCAGTACTGCTACGGACTCTCGGTGGTCAACAGTCACCTGCTCGCCGGCGCCAGTGTGGTCCTCACCGGCAGGTCGGTCGCCGATGAGGAGTTCTGGATGCAGGCCCGCCGCGACGGGGTGACGTCGTTCGCCGGAGTGCCGTACACCTTCGACCTCCTCGATGCGGCGGGCTTCGCCGCGCGCGAGCTGCCCTCGCTCCGCTACGTCACCCAGGCGGGCGGGCGCATGGCGCCCGAATCGGTGCGGCGGATCGCGCAGCTCGGCCGAGAGCGCGGCTTCGAGCTGTTCGTGATGTACGGGCAGACAGAGGCGACGGCGCGCATGGCGTACCTCCCGCCGGACCTGGCCGCGACCCACGCGGGCTCGATCGGCCGGCCGATCCCCGGCGGGTCCTTCCGCATCGACGCCGTCGACGAAAGCGGAACCGGCGAGCTGGTCTACCAGGGCCCGAACGTCATGATGGGGTACGCGCACACTCCCGAGGACTTCGCGCTCGGTCCCAGCCTGACCGAGCTGCGCACGGGCGACGTGGGACGACGACGCGACGACGGCCTGTACGAGATCGTCGGCCGGATCAACCGCTTCGTGAAGGTCTTCGGCCTGCGCCTCGACCTCGACCGCATCGAGCAGCTGCTGGCCGAGGAGGGCATCGAGGCGCGCGCGACGAGCGCCGACGAGCGCCTGCTGCTCTTCGCGACGTCGGAACGCACGGCCGAGCGGGCCCGCGCTCGCGCCGCCGCGCTGACCGGCCTGCCGGCGCGCGTCATCTCGGCATACGCCGTCGCCGAGTTCCCTCGCACGTCCAACGGGAAGCGCGACTATGCCGCTCTCGCGCGGTACGCCGAGCTGCGCGACCGTGCGATCCGCGCGAGCGAGGCGACCGCGCCACCGGGCGACGCGGTGACGGCCGAACGCGTGCGCGATCTCTACGCGGCACTGCTGGGAGAGCCGGATGCCGGGCTCGACGACTCGTTCGCGGGGCTCGGCGGCGACTCGCTCAGCTACGTCGAGATCTCACTGCGACTCGAGGAGATGCTCGGATCGCTGCCGCGGGAGTGGCCGGCCCTCACGCCGCGGGAGCTGGCAGCGCAGCACCGGCCACCGGCACCGCCTGCCCCGTCGGCAGACGGGACAGCCGCACCGACGACCGGGAGCGAGCTGCCGGCAGCGCTCGCTCCCCCGGCGCGCCAAGCCTCTTCGTCGCGCCGCAGAGTCTGGACGCGGCTGGAGACGCCGGTGCTGCTGCGCGCGGGCGCGATCTTCCTCATCGTCGCCACGCATGCCGACCTCCTCACCCTGCAGGGCGGCGCACACCTGCTGCTCGCCGTCGCCGGGTACAACCTGGCGAGGTTCCAGCTGGCGCCCGTCGCCGGCACGACGCGGCTGCGGCGCCTGGGACGCAGCGCGTCCCAGCTGGTGGTGCCGGCCGTGCTCTGGATCGGAGCGGTCGCGCTCGTCACCGGGCAGTATGCGCCGACGACGGTCGCACTGGTCAACAACTTCGTCCCCGGCGACGGCCGGTGGAGCGAACAGTGGCAGTTCTGGTTCCTCGAGGCGATGCTCTGGGCCATCGCCGGTGCGGCTCTGCTGTTCGCGGTGCGCCCGGTCGACCGGCTGGAGCGGCGCGCGCCCTTCACGTTCGCGCTCGTGGTCTTCAGCGCCGCGCTCGCCACGCGGTTCGCACTCACCGGCCTCACCGCCGAGCACGTCGAGCGCTACACCGCCCCCGTCGTGCTCTGGCTGGTCGCACTCGGCTGGCTGGTCGCGCGGGCCGACACCACCGCACGGCGGCTGGTGGTGTCGGCGCTCGCCGTGGCATCCGCGTATGGCTTCTTCGGCGACCCCGCACGCGAGGCGATCGTCGTCGGCGGCATCCTGGCGCTCCTGTGGATTCGAGCGGTCCCGGTCCCCCGCGTCGCCGTGCCGGTGCTCGTCACGGTCGCCGCCGCGTCGCTGTTCGTGTATCTCACGCACTGGCAGGTCTACCCGCCGTTCGAGCAGAGCGCGCCGTGGCTCGGGACGCTGCTCTCTTTCGTGGTCGGCGTGCTCGCCTACCGGGCCTATGTCACCGTCAGCGGTGCCACGCCGGCCGTGATGAAGAGGCTCAAAGCGGGGCGGAAGCGGTCCCGGGCCCTCCAGCCGTGACGATGCTCCCCGTCGTGGCGGCGGCCGCGGAGTAGAGCACGACACCGCCTTCGACGATCACCCGCACCGCCGTGCCGGGAGCGAACGCCGCGGCACGGTGCTGGGGAACCCGGTACACCAGCTCGGTCGCGAGCTCCCCCACCCCGACGCGCAGGCGCAGGTCGGCGGTCGACCCCGCGGGACGCACGGCCGTCACGACCGCGTTGGCCACCGCGGCGAGTGCGGCGGCGGCGCCGTGCGTGGCCGCGGCGACCCGCAACTGCGCCGGCCGGACCATCGCGCGCACGTGCTCCGCTCCGCCGGAGAGATCGTGCCGGACGGCGAGGCGGCCGAATCCGCATTCGACGCCGCTGGCGTCGACGTGGGCGGGGATGACGAGGGCGTCGCCGAGGAAGAGCGCCACCGAGGCGTCGACGGGCGCGTCGTAGACGGCCATCGGGTCGCCCGACTGCACCAGCCGGCCGCCGACGAGCACGCCGACCTGGTGGCCGAACGAGAGTGCCTCTTCCTGGTCGTGCGTGACCAGCACGGCGGTGACGCCGCTGCGCTCCAGCACCTCGATCACGGCGTCCCGGGTGGACGAGCGCAGTCCGGTGTCGAGGGCGCTGAACGGCTCGTCGAGGAGGATCATTCGGGGCTCCTGGGCGAGCGCCCGGACCAGGGCGACTCGCTGCTGCTGCCCGCCGGACAGCTCGTGCGGCATGCGATCGGCGTAGGCCGGGGGCAGCGCGGCGAGCTCGAGCAGCTCCCGCACTCTCTGGACGCGACCGGGGCCGCGGGGCAGGCCGAAGGCGATGTTGCGCCCCACCGACAGATGCGGGAACAGCGCGCCGTCCTGCGCCACGTAGCCGATGCCGCGGCGGTGGGTGGGGACGCTTCGGCCGGGTCGCGACAGCTCGTCGCCGCCCAGGCTGATGACGCCGGCGTCGGGATCCACGAAACCGGCGACGAGACGCAGCAGCGTCGTCTTCCCGCTGCCCGAGGCGCCGACCAGTGCAAGGCGCGTGCCGCGCGGCACCTCGAGCGAGACGTCGCGCAGCACCTCGGTGTCGCCGAAGGCCTTCGACACGCCGTCCAGTCGCAGGGTCATCGAACGGTCCTCCCCGTCGCGTGGGTGAACATCAGCGCGACCGCCGGCACCGACAGCAGCACGAGCAGCACCGCGTGCGGCGCCGCGGCGGGATAGTCGAGAGCGGATGCCGCAGACCAGAAGCTCGTCGCCACGGTGCTGGTGCCCGTGGGGGCGAGCAGGAGGGTGGCGGTGAGCTCGTTCGCCGCGCCCAGCGCCACGAGGGCGGCTCCCGCTCCGATCGCCGGGAGCAGGAGAGGCACGGTGACGCGCATGCGGGCGGCCGCCGGGCTCACCGCCAACGCGCGCGCGGCCTCCTCGAGCGACTCCGGGACCTGCGAGAGGCCGGCTCGAAGCGGCACCAGTGCGCGCGGGAGGAAGATGACGACGTACGCCGCCACGACGGTGAACGGCGTCTGGTACAGCGCCGGTGCGAACGCGAGCGTGGCGGCGACGAGCGCCAGCGCGACGATGATGGCCGGCAGGCTGCTGGCGAGATACGCCGCCCCCTCGAGCACGCGCGAGACCCGTCCCGGATAGCGCACGGCGAGCCACGCGAACGGCAGCGCGACGGCGATCGTGCACACCGCCCCGGCCAGTGCGAGAGCCAGCGTCTGCAGCGCGGCGACCCCGACCTCTGCGAACGCAGCCGGATCGGCCCGCATCAGCCACCGCCCGACGCTGCTGAGCGGCACCACGAGCGCACCCGCCAGCACCACCGCGACGGCGATCAGCGATGGTGCGGTGAAGCGGCCCAGCCGCAGCGTGGCGGCGGGGTGGGGCGAGCCGCTCCCCAGGCGGGCATACCGGGCGCGGCCACGCGCAGCCGACTCCGCGACGAGCAGCAGCAGGCACAGCAGCGCCAGCACCAGGCCGAGCGCGGCGGCGTTCGGACCGGCGAACGTGCTCTGGTAGGCGACCACGATCGCCGTGGTGAACGTGTCGAAGCGCAGGAACGCGAACGCTCCGTACTCGGCGAGGAGGTGCAGCGCGACCACCAGTGCCCCGCCGAGCACCGCCAGACGCAGCTGAGGCGCGACGACGCGGAAGAACACCGCCCACGACCCCATGCCGAGCGTGCGGGCCGACTCCTCCAGCGCCGGATCCAGGCCGCGGATGGCGGCGAGCGCCGGCAGGTACACCAGCGGGAAGTACGCGAGCGTCGCCACCAGCACGGCGGCCCACAGCCCGTTGAGGGAGGGGATCGCGCTCGCCCAGCCGTAGCTGGCGACGAACGCCGGGATGGCCAGCGGAGCGGCGAGCGCGACCTTGATGACGGCGCGGCCGGGAAGCGTCGTACGCTCCACCAGCCACGCCCCGCCCACCCCGAGGAAGATCGTGGCCGGCACGCCGATGAGCACCAGCAGCACGGTGTTCACCAGCAGCTCGCCAACCTTGGGCCGCAGCACGAGCGCCGACAGCTGGTCCCAACCCATCGCCACGGCGGCCTGGACGACGTACACGATGGGCACCAGCGCGCCGAGCGCGAGCACCGCGACGACAGCCACGAGCGCGGCGGGCGGGCGCCTCTCGGCCGCTCCGCCCGCCGTCGCGCGCGTGTGCAGCTGGGTCAGAGGAGTCCGGCTTCCGTCATGAGCTCGATGACGGCGGGACCGTTGAGCGTGGAGGGGTCGATCACGGGAGCGTCGAGCTCGGCGAGCGCGGGCAGCTCGGTCTTGGCGGGGATGTCCGACGCTACGGGGTACTCGAAGCTGTAGCCCTCGCCGAGGATGGCCTGGCCCTGCGCCCCGGCGATGAATGCCAGGAACTGCTGGGCCTCGTCGGCGTGCGGCGCGTTCTCGAGCACGCCGCCGCCCGACACGCTGACGAACGCACCAGGGTCCTGGTTGCCGAAATAGTGCAGCGCCGTGTTCGAGCTGTCTTCGGCGGCGGCATCCTGATCCCGGTACCAGTAGTAGTGGTAGATGATCCCGACCGGCACCTCGCCGGCGTTGACGGCCTTCATCGTGACGATGTTGTTGCGGTACTCCACGGCGTTCTCGGCCATGCCCTCGAGCCACTCCCGCGCGCCGTCCTCGCCCTGCGTGGCGAGCACCGCGGACACGATCGCCTGGAAGTCTGCCTTGGCGGGCGCGGCACCCCAGCGTCCCTTCCATTCCGGCTCGGCGAGATCGAGAAGCGACGCCGGAAGCTCATCCTCGGAGATGAGGTCGGGGTTGTAGACCAGCACCGTGGAGCGAGCGGCGATGCCGGTCCACAGGCCGGACGCGGGCCGGTACTGCTCCGGCACCAGGGCGAGCGTGCCGTCGTCGACCGGTGCGAAAAGGCCTGCCTCCTCGACCAGCGACATCGCGGGCGAGTTCTCGGTCAGGAACACATCGGCCTTCGACGCCGTGCCCTCCTGCACGAGCTGGTTCGCCAGCTCGCTGTCATCGCCGTTGCGCAGCACCACGTCGATGCCGGTCTCAGCGGTGAACGCCTCGGCCCATTCCTCGGTCAGCTGCTCGTGCTGGGCGTTGTAGACGACGAGGGCGTCGGCGTCGGCTGCGGCGTCCGCACCGCCCGCGCCGCCGGCGCAGCCGGCGAGTACGAGGACGACGAGAACCGCCGAACCGGCGAGGAGGCGGCCGGGGCGCGCGGACAAGCGCGGGCGTGAAGGCATGGGAGATCTCCTGGGGACGAGACAGGTAAGGCTAGCCTAATGCACGCCGCTTCCCGGTTACGACGACGTCACCGCTCCGGACATCACGATGCCAGGCCTGTCAGAGCCGCCTCACGTAGACGGCGACGCCGTCCTGGTCTTCGACGTCCAGGCGGAACTCCTCGCCGTGGAACCAGGCCTCGGTCGGGATCGAGCCGTCGGACTCTCGATCCCGAAGCTCGACGCCCACGGTGAGCCGGACCTGCCCGCCGACGCTCACTTCATCGAACTGAGCGGTGTACGGCTCGCCGGATTCCATTCTGTGAGGCTACGCCCGCGGGCGCTTGTCTGTGAGCCGCACATGTTCACGGCGTACGGTCAGGTCATGACGACAGCGGGCGGTCACGGCGAACTCGAAGAGCAGGACGATGCCGGCCTGCCGGGCGGGTCAGGTCCCGCGAGCTTTCCGCCCCGGTCACGGAGGACCGAGCCAGGCGGTCGCCGCCGCGGCGAGATCTGGGTGGTGGCGCGGAACGAGTCACGAGGCGGATGGGATGTCTGCAAGGGCAACGCACGGCGGCCGTCGGCGCACTACGACACCGAGGCGGAGGCCGTCGAGGCGGCGGCCGCGATCGTCCTCCGCCGCGAACGCGGTGAGGTCCTGATCCAAGGCCCGGACGGCACGCTCGTGCCGCACCCATCCGGTGCGGGGGGCGACTAACCTCTCAGTTGTATGAGCGACAGCGTGGGCGACGTCATGCAGGCTCTCGATCGTGGATCGTTCCGGCCTGCCGACTACAGCGCGCCCTTCGTCCGCCTCTTCCCCGTGAGCGGCGCGTCGGTGTCCACACTGGGCGACGTGCTGGGCAGCGAGACACTGTCGGCGTCGGACGATCGCGCCGCCCGACTGGACGAATGGCAGATGGACCTCGGCGAGGGGCCGTGCTGGGACGCGCTGCGCTCGATGGCACCCGTCGAGGAGCCGAGCTTCACGACCGCGGGCCGCACCCGCTGGCCCGCCTTCTCGGCTGCCAGCAGCGCGGAGTCCGTGGCGTCGATCTTCGCGTTCCCGCTCGCCGTCGGGCCGCTGCGTCTGGGCGCCGTCGACCTCTATTCGCTGATGCCGGTCGCGCTGACCACGCGGCACACCGGGGAGGCATCCGCCATCGCGGACGCCATCGGACGCGACATCCTCACCCGTGCGATCGGTGAACAGGGCGACCTCAGCTCCACGAGCCCCGCCTCTCGCCGAGTGGTCCACCAGGCGACCGGGATGGTGCTCGCACAGTTGCAGGTCGGTCCGGATGCCGCGCTTCTGGCCATCCAGGGTCACGCCTTCGCCTCCGGCCGCGCGGTCGCCGACATCGCCGAGGACATCGTTCAGAGGCGCCTGCGGTTCGTGAACCACGATGGCCGTATCGAGGTGGAGCAATGAGCGCCATCGTGCGAGAGGCCGAGCTGGTGCGAACGTTCGCGAAGCTCGCCGACACGCTCGTCGCCGAATACGACGTCGTCGACCTCCTCCAGGTGCTGGTCGACGCCTGCCGCGACATCCTCGGCGCGTCCGCGGCGGGAATCCTCCTCGCCGGCGACGACGATCGCCTCGAGCTCGTCGCTTCGACCAGCGAAGCGAGCCGGCTCGTCGAACTCATCCAGCTCGCCGCGCAGGCCGGTCCCTGCATCGAGGCGTTCGGCACGGGCGAAGTGGTGACGGTGCCCCGGATCTCGGAGTCGCCTCCGCAGTGGTCCGCCTTCCGCGAGAGCGCCGTCGAGCTGGGGTTCGGGGGGGTGACGGCGATCCCGATGAAGCTTCGCGAACACATCATCGGCACGCTCAATCTCCTCGTCACCGGAGACGGCACCCTGGAGGAATCCGACCTGACCGCGGCCCGGGCCTTCGCCGACGTGGCGACGATCGGCATCCTCCAGGAGCGTTCCATCCGGCGGGGCGAGCAGCTGACGGCACAGCTGCAGCACGCGCTGCGGAGCAGGGTGATCATCGAACAGGCCAAGGGAGTGGTCGCCCACACTCACGGCGTCGCCATCGACGAGGCGTTCGAGATCATCCGTGCGTATGCACGCAGCCACCAGCAGAGTCTCAGCGGCGTGGCGGCAAGGCTCGTGAGCCGCGAACTGGTGATCGACCCGAGACAGCTGTCGAGCTGAGCTACCCTCGGACGCTGTCCCCCGACACCTCCGCGCCCCCGACGGTCAGTCTGCTCACCTCGAGGCTCTCGACTTCGACGCTGCCGAGCGAGACGTCGCCGGGGACACCCTGCTCCTCAGGCACCGGACCGGCAGCCACGTTCTCATCCACCAGGGTGACGCCACCCGAGCTGTTCGCGGACTGCGCGAGGTCCTCGATCCACCGGCGGCTCAGCTCGGGAGGCTCCGCGTGATCGAACACGAACCGCAGCGGAATGGACGGGTGCAGCCAGATGGTGCTGCGTCCGCCCGGCTGATCGTCCTGGTGACGCCACGTCAGCGTGAAGCTCTCGTTGCGACGCAGCTTCGTGGCGATGACGACTTTCAGGTGAGCCAGCGCGCGATCCTCGATGTGGATCGGCGTGGCGTCACCGCCGTAGAAGATCGTTCCCATGGCTCGAAGCATAAGCCGTCACGGTGGCCCCCGACGACGCGGAGCGGGCGGGTGATTGACGGCGCTCTGAGATGGGTGCATGCTCAGCCCAACTGGGGAATGGGGCGCTCATGTCTCTTCATGCTGCACTCGCCGTGGCGGCGGAACCGTCGCCGGGTCCGACGCCGGCCGGTCCGGCCGCGGTCGACGTCGCACTGTCGAACTACTACCTGGCCGTCGGGCTGCTCGTCAGCGCCATCGTGGTCATCATCCTGGCCCTGGCCTTCGCCTGGCTCTACCATCGCGACGCGCTCCGGGTCATCGAGAAGCTCGCCACCACGGAGGGCGGCCCCCCGGTGGGGATCGACTCCGGCGCAGCGGTGGAGCGGGGCGTTCGCGTCGGGCCGGCGATCGTCGGCGGCAGCACCGGGCAGAAGGACACGGCTCTGATGTTCACCGTCGAGAACCTCCCCGACGACGCCACCGTCGCGTGGGACGTGGAGGGGGCGACGATCGAACGGATCGACGGCGGCCGCACGATCCTGGCGACGTTCGCGGCCGACGGCAGCCACAAGGTCGCCGCCACCGTGACGCAGGCCGATGGGAACCGGATCGAGCTCGAGGCGAAGGAGGTGGAGATCGGGCCGAAGCCGGCGGCCGCGGCATCCGCTCCCCCCATCGTGATCCCGTTCGTGGTCAAGAACTGGGGGCGGCTGGTCATCGTCCTGTTCGGAGTCGGGGTGATCTCGGCGCTCATGGCGTCGCAGATCCTCGACGCCGCAGCGGGGATCGGCATCCTGGGAGCCCTGCTGGGCGCCGGCGCCGTCTCGGCGACGACCGGCGGGTCGTCCGAAGCGCCCGCCGCCCCGCGGTCCGGCTCGGCGCCAGGCGGCTCTGACGGCACCGCCGGCGGCGGAGGCCAGGCCTGATCGCACCACGCTCGGCGCCCGCTCCGCGGCGTCGGCGCGCGGTCCTGCGCGCGGCGGAGGGCGGATGCCGCGTGGCATCCGCCCTCCGCCCGGCCGTCAGCGCTGCATCACGTCCGCGGTGTGGTAGGTGAAGACGAGCCGCGCCGGAACCGTCCCCTCCAGCACCTCGTCGACCGCTCTGTTGACCTGGTCCAGGTCGCGCGTCTCGGTGATGACCCGGGTGCGACCGGCGGCGTGAAGGGTGAAGACCTCGGTGAGGTCCTGGCGGGTCCCCACGATCGAGCCGATCACGCTGATGCCCTTGAGCACCGTCTCGAAGATGGGGAGCGTGATCGTGCCGTCGGCAGGCAGTGACACCAGGAGGAGCCGGCCGCCGCGGTTGAGCGCGTCGAACGACTGACGGAAGACCGCCGGAGCGACGGCGAGCACGACGGCGACGTCCGCTCCGCCGAGGTCGCGGATCGCCTCCACCGGATCGGTGGTCCGGGCGTTGACGGTGTGGTCCGCGCCGAGCTCGGTCGCGAGGGCGAGCTTCTCCTCGGTGACGTCGACCGCGATCACCTTCGCGCCCACCAGTCGCGCGTACTGAACCGCGAGGTGGCCGAGGCCGCCGACGCCGAACACGGCGACCGTCTCGCCGGGGATCACGTGCGCGTTCTTGATCGCGGCATACGTCGTGACGCCGGCGCAGGTGAGCGGCGCAGCATCCAGCGGCGTGACGCCGTCGGGGACCACCACCGCATAGCGCGCGTCAGCGAGCATGTACTCCGCGTACGCCCCGTCGACCGCGTAGCCGTTGTTGTACTGGCTCTCGCAGAGGTTCTCGCGGCCGTCCACGCAGTAACGGCATTCGCCGCACGCGTGCCCGAGCCACGGCATCGCGACGCGCTGTCCGACCTGACGCGTGGTCACGCCCTCGCCGAGCGCCTCGACGATCCCGACGCCCTCGTGCCCGGGCACCAGGGGCAGGTTCGGCTTCACAGGCCAGTCTCCCTGCATCGCGTGGATGTCGGTGTGGCACAGTCCGCAGGCCTCGAGCCGGATCAGGATCTGTCCGGGCCCCGGCTGCGGGACGGGACGCTCCTCGACCTGGGCCGGCGTTCCGAGCTGTCGGACGACTGCACTTCGCATTTGTCTCTCCTCTGTGGGATCTGTACGGAACCAGCCTTGCGGCATGGCTGCCGCGCCGCTGGGACGTAAGTCCTCCGGCGACGCGCTGCGTCCGGTGGGACCATCGGCCCGCGGGACCGGTGGGCACCGCCGCACACTGGAGCACGCGCCCTCGGTGCCGCGATGCCGTCGGTGAGCGGAACGGATGCCGCACCACGGCGCGGGAGGGAGGCCTGACGTGCGACGGGAGCGAGCACTCAGACCGGCCGACGAGGCCAATCTCGTCCTCGACCACCCCGGCCAGGTCAACGTCTTCCTGGTCGCCGGCCTGCTCGCACCGGGAGGGTTCGTCTCAGACGCCGGCGAGCTCGACGCGGACGCCGTCCGGGCGGCGGTGGGGCGCCGGGTCGCCGGCATCCCGGAGCTGCGACAGGTGCCCGTCCGCGCCGGCCGCCACCACGAGTGGGCGGACTGCGAACCGGATCTCGCTGCGCAGGTCCGCGTCGTCCCGGCCATCGATGGACTCGAGGAGCTCGAGCGAAGGTGCGGTGCCCTCATGGTCGAGCCCCTGCCGCTCACGAGACCGCCGTGGGAGCTGCTCCTCGCGCCGGCACGGGGCGGCGCCGCGATGATCCTCCGGATCCACCACGTCCTCGCGGACGGCATGGCCGCGGCCGACCTCATCCGGAGGCTGCTGGCGGATGCGACGGCGACCGCCGACGAGCCGATCGCTCCGCCGCGCCGCTCGTCCCCCGCCCTGCCGGCGGGCAGCCGCGTCGGCCGCGCACTGTTCGGGCTGCGGCGGACCATGACGACGCTGACCGCGCGAGGCCTTCCCGAGACGGTGCTGCTGGGTGCGCGCAGCAGTCGTCACGGCGTGATCTTCGCCGACGCCGATCTCGGGCGGATCGCCGCGGCCGCCCACGGCGTGGACGCGACGGTGAACGACGCCGCGCTCGCCGTCGCCGCGGCCGGGTACCGGGCCGCACTCGCGCAGAGCGGTCATCCGGTGCCGTCGGAGCTGCCGGTGTCGGTCCCCGTCGCCCTGACGCGGCGCGGAGATACCCGCAACCAGGTGGGGGTCATGCTCGTCCGCCTGCCGTTGCGCGGTGAGGAGGTGAGGGACAACGTCGCCCGGATCGCCGTGCAGACGAGGACGGAGAAGGTGCAAGCGCGCCGCCAGGGCACGCTGGAGCTCATGCGCGGCCCGGTGGGCGCTCGGATCATGGACCGCATCGCGCACCGGCAGCACCTGGTCGGCGGGTTCGTGACGAATGTGCCCGGTCCGGCTCACGAGCTGCACCTCGCCGGCGCTGCGCTCACCCAGCTCTGGCCGGTCTCCGTGCTGGCCGCGAACGTGCGACTGGGCGTCGCGGTGGTCTCGTATGCCGGGCGGCTCTGCGTCGGCGTGCACTTCGACGCCGGCTACATCGACGGCGCCGCTGTGGCATCCGCGGTGCGCAGCGAGCTGGCCGCGCTCGAGTCGATCCGGTGAGCACCGGCCTCCCGCGCGGGACCTTCGGCCCGGGAGGGCGTGCGCCTGCGGCCCAGGCTGGGGTCATGCTCTCATCCCGGCCTGTCGCCGGCTTCCTCGTGCGGGTCACGGTCGCGCACGTCGTGACCTACTTCGCGATCGGTCTCGTCGCGGCGGCGCTGCTCGACTACGAGGAGCTGTTCACCCAACCGGTCATCAGCGACTTCATGCGCCCGTTCGGCTCGGTGGCGGTGATCGTGGGTCCCCTGCTGCAGGTGGTCCGCGGACTGCTCATCGCGGCGGTGCTGCTGCCGTTCCGATCCGTCCTTGCCGGACGGCTCGGGTGGCTCTGGCTGTGGCTGCTGTTCATCGGCATCGGCATCCTCTCGACCCCGGCGGCGGCGCCCGGGTCGTTGGAAGGCGCGGTGTACAGCCAGCTGCCGTGGTGGTACCACCTCATCGGGATGCCGGAGATGCTGGTGCAGACGCTGCTGTTCAGCGTGCTCACGGCGTTCATCGCGCGCCACCCCGAGGGAGTGCTCACCGCCCTTCCTCCGGTGTTCGACCGCATCGTCCGCGCGCTCGTGGTGGCGTGCCTGTCGTTCGTCGGCTACGCCGTCGTCTCCGTGGTCTTCGCTCTTGCGGCAGGGGCCGCTGTCGGGGCGTCGGAGAACCTCTCCCCCGCCGTGCAGGGCGTGTTCGTCGCGCCGTTCCTCGCCAACGGGATCATCGCGTTCTTCGCGGCCTCCGAGGGCGCGTCGCGTCGTGCCGCCGCTGCCCTCCTCTCGTGGGCCGTCGGCGCGGCCGCCATCATCGCCTATCAGACCGTCGTCTTCGGAAGCGCCGGCGTCCTCTACGCGCTCGTCGCACCCGTTCTTCCGGCGATCATCCTGTGGCTCGCGACCGCCCGCAGGCACCACGACGACGACGACGCCGCCCGGGGTGCTGGCCAGGCCGAAGACGCGGCGAGCCGCACCGGCGCATCGCACTGAGAAACCCGGCGGGCCGGGGGCGAGGCGGGAGCGGTTCGGGACCCGCGCTCACCCCGCGAGCTGCTCGGTCAGGCCATGCCCCCACTCGCGGGCGCGCTGGAGCTCCCCGTCCACGAGGGGTCCCTCGTAGCCCTTCACCAGGAAGCTCGCCGGATCCAGCACGTCGAACCCGAGCTTCCTCGCGAGGCGCGTGGCCGTGTGCGAGGCCGCCCCGGGCAGGAGCGCCATGTCGTCCACGCGCGTGTCGAACGCGGCGAAGGCGTAAGGCCGTTCCGGCGCCGGCAGTGCCTCCAGCCACTCGCGGATGCCTTCGGGCACATCCGTGAACGCGCCGCCGTGACGAGCCGCCTCCCGGCGTGTGACATCCCGGGACAGCGAGAAGACATGGGTGGGCGCCCCGACGACGACCATGTCGACGTCGGCGGGCACCGCGGTGGGCGCATCGACGACGTCCGCGACGGCGACATCCGCTCCGTCCGCCATGCCGTCGGCGATCGCCTGCGCGATGCGACGCGTGTTGCCGAACATCGATTCGTAGACCACCAGCGCGCGCATGGCGACTCCTTCCGTCGGCGGCTCCTGTCGCCGCTCCCCCTCCAGCGTCGTCGTCGGAGCCGCGAGGGATGGGGTCTTTGGTCCTTCCCCGCCGCCGCGGCAGTCGCGTCTGCAAGAATTCGGACATGCCGCAATGGCTCCTGTTCGGTCTGTTCTCGGTCGGTTTCGCCGCGCTCGCAGCCTGGGCCGCGCGGCGTCTCCTGGACGGGACGGTGGGCTGGGTCCGCTCCGTCGTGACGGCGCTCGTCGTGTTCCTGGCCGCGCTTCCGCTGGCCACCTGGTCGCTGCGGGTCGCCGGTGTGGTGGAGGGCGACCGGATCGTGGCAGACACCCCCGTCGCCCTCTCGTTCCTCGCCCTCACGCTGGGCTGGCTGTTCGCCGCCGTCGTGGCCTGCGTCGTCACCCTCGAGTTCGCCTGGCCGTCGCACGGGCTGCGGAATCCGATCACCTCCATCCGCGAGGCGTTCCGCCGCCGCGACCGCGCGCGGCGGTACACGCAGATCCTCTCGATCGCCTCCCGTCACGGCATCGGGCTGTTCGGCACGCCCCGCACCCCGCCCGCGCCGCCGGAGCTGGCCGTCGCCCTCGTCGCCGCGATGAACGAAGCGGGAGTCACCTTCGTCAAGCTGGGGCAGGTGCTCTCCGCCCGCGACGACGTGCTCCCTCGCGAGCTGGTGACGGCGTTCGCGACACTGCAGATGGAGTCGACTCCGATCCCCTGGTCCGAAGCCGAGGCGGCCATCCGCGCCGAGGTGAACGGGACGATCGGCGACGTCTTCGCGCACATCGATCCGGAGCCGCTCGCCGCCGCCTCGGTCGCCCAGGTGCACGCGGCGCAGCTGCGCAACGGCGACGACGTCGTCATCAAGATCCAGCGCCCGCTCGCCCGGCGGCAGGTCACCACCGACCTCGACATCCTCCACCGACTGGCCACCGACCTCGAGCGGCGCACGGACTGGGCGAAGGAGTACGGCGCGGTCGCGCTCGTCGACGAGTTCGCCCGCGCGCTCCACGACGAGCTCGACTACCGCATCGAGCTCGACAACACCGAGATGCTGCGGGCCGCCACTGCGGCCTCCGCCTCGTCGCTGCGCATCCCCCGGACGTATCGCGAGCTCTCGACGGAGCGGATGCTGCTGCTGGAGCGCGTGGTGGGGACCCCGTTCACGCACGTCTCATCGGCGATCCTGCCTCCGGAGGAGTCGTCGGCGATCGCGGACGAGATCGTGAGGTCGGTGTTCGACCAGGTGCTGGTGCGCGGCGTCTTCCACGCCGACCTCCACGCCGGCAATCTCATCCTGGGCGACGCCCGAGAGGACGGAGCCGCGCGCGAGGTCACCCTCATCGACTTCGGGTCGGTCGGGATCGTCGAGAAGAGCCTGCGCCGCCTCCTCATCCCGCTGCTGATCGCGATCTCCAACGAGGACGACGCCGTGACGACGGACCTCGTGCTGCTGATCTGCGGACACGGCGAATCGCTGAACAAGGCGGCGCTCCAGCGCGACATCGGCGTCGTGATCACCCGCGTGCACAACAGCCCCACACACGAGAACATCTTCCGGCTGCTCCTGGATGCGCTGCGCCGGCACCGCCTGGCCATCCCGCCGTCGCTGCTCCTCGTGCTGCGCACCCTCGGCTCGCTCGAGGGCACGCTGCGGCTGCTCCAGCCGGATTACGACCTCACGCGGCGGGGCCTGGAACTCGCTCCGGCCACGGCGCTGCGGCGGATCTCGATGCACGACATGTTCCTGACGGCGCAGTCGCAGGGCGCCGTGCTCATCGAGGGGGCGCGCCGCCTCAGCCGCCGCATCGAGAGCATCTCGCGCGACCTGGACAGCGGCACGTTCTCGGTGCGCGTTCGGATGTTCGAGGACGGACGGGAGCGCTCATGGGTCGACGGGATCGTCTCCCGCATGACGATCACGATCGTGGGCGTGACCCTCGTGATCGCCGGCGTCATGCTCAGCGTCAGCGACACCGGCCCCATGATCACCGACCAGGTGCCGGCGTTCTCGTTCCTGGGCAGCGTGCTCACCCTGGGCGGGCTCCTCCTGCTGCTGCGGAGCCTCAGCCGATCTTTCACGAGCCGCGGGTCGTAGCATCCGGCGCGGCTCATGCCGCAGGCCTGGCCTCCCGCTCGCGGATCCGGCGACGCCGAAGCTTCGAGAGCCCGTCGACGATCACGATCGCGGGCACCGCGAGCGCTGCCAGCCCCCATCCGAGAAGCGGCGGCCAGGCACCACCGAGGAGGTCCACGAGGAACGGGATGCCGAGGAAGGCGACGAGCAGGACCGCCTGAGCGGCGACCGCGACGAGCAGCAGCCGGTTGGTCCGCGGGTGCATCCGCCACACCGGCCGGACCGTGCTGCGGCACGCGAACGCCGTCGCCATCTGGCCCAGCACGATCGCGGCGAACGCCGTCCCCGAGGCGCCGGCCATCACCGCCGGGTCCACGTCGTCACCCCACTGCCACCCCGCGACGAGCAGGACGCCCAGGAAGGCGCCGAGCGCGACGACGGCCTCGGTGAGCCCGAGCAGGAAGAACGCGCGTGAGAGCAGGGCCCGGTCCACGATCGACCGTCGCGCGGGCCCCTGCATCACGTCATCCCGCGCCGGTTCGGCACCGAGCGCCAGGGCGGGCAGCATGTCGCTCCCGATGTCGAGCGCGATCACCTGCATCACCCCGATCGCGAGCGGGACGGAGCCGCCCGAGAGCGCCCACACCACGAACGGGGCGAGCTCGGCGACGTTGTCGGTGAGGTGGTAGGTGAGGAAGCGCCGGATGTTCTTGAAGGTCGCCCTGCCGAGCTCGACGGCGGCCACGATCGTCGCGAGATGGTCGTCCAGCAGCACCACGTCGGCCGCCTCGCGCGCGACGTCGCTTCCGCTGGCCCCCATGGCGACCCCGACGTCGGCCTCGCGCAGCGCGGGCGCGTCGTTGACACCGTCCCCCGTCATGGCCACCACGTGCCCGTGGCCACGAAGGGCCCGGGCGATCCGCAGCTTGTCGGCGGGCGTCGCCCGCGCCACCACCACCCCGTCGTCGTGGTCGACAGCGTCGGCCAGCTCCTCGTCCGTGGTCGGCAGGCTCGGCCCGTCCAGGACGACCCCCCGGGGGCCGAGCAGACCGACCTCGCGGGCGATCGCGGCACCGGTGCGCGGGTGGTCGCCGGTGATCATCGCGATCCGGATGCCGGCAGCCCGGCATTTCTCCAGCGCCTCGCGCACCCCCGCGCGGGGCGGATCCTCCAGGGCCAGCACCCCGGCGAAGTCGAGGTCGTGCTCCATCTCGGGCGACGGCGCGGCGGTCCAGGTGCGGGTGGCGACGGCGAGCACGCGCCTGCCCGCGCCCGTCAGCTCGTGCACGGCGTCCGCGATATGAGGGGGAACCGCGCGGCAGCGGGCCAGGACCGCCTCCGTCGCACCGAGCACCGACACCTGATCGCCGTCCAGCGACGAGCTCAGCAGGCGGTCAGCCGTATAGGGCACGCGATGACCTGTGGCCTCGGCATCCGTCCCCACCCGCAGCGCGAGGCTGTGGAACGCCGCCTCCATCGGGTCGCCCGCCGCCTCCCACCGGCCCTCGCGCTCGACCACCCTGCCGGCCACGCACCGCAGCGCGGCGCGCGCGGCGCGGGGAACGAGGGCGACCGCCTCCGGTGGCCCGGCCAGGTCGGCGGTGGGAGCGTACCCCTCGCCGCGGATCCGGACGATCCCCGCAGCCGTCACGACCTCGAGCACGTTCATGCGGTTCTCGGTGAGGGTGCCGGTCTTGTCGGTGCAGATGAAGGTCGTGGCGCCGAGCGTCTCGACGGCGTCCAGCCGGCGCACCAGAGCGTGCTTCTCGGCCATGAGCTCGGCACCGCGCGCCAGGGAGAGCGTCACCGTCGGCAGCATGCCCTCTGGCACCAGCGCCACCGACACGCCGATGGCGAAGACGAAGGCCTGGGTGAGCCCCAGCCCCAGCAGGAGGGAGGTCGCCCCGAGGCCCACCCCGACGATCGCGGCGATGACGGCGATGACGCGCACGACGCGCTTGAGCTCGAGGGTCATCGGGCTCGGCGGGCGCTGCGCACCGGCGGTCAGACGGCCGATGTCGGCCAGCACCGTCCGGGAGCCGGTGGCCACGACCACGGCGCGCGCCTCGCCCTGGACGACGAACGTCCCCCCGCGCAGGATGTCTCCGGGGGCGTGTCGCACGACGGCGCTCTCCCCCGTCAGGAGCGACTCGTCCAGCGCGAGATCCGCGGCGCTGACGACATCCAGGTCCGCCGCCACGCGATCGCCCGCCGCCAGCAGCACGACGTCCCCCGGCACGAGGTCGGCCGCCGGGACGGTGACCGCCTCGCCGTCACGCATCACGCGGGCTGCCATCGGAAGCAGCCGGCTCAGCCGCTGGGCCGACCTGTCGGCCCGGTACTCCTGCGCGAACGCGAACGCAGCGTTCAGGACCACGATCACGACGATGGCGATCGCCAGCGCCGGGATGCCGGCCAGCACCGCGAGCGCGGCGGCGATCCACAGCAGCACCGCCAGGAGGTGCGTGAGCTCACGGAGGATCATCCGCCAGGGCGACACGCGTCTGCCGCGGGGCACGACATTCGGCCCGACTTCCGCGAGACGGGCTGCTGCTTCTCTCGACGTGAGGCCGGTGTCGTTCAAGACCACCTCCGTATGGTCTCGCCGAGCCGCCCCGGATGTCGGGACCTTCGTCCCCGCTCCGCCGCGGTTCGGACGCGCGCTCCGCGGCTGCGCGTCGCCCCAGCCCTGGCGGCACCGGTAGCGGTGTCATACTGTGGGCCTCGGCGCCGAGGGGAGCGGACAGGATGGCGGAGGATGAGCTGGCGTTCCCCGATGGTCCGCGCCTGGACCTCGACGAGGCGCTGGCGACGCTCCTCGTGCAGGCCGAGAGGGTGCGAACCAGCCAGGGACGACTGCGCGCACTGCTGGGCGCCACCCAGGCCGTCGTCGAAGAGAGCGATCTGAGCTCGGTGCTGCGGCGGATCGCGGAAGCTGCGACCTCGCTGGTGAACGCGCAGTACGGTGCGCTCGGGGTGATCGCCCCCGAAGGGGACGCCCTGGAGGAGTTCATCTACGTCGGCCTCTCCCCGGAGCGGGCTTCCCAGATCGGCCATCTGCCGACCGGGCACGGCCTGCTGGGGGCTCTCATCGCCGACCCTCGACCCATCCGCCTTCCGCAGATGTCCGACGACCCGCGGGCGGCGGGGTTCCCGGCGCACCACCCGCGGATGGACTCGTTCCTCGGGGTGCCCGTGCGCGTGCGCGGCGAGGCGTTCGGCAACCTCTACCTCACGAACCACCGCGACGGCGCCTTCTCGGACGAGGACGAGAGGCTCGTCGAGGCCCTGGCCACCACCGCGGGGTTCGCGGTGGAGAACGCGCGGCTGCTCGACGAGGCGCGCACCCGCGAGCGGTGGATGACCGCGGCCGCCGAGCTCTCGGCGGCACTGCTGTCGTCGGCCACCGACACCGCGTTCGACCTCATCGCCGGCCGGCTGTTCGACGTGCCCGGCAACGACAAGGTGACCGTCCTGCTCGCCGACGAGTCCACCTCGGCGCTCAAGATCGTCGCCGCGCGGGGTCTCGATGAGGCGGAGCTGCGCGGAAGGGTCGTGGAGACGGATGCCACGTGCGCGGGCGAGGTGGTCACCTCGGGCCACGCCCGCGCGGTCGGGCGGGAGCCGGCGTCCGCGGACGACCCGGTGCGCATGTGGGAGGACGGCCTGGCGGGACCGATCGCCGCGGCGCCCCTGCGCACGCGCAGCCGGCTGTGGGGGGTGGTGTGCGCAGCGCGTCACCCGGACCGGCGACGCTTCACCGCCACGGAGCTGACGAGCATCGCCGACTTCGCCTCGCGCGCGACCATCGCCCTGGAGCTCGCGTACGCGCGGGAGGAGAGCCAGCGGTCGCTGCTGGCCGAGGACCGCCGGCGCATCGCGCGAGACCTCCACGACCACGTCATCCAGCAGCTGTTCGGCACCGGGCTGACCCTCCAGGCGATCGCCGGCAGCACCGCACCGGGACCCGATGCCGACCGCCTGAACGAGTCCATCGACCAGCTGGACGATGCGATCTCGCAGATCCGGACCGTCGTCTTCGCCCTGTCGCATCGGGACGAGAGCTCGCTGCGCCACCGGGTGATCGACGTCGTGGCCGATCTGTCGGCCACGCTGCGGCATCCGCCCGCCATCAGGTTCACCGGACCGGTGGACCATGCGATCACCGGCCCGTTCCTCGAAGACGTCGTGGGGGTCGCCCGCGAGCTGCTGAGCAACGCGGTGCGGCACTCCGGCGCCGATCGGATCTCGGTGGAGGTGGCCGTCGTAGAGGACGACGTCGTGGTGCTGGTCGAGGACGACGGAGTGGGAGTCGGCGAGGGCGGACGGCGCAGCGGCCTGGCCAACCTGACCGAGAAGGCGGCGCAGCGCGGCGGAGTCTTCGCAATCGAGTCCCGCGCCGGCGCGACCGCGGCCCGGTGGAGCGCTCCCCTGCATCCGAGCCGGTCCCAGGGCGAGGGAGGCAACCGGTGATCAGCGTCTTCCTGGTCGACGATCACGAGATCGTCCGTCGCGGGCTCTCCGACCTCGTCCGGTCGCAGGCGGACCTCGAGGTCGTCGGCGAGGCGGGGACCGTACGCCAGGCGATAGGGCGGATCGAGGCCACCGTGCCGGATGTCGCGGTGCTGGACGTGCGCCTGCCCGATGGCAGCGGCATCGACCTGTGCCGCGACATCCGCTCCCGCATCCCCACCGTGGCCTGCCTCATCCTCACCGCCTACGACGACGACGCCGCGGTGAGCGCGTCCGTGCTCGCCGGCGCGGCGGGGTATGTGCTCAAGGACGTCGGCGGGCCCAGGCTCGTCGACGCGATCCGCGCCGTCGCGGCCGGTCGTTCGCTGATGAACGACGCCGTCGTGCAGCGTGCGACGGCAAGAATCCGCGAGCGCGCCGACGACCCCGACCCGCGCCTCGGATCACTGGGGCTGCGGGAACGCCAGATCCTGCGCCTGATCGCCGACGGACTGACCAACCGGCAGATCGGTGAGCAGCTGGGCATCGCCGAGAAGACGGTGAAGAACTACGTCTCCTCGCTGCTGAGCAAGCTCGGGCTGGAACGCCGCACCCAGGCGGCGGTGTTCGAGCTGGAGCACCGCGGCGACTGATCCGCGCGGAGCTCAGCCGTGCGCGTGCGGCGCGCGGCGGGACCGGAGGGGGACGAACGTCGACCGGTGCATCGCCCTCACCTCGTCCAGGAGCCCCAGCAGCACCATGGTCAGCGCGAGCTCGACCAGGCCGATGACGAAGTACAACGCCTGCAGGAAGCTGAACGGGATGTAGGCCATCTGGACGAAGATCCAGATGACGCAGCTGAACCCGCCCACCGCCGCGAGCAACGTCCCCCACCGGGAGTCGGTCAGCACGGCGACGAACGCCATGGCGTGGACGCCGGCCACAAGCACGATGAGCGCCAGGCCCGGAACGAGGTACGACCGGAAGGGCGAGCCCTCGAGATACTCGGCCGGCGGCATCAGCACCGTTGCGAGCGTCGGATCGATGCTTCCCACGACGAGCGCGAGACCTCCCGCGAGCGCCGTGACGGCCACGAAGGCCTGCACGATCAGCAGGGTCATGCGAGAGACGCGGACCATGGTCACTCCTCATCGAGTCCGGGACGCAGCGGCGTCTCATCCAGTCCGGGACGCGGCGGCGTCCTGTGGAACGACGGCGACCGGGCATTCGGCGCGCCAGAGCACCTCCTGCACGACCGAGCCGAGCAGGCTCCCCGCCAGCACACCGCGGTGGTGCGTGCCCATGACGAGCATCGAGCTGCGGGGTCCGTAGCGCAGCAGGGCGGCCGACTGGCTGTCGCGCACGAGCTCGGTCTTGAGCTCGAGGGTCGGATACCGCTCCATCACCCAGCTCACCGCGTCGTCGAGCGTCGCGCGGTGCTCGGCCATCGCGCTCTCGGGGGTGAGCACGAGCGCGGTGGCGCCGGAGAAGGACGGAGCGGGCATGAGCCAGGCGTGCACGAGCCGGATCGCGGTGCGGGTGGCGGCCGCCTCTGCAGCCGCGAAGGCGAGCGCGGCGCCGGACGAGTCGTCGTCCGAGATCCCGATGGTGACGGGTTCTCCGAGATCCACCCAGCCGGCCGGCACCATCACGACCGGCACCTGCGCCATGGTGCTGAGCCGCAGCGGGATCGCACCGGCCATCGCCGTGCGGATCGGGTGCCCGGGATTGATGCCGACGACGAGGAGATCGGTGTCGACCGCGATGTCGGCCAGCGACTCCGGCACCCCGCCCTCGAGCCGGTGCAGCTCGACGCCGATGCCCGGGACGTGCTCGCGGAGGAACTCCTCGGCGTGCGCCAGCTGATCCAGCGCCGACGCGCGGTCCGTCGCCGAACGCCCCACGACGTTCACGAGACCGACGTTCGCGATCTCGCGGCTCGCGCGCCCGGCCACCCAGGACAACGCGGAGACGGATGCCGGACTCCCGTCGTAGCCGAGAACGATGCGTTCCATGAGCCGCTCCCCTGTGTCGCGCGGCAGGTCTGCCGCTGCTGAGAGTCAAACCCCGGCGTCGTCGTCCGCTCGGGCCGAAGGTCCCACGGCCGTCGCCGTGCTGTCTCGGGCCGCGCCGACGGGACCTTCGACCCGAGCCAGGAGACGACGATCGGCTCGGATGAGGGTGACAGGAAAGGGACAGCCATGACTCTCCAATCTCAGCGGTTCACCGGGCGCACCGTCGTCGTCACCGGAGCGGGTGCCGGCATCGGTCGTGCGACCGTGGAGCGCCTCGCCGCGGAGGGGTGCCGCGTCATCGCGGTCGATGTCTCCGCCGAACGACTGACCTCCCTCGCCGACGAGATCGGCGGCGACCTCGTCACCGTCACCGCCGACATCTCGGACGCGGCGGGCGTCGACGACATCGTCGCCGCGGCGGGGCCACGCATCGACGGCCTCGCGAATGTGGCGGGCATCATGGACGGCTTCGAGCCGACGGCGGAGATCGCGGATGCCACATGGGAACGGGTCCTCGCGGTGAACCTGACCGGCATGATGATGCTGACCCGCGCCGTGCTGCCGGGGATGATCGCCCGCGGGGCCGGGAGCATCGTCAATGTCGGCTCCGAGGCGGGTCAGCGCGGCTCGGCCGCCGGCACCCCCTACACGACGTCGAAGCACGCGGTGAACGGCTTCACCGTCAGCACGGCCTTCTTCTACACGCCGAAGGGAGTGCGGTGCAACGCCGTGGCTCCGGGTCCGGTGGCCACGAGCATCGAAGCCCCCTTCCGCTCGGAGTGGGCGCAGACCCGCCTCGGGCCGTTCTTCCAGACCAACCTTCCGCCGGTCGCGCAGCCCCCGCAGCTGGCCGCCGCGATCACCTGGCTGCTCAGCGACGATGCGTCGAACGTGTCGGGGGCGGTCATCCCGGTGGACGGCGGATGGGCGGCGATCTGAGATGCCGCGCCGAGACGCCGACCCGCCCCGCATCCTCCCCGCCCCGGTGCACGCCGCGCTGATCGCCACCGCGGTCGACGAGCTGGACGAGGCAGAGTGCTGGATGCTGCTCGCCGGCGCCCACGTCGGCCGCCTGGCCGTGATCGGCTCCGACGAGCGGCCCGACATCTTCCCGATGGACTATCTGGTCTCGGCTGGACGGGTCTTCGTCCGCTCCGGGCCCGGACAGAAGCTGAAGGACCTCGCCCGCAACCCGCACGTCGCCTTCCAGGCCGACGGGGACGCGGACGGCTTCCGCTGGAGCGTCGTGCTGCGCGGCACCGCTCGCCGCCTCGATCGGGACGACGAGATCGAGGCGTCCGGCGTGCTCGACCTCCAGTCCACCAGCCCGACCGGCAAGTACGACTACGTCGAGATCGCACCGGTCACGGTCACCGGCCGACGATTCCGTCCGCAGCGCTGACGCACCCGCGGCGTCGTCGGAGATGAGAAAGGGGATCTGATGAGCCCGGCGATGAGCGCGCAACTGCGGTTCCTGGGCGCGGCCGACACCGTGACCGGGTCACGCTATCTCGTCACGGTCGGGCGGACGACCCCCTCATGCGGCCTCCTGCTCCGATGGCGGCCGCCGACGTCCTCGTCACGGAGTCCACGTACGGCGATCGGCATCACGTCGCCGAGAACCCGGAGCGTCTCCTCGGCGACGTCGTCCGCCGCGTCACCGGTCGCGGCGGCGTGGTGCTGATCCCCGCGTTCGCAGTCGGCCGCACCGAGACGGTCCTGCTGCACCTGTCGAGACTGCTCGACCGGGGCGAGATCCCCGCCGTGCCGATCTACGTCAACAGCCCGATGGCCGTCGACGTGGTCGACGTCTATCGGCGGCATCCCTCGGAGCACCGGATCGCGGTCGACGAGCTGGAACGGATGTACCGCCTGCCCACGCTCGTCACCAGCGTCGACGACTCGAAGCTGCTGAATCTTCGCGGAGGGCCGATGGTGATCATCTCGGCGAGCGGGATGCTCACCGGTGGCCGCGTGCTGCATCACCTCGCCGCCTACGGCCCTGAGCGATCGAACGCGATCGTGCTGACCGGGTTCTAGGCCGGGGGAACGCGCGGCGCGGCACTGGCCCGCGGCATCCGGTCGCTGCGGGTCTTCGGCAGGGACGTGCCCATCCGCACGGAGGTCCACAACCTCGACACCATGTCGGCGCACGCCGACGCCGATGAGCTGATCGAATGGATGACGTCCGCGCCGCGCGCCCCCGGCGCGGTCTACGTGACGCACGGCGAGCCATCCGCCGCCGACACGCTGCGAGCGCGGATCACCCACGAGCTGGGCTGGCCCGCTCGCGTGCCCGAGCACCTGGAGTCCGTGGCTATCGCGTGACCCGCCGTGCCGGCCGGGACAGGCACGCGAAAACGCGGCCCGGGGCCCCACACCCCGGGCCGCTCCCCCAGCTCTAGTGGTCGCGGACGATGAGGACCGGGCAGTGCGCGTGCGTGGCGCAGGCGGAGCTCACCGAGCCGAGCAAAAGGCCGGTCAGCCCCCCGTGCCCGCGGGTGCCGATGACGAGCATCGCCGCATCCTTCGACGCGGCGACGAGATCGCGGGCCGCACTCCCGTTCCACGCGCTGCTGGTGAACCAGCTCGGCGTGCCGTCCGGGAAGACGCGGGCCGCGGCATCCGCCCCCAGCTCTTCCGCGTTGCGCTGCAGGTCGTCGTAGGTGCCCGGGTAGTACCATCCCAGCCCGTCGCTCCACTGCAGCGTCGGATAGTCCCAGACGACCAGTCCGTGCACGGGAAGGCCGAGCTTGGGCGCGATGTCGGCGGCGTAGGCGAGGGCGTCCAGCGCCTCGGCGGAGCCGTCGACGCCGACGAGGATCCCGGGCTCAGACCAGGGCAGCGGCGGACGTGCCGCGTGACGGTCGGGAGCGGTCTGCGACTCGGACATGCGGCCATCCTCGCGCCCGCCGCGCCGCCCCCCATAGGCCGAAGGTCCCGCGCGCCGACGGCCCCGGTCCGCGGGACGTTCGACCCGACCGCGAGGGCCCCCGCGGTCGAGTCTGGTGGCGAGCGAAAGGGGTCGGCCATGACCGAGAGCCGCCGCAGCGTCCAGGTGGTCGAGAGCAACGGCACGTGGGGGGTGTTCTTCCTGCTGGCGTACATCGGGGCGGCGATCTACTTCGTCTCGGCGTCCGACGGGTCCTTCTGGGGCGTGATCCTGGGACTCCTGCAGGCGATGGTCTGGCCGGTGTACGTGATCTACCACGTGCTCGTCCTGCTCGGCGCCTGATGTGCGACGGATGCCGCGCCCCGCGCGCCCTCAGGCGCCGACGCGGTCCGGCGCGGCGTCACGGCCCGGTTCGCGCGACGACGGGCGGCCGGCGAGCCGCAGCCAGGTGTCGACGACGGAGTCGGGATTGAGCGAGATCGAATGGATGCCCGCGTCGACGAGCCAGTCGGCGAAGTCGGGGTGATCGGACGGGCCCTGGCCGCAGATCCCCACGTACTTCCCACGACGGTTGCACGCGTCGATCGCCAGGCGCAGGATCTCGAGCACGGCGGGGTCGCGCTCGTCGAACCCCGCCGCGACCAGGTCGGAGTCGCGGTCGATCCCGAGCACGAGCTGCGTCATGTCGTTGGAGCCGATGGAGAAGCCGTCGAAGTGGTCGAGGAAGCGATCGGCCGTCAGCGCGTTGGACGGGATCTCGCACATCATCATGACCTCGAGGCCGTTGCGCCCTCGCTGCAGCCCGTTGGCCTCCAGTGCCGCCGTCACCGCCGCGGCCTCCGCGACGGTCCGCACGAACGGCACCATGATCTTGAGGTTGGTCAGGCCCATCTCGTCGCGGACGAAGCGCAGCGCCTCGCACTCCATGGCGAAGCACTCCTCGAAACTCGGCGTGATGTAGCGCGACGCGCCCCGCCACCCGAGCATCGGGTTCTCCTCGCGCGGCTCGTACCGCTCGCCGCCGAGCAGGTGGGCGTATTCGTTGGATTTGAAGTCGCTCGTGCGCACGATTACCGGCTCGGGCGCGAAGGCCGCGGCGATCGTCGCCACGCCCTCCGCGACGCGCCGGACGAAGAAGTCGCGCGGCGACGGATAGGCGGCGACGCGTCGCACCACCTCCGACCGCAGCGGTTCGTCGAGCGCGTCGGCGTCCAGGAGCGCGCGCGGATGGATGCCGATCTGGTGGCCGACGATGAACTCGAGCCGGGCCAGGCCCACACCCTGGTGCGGCAGCGCCGCGAGCGCGAAGGCCTGCTCGGGCGTGCCGACGTTCATCATCACGCGGACCGGGGGCTGCCCCATCCGCTCGACCGGGATGGTCTGCTCCACGAAGTCGAGCCGGCCGGCGTACACGAAGCCGTCGTCGCCCTCCGCGCACGAGACGGTGACCTCGGTGCCGTCGACGAGGTCGCTCGTCGCGGTGCCCGTTCCCACGACGGCGGGGATGCCGAGCTCGCGCGCGATGATCGCGGCGTGGCACGTGCGACCGCCCCGGTCGGTCACGATCGCGGCGGCCCGCTGCATGACCGGCTCCCAGTCGGGGTCGGTCATCTCGGCCACGAGGATGTCGCCGGGTTCGACCTTCGACATCTGCGCCGGGGAGGTCACCACGCGCACCCGACCCGCGCCCACGCGCTGTCCGATCGCGCGCCCCTCGAGGAGCACCGGCCCGCGCTCGCGCAGGACGAACCGCGTCAGGACGGGCCCGTGTGCGCGTGAGACCACCGTCTCGGGTCGGGCCTGCAGAATGTACAGACGTCCGTCGACCCCGTCTCGAGCCCACTCGATGTCCATGGCTCGGCCGTAATGGTCTTCGATGGTCAGCGCGTACCGGGCGAGCTCGTGCACCTCGTCATCCGAGATGCTGAAACGACGCCGGTCCTCCGCGGCGACACTGGTCATGGCGGTGCTCGTCCCCACATCGTGCCCCTCCGCGAACCGCAGCGCGACCGCCTTCTCACCCAGCTGCCGCTGCAGGATCGCCGGCCGCCCGTCTCGGAGCGAAGGCTTGTAGACCATGAACTCATCCGGGTTCACCTCGCCCTGCACCACGGCCTCACCCAGTCCGTAGGCGCTCGTGATGAGCACCGCGCGGTCGAAGCCCGACTCGGTGTCCACGGTGAACATCACTCCGGACGCGCCGATGTCCGACCGCACCATCCGCTGCACCGCGGCGGACAGCGCGACGTCGCCGTGGGCGAATCCCTGATGCACGCGGTAGGCGATGGCGCGATCGTTGTAGAGCGAGGCGAAGACGCTGCGCACCGCGTGCAGCAGATGGTCGATGCCGGCGATGTTCAGGTACGTCTCCTGCTGTCCCGCGAACGATGCGTCGGGCAGATCCTCGGCCGTCGCCGACGAGCGCACAGCCCAGGTCGCACCCTCGGCCGCGGCATCCGTCCCCGTCGACTCGGCGAAGGCGACGCGGATGTCGCGCTCGAGGTCGGCAGGAAGGGGCTGCGCCTCGATCCAGCCGCGGATCACGGCGCCGACACGGCTGAGCTCCACCACGTCCGACACGTCCAGCCGGGCCAGCTCCGCCTCGATGCGGTCGGCCAGGCCGTCGACCGCGAGGAACGAGCGGTACGCATCGGCCGTGGTGGCGAAACCGCCGGGAACCCGGACGCCGGCCGTGCTCAGCGTCGTGATCATCTCGCCCAGTGAGGCGTTCTTCCCGCCGACCTGCGGCAGGTCGGTCATCGTGATCCCGCTCAGCGGAAGGATGTTGGTCATGGGACGACCCTGTCGGCCGGTGGCGGCCGGCGGCGGGTCCAAGGTCCTTTCGATTCCTCCGCAGGCCGGCGGTGTGCGGCGGGACCAACGGCCCGGATGGGTGTGGGTTCGCGCCGCAGCCTGGAGTCACGCAGAGAGCCGCCCGCCCGCGAGCGACGCTGAGGCGTTCGCGCGCCGGGCCGATCCGTGAGGAGCCGAGATGACCACCGAGGTGCAGGTGACCGAGCGTGCCGGGGCGTACACCGCCGGAGTGCGCGGGACGGTACCCATGAACGAACTGACCGACTTCTTCTCGCGCGCCTTCTCCGAGACCATGCGTGTGCTCGGGGCGCAGGGGCTTCAGCCATCCGGACCGCCGTTCGGCAAGTACTACGGCATGCCCGGCGAGACCGTGGATGTGGAGGCGGGATTCCCCGTCGACCGGCCGGTGACCGGCTCCGGAGATGTGGTGCCGGGATCGCTGCCAGGGGGCAGGGTCGTCGAAGCCGTGCACGTCGGCCCGTACGACACCATGCAGCAGACGTACGCCGTCATCGAGCGGTTCTTCGCCGCCGAAGGCTGGACGCCGGGTGACGTCATGTGGGAGAGCTATCTGAGCGATCCCGGGACCGAGCCGGATCCGGCGACCTGGCGCACTCTCATCTCGTGGCCGGTCGCCGGCGGTGACCGCGCCGCCGCGACGGCTTAGCCGCTCAGCGTCGCCCCCTCCACCATCAGTCGACGATCAGCCGGCGATATCGGATGGCGATCCGGAGGAGGAAGGATGGATCCCACCACGCCGGAGGAGTACTTCCAGCACAGCCCGCTCGGACTCGCCGTTCATCGCGAGGTGCACCATCTGCTGGTGACGAACTGGCCGGACGTCGCCGTCCGGACGACGAAGAGTCAGGTGGCCTTCCGCCGGGAGCGCGCGTTCGCATTCCCGTGGCGCCCGCGGCAGTATCTGCGCAGCGCTTCCGCGGACGTCGTGCTGTCCCTCGCCCTGTCGCGACGCCTTGAGTCGGTGAGGTTCAAGCAAGTCGTGCAGCCGTCCCGAGGCACCTGGATGCACCACCTCGAGATCGGCGCGGTGGAGGACGTGGACCAGCAGGTCGAGGAGTGGCTCGACGCGGCGGCCGCCGCTGCTGGGCCACGGCTCGGTCCACCGACACCGGACGCGTGAGGGTCGTGCGACTGAGCGGCAGCGGCGGGTTCGCGCGGTGTTCGAGGGACGTTCGTCCCGGCGCGCGAGCATGCGCCGCGCGACGCTGGATGTGCGATCCCGCCGCCGCGGCACGTCGGTCCGGGCGGGAGGCGGAGAGGCAGACGCCGCGATGATCACCGAGACCCGCACCACCGCCGGCCACCGCGCACAGCGCCAGCTGCCCAAGGCGTGGTGGTCGCTCGCCCTCTTCCCCGTGTCGTTCGCGCTCGCCTTCGTCGTCGGCGAAGGCGTCCCGGTGCTGCTGACCGGGACCGACGCGTCGGTGACCACACCACCATGGTGGGTGATCGCCATCGCACTCGTGAGCGCTGCCGCGATCTTCGCCTCCCCGCTGCTCCTCACACTGCACTACAGCAACAGGGCAGCGGCCCAGCATGAGCCCAATGCCCGCATCCCCCTCATCCTGGGTGCGGTGCTGGCGGGAGGGTTCATCCTCAGCAATCTCGCCGGCGGCCTTCTCGTGCTTCTCGTGGGATGACCGCAGCGGAGATCACCGCCGGCGACGTCCGCTCAATAGATCATGTCGTCGTAGACGCCGTCACCGGGCTCGATGCTCGGCGGATGGAACTCCCATTCCTCCACCTGCTCGGGGCTTCGCTCGATCGTCTCGAAGCGGACGCCGATGTACGGCGTGATCATGACCGAGATGCCGGAGCGACCTACGGTCTGGAAGTCGACGAATCCCGCGCCCTGCTGGACGGCCTCGATGATGAGCCGCTGCAGTTCCGCGACGTCCTGCTCGGGGTCGAGGATGAACATCTGTCCGTCGACGCGAGCCCTGACAACCTCCATGGCGCTCCCCTCGGTTCGCCTCCACAGTACGCCGATTCGCTAGCCAAGCTAGTGAATCTCCGAAGCCTCAGGAATCACTCAGACGGCGGGTGCCCTTCTCCGTGGGAACCCATGGCTGAGCGCCCCTCGCCCTGTACCCCTTCCCTCCCCCGGCTGCAACCCCCCAGAGGTACCGCCGCACCCAAGAGTAGAAAGGGGCACGTGAAGAGGGTGATCTACGCGGGAAGCGAATTCATGACCGGGGATGACATCACCTCAGCGCTGCTGAAGTGCAGCCAGGCTCTCGCCGAGGCAGGTGAAGCCGAAACGGTGTCGGTGCCCATCGTCGAGCCTGACGGGAGCGTCACGACGATGACGGTGCTCATCGGCCCTGCCAGTCAGATCGTCGCCAAGGAGGCGAAGGTGGAGGTGGATGAGCTCGTGGATGTCACCGCTGTGGAGCGACTGAACGCCATCCAGCGCCGGCTCCACCCGGTGGCGGTCGTCGACGCCGAGCCGCCCAGCGAACGGGACTGGGACGCGCTGGATTAGGAAATCCTCCGTGCGGCATCAGCGGAAGTCCCGCGCCTTGTGCTGCACACCCACGCGGAGGTCTTCGAAGCCGTCGGCGACGAGGTTGGTGACCCCCTCCGGGGAGCGCTCGAGAATGCCCCGCGCGATGAGCGCCGGAGAGTCGCGGACGATCCGCCGGTACCTGTTCCACACCCCGACCGAGCACACGATGTTCACGAGGCCGTGCTCGTCCTCGAGATTGATGAACGTGACACCGGATGCCGTCGCCGGCCGCTGCCGATGGGTCACGAGTCCTGCGACCTCCACCCGCCTACCGGTCTCGTGGCCGCGCAGTTCGCGCGAGGTGAGGACGCCGCGGGCATCCAGTCCGGAGCGGTAGTGCGTCATCGGGTGGTCGTCGGTCGAGATCCCGGTGGCCCACAGATCTGCTGCGAGACGCTCGTAGCTGGTGGGGTCCGCGAACAGCGGCGGCTGCACCGCGATCAGCGAGTTCGGCAGGTACTCGGGGCGGTCCTGCGCCGCCGATCCGGCGAGCCAGATCGCCTCGCGCCTGCTGAGTCCCAGGCACTCCAGCGCCCCCGCGGTGGCGAGGGCCTCGACCTGCGCGGCCGTGATGCTGGTGCGACGCACGAGATCACGCAGGTCCCGGAACAGCCCTCCGGAGGCACGGGCGTCGACGATGCGCTGGGCGACCTTGGCGCCGATGCCCTTCACTCCTGCGAGGCCGAGCCGCACCGCGAACCCCGTGTCACGGCGATGCGCCGCCGACTCGTCGTGCGCATCGATGTCGAAGGTCCCGACGGGCGGCTGATGGCGTCGGAGGCACGAATCCAGGCCGGTGGGCCCCGCGACGGGCTCGGCGACCGGCGCGCCGCCCACCGCCTCGAGCACCGCCTCGACGTCTGACAGGTGCAGGTCAGGCCGCCGCACGTCCACACCGTGGCGGCGCGCGTCGGCGACGAGCGTCGCCGGCGAGTAGAAGCCCATCGGCTGTGCGCGCAGCAGCCCCGCGAGGAACGCCCCCGGGTAGTGCAGCTTGATCCACGAGCTGGCGTACACGAGCAGCGCGAACGACAGCGAGTGCGACTCGGCGAACCCGAAGTTCGCGAACGCCTGGATCTTGGCGTAGATGGCGTCGGCGGCATCCCCCACCAGCCCGTTCTCGGCCATGCCGGAGTAGAGCTTGTCGCGCAGCGACTCGATGCGCTCGATGCCGCGCTTGGACCCCATGGCCCGGCGCAGCAGATCGGCGTCCTCGCCGCTGAGTCCGCCGATGACCATGCCCATCTGCATGAGCTGTTCCTGGAAGACGGGGATGCCCTTGGTGCGCTCCAGGACCGGCTTGAGCTTCTCGTGCGGATAGGTGACCGGCTCCTGGCCGAGCTTGCGGCGCACGAACGGGTGCACGGCGCCGCCCTGGATGGGTCCGGGGCGGATGAGGGCGATCTCGATGGCCAGGTCGTAGAACTCGCGAGGCTGCAGCCGCGGAAGCAGCCCCATCTGCGCCCGCGACTCGACCTGGAACACCCCGACCGCGTCCGCGCGGCACAGCATGTCGTAGACCGCCTTCTCCTCTTTGGGGATCGTCGAGAGCTCCCAGTCCTCCCCCGTGGAGGCGCGGATCATGTCGAAGCAGTACTGGATGGCCGCGAGCATCCCCAGGCCGAGCAGGTCGAACTTCACCAGCCCCATCCACGCCGCGTCGTCCTTGTCCCACTGGATCACCGTGCGGTTCTCCATGCGCGCGTGCTCGATCGGCACCACCTCGCCGACGGGCCGGTCGGTGAGCACCATGCCGCCGGAGTGGATGCCGAGGTGCCGCGGCGCCTTGAGCAGCTCGCCGGCGAACTCGATCACCTGATCGGGGATGTCGTGCCCGGCTGCCGTGTCGAGGTGGGCGCCCCACCCCTCGACCTGCTTCGACCACGCGTCCTGCTGTCCCGGCGAGTGGCCGAGCGCCTTGGCCATGTCGCGGACGGCGTTCTTCGGCCGGTACTGGATGACGTTCGCGACCTGCGCCGCACGATCCCGGCCGTACTCCTGGTAGACCCACTGGATGATCTCCTCGCGGCGATCGGAGTCGAAGTCGACGTCGATGTCGGGCTCCTCGTCGCGCAGCGACGACAGGAAGCGCTCGAACGGCAGCCGGTAGTAGATGGCGTCGATCGCGGTGATGTCGAGCAGGTAGCAGACGGCGCTGTTGGCGGCAGATCCTCGCCCCTGGCACAGGATGCCTCGCCGCCGCGCCTCCTGGACGATGCCGTGGACGATGAGGAAGTAACCGGGGAAATCCTTCATCTCGATCACGCCGAGCTCGCGTTCGATGCGCTCCCGGTCCTCCGGACGGAGATTGGGATACTTCCGCGGCACCGCGTCCCATACGAGCGAGCGCAGCCACGACATCGGCGTGTGCCCCTCGGGCACCTCCTGCTTCGGCAGCGCGGGCTTCGCGCGCCGCAGCGGGAAGGCGAGCTCGTCGGCGAGCGTGACGGTGCGGGCGACGGCGTCCGGGAACCGGACGAACCGCTCCGCCATCTCGGCGCCGGACCGCAGGTGCGCGCCGGCATGGGCGGGCAGCCAGCCGTCGAGTTCATCGAGCCCGCGATTGGCGCGCACCGCCGCGACGGCGGCCGCCAGCAGCTGCCGCTGCGGCACCGCGTAGTGCACGTTGTTCGTGGCGAGGAGCGGGAGTCCGCGCTCCCGGGCGAGACCTGCCAGCACGTCGTTGTGGCGGGTGTCGAGCGGATTGCCGTGGTCGATGAGCTCGACGTGGACGGCGTCGCGCCCGAACAGGGCGATCAGCCGGTCGAGCTCGTGGGCGGCCGCGTCGGCCCCCGCCCTTCCGGGAGACGACACCAGGGACTGGCGGACGGCGCCCTTGCGGCATCCGGTGAGGACGGCCCACTCCCCCGCCGCCTGCGCCGCCAGCTCGTCGAGGTCGTACACCGGGCGCCCCTTCTCGGCGCCCTGCAGCTGCGCGTGCGTGATGGCGCCGGCGAGCCGGTGGTAGCCCTCCTCGCCGCGGGCGAGCACCAGCAGGTGGCCGCCCACCGGGTCGGCTTCGCCGTTCTGGGGCTTGGGCAGCTCGAGTGACAGCTCGGCACCGAAGACCGTCTTCAGGTCGAGCGCTTCGGCGGCCTCGGCGAAGTGGACGATGCCGTAGAAGCCGTCGTGGTCGGTGATCGCGAGCGCGTGGAGCCCGAGCCGCTCCGCCTCTTCGGCGAGCTCTTCGGGTGAGGACGCCCCGTCGAGGAACGAGAACGAGGAATGGGCGTGCAGCTCGGCGTAGGGGATGACCTCGGCCGGTCGCTCGATCCTGGGCGGCACATAGGGCCCGCGCTTGTGCGACCAGGCGGGGCTGTCGCCGCCGTCCGCGCCGGCCGGCCGCGCGTCCGGCCGACGCCGGTCGCTGAGCACGCGCTCGATCTCCGACCACGACACACCGGGGTTGTTGAAGCCCATCAGCCGCTCCTCGATCGGCTGCTGAGCCCGTGGGAGCACAGGTACCGGGGGTCAGTCATAGGTCGCCTCCGCGGTCCAGGCGTCGCCATCGCACACCAGCAGCCATGCGCCTCCGTCGGCGTCGACGACCTGGAACCGGTACGCACGGCGCGAGCGCGCGGCATCCCATCCCCGCTCCACCACCGGCCACGGACCCGCCCACGCCTCGATCGGACGCCGGCGCCCGCTCTCGATGAAGAACGCGGGCACGGCGGCGACATTGCCCCGGTCGTCGACGTCGACGAGCTCGCCGCCCAGCGCCCGCACGTCGACCGGCACCGGATCGGCGAACACCGTCGACGGCAGCGGCTCGGGAAGGCTCCCCGGCCACGGCCGCGCGCGCTGCGCCGCGAGTCCGCCTCCGCCCTTCGCCAGCCGATCGCGCTCGTCGCGGTCGCCCCACGGGACGAGCACCTGTCGTTCCGCGAGCCACCTCCCGCCGCCGATCGCTGGGGTCACGACGCCGCGGTGCCCGAGCATCGCCTGCACCCGCGACAGCGCGTGGTGCACCCTCTCTTCGGGGCCGCCGCCGAACAGCGCGGGGGCATGGTGGGATGCCGCGTCGACTGCCTCCGGTGAGATCCGCACGAGCGTGACCCCGCTGCGGAGCCCGCCTGCCGGATCACCGGCGCCGACGTCCTCCGCGAGCTGCCAGCGCACACGGTCGACGACCGCCGCCGCGTCGAACGAGCCGGGATGAAGCCACACCCGTTCGCTGCGCTCCCCGCGATCCCCGACGAGCTCGACGCGCAGCTCGGTGCACACGAGGTCGACCGCGCCGAGCCCCGCGACGAAGTCGTCGGCGGTGACGCGCATCGCGAACGCGACCTGATCGGCGATCTCGAGGGGCGGCTCGAACGCGATCTCGCGTTCCAGCTCGGGCGGCGGCGTGCGGGGCTGCACGGGCCGGGAGTCGCGCCCGGCGGCGAGCGCATGGAACCGGACGCCCCGCTCACCGAACCGCTCGCGCACCCTGTCGGCCTCCATCGCGGCGAACCCGCCGAGGGTCTGCACGCCCAGCCGCGCGAGCAGACCCACCAGATCGGTCGCCGCCGTGACCTCCTCCGCCCGGCCCCCGAGCATCGCCGACGCGTCGAGCACCGAGATCGGCAGCGGTGCGAGGAAACCGGCCGCACCGCCGGCGGGCACGACGAAGACCGGGTCGTCGGCGCTCGTGCCGCCCCTGGCCGCCTGCTCCGCCGTGAACGGCCCGTCGGCGACGCCGGCCCGCACGTCGTCGAGCCCGGCTTCGCGCAGCACGCCGATCAGCACGCGGGCCGCCTCGATCTCACCGCCGTAGTAGCGCGCCGGGCCACGGATGCGCAGCGCGCACAGTCCCGGCCTCACCAGCTGCACACCCGGCGCGCTCTCCTCGATCAGCGACACGATCGACGCGAAGGCGCGGTGATCGCGCGCGGCATCCGCGTTCACCAGGACCAGTCCGGGACAGCGCGCCTGCGCATCGCGCCGCCGCATCCCCCGGCGCACCCCCTCCCCGCGCGCATCGACTGAGCACGCGACGATGAGATTGCGCTCCACCACGGCGATCGGATGCCGCCTCCCCTCGCCCCGGTGCGGACGGTCGTCACCCGGGCGTTCGCCCGCCGCAGCCATCACCGCTTCGGGGGCACCGCCCGAGGAGCCCGGGCGCCCTGCGCCTGCGCCCGCCTCCCGTTCGAGCGCGGTCACAGGCCAATCGGGGAACCACAGCACGAGGCTCCGGACCGGTGTTCCGGGCGTCATGTCACCCCACCGCCCTCGCCTCGAGCGGATAGGACTCCGGTGCTGCGACCGCGTGCAGTCTCTCGACCGGACGCATGCGCTCGGGCGCGACGGAGACGTGCCCGGCGGCATCCGGAAGCAGGACACGCGTCCGGCGCGACCGCGGCCATCGTCGGCTCGACGAGGTCAGCGTGACCTCCCGGCCGGAGAGGTACCCGTGCCCCCGGCCCACGCCCTCCCATGCCGGCTCACCCACCTCGATCACGGCTTCGGCCTGCGGCCACGGCCCCTGCACGAGCAGCACGGCGCCGCGATCGCGCAGTCGGGCCGCGAGGCGCGCCACCTCGCCGTCGGCGGCACGCCCGGACGGCCGCACCGCGACCACCGGCAGCACTTCGGCGACGGTCGCGGTGACGGCGAGCCATCGCGCACCGGGATCGGGGATGAGGACGAGCCGCGACAGATCCACCCCCAGCCCCTCCGCCGCCTCGGCGCCGAGACGCGGCATGCCGATCACGCCGCACCACGACCCGGACTGCGACGGCTGGGCGAGCAGCGCCAGCAGCACCGACGTCGAGCGCGGCAGGCAGTAGGCGGATCCGGGCCGCAGTCCCCCGCCGGGCAGCAGCGAGGCGAGCGCGGGATGCACCGGCAGCACAGGGGCGTCGAGGCGCCGGCCCTGCACTCGCTCGAGCTGGGCGCGCAGGCGTGCCACGGTGCCCGTCGATCCGCCGGGCGATGCGAGACCGGCGGGATCTGGCGCCGTCGGCGCGTGCTCGACGGGCTCGTGCACATGCTGTGCGGTGAGCTGCACGATCGCCCCCATTTCCACAGGCTAGAACAGATGTTCTAACTTCTCAACCGGTAGGGAACGAGAGTACCTCCTGCTTCCGACACTTTTGTTCGACCCCGCGCCGCCGTGTAGCCTCTGGCCATGAGCGAGCGACGGATCCCCAAGCCGGCCTACGAGCGGGAGCTGCGCCGACTTCAGGCCCAGCTCGTCGACATGCAGGCCTGGGTCCAGGCGACCGGCGCCCGCATCGTGGTGATCTTCGAAGGGCGCGATGCGGCGGGCAAGGGGTCGACGATCAAGCGCGTGTCGGAGTACCTGAACCCCCGCGTCACGCGCATCGTGGCCCTGCCCACCCCGACCGAGCGCGAGCGCACCCAGTGGTACTTCCAGCGATACGTCCCGCACCTTCCCGCCGCGGGCGAGATCGTGCTGATGGACCGATCCTGGTACAACCGGGCGGGCGTCGAGTACGTCATGGGCTACTGCACCAACGCCGAATACCACCGGTTCCTCCACCAGGCGCCGATCTTCGAGCGGATGCTCGTCGAAGACGGCATCCTGCTGCTGAAGTACTGGTTCAGCGTCTCACCGGACGAGCAGGAGGCGCGCTTCCGGTCGCGGGCCGACGACCCGATGCGCCGCTGGAAGCTGAGCTCCAACGACGTGCTGTCGATCACGAAGTGGGAGGACTACTCCCGCGCGAAGGACAGCATGTTCGTGCACACCGACATCCCCGAGGCCCCCTGGCACGAGGTGCCCTCGGTCGACAAGCGTCGCAGCCGCATCAACATGATCTCCCACCTGCTCTCGCGGATCCCCTACGACGTCGTCGACCGCGAAGAGGTCGTGATCCCGCCGCGTCCGCCGTCGCGCGGCTACGAACGCCCGCCGAGGAACCTCGAGAACTACGTGCCCGACGTCGCGTCCAGGCTTCTCGGCACGCGCGACAGCTGACGGACGCCGCCCTCGGCGCGACGAGCCGGACGCGCTGCGCCCACCACGATCCCGGCGAGGACGAGCGCGATGCCGACCGCCTGAGGCACACCGAACGCCTCCCCGGCGACGATGACGCCGAGCACCACGCCGGTGACCGGATTGAGCAGCCCGATCACGCCGACGACCCCCGGTGACAGGCGCCGCAGTCCCGCGAACCACGCCGCGTACGCGAGCGCGGTGGCGACGAGCGCCAGGTAGGCGAACCCCGGGGCGGACGACACGGTCAGCACCGGCGGAGCGCCCTCGACCAGCACCGCGACCGGCATCAGCACGATGGCGCCTCCGACCAGCTGCCATGCCGCCATCGGCAGCGCAGGCACATCCGCGCCCCAGCGCGAGGTCAGCACGAACCCGAGCGAGGACGCCACCATCGCCCCCACGGAGGCGACGACGCCCCACGGATCCGCCCCCGCCGCATCGAAGCCCAGCATCACGCCCACGCCGACGAGCCCGACCCCGGCCCCCGCCACGGCCGCGAGCCGCGGCCTGCGTCGCAGCAGCACCCACGCGAACAGCAGCATGCACGCCGCGGATGCCGACATCAGCGTCGCGGCGAGACCCGACGTCAGACGCTGGCCGGCGATGTAGACGAGCACGAAGAAGCCTCCGACATTGAGGGTTCCCAGCAGGAGCGAGCGCCACCACCAGGATCCGCGAGGAAGCCGGCGGGCGATCAGCAGCACGATGATGCCGGCCGGAAGCGCCCGCAGCACCCCTCCCCACAGCGGCGCCTCGGCCGGGAGCAGGGCATGCGTGACCACGTACCCGCTCCCCCATGCGATCGGAGCGATCGCCGTGAGGGCGATCCATACCCACCGTTTATCTTCCATGGAAGATACTTTATCTTACTGGGAAGATAAAGTGGACCCATGGCCGAAGACCGTCCCCCCGACGACGCGCTCGACCGCGTCGCACAGATCCAGCGCGAGTGGCGACGCGAGCGGCCCGACCTCGATCCCTCCCCTCAGGGCGTCATCGGCCGGCTGCACCTGGTGGCCCTCGAGCTGACCGAGCGACTGGTCGACGTCTACGGCCGGTTCGGGCTCAGCGAGGGCGAGTTCGACGTGCTCGCCACGCTCCGCCGTGCCGGCACGCCGTACGAGCGGCCGGCGGGCGAGCTCGCCGACCACACGCTCGTCACCACGGGCGGGCTCACCAAGCGCGTCGACCGGCTGGAGGCGCGGGGTCTGGTCGAGCGCCGGACCGAGGCATCCGACGCACGAAAGCGCCTCGTGCGGCTCACGCCGGAGGGCCGCCGGCTCATCGATCAGGCGATCGCCGCCCACCTCGAGAACGAGCATCGCATCGTCGACGAGCTGGGGAGAGCGGATGCCGCGACGCTCGAGCGCATCCTCACGCGCTGGCTGCGCATCCTCGACGGGCCCTGAACCGCCTTCGCGGGGAAATCAGGCCGCGAGCGCCAGATACGGCTCCCACCGCGGGTCCGTGCGCTCGGTGCCCCGAACGGTCCACTGCGCGCCGCGAGGCGGGCGCGGAGTGAAGCGGAGCTGCCAGTCCATCTCCTGCGGCGTGCGGTCGCCCTTGACGTTGTTGCAGCGCAGGCAGCACGCGACGAGGTTCTCCCACGAGTCCGCGCCGCTGCGCGAACGCGGCAGCACGTGGTCGATGGTCGACGCGGCCTTGCCGCAGTACGCGCAGCGGTGGTTGTCGCGACGGAGCACCCCGCGACGCGTGACCGGCACGTGCCGACCGCCCGGCACGCGCACGTAGCGGGTCAGGATGATGACCGCCGGGCGTTCGTACGCACGTCTGGTCCCCCACACCGGATCGGTCTCGGTGTGTTCCACCACGGTGGCCTTCTCGTTCATCACGAGCACCAGCGCCCGTTTGAACGACACGACAGCGAGCGGCTCATAGCCCGCGTTCAGCACCAGAGTGCGCATTGATCATCCTCTCGAATGGCCGGGACGGCTTCTCGGTATTCGACATGCGACGATCAAGGGCGCAGGGGCATGAAAAAAGGCGCTGTCTTATAGACAGCGCCTTGGAACCACGGCAATGCCGCGGCATCCGCTCGTGCAATGCCGAAGGACGAGGCGTCCGAGCGCATCCATGGTGCGGATGCGTGGTGTGCAGCCCATCGGCTCCCTCCGCTCTCTCAGCGTCGGGACTCAGGCTAACGCACTGGGCAGACACCGGGGCCGCAGCGGTGTGAACGACCCATGGCGTGTCGAAGAACGGATGCCTCCACCCGGCCGGGTGAAGGCATCCGTTCCGCTGTGATGCAGGAGCCGGTTCGACGTCCGCGACGGGCTCGAGGTTCGGGCTCAGCCGGCGTTGGACTGCAGCCACGCCCAGGGATCGACGACGGAGCCGTTGATGTGGACCTCGAAGTGCAGGTGGCAGGCGGTGGAGCTACCCGTGCTGCCGACGAACCCGATGAGCTGTCCGGCCGAGACGGTCTGACCGACCGAGACCTGCCGGCTGCCGTAGGTCATGTGGCCGTACAGCGTGTTGACGCGCTGACCGCCGATGACGTGGTCGATGGTGACGCCGACGCCGTAGCCGCCGTAGCTCTCCTGCGAGACCTTGACGACACCGGCCGCCGCCGCGTAGAGGGGCGTGCCGCACGAGGCGAGGAGGTCGACACCCTGGTGGTACCCGGAGTCCCACAGGCCGCGGCCCTTGGTGAAGTTGAGGATCGGCCAGCGCACCTCGCCGTTGCCCGGCGACGTCATGGCGATGTTGACCGGGGCTGAGCTCCGCGACGCGGCGGCGGCGGCAGCAGCGGCAGCAGCAGCGGCGGCTCGCGCGCGCTCGGCGGCGGCCTCTTCGGCCTTCTTCTTCTCGATCTCCTCCGCGGTCGTGGCCGCGTAGCTCTCGCGGGTCAGCTCCGACGCGTTGGCGTCGGACGCGGCGACGAACGTCTGGGCGTCGTCGACGGCCATCTGCTGGACCGTCACGGGCGCCTCATCGGTCTTCGCGGCACCCGCGGCGAAGGCCGGCAGAGCGACCGTGGCGACCAGTCCGCCGACCATGCTGAGGACCACGAGGCTCCGCAACGGCTTCGCCACGCGGCTCGGCCCCTTCTTCGGCGGCACGGCGCGTGCGACGCCACGGGGCGTCGAGCTCGAGGTCGCGGGCACGGTGGATCGGGGTCGCTGAGCGGGGGTCCGGCGATCGCGCGCGCGGCGGCTCAGGCGCGCCGCGTCGTTCTCGGGTCCGTTCGCGGGCGACTCGATATGTTCAGCCAAGCTTGTCCTCCGGCGCCTCCGCGCCCTGGGGCGCCTGGCTCGTCAGCACTCGATGTCGGGGCACGATGTGCGGGCTTCACCACATGTGGACGACGAGCCGGAGAGGCAATCCACGTGGGGTCCGGTCGGCGGGCTTCTCGCCTGTGGACTGTTCGAGGCTACCCGAAGGTCACGATTCTGTCACGCTGTGCGACTGGCAATTCTCTGGACGGCTCGTCGACGGATGCCTCGATCCCCGGCCGGGCGCGGCTTCACACGGCCATACAGGGCCCCACCGCCGGGGGCTCTGGCGGGCGAACGCTATCCGGTCAACGACTCTCGTCGACGAGGAAGATGTGGGAGGCGACCTCGACGGGAAGCTCGAGGCCCTCGTCGCTGCCCTGCATCTGCACGAGCACGTAGCCCTCGCTGTAGCGGTAGTCGCCGACGGCGCCGGGCACGACGCCCGCGCCCTTGAGCTGCTGCAGCAGCTCGGGGTCGACCTGGGCCGGCTCGGCGAGGCGGCGGACCGTTCCCGTGATCGGCTCGCCGGCGTCGTTCAGCCTGCGGACGAGCCCCACGACGCCCTGTTCGAACCCGCTCGTCGGCATGTCGCCGAGCTGGTCCAGCCCCGGGATCGGGTTGCCGTAGGGCGACTCGGTGGGGTGTCCGAGCAGCTCGACGAGGCGACGCTCGACCTGCTCGCTCATGACATGCTCCCAGCGGCATGCCTCTTCGTGCACGTAGGCCCAGTCGAGGCCGATCACGTCGGAGAGCAGGCGCTCGGCCAGCCGATGCTTGCGCATGACGTCGACGGCCTTCTGCCGGCCGGCGTCGGTGAGCTCGAGGGTGCGGTCGTCCGAGACGACGACGAGCCCGTCGCGCTCCATGCGCCCGATCGTCTGCGACACCGTGGGACCCGAGTGTCCGAGACGCTCCGAGATGCGCGCGCGCAGCGGCACGATGTTCTCCTCTTCGAGCTCGAGGATCGTACGCAGGTACATCTCAGTGGTGTCGATCAGGTCGGTCATGTCGCGGCATCCTCGATGTCTGGAGTGTAAGGACAGCCTATCTTCTGGCGTCGTCACCAAGGCGGGGCCGGAGCGGAGCCGGCGGCCGGCGGGCGCCTTCGGCGGCGGCCGGCGGCCAGCGGGCGCCTTCGGCGGCGGCCGGAGGCCAGCGGGCGCCTTCGGCGGCGGCCGGCGGGCGCCTTCGGCGCTCTGCCTGGCCACGGGGCTTTCAACAGGTCAACCGCGCTTCCACAGGAGGTTGGAAGGATGCAACCTCCTGTCGAAGGCCGGCTGACCTGTTGCGCAGAATCGGCGGAGGGCGACGAGCAGCCGAGGACCGACCAACTGCGACCGGCGACGCAGAGAATCAGCGCGGTCGGTCGAGGCCCTGCGCGATTGCTCGCATGATGAGTTCCTGCACCTCGTGCCAGCGGTCGATGATCTGGGTATAGGTCACCCGAATCACGTGGTACCCCAGCAGGGTGAGTGCCGCGTCGTGCGCGACGTCTTGGGCGCGCTGGAGTCCCACGTGGTGCCCACCGTCGATCTGGACCACGAGCCGCTCTCCGATCAGGAAGTCGACACGATGCTCGAGTATCCAGATCTGCGCCCGGATCGGAAGCCGCAGCCACTTCAGTCGGATCGCGAAGATCGTCTCGAGTCCGGAATCCGAGAACGGGGTCGCGGCGTCGAGCACCCGCCGGGCGGCCGGTCGCAGCGGCAGGCGTGCGAGCTCCATCGTGGTGACCAGTCCACGATTGAGCGCTGAGTCCCACACTGCCAACGCCGCCTCGTACGGCTGGCATCCCGCGACGATCACGAGCGCGTTCAGGATGCCGTCCTCCAAGGCACCGGGCTCACGCGGCTGGACCGGAACCGACCAATGCACCTTCGTCATCGGATTCTGCAGACTCAGTCGGGAGGCGGACGGGGGCGCGCCGACGTGCGGCGCCTCGTCGGTGAGCACCCACAGTCCCAGCCTCTTCGCCCGGGTGACGCAGGTCAGCACGACGCCGGCCCTCGCCGCGGCAACGAGGTAGGGGTCGGCATCGGCCCCCGCGACCCAACCGCGGCGAGGAACGGTGAGGATGCCTTCCGCGACCGCGCCGGCAACCGTCAGGCGACTGAATCCTTCGTCGAGAAGCGCCCGCACGCGTGCGACGCCGCCCAGACGGGTCACCGCGTCGATCAGTCCGGTCATCTTGGAACAATCGCGGGCCGCGCGACCCGTGGGTCACGTCTCCTGGGCCGTGGTGAACAACTCGTGCGCGCGGCATCCGCTCGCTCTCCTGTGGAGGAGGCGCCCGACAGGTCAACCGCGCCTCTACAGGACGCTGGAAGGTTCGAACCTCCTGTGGAAGCCCGGTTGACCTGTTGGCGACGGATGCCGCGCCGCAGCGCGGTGCGCGATGCCGCGCCGCAGCGCGGTGCGCGACCCCGCGGCCAGCCTGGCGACAACGAGCTGGCCCCGGCATCGGTCCGCCCTCCTGTGGAGGAGGCACTCGACAGGTCAACCGCGCCTCTACAGGGCGCTGGAAGGTTCCAACCTCCTGTAGAAGCCCGGTTGACCTGTTGGCGACGGATGCCGCGACCCGCGGCCGCACCCACTGTCGGGCACCCCCGCGCAGGCCCGCGCGCGTCACAGGCTGTCACGGGGGCGAGGCCGGCGGCCGGCGCCTCTCTAGAATCGACGCATGTCCCACGTGCTGCTTCCCCGCGAGATCCTGCCCGCCGACGGACGCTTCGGGTGCGGCCCGTCGAAGATCGCGCCCGCGCACCTCGAGGCGCTGGCAGGACCCGGCTCGGCACTGCTGGGCACGTCGCACCGCCAGGCGCCCGTGAAGAACCTGGTGGGCCAGGTGCGCGCCGAGCTGAACCAGCTGTTCCGCCTGCCGAACGGGTACGAGGTGATCCTCGGCAACGGCGGCTCGACCGCGTTCTGGGATGCCGCGGCCTTCGGCGTCATCGAGAAGCGCAGCCAGAACCTCGTGTTCGGCGAGTTCGGCGGCAAGTTCGCCGCCGCGGCGAAGACGCCGTGGCTCGAGGCTCCCGACGTCCGCAAGGCCGACCCCGGCACCAGCACGGTTGCCGAAGCCGTCGAGGGCGTCGACGTCTACGCCTGGCCGCACAACGAGACCTCCACCGGCGTCTCGACCGCGGTCACGCGCGTGCACGGCGACGAGGGCGCCCTCACCGTCATCGATGCGACCAGCGCGGCGGGCGGCATCGACTTCTCGGTGCACGAGGCCGACGTCTACTACTTCGCACCCCAGAAGAACCTCGGCTCCGACGGCGGCCTGTGGTTCGCGCTGGTCTCGCCGGCGGCGATCGAGCGCATCGAGCGCATCGCAGCGTCGGGTCGCTACATCCCCGAGTTCCTGAGCCTCAAGAACGCCCTCGACAACTCGCGCCTCAACCAGACCCTCAACACCCCGGCGCTCGCGACGCTGTTCCTCCTTGACAAGCAGCTCGACTGGATCCTCTCGTCGGGTGGCCTGCAGTGGGCCGACACCCGCACGCGCGAGTCGTCGCAGGCGCTCTACGACTGGGCCGAGGCATCCGCCTACGCGACGCCCTTCGTCGCCGACCCTGCGGACCGTTCACCGGTCGTCGTGACGATCGACTTCGACGAGTCGGTGGATGCCGCGGCCGTGGCCAAGAGCCTCCGCGCCAACGGCATCGTCGACACCGAGCCGTACCGCAAGCTCGGCCGCAATCAGCTGCGCGTGGCGACGTTCGTGTCGATCGAGCCCGACGACGTGCGTCAGCTCATCCGCTGCATCGACTACACGGTCGAGCGACTGGGCTGATCCGCTTCTTCCTCGTCGGCCATGTCCACCAGAGGTGACGGGGCCGGCGACAGCACCGCGGAGACGATCGCCTCGATCGCGAACTCCGACGCGCGCGCCAGGTCGACGGCGTCGGGGTCGAGCAGCCACTGCACCTGGAGCCCGTCCATCACGGCGAGGATGGCCGCCGAGGCCACGTCGACGGTGTCGGGAGCGGAGACGCCCCGCTCGGCGCAGACGACCGCGAAGGCGTGCGCGACCTCCGCGCGCAGCGTGCGATAGCGCTTCTCGAAGAAGTCGCGACCCGGGTGGTCGTCGGTCACCGACTCGGCCGAGAGCACGACGTAGGCCTGCACGATGCCCGCGCGGTGGGCGTTGACGAACGCCGTGCGCACAAGATGGCGGAACAGGGGCATTCCGTCGGGGATGTGCTGTTCCTCGAGGTCGGCGACGTCGGTCTCGTCGCGGTGCTGCAGCACTTCGAGCAGCAGCTCGTGCTTCGAGCCGAAGTGATGGAGGATCCCCGCGTGGGTCATGCCGACCTGGTCGGCGATCTCCTGGAGCGTGCCTCCGCTGAAACCCTTGCTGCCGAAGATCTCGACCGCGGCGTCGAGGATGTCGCGCCTGCGGGCGAGGGTCTCGGGTCGCGAACGCGGCTGCCGGCGCGGTGCGGCCATGGGTCGGCACCCCCTTCTTCGCCGGTGCGTCGGATCGGTTCTTGCCGGCGACTGCGAGTCTACGCACGCCCTGCCCGCGCGTTCTGGTGCACCGTGGTTGCAAAAGTTACTTACTTGATTGTAAGTTAAACCGGCAATCACCCCGACGGCGCCGTCACTGCAGGAGACACGACGTCGTGCTCACACATCAAGGAGAAGCAATGAGGCTCAGAACAACGCTCGCCGCCGCCGGTGTCGCCGCGGCGCTGGTGCTCACCGGCTGCGCCGGTGGCGGCGGCGACGACGCGGACTCCGGCGGAGCGGCGCTCACCATCGCCAAGCCCGACGGCGCGATCACCACCGAGTCGAACAACCCTTACCTGGGCGACTCATCCGCCTCGAAGTACGGCTACGGCAAGGTCATCTTCGAGTCCCTCGCCCTCGTGAACCCGACCGGCGACCTCGGAACCACGCCCTGGCTCGCCGAATCCGTGGAATGGAACGACGACTACACGCAGCTCACCGTCGTCGCGCGCAGCGGCGTGACCTGGAGCGACGGCGAGGACTTCACGGCCGACGACATCGCGTTCTCGTTCAACCAGGTGCTCGACGGCAAGCTCAACGACACCAACGCGCTCGACCTCGAGAACGTCGCCGTCGACGGCGACACCGTCACCATCGACTTCAACAGCTCGAAGTACACCCAGCAGGCGCGCGTGCTGCACTTCCAGATCGTGCCCGAACACATCTGGCAGGACATCGACGACCCGAACACCGACCCGGTCACCGGCGAGGGGCAGGCCGTCGGCACCGGTCCGTACGTGCTCGACTCGTGGACCACCGAGTCGGTCACCCTCACGGCGAACCCCGACTACTGGGGCGGGGAGCTGGCAGTGCCCGAGCTGCACTACGTCTCCTACGGTGACAACGCGGCCCTGACGACCGCGCTCGCGACCGGCGAGGCGGACTGGGCGCAGGCGTTCATCCCGCAGATCCAGGAGAGCTACCTGTCGGCCGATCCCGACAACAAGTTCCTCGTCTCGCCCACGGCGGGCGCGGGCACGCTGTTCATGAACCTGCAGACCAAGCCCTTCAACGACCCCGCGCTCCGCCAGGCACTCGCGTGGACGATCGATCGTCAGGCTTACGTCGACATCGCCCGCGAAGGCGCGAGCGAGGCGGTCTGGAGCGTCACCGGTCTCGGTGCCCTGCTCCAGGACGAGGTCATCCCCGAATACGCCGGCCAGGAGTACTCGGTCGACGTCGACAAGGCCCGTCAGATCCTGACCGACGCCGGCTACACCTGGCAGGACGAGACGCTCATCGACCCGGACGGCGAGGCGGTGTCGTTCGCGATCTCGGTCCCGGCCGGCTGGAGCGACTGGAACACCGAGCAGGCGCTGATCGCCGAGGAGCTCAAGGAGGGCCTCGGCATCGAGGTCAAGGTCGACCAGCCGGACTGGGGCGGCTGGGACGCCGCGCGCCAGGAGGGCACCTTCCAGGCGATCATCCACTGGCTCGAAGACACCGGCAACGCGTACGGCCTGTACACCTCGACGATGGACCCGAAGTGGATCGTCGACGGCAAGGCGGCGTTCAACTTCGGCCGCTTCGACGACCCGGCGGTCACCGACGCGCTGAACACCTACGCGAACGCCTCGTCGGACGCGGACCGTGACGCCGCGCTCGCGGTGATGCAGACGGCGTTCGTCGAGAACGTGCCGGCCATCCCGCTGGGAGCGCACCCGCTCCTGGGCGAGTTCAACACGCGCAACTACGTCGGCTGGCCCTCGGAGGAGGACCAGTACGCCTCGGCAGACCCGACGCAGCCCGCGATCGTGCAGATCCTCACCGAGCTGCAGCCCGCCGACTGACACTCCGCGGGCGGGACGGATGCTGCGGCATCCGTCCCGCCCGTCGGAACCGCTGCCTCGGCATCCGCCCCGCCCGCACGTCGGCCTCCACGAAAGCGAACCAGCACCGATGAGAGACCCGCTGCTCTCCGTCCACGACTTCTCGATCGTCTACGACGTCGATCCCCCCGTGAAAGCGGTCAAGAACGTCTCCCTCGAGCTCCAGCGCGGCGAGATCCTCGGACTCGCCGGCGAAAGCGGGTGCGGCAAGACCACCCTCGCCTACGGCATCCAGCGCCTCCTCAAGCCCCCGGCGGTCATCACCGGCGGGTCCGTCACCTTCCACGACGCGAACGGCGAGGACGTCGACATCAATGGACTCGAGGCCGAGGAGATGCGCCGCTTCCGCTGGGACAAGATCTCGATGGTCTTCCAGGGCGCGATGAACTCGCTGAACCCGGTGGCCACCATCGGCTCCCAGCTCGAGGACGTCTTCGAGGTCCACCGTCCGAGCTTCACCCGCTCGCAGCGGCGCGACGCGGCCATCGAGCTTCTCGACATCGTCAAGGTCGGCGCGCAGCGCTACCGCTCGTACCCGCACGAACTGTCGGGCGGCATGCGCCAGCGCGTCATGATCGCCATGGCGCTTGCGCTGCGCCCGCAGCTGATGGTGATGGACGAGCCGACGACGGCACTGGACGTGCTCGTGCAGCGCGAGATCCTGCGCCAGATCTCCCACCTGCGCCACGAGTTCGGCTTCTCGGTCATCTTCATCACCCACGACCTGCCGCTGCTGCTCGAGATCAGCGACCGCATCGCGATCATGCGCGAGGGAGAGATCGTCGAGCTCGACGCCGCGGAGCGAGTCTGGACCGATCCGCAGGACGAGTACACCCGGACGCTGCTCGCCTCGTTCCCCCGACTCACCGGAGAGAGAGGGGTGGTCCACCGATGACCGTCCTCGAATTCGACGCCGTCACCAAGGTGTACTCCGTGCGCGGCGCCGGGCAGATCAAGGCGCTCGACGACGTGAGCTTCACGCTCCGCTCCGGCCAGACGATCGGGCTCGTCGGCCAGTCCGGCAGCGGCAAGTCGACGATCGCGAAGATCCTCACCCAGCTCGAGACGCCCACGAGCGGCGAGGTCCGCTTCGACGGTGCGCCCATCCCCCGTCGCGGCAAGGGACTGCGCGCCTACCGGCAGCAGCTGCGCATGGTCTTCCAGGATCCGTTCGCGTCACTGAACCCGTATCACACCATCCGCTACGCCATCCAGCGGCCGCTGCAGCTCGACCGCGTCGTGCCGAAGGACCGACTGGACGACGAGGTGCGCCGCCTCCTCGGACGCGTCCGCCTCGACGCCGACGCCGTCATCGACCGCCGGCCGCACGAGCTCTCGGGAGGGCAGCGCCAGCGCGTCGCGATCGCCCGCGCGCTCGCCTCCCGCCCGAAGCTGCTCGTGGCCGACGAACCGGTCTCGATGCTCGACGTCTCGATCCGCCTGGGGGTGCTGAACCTGCTCGCCGATCTGCAGCGCGAGCATGGGCTGGGGGTGCTCTACATCACGCACGACCTGGCCACCGCCCGGCACTTCAGCGACGAGGTCCTCGTGCTCAACCAAGGGCGCGTCGTCGAGCGCGGCCCCGCGGACGACGTGATCCTGCGTCCTCAGAACCCGTACACCCAGGAGCTGCGCGCGGCATCCCCCGATCCCGACACCTACTTCGCGCACGCAGCCGGCATTCTCGGAGGTGAGAGATGAGCGCCCTCGCCCCTCAGCTGCCGTCCCCGGACTTCGACGCGATCGAGGCGGGCACGACCGCGACAAGCGTCGTCAAGGGCCGCGCCCGCGTCCCCTGGCGCTTCCTCGGCAACCGCGCCCTGTTCTACCTGTTCACGCTCTGGGCGGCCATCACCATCAACTTCTTCCTGCCGCGCCTGATGAAGGGCGACGCGGTGAGCGCGTATCTCGCGCGCAACCGCAACGTCACGCCGGAGGCGGCTGAGGCTCTGCGCACCCTGCTCGGGATGGATGCCGACACCTCGCTCTGGCAGCAGTACGTCGATTACTGGGGCCTCCTCCTGCGCGGCGATCTCGGCATCTCGCTGCTGCACGGCATGCGGCCGGTGACCGAGGTGGTCGGCCAGTCACTGATCTGGACGGTCGGCCTCGTCGGCTTCGCGACGCTCCTCGCATTCGCGATCGGCACCATCGGCGGCGCGATCGTCGGCTGGCGCCGGGGCAGCAGACTCGATGTCCTCATCCCCATCACCACCTTCTTCAGCACCATCCCGTACTTCTGGCTGGGGCTGCTCGCGATCTCGGTCTTCTCGGTCGCGCTCGGGTGGTTCCCGATCGGCAAGGCCTACGGCGTCGGCGTGGCGCCCGAGTGGTCGTGGGAGTTCATCGGCGACGTGATCCATCACGGCTTCCTCCCCGCGGGGACGATCGTCATCGCCTCGCTCGGCGGCTGGATGCTGGGCATGCGGAACATGATGCTCACGGTGCTCGACGAGGACTACGTCACCGTCGCGCAGGCCAAGGGCATGCCCAACGACCGGGTGCTCTGGCGCTACGCCGCCCGCAACGCCGTGCTCCCTCAGATCCAGAGCTTCGCGCTGGCGCTCGGCTTCATCGTCGGCGGCACGATCGTGATGGAAGTGGTGTTCAGCTACCCCGGCATCGGCAAGCTCCTGCTGGACGCCACAAACGCGAAGGACTACGCCCTGATGCAGGGGGTGTTCCTCGTGATCACGATCTCGGTGCTCCTGGCGAACCTCCTCGCCGACGTCGCCTACGCGTTCCTCGACCCGCGCACGCGCCAGACGGAGGCCTGAGCATGAACACCATCGTCAACGACACGACGGCGCAGCGTCCGGCGCGCACGCCGGCGACCGCCACCGTCCGCAGGCCCGCCCCCGCCGGCAAGGCGCCCGGGAAGCCGACCTTCTGGTCCAGGCTGGGTGCCGCATTCGCGATGTTCCGCAACCGGAAGTCGATCACGGGCCTGTCGATCCTCGGGTTCTTCGTGCTCGTCGCGATCTTCGCAGACGTGCTGGCCCCGTACTCCCCCACGAAGGTCGACAACACTGCGCGCTTCCAGCCGCCTTCGGCGGAGCACTGGCTGGGCACGACGCACATCGGCGAGGACGTGCTGAGCCAGGTCATCCACGGCACCCGCGGCGTCATCGTGGTCGGTTTCCTTGCAGCGATCATTGCCACGGTCATCGCGATCGTCGTCGGTGTGCTCTCCGGCTACCTGCGCGGGTGGCGCAGCGAGGGCCTGTCGGCTCTCACGAACGTCTTCCTGGTGATTCCCGGCATCCCGTTGATCATCATCGTGGCGTCGATGTTCGAGGATCCGCCCCTCATCCTTGTCGCGGGAGTGCTCGGCCTCATCGGCTGGGCGTGGGGCGCGCGCGTGCTGCGCGCGCAGACGATGTCGCTGCGCGGCCGGGACTTCGTGCAGGCCGCCCGCGCCAACGGCGAACCCCTCCGGCGGATCATCGCCGTCGAGATGCTCCCGAACCTCATGGCACTGATCGCCGCCAGCTTCGTGGGCACCGTGACGGCCGCGATCATCGGCCTCACGACCCTGTCGTACATCGGGATCATCCCGGTGACGACCTACAACTGGGGCACGATCCTCAACTGGGCGAGCGCGCAGGGGGCCTTCCGCCAGGGCCAGTGGTGGTGGTTCCTGCCTCCGGGTCTGTGCATCGCCGCCATCGGCGTTGCCCTCTCGCTGATCAACTTCGGCATCGACGAGTACGTCAACCCGCGCCTGCGGTCCGCCGGTGAACGCGCCCGTGCCATGAAGAAGAAGGGCATGAACGTCAACGACGCCGTCACGGTCGTGCGAACGAACACGAACACGCAGGAGACCTCGTGACCGCCACCTCACATCACCACGGAGGGCGCCCGGCCTACCTCGACGTCTCCCTTCCGGTCGCCGACCGCATCGCCGACCTCCTCGGTCGCATGACGGTCGAGGAGAAGATCGGGCAGATGCTGCAGCTCGACGCGCGTGACGACCTGGAGGAACAGGTGGTGCGCATGCACGCCGGGTCGATCCTGCACGCCTCCCCCGAGAAGGTGCTGCACGCCCGCGAGCTGACCCTGCAGACGCGCCTGCAGATCCCGCTGCTCGTCGCCGAGGACTGCATCCACGGGCACTCGTTCTGGGAGGGCGCGACGATCTATCCCACCCAGCTCGGCATGGCCGCGTCATGGGATGCCGGCCTCGCCGAGCGCGTCGCGCGCGCGACCGCCGTCGAGGTCTCGGCGACGGGCATCCACTGGACGTTCTCGCCGGTGCTGTGCATCGCCCGCGACCTGCGCTGGGGCCGCGTCGACGAGACGTTCGGCGAGGATCCGTTCCTCATCGGCGAGCTCGCCTCGGCGATGGTGCGCGGCTACCAGGGCGGCGGCCTCGATGATCCGACCGCGATCCTCGCAACGGCGAAGCACTTCGCCGGGTACTCCGAAACGCAGGGCGGCCGTGACGCGAGCGAGGCCGACATCTCGCGCCGCAAGCTCCGGTCATGGTTCCTGCCGCCGTTCGAGCGGGTGGCGAAGGAGGGATGCCGCACCTTCATGCTCGGCTACCAGACCACCGACGGGGTGCCGATCACGGTCAACGACTGGCTGCTGAACGACGTGCTGCGCGGCGAGTGGGGCTACACCGGCACCCTCATCACGGACTGGGACAACGTCGGACGCATGGTGTGGGAGCAGAAGGTGCAGCCCGACTACGCCCACGCCGCCGCGGCCGCCGTGCTCGCGGGCAACGACATGATCATGACGACGCCCGGGTTCTTCCAGGGCGCCCAGGACGCCCTGGCGCAAGGACTCATGACCGAGGAGGCGCTCGACCGGGCTGTCACCCGCATCCTTCTGCTGAAGTTCGAGTTCGGCCTCTTCGAGGATCCGCGCCTTCCTGACCGCGATCGCATCGCGATGGCCGTCGGGTCCGCCGAGCACACGGCGCTCAACCTCGAGGTCGCGCGTCGCTCGCTGGTGCTGCTGCGCAACGACGGCACGCTGCCGCTCGCCGGCGGGCTCACCGCCGATGCATCCGGACGAGCGGTGGCCGCAGCATCCGGTCGCCGTCGTATCGCGGTGGTCGGCCCGCTCGCCGACGACGCGCAGACGCAGCTGGGAGACTGGGCCGGCTCGTCCGGTCAGGTCGACTGGATCCGCGACGGGCACCCGCGCGAGATGATCACGACGGTGCTCGACGGACTGCGCGCGCACGCTCCCGAGGACTGGGAGATCACGCACGCGCAGGGCGCCGGCATCCTCACCCTCGAGGAGGACCCGGCGGGCGCGTTCTTCCCCGACGGACAGCCGCGGCCCCAGGTGGTCGTGCCGAGCGCACCGGACGCGGACCGCATCGCCGAGTCGGTCGCCGCCGCAGGGGCGGCCGACTACGTCGTCGCCGTGGTGGGCGACCGCATCGAGCTCGTCGGCGAAGGCCGGTCGACCGCGACGCTCGAGCTCGTCGGCGGACAGATCGCCCTGCTCGACGCGCTCGCGGCGACCGGGACGCCCCTCATCGTGGTGCTGCTCGCCTCGAAGCCGCATGTGCTCCCACCGGCGGTGACGGATGCCGCAGCCGTGGTGTGGGCGGCGAACCCCGGCATGCGCGGGGGCCAGGCCGTCGCCGAGCTGCTGCTGGGCCTGATCGAGCCGGGCGGCCGCCTGCCGCTCTCGTTCGCCCGCCATGCCGGCCAACTGCCGATCTATTACAACCAGATCCGCGGCCAGCACGGCGAGCGCTACGCCGACCTGACGCAGAGCCCCGCGTTCGCCTTCGGCGAGGGCCTGTCGTACACGACGGTCGAGTACTCGGGCCTGCGCATCGTCGAATCCCACGTCGGTCGGGGCGACACCGTGCGCGCCTTCGTCGAGCTGCGCAACACGGGCCACCGGCCGGCGCACGAGATCGTCCAGGTCTACGTGCGTGACAGTGTGACCTCGGTCAGCTGGGCCGACAAGGAGCTCAAGGCCTACCGTCACGTCGACGTGCAGCCCGGCGAGACCGCGACGGTCGAGCTGTCGCTGCGCGTCGCGGAGTGCACGATCGTGGATGCCGCGGGCCGGCGCCTTGTCGAAGCCGGCGACTTCGAACTGCTCGTCGGGCCGTCGTCGCGCGATGACGTGCTGCTGAGCGCACGCTTCCACGTCGCCGATGCGGTGGCGCGCCCGGCGGCGCCCGCCGAGCACGCGGTCGACCGCCGCTGAGAGAACGCGAAGGGGTGGATCCCACCGCGCTGCGGGCGGCGGGAGTCCACCCCTTCGTCATGTCTGGAGGAGGTCAGGCACGTTCGGAGTCGAAGTCCTCGTCGTCGTCCTCGTCACCGCCGTCTTCGTCGTCGTCCTCGTCAGCGCCGTCCTCGTCGTCGAAGTCGTCCTCGTCCTCGTCGTCGTCGTCGTCGGAGTCGTCCTCGTCGTCGTCGGAGTCGTCGTCCTCGTCGTCCTCCTCGTCGGAGTCGTCGTCGTGGAGGTCGGCCAGCTCGTCGATGTCGACGCCGTCGACATCGCCGGCGTGGAGGATGGGCGAACCGTCGTCGTCGAAGTCGGCTGCATCGAGGTCGTCGACGTCGTCGAGCTCCTCGCCCTCGGCCGTCTCGTCGTCGTCATCGGCGGCCGACTCCGCCTGGGCGGCGGCCTGCGCGGCGTGGTAATCGGCCAGGCGCACGGCCCAAGGCACCCAGTCCGGCGCGATGAGCGCTCCCTCGCCGGGCAGCAGCTCGACCTCGAGAACGGTCGGCTCGGCGTCCTCGACGCGCGCGAGGCTGACGGTCCAGAACCAGCCCGGATACCCGGCGAGCCGGTTGGTGAACCGCAGCGAGACGACGCCGTCGGCCTCCATCCGGTAGTCCGCGGGCTCGCCGATCGTCGATGCCGGCGTGATCTCGCGCAGGGCCGCGAGCGCCAGGTCATGGGCCTCGAGCAGCCGCGGGTCGGGCGACGCGGGCTCCGCCGCCTCGTCAGCGGGCGCCGCCGCCTCGTCAGCGGGCTCCGCCGCCTCGTCAGCGGGCGCCGACGCCTCGGCAGCCGGCTCCGCCGGCTCGGCAGCGGGCTCGACCGGATCGACGACCGGATCCAGGAGGAAGTCGGCGTCGGGATCGATGGGATCAGGCGTCGAGCTCATCGGCCACCTTGCGCAGGACTGCGGCCACCTTCTTGGCGTGCGAGCCGCTGGGATAGCGGCCGCGACGCAGGTCGCCGCCGATGCCGTCGAGCAGCTTCACCAGGTCTTCGACGATGATCGCCATGTCGTCCGCGGGCTTGCGGGAGCGCTTGGCGAGGCTGACGGGAGCCTCGAGCACTCGGACCGAGAGCGCCTGCGGCCCGCGCTTGCCGTCGGCGATGCCGAACTCCAGCCGCGTGCCCGTCTTCAGAGCGGGAGTGCCGGCGGGCAGGGCGGTGGCGTGCAGGAAGACGTCCTGACCGTCGTCGGAGGAGATGAAGCCGAAGCCCTTCTCCTCGTCGTAGAACCTGACCTTGCCGGTGGGCATGGAAACCTCGCTGGATCGGGCGCCGCGCCCACGCGCGGCGGCATGACGAAATCGGGGTTCTGAACCCCACCCACCAGCCTAATGGCACGCCCTGGCGGCAGGCCCCACCGGCTCGGCATCGTCCCTCCGCAAGGTCAGCGCCAGCGGGTAGGCTGGAGCGGATGAGCACGAATCCCTCCGGCGACGTCCCCGTCCGCCGCATCGACCGCGTCCTGGCCTTCATGTCGCTCGGGCTGCTCGTGCTCTCTATCGTCTGCTTCTTCGCGATCATGATCGCGTCGGCCGCGGGCGCGGACTTCAGCGCCGGAATCTGGCCGCTGGTGGGCGTGCTCGTGTACATCGCGCCGATCGTGGCGTTCGGGCTGCTGCTCGCCGTGCTGATCATGAGTCTCGTCCGGAGGTCGCGGGCCAACAGAGGGGGCTGACCGGGTTGGTCTCCGACGCGCGCGCACTCGCGACACGACTCGCCGATCTCGGGGATGCCGCGCTCGCGGCGACGCTCGCGGCACGTGGCGTGTCTGCCCAGGCCGGATGGCACGACTTCTTCGACGCCGCGGAGAGCCTGCTCGAGTCCTCATCGGTCGACCGTGCGCTGACCCGCCTCGACCGCCGCGATCTCATCGCCCTGCGGGACGGGCGAAGCCGGGCCGACGGCACAGCGTCGCTCCTCGCGCTCGTCGACGCCGACGGTGCGCCGTACGCGGTGGTGGCCGAACGGGTGGCCGCCGCGGCGGCCACCTCCCCCGAGGCGTTCACCCCCGCCGCCGACGAGCGCGAGCCGGCGCCCGCCGAGCCGCGATCCTCCGCCGGGGCCGCAGAGCGGGCGTTCACGACGGCCGGCTCCCTCGCCGACGTGCTCCTCGCGTGTCTGCACGCCCCTCTCGCGCGGACGGGCGCCGGTCCGGTGAGCGCGGCGGACCGCCGCCGGCTCATGGATGCCGGGGCCATCGAGTTCTCGGACGACCTCGAGGATCTGCTGACCTCCGCCGCGGGAGCGGGCCTCGCCGTCGCGCACGACCGCGAGTGGGTCGTGACCGACCTGGGCGAGCGGTGGCTGGAGGCGCCCACTCCGCAGCGGTGGGAGGCGATCGCCGAGGGGCTGCGCGCCAGCCTGCCCGCGGGGCTGCGCACCCCGGCGGGCGGATTCGCCTCGCCCGCCTCGTGGCCGACGGCGTACCCGCTCGACCCGGACTGGCCGGCGCGCGCCGGTGAGCTCCACCGCCTCGGCGTGCGCTGGGGCCTGTTCGACCCCGCCGGCGCCGCCGAGTTCCCCTGGACGGCGGCGCTGCGCGCGGGCGACGCGGCCGACGCCGCCACGATGGCGCCGTACCTCCCCGCCGAGATCGACAGGGTGTATCTTCAGGCCGATCTCACCGCGATCGCGCCAGGGCCGCTCGCGCCCGCACTCGACCTCCGGCTGCGCTCCATGGCCGCACGCGAATCGCGCGCGCAGGCGTCGACCTACCGCTTCACCGCCGCGTCGCTCGCCGCCGGCATGACCGAGGGCGAGACGGCGGAGTCGATGCGGGCCTTCCTCGCCTCGCTGTCGCTCACCGGGATCCCCCAGCCGCTGGAGTACCTGATCGAGAGCACGGCAGCACGACACGGCATGGTGCGTGTGCGCGCCCACGAGGGTACCGGCCGCACCCGGGTCGAGAGTCCCGACGCGAGCCTGCTCGACGCCATCGCGATCGATCAGGCGCTTCGTCCGCTCGGACTCGTGCCCGACGGCGAGGCCCTCACCTCGCGCGTGGCCAGGGACGCGGTCTACTGGACGCTCGCAGACGCCCGGTATCCGGTGATCGCGCTCGATGCGGCAGGACGCCCGGAGTCGATCCACCGGCGCACCTCGGGCACGCCCTCGGAACCCGCGGCGACGGCGGAGCAGGCGTACGCACGACTCATCGCCATCCTCCGCGGCGGGCACGGCACGGACGGCGAGGCGGGGTGGCTCGAGCGCGAGCTCGAGCAGGCCGTGCGCAGCCGCGCCGAGATCATCGTGGTGGTGCGCATGCCTGACGGCGCGGAGCGCTCCTTCACCCTCGAGGCGGCCGGGCTCGGCGGCGGCCGCCTGCGCGGACGCGACCGCGCCGCCGACATCGAACGCACCCTGCCCGTGTCGAGCATCGTCAGCGTCGGCGTCGCGTGAGTCGCGGCATCCGCTTCGCCCTCCGAGCCGTCACGCCCGTCCCGCCCGGGGCGCCGGTAAACTAGCTCGTTATGGCTGACGGCCCCCTCATCGTCCAGAGCGACCGCACGGTGCTCCTCGAAGTCGCACATCCCGACGCCGAGAGCGCCCGCCACGAGCTGGCGATCTTCGCCGAGCTCGAGCGCGCCCCCGAGCACATCCACACCTACCGCATCACGCGGCTCGGGCTGTGGAACGCACGGGCCGCCGGGCACGACGCGCAGGACATGCTCGCGACGCTCGACCGGTGGTCGCGGTTCCCGGTGCCCCCGTCGGTCTCGATCGACATCTCCGAGACGGTGGGCCGGTACGGGCGTCTGGTCATCGAGCGCACCCCGGTCGCCGAGGACGGCAGCGGAGGCGAGCTGATCCTGCGATCGACGGATGCGGCGGTCCTGGCGGAGGTGTCGAAGAACAAGCGCATCCAGCCGCTGCTGATCGGCCACCCCTCCCCCGACGTCTACGTCGTCGACGCGTGGGCCCGCGGCCAGATCAAGCAGGAGCTGCTGAAGATCGGCTGGCCGGCCGAGGACCTCGCCGGCTACACGCCGGGGACGCCTCACCCCATCGACCTCGCCGAAGACGGCTGGGAACTGCGGCCGTATCAGCGGCAGGCGGTCGACATCTTCACCGACGGCGGGTCCGGCGTCGTGGTGCTCCCCTGCGGCGCCGGCAAGACCCTCGTGGGCGCGGGCGCCATGGCCGAGACGAAGACGACGACCCTCATCCTCGTGACGAACACGGTCAGCGCGCGCCAATGGCGCGACGAGCTGCTCAAGCGCACGTCGCTGACCCCCGAGGAGATCGGCGAGTACTCGGGGCAGGTCAAGGAGATCAAGCCGGTCACGATCGCGACCTACCAGATCCTCACCGCGAAGCGGAAGGGACAGTACGCCCACCTCGCGCTGCTGGACGCCCTGGACTGGGGTCTGATCGTCTACGACGAGGTGCACCTCCTGCCGGCGCCGGTGTTCAAGCTCACCGCCGACCTGCAGGCGCGGCGACGGCTGGGCCTGACGGCGACCCTCGTGCGCGAGGACGGCCGCGAGGGCGACGTCTTCAGCCTCATCGGCCCCAAGCGGTTCGACGCGCCGTGGAAGGAGATCGAGGCTCAGGGCTTCATCTCCCCCGCCGTCTGCTACGAGGTGCGCGTCGACCTGCCGGCCGGCGACCGCCTCGAGTACGCCGCCGCGGCCGACGACGAGCGGTACCGTCTCGCCGCCACGGCGCCGGCGAAGATCGGCGTCGTGCGTCAACTCGTGGAGCGGCACGAGGGCGAGCGCATCCTCATCATCGGGCAGTACCTCGATCAGATCGACGTGCTCGCCGAGGCGCTGAACGCCCCGAAGATCACCGGGCAGACGCCGGTCGACGAGCGCGAGGAGCTGTACCAGGCCTTCCGTGTGGGCGAGATCTCCGTGCTCGTGGTGTCGAAGGTCGCGAACTTCTCGATCGACCTGCCCGAGGCATCCGTCGCCATCCAGGTCTCGGGCTCGTTCGGGTCGCGCCAGGAGGAGGCCCAGCGCCTCGGCCGGCTCCTGCGCCCGAAGCAGTCGAACCACACCGCCAGCTTCTACACGCTCATCGCGCGCGACACCGTCGACCAGGACTTCGCGCAGAACCGGCAGCGGTTCCTCGCCGAGCAGGGCTACGCCTACACGATCCTGGACGCGCACTCCCTCGCGGCCTGAGCGGCCTCATCCAAGGACAGGCCGGCCCTTTTCCGATCAGACCCCGAGGAACTCGCCGATGCGCCGCGCCACCTCGGCGGGATTCTCGTCGACGACATAGTGCCCGCCGCCGGGCACGTATTCGATGGTCGTGTGCGGGGCGTCGTCGGGACTCACCTCGAGCGCATCCTTGGGGAGCAGCCCGTCATCCGCGCCGAAGAGCACCAGCGTCGGCGTGCTCAGCACCCGCCCGCGGTAGGAGCCGTTCACCGCCCTCATGAAACCGGGGAGTATCAGTCCGCGGTACAGCTTGGACGCTGCGCGGGCGCGCGCCGGATCGGCCAGCGCGCGCAGATAGGCCGCCTCGTCGGCCTCCGCCTTCGGGCGCACCTGGAAGGCGTGGAGGATGTAGTTCGCGAGCCGCTGCCGACCCCGCGACAGCAGGGCGGGCCCGAGGCCGGGGGTGGCCACTGCCCACTGGAACCAGAGGTGCGGCAGTGCTTTCATCAGCCCGAGCGCGAGCCCGCTGTTCATGCGCAGATACGGGGCGGGCACCGCGATGGCGACGTACCTCCGCACCCGCTCGGGATGCGTCAGGCACAGATCGAATCCGACGATCGCGCCCCAGTCGTGGGCGACGAGATCGACCTGCTCCAGACCCAGCTCGTCCAGCAGTGCGATGACATCGCGCTGCACCGTCTCGGAGTCGTAGCCCGAGCTCGGCGCGTCGGTCTCCCCCGCTCCTCGCAGATCCGGCGCGAGGAGCCGCGCCCGATCCGACAGCGCCGCCATGACGGGCGCCCACTCCCTGGAGCTCTGGGGGAACCCGTGCAGCATGAGCACGGGCCTTCCCGTTCCGGCCTCCGTGACGCGCATACGCAGTCCGTTCGCGGTGACCATCGACGAGCGGATGCCGGCGATATCGGTCATGCGACGAAGGTTACTACTTTCATAGTGGATTGTCACTACTTCTATAGTAGGTCGGTGTCGCCTACAGTCGGGATCATGGCATCGACACGCGAGCGAGCACTCGACGCCGCGCTCGCACTCGTCGGCGAACAGGGCATCCGGGCGCTGACCCACGCGCGCGTCGACGAGCGCGCGGGTCTGCCGAAGGGATCCACGTCGAACTGGTTCCGCACTCGCGATGCGCTCGTGGCGGGGGTCGTGGCGTGGCTCGCCGAGACCGAGCGGGCGGAGTTCGCGGCCGGCGGCACATCCCCGGTGGAGACGCCCGGCCAGCTGGTCGAGGCGCTCAGCGCCCTGATCGAGTGGCAGACGGGACCGCTCGCGAAACGCACGCGGGCCCGCTACGCCCTGTTCCTCGAGGGCGCCGGCGATGCCGAGCTCCTCGCCCCGCTCCTGGACCAGCGCCGCGCGTACGTCGAGTGGACCACGGCGATCCTCGCGCGCGTGGGGGCGAACGCGCCCGATCAGGCCGTCCGCACGCTGATGGCCGCGGGCGACGGACTCGTCCTGCACCGCGTGACGGTCGATCCGGATGCCGAGGTCCGGCCGGTCGTCGAGCGCGCGGTACGTGCGTGCCTGGACTGACGACCTTCAGCCGAGGAGCCCCTCCAGCGGCACGTTCTCGTCGCGCAGCCGCTCGCGATCCACCCGATCGCCCGAGCGGATCAGCGCCTGCACGGTCTTGGTGGTCTTCGGCACATTGACGCTCATGGCGCCCACCACCGTGTCCTCACCCACCCAGAAGGCGATGAACTGCCTCGCCTCCGCATCGCCGCGCACGACCAGCTCGGCATCCCGCATCAGCGGCGGATAGCCCGACAGCTCCATCGACACGTCGAACTGGTCGGTGTAGAAGTACGGGATGGAATCGTGGGATGCCTCGATCCCGAGCATCGATCGCGCCGCGACGGCGCCGCCCTTGAGGGCGTTGTCCCAGTGCTCGCTGCGGAGCCGACGCCGGATACCCGGGTGGAACGCGTTGGCGACGTCGCCGGCCGCGTACACGCCGGGGGCGTCGGTGCGCAGACCCGCGTCGGTCAGGATGCCGTTGTCGACGGCGATGCCGGCCTCTTCGGCGAGCGCGAGGTTCGGTGACGCGCCGACGCCCACGACGACGAGGTCTGCTGCGACCTCCTCGCCGCCCACGACCACCCCGGTGACCCGGTCGCCGCCGAGGATCCGGTCGACGCCGACGGAGGCGCGGAGGTCGACGCCGTGGGCCCGGTGGAGGTCGCGGAACACGGCCCCCATCTCCGCACCGATGGCCGAAGCCAGTGGAACCTCGCCACGCTCGAGCACCGTGACGTCGTTGCCCAGCGTCCGCGCGGTCGCCGCCACCTCCATCCCGATCCATCCGGATCCGATCACCACGAGCCGTCTGCCGCCGTCGCGCAGGTCGGCCGCGAGCGCATCGGCGTCGTCGAGCGTGCGGAGCGTCCGCACCCCGGGCAGCTCGGCGCCCTCGAGCGGGAGGCGTCGCGGCGACGACCCCGTCGCCAGGAGCAGAGCATCGAAGGCGAGCGTCGTGCCGTCGTCCAGCACGACCCGCCCGTCGCCGGGCTCCACAGCGACCGCGACGGTGCCGGTGCGAAGATCCGCCATCCCGTCGGCGTACCACTCCGAGGGGTGCAGCACGACCGCATCCGGCCCCTCGACCCCCTGCAGATACCCTTTCGACAGCGGCGGACGCTGATATGGCGGATGCCGCTCCGCGGTCACGACCGTGACGTCGCCGTCGAAACCCTCTGTGCGGAGCCGCTCCACGGCCTTGCCCGCGGCGAGCCCGCCTCCGACGATCACGAAGTGCGCCATGATGCCTCCTCAAGCACGGTCGCATCGCGCGGCGGGCCTTCGTCCCCCGTGGCCTGCGGCAGCGTGCGCGCGCGGGTCTGTGATCGCCATGCTCCCCCTGCCCGCCCGCTTGTTCAAGGGGCGCTCCTCGGTGCCGGGCGCGCGGGGAAGCCGGACTCGGGAGCGATATCCAGACATCCCATGGCATCCGCCGACATAATGAGGGCATGACCGCACCGCGCATCCTCGTCGTGGACGACGAACCGAACATCCGCGACCTGCTGATCACGAGCCTGCGATTCGCCGGGTTCCAGGTCCGCGCCGTGTCGAATGGCGCGCAGACGATCTCGGCCGTCCTCGAAGAGGAGCCCGATCTCATCATCCTCGACGTGATGCTGCCCGACATGAACGGCTTCAGCGTCACCAAGCGTCTGCGCGGAGCCGGATACACCGCCCCGATCCTCTTCCTCACCGCCAAGGACGAGACCGAGGACAAGATCACCGGACTCAACGCGGGCGGCGACGACTACGTCACGAAGCCCTTCAGCCTCGACGAGATCGTCGCACGCATCCAGGCGATCCTGCGGCGCACCATGCAGGCCGACGAGGAGTCGATCATCCGGGCGGGCGAGCTGACCATGGATCAGGACACGCACGACGTGCAGGTCGGGGACGTCTCGATCGACCTCAGCCCGACCGAGTTCAAGCTGCTGCGCTACCTCATGCTCAATCCCAACCGGGTGCTGTCGAAGGCCCAGATCCTCGACCACGTGTGGGAGTACGACTTCAACGGCGATGCCGGCATCGTGGAGAGCTACATCTCGTACCTCCGCCGCAAGATCGACCCACACTCGTCCGAGCCGCTCATCCAGACCAAGCGCGGCTTCGGCTACATGCTGAAGGCCGGCAAGACCGCCTGACGGCGGACCCGGAAACGGAGGGGCGACCTGGCTCACCAGCCCGATGCGGTCACCCGGTGGTGGCGCGGCACGAGTCTGCGCGCGAAGGTCACCGGGGTCACCGTCGCGCTCCTGGCCGTCGGCCTGTTCGCTGCCGGACTCGGCACGGCGGTCTTCCTGCGCAACGCCCTGGTCGCCAGCGTCGACGAGCAGACCCAGCAGCTGGCCGCCACCGATGTCGCCAGCACGCTCTTCGACATCGAGATCACTGCGACCGGCCCGCGGTTCACGAAGAAGACCGATGTGCCCTCCCCGTCGTACTTCGTCGCGATCTACGGTCCCGACGGCGCCTTCGAGACGAGCGCCGGCGGCAACGGCGGGCCTCCCCCCGACTTCCCCGAGGTGATGACCATCGAGGAGGTCACCATCCGCGGTGTGTCGACCTTCCCGCTCACCAACGCCGAGACCGGCAACACGTATCTCGCGAGCACCGACCTGTATCTCATCGAGAGCGTCTCGGACTACTACACGCAGCTCGTCGCGCTGCCGCTGGCGCCCAGCAACCAGATCGTCGCCCAGTACATCGGCATCTACGGCATCCTCGCGCTCGTCATCCTCGTCGTCGGCGCGGTCGCCACCCGCTACCTCGTCACCCTCACGTTCCGCAGCCTCGGTCAGGTCGAGTCGACCGCCGACGCGATCGCGGCGGGCGACCTCAGCCAGCGCATGACGGACATCGAACCGACCACGACCGAGGTCGGCAGGCTCAAGACCGCCATCAACGCGATGCTCGATCGCGTGGACAGCGCGATCTCGCAGCGCGATGCCACGGTGCGTCAGATGCGGCGCTTCATCGGCGACGCCAGCCACGAACTGCGCACGCCGCTGGTCACCGTTCGCGGGTACGCCGAGCTCTATCGCATGGGCGCGGTGCGCGGCGAGGACGACGTCGCCCAGTCGATGGACCGCATCGAGAAGGAGGCCGTGCGCATGGGCCTGCTCGTCGAGGACCTGCTCGCGCTGGCGCGTCTCGACGAACGGCGCGACGTGATCATCGCTCCCGTCGACCTGCGACCCATCGCCCGTGACGCCGCTCTGGATGTGCGGGCCGCCTCCCCCCGACGCCCGGTCACCACGATCGACACCACGATCGTGGAGCCCGCGCTCCCACCCGACGAGGAGGACGACGCCGTCAACCCCGACGCGAAGCGGCGGACCGGCGGCCCGTCGGCGATCTCGCGGGCAGGCGCGACGCTGTCGCTGCTGCGGAGACGCCCGAAGCCCGTCCCGGCCTCCAGCGCGAACGGGTCCAGCGAGATGCCGTCCGTGCTGCCCGAATCGGAGCCTTCGCCGCGCGCCGGCGCCCTCGCGCCGATCGTGCTGGGAGACGAGAACCGCATCCGGCAGGTCGTCACGAACCTGCTCGGCAATGCGCGCCGCTTCACGCCGGAGGACTCCCCCATCGAGCTGCGGGTCGGCATCGACGCACGGGCGCACATGGGCTGGATCGAGGTCGTCGATCACGGCGAGGGGGTGCCCGACCAGATCAAGGAGAAGATCTTCCAGCGCTTCTGGCGCGCCGACACGTCGCGCACGCGCGAGACGGGCGGCTCGGGCCTCGGGCTGTCGATCGTGGCGTCGATCGTCGAGGCGCTGCACGGCTCGGTCGGGGTCGTCGACACCCCCGGAGGCGGAGCGACCTTCCGCGTGTCGTTCCCGCTGGCCGACATCCGCGACGCCGCCGAGCACCTCGATACGCCGACGCAGCCGCTCGCCCGCCTCGCCGACGCCTCGGAGTGACGGGGCTCCTCCCCATCCCGGCCCCGCGACGCCCGATGCACAGATGAGGGCGGATGCCGCACATCCCCCCGTGCCGCGCGCTTAGCGTTGCGGGCACGGCGGGTTCGGCATCCGGCCACCGCACATCGATCAGGAGCACCCATGGCCGTCTTCACCGTCGACAGCGACACCATCCTCGCCTCCACCACCTCCGTGCGGGGCACGATCGACCGGCTCCAGGCCGAATCCGACGCGATGCTGGCCCAGCTGACGCAGCTGCAGTCGTCGTGGACGGGAGCGGCGTCCGCCGCCTTCGCGGGCGTCGTCGAGCAGTGGCGCGCAACCCAGCGCCAGGTGGAGGAGTCGCTGGCGCAGATCAACGCCGCACTGGCGTCCGCCGCGCGCCAGTACGCCGACACCGAGCTCGCGGCGACCAGCATGTTCCGCTGACCCCCGGAGAACACAGAACGGCCCCTCCAAGCGGAGGGGCCGTTCTGTGGAGACGCTACGCGGTCGTGGACGTGGTCAGAAGTCCATGCCACCGGTCGGGTCGCCGGCCGGGGCCGCGACCTTCTCGGGCTTGTCGGCGACGACGGCCTCGGTCGTGAGGAACAGACCGGCGATCGACGCGGCGTTCTGCAGCGCCGAGCGGGTCACCTTGGCGGGGTCGATGATGCCCTGCGCGAACAGGTCGCCGTACTCGCCCGTGGCGGCGTTCAGGCCGTGACCCGCGGGGAGCTCCGACACCTTGTTCGCCACGACGCCCGGCTCGAGACCGGCGTTGAGGGCGATCTGCTTCAGCGGAGCCTCGATCGCGACACGCACGATGTTGGCGCCGGTCGCCTCGTCACCCGTCAGCTCGAGGGCGTCGAGCGCCTTCTTGCCGGACTGGATCAGGGCGACGCCACCACCGGGGACGATGCCCTCCTCGACGGCCGCCTTCGCGTTGCGAACGGCGTCCTCGATGCGGTGCTTGCGCTCCTTCAGCTCGACCTCGGTGGCCGCACCCGCCTTGATGACGGCCACGCCGCCGGCGAGCTTGGCAAGACGCTCCTGGAGCTTCTCGCGGTCGTAGTCGCTGTCGGTGTTGTCGATCTCGCGGCGGATCTGGGTCACGCGACCCTCGATCGCAGCGGCGTCGCCCACACCCTCGATGATCGTGGTCTCGTCCTTGGTGACGATGACCTTGCGCGCACGGCCGAGCAGGTCGAGGGTGGCGTTCTCGAGCTTGAGACCGACCTCCTCGGTGATGACCTGGCCGCCGGTGAGGATCGCGATGTCCTGCAGCTGCGCCTTGCGACGGTCGCCGAAGCCGGGAGCCTTGACGGCGACCGACTTGAAGATGCCGCGGATCTTGTTGAGCACGAGCGTCGCGAGAGCCTCACCCTCGACGTCCTCGGCGATGATGACGAGCTCCTTGCCGTCCTGGATCACCTTGTCGACGACGGGCAGAAGGTCCTTGATGTTCGAGATCTTCTGGTTCGCGATGAGGATGTACGGGTCCTCGAAGACGGCCTCCTGGCGCTCCGGGTCCGTGACGAAGTAGGGGTTGATGTAGCCCTTGTCGAAGCGCATGCCCTCGGTGAGCTCGAGCTCGGTGCCGAAGGTCTGCGACTCCTCGACGGTGACGACGCCCTCCTTGCCGACCTTGTCGATGGCCTCGGCGATGAGCTGGCCGATCTCCGGGTCAGCGGCCGAGATCGACGCCGTGGCGGCGATCTGGTCCTTGGACTCGACCTCCTTGGCGGACTCGAGCAGCTCGGCGGTGATGGCGGCGACGGCCTTCTCGATGCCCTTCTTGAGCGAGATGGGGTCGGCGCCGGCTGCGACGTTGCGCAGACCCTCGCGCACGAGCGCCTGAGCGAGGACGGTCGCGGTGGTCGTGCCGTCACCGGCGACGTCGTCGGTCTTCTTGGCGACCTCCTTGACGAGCTCCGCGCCGATCTTCTCGTACGGGTCGTCCAGCTCGATCTCCTTGGCGATCGAGACACCGTCGTTCGTGATCGTGGGGGCGCCCCACTTCTTCTCGAGCACGACGTTGCGACCGCGCGGGCCGAGCGTCACCTTGACGGCGTCGGCCAGGATGTTGAGGCCGCGCTCGAGGCCGCGACGGGCCTCCTCGTCGAAAGCGATGATCTTTGCCATGTGTGTGTCGTCCCTCCGGAACGTTGGCTTTGGGAATTAGCACTCAATGAAGACGAGTGCTAAATCATTCTGGCACTCGACCCTACCGAGTGCAAGCCGCAGGAAGGGGATGCCGAAACGCAGAGAGACGGAGTGCCGTGAGGCACTCCGTCTCGGGTGTCGTCAGCGTCGGGCGCTGAGCCGAGGGCTCAGACGACGCGCACCGCCTCGGCCTGAGGACCCTTCTGACCCGCCCCGACCGTGAACTCCACGGTCTGCCCCTCCTCGAGCACGCGGAAACCCGTCATGTCGATGTTGGAGTAGTGGACGAAGACGTCCTGGCCGTCGGCGACGGTGATGAAGCCGAATCCCTTCTCGGCGTTGAACCATTTGACGGTGCCCTGGGTCATGCGTTTCTCCTGTTGCCGGCGTTGCTGGGCTTCATCGTATGCAGGCGCGCGGACGCCGATCGGGCGATTCGTCACTTGTTGACACGCCGGCACACAAGTGTTTACCGGCGCGAAACACACTCCCGCGCGAGCGCTGCAGAGCGGTGCGCGTCAGGGTGTGGGGGCGGGCGTCTGTCCTGCGGCCGTGCGGTCCAGGCCGACGACGACGGTCAGCTGCGGCGTGTCGGGCGAGGTCGACGGGTACGCGTCGCTCTGCTCGATGGCGGCGCCCCCGATGACCTCCGCCAGGCCGGCGGCCGCGGCCTCGTCGGCGGCGGCGCTGTAGAAGACGGTGGTCGTCGGAAAGTCCTCGGAGCCCGCCTCTCCCGCCGTCACGGCATCGTCGGCCCACCCGGCGGCGACCACGACGTCCTTCAGCTGGGTGGCGAGCCCCTGCTCGGGAGTCGCGTTGAGGATCATCACCGCGTAGGTCGTGTCGACAACCGGTGTCACCTCGGGAACCGGCTCGACGGTCGGCACCGGGGTGGGTGCCAGCTCGATGCGGCCGGAGGCGATCAGGGTGCCGAAGATGCCGACTGCGATAAGCACGAGGGTGGCCAGCGCGGCCCACAGCAGCACGACCCAGCCCCGCATGCGCGGGTTCTCCGCCCGGTGCGCGCCGACGCGGTCCGTCTCCGGCACGTCGTCGAAACGATCGCGGGGGAAGCTCGTGGTCGGCACCCGACGATGCTACCGGGCGAACGCGGGGTGTTCAGGACCGGCGGACCCGCGACCCCGCCGGGCGATCAGCGGGCGTCGGCGGCGCGCGCCGCGCGGTCGTGCACCCGCGCGTCCCGCAGGCGCCGCAGGCGCTTCACCAGCATCGGGTCGTGCTCCTGCGCGTCGGCCGTGTCGATCAGACGGCCGAGCAGCTGGTAGTAGCGCGCGGGTGAGATGCCGAGGTCGGCCCGGATCGCCTCCTCCTTGGCCCCCGCGTGGCGGCGCCACTCCGCCTCGAAGTCGAGGATGGCGCGGTCGCGGTCGGTCAGAGGCACGCGTCCACGCTAGCCCGCGGCATCCGTCTCTCCGTGGCGCGACGCGCGCCAGCGCACGAACGCGCCGAGCGGATCGACGGCGGCGAGCGCGCGGCCGTCGACGCCGAGGACGAACCCGCCCCAGGTCGCAGGGTCGACGGCAGGCTGCCACGCCCAGGATGCTGCGGAGTGCAGGCCGGGCGGGTCGATCGTGACCCAGACGGCGTCCAGCCCCCGCACGGTCTCGACGAGGCGCTCGCGCTCCGGGCGGGCGATGTGGGGCAGCACGCCCGGCGTGGTCACCACGAGCGTCGCCTCCGGCGGCGCGAGGGCGGCGGCGGCGCGCAGCGTGTCGGGGTCGGCGGCGTCCCCGGCGCGCAGCAGCGGAGGGTCGGCGGCGACGATGTCGAGCGCGGCGAGGATCCTGCCGCCGCGTCCGCGCTCCCCCGGCCAGACGAGACTCGTGAGGAAGCGGCGGTCCGCAGGGTCGCCGGCGTCGAGCGGCTCGAGATCGAGGCCCGCGCGCCACACCACGTCCGGCATCCGCAACGGCACGTCGCCGGTGACCTCGCAGTCCAGCACCACGGTCGACGGTCCGTCGACCGGATCGAGCGCCACGACCGCCCCTTCGGTGCGGTATCGGTAGGAGTAGCGGTCCGGGTACAGGCAGAGCCCCGCGCTCGCGCCGACCTCGAGAAGGGCGATCGGGCCCTCGACGGCCGCGAGCGCGGGAAGGAGCGCCGCGCACCGCTGCGGCTCGTTGGTCTGCAGTCGGCGACGGGATGCCTCCGCCACGACGGTGTCCGCGTGCACCTGCAGCCACTCCGCCCAGGCGGGGAACCCCGCTTCCGGGGCGCCGAGCATGCGGCTGACGGCGAAGACGAGGGGCGGCTGTCGCCGCGTCGCAGGGATCCGGGCGAGGACGGCCGCCGTCGCGGGGTCCGCGGCGACGCCCGCCGCCCACTGGGCGTACAGCGCGGAGCGGCCGGGCGCCTCGTCTCGGGCGAACCGCGCGTATCGCTCCGCGACGTCGGCCGCATCCTGGTCCCGGTTCTGGTCCGCCACCCCGCCATCCTGGCGGATCGGCGGATGCCTCGCAGTTCTGGGGGTTCCCCCAGCGGGCACCGACCGCGCCTCGTCATGCTGCGGAAGAATGGACTGCGTGCCGCATCCGCGGCAGAGGAGGGACCCATGACCTACGCCGTCGACAAGAGCGACGCCGAGTGGCGCGCCGAACTGACCCCCGAGCAGTACGCCGTGCTGCGAGAAGCCGGGACGGAGCGACCCTGGACGGGTGAACTGCTCGATGAGAGCCGTGCCGGCCTGTACACGTGCGCGGCGTGCGGCGCCGAGCTCTTCCAGAGCGGCACGAAGTTCGACTCGCACTGCGGCTGGCCGAGCTTCTACGAGTCGATCCGGCCCGAGGCGGTCGACCTCATCGAGGACCGCAGCCACGGCATGGTGCGCACCGAGGTGCGCTGCGCGAACTGCGGCTCGCATCTCGGACACGTCTTCCCCGACGGCTTCGGCACGCCGACGGGCGACCGCTACTGCATGAACTCGATCTCGCTGAACTTCACGCCGGGCGACGGTCCGGTCCAGGCCTGATGCCCGGCGCCCTCGATGCCGCTCTCGCGCGGCGCTCGTGGTCGAAGGTCACCGACGAGGCGCCGACGCACGAGCAGCTGCTGGAGCTCGTGGCCGCGGCGGGCCGCGTCGCCGACCACTCTTCGCTGCAGCCGTGGCGGATCATCGAGCTGCGCGGCGACGACAGAGAGCGGCTCGGCCGTGCGATCAACAAGGCGCAGGGCGACAAGGGCGTCTCGTCCAAGCCGCTGCGCGCCCCACTGCTCGTGGCGGTCGTCGCGAGCTATCGCAAGAGCCACAAGGTGCCGCGATGGGAGCAGGAGGCGGTGGCCTCCGGCGTCGCCCACATGCTGAGCCTGCTGCTCGACGAGGCCGGCTGGGGCGTGATCTGGCGAACCGGGCACTACACCCGCGCGAAGGCGGTGGCCAAGGCGCACGGCCTGAAGAAGAACGAGGAGCTGCTGGGCTGGCTCTACGTGGGAGGCAAGCCCCGCACGTCGCGTCCCGAGCGGCGCAAGACGGTGGACGCGCGCAGGCTCGTCACCCGCATGCCCTGACACGGATGCCACGCCCCGCCGCGCCGCTCACCAGGCCGGCGGAGGCATCCGCTCAGCAGAAGCCGGCCATGCCGCGCCACGCGGGATGATCGCCGTCGGCGCCCTCGCGCAGCACCGCCGCCTCGATGAGCCCGTACGGACGGTCGGCGGGAAAGAAGACCTCGCCGGGGTTGTCGAGCCCGAAGGGACTGAGGTCCACGGCGAAGTGGTGCAGGTTCGGCATCGACAGCCGCACCTCGTCGATCTCGGAGTGCGCGGCCAGGGTGTGCCGTGCCATCTCGAACAGCGTCTGCTGGAGTGCCAGCGAATGCGTCTGGGCGAAGGTCTCCAGCAGGACCCGGCGCACGTCGGCGTACGTCTGGTCGAAGTCGACGTCGAGTCGGTTGTACCGCCATCGCGCTCTCACGCGGGTCGCCAGCACGCGATCGGTCACGTCGGCCAGCGTCGTGAAGCGGTCCCGCGGGAAGCCGCGGAACTCCGACCCCGTCGTCTTCAGGAGGGCGAGGTCCTGCAGTCCCGCGACGACCGTCTCGTCGCGCCCGTCGATCGTGACCACCGCCACGCGGGTCTCCGTCCCGCCGCGGACGAACGAGTGCTCGTGCCCCTCGCCGCCCACCGGGATCCGGCTCCACGCGGCCTGCTCCGCCTCCCATCGCCCGCCGCTCACCCACGGGAAGCTTCCCGTGAAGTGACGGCCCAGCCGCAGCAGGAAGGCCTCCGGCGATCCGACGTCGTCGCGGGCGAGTGCGTAGACGGTGTTCTTCTGGGTGTCGGTGGCTACGATCCGCGCGTTGTCGCCGCGGACGTGAGCGGCTTCGAAGTCCCCGCGCAGCTGCGAGGTCACGGTGAGATCGGTGATCTCGTGGCGCGGGGTCGCCCGGTCGATGCGGACGAGCCGCACCTCCGCCTTGCCGTACTGGTTGGCACCGAGGACGAACGCGCTGTCCTCCATCTCAGTTCCCGCGATACGTGGAGTACGAGAACGGGCTGATCAGCAGGGGCACGTGGTAGTGCTCGTCGGCGTCGGCGACGCTGAAGTCGATCGACACCGCCGGGTAGAACGTCTCCCGCCCGGAGGCTGCGAAGTAGTCGCCGATGGCGAAGGACAGCCGGTACGCGCCCGGCTCGAGCCGCTCGGGTCCCAGCTCGGCGACGCGCCCGCGCTCGTCGGTCACGTCGGCGGCGATCCCGACGCCGTCGCCCGTGGCGAGGGAGACGCGGACCCCGGAGGCGGGTCTGCCGGTCGAGGCATCCAGGACGTGGGTGGTGATGTGGCTCATGCGGTGAGGATCCCTTCCATCCGGAGGGCGGCGATCTGCCGGAGCTGCTCGGCGATCACCGGGATCTCCTCGGCTTCGGAATGCGTCAGTCGTTCCTGCAGCGCCTCGAGGATCTCCTCGGCGCTCCGACCGGCTGCACGGATGAGGAACACGCGTGAGAACGTCGCCTCATACGCCCGGTTCCCGGCGGCGAGCGCCGCGGCGACATCGGCGGACGCCGTCCCGACGCCGGCCTGCTCGGCACGCGACAGTGCGGCCTCGGCATCCGCGCCGCCCGCCTGCTCGCCGATCCGCGGATGACGTGCCAGCGCGCGGTCGATCTCGGCCGTCGTCCAGGGCCGCGCCGCCGTGCGGGCGGACTCGACCGCCGCCGCGAGGTCACGGTACGGGCGGCCGGCGACGACGGCGTGCACCCACCGATCGATGTCGAGGCACGGTCGCAGCAGCTCGGCCGCCGACCGCGCGTCGAGCCGGTTGAACTCCTCGAGCTCCATCGCCCGCCCTTCGCCGTCTCACGAGCCATCGTGTCGCGGCGGCGGGCCTGCGTCCAGCATCGCGGGAAAGGGATCCGGCGCGACGAGGAGCGGATCGCGGCGCGGCGCCTCAGGCCGCGAGCTGCGCGCGGAGCCGGTCGACGTGCCCGTTCGGGTCGACGCCGTACTCAGCGGACTCGATCGTTCCGTCGGGTGCGAGCACGAAGGTCGAGCGGATGAGCCCGATGCGCTCCTGGCCCTTCACCACCTTCGGTCCCCACGCACCCCACGCCTCGGCGACGGCGTGGTCCTCGTCGGACAGCAGCGGGAACTCGAGCCGCTCGGCCTCGGCCCACTCCGCCAGCCGCTCGACCGAGTCCGGCGAGATGCCGACGACCGCGACCCCTGCTGCCTGCAGCGAGGCGAGGTTGTCGCGGAAGTCGCAGGCCTCGGTGGTGCAGCCCGGGGTGAACGCGGCCGGGTAGAAGTACACGATGAGGCGGCGCCCGGCGAAGTCCTCCGGCCGGACCGCGGCACCGGTGGAGTCGGGCAGCGCGAAGCCCGGATTCGGTGCGCCCTCGCTCAGCCGATTGCCTTCAGTCATGTCGTACGTCCCTTTCGCTCTCTGCTCGGTGGCGGCTCACGACGTCGGGTGGACGCCGAACGCGAGAGCCAGCTTCTCGATCTTCTGCGCACGGCCGAGACGCGGCAAGTCGCTGCCGTCGCGGATGACGCGCCCGCGGCCCTCGAAGTCGGCGAGGAAGTCCAACGCCCACTCCACCTCGCTCGGCGTCGGGCAGATCACCTCGTTGATGACGGGCGCCTGCTCGGCGGCCAGGCACAGCTTCCCCGTCATGCCCATCGACACCGTGATCGCGGAGTGCTCGCGCAGCGTCGGCATGCTGGTGCCCACCGTCGGCCCGTCGATGGGACCGGGGAGGTCGCCGACGCGGCTGGCGACGACCAGACGGGCGCGCGGGTACGCCATCGCCTCGGCATCCGCGCTCATGCCCGTGTCGCGGCGGAAGTCGCCGCTGCCGAACGCGAGCCGGAAGGCGCCGCGTGCGCGGGCGATGTGGGCGGCGTCCTCCATGCCGATCGCCGACTCGATGAGGGCGACCACCGGCGCGTTGCCGCCGAGCCGGTCGAAGGAGCTCGTCACCTGGTCGGGCGACTCGGTCTTGGCCAGCATGACGCCCAGGAGCGACGGGATGCCGGCGAGCGCTGCGAGGTCGTCCGACCAGAAGGGGCTCGCGGCGTCGTTGACCCGCACCCACGCCCGTCCCCCCGCCCGCAGCCAGTCGACCACGTCCGCCCGGGCCTGCGGCTTCTTGCTGGGGTCGACGGCGTCCTCGATGTCGAGTACCACCGCGTCGGCCCGCGACGCCGCCATGTCGTCGAATATGTCGGGACGGGTGCCGGGCACCAGCAGCCAGGACCGGGCGATGGCGGGGTCGACGGCACGGTGGCGTCCTGGACGCGTCGCGACCGGCCTGCGGAGGTCGGTGTCGGCGTCGAGGAGGTCGGGGCCACCGCCGTAGGGATCTGCGGACATGTCACTCTTCTTCCGGGCTTGTCGGTCTGCGGTCAGGCGACCGCGGACTCGGCGCTCACGCGGCGCCGCGGCGCAGCAGGCGTCCGCCGGGCTCGGCGAAGTCCACGCGCCGCCCCCGCACGAACGTCTCCCGCACGACGCCCGACAGCGTGCGGCCGTCGTACGGGGTGAGGGGGTTCCTGTGGTGCAGGCGGTGGACGTCGACGACGAACTCGCTGTCCGGTGCGAACACGACGAGGTCGGCGTCGAAGCCGAGCGCGATGCCGCCCTTTCGGGCAAGACCCGCCAGGGCCGCCGGTCGCGCCGACATCCATTCCACCACCTTCTCGAGTCGGATGCCGCGCCGCCGCGCCTCCGACCACACCAGCGGCAGTCCCAGCTGCAGCGATGCGATGCCTCCCCAGGCCGCCGCGAAGTCGCCGTCGTCGACGTGCTTGAGGTCGACGGTCGAGGGCGAGTGGTCGCTCACGACCGCGTCGATCGTGCCGTCGGCGAGTCCGCGCCACAGCCCCTCGCGGTTGGGCGCCTCGCGGATCGGCGGGCAGCATTTGAACGCGGTCCCGCCCTCGGGGATCTCCTCCGCGACGAGCGTCAAGAAGTGCGGGCACGTCTCGACGCTGAGGCGGACGCCCTCGCGCTTCGCGCGCGCGAGCATCGGGAGGGCGTCCGACGACGACAGGTGCAGGATGTGGGTGCGCGCGCCGGTGCGGCGGGCCAGCCGCACCACATCGGCGATCGCGCGGTCCTCGGCGGCGCGAGGACGTGACGCGAGGAAGGCGCCGTAGCCGGTGCCCACGGCGGCGGGTGCCTGCGCGAGGGCGTCGGCGTCCTCGGCGTGGACGATGAGCAGCGAGCCCAGGCGGGCGGTCTCGGCCATGGCGCGCTCCATCTCGCGGGCGTCCAGCGGGGGGAACTCCGCCACGCCCGACGGTGCCAGGAAGCACTTGAAGCCGAACACGCCCGCGTCGTGCAGCGACGCGAGATCGCCGGTGTTGCCCGGCACCGCTCCGCCCCAGAATCCGACGTCGACGAAGACCTGACCGGCCGCCGCGCTGCGCTTGCGCTCCAGCGCGGGGACCGAGACGGTCGGCGGCACGCTGTTCAGCGGCATGTCGATGATGGTGGTGACCCCTCCGGCGGCCGCCGCCTTCGTCGCCGTCTCGAATCCCTCCCACGCCGTGCGCCCGGGCTCGTTGACGTGGACGTGCGTGTCGACGAGTCCGGGAAGGAGCACCTCGTCCTCGCGCAGCGTGACGAGTCTTCGGCCGGGGAGCGAACGCCCCAGCGGCTCGATGGCGGCGATCGCCCCGTCGTCGACGCCCAGCTCGCAGGCTCGGACGGCGCCGCCGACGAGGACGCGCCCGCCCCGCACGACGAGGTCGTACGTGTGCTCGTCGAGATCCGTCACGGCTCAGGTCAGCCGGATCTGCCGGTTGACGTCCTTGTACAGCAGGTACCGGAACGGCTCCGGCCCGCCGGCGTAACAGGCCTGCGGGCAGAACGCCCGCAGCAGCATGTAGTCCCCCGCCTCGCACTCCACCCAGTCCTCGTTGAGCCGGTAAACCGCCTTGCCCTGCAGCACGAACAGACCGTGCTCCATGACGTGCGTCTCGGCGAACGGGATGGAGCCGCCCGGCTGGAAGGTCACGATGTTGACGTGCATGTCGTGCGCGAGATCGTCCGGGTCCACGAAGCGCGTGGTCGCCCACGCGCCGCCGGTCCCGGGCATCGGCTGCGGCTCGACGTCCTGGTCGCGGGTGACGAACGACCCGGGCGCGGGGACGCCGGGGATCGGCTCGTAGGCCTTGCGGATCCAGTGCAGGCCGACGGGCTCGTCGCCCTCGTTGGCCAGCGACCAGTCCGCCCCGGCGGCCACGTACGCGTAGCCGCCCGGCTCCAGTGCGTGCCTCGTGCCCTCGACCGTGAGGCTGAGGGCGCCGGCGGTGACGAACAGCACGCCCTCCACCCCGCTCTCCGCCTCCGGCGCGTCGGACCCCCCTCCCGGTGCGATCTCGAGGATGAGCTGCGCGAACGTCGTCGCCGATCCGGCGACCGGCCGGGCGAGGACCCATGCCCGCGTGCGCTCGAATCCGGGCAGGCTGCTCGTGACGATGTCGCGCAGCACGCCCCGCGGGATGAACGTGTACGCCTGCGTGACGACGGCGCGGTCGGTCAGCAGGTCCGTCTGGGGCGGCAGACCGCCCCGGGGCGTGTAGTAGCTCATGCGGACTCCCTGCGGGCGGTCTCCGGGTGTGCCAGGACGGCGAGCGTCGCGATCTCGATGCCGGCGGCATCCGTCGCCTCTTCGGCCGTGACCGCCCCGCATGCGACCCCCCGGGCGACGAACGCGGCGAGCGCACGGGCGGTGGCGGGCTCGTCACGGACGGGACCGTCGAGCCGCCGCGCCCAGTCCCGCAGCCGCGCTGCGGCCGGTGCGAGCCCCTCGCGAAAGAACAGCCCGTTCGCGGCGAACCGGGGCACGAGCTGGGCGGGGTGCAGATCCCACCCCTGGAAGAAGCCGCGCTCCAACGACCGCCGGACCAGACGCGCGCTCAGCCGCCACGCCGAGCGCACCGACTCCGGATCCCCGACGGGGAGGATGTTCGTCGAGCCGTCCGACAGCCGCACCCCGGTCTCGGCGGCGGCGACCTGCATGACGCTCTTCGCGTGATCGGCGGCGGGATGCTCCATCGACTGGTGCGCGGGCGCGATCCCCAGCGATGCGCTGTAGTCGTAGGTCCCGTAGTGCAGCCCGCTCAGGCGACCGCCGGCCGCGGCGATCGCACGCGGCAGCGGCGAGGTGCCGTCAGGGCCGAGCACGAGCTGCGGCGTCTCGACCTGGACCTCGAAGCGCAGACGCCCGGGCGCGAGCCCGCAGCGCTCCTCCAGCCGGCCGCATACCGCGGCCATCGCCGCCACCTGCGCCGAGGTCGTCACCTTCGGCAGCGTCAGGATCAGCCCGTCCGGCAGGTCTCCGCCTTCTCGGAGCCCGGCGAGGAAGAGCTCGAGAGATCGGATGCCGCGACCGCGCGTGCGGGCCTCCAGGCCCTTGATGCGCACGCCGACGAGCCTCGGTGCCGTCCCTTCCGCCACCGCCGCGACCACCCGTTCCGCGGCGCGGCGCACATCGGCGTCCTCGACCTCGTCACCGCGATCGCCGTAGCCGTCCTCGAGATCCAGCCGGAGGTCGTCGATCGGCTCGGCGGCCAGCCTGCGCCCGACGAACGCGCCGACGGCACCGGCATGGGCGTCGGGGATCCCGAGCTCCCGCATCGCCGACGCCATCCCGCCCTGCCGCTCGATCGCCTCGAGCGCCGCCTCGCCCCACTCGCGCGGCAGCGCGGGCGTGTAGCGGTCGGCGGGCACGTACACGGTGTGCAGGGGCTGGCGGGAGCCGTCGTCCCCCGGGTAGCGCTCGGCGAGCAGCTCATCGGTGGGCGCGAGCGTCCGGTCGAGCTCGGCGAGATCATCCGCCCGCAGCAGCGGGCGCGTCATCGCGCGACCGCCCGCGGGTCGCGAACGAGGGGTGACACCTTCGGCACGATGACCAGCTTGCCACCAGGAGGTCCCCGGCGGGGCGGCTCGGGTGCCGGGTCAGCGCCCGGAGCGGGGCATCCGTCTCCAGGGCACGACGGCCACCACGACCGAGAGGATCGCGAGCGACGACATGAGCAGCGACGACAGCAGTCCCGGTGCGGCGCTCGTCGGCCATGCCGCATCGATCGCCACGGACGTCACGACCTGTCCGACGACCGTTCCGAGCCCGAGCAGCAGCACACCGGTGTAGGGCACGAGGGCGGCCGCGAGGAAGATGTAGGCGACGCCCATCACGCCGCCGAGGTAGAGCCACGGATCCGGCGGGAAGGACGTCGGCGGACCGGCGATCGCGGTGTGGATCAGCTCGGCCACGGCCAGCACCGCGGTGCCGCCGATGAAATTGACGAGGGTCGCGGTGAGCGGTGATCCCACCCGCTGGCGCAGGCGGCCGTTGACGGCGGACTGCCACGCGATGCCGGCGCCCACGAGGAACGGCAGCACCATGAGCGCGACGGGAGCCTCGACTCCACCCGCCAGCGACACCGCGACCGCGAGCAGCGACAAGGCGCCGCCCGCGAGGCGCGCCGGCGTCACCGCGACGGTGCCGGCGGGGCCGATCCCCGACCGGTCGAGGAGCAGACCGCTCACCGCCTGGCCGGCGACGACCCCCACCGTGAACAGCGCCACGCCGATGATCCCGACGGCCAGCGACTGCGTGGCGACCGAGAGCGCACCCGCGACGCCGCCGCAGAGCATCCACACCGGGATCCGGCGCTCGCGCAGTCCGGTGGCCAGGGCGGCGAAGCCCCGGCGGCCCCGCGGAAGCCCGACGGAGAGCACGACCAGCACGAGCAGGCCCGACCCGAACGAGATGACGGCGGCGGCGAACCCGTCGCCGATGCGCAACCCGAGCTCACCGTTGATGCGCGCCTGGGCGGCGGTCAGGACGCCGATCAGGACAGCTCCGCCGATGCCGATCCATGCGGGCAGTCGGCGAGAGGTCACCTGATCCATCTTGCCGTGCCGCGCGCGGCCCCCGGTTACGCTGAGACGTGGCCACCCGCTCCCGCACCCGCGCGCTCCTCGCCTGGCTGCCCGCCGCGGTGCTCGCCCTGATCATCATCGGCGCGGTCGTGGCGGCGCTGGCCATCCAGGGGTCGTGGTGGACGCAGGAGCGCCCCGCCGCCTCCGACGACCAGAAGGCCGCCGACGGATCGAGCATGCTCACCGACGCGGGCTTCGACTACGTCAACGTCGAGGGCACGCTGCGCATCCGCGTGGGCTCGGGCGGTCTCTCGGCGACCGAGCTCGGACTCCCGGCGGACGGCGAGAAGTCCGCCGAGTTCCGCAGGCCGGTCAGGGCGATCATCGCCGCCGGCGACGAGGTGTACGTGCTCGACGACGTCTCGGGGCTGACGGTGAACGCCGAGGACGATCGACTGGTCGCCGTCACCCTCTCGCCCGACGTCGTGCGCGGCTGGGCGGGGGCGCTGGATCATCTGCGCGCGCTCGCGCCCGAGCTGGGGTGGGACCCCGCGGAGCTGGAGCCGCTCGACGAGCGGCTGGGCGAGTTCAACCGCAGTGCGGACGGCGACACCTTCACCGCCACCATCGGACCGTCGACCGGTCCCGCGCGCGTGACCGGGACGCTGGTGTACGACCGGGCCACCGGCGCGGCGCCCGTGACGATCACCTTCGAGCCCGCTCCCTGAGAGGCGGCGCGAGCCGCCGTCTCGTGCGGATGATTCCGGTGCCGGCTACAGGACTTGAACCTGCAACCCCCTAATTACAAGTTAGGTGCGCTACCAATTGCGCCAAGCCGGCAGAGCGCCCAGTCTACCGGCGCGCCGCTCCGACCCGATCAGGGGGTCGGCGTGGGCGTCGAGGTGGGCGTCGGCGTCGCCTTGAAGTACGCGTCGCTGGCGACCGTCAGGACGAACTGCGCGAACTCCTTGGGGTCGTCGAGCGCGCCGACGTACTGCGTGCCGTTGACCATCACCATCGGCGTCGTCGTCAGGGCGATGCCGTCCGTGCCGGGAAGCTCCTTGAGCGCGCGCTCCGTCTCCGTCTTGGCCCACGAGGTGTAGGCCTGCTCCTCGATGCAGCTGCGCACGACCTTCGGCCCGTCCACACCCGTCGCGATCGCGAGGGCGGCGAGCTCGCTGTCGCTGTAGCCGTCGGAATCCAGGTCGGGCTGCTCCCGCAGCAGGGCGTCGTTGAACGCGAAGAAGTAGTCCGGGGAGTTCTGGGCCACGCACGCGGCGGCGCCGGCGGCGCGCAGCGAGTACTTCGTGCCGTTCGACTTCGCGGTCAGCATGGCCACCGGATGGTACGTGAGCGTCGCGGCGCCCTCGCCGACCCACTCCGACAGCTGCGTCATGTTGGCCAGCTGGAAGTCGCGCGAGCCGGTGGACAGGTAGTCCACGTACACGTGGATGTCGACGGCGGGCGTCTCGGTCGGGGATGCGGTGGGCGTAGGGGTCGGCGCAGGCGTGGTGGGGGTGGGCGTGGGAGTGGCGTCGCCCTGCACCTGGCCGTCGGCCCCGGAGGCGTCCGACGCGATGCCGAGGCCTGTGACGCCCGTCACCATGAACCCGCCGTCCACGTCGTTGCCCGGGCTCATGGTCGGCTTGGACGCGCTCGAGGACACCGTCCACGTCACCACGACCGCGATGACCGCCACGAACGCCACCGCGACGGCAGCGAGCGAGGCGCTGCGGATGAGTCGCGCACGGGACTGGCGCGCCTTCACCTGCTGAGCCTTCTCACGCACGGCGTCGCGGCGCTCGCGCGGCGCTGCGTTCGGTGACTCGTCGCTGGACATGGAACCTCTCGGGACGTGAAGAAGGCCGGGATTCCGGCGGGGCCGGACGGGAAAAGGGCCGCTCACGATGCTAGCCAGCCACCCTGGGAAATGCCCAGACGCAACCTCCGCGCGCGCCGTGTCATACTGTTCGTGCGCCCGATGGCGGGCGTGCGGGTCAAGCCCCCGCTCATTCCTCACTACGGATCGTCCGGCACGTACCTGCCGGTGAAGGAGAAGAGAACATGGCGTCCGTCACGTTTGACAACGCAACTCGTCTGTACCCCGGGGGCACCCGCCCCGCCGTCGACAAGCTCAACCTCGAGGTCGGTGACGGGGAGTTCCTCGTTCTCGTCGGCCCGTCGGGCTGTGGCAAGTCCACCTCGCTGCGCATGCTGGCCGGCCTCGAAGAGGTCAACTCCGGCCGCATCCTCATCGGCGACCGCGACGTCACCGACGTCCCGCCGAAGGACCGCGACATCGCGATGGTCTTCCAGAACTACGCGCTGTACCCCCACATGACGGTGGCCGAGAACATGGGCTTCGCGCTCAAGATCGCCGGCGTCGGCAAGGAGGAGCGCGCCGCGCGCGTCCTCGAGGCCGCCAAGCTGCTCGACCTCGAGCAGTACCTCACCCGCAAGCCGAAGGCCCTCTCGGGTGGTCAGCGTCAGCGTGTCGCCATGGGCCGCGCGATCGTCCGCCAGCCGCAGGTGTTCCTCATGGACGAGCCGCTGTCGAACCTCGACGCCAAGCTCCGCGTCCAGACCCGTACTCAGATCGCGTCGCTGCAGCGCCGCCTCGGCGTCACCACCGTCTACGTCACGCACGACCAGACCGAGGCCCTCACCATGGGCGACCGCATCGCGGTCCTCAAGGACGGCCTCCTCCAGCAGGTGGGCACCCCGCGCGACCTCTACGAGAAGCCGAACAACGTGTTCGTCGCCGGCTTCATCGGCTCGCCCGCGATGAACCTCTTCCCGGCACCGCTCGCCGAGGGCGGCGTGCAGTTCGGCAGCGAGGTCGTCCCGCTCGACCGCGACACCGTCGGCCGCGCCCACGGCAGCGAGGTCACCATCGGCGTCCGCCCCGAGGACATCGTGGTCGGCCCGGCCGACGGCAAGGGCCTGTCGGTGGTCGTCGACCTCGTCGAGGAGCTCGGCGCCGACGGCTACCTGTACGGCCACACCGACATCAACGGCAAGCGCACCGACATCGTGGCGCGCGTCGACGGACGCAGCCACCCGCACGCGGGCGAGACCGTCACGCTCGCGGCGACCGCGGGGCACGTGCACGCCTTCGACATCGAGTCGGGCGAGCGCCTCAACGACGCCCCGGTGGTCTCGGGCGCCTGACGTCATCCATCGCGACGGCGCGGGTGGGAGCCATCCCCCCGCGCCGTCGCGCTGTCCCCAGGAGTTGATGTGTCCGAGGCCCTGAGCATCACCGCCAGCAGCGTCGATCCGGGGCTGCTGACCCTCCCCTGGTCGACGCCGCTGGGCGACTGGCCGTCGAACCACATCGTCTTCCTGCCCAAGGGCATCTCGCGGCACCTGGTGCGCTTCGCCAATCTCTCGGGACGCGTCGTCGCCATCAAGGAGACGACCCAGGCCATGGCGCAGCGCGAGTACGACATGCTCGGCAACCTGGCCCGTCTGGACGTCCCCTGCGTCGAGCGCGTCGCGGTGATCGCGGGGCGGACGGATGCCGCGGGCGAGCCGCTGCCGGCCGCCCTGGTGACGGCGCACCTGAAGTTCTCACTGCCCTACCGCGCGCTGTTCACGCAGGTCCTGCGGCCCGACACGGCCACCCGGCTGGTGGACGCGCTCGCGCTGCTGCTCGTCCGCCTGCACAACGTCGGCTTCTTCTGGGGCGACGTGTCGCTGTCGAACACGCTGTTCCGCCGTGACGCGGGGGCGTTCGCCGCGTACCTCGTCGACGCGGAGACCGGCGAGCTCCATGAGAGCGGGCTCACCCGCGGTCAGCGCGCGCACGACCTCGACGTCGCCCGCACGAACATCGCCGGCGAGATCATGGATCTGGAGGCCGGCGGCCGGCTGGAGGGCGGTGTCGACGCGATCGAGATCGCCGACGGGATCGTGTCGTCCTATCACGCGCTGTGGGCCGCGCTCACCGACGAGGAGACGTTCCGCGCCGACGAGGCGTGGCGGCTCACCGAGCGCGTCCAGCGTCTCAACGACCTCGGCTTCGACATCGGCGAGATGTCCATCCACGCCACCACCGACGGCACCAAGGTGTCCATCCAGCCGAAGGTGGTCGACTCCGGCCACCACCAGCGGCGGCTCCTGCGCCTGACCGGCCTGGACGTCGAGGAGAACCAGGCCAGGCGGCTGCTGAACGATCTGGACGAGTTCCGCGCCCGCATCTCGCGCCTGGGCTCCGACGAGGAGATGGTCGCGCACGAGTGGCTGACACGCGTGTTCGAGCCGGTGGTGAAGGCGATCCCGTGGGACCTGCGCTCCAAGCTCGAACCCGCCGAGGTGTTCCATCAGCTGCTGGAGCACCGCTGGTACCTCTCGCAGGCGAAGGGCAAGTCGGTGCCGCTCGCCGAGACGCTGACGAGCTACATCGACAACGTGCTGCGGCACCGTCGCGACGAGGCGACGCTCATGGGTCCCTCCACCGAGACGGTCTCGCTCCCGGTCATCACGTCGCCGAATCCGGTCCTGGACGACGACGAGGCCGCGATCGACTGGCGCGACCTCGTCTGACCTGCCCGAGGGGAAGGGCTGCCGTCCGCGGACGGCAACCCCTCCTCGTCAGCGGGAAGTCAGTACCCGACGGTGAATCGCCGGCGCGGGTGCTTCGGGTGCTCGATCTCGTCGAGGACGGCGACCGCGAAGTCCTCCCCGGAGATGAAGGACTCACCCTCGGCATCCGTCACGATGACGTCGCCCCCGGTGCGGTACGAGCCGGTGCGCTCGCCCGGGTTGTACGCGCCGAAGCCACCCGCCGGGTGGATGTAGAACCAGTCCAGCGACTCGGGGCCCGCCTGCAGGTCCTCGAGCACACCGATCGCCTCCAGCGCCTCGGCCTTGTAATCCTCGGCGAACGACGGCAGGTCCACGACGCGCTGGCCGTCCTCGGTGACGAGGCTCCCGCCGGCGCCGCCGATGACGCCCAGGCGGACGCCCTCGGGCAGGAGCGACGCGAGCGCGCCCAGGTTGGGCCGCACGAGCCCTTGCATGTCGCCGCGAGGTGCGACGGCCGACACCACCACGTCGACGCCCTCGAGCTGGGCCAGGAGGTCGGGCACGTCGGTCAGCGAGCCCTCGGTGTACAGCGCGCCCTCGTGACGTTCGGCGGGGATGCGGCGCGCGATGGAGAGCACCGTGTGGCCGCGACTCACCGCCTCGGCGACGATGTGGCGGCCGGCGTAGCCGGAGCCTCCGATGACGGCGATGCGTGCCATGGTGTGCCTTTCGACGAGTCGTTGCGCCGGCGTCGGCCGGCCCTTCGTGTGACAAGCCCGCGCGGCGCCGGTGCATTCCCCGGAATGGGAATGCGTCGCCGCGTCAGGTGGTCGGGGCGCTGCGGAGCGTGGAGACCTGGTACAGGGCGACGGATGCCGCGATCCCCGCGTTGAGCGACTCGGCGGCCGCCGAGATCGGGATCGAGACGATCTGGTCGCAGGTCTCGGTCACCAGGCGCGAGAGCCCCTTGCCCTCCGAGCCGACGACGACCACGACGGGGCGGTCGGCGAGCTGCAGCGCGGGCAGCGAGACGTCGCCGTCGCCGTCGAGGCCGAGGACGAACACGCCCTGCTTCTTGAACTCCTTGAGCATCGTGGTGAGGTTGGCGGCGACGGCCACCGGGATCCGGGCCGCGGCGCCCGCGCTCGTCTTCCACGCCGCCGAGTTCACCCCGGCGGACCGGCGCTGCGGCACGATGACGCCCTGTCCGCCGAACGCCGCCGTCGAGCGGATGATCGCACCCAGGTTGCGCGGGTCGGTGACGCCGTCGAGCGCCACCAGCAGCGGCACCTCGCCGCGGTCGAGGATCTGCTCGAGGAGGTCCTGCGGATGCGCGTACTGGTACGGGGGCACCTTCAGCGCGACGCCCTGGTGCACGCCGTCGAAGCCCGCCATCCGATCGAGCTCCGGCCGCGTCACCTCGAGCACCGGGATCTCGCGATGCGTCGCGAGGGCCAGCATCTCCTTGACGCGGTCGTCCATCTCGACGCGCTGCGCGATGTAGAGCGCCGTCGCGGGGATCTTCGCGCGCAGCGCCTCCAGCACCGAGTTGCGGCCGGTGACCGTCTCGGTGTCGTCGCCCGCCTTCGTCTTGGCGCGGTTCGGGCCCGCGCCCTGCGTTGGCCGCTGCCCGGGCTTGCCCTTGCCGCCGGCGGCCGCGTAGCGCTCGGCGGCCGCCTTGCGCTTGCCCGCGACGTGCCAGCCGCGGTCCTCGGCCTTCGGGGTGGGGCCCTTGCCTTCGAGGGACTTGCGGCCGTGGCCGCCGGTGCCCTTCATGGCGCCCTTCTTCTTGCTGTTGCCCGCTCCGGGGCGTGCCGGCTTAGCCATCGATCAAACTCCAGTGGGTTCCGTCTGCGGTGTCTTCCAGGGCGATCCCGGCCGCCGCGATCGCGTCGCGGATGCGGTCGGCCGCCGCCCAGTCCTTCGCGGCGCGCGCGTCGGCGCGCTGCGCGATCATCGCCCCCACCAGCGCGTCGAGGGCGGATGCCTCGGCCGAGGCGTCCGCCGCGTGCCAGTGCGGGTCGAGGGGGTCGATTCCGAGCACGCCGGTCATCACGGCGACGTCGGCGAAGGCTCTGAGCGCGGCGTCCCGGTCGCCGGCATCCAGTGCAGAGTTGCCGTCCCGCACCGTCTCGTGCAGGACGGCGAGCGCCTGCGGGACGCCGAGGTCGTCGTCGAGGGCGGCAGCGAAGGCGAGGGGCACCTCGGCCGTGAGCCGCAGGTCGTCCGTGTCGTCGCGAAGCGTGCGCAGCGCCCTCTCGAGGAACGTGCGGATGCGCCCGATCGCCGCCTCGGCCTCGTCGAACGTCGACGTGGTGATGTCGAGGCTGGAGCGGTAGTGGGCGGCGGCGAGGGCGTAGCGGATGACGAGCGGGTCGCGCTCGCGGAGCACGTCCTCGGCGAGGATGAAGTTGAACAGCGACTTCGACATCTTCTGCGCGCCGACGGTGACCAGGCCGTTGTGCACCCAATAGCGGGCGAACCCGTCGCCCGCGGCGGTGGACTGCGCGAGCTCGTTCTCGTGGTGCGGGAAGCGCAGGTCGAGACCTCCGCCGTGGATGTCGAACTCGGCGCCGAGGTACCGCCGCGACATGGCGGAGCATTCGATGTGCCAGCCCGGCCGTCCCGGCCCCCACGGCGAGTCCCACATCGCGGAGGACGGCTCGTCGGCTTTGGCGCCCTTCCACAGCGCGAAGTCGCGGGGGTCGCGCTTGCCGCGCGCGTCCGCGTCGGCGGCGGGCTCCATGGCGTCGATGCTCTGGCGGGTCAGCGACCCGTAGTCCGCCCACGAGCGCACGTCGAAGTACACGTCGCCGACGGCGATGCCGCCGGCGGCGTACGCGTGACCGGACTCGATGAGCCGGGCGATGAGCTCCTGCATCTGCGGGATGGACGCCGTCGCGCGCGGCTCGTACGTCGGAGGAAGGATGCCGATGGCCGTGTAGGCGCGGGTGAACTCGAGCTCCATGCGATAGGCCAGGGCCCACCACGGCTCCCCGTCGGTCGCGTTGAGCAGCACCTTGTCGTCGATGTCGGTGACGTTGCGGACGAAGGTGACCCGGCCGTAGCGGTGCGTCAGCCACCGGCGGAGGATGTCGAAGCTCAGTGCGCCGCGGAGGTGGCCGATGTGGGGTCCGGACTGCACCGTGGGCCCGCAGACGTAGACCGTGACGTTCTCGGGGTCGAGTGGCACGAAGTCGCGCAGGGCCTGCGCCTTGGTGTCGTACAGCTGAACCGTCACCGCACCAGCCTACCGGCGGGTCGTGCGGGGTCACTGGGCGAAGGCCCCGCGCAACCGCTGGGGGTCGGGATATAAACGGATGGTGCATGTGCTCGCCGTCCTCGCCGCCGCCGTGCTGTTCGGCACCACGGGCACCTCCCAGGCCCTCGGCCCCGAGGGCACCACGCCGCTGTCGATCGGCGTCATGCGCATGGTGATCGGCGGCACCGGTCTCGCCGTCATCGCGTTCTCCCTCGCCGCCCGCCACGCACGCCGGCGGCCCTCGGCGGCGACGCGCCCCCGTCTCACGCTGCAGCCGCTGTCGCTGATGGTGCTCACCGGCGCGTGCCTCGCGCTGTACCAGCCGCTGTTCTTCCTCGGCACCGCCCGCAACGGCGTGGCCGTCGGCACGGTCGTCGCGCTCGGGTCGGCGCCGATCCTGGCCGGTCTCCTGGAGTGGGCGCTCACCCGGCGGACACCGACCCCGACCTGGATGGCGGCGACGGCGCTCGCGACGCTCGGGGTGGTGCTGCTGGGGTTCGGCGGCGAGGCGGGCGACGGCTCGGGGACGGACCCCCTCGGTCTTCTCGGCTCCGTGGGGGCGGGCGCGTCCTTCGCGGTCATCGCGAACGCCCAGCGGCGGCTGCTCGACGCCGGGTGGGATCCCTTCACCGTGGTGGGTGCGATGGGTGCGAGCTCGGCGGCGATCTGCGCCTTCGCGCTGCCGTTCGTCGACCGCGCGTGGCTCGGCACGGGCTCGGGCGTCGCTATGGCGCTGTGGCTGGGCCTGGGCACCATCTCGATCGCGTACGTGCTGTTCACATGGGGGCTCAGCGGGCTCACCGCGGCGACGGCGGCGACCCTGACCCTCGGCGAGCCGCTGACGGCCAGCGTCCTCGGGATCGTCGTGCTGGGCGAACGGCTGTCGGCGCTGGCCGTCGTCGGGCTCGTCGTGCTCGCCGCCGGTCTGGCGCTGCTCGCCTGGGGATCACGCGCACCGCGGGACCCCGCACCCTACGCAGTGGAGGCGTGACGGCGCGCGGGCCGAAACACGGCGGCAATCCGGCGATGGCACACTGGGCGGGACATGCAGCGCACCATCGAGATCCGCACCGACGACCTGAGCGGCGACGCGACCAGACGCCTCATCGCCCACCACCTCGCCGGCATGCACGACACCTCTCCTCCCGACAGCGTGCACGCGCTCGACATCGACGCGCTGCGGCATCCGTCCCTCTCGGTCTGGTCGGCGTGGATCGACGGCGAGCTGGCGGGCGTGGGCGCGCTGAAGGCGCTGGACGCCGACCGAGGCGAGATCAAGTCGATGCGCGTCGACGACCGCTTCCTCGGGTTCGGGGTAGGCCGGGCGCTGCTGCGGCACATCATGGACGACGCGCGCCGGCGCGGGATGGGCACGCTGTGGCTCGAGACCGGGACGACGCCCGAGTTCCTGCCCGCGCAGCGGCTCTACGAGAGCGAGGGATTCACGCACTGCGGACCGTTCGGGGACTACGCGCTCGACCCGTTCTCCGTCTTCATGACCCGCGTGCTCTGATCCGCTCAGGCGGGCACGACGAGCGCCACCGCGAACGCCGACACGCCTTCGCCCGCTCCGGCGAAGCCCAGACCGTCGGTGGTCGTGGCCGAGACCGACACCGGCGCTCCCCCGAGCGCGGCCGACAGCGCGCTCTCGGCCTCGAGGCGACGTGCGGCGAACCGGGGGCGATTGGCCTGCACCTGTACCGACACGTTGCCCACCCGCCACCCCGCCTCGCCGATGATCGCGGCAGTCCTGGTGAGGAAGGCGTCGGCATGCGCACCGGCGTACTCGGGGTGATCCGTTCCGAAGTGGGTGCCGATGTCGCCGAGTCCGGCCGCAGCCAGCAGCGCGTCGACGATCGCGTGCGCGACGGCGTCGCCGTCGGAATGGCCCGAGAGAGGCACCTCGCCCGGCCACTCCAGGCCAGCGAGCCAGAGCGTCCCGTCGCCGCCGAACGCGTGCACGTCGGTGCCGACGCCCACCCGCGGCGCGACCGCAGCAGGCGCGGGATGCGATGCGTCGGGCGATCGCGGCGCCGCGACGAGGTGGCGGGCGCGTTCCAGGTCCGCGGGCGTGGTGATCTTGAAGGCGAGCGGATGCCCCGGCACGGCCACGACGGGATGACCGGCCGCCGCGACGAGGGCGGCGTCGTCGGTGAACTCCACGGCGGCGCCGGCATATGCCGCGTCCAGCACCTCCCGCCGGAAGCCCTGCGGCGTCTGGGCCGCCGCGAGTTCTGCACGGTCCACGGCTGCCACGATCTCGTCGCCGGACACGCGCTTGATGGTGTCGATGACCGGGAGCACCGGGATCGCACCGTCGGCTCCGGCGACGACGGCGCCGAGGACGCGGGCGAACACCTCGGCGGGGGTGAGCGCGCGGGCCGCGTCGTGGACGAGCACGACCTCGACGTCCTCCCGCAATGCCCGCAGGCCGGCAGCGACGGACCCCTGGCGGGTGCCGGCGCCCGTGACGACGGAGACGAGGTCGCGTTGATCGGCCGCGGCGACCAGGGCCTCGTCGAGCGCATCCTCCTCGCGGCCCTCCGGCGCCACGATGACGACCTGTGCGGGCGCCGCGGCGAGCACGCCGAGCAGGGCGTGCCGGAGGATGCTCCGGCCGTCGATCCGGGCGAACGCCTTCGGCGTCGATGCACCCAGGCGGGTTCCGGAGCCGGCGGCCACGACGATGACGCCGACGTGCGGCACGGGGGTGATGCTCACCCGTTCACGCTATCGCGCCCGGGGATCGCATTCTCCCGGGGCAGACAGCGGAACGGCGCCCCGTGGGGCGCCGTTCCGGTGTCTGTCTCAGCTTGCGAGGACCTCGTCGAGGAGGACGCTGGCCTGCTCCTCGTCGGTCTTCTCGGCGAGAGCGAGCTCGGAGATGAGGATCTGCTTCGCCTTGGCGAGCATGCGCTTCTCACCCGCGGACAGGCCGCGGTCCTGATCGCGGCGCCACAGGTCGCGGACGACCTCGCTGACCTTGATCACATCGCCGGAGGCGAGCTTCTCGAGGTTCGCCTTGTAGCGGCGGGACCAGTTCGTGGGCTCTTCCGTGAACGGCGCGCGCAACACCTCGAAGACCTTGTCGAGGCCCTCCTTGCCGATGACATCGCGGACGCCGACCAGGTCGACGTTCTCTGCGGGTACTTCGATGATGAGATCACCCTGCGTGACGTTGAGCTTCAGGTACTTCTTCGTCTCGCCCTTGATGATCCGGTCTTTGACCTCGATGATCGTTGCCGCCCCGTGGTGGGGGTAGACGACCGTCTCGCCAACCTCAAAAAGCATGGAGTTATGTCCTTTCGGCAACCTCCAGGATACCACAGGAGAAATACGCTAAGGTTCTCCGCCCCACCCCTCCCCGGCCGCGCCTCGCACGTGCGGCGTGGACCGTTCCGGCGGTGCCGAACCCCCTAGAATGCTGAAGAACCGTCATCCGTCTTGGGAGGATCCGTGATCTCGATACACCGCCGCAACGGTTTTGCGAACGGCCGATTCGCGGCGGCACCGGGTTCGAGGGGTCGACGGCTCGTCGCGTCGCTCGCCATGGGCGGCGCCCTCACCCTGACCGCGACCGGCTGCGCGATGATCTCGCCGCAGGCGACCACGATCTCGTACTCGGCTGCGGAGGGCACCAACGTCGTCGGCGCCGGCCCCGTGCAGGTGCGCAACGCCCAGATCGTCGCGAACGAGGACGGCTCCGAGGGCAATTTCGTGGCGGCGCTGGTGAACGACACGGACGAGACCCAGACCCTCAACATCGACTTCGGGGGCGAGGATTCCGACATCTCGCTGACGGTCCGGGTTCCCGCTGACACCGTGCTCAGCCTGGGCGCCGAGGACGGCGAGGAGCCGATCCTCATCGAGGACCTCGACACCATGCCGGGCGCGTACATCGACGCGTACTTCCAGTCCGGCGACGCCGAGGGCGAGCTCGTCTCGGTCCCCGTGCTCGACGGCACCCTGGACTATCTCACGGCGCTCGCTCCGTGACCTGACCGACTCCGCGAACGCGAAGAGGGCGCCCCGGTGGGGCGCCCTCTTCGCGTATGCCGTGGGTGCTCAGCCTTCGAAGCGGTAGCCGAGGCCCCGCACCGTGACCAGCATCTCGGGGGCACCGGGGTTCTTCTCGATGCGCGAGCGGATGCGCTTGATGTGCACGTCGAGCGTCTTGGTGTCGCCGAAGTAGTCGCTCCCCCACACGCGGTCGATGAGCTGACCGCGGGTGAGCACCCGGCCGGCGTTGCGCATCAGAACCTCCAGCAGCTCGAATTCCTTCAACGGCATGTTGATCTCGCCGCCGTCGACGGCCACGGTGTGCCGATCGATGTCGAGCACCACCCGGCCGCCCTCCAGGACGCGGTCCTCGAGGTCCGCGTCGATCTGCGAGAAGCGTCGCAGCACCGCCCGCATGCGGGCGAGGAGCTCGCGCGCCGAGTAGGGCTTGGTGACGTAGTCGTCGGCGCCCAGTTCGAGTCCCACCACGATGTCGACCTCGGAGTCCTTCGCGGTGAGCATGATGATCGGCACCGACGATGTCGTGCGGATCTGCCGGCACACCTCGGTTCCGGGCATCCCGGGCAGCATCAGGTCGAGCAGCACGATGTCGGCGCCGCGCTCGCGGAACGCCGTCAGCGCGGCCGGGCCGTCCTCGGCGATCTCGACGTCGTACCCTTCGCGACGGAGGAGGTAGGCGAGCGGGTCGGCGAGGTCGGGCTCGTCCTCGACGATCAGGACGCGGGTCATGCGGGATCTCCATTTCCGGCGGAAGCGTGTTCGGCACGAGAGGCGGACGGGGCATTGCGGGGACGCCTGGGCTTCGCAGGGACGTCGCGCGCCGCTGCGGGCGCAGCCACGGGCGCCGCAGGCGCCGGGGCGGCGGGAGCGGGCGCAGCGGGGGCGGCGGAACCGGCAGGCGCGGGAGCGGCGGAGTCGGCGGGGGCCTTCTGCACAGCGATCGCGTCGGCCGAGGACGCCCGCCGCTTCTTGCGTCCCCGCTTCGGCGCGGGGTCGACCTCAGGGGCGTCCGCCTGCGGCAGGCGGATGGTGAAGGTGGAGCCGCGGCCGGGCCGCGACCACAGCCGCACCTCGCCGCCGTGACGCTGGACGGCGTGCTTCACGATCGAGAGGCCGAGGCCGCTCCCGCCCGTGCGGCGGGCCCGTGCCGGGTCGGCGCGATAGAAGCGCTCGAACACGCGGTCCTGCTCGCCTTCGGCGATGCCGATGCCGCGGTCGGTCACCGCGATCTCGACGACGCGGTCGGCGGCCTTGATGCCGATGCCCACGCTCGATCCCCGCGGCGAATACGCGATCGCGTTCGCGATCAGGTTGCCGACGGCCTCGCTCAGCACCTGCGCGTCCCCGAGCACGTACAGGCCGCGCGCGCCGCCGCGCACCACCTCGACGCCGGCGGAGTCCGCCTGGATCGCGTGGGCGTCCAGGGCGCCGGCGACGACCTCGTCGATCGAGACGATCCGGGCCGGCAGCTCATCGGCCGCCTGCAGCCGCGAGAGGTTCATGATGCGCGAGGTCAGCAGGGCGAGCCGTGCGGCCTCGGCCTGCAGGCGCGTCGCGAAGATGCGCACCTGGGGCGGGTCGTCGGCGGCGGACTCGATGGCCTCGGCGAGCAGGCTCACCGCGCCCACGGGCGTCTTCAGCTCATGGCTCGTGTTGGCGACGAAGTCGCGGCGCATCTCCTCGACGCGCTCGCGCTCGGTGATGTCGCGCAGCACGAGGAGGGTGAGCCGCGGCGAGATGCGCGACGCGCGCACCGAGACCAGCCGGGGTTCGGCCGGCGGCGCCCCGCGACGCAGCCGCATCGTCTGGGTCGCCGTCGTCTCGGTCGCGATCGCGTCGCTGGTGCGCAGGCGACGGGCGAGGGCCCGCAGCTCGTCGGTCGGAAGCGAGCCGCCCTCCGCGAGCTCGAACGCGGCGGCCGCCGACGAGGCGGCCAGGACGGTGAACGAGGCGTCCACGACGATCGCGGCGTCGTCCATGCCGTGGAGCACGCCGCGCACTCCGTCAGGGACCTCCACCGAGCTCTCGATGAGAGCGCGATCGCGCGCCCGCATCGCCGCGACGACGAGGGCGGAGACCGAGCCGCCGACGACGATGCCCGCGAGGAGGGCGAGCAGCGCGAGCTGCGTCGTGTCCATGCCACCAGCGTACGGGCACGCCCACGGCGCCGTCGGACGGCGGCGGTGACGACGGCGCACGCGCCCGCCAGTGTTCACCGATGCGGCACCATCCGTTAACCTTCCCTGACGAGAATCGCCGGGGCGCTGGCTTGTGCCTTCCCCGGAACCACGAAAGGTGCATCGGAATGCGCGAAGTCTTCCACCAGTCTCTCGAGGACGTGCAGGGGCGTCTCGTCGAGATCGCCGAGCTCGTCACGATCGCCATCGACAAGGCGACGCGTGCGTTCGGCACGAGCGACGTGTCGCTCGCGGAGGAGGTCATCGAGGCCGACGCCGTCATCGACGAGAAGGCGATCGCGCTCGACGAGCTCGCGATCGAGATCCTGGCCCGTCAGCAGCCGGTGGCGCGGGATCTGCGCATCGTGGTGAGCGCGCTGCGCATGAGCGCGTCGCTCGAGCGCATGGGCGACATCGCCGAGCACATCGCTCAGCTCACCCGCATGCGCTTCCCCGAGCGGGCCATCCCCAAGGGCCTGAAGTCGACCTTCCTGCGGATGGGCGAGCTCGATGTCGAGGCGGCGCGCCAGCTGACCGAGCTGCTGCGCACCCAGGACGGCGACCTCATCGACGAGATCCGCAACGCTGACGACAAGCTCGACGAGCTGCACGTCTCGGTGTTCGAGAAGGTGCTGAGCGACAGCTGGCAGGGCGATCCGTCGGCGACCGTCGACGCGACCCTCGCCAGCCGTTACCACGAGCGCTTCGGCGACCATGCCGTCTCGGTGGCGAAGAAGGTCGCCTACCTGTCGACGGGCGACTGGACCAGCAGCACCGACACCATCGACGTCATCCACGGCTGAGCCCACGGACGGAAGAAGGGACCGGATGCCTCAGCCGAGGCATCCGGTCCCTTCTGCTCGCCGGTGCTACTTCTTGCCCTGGTTGGCGACCGCGGCGGCGCCCGCGGCGGCGGCCTCGGGGTCGAGGTACTCGCCCGGGCTGAGCGGCTCGAGGTTCTCGTCGAGGCGGTAGACCAGCGGGATGCCGGTCGGGATGTTCAGCTCGGCGATGTCGGCGTCGCTGATGCCGTCGAGGTGCTTCACCAGGCCGCGCAGCGAGTTGCCGTGCGCCGTCACGAGAACGGTCTTGCCCGCCTTCAGGTCGGGCACGATGTCGCTGTGCCAGTACGGCAGCATGCGGTCGATGACGATCTTGAGCGACTCGGTGTCGGGCACCTCGCCGTCGATGTCGGCGTAGCGCGGGTCGCCGACCTGGCTGTACTGGTCGTCGGCCGGCAGCGGCGGCGGCGGCACGTCGAACGAGCGGCGCCACAGCATGAACTGGTCCTGGCCGAACTCCTCGAGCGTCTGGGCCTTGTCCTTGCCCTGCAGCGCGCCGTAGTGACGCTCGTTCAGGCGCCACGAGCGCTTGACCGGGATCCACAGGCGGTCGGCGGCGTCCAGCGCGATGTCGGCGGTCTGGATGGCGCGGCTGAGCACGGAGGTGTGGAGGACGTCGGGAAGGATGCCGGACTCGGCGAGCAGCTCGCCGCCGCGCTGGGCCTCGGCCTTGCCCTGCTCGGTGAGTCGGACGTCGACCCAGCCGGTGAACTGGTTGGTCTTGTTCCACTCGCTCTGGCCGTGTCGAAGGAGGATCAGCGTGTAGGGCGCGGTCATGCGCCCCATGATATCGGCGCGGGGCGTCACTCCCCCGTCCTGTGTCCCCGGCATGGCACTCCCCGCTGGCATCATGGGGGGATGGCGCGGGGACCGGTCGGGCAGATCACGCGCGGCACCACCGGGACGAACCGGCTGCGGCGGGTGGACCGCTGGATCGCCCGGCACCCCGCCCTGCGCCGCTCGACCGATCCGCTCGTGATCGACCTCGGGTACGGCGCAAGCGGTGTCACCGCACTCGAGCTGTACGCCCGCCTCGTCCGCGCGCGCCCCGACGTCGAGGTCCTGGGCCTCGAGATCGATCCCGGCCGCGTCGCCCGCGCCCGAACCCAGCTCGCGGCGGTGCGCGCGGGCGAGACGACGTTCCCGGCCGATGCGCGGGTGTCGTTCGCCCGCGGCGGGTTCGAGGTGCCGGTGCCGGACGGGCGGCGTCCGGCGGTGATCCGGGCCTTCAACGTGCTGCGGCAGTACGACGAGCCGGAGGTGGCGGGCGCGTGGACGGCGATGGCGTCGCGCCTCGCGCCGGGCGGGCTGCTCGTGGAGGGCACCTGCGACGAGATCGGCCGCATCGCGACGTGGGTCGCCCTGGGGGCCGACGCCGCGCCGCGCACCCTCACCGTGTCGCTGCGGCTGGCCGGGCTGCAGCATCCGTCCGTCGCCGCGGAGCGGCTTCCGAAGGCGCTCATCCACCGCAACGTGCCGGGGCAGCGCGTGCACGCGTTCCTGTCGGCGCTCGACGCGGAATGGGACCGCGCCGCCGCGGTCGCCCCGTTCGGGCCCGTGCACCGATGGCGCACGGCGCTGGCGGCGCTCGTGGACGGCGGGTGGCCGGTTCTCGAGCGCTCCCGCTGGCGGCTCGGCGAGGCGACGGTGCCGTGGGAGGCCGTGGCTCCGTGGTGACGAGAGGCTAGACGCGCGGCAGCACGGCGCGCGCGTCGGCCGAGGTCATGCCCGTCGCGGTCAACAGGTCGACGGCGAGCGGGCGGAGCGCCGTGAGGAGGTTCAGCTCGGTCTGCGTGCCGTCCGGGAGGATCAGCGCGGGATCCAGTCGCGCCGCCACGGCGGCGACGGCCTCCCGCGCCGGCGGCTGCAGCGAGATGTCGTCGAGGCTCTCCCCCACCAGCTCCGCCGCGCGCATGAGCTCGGCCAGCACGTCGGCCGGCACGGGGCGGCGCTGCCCGTCCTCGCACAGGTAGACCGCGCGCCGCGCGACGACCCGCAGGTTGCGCGTCGCGAAGTCCATCGCCTGCAGCACGCCGTGGTGCCGCCGCAGCTCGGCCCGCTGGGGGCGGAGCCACGGTGAGAAGCCGGCGACCGCCAGACTCGAGTCCAGCGACGCCCGCCAGTCGTCGACGCGCGGCGCGATCGCGCGCGCCTTCTCCAGGCCCCTGGCCGCCCGGATCGGGTCGCCTCGACGCAGCGCCTGCACGATGGTGCGCGCGGCCGAGTCCGCCGCGGCGAACACCGCATGGCCGTCCCGCGCCTCTTCGCGGCGGGGGTTGCGCGGGATGAGCGCGGTCACCAGCAGCGCCGCGACCCCGCCGACGACGCCGTCGACGACGCGCGCGAACGGCTGGCTCGCCGGCAGCGACATCACGATCGACGCCTGGATGCCCGCCATGATCGCGAAGGGCGGGAAGGGCGAGAGGAAGCGGGCGACCACCAGCGTCACCCCGAGGGCCAGCGCCAGCTGCCACCACCCCGGCCCCACCACCACGACGAAGGCCTCCGCGACGAGGATCCCGACGAGCATGCCCACCACGGTCTCGAGCACCCGCTTCGGGCGGGCATCGCGGACGAGCCCGAGGCTCGAGATGGTGACGGTGGCGGCCAGCAGCGGCGCGGGATGGCCGACCACGTAGTGCGCGAAGGCCCATGCCGCGGTCGCCGCCACCGTGATCTGCACGATGGCCAGCGCCGAGCCGCGGACGCGGGTGAGCGGCGGCCGGAGGTCGAAGCGGGCGCGCCATCCGGTCGGAACGGCTTGCGTGATCGCGGCGGTGTCGCCGTCTCCGCTCACCGTCGGACCCTCGCCTACTGCGCCGCGCTGCGGCGCGAGAGCCGGGTGATCCTGGGCACGTTCGCCGTGGCGCCGGCGTCGGGCGGCACGATGACCTCCTGCGCCGCGGCGACGGGACCGTCTTCGGTGTCGACGGTGAGGGCGGCGTCGACGGGGGTCGTGCGCCGCACCACGGCCAGGGCGATCGGCCCCTCCTCGTGGTGCAGGGCGGCGGAGGTCACGATGCCCACCTCGGCGTCGCCGAGCCGCACCGCGGCGCCGTGCGCGGGCAGCACGCTGCCGGAGCCGTCCAGCTGCAGCGCGACCATCCGCCGCGGCGGGTGGCCGAGGTTGTGCACCTTGGCGACGGTCTCCTGACCGCGGTAGCAGCCCTTCTCGAGATGCACGGCCGTGCGCAGCCAGTCCAGCTCGTGCGGCAGCGCCCGCTCGTCGACGTCGGTCGTCCACCGCGGGCGCCATGCCGCGACGCGCAGCGCGTCGACCGCGGCGAGGCCGGCGAGCTCGAGCTCGCCGCGGGCTGCGGCATCCGCGATCCGTCGCTCCTCGTCGCGCGTGACGATCGCCTCGGCCCAGTCGCGGTCGGCGCCGGGGTGGGGGTCGACCGGCGCGTAGGCATGGCCGCCGGGCATGACATCGGGCCACGGATCGTGCCAGACCAGCGGCACTCCGGACGGCGCGGCCGGCGTGATGCGCGCGAGCGCCGACGCCGTGCCCCCGACCACCGCGAACTCGTCGGCGATCCGCGGGTCCACGCGGAGCCGGAAGCGCATCCTGCGCAGCCAGCCGTGCAGGCCTTCGACATCGGCGCGGTCGGCGATGAGCCAGGTCGTCTCGCCGTCGTCGACGACGGATGCCGCGTGCTCGACGTGCCCCTGGGGGTCGAGGATCAGCAGCTCGGTGCCGACGCCGGGCTGGAGCCGGGCGAGGGCCTGCGACGAGAGCGAGTCGAGCCAGGTGAGCCGGTCCTCGCCGGGGACGGCGATGACGGCACGGTCCCCGAGCGGCGCCACGGCCGCCCCCGCGGCGAGGCGCCGCTGCTCGACGAGCGGATTGCCCACGTGCTGGAGGCCCGCGTCGTCGACGACGGCCCCGGGGAGGGCGGCGAACAGGTCGGTCATCGGTGCTCCTCGCTCAGTCGGCCCGGGCGAGACGCGCGGACGCGTGCGCGGCGAGCTCGTAGCCGAGCGCGGCGATGTCCCACGCCCACAGCAGATGCCCGTCGACGAGTCCGTACATGCGGGTGGCCGCCGCGTAGTTCTTCGCGCCCGCCGGCCGCACGACGGCATCGGTGGCGATGTCGATCCGCGGGCCCTTGATCTGGCCGAGGTACAGCTCGCTCACGCCGTCGGCGTGCACGATCGCCGCCTCGATGTCGAAGCCGCCGTCGGCGTTGCGCAGCCGTTCGATGTCTTCGGCGCCGCGCGCGACCGGTGCGGCCGTCGGCGGGAGGAGACCGGGGCCGGCATCGGCGTCCGTGGCCGGACGGGACAGGCGCCAGTAGCCGAGCTCGGCGACCAGGCGCGTGCGCGACCCCGAGTCGTCGGCGTCGTGCAGCCACGCCTCGGCCGAGTAGTTGAGGTAGTCGCCGCCGTCATGGCTGAAGCTGACCCGGTGGGTGAACTCACCGGTCAGCGAGTGCTCCCCGTAATCGATGACGCCGGTGCCCTCCCAGACCCCGATGAGCCAGGACAGCGGGACGAGTTCGGCGGGGAGGTCGGTCGGGATGTCGATCACGACGGACCCGTCAGCGCTGGCCGCGGTACAGGTTCTTGAGGACGACCGCGGAGACGAAGGCGATCGCGAGCGAAGCCAGACCGAGCAGGCCCACGTAGAAGAGTTCGAGCGCGACGAGATCCATGGCAAGGAGTCTAGCCGGGAACGAGGGCGGCGAGCCCGAAGCCCAGGCTGATGACGCCCATCACGAGGGCGGCGCCGAGCATGCTGGCCGCGACCCGCTCGGTGAAGCCCTGCGAGCGGCCCGGCCAGAGCTGGATCGCGAACGCCGCGATGAGGCATCCGCCCAGTCCCACCGCCAGCCATGCCCCGCGCCAATCGGGGGTGGCCAGGACGCCGATCACGATCGCGATCACGGCCGCGAGCACCCACACGGCGATGATCCCGCCGAGCGTGCGCCGGGGTGCGAGGTCGGGGATGGCCACGGCTCCATCATCCCGCATGACGGCGCGTGGCGCACGCTTCGGCGGTGGCGTCGGGCTCCCGCGATCGGAGCGCACGGCCGCCACGCCCTACACTGGGGTTCGCGGCGCGCCCCCACGCGCCGGGAAGGCGATCCATTGGCACAGCTCCTGGTTCTCAGTTCCACGCACGGAGGCGGTCCCGTCCTGCCCTCGCTCGAACTGCTGAGTCACCGCGTGCGCCAGATCCCGGCCGAGCCGGCGCAGCTCGTCAACGCGCCGAGCGCCGACGTCATCTTCGTCGACGCGCGCGTGGACCTCGTCGGCGCCAAGTCGCTGTGCAAGATCCTCAACACGACGGGCCTGGACGCCCCGCTCCTGCTGATCGTCACCGAGGGCGGGCTCACCGCGGTGTCGCCCGACTGGGGCGTCGACGACGTCATCCTCTTCACCGCCGGACCCGCCGAGGTCGACGCCCGGATCCGCCTGGCCGTCGGCCGCCAGTCGGCCGAGCAGGTCTCGACGCGCATCCAGACCTCGGGCATCACGATCGACGAGTCCTCGTACTCGGCCAAGGTGCACGGCCGCGCGCTGGACCTCACGTACAAGGAGTTCCAGCTCCTCCACTTCTTCGCCACGCACCCCTCCCGGGTGTTCACGCGCGAGCAGCTGCTGAGCGAGGTGTGGGGGTACGACTACTTCGGCGGCACCCGCACCGTCGACGTGCACGTCCGGCGTCTGCGCGCCAAGCTCGGCGACATGGAGCAGCTCATCGGCACCGTGCGCAACGTGGGCTACCGCTTCAACGTCTACGAGGACGAGCCGGAGCCTGCTCCGGTGCCGCGCGAGCGCAGCGACGCCTGAGACGGATGCCGCGGCCCGCCGCGGCATCCGCTCATCCGCTGCTGCGGGCGTCGCCGGCGGCCCCGACTCGTTCACACTCTCGACACGCGACCCTGCAATGATGAGGGGATGATCGAACCCGAGGTGCTCGACGCCGGCCTGGGCGACGCGGACGACGACGACTTCGACCTCGAGGAGGTCTTCGACTCCCAGCTGCCCGATCACCGGTACCTGGATCGCGAGGTCAGCTGGCTCTCGTTCAACCAGCGGGTGCTCGAGCTCGCGGAGGATCACCGTCTGCCGGTGCTCGAGCGGGCGAACTTCCTCGCGATCTTCGCGAGCAACCTGGACGAGTTCTTCATGGTGCGCGTGGCGGGCCTCAAGCGCCGCATCGTCACCGGCCTCGCCGTTCCCACGAACGTCGGCCGCTCCCCCGCGGACGTCCTCGCCGACATCTCGGCCGACGCCCACCGCCTGCAGCTGCGCCACGCCGAGACGTGGAAGAGCCACGTCAAGCCCGCCATGGCCGAGGCGGGCATCGAGGTCGTCTCGTACGAGACGCTCCAGGCGGACGAGCGCGCCCAGCTCTACGAGTACTTCCAGGCGCAGGTCTTCCCGGTCCTCATGCCGCTCGCGGTCGACCCCGCCCACCCGTTCCCCTACATCTCGGGCCTGTCGCTCAACCTCGCGATCCGCATCCGCAGCGCGCGCACCGGGCGCCAGGAGTTCGCCCGCCTCAAGGTGCCGCCCATGCTCCCCCGGTTCGTCGAGCTTCCCCCGGCCGACGGCGCGGTGCGCTACCTGCCGCTGGAGGACCTGATCTCCAACCACCTCGACGACCTCTTCCCGGGGATGGAGGTGCTCGACCACCACGCCTTCCGTCTCACCCGCAACGAAGACGTCGTGATCGAGGAGGACGAGACGGAGAACCTCATCCAGGCGCTCGAGGCGGAGCTGCTGCGGCGGCGCTTCGGCCCGCCGATCCGCCTGGAGATCACCGATGACATGGACGACGTGACGCTCGACCTCCTCATCAAGGAGCTCGACATCACCGAGCAGGAGGTCTACCGCCTCCCCGGCCCGCTCGATCTGCGCGGGCTGTTCGACCTGTCTCGCATCAACCGGCCCGACCTGCACTACAAGCCGCACGTGCCCACGACCGCCCTGGCGTTCCAGCCCGGCGACAACAACGAGCGCCCTGACATCTTCTCGTCGATCCGCAAGGGCGACGTGCTCGTGCAGCACCCGTACGAGTCGTTCGCGACCAGCGTGCAGGCGTTCCTGGAGCAGGCGGCCAAGGACCCGCACGTCCTGGCCATCAAGCAGACGCTGTACCGCACCTCCGGTGACAGCCCGATCGTGGAGGCGCTGATCGACGCCGCCGAGGCCGGGAAGCAGGTGCTCGCCCTCGTCGAGATCAAGGCCCGCTTCGACGAGGCGAACAACATCGTGTGGGCGCGCAAGCTCGAGAAGGCCGGCGTGCACGTCGTCTACGGGCTCGTGGGCCTGAAGACCCACTGCAAGCTCGCCCTGGTGATCCGCGAGGAGAACGGCGTGCTGCGCAGCTACAGCCACGTCGGCACCGGCAACTACAACCCCAAGACGAGCCGCATCTACGAGGACTACGGCCTGTTCACGGCCGACGACCAGGTCGGTCGCGACCTGACGCGCCTGTTCAACGAGCTCAGCGGCTACGCCATCGAGAAGAAGTTCAAGCGCCTCCTGGTGGCGCCGCTGCACCTGCGCAAGGGGCTGCTCCGCCTGATCGACAAGGAGCGGCGCAACGCGCAGGCCGGCAAGCCCGCGAGCGTGCGCATCAAGGTGAACTCGATCGTCGACGAGCAGATCATCGACGCGCTGTACCGCGCCAGCCAGGCGGGAGTGAAGGTGGAGGTGTGGGTGCGCGGCATCTGCGCGCTCAAGCCCGGCGTCGAAGGGGTCAGCGACAACATCACGGTGCGCTCCATCCTCGGCCGGTACCTCGAGCATTCGCGGATCTTCGCGTTCCACAACGACGGCGACCCGATCGTGTACATCGGCAGCGCCGACATGATGCACCGCAACCTCGACCGCCGGGTCGAGGCCCTGGTGCGGGTGTCGTCCCCCGCCCACGTGAAAGAGATGAACGACCTCTTCACGCTCGCGATGAGCGACACGACCAGTTCGTGGCACCTCGGCCCGGACGGCGAGTGGGTCAGGCACCACACCGACGCCGACGGCAAGCCGCTGCTGGACATCCAGGACCGCCGGATGACCAACGTCCAGCGCCGCCGGCGCGCGCGGGCGGTGCGATGACCGAGACCGCGATCTACGCGGCCGGCGGGGTGGTCTGGCGCATCGTCGACGAGAAGGTGCTCATCCTCCTCATCCACCGCACCAAGTACCGCGACGTCACGCTGCCCAAGGGCAAGGTCGACCCGGGCGAGATGCTCGCTGAGACGGCGGTCCGCGAGATCCGCGAGGAGACCGGCATCCGCGTCGCCCTCGGGGTGGCAGTCGGCGTCTCGCGCTACCGGCTCCCCAGCAAGCGCACCAAGATCGTGCACTACTGGGCCGCCGAGGCGACCGACGCCGCGATCCGCGCGTCGGCGTTCGTGCCGAACAAGGAAATCGCCGCGCTCGAGTGGGTCTCGCCCAAGAAGGCCCTCAAGCGGCTCAGCTATCCCGTCGACCGCGAGATCGTCGAGCACTTCCTCCGGCTCATGGATGAAGGCGTCCTGCGCACCTTCCCCATCATCGCGCTGCGCCACGCCAAGGCCCTCGCGCGCGAGGAGTGGAAGGGGAAGGATGCCGCGCGCCCGCTGTCGCCCCGCGGCCGCAAGCAGGCGAGCGCCATCGTCGGTCCGCTCCAGGCGTTCGGCGTGAGACGCATCATCTCGAGCCCGGCGACGCGCTGCGCCGACACCGTGAAGCCGCTGGCCGCCGCGCTCGGTCGGCGGATCGAGCTCACCAAGCTCATCAGCCAGGACGCGTGGGAGGACGGCAAGTCCGACGCCCGCACGATCATCGGCGAGCGCGTGCGTGCGCGCAAGCCCGCCGTCCTGTGCAGCCACGGACCGGTGCTCCCCGACATCCTGAGCGAGCTCGCCCTGGCCACCGGCACGCTGCGCGGCTCGTACCTCGGCAGCGCGTCCGCCCTGGAGACGGGGGCGTTCTCTGTGGCCCACCTCTCGGTGGACAATCCCGGTTCCGGCATCGTCGCGATCGAGACCCACGAGCCGAAGGTCTGACCGGGGGCGCCCCCCGCGCACCCCTGCCCGTTCACCTCCCGTTCACCTGCGCAGCGCACTCTCTTAAGAGTCCGAGCCTACGTTTCAGAGCGAACCCCGCACCGGGTTCCCACCCGAAGGTCCTGCACGGACCTGATTCCCTGACACGTGAAGGATTCACACAGTGAAGATCTCCCGCATCGCCCAGGTGGGCGCTGTCGCCGCTGTCGCGGCCCTCGCCCTTGCCGGCTGCGCCGCCAACGAGACCGCTCCCGGCGACACCACCGGCGGCACCACCTCCGAGCTCTCCGGCGAGATCGCCGGCGGCGGATCGTCGGCGCAGGAGGTGGCGGTCCAGGCCTGGACCGCCGGTTTCCAGACCGCGAACCCCGACGTCACCATCACCTACGACCCGTCCGGCTCCGGCGCGGGCCGCGAGTCGTTCCAGGCGGGCGCCTTCCCGTTCGCGGGCTCGGACCGCGCCTTCACCATCGAGGAGATCGAGGCCGGCCCGTTCGACGCGTGCGTGGACGGCTCGGGCATCATCGAGCTCCCGACCTACATCTCGCCGATCGCGGTCATCTTCAACATCGAGGGCGTGGACGCGCTGAACCTCGACGCCGCCGCGATCGCGGGCCTCATGGCCGGCACGATCACCAACTGGAACGACCCGGCGATCGCCGCGCTCAACGAGGGCGTGACGCTTCCCGATCTGGCCGTGACGCCGGTGCACCGCGCCGACGACTCGGGCACCACCGAGAACTTCACCGACTACCTGTTCCAGGCCGCCGGTGACGTCTGGACGAGCGAGCCCGACGGTGTCTGGCCGCTCTCGTCCGGCGAGGCTGCGCAGGGCACCTCGGGTGTCGTCTCGGCCGTCGCAGGCGGTAACGGCACCATCGGCTACGCCGACGCCTCCCGCGCTGCCGAGGAGGGCCTCTCGACCGCCGCCGTCAAGGTCGGCGACGAGTTCGTCGAGTACTCGCCCGAGGCCGCTGCGGCGATCGTCGACGCGTCGCCGCTCGAGGAGGGCCGCGGTGAGGGCGACCTCGCCATCGAGCTCCAGCGCACCTCGGACGAGGCAGGCGTCTACCCCATCGTCCTCGTCAGCTACATGATCGCGTGCCAGGAGTACGCCGACGCGGCGGTCGCACCGATCGTCAAGGGCTACCTGCAGCACGTCGCCAGCGCCGAGGGCCAGGACGCCGCGGCCGAGGCCGCCGGCAGCGCCCCGATCTCGGACACCCTGCGCGAGCAGGTCAACGCGGCGATCGACCTGATCGTCACGGACTGAGAACATCGATGCCCGGCCCGGTCGTCCACGACCGGGCCGGGCATCACCCCTGAGAAGACCCGAACCCGAAGGACACCATGACGACGACCACCGCCCCCGCGGCCAAGGTCAAGCAGAGACCAGGAGACCGCTGGTTCTCGGGGACCGCACTCTCGGCCGGCCTGATGATCCTCGTCACGCTGGCCGCCGTCGCGCTGTTCCTCATCATCCAGTCCATCCCGGGCCTCACCGCCACGAGCGAGACCGCGAGCATCCTCACCGGGAACTTCTGGGAGTATGTGTGGCCCCTCGTGTTCGGCACGGTGTGGGCGTCGTTCCTGGCGCTGCTCATGGCTGTCCCGCTCGCGGTCGCCGTCGCGCTCTTCATCTCGCACTACGCACCGCGTCGCCTGGCGCAGGGTCTCGGCTACGTCGTCGACCTGCTGGCCGCGGTGCCCTCCGTCGTCTTCGGCCTCTGGGGCATCCTCGTGCTCGCCCCCGCCGTCCAGCCCGTCTATGCCTGGCTCAACGCCAACATGGGGTGGTTCCCCCTCTTCGGCGGCACGGTGTCCAGCACCGGCCGGACGATCTTCACCGCTGCGATCGTGCTGACCGTCATGGTCGTCCCCATCATCACCGCCATCTGCCGCGAGATCTTCCTGCAGACTCCCGTCCTCCACGAGGAGGCCGCGCTCGCGCTGGGCGCCACCCGCTGGGAGATGATCCGCATGGCCGTGTTCCCGTTCGGGCGCAGCGGCATCGTCTCGGCCTCGATGCTCGGCCTGGGCCGCGCCCTGGGCGAGACGATGGCCGTCGCCATGGTGCTCTCGGCGACCGGCGTCGTGACCTTCCAGCTCTTCACGTCGGAGAACCCCAGCACGATCCCCGCGAACATCGCGCTCACCTTCCCCGAGGCGTACGGCACCAACATCAACGTGCTGATCGCCACGGGCCTCATCCTCTTCATCGTCACCTTCGCGGTCAACGCCATCGCCCGATGGATCGTCAGCCGTCGCAAGGAATTCTCGGGGGCGAACTGACATGACCGTGACGACCGCTCCTCCCGAGGCGCCGCAGCAGGCGCCGGTGCGCGAGACACCGCGCCTGACCAGCGGGCACCTGCCCGCATGGGGGCCGTGGGCCATCCTCGCCGGCAGCCTCGCCATCAGCGCGATCCTGTTCGGCGTCCTCTCGATCGGCTCGGGCGAGGGCTTCAACCTCGCCGGGTGGGGCGTCGTGGCCGCCCTGCTCTACCTCGCGCTCATCACGACCACCTCCTCACTCGTCGAAGGACGCCGCAAGGGCGTCGACCGGCTCGTGACGGGCGTCGTCACGATCGCCTTCCTCGTGGCCATGGTGCCGCTCGTCTCGCTCGCGATCACCGTGCTGGTCAACGGCGTCGCGGGCCTGTCCGCCGAATTCTTCACCTCGTCGATGCGCAACGTCGTGGGCGAGGGCGGCGGCGCGCTGCACGCGATCGTCGGCACCCTGCTCATCACGCTGGCGGCGGCGGTCATCTCGATCCCGATCGGCATCTTCGCCGCGATCTACCTCGTGGAGTACGGCGCGGGGAACCGGGTCGCACGCGGCATCACCTTCCTCGTCGACGTGATGACCGGCATCCCGTCGATCGTGGCCGGCCTCTTCGCGTACGCCGTCTTCGCGCTGTTCTTCGGTCCCGGCATCCGCATGGGCATCATGGGCTCGATCGCGCTGGCGGTGCTGATGATCCCCGTCGTCGTGCGATCCACCGAGGAGATGCTCCGCCTCGTGCCCAACGAGCTGCGCGAGGCGTCGTACGCGCTCGGCGTGCCGAAGTGGCGCACCATCGCCAAGGTCGTCCTCCCGACGTCGGTCGCCGGAATCACCACCGGCGTCATGCTGTCGATCTCGCGCGTCATCGGCGAGACGGCGCCGCTGCTGCTCACTGCCGGCGTCGCCACCTCGATGAACTACAACCTCTTCGACGGGCGCATGATGACGCTCCCGGTGTTCGTCTACACGCAGTACATGAACGCGGGCATCCCCGTCGAGGCGTACCACAACCGCGCCTGGGCCGCCGCGCTCGTCCTCATCGTCATCGTCATGCTCCTCAACCTCATCGCGCGCATCGTCGCGAGGGTCTTCTCGCCGAAGCTCGGCCGCTGAGCATCCCCAACCCGAAAGCACCGACGGAAATCATGTCCAAGAGCATCGAAGTCAACGACCTCAACGTCTACTACGGCGACTTCCTGGCCGTCGAGGGTGTCTCCCTCGACATCGAGCCGCGCAGCGTCACCGCCTTCATCGGCCCCTCCGGCTGCGGCAAGTCGACCTTCCTGCGCACCCTCAACCGCATGCACGAGGTGATCCCCGGCGCCCGCGTCGAGGGCGAGGTGCTGCTCGACGGCGACAACCTGTACGCGCCCAACGTCGACCCGGTGCTCGTGCGCCGCCAGGTCGGCATGGTGTTCCAGCGCCCCAACCCGTTCCCGACGATGTCGATCAAGGAGAACGTGCTGGCGGGCGTGAAGCTCAACAACAAGAAGATGTCGAAGTCGGACGCCGACGCCCTCGTCGAGAAGTCGCTGCGCGGCGCGAACCTCTGGAACGAGGTCAAGGACCGCCTCGACAAGCCCGGCTCGGGCCTTTCGGGCGGTCAGCAGCAGCGTCTGTGCATCGCGCGCGCCATCGCCGTCTCGCCCGAGGTGATCCTCATGGACGAGCCCTGCTCGGCGCTCGACCCGATCTCCACGTACGCCATCGAGGAGCTGATCGGCGAGCTCAAGAACGACTACACCGTCGTCATCGTGACCCACAACATGCAGCAGGCGTCGCGCGTGAGCGACAAGACCGCGTTCTTCAACATCGCGGGCACCGGCAAGCCCGGCAAGCTCATCGAGTACGACGAGACCAGGACCATCTTCACCACGCCGTCCGTGCAGGCGACCGAGGACTACGTCTCGGGTCGATTCGGCTGATCGGCGGTCAGTCGCGCGGGGTGAGCAGGTAGCGGTTGAAGGACGCCGTCAGCTCACCGTCGACGGGCACGTCCCTGCCGTCGATCGCGCGGATGGGCGCGGCCAGGCGGACGCTCGACACCAGCCACGCGGCATCCGCCCGGGCCAGCGCCGAGACGGGGATCGTCTCGTACGCGGTCTCGGCGCCCCGCTCCTCCAGGTGCGCGAACAGACTGAGCTGGGTCGTGCCGTGCAGGATCCCGCCGTTGGGCGCGGGCGTGAGGAACCGGCCGTCGACGCGGAGGATGAGCGAGGCCGTGGGCGCCTCCAGGACGAAGCCGTCGGAGGTGACGAAGATCGCGTCGTCGGCGCCCCTGCGCTTCGCCTCGCGGATCGCCGCCATGTTGACGGCGTACGACAGCGTCTTCGCCCCGAGGAGCAGCCACGGCGCCCTCCGCGGCGTGTCGATCCCGTAGCCGCGGTCCAGCGTGACGACGCGGATGCCGCGTTCGCGCACCGCGGCGTTGTCGGGGGCCTCCGCGGCCGTCACCCACGCCGTCGGCGTCGGCCCGTGCTCCACCCCACGGCTCAGGATGAGCTTGATGACCGCCTCGGCGTCGGGCGGGCAGTGCTGGGCGGCCACGGCGATCGCCTGCCGCCACTGTTCCCGGTGCGGAGCGGGAAGGTCGCACAGGGCCGCCGAATGCGCGAGGCGATCGAGGTGGGGACCGACCTCCTGCGCGTGGCCGTCGACCACCCCGATGGATTCGAAGATCCCGTCGCCGCGCTGCGTGCTCATCTCCCCGACGCTCAGCGCCGGTGCGGTCACATCGATCGGTGTGAAGGTGTCGGAGAAGTCCGAGCGCGGGTCGTCGGATGCCGCGGGGTCGATCACGAGGGCGAAGCGCCAAGCCATGTCAAGAGCTTAGGCCGGGGAATACGGTCCCCTGGGCCTCGGTTAGACTGTATCGGCCGGGCCGCAGTAACCCCGGGCTCCATCTTCTGCCGCTGCGAGCGGCCTCGCGCCGAGAGGCGTTCTGCGGCCCGGCACTCGTATTCCCGGCCACGGCCGCCCGCCGGATGGCTCAGCTCAGCGCGTCGCGCCGCCACAGGGCGGCGCAGGCCGACAGATCGGCGGCGAAGTCCGAGAGCCGCAGCGCCCGCGTGGTGAACGCGGAGGCGCGGTCGGGCTCGGTGACCTCGTAGTCGTCGGCGAGATGCGTGGCGCCCGACGCCTGCACGCGGCAGAACGCCGCCGCCCTGTCCAGCGCCACGGCGAAGTCGCCCTCGAACAGACCGCGGAGGATGGTGTCCACCAGCGCGACCAGCTCGTCGGGTCCGGCGGGCGACGGCGCTCCGGCCACCACGTCGTCCGCGGAGGAGAGCTCGGCACGGCCGCGCTCGTAGAGCAGCGCAGAGGTGCGGGGGTCGTCGTGGATCATCAGCTGCACGAGGTACAGCCGCCACAGCGCACCCGGGAGGGTCTTCGCCGGCGACCGCGACCACAGCTCGGCGATGTCGTCGATGCCGTGCTCGTCGGTGAACGCCACGAGGCGGTCGACGATCGCGCCGTCCGGGTCGGCACGGACGCGTGCCAGCAGCGCGTGCGCGGTGGAGTGGGCGACGCGGGACACCTCGGCCGGATCCTCGGCCGAGAACCGCCGGTCGAAGAGTTCGGCCGGCCGCCGGACGGGCTTGTGGAAATCCCGGGACGCGTCGCTCATTCCGTCCAGGCTACTCGCCGCCACGAGCACCGGCTCGCGCAGCTCCTGGTCCCGCTTCAGCGCGGCGGCCCACGGCAGGCACACGGGGCAGCACCGCTTCAGACCTGGTTGATGCGGATGTGGTTGCCCGCGGGATCGCGGAACGCGGCATCCCGCGGTCCCCATCCCTGCTCCTTCGGCTCCTGCAGGACCTCGGCGCCGAACGCCCGCAGCTTCTCGAACGTCCCGTCCAGGTCGGTCGTCGTGAAGACGTACGGGCCGGGGCCGGATCCCTTCGCGATGAGCCGCTCGAGCGCTTCGCCGTCGTCGGGCGAGCGTCCGGCCGTCGGGTCGGACACGACGAGCGAGAGGCCGGGCTGCCCCGGGAATCCGAAGCTCACCCAGCGGTGGCCGTCGTACGACACGTCGTTGACGACCTCGAGGCCGAGTCCGTCGCGGTAGAAGGGGATGGCGGCGTCGACGTCGTCGACCGTGATGGGGCTGTACGCGAGTGCGATGTTCGTCATGACAGCCACGCTAGGGGGCGACGGGAAAGCGCGCTTCTCCGATCCTGCTCGGTCTGAGCCGCGGCGCGGCCCCTCGCGCTACGCGTAGCGCGTCGGCCGCGTGAGGATCTTCGCCACGCACAGCGGCATGGCCTCCGCGGCGTCGTGCGGCCGCGCGCGGTACGAGCTGGGGGTCTCCCCGACGATCTCCGTGAACGTCGAGCTGAACGAGCCCAGCGACGTCGCACCCACGGCGGTGCAGGCATCCGTCACCGACATCCCCTCGCGCAGCAGCGCCATCGCGCGCTCGATGCGGCGGGTCATCAGGTACGCGTACGGCGTCTCGCCGTACGCGGCCTTGAACTCGCGCGAGAAGTGCGCGGGCGACATGAGCGCCTGCGCCGCCATCGTGGGCACGTCGAGGGGCTGGGCGTAGTCGCGGTCCATCAGATCGCGGGCGCGGCGCAGGTGCGCGAGCGTCTGGATCGTCTGCCGGGCGGATGCCACGCCCTCACGCTACCCGCATCCCCCGTCGGCGGCTCACGCCGTGGGGATCTGCACGATCGGCTGGGACGACGGCTCGCCGGTCGGCGAGCCGCCCTGCGGCTCGACGGTGATCGCGATCACATCACCCGACTCGACGGCGCCGTCCAGCAGCGCGGTCGTGGTCAGGCCCTCGGGGTCGAAGGTGCCGGCCGACTCGGCCGCCCCGTCGCGGACGAACCACATCTCGTAGGTCTCGTCGTCGGCGATCTGCGGCAGCCCCTGCGAGACCAGCACCGCCTTGCCGACCGACTCGGACCAGTGGGCCGTCGCGGAGCCGCCCTCGACGACGTCGACGGTGGCCGACTGGGCGTCGGGCGCCCCTTCGATCTCCTGCAGCGCGACCACCGCGGGCGGCCGGTTGAGATAGTCGTTGACCATCGCGGCGCCGAGCCCGAGCGCCACGAGCAGCACCATCGAGGCGGCGAGCGCGACGATGCCCCGCGTCCAGTTGCGGCGGGAGACCGCCTGGATCGTCGCAGTGGTGGGCGGAGGCTCCGTCGCCCGGCCGGAGGCGGGGGCATCCGCGGGCTGCGCAGGCGCGCGGGCGCCGGCGGGTGCGTCGTCGTCGGGGCCGGGCGCCTCGGCCGACGCAGGTTCTTCCGCGCCGGCCCGGGGCCACGCGCCCACCGGCGCGGCGGCCGCGGCGACCGACGCGTCGATCGACGGAAGCTGCGGGGTCGTCGCGATGCGCGCGAGCAGCGTGGAACGCAGCGTGAGCGGAGGAAGGGCGTCCGGTACGTCGTCGGCGAGCGAGGCGACGGTGGCGGCATCCGCCCGGACCCAGTGCTCCCACTCCGGGTGCTCGCGACGCGCCACGTCGAATGCCGCGCGATCGGCCGGCGACAGCGCGTTCAGCGCAGCTCCTGCTGCCAGCTCGGCGAACTCCTGCTCGTCCATCACGCGGTCACCCCCATCTCGACCCTCAGGCGGGACAGTCCGTCCCGCATCCTCGTCTTCACCGTCCCCAGCGGCGCGCCCACCAGGGTCGCGATCTCGCTCTGACTGTAACCCCCGTAATACGCGAGGGTCAGCGCCTCCCGCTGCGCCTCGGGGAGGGCGGAGAGCGCGCTGGCGACCCTCTCCCCCTCGATGCGCAGCTCGACCTGCTCGGAGACCCCGTCATGGGCCACATCCAGGTCCCGGAAGCCCGCACGCACATCACGGTCCGTGCTCGCCTGCGATGAACGCACGCGATCGACGGCCCGGCGATGCGCGATCGTGAGCACCCACGACCTCCCTTGCCCTCTGTTCGGAGCGAACCGGGAGGCGGATTGCCAGACCTCGAGGAAGACCTCCTGCAGGACCTCCTCGCTCTGGGAGCGATCCACGAGGACGCGGAGGATGAGGCCGAAGACCCGCGGCGACAGCAGGTCGTACACGCGCGCGAACGCCGTCTGGTCCCCGGCTGCCACCTGCTGGAGAAGGGCGCCGATGCGGTCGACGGGCTCGGTGCCGTCCTCCGGCACGTCGATTCCGTCGATCACCACGTCCACCAGCATGCCAAACTCCTCCCCCTTTGTCGGTGCGCGCGACGGCCCGATCGTGAATGAGTACACTTCCGCCCCCGCTGACACGGCGGTGGCGGCATCCGATTCCGTCCAATCCGATCCGGGAAGCCTTCCGAACAGTCCGTGCAGCCGCTTCTGCGGCCCGCCCCCCACCGGGGTCCACCAGATCGCGGCCCGACGGCCGCACGCAGGAGGAAGACATGTCTCGCATCACCAGGAAGCGCCTCTCAGCAGGGCTCACCCTCGCGGTCGCCGCGACGTTCGCACTGTCGGCGTGCTCGATGGGCGCCGCGACGGAGGCCGAGCCCTCCGCCGAGCCCTCGGCGCCCGCCATGGAGGAGACCGAGGAGCCGATGACGGCCGACCCGGCCGGGAATCTGGTCGGGCCCGGCTGCGCCGACTACGCCGAGGCTGTTCCCGACGGCGCCGGCTCGATCGAGGGCATGTCGGCCGACCCCGTCGCGGTCGCGGCATCCAACAACCCGCTGCTGACGACGCTCGTCTCGGCGGTCAGCGGTCAGCTCAACCCCGAGGTCGACCTCGTCGACACGCTCAACGGCGACGAGTTCACGGTGTTCGCGCCCGTCGACGACGCGTTCGCCGCGATCGACCCCGCCACGATCGAGTCGCTCAAGACCGACACCGCGACGCTGACGTCGATCCTCACCTACCACGTGGTGCCCGGACAGATCGAGCCGGCCGACATCGCCGGGACCCACACGACCGTGCAGGGCGCGGACCTCGAGGTGACCGGCGACGGCGAGATGTGGATGGTCAACGACGCCAACGTCATCTGCGGCGGCGTCCAGACCGCCAACGCCGTGGTCTACCTCATCGACTCGGTCCTGATGCCGCCGGCTCAGTGACCGACCGCCGGCCTCGGCCGGCATGCAGGGGGGTGCGAGGCCGCCGACGTTCTGTCGGCGGCCTCGTGGCGCGCTGCTTGCATGCCCGCGCCCATCCGTCAAGTCCTTATCGGCTTCTCCGCGGTGCGCCTACCGTGAGAGCAGTCCGAAGTCGCGCCGGAGGGGTCCGGACGCCGGACGGGAGGGGCATGTGACAGACCTGCGCGAGTCGGGCGAAGTCTCGACAGGCGAACTGCTGGACAATCGCTACGTCCTGCAGGAGCGGATCGGCGAGGGCGGAATGGCGCGCGTGTACCGCGCCGACGACACGCACCTCCAGCGTTCCGTCGCGGTCAAGGTCTTCCGCGAGCCCACCGACGGCATCGACTCCGTCCAGCGGGCGCTGTCGGAGACGACGCTCCTCGCCTCCCTCAGCCATCACTCGCTCGTCACGGTCTTCGATGCGCGCATCGGCACGGACGACGCCAGCTATCTGGTCATGGAGCACGTCGACGGCATCACGCTGCGCGACCTGATCGCCCGAGGCCCCGTCGACCCGAGGATCGTCGCGTCGGTCGCGATCGACGTCGCGGAGGGCCTGCACGTCGCGCACGAGCACGGGGTCGTCCACCGCGACATCAAGCCCTCGAACGTCCTGCTGTGGGAGTCGCCGAGGCCCGGGTGGGAGTGGCGAGCCAAGCTGGCCGATTTCGGCATCGCGTACCTCACGGACTCCGCCCGCGTGACGACGCCCGGCGTCATCGTCGGCACCATGGCCTACGTCGCCCCCGAGCAGGCGCAGGGCGCGGTCCCCGCCGCGCCGGCCGACATCTACGCGTTCGGCCTCCTGCTGATCGAGGCGCTGACCGGCGAGCGGCCGTTCGGCGATGCGGAGGGCATCGGCACCGTCGTCGCCCGGCTGTCTGCGGCTCCCAGCATCCCGGAGACCCTGCACCCGGCATGGCAGGGGCTGCTGCGCGGCATGACCGCCATCCGCCCGGACGATCGGCCCACGGCGCTCGAGGTCGTATCGGCCGCATCCCGACTGGCCGCGATGGAGAACACCATCGCCCGCGAGAAGGCGGACCCGTCCACCGCGCCGGTCGCGACGCCTGTCGCCGCGACTCCTGTTGCCGCCTCCGTCGGGACGTCCGCCGCAGCGCCCGTCGCCGCGAATCCCACCACCGGCCCCACCCAGGCCTTCGTCCAACCCACGCCCGCGGCGGCAGCGGCCACGCCCGCCGAACGAGGAGCTCTCCGCCGCGATGCCCGCATCGCCGCCGTCGCCGCAGCGGCGGCGTCACCGCAGACGGATGCCGCGGCATCCGTCCTGCCAACCGTCCCGGACGAGGATCGCCGGCCCTCTCGCCGTGCCGTGGTGATCGGAGCGATCGTCGCGGCCCTGCTCGTGCTCGGGCTCGTCCTCGGGGTGCTCTGGCTGTCCTCCGCATGGTCGGCCCTGCCGGAGCCTGCGCCGACGGCACCCGCCGAGGAGCAGCCCGCACCGGCGCCGACGGAGGATACGCCCGCCGAGGAAGCACCGGCCGAAGAGGAGCCGGCCGCTCCCGTTGAGCAGGCGCCGGTGGAGCAGGCGCCCGCCGAGGACGTGCAGCCGGTCGAGACCGGCGGAGGCGGGACCGACAACAGCGGGCCCGGCAACAACAACGGCAACGGCAACGGCAACGGCCCGGGCAGCAACAGCGGCAACGGCAAGGGCAACCGCTGACGGCGGTTACCCGTTTTTCGCTCGACGCATCGCCTCAGAACGCCAGTTGGCCCCGCCGCGCTCCAGGGTCACGATCGCGTGACAGTTGCGGCACCGCACATCGCACTTGGCGATCTCCTCCTCGATCTTGGCGATGCTGAAGCCCTCGCGCACCATCGCCATCACATCCTTCCGCTTCGCCGTGCCGGGTCGGTGATCGAAGTCGAGGACCCGGAGATCGGTGTTGCCGCAATCGACGCAGGCATGCTCCGCGAGGTAGTCGGCGAGGAAGACCTTGGATTCCATGCGACGCCTCGCCGTGCGCGCGACGATGACCTGTACGTGCCGCTCACGGTTGCGCGCATAGTATGCGCGGGAGGATTCGCGATTGCAGTCTCGGCAAACCTCCTGGAGGCCGTCGGGACGAGCGGACTTACGGTTGAAATCGGCCAGCGGCTTGACCTGATGGCAGGTTCCGCAGCGCTTGAGCACCTCGTCACCCTCCTCGCCTGCCTCCGTCCGGAGCACACCGCCGATGGTAGAGCGGGCCACCGACGTGCCCGGTACCAAGAGGCATTGCTAGGGTGGGAACGCCCCTATAGCTCAGTTGGTTAGAGCAACGGACTTCAACAACAAAATGGAGCGCCGGCGCAGAAATGCGTCGGATGACCGCCGCTATATGCTGGAACACCCTGATAGCCCGAGGTACTCGCCACGTGTCTGAACGACACCTGGCAGTGAAAATCCGAGGGATTGGGCAATCAGCAGGTAACCGCAAGGGAACCTCAGAGACTACACGCGGCGCACCTGACCGGCCCGGCCGAAGGTGAAGATATAGTCCAGACTGCAAGCCGGAGACGGTGGCTGGGGAAACTCAGTGCAGCAGGTTAATCCGTGGGTCCAGGGTTCGAGCCCCTGTGGGGGCACCACGCCGTCTCGGCTCCTTGCGCCACGCGCCTCATGCCACGCGCCTGGCCCGCCCCTCTGGCGCGTTGGGCAGGCCATTCGCTAGGGTCCGTGGCATGACGCCCCAGATCGGTGTGGACGGGCCGGCTTCCGATGCGCTGCTGGCGGCAGGGCGCTTCTTCACCAGATGGGACCAGACCGCCGATCACCGCGCGGCGTTCCTGGAGGGCGGGCGCGAGGGCGACGCCTTCTACCGCGACCGATGGAGTCACGACAAGGTCGTGCGCTCGACGCACGGCGTGAACTGCACGGGCTCATGTTCGTGGAAGGTGTACGTCAAGGACGGCATCATCACGTGGGAGGCCCAGGAGACCGACTACCCGAGCGTCGGGCCCGACCGTCCCGAGTACGAGCCCCGCGGCTGCCCCCGCGGGGCTGCGTTCTCGTGGTACACCTACTCGCCGACCCGCGTCCGCTACCCGTACGTCCGCGGCGTGCTGCTCGAGGAGTACCGGGCCGCCAAGGCGCGCGGCAACGACCCCGTCGAAGCGTTCGGCGAGATCACGAAGGACCCCGAGAGGCGCCGCCGCTATCAGCGGGCCCGCGGCAAGGGCGGGCTCGTGCGCGCGTCGTGGCACGAGGCGGTCGAGCTCGTCGCGGCCGGCTACGTCCACACCATCAAGGAGTACGGACCCGACCGGGTCGCCGGCTTCTCGCCCATCCCGGCGATGTCGATGGTCTCGCACTGCATCGGCACGCGCTTCACGCAGCTGGTCGGCGGGGTCATGACGTCGTTCTACGACTGGTACGCCGACCTGCCCGTCGCGAGCCCGCAGGTCTTCGGCGATCAGACGGACGTTCCCGAGTCCGGCGACTGGTGGGACGCCACGTACCTCATGATGTGGGGCTCGAACGTGCCCGTCACCCGCACGCCCGACGCGCACTGGATGGCGGAGGTGCGCTATCGCGGCACGAAGGTCGTGACGGTGAGCCCCGACTACGCCGACAACACGAAGTTCGCCGACGAGTGGCTGCCCTGCCAGGCGGGCACCGACGCGGCGCTGGCGATGGCGATGGGGCACGTCGTGCTGAAGGAGAACTACGTCGACCGCCGTGTGCCGTTCTTCGCCGACTTCGCCCGGCAGTACACCGACCTCCCCCACCTCGTCCGTCTCGTCGAGCGAGACGGCGCCTTCGTGCCGGGGAGGTTCCTCACTTCGAAGGACCTCGGCGGCGACACCCCCGAGGACGCGTGGAAGACGGTGGTGCTGGATGCCGCGACCGGCGGACCGCGCGTCCCCAACGGATCGATGGGCTTCCGGTACGCCGCGTCGGGTGAGGGCCGCTGGAACCTCGATCTCGAGGGCGTCGAGCCGGCGCTGTCGATCGCCGACCTCGGCACGCCGGGCGAGCCGGTCGAGGTGCTGCTCCCCCGCTTCGACTCGGCGGACGGGTCGGGCGGGGTGCTGCGCCGCGGGGTTCCCGCGACCCGCGTCGACGGCATCCTCGTCACGACCGTGCTCGACCTCATGCTCGCCCAGTACGGCGTCGCGCGCGACGGGCTGCCCGGCGAATGGCCGTCGGGGCTCGACGACGCCGAGACGCCGTACACGCCCGCCTGGCAGGAGGAAATCACCGGCGTGCCCGCGCAGGCGTGCACGCGCATCGCGCGGGAGTTCGCAGCCAACGCCGTCGAGTCCGGCGGCCGCTCGATGATCATCATGGGCGCCGGGATCTGCCAGTGGTTCCACGGGGATGCCACGTACCGGGCGATCCTCGCGCTGCTGATCCTGACGGGGTCGATGGGCCGCAACGGCGGCGGCTGGGCGCACTACGTCGGGCAGGAGAAGTGCCGCCCGATAACCGGCTGGCTCTCGCTCGCGAACGCCCTGGACTGGTCCAGGCCGCCCCGCACGATGATCGGCACGGCCTACTGGTACATGCACACCGACCAGTGGCGCTTCGACGGGTACTCCGCCGATGCCCTCGCCTCGCCCCTGGCCGAGGGCAACCTCGCCGGCATGCACACCGCCGACACGATCGCCCAGTCCGCGCGCCTGGGCTGGATGCCGTTCTACCCGCAGTTCGACGTCAACCCGCTCGACCTCGCCGATCGCGCCGATGCGGCGGTGGCGAACGGGGAGGCGGCGGATGCGGCATCCTTCGTCGCCTCGCAGCTCCAGTCCGGCGACCTGCAGCCGGCGATCTCCGACGTCGACGCCCCGCAGAACTGGCCGCGTCTGCTCACGCTGTGGCGGTCCAACCTCATGGGCTCCAGCGCGAAGGGCAACGAGTACTTCCTGAAGTACCTGCTCGGCACGCACAGCAACGTCATGGCCACCGACGAGGCGAGTGTGCGGCCGAACGACGTCGCCTGGCGCGACGAGATCCCCGAGGGCAAGCTCGACCTGCTGGTGTCGGCCGACTTCCGCATGACCTCGACGACCCTGCTGTCGGACGTCGTCTTCCCCGCGGCCACCTGGTACGAGAAGCACGACCTGTCGTCGACCGACATGCACCCGTTCGTGCACGCGTTCACCCCGGCGATCGACCCGCCCTGGGAGGCGAAGAGCGACTTCGACCTGTTCCACGCGATCGCCGAGGAGTTCTCGGCGCAGGCGCGCACCCACCTCGGCACCCGCCGCGACCTGGTGTCGGTGCCGATGCAGCACGACACGCCCGGTGAGACGTCGCAGCCGGGCGGGGAGGTGCGCGACTGGGCGCGCGGGGACGGCGCCGGCGTCCCGGGCAGGACCATGCCGCAGTTCACGGTGGTCGAACGGGACTACACCGCGATCGCCGACAAGCTCGCCGCCGTCGGGCCGCTGGCCGACACGCTCGGGTTCACGATCAAGAACGTGACCTACGACGTCGCGCACGAGGCCGTGCGACTGGCGCAGAAGAACGGGGTGATGCTCGGCGGCGCGGCCGACGGCCGCCCCGCGATGGACACCGACGTCAAGATGGCCGAGGCGATCCTCGCCTTCTCGGGCACGACCAACGGCGAGCTGGCCGCCCAGGGGTTCCGCACGCTGGAGAAGCGCGTCGGCAAGCCCCTCGCCGACCTCGCCGAGGGCTCCGAGGAGAAGCGGATCACGTTCGCGATGACGCAGGCGGCGCCCGTGCCGGTGATCACGTCACCGGAGTGGTCGGGCTCCGAGAGCGGCGGGCGGCGGTATGCGCCGTTCACGGTGAACATCGAGCGCCTGAAGCCGTTCCACACCCTCACCGGCCGCATGCACTTCTACCTCGACCACGCGTGGATGCGCGATCTCGGCGAGGCGCTGCCGATCTACCGCCCGCCCCTGGACATGCACCGGCTGTTCGGCGAGCCCAAGCTCGGTCCGGACGGTGCGCAGCAGGTGGTGGTGCGCTACCTCACTCCGCACTCCAAGTGGTCGATCCACTCGGAGTACCAGGACAACCTCTTCATGCTGTCGCTGTCGCGCGGCGGCCCGACGGTGTGGATGAGCCCCGCGGATGCCGCGGCCATCGGCGCCGCCGACAACGACTGGGTCGAGTGCGTCAACTCGAACGGCGTGCTCGTGGCGCGGGCGGTCGTGTCGCACCGCATGCCCACGGGCGTGGTCTACGTGCACCACGCGCAGGAGCGCACGATCGACGTGCCCAAGTCCGAGGCGACCGGCCGGCGCGGCGGCATCCACAATTCCGTCACGAGGCTGCTGGTCAAGCCCACGCACCTCATCGGCGGGTACGCGCAGCTGTCGTACGCGTTCAACTATCTGGGACCGACGGGGAACCAGCGCGACATGGTGGCGACGGTGCGCCGCCGCTCGCAGGAGGTGGTGTTCTGATGCGCGTGATGGCCCAGATGGGCATGGTGATGAACCTGGACAAGTGCATCGGATGCCACACCTGCTCGGTCACGTGCAAGCAGGCGTGGACGAACCGGGCAGGCACCGAGTACGTGTGGTTCAACAACGTCGAGACGCGCCCCGGCCAGGGCTATCCCCGCCGCTACGAGGACCAGGAGCAGTGGCGCGGCGGCTGGACGCTCAACAAGCGCGGCCGGCTGTCGCTGCGCACCGGCAGCCGCCTGAAGCGCCTCCTCACGATCTTCTCCTCGCCCGTGCAGCCGAAGCTCGAGGACTACTACGAGCCCTGGACCTACGACTACGAGACGCTCATCGACGCGCCCCTGGGCGACGACTTCCCGGTCGCCCGGCCGAAGTCCCTCATCACCGGCGAGGACACGAAGATCACGTGGTCGGCGAACTGGGACGACGACCTCGGCGGGGCCTCGGAGATGGGACACCTCGATCCCATCGTCCAGCGCGTGCGGCGCGAGTCCGAAGACAAGATCAAGCTGCAGTTCGAGAAGACGTTCATGTTCTACCTGCCCCGGATCTGCGAGCACTGTCTCAATCCGTCGTGCATGGCTTCGTGCCCGTCGGGCGCGATCTACAAGCGCGCCGAGGACGGCATCGTGCTCGTCGATCAGGACCGCTGCCGCGGCTGGCGCCAGTGCATCACCGGCTGCCCGTACAAGAAGATCTACTTCAACCACAAGACCGGCAAGGCCGAGAAGTGCACGCTGTGCTACCCGCGCCTCGAGGTCGGCATCCCGACGGTCTGCTCCGAGACGTGCGTCGGACGACTGCGCTACCTCGGCCTGTTCCTCTACGACGCCGACCGCGTCACCGAGGCTGCCTCCACGCCCGATCCGAAGGATCTCTACGAGGCGCAGCTCGACCTCATGCTGGACCCGAACGACCCCGAGGTGATCGCGGCGGCCCGCGCGCAGGGCGACATCCCCGAGGACTGGATGGATGCCGCCCGCCGCTCCCCCGTCTACGCCCTGGCGAAGACCTACAAGGTGGCGCTGCCGCTGCACCCCGAGTACCGCACGATGCCGATGGTCTGGTACATCCCGCCGCTGTCGCCGATCGTCGACCTGCTGCGCGACCAGGGCCACGACTCGGAGGCCGCCGGCACGCTGTTCGGAGCCATCGAGGCGCTGCGCATCCCGGTCGAGTACCTGGCCGAGCTCTTCACCGCCGGCGACACCGACGTCATCACCGGCGTCCTGTGGCGCCTGGCGGCCATGCGCTCGTACCTGCGCGACATCACGCTCGACCGCGAGCGCGACGAGTCCATCCCCGCGGCCGTCGGCATGACCGGCGAGTCGATCTACGCGATGTACCGGCTCCTCGCGATCGCGAAGTACGAGGACCGCTACGTGATCCCGACCGCCCACTACGAGCGGGCGCACGAGCTCGAGGAGCTCGGGTGCTCGCTCGACTTCGACGGCGGGCCGTACGGCAACGAGCCGGGCATGTTCGGCGAGGCCAGCGGCCGGCCGGTGCCGGTCGCGGTCGAGACCTTCCATGCCCTCAAGGAGCGACAGACCTCCGACGCCGCGGCGAGCGACGAGTCGCTGCGAGGCCGTGTGAACCTCCTGAACTGGGACGGCAACGGCGCGCCGCCCGGCCTGTTCCCCCCTCGGGACCAGGGGACGGATGCCGCTGCCGGAGGCGCTCCGTGAACGTCCGGGTGGTCTACCAGGCGGCGTCGCTGTGCCTGAGCTACCCCGACGACGGCGTGCTGGGGTCGTCGGCGCTGATCGGCCGGGCCGTGAGCGAAGCGGCGCCGCGGGCCGCGGCATCCTTCGCCCCTGTGCTCGAATGGTGGGCGAACACCCCGGCCGCCGACGTGCAGGCCGCGTACGTCGACACGTTCGACATGTCGCGTCGCCACGCGCTGTATCTCAGCTACTGGACCGACGGCGACACCCGCCGGCGCGGTGCCGTGCTGGCCGATCTGAAGCGCCGCTACCGCGAAGCGGGGCTGGCGATCGACGGCACGGGCGAGCTGCCCGACTTCCTGCCGCTCGTGCTCGAGTTCGCCCGGCATGCGCCCGGCGAGGGGGCCGCCCTGCTGCAGGAGTATCGCCCGAGCCTGGAGCTCATCCGGCTGGCGCTCGGCGAGCGCGGATCGCCGTACGCCGGCGTGGTGGCCGCGGTGTGCGACACCCTCCCCGGCCGCTCCCCCGCGGACCGCCAGCAGGCGATGGCGATGGCCGCCGCCGGACCGCCGCGCGAGTCGGTCGGGCTCGACGCGCATGACCCGCGGCTCCTGCCGCTCGAGCCGGTCGGGAGGCGCTGATGGAGCTCTTCCTGTGGGGCATCCTGCCGTACCTCATGGTCGCGGTGCTCATCGGCGGCACGGTCTGGCGCTACCGCTACGACCAGTTCGGCTGGACGACGCGCTCCTCGCAGCTGTACGAGTCGCGGCTGCTGCGCATCGGCTCGCCGCTGTTCCACTTCGGGATCCTCGTCGTGATCATCGGGCACGTCGTGGGGCTCGTCATCCCGAAGGCGTGGACCGACGCGCTCGGCGTCTCGGAGGACATGTACCACCTCGCCGCGCTCGGCCTGGGGACGGTGGCCGGCTTCGCCACGCTCGTCGGGGTCGGCATCCTGATCTATCGCCGCCGCACCACCGGACCGGTGTTCATGGCGACGACGAAGAACGACAAGACCATGTACGTCGTGCTGGTGGCGGCGATCGTCGCGGGCCTGGCCACGACGGTGCTGAGCGTCATCGGCCCGCCGCACGAGACGACGTACCGCGAGACGGTGGCCCCGTGGTTCCGGTCGCTGTTCGTGTTCCAGCCGGACATCGCGGCGATGAGCCATGCGACGCTCGACTTCCAGATCCACACCGTCATCGGCATGGTGCTCTTCATGATCTGGCCGTTCACGCGGCTCGTGCACGCATTCACGGCGCCGGTGCACTACCTCTTCCGCCCGTACATCGTCTACCGCTCGCGGGACGGGCGACCGACGACGGCGCGCGGCATCCGCCGCGGCTGGGCGCCCGTGGGCACCACCGACCGCACTCCCGACCGCAAGGCCTCGACCACGGGCAAGACCGGAGGACGACGATGACCACGGATGCTGCCGCCACCGCCGCGACGGGCACTCGAGAGCTGCCGGGCCGCACGAAGAACCTCCTCCTCGCCCTGCTGGCGTTCACCATCACGTTCTGGGCGTGGAACATGGTCGCGCCGCTCGCGGTGCAGTACACCGCCGAGATGGGACTGACGTCGACGGAGGCCTCGCTCCTCATCGCCACACCGGTGCTGGTCGGTTCGCTCGGCCGCATCCTCACCGGCGCGTTCACCGATCGGTTCGGCGGCCGACTCATGTTCACGATCCTGACCGCGGCGTCGGCCGTGCCCGTCGTGCTCGTCGCACTGGCGGGCGTGTGGGGGTCGTACGCGCTCATGATCGCCTTCGGCTTTCTGCTCGGTATCGCCGGCACGACCTTCGCGATCGGCATCCCCTTCGTCAACGCCTGGTACGAGCCCGCCAAACGCGGCTTCGCCACGGGCCTCTTCGGCGCCGGTATGGGCGGCACCGCGCTGTCGTCGTTCTTCACCCCGCGCATGGTCGCGTGGTTCGGCTACGTCGCGACGCACATCATCATCGCTGTCGCCCTTCTGGTGGTCGCGGTCATCGTGTGGCTGTTCATGCGTGACTCGCCGCTGTGGAAGCCGAACACCGCGCCGGTCATGCCGAAGCTCAAGGCCGCGTCGAAGCTCGCCGTCACGTGGCAGATGGCGTTCCTGTACGCGGTGACGTTCGGCGGCTTCGTGGCCTTCTCGACGTACCTGCCGACCTACCTCAAAGAGGTCTACGGGTACGACCTCGCCGACGCCGGCGCGCGCACCGCGGGCTTCGCGATCGCGGCGGTGATCGCCCGGCCCGTCGGCGGCTGGCTGTCGGACCGCATCGGACCGGCGACCGTGCTCAGCATCTCGCTCGGCGGCGCCGCGGTGATGGCCGTCGTGATCGCCCTCCAGCCGCCTCCCGAGCTGGCGGCGGGAGCATCGTTCGTGCTGATGGCCCTGTTCCTCGGCCTCGGCACCGGCGCGGTGTTCACGTGGGTCGCGCAGCGCGCCCCCTCCGAACGGGTCGGCACGGTCACCGGCATCGTCGGCGCCGCCGGCGGACTCGGCGGCTACTTCCCGCCGCTCGTCATGGGCGCGACGTACAACGCGGAGGCCCACAGCTACACGATCGGGCTCAGCCTGCTGTGCCTCACCGCCCTCGTGGCGCTGGGCTTCGTGATCTTCCTGGCACGGCGAGATCGCCGGGCCGCGTCCTAGCCGGGCACAGCATCGGAGGTCGCGAGCGCCACGCCGGGTCGGCGGCCGGGCGCTCGGCGTGTCGGCGGAAACCTCCGACGCTGTGCACGCCGCCCGCCCGACGCCGGGTCACCTACCGCCCGGTGAGACCGGATTCCGCCAGCTCGGCTCCCGCGTGCGCCAACTCGGCCAGGGCCGCGTCGCTGGATTCGGCGGCGACGCCCGCGACGAGGTCGGTGAGGATGCGCACGTGCCGTCCGTGCTCGATCGCGTCGAGTGCCGACGCGCGCACGCAGTAGTCGGTCGCGATGCCGGCGATGTCGACGTCCACCACGCCGTTCTCCTCGAGCAGGTGCGCGACCGTCTCGCCGTCGTCGGTCGTGCCTTCGAACAGCGAGTACGCCGGCACGCCCTGCCCCTTCTTGACGTGGTGCGTCACCGCCGACGTGTCGAACCCCGGGTCGTACTCCGCCCCCTCGGTGCCGCCCACGCAGTGCACCGGCCACGTGTCGACGAAGTCGGGCTCCGAGTGGAAGTGCCCCCCGTTGTCGCCCTCGGCGTGGTGCCAGTCACGCGAAGCGACGATCACGGCGTAGTCCTCGGCGTGGGTGACGAGGAACTCGGTGATGCGCTGCGCGACGGCGTCACCGCCTTCCACTCCGAGCGCACCCCCCTCGGTGAAGTCGTTCTGGACGTCGACGATGAACAGCGCCTTGCTCATGGTTCGAGCGTACGCCGGTCCTCCGGACCGCGCCGCCAGAGCTTCGAGGGCCACCAGATCGCCCTGCCGATGTCGTACGAGAGCGCCGGCACCAGCAGCGAGCGCACGATGAAGGTGTCCAGCAGCACGCCGAAGGCGACGATGAAGGCGATCTGCGCGAGGAACAGGATCGGGATGACGCCGAGCGCCGCGAACGTCGCCGCGAGCACCAGTCCCGCCGACGTGATGACGCCGCCTGTCGCCACGAGGCCACGCAGGATGCCCGGCCGCGTGCCGTGGACCAGCGACTCCTCGCGCACGCGCGACATCAGGAAGATGTTGTAGTCCACGCCGAGCGCCACCAGGAACACGAAGCCGAAGAGCGGCACCGCCGGGTCGGCTCCGGGGAATCCGAAGACGTTGTTGAAGACGAGGGCGCTCACCCCCAGCGCCGTCGCGAACGACAGGATGACGGTGGCGATGAGCAGCACGGGGGCCAGCACCGAGCGCAGCAGCAGCATCAGGATCAGGAGGATCACGACGAGCACGACCGGGATGATGACGCTGCGATCGCGGGTGGACGTGTCGTTGGTGTCGATGTCGGTGGCGGTCTCGCCTCCGACGATCGCCGTACCGGCGCCGAGCGTCTCGTCGAGGTCGGCGCGGAGTTCGCGAACCTGGTCCTCGGCGGCGACGGAGTCCGCGGCATCCGTCAGCGTCCCGATCACGAGCACGTCGCCGTCCGCGACGGTCGCCTCCGGCGCCGGCGTGCCGGGCGGACCGACCGCGGTGAGCACCGCCTCGCCGTCCTCGACGGTCACCGCGGCCTGACCGGTGGGCGATTCCTCCGAGGCGACGGCGACCGAGTCGATTCCGTCGGCATCCTCCAGCACCTGCGCGGTGTCGGCCAGGTCGCCCTCGGGCACGATGACGTACACCGGCGATCCCGAACCCGCCGGGAAGTGCTCGGCGAGCACCTCCTGGCCGTCGCGGGCCTCCGAGGCTCCCAGCACGAGCTCGCTCGTGGAGACGCCGTCGGCTTTGAGCTGCGTGATGCCGAAGGCGCCGGCCAGCAGCACGATCGTGCAGGCGATCCACACCGTCCGCGCGTTGCGGGCGACGAAGCGCGCCTGCCGCGGCCACAGACCCTTCACCGGCTGAGTGAGGTCCTCGGGGATGGTCGCGAGCGGTTCCTTGGGGATGAACGGCCAGAATGCCGCGCGTCCGCACAGCGCCAGCAGTGCGGGCAGGAACGTCAGCGCCGACAGCACCGAGAAGGCGATGCCGATCGATGCGATCGGGCCCAGCGCCCGGTTGGTGGCGAGGTCCGACAGCAGGAGGCACAGCAGACCCGCGATCACGGTGCCGCCCGAGGCGAGGATGGGCTCGAACGATCCACGCCACGCCGCCAGCGTGGCATCCCACTTCCCCATCCCGGCGGCGATCGCCTCGCGGAACCGGGCGACGTACAGCAATGCGTAGTCGGTCGCCGCGCCGATCACGAGGATGAAGAGGATGCCCTGCACCTGCCCGTTGAGCACGACGATGCCCGCGTAGGCGAGCCACCACACCGTCAGCAGGGCCGCACAGAGCGCGAAGACGGAGGTCGACAGCACGAGGACGGGCAGCAGCGGAGAGCGGTACACCACCACCAGGATCAGGAAGACGGCGATGAGCGCGACGGCCAGCAGCAGCCCGTCGATGCCGAGGAAGCCCTCCGCGAGGTCGGCGGTGAAGCCCGCGGGACCAGTGACCCAGCCCTCGAGGCCCTCGGGCAGGTTCTCGGAGAGCAGCGTGCGCATCTCGTCGACGGTCTCCCCGACCTCGGCCGAGGAGTCGATGGGCACGAAGATCTGCACGGCCTCACCGTCGTCCGAGGGAACGGGCGGTGAGACGTCACCGGCGACGGCGTCGAGGGCGGCGATGTCGTCGACGACGGACTGCACCTGCGCGATCTCGTCCTCGGTCAGCTCGCCTTCTCCGGTGACGACGATCACCGCAGGGATGCTCTCCTCGCCCAGGAAGTCGGCGAGCCGCTCGTTGACCTTGGTGGCGTCGGCGCTCTCGGGCAGGAACGTCGAACGGTCATTGGAGGACACCTCGTCGACCTTGCCGAAGTAGGGCCCGCCGATCGAACCGGCCGCCAGCCAGATGAGGGTGAGGAGCACCGGGATGCCGATGCGCAGCCAGCGGGAGGGACCGCGGCGAGCTTCCTTCTGCACGTGCATATCGCTAGCCTATCTAGCGAAATAAGTTTGCTGCGACCCGTACGAGTCCACGCTTCTACGCTGATTCACGATGCTGCCCGCCGCCGTCGCCCTCCTCGGCGCGCTGACCTACGGCGCGATGCGGCGGCCAACGCGCTCATCCTGCTCGCGCTGAGAACGGGCGACCTCGCCGTCGTGTCGGCGCTCACCGCCCTGTATCCGGCCGGCACCATCATCCTGGCCTCCGTCGTGCTGCGCGAGCGCGTCGCCGCGGTTCAGTGGGTGGGGCTGGGACTCGCGTTGACGGCCGGCGGTCTGCTCGCGATCGCGTGACGCCCGCAGGTCGGGCGCACCCGGGCTCAGCCGCGGACGAACAGCATGATCAGCGACGTGGCCAGCGCGACCACGCCGAGGCCGAGCAGGCCCATCGCCAGCCGCGCCACCGCCCGCACGGCAGGCGAACCCTGGGTCAGCCGCATCCGGTCGAGGGACCCCCGTCGCACGAACACGTCCGCCGTGTCGGCGTCGCCGATCTCGTGCTCCTGCTCGTGGGTGAGGTGGGCCTCGCCCACTCCGCCTTCGTCGTCGAACCAGCGGGCGACGCGTCCGTGCGGCGACTCCTCGACGACGGCGCGCGCCGGGACCCACGTGCCGTCGAAGAGGTACATGATGAGCGCCACGCCCGCGAGCAGGGCGCCCAGGCCGAAGCCGATCCACGAGAAGATCTCGGCGAGGGCGTCGATCGCCTGGGGCACCGCACCACCGTCCTTCGGATACGGAAAACGGCCGCCGCGGCGGCCGCTTCCGGTTCTGAGCCACCTAAGGGAATCGAACCCTTGACCTATTCATTACGAGTGAATCGCTCTGCCGACTGAGCTAAGGTGGCGCGCCCCGCTTGCGCGATGCACAAGCAACGATCTTACAGCCTCCGGCGGGTGCTCGCGAACCACGGCCCTCGTCTCACTCGCACCGCAGACCGTCCTCGGGAGGCGTGCCCTCGAGGAGATAGGTCTCGACCGCGGCGTCGACGCAGCTGTTGCCCTTGTTGTAGCCGGTGTGCCCCTCGCCCACGCGCGTCACGAGCACACCCGACGAGAGCTGATCGGCAAGCGATACCGACCACTCGTACGGTGTCGCCGGATCGTTGGTGGTGCCGACCACGACGATGGGCGCGGCGCCCTCGGCGGCGATGGGCTCGCGGACGCCGGTGGCCGGGTACGGCCAGACCTCGCACGGATCGGGGCCCTCCCAGTACGGCGCGATCGTCGGCGCCTCGGCGGCGAGCAGGGCCTCCGCCGCGGCCTCGGCCTCCGGTGTCGCGTCCACCGGGTAGTCCATGCAGTTGTACGCCCGGAAGGCCTCGGTCTGATTGTTGAGGTACGTGCCGTCCTCGCGGTCGTAGTAGATGTCGGCCAGCTGGAAGGCCGCGGCGGGATCGCCGGCAAGCGTCTCAGCCAGCGCGAACGTCAGGAAGCTCCAGCTGTCGGGCGAGTACAGCGCTGCGACGATCGCGGTCATGAGCGTGTCGGCGCCCAGCAGGCGGCCGTCGGCGCCCGGCAGCGGATCGCGGTCGACCGCGGCCAGGAGCGTGCCGAGGTCGGCCATCGCCTCGTCCACCGTCCCTCGGAAGGGACACTCGTCGTCCTGGAGGCAGTCGGCCATGTACGCCCGCAGCGCAGACTCGAAGCCGAGACCCTGGGTGAGGCCCACGTCGATCCCGGGGATCGACGGATCGATGGCGCCGTCGAGCACGAGGCGCCCCACCTTGTCGGGGAACAGCTTGGCGTAGGTCGCTCCCAGGAAGGTGCCATAGGAGTAGCCGAGGTAATTCAGCTCGGTGTCGCCGAGCACCGCGCGGATCAGATCCATGTCGCGGGCGGCGTTCTCGGTGGTGATGTACGGCAGGATGCCGTCGCTGTTCGCCTCGCACGCCTCGGCGAAGTCCGTGTGGGCCGCAAGAAGCTCGTCCGTCCAGGCCTCGGAGCCGCGCTCGCCTTCCGGGATGTCGAACAGGTAGGCGTCCATGTCGGTGTCGTCGTAGCAGGTCACCGCCGTCGACTCCCCGACCCCGCGGGGGTCGAACCCGATCGTGTGGAACTCCTGGCGCACGGGGTCGCTCACCGCGAAGGACACCGAGTCCCGCACCAGCGAGACGCCGCTCGCCCCGGGGCCGCCCGGGTTCGTCAGGAGCGAGCCGATCGGCTCGCCCGCGCCCTCGGCGCGGCTGCGGATGAGGGCCAGCTCGATCTCGCCCTTCGTGGGGTCCGCCCAGTCCAGCGGCGCCGTCACCGTGGTGCAGTCGAAGTCGTCGCACGCGGTCCAATCGAGCGTCTGCGAGTAGAAGGGAAGCAGCTCGGGCGCCACCCCGGCGACATCGGGCGACTCGCTGGTCGCCGGCCGGGGGGTCGCATCGGGGATGGTCGCGTAGAGGCAGCCGCTCAGCGCGAGGGCGGCCGCGACGAGGCCGGCGAGGACCGTGGCGCCCTTCGACAGGCTCCGGGACCGAGGGCGGGGGCGGGTGCGGGTCACGGGGTCCTTCCGCTGGCGACGGTGATGAGCATGCTCTCGAGGGCGAGCACGGGGGCGGCGTTGAGTTCGAGGTTCTCCCGCGTCGCCGCGATCCGGTCGACGACGGCGAGCGTGCGCTCCGGCGTCCATGCGGCCGCCAGCGCGCGGAGGTCGGATTCGAGCTCGCGGTTGATGAGGTCGCCCTCGCGGCCGAACTGCAGCATGAGGGTGTCGCGGAACATCGATTCGAGGTCGGTGAGGACGCGGTCGATCCCGTCGCGCAGACTGCGTGTCGCGCGGCGCTTCTGCTCGTCCTCGAGGGCCGACAGCTGCGACCGCACCGCAGGCGGCACGGCCGCGCCCTCGGCTATGCCGAGCGTGCGCAGGAGCGTCGCGCGCTCGGCCTCGTCGCGCTCGGCGGTGAGCGCTTTGGCGTCGTCGGCCGCCGCGGCGACGATGGCGCCCGCCACCTCGACGGCGTCGCCCACACCCCGTACGCCCAGCACACCGCGCAGGGTCGCGTCGCGGCGGGCGCGGGCCGCGGCATCCGTCGCCAGACGCTGCGCCATGCCGATGTGCCGCTGCGCATGCCGGGCGGACTGCTCGGCGATCGCGGGATCGGCGCCGCTGCGCCGGACGATGAGCTCTGCGACGTCGTCGACGTCGGGTTCGCGCAGGCGCAGCGTGCGCACGCGCGAGCGGATCGTGGGCAGGAGGTCGGCGTCGCTCGGCGCGCACAGCACCCACACCGTGCGCTCGGGCGGCTCTTCGAGGGCCTTCAGCAGCACGTTGGAGGTGCGCTCCGCCATGCGATCGGCGTCTTCCATGACGATGACGCGATAGCGGCCGAGCGAGGGGGCGAAGTACGACCGCTCCACGAGCGCGCGTGCGTCCTTGATCGAGATGATGACGCCCTCGGTGCGCAGTGCGGTGAGGTCGGGGTGCGTGCCCGCGAGGACCTGCTGCATCGCGCGCTCGTCGCCGGGCTCGGCGATGAGGGCTGCGGCGAACGCGTGCGCGAGGATCGAGCGGCCCGAGCCGGGCGGGCCGGTGATGAGCCACGCGTGGGTCATCGATGCGGGGTCGGATGCCGCATCCCGCAGCGTCGCCACCGCGGCGTCCTGCCCCCACACCTCGCGCCACGGCCCGCCCAGGTCCGCGGCGTCGCGCGCATCGGGAGCGCCCGCGGCGGCGGGCTGGGTCGCGGCATCCATCCCGCCCAGCCTAACCGCCGCCTCCGACGCGAAGCCCCGGTCGCCGCGTCCGACGCGGACCTCCGGCACCGAGCCGATGGTCAGTGGAGCAGCGTCTCGACGCGGGCGCGCACGGCGGCGGCCAGGTCGGCCGCGGGCAGCGCGGCGTCGAGCACCAGGAAGCGCGTCGGCTCGGCTGCCGCGAGGGCCAGGAACTCCTCGCGCACGCGGGCGTGGAAGTGCTCCTCCTCGGCCTCCAGGCGGTCGAAGGGCTTGTCGTCGGCGTCCAGGCGCGACCGCGCGGCGGACGGGTCGAGGTCGAGGAGGACCGTCACGTCGGGGAGGAGCCCTTCGGTGGCCCACAGCGACAGCCGGCGGACCTCATCGCGCCCGAGCACACGGCCGGCGCCCTGATACGCCACGGACGAGTCGAGGTAGCGGTCCTGGATGACGACCTCGCCGCGCGCCAGCGCCGGACGGACCAGCGTCTGGACGTGATGGGCGCGGTCCGCCGCGTACAGCAGGGCCTCCGCGCGGGCGGACACCTCGCCGCGATGGTGCAGCACGATGTCGCGGATGAGCACGCCCACCTCGGTGCCCCCCGGCTCGCGGGTGCGCACGACGGTGCGGCCCGCCTGGGTCAGCCACTCCTCCAGGAGCGCCGCCTGCGTGGTCTTGCCGACGCCGTCCCCGCCTTCGAAGGTGACGAACAGCCCCTTCTCCGGTCGGCGACCGGCGGTGGGCGCAGGCGGCGTGTCCGCGTGCTCCGCCGTCACTTCTTGGCCGCGGTCTTGCGCGTGGTCGTGCGTCGCGCGGGACGCTTCGCGGGGCCCTTCGCCCGCTTGTCGGCGAGAAGCTGCACCGCGCGCTCGAACGTGACCTCCATCGCGTCCTCGCCGCGCGGGATCGTCGCGTTCGTCTCGCCGTCGGTGACGTACGGCCCGAAGCGGCCGTCCTTCAGCTTGATCGGCTTGCCGCTGGTCGGGTCGTTCTCGAACTCCTTGAGAGCCGAACTCGCACCGCGGGCGCCGTACTTCGGCTGCGCGTAGACGGCGAGCGCCTCCTCGATCGTGATGTCGAAGATCTGCTGCTCGCTCTGCAGCGTCCGCGAGTCCGTGCCCTTCTTCAGGTAGGGGCCGTAGCGCCCGTTCTGCGCGGTGATCTCGGCGCCGCTCTCGGGGTCGACTCCCACGACGCGGGGCAGGTCGAGCAGCTGGAGGGCCGCGTCGAGGTCGATGGTGTCGACCGACATCGACTTGAACAGCGATGCCGTGCGGGGCTTCGGCGCCGCCTCCTTCTTCGCGCCGCGCTTCTTGGGCGCGGGCTCCGGCTCGACGGCGACCACCTCTCCGGTCTCCTCGTCGACCTCTTCGTTCGCGGGCGGATCGGTCTCCTGGACGTAGGGGCCGAAGCGCCCGTCCTTCACCACCACGAGCTTGCCGTTGGCCGGGTTCTCCCCCAGCACGCGGTCGCCGGCGACGGGGGCGTCGATGAGCTCCTGCGCCTTGGCGGGGGTCAGCTCGTCGGGTGCGAGGTCTTCGGGGATGTTGACACGGCGGGGCTCGGCATCCGGATTCTCCTTGTCGGGCACCTCCAGGTACGGGCCGTACTTGCCGAACCGCAGCGTGGCGACCTCGCCGATGGGCGTGGAGTTGAGCGCGCGGGCGTCGATCTCGCCGAGGTTGTCGACGATGTTGCGCAGACCCACGTGGTCGGTGGAGCCGAAGTAGAACTCCTTGAGCCAGTCCTCGCGCTTCTGCTCTCCGCGGGCGATCGCGTCGAGGTCGTCCTCGAGGGCCGCGGTGAAGTCGTAGTCGACGAGGTCGGCGAAGTGCTGCTCCAGCAGCCGGACGACGCTGAACGCCAGCCAGCTCGGGATGAGCGCCTGCCCGCGCTTGGTGACGTAGCCGCGGTTGAGGATCACGTCGATGATGCTCGCGAACGTCGAGGGCCGCCCGATGCCCTTCTCCTCGAGCGCCTTGACGAGGCTCGCCTCGGTGTAGCGCGGCTTGGGGCTGGTCGCGTGGCCCTTGGGCTCCACGTCGCGCAGCCGCAGCACGTCGCCCACCGACATCGCCGGAAGCGACTGGTCGTCGGACTTGTCGGCGTCGCCGCGCTTCTCGTCGCGGCCCTCCTCGTACGCCTCGAGGAAGCCCTTGAAGGTGTACACGGTTCCGGATGCCGTGAACTCCGCGCGCCGGGCGCCCGCGGCGACGTCGAGGGTCACCGTCGTCGTCTCGTACTTCGCGTCCGACATCTGGCTGGCCATCGTGCGCTTCCAGATGAGGTCGTACAGCCGCAGCTCGTCGCGGTCGAGCTGGCCGGACACCTCGGAGGGCGTGCGGAACGTCTCGCCCGACGGACGGATCGCCTCGTGCGCCTCCTGGGCGTTCTTGCTGTTGTTGCGGTACGTGCGGGGGTTGAGCGGCACGGACGCGGCACCGTACATCGCGACCGCCTGCTCACGCGCGGCCTGGATGGCCTGCGTCGACAGCGCGGTGGAGTCGGTGCGCATATAGGTGATGTACCCCTTCTCGTAGAGCCGCTGCGCGACGCCCATGGCGTGCTTGGCGCTCATCGAGAGCTTGCGGCCGGCCTCCTGCTGGAGCGTGGACGTCGTGAAGGGGGGCTTGGGGCTGCGGGTTCCCGGCTTGGACTCGAGGGCGGTGACGGATGCCTCGCCCGCCGCTTCGATCGCGGCGGCGAGCTCGCGCACCTGCGTCTCGTCGAGGACGACGACGGCCTTCTTCAGCTGGCCCTTGTCGTCGAAGTCGGTGCCGCGGGCGAGCACCGCTCCGTCCACGCGCGTCAGGCGGGTCGAGAAGGCCTCATCGATGCCCTGGGGGCGGTTGGGCGCGGCGAGCGCCTCGATGTCCCAGTACGACGCCGACACGAACGCCATGCGCTCGCGTTCGCGGTCGACGACCAGGCGCGTGGCCGCGGACTGGACGCGTCCGGCCGAGGTGCCCTGCTGCACCTTGAACCAGAGCACCGGGCTGACGTCCCAGCCGTAGAGACGGTCGAGGATGCGGCGGGTCTCCTGCGCGTCCACGAGCGCGAGGTCGAGTTCCCGGGTGTTGCCGACGGCGGCCTGGATCGCGTCCTTGGTGATCTCGTGGAACACCATCCGCTTGACCGGCACCTTGGGCTTGAGGGTCTGCAGGAGGTGCCACGCGATGGCCTCGCCTTCGCGATCCTCATCGGTGGCGAGCAGGAGCTCGTCCGCCCCCTTCAGCGCTCGCTTGAGCTCGGCGACGGTCTTCTTGCCGCGCTCGCTCTCGACGTAATAGGGGTCGAAGCCGTTGTCGATGTCGATCGAGTACTTCCCGTACGCCTGCTTCTTCTCAGCGGGGATGTCTCTCTTGTCCGCGAGATCGCGGATGTGGCCGACCGAGCTGAGCACCTCGTAGCCATCGCCGAGGTAGCCCTGGATCGACCTCATCTTCGTCGGTGACTCGACGATGACGAGCTTCTTGCCTTCTGCCAACGGGGGCGTCCTTTCTTCGACGCAAACCATACACGCCGCTTCTCGGTGCGAGCGCTGTGAGTCCGGATCACGGCGGCGGCCCGGCCCGGGCGATCGCGTGCGCGGTGACGGGTCCGATGCGCAGCGAGACCGCCACCGTGGCGACGAGTTCGTCCAGGTCGCAGGTCTCGACGACCGCGCCGAACGTGGCGACGACCTCTGCCGCCCGATCGCACGGCGCACCCGGCACGGCGCCGGAGGCCGAGTCCGCCGCGGCGAGCGCGCCCGCGTCCGCCGCGGCGGCGATCCGCTGGCCGGCCACCGCTGCCGCGCCGACCGTCGCCAGGCCGCCGGTGAGCACGACCGCGCCGGCGGCCACGGCGGCCGCCGCGAGCGCGCCGGGCATCAGCCGCCTCCGTGGGACGCTGGTCCCCGCGCCGCGGCGAGCGCGCCGGTCACAGCCCACCCGCCAGCGCGCATCCCTCGGCGCTCACGCGCAGTCCCAGCAGGGCGGGCGCGGATGCCGCCACGCACACCAGGTCGCCGCGCGGTGAGATGTCGACGGACGCACCCGCGACGACGGCCGCCACGGCGTCCCGCGCGCGCGAGGCCGGCTCGCCGCGCGCGCTCAGGCGCGCGGCATCCGCCACCGCATCCTGCAGCCGCACCTGCCTCGCGGCCGCCGCCAGCGTGCCGACGCCCACGAGGAGCACGACCAGCACAGCGGGGAGTGCGACCGCGAACTCGGCGACGACCGACCCGCGGTCGTCGCCGAACCGCGATCTCATCAGGCCACCGTGAGGGCTCGCCGCACGAGGTCCGTGAGGATGCCGCGCACTTCGTCGGAGCGCATGATGACGACGAGCAGGCCGGCGAACGCCACCGCTGCCATCGTCGCGATGGCGTACTCGGCCGTGGCCGCGCCGGTGTCGTCCGCCTCCCGAGGCAGGAACAGTCGCTCGGCTCGACGCCGCGTGAGGCGCGGCACGGTGGGCGTGGTGCGGAAGAGGGACATGGGGTCTCCGTTCGTTGTCGGTTGTGCGGGCACGGTCGGGGTGTCGAGGCCGTCCGGGCTGGGGCGGCAGCGGCCTCACAGCGTCAGCGACATCGTCGACATGACGCTCAGGAGCATCGGCGCGACGCCGAGAAGGAGGAACGCCGGCAGGATGCACACGCCCAGCGGGATCAGCAGCCTCGACGACAGCCGCGCGGCCCGAAGGCGCCCGTCGACGCGTGCCCGATGGCGGGCGTGGGCGGCCGAGGCCCGCAGCAGCTCGACGGCGGGCACGCCCGCCGACCGCGCGAGCGCCAGCACGCGGGCCACGTCCGCCGTCATTCCCGCAGCGGCGCGGTCGCCGGGGCCCTCGGACCCGGCCGCTTCGACGCGGCTCTCGGACACGGCCGCGCCGACGGGGCGTGACCGGCCGACGGCCCGCGCATCCCGCACGACGGCGTGGGCGCGATCGATCGACACCCCGCCGCTCAGGGCGATGGCCACGAGCTCGGCGTCGAGTCCCGGAATGCCGCCTTCGGCGCGAGCGCGTGCGATCAGGCGGCCTGTCCACCGTCGCGCGAGCCCGAGGAGGAGGCCGCCTGCGACGAGGCTCGCGATGCCTAGCGGGTTCGTGATGAGCGCTCCGAGCATGTCGAACCCGAGCAGAGCGCCGAGTCCGAGGGCCACGAGCGGCAGCCAGCCCATGAGCCGTGCCGTCCCGGCGGGTTCGGCGAGCGCGACGCGGACGTCGTCGGCCGCCTCGTGCGCGTCGCGCAGCGCGACGGCGATGCCCCGCAGCGAGTCCGCCAGCGGCGCGCCGACGACCGAGGCGACCTTGTAGGCCGCTGCGATCTCGCGCCACACCGGCGTGCCGATCCCGGCGATGGCCTCCGGCAGCGGCGAACCGTCGCGGTGCGCCGCCACGACGTGGGAGGCTGCGGCGTCGCCCGCCTGAGCGAGGTGCGCCCACGCGCGGGCGGGAGCCAGACCCGCCTGCAGCAGCACCGCCAGCTGGAGCACCGACTCGGCTGCCGCGTCCGCCTCCGCGCCGGGTGGTCCATCGCCGCGGCGGCGCCTCCCGCCCGCTGCCGCTGCCCGCTCGCGGCGGTGCGGCAGGGCGAGGCGGGGTGCCGCCGTCACTCCGCGTCCCATGGCCGCTCCTCGATGGCCAGCCGCCCCGACCGATCCACGATCGGGCGCCCGGTGCCGGCGACGCGGCGCACGCCGTCGGGTCCGCGCTCGACGTGGATGATGAGCCCGATCGCACTGGCGGTCTGCCTCGCCAGTGCGAGGTCGTCGAGCCCGGCCAGGGCGCCCAGCGCCTCCAGTCGCGCCGGGACGTCATGCAGGCTGTTGGCGTGCACGGTGCCGGCGCCGCCGTCGTGACCGGTGTTCAGCGCCGACAGCAGCTCGCGCACCTCCTCGCCGCGGCACTCCCCCACGACCAGGCGGTCGGGCCGCATGCGCAGCGCCTCGCGCACGAGTCTCGCGAGGCCGATGGCGCCGCTTCCCTCGATGTTGGGCTGCCGGGCCTCGAGCCGGACGTGGTGGGGGTGCGCGATGCGCAGCTCGGCGACGTCCTCGATCGTGACGATGCGCTCGTGGTCGGGCGTCTCGCCCAGAAGCGCCGCGAGGAGCGTCGTCTTCCCGGCGCCGGCCGCGCCGGTGACCAGCAGGTTGGTCCTGGCGGCGATCGCGCCCGCGAGGTGCCGCCGCACCTCGTCGCCGAACATCCCGGTGCGTTCCAGGGCATCGAGCGTCGGCAGGCCGACCCGCGGCACCCGTATCGAGATCATCGTCCCGTCAGGGGCGACGGGCGCCAGCACGGCATGCACGCGGATGCCGCCGTCCAGGCGGACGTCGACACACGGTGCAGCGTCGTCGAGGTGACGGCCACCGGCGCCGATGAGGTCGACGGCGAGATCGCGCACCTCTTCTTCTGTGGCGTGCCAGCCGGGCACCGCGACGACGCCGGCGCCGCGGTCGACGAAGAGGCCCGCGCTGCCGTTGACGAAGACGTCGGTGACTTCGGGATCGGCGAGGTGGGTCGCGAACGGCAGGAGGGCCGGCTCCCACGCCTCCCTCGGCGGCATGCTCGCCGGACGCCCGCGCTCCAGCGGTGTCGTCACGGGCCCCGGGCGCTCGGCGGCGTCGCGAGAGTCTCGCCGCCGGGGCACCCACGCCCCGCCCGACGAGCCGGGGGCAGCTTCGGCGTCCTGCGCGGTCTCGCCGACGCGGAACGAGGCCACGGCGGGCACCCGCCCGGCGGGGGCGGCCGGCGCGGAGCGGGTCGCGGCATCCGTCATCCGCCCCGATGGCTCCCGCGAGGCGGAGCGGGGGCGGACGACGAAAGGAGCCGGCATGCCGTCGACGGTAGGGAACGCGGCGGCGCGCGCACCCGGCGATCACCGCATCGGTGGACGGCGATGCTGCGTGGACGGATGTGGAGGAGACTCCGGCCCGGCGGGGGGAGGCGCCTTCCGACCAGAAAATGAAGGCGGCATCCCATGGGGGGAATGGGATGCCGCCGTGCGCGGGCCCGAATTCGGGGGGTGACGTCGGGCGCCGCAATGCCAGAATCGAATGTTCGGCCACCGGTCAGCATAGGCGAGGCGAGGGGGGCCACCAAACGAAAAGGAGAGGATTCTCACCGATATATCGGTGGGAGTCCGATATCCGCAGCCACCTACTATCGGGGGTAGCCGCCCCCGAGCGGCCTGGGTACATTTCCTGGCAGACTCACCGGCACCCCGCCGGCCTCCCTCAAGCCCGCAAAGGAGCGCGCTCCCATGAGCGAACAGATTCCGGTCACGCACCCCGCCAGCAGCCAGATCGACCACCTGCTGAACGAGGATCGGCGCTTCGCCCCCAGCGCGGAGTTCGCCGGCAACGCCGTCGCGACGGCCGCCCTCTACGAGCGGGCGAAAGCCGACCGGCTGGGCTTCTGGGCCGAGCAGGCCCGCGACCTGCACTGGCACAAGCCGTTCACCCAGGTGCTCGACTGGTCGAACCCCCCGTTCGCCAAGTGGTTCGACGACGGCGAGCTGAACGTGGCCTACAACTGCCTCGACCGTCACGTCGAGGCGGGCAACGGCGACCGTGTCGCGCTGCTGTGGGAGGGCGAGCCCGGCGACGCGCGCCGGGTGACCTACGCCGAGCTGACCGACGAGGTCAAGCGGCTCGCCAACGTGCTGGAGGGCCTCGGCGTCGGCGCCGGCGACCGTGTCGCCATCTACATGCCCATGATCCCCGAGGCGATCGCCTCGATGCTCGCGGTCGCGCGCATCGGCGCCATCCACTCCGTCGTCTTCGGCGGGTTCTCCGCCGACAGCCTGCGCGCCCGCATCGACGACGCCGGCGCGAAGCTCGTCATCACCGCCGACGGAGGCTACCGCAAGGGCAAGGTCTCGCCGCTGAAGCCCGCCGTCGACCTCGCGCTCGGCGACCGCGGCGCGGGCGCGCAGGAGACGGTCGAGCACGTGCTCGTGGTCAAGCGCGGCCAGAACGAGGTGGACTGGACCGAGGGCCGCGACCTGTGGTGGCACGACGTCGTGCCGCAGGCATCGGGCGACCACGAGGCCCAGGCGTTCCCGTCCGAGAATCCGCTGTTCATCCTCTACACCTCGGGGACGACAGGAAAGCCGAAGGGCATCCTCCACACCTCGGGCGGGTACCTGACGCAGTCCGCGTTCACCAACAAGGTCGTGCACGACATCCACCCCGAGTCCGACGTCTTCTGGTGCACCGCCGACATCGGCTGGGTCACCGGGCACAGCTACGTCGCGTACGGCCCGCTGGCCAACGGCGCGACGCAGGTGCTGTACGAGGGCACGCCCGACACGCCGCACCCGGGGCGCTGGTGGGAGATCGTGCAGAAGTACGGCGTCACCGTCCTCTACACGGCGCCGACCGCGATCCGCTCCTTCATGAAGCTGGGCCGCGCCATCCCCAAGCAGTACGACCTGTCGTCGCTGCGCCTGCTCGGATCCGTGGGCGAGCCCATCAACCCCGAGGCGTGGATGTGGTACCGCAAGATCATCGGCGGCAAGACGGCGCCGATCGTCGACACGTGGTGGCAGACCGAGACGGGCTCGATCATGATCTCCGCCCTCCCCGGCGTGACCGAGACGAAGCCGGGCTCCGCCCAGGTGCCGCTGCCCGGCATCTCGATCGACGTGGTCGACGAGGACGGCTCGCACGTCGGCAACGGCAACGGCGGGCTGCTGGTCGTCACCGAGCCGTGGCCGTCGATGCTGCGCGGCATCTGGGGCGACCCCGAGCGCTTCGTCGAGACGTACTGGGAGAAGTTCCGCACGCAGGGCTACTACTTCGCCGGCGACGGCGCCCGGCTCGACGACGACGGCGACGTGTGGCTGCTGGGTCGCGTCGACGACGTCATGAACGTGTCGGGCCACCGCCTGTCGACGACCGAGATCGAATCGGCACTCGTCGGCAACGAAGCCGTGGCCGAGGCGGCCGTCGTGGGCGCCTCGGACGAAACGACCGGGCAGGCCGTCGTCGCCTTCGTGATCATCAAGCAGTCGTACCTCGCGGAGCACGCGCCGGACGGCCTCGCCCAGAACCTGCGCGTCTGGGTCGGCGAGCAGATCGGCCCGATCGCCCGGCCGCGAGACGTCTACATCGTCGGAGAGCTGCCCAAGACACGCTCCGGCAAGATCATGCGGCGCCTCCTCCGCGACGTCGCGGAGGGCCGCGAGGTCGGCGACACCACGACGCTCGCCGACACGATGGTCATGTCGGTCATCTCGGCGCAGGTCCGGTAGGGGAACGAGAAGAGCGGATGCCGCAGCCCTGGGCTGCGGCATCCGCTCCGTCGTCTCAGGCGTACGAGAAGACGACCTCGACCTCGACGGGGGCGTCCAGCGGCAGCACCGGAACGCCGACCGCGGAGCGGGCGTGCTTGCCTGCCTCGCCGAAGATGTCGCCGAGCACCTCGCTGGCGCCGTTGATGACGCCGGGCTGGCCGGTGAACTCGGGGACGGATGCCACGAACCCGGTGACCTTCACCACGCCGGTGAGCCGGTCGACGCCGCCGACCGCCGCGGCGGCCGCGGCGATCGCGTTCAGGGCGCTCTGCCGTGCATAGTCCTTGGCGTCGACCGCCGGCACGAGGCCGTGGCCTTCACCGACCTTCCCGGTCGCCGGCAGCGCGCCCGAGATCATCGGCAGCTGGCCGGCGGTGTAGACGAGGTCGCCGTATGCCTTCGCCGGCACGTAGGCCGCGACGGGCGGCACGACGTCGGGAAGGTCGATGCCCAGCTCGGCGAGGCGGTCGCTCACGCTCATGCTCACGACCCCTCGAACTGCCGGGCGGCCTGGGCCGCGGCATCCAGTCCGGCATTCTGCTGGCCGCCGCCCGAGGGCCGCTTGAAGTAAGCGACGAGGCCCCCCTCGGGGCCGGGCACGACCTGGACGAGCTCCCAGCCCTGCTTGCCCCAGTTGTTGAGGATCGCGGCGGTGTTGTGGATCAGAAGGGGCGTGGTGAGGTATTCCCACGTCGTCATCGCGACTCCTCGGTCAGGGAAAGTGACGGCTGGTGAAGGCTGGGAAACATCTTCGCGGGCGCACGTCCGTCAGGGAATCGCCCAGGTATGTCCCCTACGATCAAGCCTATGCCTGATACCAAACGCACGGCCACCGGTGTGCTCGGCGGACTCGCCGGCCTCGTCGGTCTCAGTGCCGCAGCCGGTGTCCTCATCGCCGCCACGGTCACCCCCGCGGTCGCCATCACGAGCACCGCGGCCGAGCGCGCGATCACGATGTTCGACAATCTCCCGAGCGTCCTCGAGCTCGACAAGCTCATGCTCCCGAGCAACTTCTACTACACCGACCCCAACACGGGCGAGCCGGTGCTGATGACGCAGTTCCTCGAGCAGGACCGCACCCCCGTCGCGTTCGATCAGATCTCCCCGGTGATGTACGACGCGCTCCTCTCCAGTGAGGACCCCCGCTACTACCAGCACGGCGGCATCGACCTCATCGGCACGACGCGCGCCCTGCTCTCCAACGCGCAGGGCGGCGGCGAGACCCAGGGCGGGTCGTCGATCAGCCAGCAGTACGTCAAGAACGTGCTCATCCAGAAGTGCGAGCAGAACGCCGAGACGGAGTACGAGACCGACGAGGCCGGCGAGATCATCGTCGACGAGAACGGCGCGCCGAAGGTCAAGACGAGCCGTGACGACGCGCTGCGCAACTGCTGGGTCGAGGCCACGACCGCCGAAGGCACCGAGGGGTACACCCGCAAGCTGCAGGAGATGCGCTACGCCATCGCGCTGGAGCAGAAGTACTCGAAGAACGACATCCTGCTCGGCTACATGAACATCGCCAATTTCGGCGGCATCACGTACGGCATCGAGGCCGCCGCCCGCTACTACTTCAGCACGAACGCCGCGAGCCTGACGGTCGCACAGGCGGCGACCCTCGCCGGCATGGTGCAGAACCCCAACAACTACCGCATCGACCGCCCCGGCGGCTCCATCTTCGGCTCGGACGGCGCGACCTTCAACAAGGCGCCCGACGGCGTCATCGACGAGGGCGCGAACCTCTCCGCGCTCGACGGTCTGGTCGCCTCGGGCGACATCACCGAGGAGCAGAAGCTGGCGGCCGCTGACGGCTACACCTCCACCAAGGTGCGCCAGCTGTACGTGCTCGACCGCATGCTCGAGGACGGCAAGATCACCCGCGAGCAGTTCATCGAGGCTGCGGTGTGGCCGATCACCCCGACCATCAACCCGCCGAAGACCGGCTGCGCCGCCGCCGGCCGCGCCGCCTACTTCTGCCAGTACGTCAAGTACGTGATCCTCAACGACCCCGCCTTCGGCGAGACGACCGAGGACCGGCAGGAGACTCTGCAGCGCGGTGGGCTGAACGTCTACACGACGCTCGACCCGCGCATCCAGACGCCGGCCGAGGATGCCATCGCGACGTACGCTCCGACCTCCATCGAGATGCCGATCTCGCCCGACATCGGGGTCCCGGGCCGGTTCGGCTCGACCACGGTGAGCGTGGAGGCCACGACCGGGCGCATCCTCGCCATGGCGCAGAACACGTCCTTCAGCGAGGACGCGGCCGTCTCGGCCGACCCGAACTTCTCGTCGCTGGTCTTCGCCGGCGACAAGCAGTTCGGCAACTCGACCGGGTTCAACGCCGGATCGACGTTCAAGCTGTTCACTCTCCTCGACTGGCTCGAGAAGGGCAAGTCTGTCAACGAGCGCCTCAACGGCACGCTGCACGTCTTCAAGAAGATGACGAACTCGTGCGACGGCGACTGGTACAACGAGGGCAACACGCTGGTGAACAACTTCGGCAAGAACCGGGGGTACTACGGGACCCCGATGCGGTTCACCGCGGATTCGCTCAACACCGGCTACTTCGCCATGGCCGAGAAGCTCGACCTCTGCGACATCGAGAAGGTCGCCACCAAGATGGGCGTCACCCAGGCGAACGGCACGGAGGTGCAGATGACCAACCTGTCGTCTGTCATCGGCACGGCCGCGGTCTCGCCGCTGGCGATGGCCGAGGCGTACGCCACGGTCGCCAACAACGGCGTCTACTGCCAGCCCCAGGTGATCGACCGCGTGACGGACTCGGACGGCAACGAGCTGCCCAAGCCCGAGCGCGCGTGCAGCCAGGTGCTCGATCCCCGGGTCGCCGCGACCGCCGCGTACGCGCTGCAGGGCGTCATGAACGGCGGTACGGGTGCGCAGGGCAACCCGCGCGACGGCGTGCCGCTCATCGGCAAGACCGGTACCCACGAGTCCATCCAGTCGTGGCTCATCACCTCCAGCACCAAGGTCGCGACCGCCACGTGGGCGGGCAACATCGAGGGCGGCGGCGACATCTTCAAGACCTGGTACAACGACCGGCGGCTGTCCGACATCCGCTACTCGATCGCCCGCTGGGTGCAGGGCGCCGCCAACGCCGCGTACGGCGGTGACCGGTTCGCGAGCCCCGATGCCGAGCTCACGAAGCAGGTGCTGACGGACCTGCCCGACGTGGTCGGCAGGTCGATCGACGAGGCGACCGCGATCCTGGAGAACGCCGGCTTCGGTGTGGTCGTCGGCGATCCGGTGGATTCCGACCAGCCCGAAGGCGTCGTGGCCGGGCAGAACCCCGGTGCCGGCCGAGTTGCGGCAGGCACGGTGGTCACGATCAGCCCGAGCAACGGGCAGGGCATCGCGGTGCCCGATGTGTCGGGTCGCACGCTGGAGGACGCCAAGCGCGCGCTGCGCAGCGCCGGATTCGGCAACGTCAGCGACGGCACCTGCACGCAGGACGCCTCCCTGGGCAATCAGTCGCGCACCGGCGGGACCAACCCCGCCGCGGGCACCGTCGTCAACCGCAATGCCGGCATCACGGTCGATTACAGCGCGGCCGACTGCGGCGGCGGCGGCGGAGGCCGCGGCAACAACGGCAACGGCGACGACTAGTGCCGTCGTCTCCGGCTCGCACCGCCCTCACCGTGCTCGGCACGGTGGGGGCGGTCGCGGCGGGTGCCGCGGTGTGGGGCATCGGCATCGAACGCCACCTGTTCACCGTGCGGTTCCACGAGCTCGCCGTGCTTCCGGCCGGCGCCCGCCCGATCCGGGTGCTCCACGTCTCGGACGCGCACATGGCTCCGTGGCAGCGACGCAAGCAGCGGTGGATGGCTGCGCTCGCCGAGCTGCAGCCGGACCTCGTCGTCAACACCGGCGACAACATGGGCCACCCCGACGGGCTGCGGGGGCTGCGCACCGCGTTCGACCCCCTGCGCGGCATCCCGGGCGTCTTCGTCCACGGATCCAACGACCACGCGGCGCCCTCTCCACGCAACCCGCTCCGGTACTTCACCGGGCCCTCGAAGGTCACCCACACGGCCGAGCCGCTCGACACCGACGCGCTGGACGGCTACCTCGCCGACGAGCTGGGCTGGCTGAATCTCAACAACGCCGGCGGGACGCTGGATGCCGGAGACCTGCGCATCGCCGCGTTCGGCGTCAGCGACGCCCACCGCGGGTGGGACGATCTCGAGGTGCTCCCCGGCCTGGTCTCGCAGCTGCGCGCGGACGACTCCGCGGATCTCACCATCGGCGTGACGCATGCACCCTATCGGCGCGTGCTCGACGACTTCGTCGACCTCGAAGCGGACGCGATCTTCGCAGGGCACACCCACGGCGGACAGGTCCGGGTGCCGGGCTTCGGGGCGCTCGTGGCCAACTGCGACATCCCGCTCCGGCAGGCCCGCGGCCTGAGCGAGTGGACCCATGCCGGACGGACGGCGCCGCTGAACGTCAGCGCCGGCCTCGGACACTCGATCTACGCCCCCGTGCGCTTCGCGTGCCGCCCGGAGGCGTCCCTGCTGACCCTCCTCCCCCGCCACTGACGGCGGCCGGCCGGCGCTCGACGGCGCTCGCCGTCTCGCGGCACGCGCCTCCTCCCCAGGCCGCACCTGACGCCCCGCTGTCCACCGGTGCTGCCGTCCGTGATCCCGCGCAGCCGCGCGGGCGCCAGGCTCGGGACGTGCTGACGAGAACCGCCCCACGCCGCCCACCGCTTTACGATCCGCGTCCGCCCCGGCCGCCTTTGATCGTGAGGCTGCTGCGTGCGCGTCGTCGCGGCCTTCCGCCCGCCGTCTCGGCGCTCGCCCTGACCATCGCGATCGTGGTCCATCTGCTGGTGGCCCTGCTGGCTCCCCAGCCTGCGCACGCCGCATCGCAGGGCAGCGGCTTCGGCAGCTGGGCGCCGATCTCGCGTTACGGCTGGCACGGCTCGATGCTCGTCGACGGTGTGCACACGTACTGCATCACGCCCGGCGCTCCGGCCCCGACCGGGTCCACCACGGACCTCGGGCTCAGCACGACAGCCGCCGGACTCACGCCCCAGCAGCTCGCCGGCATCAACTTCCTCGTCACCACGTACGGTCAGACCGACGACCCCGTCACCGCGGCCGCCGTCGGCTGGGCGGTCAAGGCGATCGCCGACTGGGACGAGACGCTCCACGCCTTCGGCTATCCCGGCGATTCGCTGGCCGGTGCGATCCATTGGACGCTCTCGGCGCTCGCTCCGCAGCACAGCGCGGCGGTGCAGGCGCTCGCCGTGGCCTACTACGACGAGGCCCGCGCCGTGGCCGCGCCGACGACCGCGACCGGGACGATGGTCTTCACCACCGATCCGGGCGATGCCCTGGCCGGCAGCGTGCGCGTCGACGCGACGGTCACGTCTGCCACCGGCTCGCTGTCGCTCGTGAACGCGGTGTTCGCAGACACCGGCGCCGCGACCCGCGACGGGGCCGTCCCCGGCGTCGACTACGCGATCGCGGCCGCCCCTCCCGCGGAGGGTCGCCCCTTCAGTGTCAGCGGCACGGGCCGGTTCACCGCGGGGCTCGTCGCCGCCGTGCGGCATTTCACGACGCCGGGCGGGCAGGACACCGCGGGGCCGGCAGGCGACGTGTCTTTCGAGGTGAGCGGTGCGGATGCCGCGCCGCGCGCTCTCCCCTTCGCGCCCACCATCACGACCCAGGTGGTCAGCCGCTACGTACCGGGCGGGCGGTTCGTAGACGACGTGACGTTCCACGCCGAGGAGGGAACATGGCCCCGCGGCGAGGACGGCTCGTACCTGCCCGTGACCGCCGAGGCCGCGGTGTACCGCACCGACACGGAGCCGGTGACGGGGGACGCCCCGCCGGATGCCGAGCCGGTGGCCACGCTCGCGCTGACCAGCGACCCCGCGACAGGACCCACCGCGGCGTACCGGGTGACCTCGGACGAAGAGATGACGGAGGCAGGCTTCTACACCGCTGTCTGGAGCATCTCCGGCGCGCAGCAGACGGAGGAGGTCGCCGAGCGCACCGGCGTGGGCTACCGCTGGAGCGAGGAGTTCGGCGAGCGCAGCCAGGTCACCATGGTCCCGGCGATCACGACCACCGCGCTGCCGCTCGCTGCGCCGGGCGATCGCCTCAGCGACACCGTGCACGTCGCGCATCCTCTACCGGCCGACGGGCTGCGCATCACATCCGCGGTCTATCGCGCGGTCGAGGGCACTCCGGCCGCGGAGACGTGCACCGAGGAGAACCTGGTCTGGCGCAGCGACGAGATCCTGGTGACGGCGACGGGCGACCACACGGTGACCTCGCCGCCCGTGGATGAGGCCGGAACGTACTACTGGCAGGAGCAGGCGCTCGATGCGGCGGGGCAGATCGTCCACCTCGGGGTGTGCGGCGTCGAGAACGAGACGACGCGCGTCGTCGCGCCATCGCCGACGGCGACGCGGACGGCGACGCCCGCGGCGAACGCCCCGCAGCTTCCGGCGACGGGTGCCGACCCCGACACGCTCCGCGTGCCGACCGCGATCGCGGTGATGCTCCTGTCGGCGGGCGCCGCCGTCGTGGCATCCCGCCGCCCCCGCCGCCCCTGGTTCGGAGCACGGCTCGATATCGGTTAGACTCGGAGGGTTGCAAAACGGGGTGTGGCGCAGCTTGGTAGCGCGCTTCGTTCGGGACGAAGAGGCCGCAGGTTCAAATCCTGTCACCCCGACCACTGAGAGGCTCCGCCGGAAGGCGGGGCCTCTCGCGCGAAAGGACGGACTCGTGACAGACAGCGCCTCGCCCCGCCTCGTCGCCTTCGATCTGGACGACACCCTCGCACCGAGCAAGAGCCGCATCGACCCGCGCATCGGCGACCTGCTCGTGGCGCTCGCCGAGCGCGTCGACGTCGCGATCATCTCCGGTGGTCAGCTCGCGCAGTTCACCAGCCAGGTGGTCGACAGGCTGCCCGACGCGACCGCCGACGCGCGGGGCCGCATGCACCTGCTGCCGACGTGCGGTACCCAGTACTACCGGCTGTCCGACGACGGCGTCGTGACCGTCTACAAGCGCTCGCTGACGGACGACCAGAAGGCCCGCGCCCTCGCCGCCGTGGAGAGCGAGGCCCGCCGCCTGGGCCTCTGGGAGTCCGACACCTGGGGCGACATCCTCGAGGACCGCGGTTCGCAGATCACCTTCTCCGCCCTCGGCCAGCAGGCTCCCGTCGCCGAGAAGATGGCATGGGACCCGACCGGTGAGAAGAAGAACGCGCTGCGCGCGGCCGTCGCGGCGCTCCTCCCCGACCTCGAGGTGCGCTCCGGCGGCTCCACCTCGGTCGACATCACCGAGCGGGGCATCGACAAGGCCTACGGCATGCGCCGACTGTCGGAGCAGACCGGCATCGCGCTCGACGACATGCTCTTCGTCGGCGACCGCCTCGATCCCGACGGCAACGACTACCCGGTGCTGGCGATGGGGGTCCGGTGCCATGCCGTGGACGGCTGGGAGGACACGGCCGACTACCTCGAAGAGCTCATCCCCACGCTTCCGGTGCGCGTCTGAGGCGCAGCACACGACGACAAGGGGTGCCCGCCGTTTCCGGCGGGCACCCCTTCGTCTCGGGACGTCAGGCCTTGGGGCGCGACGCCGATGCCTTCGCGGGACGGGATGCCGCGGCATCCGCCTTGCCGTTGGCCGTGCTCTTCGGAGCGCGTGCGGACGCGCCCGACGCGACGCGCACGCGAGGCGCCCCGCCGCCCACGGCCTCGGCCGGGGCGCCGGCGAGGGGCATGAGGCGCGTGAGCTGGGTCACGTGCCGCGGCTCGAGCTCCGCCAGCGTCGACACGCCCAGCAGCTTCATGGTGCGCTCGATCTCGCTGCGCAGGATCGCGATGGTCCGGTCCACGCCTTCGCGTCCGCCGGCCATCAGCCCGTAGAGGTACGCGCGGCCGATGAGGGTGAACTTGGCGCCGAGCGCGACCGACGCGACGATGTCGGCGCCGTTCATGATGCCGGTGTCGATCATGACCGTGGCGTCCTTGCCCACTTCGCGCACCACTTCGGGCAGCAGGCGGAAGGGGATCGGCGCGCGGTCGAGCTGGCGGCCGCCGTGGTTGGACAGGATGATGCCGTCCACCCCGGCGTCGATGAGGCGCTTGGAGTCGTCCACGTTCTGGACACCCTTGACCACGATCTTGCCGGGCCAGATGTCGCGGATGACAGCGAGATCGTCGTAGCTGATCGTCGGGTCCATCGCCGAGTTGAGCAGCTCGCCGACAGTCCCTCCGGTGGTCGACAGCGACGCGAACTCGAGCTTCGGCGTGGTGAGGAAGTCGTACCACCACCACGGCCGCGGGATCGCGTTGATGATCGTGCCCAGCGTGAGCTGGGGCGGGATCGAGAAGCCGTTGCGCTTGTCGCGCAGGCGGGCGCCGGCGACGGGCGTGTCGACCGTGAACTGCAGCGTGTCGAAGCCCGCCGCGGCCGCGCGGCGCGCGAGCCCGTACGAGATCTCCCGATCGCGCATGACGTAGAGCTGGAACCAGTTGCGTCCGTTCGGGTTCGCCTTCTTGACGTCCTCGATCGAGGTCGTGCCGAGCGTCGAGAGCGTGAACGGGATGCCGGCGGCTCCGGCCGCACTCGCCCCCGCGGTCTCGCCCTCCGTCTGCATGAGGCGCGTGAAGCCCGTCGGCGCGATGCCGAAGGGAAGGGCGGACGGGCCGCCGAGGATCTCCGTCGACATGTCGACGTTCTCGGCGGGGCGGAGGATGTCGGGGTGGAACTCGACGTCCTGGAACGCCTGCCGCGCGCGGGTGAGGGAGAGCTCGCCCTCCGCCGCACCGTCGGTGTAGTCGAATGCGGCCTTGGGCGTGCGACGCTTGGCGATCGTGCGCAGGTCGTCGATCGTGAGCGCGGCGTCCAGCCGGCGCTTCTTGGCGTTGAGCTCGGGCTTCTTGAACTGCATGAGCTCGAGCAGCTCGGCGGGGCGCGGAAGCTGACGGGTGACCATGGGGGTCCCTTTCGGTTTCTCTGTGGGGCTCAGTCGTTGGCGCGGGCGAGGCCCGCCTGTGCGTAGTAGCCGGTGATGTGGTCGTGGACGAGGGCGCGGGCGCGGGCACCGTCGCCCGCATCGACGGCCTCGAGGATCGCCCGATGCTCGGCGCGCAGACGGGCGACGGCGGCATCCCAGTCGGGGATCCTCGCCGCCCCGGCCTGCACGTAGGACTCGATCGCCGTGCGCAGACCCGCCATCATCGCGACGATGACGACGTTGCCCGACGCCTCGGCCAGCGCCAGGTGCAGCTGCGCGTCGAGGGCGAGGAACTCGGGGGGCGTGAGGTCGGCGGCCTCCATCGCATCGACGATCGTGCGGGCCTGGGCCGTTGAGCGCTCCGGGTCGGCCGCGAGCGTCTCGACGACCGCCGACTCCAGGGCGAGGCGGGTGGCGACGACGTCGTCCAGCGGAAAGCCCTGAGCGGCGACCTGCAGGCGCAGCAGCGCCGACATCCCGCCCTGGGGTGTCGCGATGATGATGGCGCCGGATGTCGGGCCGGAGCCGGTGCCGGTGCGGATGAGGCCCATGACCTCCAGCACCCGCAGCGCCTCGCGCACGCTCGATCGGCCGACGCCGAGGGTCGTGGCGAGCTCCCGCTCTGGAGGGAGGCGATCCCCCGGCCGCAGGGCGCCGTCGAGCAGGTCCGCCTCGATCTTCTCGAGCACCACGCGCCAGGCGCGCGCGGGGGCGATCGCAGCCTGGGGTGTGGGAGTGCCTGCCACGGGTCTCCTCGTCGATGTCGGCCCTCCCCGTTGAAGGGCGCGGTGTGGTCAGACCACGATAACTTGTGGTCGGACCACAGACAACCCGTGTGCCGGCGGATGTCGCCGGCCGGAGGCGCCGTGGGCGCTACCCTGACGACATGGATCCCCTCGTCCTGGTCCTCATCGTCGCGGGCATCGCCGCCGCGTTCTGCTGGATCACCTCGCTCGTCACCCACGAGACGTCGTGGATCGACCGCCTGTGGTCCATCGTCCCGGTCGTCTACGTGTGGATCTTCGCCGGCGCCGCGCTGACGTCCGGCGTCGACGCCACACGCCTCATCGTCATGGCCGTGCTCGTGACGGCCTGGGGCGTGCGTCTCACCTTCAACTTCGCCCGCAAGGGCGGCTACACCGGCATGGAGGACTATCGCTGGGCCGTCCTGCGCAGCCGCATGACGTCCTGGCAGTTCCAGCTGTTCAACCTCCTCTTCATCGTGCTCGCGCAGAGCGCCCTGCTGGTGCTCATCACCCTTCCCGCGTACGTCGCGTGGCAGCATCCCGTCCCCTTCACGGGATGGGACGCGGCGTTCGCGGTCCTGTTCGCCGGCTTCCTCGCGGGCGAGACGGTGGCCGACCAGCAGCAGTGGGAGTTCCACCGTGCGAAGAGGCAGGCGGGCGGCACACTCGAACCTGGCTTCCTGTCGACCGGACTCTTCGCCTACAGCCGCCATCCGAACTTCTTCTTCGAGCAGGCGCAGTGGTGGGTGTTCTACGCGCTCGGAGCTGCCGCCCTCGTGGCCGACGGCGGCAGCTGGCTGAACGGCACGATCGCCGGCGCCGTGGGCCTCACCATCCTGTTCATCGGCTCGACGATCTTCACCGAGTCGATCTCCGCCTCGAAGTATCCGGCGTACCGCGACTACCAGCGCAGCACGTCGATGCTCGTCCCGCTCCCCCGCCGGCGGCGCCGCGCGGCCGAGCCCGCGTGAGCGGCCCTTCGCCTACTGCAGGCGGCCGCCCGACGCGCGCAAGTAGTCCTCGGCGCACAGCGACTCGTACGTGACGCGCTCGGCGGTGAGCTCGTCGATCGCGACCTGGTCGCCGTCGAAGACGAATCGTCCGCCGACGAGCCGGGCGTTGAAGAGCGCCTTGCGGCCGCATCGGCAGATCGTCTTGAGCTCTTCGAGACTGTGGGCGAGCTCCAGCAGGCGGGCCGAGCCGGGGAACGCCTGCGTCTGGAAGTCGGTGCGGATCCCGTAGGCGAGCACGGGCACGCCGTCCATCACCACGATCCGCAGCAGATCGTCCACCTGCGTCCTGGTGAGGAACTGCGCCTCATCGATGAGGAGGCATGCGACGTCGACCTCGTGCTCGTCCGACTCCGGCACGAGGGCGGATGCGGCATCCCGCTTCACCCGCGCGCGGTGCTCGGCGAACAGCGTGCGCAGATCGGCGTCGGGGGCGATCAGGAAGTCCACCGTGCGCTTGACGCCGAGCCGGCTGTCGATCTGGTCGGCGCCCTTCGTGTCGATCGCCGGCTTCGCCAGCAGCACGTGCTGTCCCCGCTCCTCGTAGTTGTACGCGGCCTGCAGAAGGGACGTCGACTTGCCGGAGTTCATCGCCCCGTAGCGGAAGTACAGCTTTGCCACGGATCGAGCGTAGTCGGTGTCGTCACCGCGCTCCGGGCTCAGCGGCCGCCGAAGCCTCCGCCGCCGCCCCCGCCGCCGGAGAAGCCGCCGCCCGACGAGCCGCCGGATGACGACCAGCTCGAGCCCGACGAGGAGCTCGAGGAGGACCCCGGTCGCGAGACCGGGGTCGCAGCCAGGCGGCCGATCGACGAGGACGCGTCAGCGAGCGAGCGGGAGGTCACCGCGTCGAAGAGCGCCAGGTCCGTCGCCGTCTCGGTCCCCGCCGCCGCGCGGATCACCCGCACCCACTCCCGCTCCATGCCGAACAGCACCGCGTAGGGCAGCAGCCGCTCGTACAGGTTGACCACGTCGGCCCCGCGCCCGCCGGGCGCTTCCCCGTACGGGCGCCGCCCGGACGACACGAGGTCCGCCGTCCGCGGCGACTGCGCGGCGCGCAGGCGGTCCTCCTCGGCGAGGGCGAGGTACTCGCGGATGCCGTCGAGGTAGGTCCGGTGCATCCCGCCGGCGACAGTCAGGGTCGACGTCGGCAGCGACACGAAGGGAAGGCCGATGAACGCGAAGAAGGCGCTCCCGAGTGCCGCGAAGTAGAGCACGTCACCGAGCGTCCCGAGGGGCCCGAGCACCACGAAGGCGCCGTCCGCGAAGAAGATCAGAAGGAGCGCGAGAGGCATCCCCGTCGTCTGGATGAAGCCGCGCGTCCGTCCGATCCAGGCCGGCAGCTTGCTGCGGTAGCCCCGTTGGACGGTGAACTCGTCGATCCGCCGCACGTACGTGACCGCGCGCGGCGGCGGCTTGGCGGCGAACGCTCCGAGGTCGACGTCGGCGCCGGATTCGGCCTTGCGCCCGAACAGGGTGTCGACGATCCTCCGCTCGTCCGCGTCCAGGCCAGCGGTCTCGCGCAGCACCACCTCGAAGTCGTCGGCGTCCTGCCGGTCGCCGCTGGCGCGCAGCTCCACGGCATCCTTGACGGCGAGGTCGACCACGTGCGCGGCCAGCGCACGCTGGGGCACATCCAGCACGCCCGCCGACAGCGTGAGCGACTCGTCGGCAGGCGGCGCGTACTGCACGATCACCGGCGACCGGTCGGGGTTACGGCGCGCCGCCGCCTTGACCACGAGCAGGAAGGCGAGGCCGCCGACGCCCGAGAGCAGGGCGAGCAGCGGGAGGATCCACAGCCACCACGGGTACGGCGGAGGTGGCGGAGGGCTGGGCGCGGCGAACGTGCCGCGCTCGAAGCCGATCGCCACAGTGACGTTCTCGTCGGGTCCGAGCCCCTCGTCGGCGGCGCGGAACGCGACGGCGCTGGTCGCCGACGAGCCCGACGCCATGGCCCACCACGAGACCTCCTCCGGCAGCGCCTCCGGGGCGTCCGCCCGCTCGATGTCGCACTGCTCGCTGGAGCCCGCCGGCCCGGTGTAGCAGAACACGCGCCCGTCGATGACGGCGGTCGCGGCATCCGTCGCCACATGCACGTCGGCGTGGACGACATCGAACGGCTGGGCGTGGTCGGTGCCCACGGTGTCCCAATAGAACTCGTCGGCCGCGGTGTCCTCGTACCGCAGCACGACGTCGCTCATCTCGTAGGTGATGACGTACGTCTGCGCGCCGTGGACGTACGAGTCGTCGCCGGTGAGGACGTAGATCCAATCGCCGTCCCGCTCGGTCCACCACGGGATCGCGTCGCCGTCCTCGCCCGTGACGCCGAGCACGACGGTGCCCAGCGGAATGCCGCTGTCGACGACCGGCAGCGCGCGCACCATGCCCTTGTTCTGGTCGAACTCGGGGAACCGGGCGACGATCGTCTCGGTCGTGAGCAGCCGGCTGCGATCTCCGGTGCCCCGGACGAGCCAGTAGTCCGCGTCGAACGAGTCGAACGAGAAGTCGTCGACGGATGCCGCCGCCAGCGCGCCGATCACCGGCGGTCGCTCGGGGCCGCGCGCGGAGAAGGCGGCGGGCGCGCGCTCACCCGTCGCGAGCGCCACAGCCCCCGCCACGAGCACCGCGACGATGGACGCCGCGGCGATCCCCCAGCCGCGCCGTGCGCGTCCTGACACCGGCATGCCCCCACCCTAGGGGTCGAGCACCCCGCGCTCACAGGATCGCAGGGACCACCGCCTCATCGGCGGATCACGCGGTGAGGGCCAGCGTCTCCGCCGTCTCGCCGAGGAGCTCGCGCGCGGTCTCAGGGCGCGCGTTGAGGGTCTCGCCATAGCTCGGGATGAGCTCGCGCAGACGCGGCTCCCACGCCTGGATGCGGTCGGGGAAGCACGTCTTCATCAGGCCCAGCATGATCGACACCGCGGTCGAGGCTCCCGGCGAGGCGCCGAGCAGGCCCGCGATGGTGCCGTCGGCGCCGGTGACGACCTCGGTGCCGAACTGCAGGATGCCGCCCTTCTCGGGGTCCTTCTTCATGACCTGCGCGCGCTGCCCGGCCTGCAGCAGCTCCCAGTCCTCATCCTTCGCCGTCGGCATGAAGACACGCAGGCTGTCGACCTTCTTCTTGTGGTTCTTCAGCAGCTCGCCGACGAGATACGAGATGAGGCTGGGGTTGTCCCACGCGACTTTGAGCATCGGCCCCAGGTTGCCCGGACGCACTTGGCCGACGATGTCGAACCAGGAGCCGTTCTTGAGGAACTTTGGGCTGAACGTCGCGAACGGCCCGAACAGCAGGGATGCCTCACCGTCGACGACCCGCGTGTCGAGGTGCGGCACCGACATGGGCGGCGCGCCGACCGACGCCTGCGAGTACACCTTCGCCTTGTGCTGCGACACGATGGCGGGGTTGGTGGTCTTCAGCCACTGACCGCCGATGGGGAACACGCCGTACCCCGAGATCTCGGGGATGCCGGAGCGCTGCAGCAGCTTGAGGGCCCAGCCGCCGGCGCCGACGAAGACGAACTTCGCGCGGATCTCACCGGGCGTGCGTCCGATCGTGCGCCGGTACTTCACGCGCCAGGTGCCGTCGGGAAGACGCTTGAGGCTGCGCACCTCGGTGTTGGTGCGGACGTCGGCGCCGTTCTCGGCGAGGCGGTCGACGAGCTGGCGGGTGAGGGCGCCGAAGTCGACGTCGGTGCCGGCGGGCACGCGGGTCGCGGCGAAGGGCTCGCCCTTCCGGCGCTTCTGCATGAGCAGCGGCGCCCACGTGTTGATGACGCGGGAGTCCTCGCTGTACTCGATGCCGGCGAAGAGCGGCTCATCCTTCAGCGCCTCGTAGCGCTTCTTGAGGTACGCGACATCCTTCTCGCCGCGCACGAACGTCATGTGCGGCGTGGAGTTGATGAACGTCGACGGCGCATCGAGCACGCCCTCGTCGACGAGCGAAGACCAGAGCTGGCGGCTCTGCTGGAACTGCTCGTTGATCGAGATGGCCTTCGCCGGGTCGACCGAGCCATCCTTGCCCTCGGGCATGTAGTTGAGCTCGCAGAGTGCGGCGTGACCCGTGCCGGCGTTGTTCCACGCGTTCGAGCTCTCCATGGCGACGTCGCTGAGCCGCTCGAACAGGGCGATCTTGAGGTCGGGCTGGACCTCCTGCAGCAGGGTGCCGAGCGTCGCGCTCATGATCCCGCCGCCGATCAGCAGGACATCGACCGTGCCGGTGGGGAGGTCGCTGTCGTCGGGGCTGGGCAGGGCGTCGGAGGGCGTTTCGGTCACCAGACGATTCTAGTTCGCCCCGAAAGCGGCCCTGACCGGGGACGGCGGCGCCACCGGAAAATCCGCGCGTTCTTGCCCCGGCGGCAAGCGCGGAGGGTGCCGGCGCTCGGCGTCAGACGCTCGCGCCGAGGTTCGCGGCGACGAGCTCGGCGATCTGCACCGCGTTGAGTGCCGCGCCCTTGCGCAGGTTGTCGTTGGAGATGAAGAGGACGAGGCCCTTGCCCTCCGGCGCGGACTGGTCGGCGCGGATGCGGCCGACGTAGCTGGGGTCGGTACCGGCGGCCTGCAGCGGCGTGGGGACCTCCTCGAGCTTCACGCCGGGTGCGCTCGCGAGCAGCTCGCGCGCACGCTCGGGGGTGATCTCGCGGGCGAACTCGACGTTGATGCTGAGCGAGTGGCCGGTGAAGACCGGGACGCGCACGCACGTTCCGGCGACCCGCAGGTCGGGCAGCTCGAGGATCTTGCGGCTCTCGTTGCGCAGCTTCTTCTCTTCGTCGGTCTCGTTGAGGCCGTCCTCGACGAGGCTGCCGGCGAACGGGATGACGTCGAAGGCGATCGGGGCGATGTACTTCTCCGGCTGGGGGAAGTCCAGCGCGGACCCGTCGCGCGCCAGCCGCTCGACGCCGCCCTGCGCCAGCACGCCCTCGACCTGGCCGAGCAGCTCCTGCACGCCCGCGACGCCGGAGCCGCTCACGGCCTGGTAGGTGCTGACGATCAGCCGCTCGAGTCCCGCCTCGGCGTCGAGCACCTTCAGCACCGGCATCGCGGCCATGGTGGTGCAGTTGGGGTTGGCGATGATGCCCTTGCGCGCCTCGGCGATCGCGTGCGGGTTGACCTCGCTCACGACGAGCGGCACGTCGGGGTCCATGCGCCAGGCGCTGGAGTTGTCGATGACGACGGCGCCCGCCTCGGCGAAGCGGGGCGCGTGCGCGCGGCTGCCGGTCGCTCCGGCCGAGAAGAGGGCGATGTCGATGCCGCTGAGCTCGGCCGTGGCGACATCCTCGACGGTCACGGCCTGGCCGCGGAACACCACGTCCGATCCGGCCGAGCGGGCCGTCGCGAACGCCCGGAGCTCGCGCACCGCGAACCCTCGCTCCTCGAGAATGTCGATCATCGCGCCGCCGACCTGGCCGGTGGCGCCGACGACGGCGACGGAGAGTCCTGAATCGGAGATGCGGGTCATGGGTGGTTCCTCAGCGTGGGCACAAGCGTGGAGCGGACGCGCGGACACCGTCGGACGCGCGGGATTCGCCCGATTCTACCTTTCGCAGCCCTGAGCCCGGGCCGCGGTTACGCGCGGCGGTACTCGTTCATCACGACGCCGGACGCGAAGCTGCGCGAGCGCTCCAGCACGAACGACGACGGCGCATACCCGCCGGCGAACAGCGGAAGGCCGTCGCCGAAGACGATGGGGTTCACTTTGAGGACGAGACGGTCGATGTGCTCCCGCAGCTCCGTGGCGAGCACTCCCCCGCCGCACAGCCAGATGTCAGCGGCCTCCTGCGCCTTCAGCTCGGCGACGACGGCACGCGGGTCCTCGGCGGTGATCCGCACTCCGGCGCCGACGTCCGCCGAGGTGCGTGTTCGCGAGAACACGATCTGCTCGAGGTGGGGGTACGGGCTGTCGGTGAACTCCAGCCCTGCGGCGAACGTGTTCCAGCCCATCAGCACGGTCGAGAATCGCCCGCGCGGGGCGCTCATGCCCCGCGCGTCGTACATCGCACCGGGGACGGTGTCAGCCCACTCTGCGTTGATGACGTCGATGTGGTCGCCCTCGACGGGAAAGGCGTCGAAAGCCCCGCGCGGCGACGCGATCCGTCCATCGAGGCTGACGGCGGCGTAGTAGACGAGATCGCGCATGTGGATCCTTTCACGACATGTGTAGTGAATGCCAGACTACGACATCTGTCGTGGATTCGCTACGCTGATCCCGTGGCACGTAACGAGGAGCGACGGCGCCTGCTGGCGGATGCCGGAATCTCCGTGCTGGCGGCGGAAGGCATGCGAGGGCTCACCCATCGGGCGGTCGACGCCCGGGCCGGCGTGCCGACGGGAACGGCGTCGAACTACTTCCGCAGCCGGAACCTGCTGATCTCAGCGCTCGTGGAGCGGATCGGCGAGCGGTTGGCGCCCGACCCGGCCGTACACGCCAGATGGCAGGACCGACCCGCCGACCGCGCGCTGTTCGCCGACTACACACGCGACATCGTGCGCCGGCTGACGTCGGAGCGGGAGGTGACGCTCGCACTCTTCACCCTCCGCCTGGAGGCTGCGCGTTCGCAGGAGATCGCCGACGCGCTGGGGGCGTGGATGCGCGCCGGCTTCGCCGCCGACGTCGCGTTCAACGAGTCCGCAGGGCTGCCCGGCGGCGCGTTCGAGATCGCCCTCTTCCACTACGCGATCGAGGGACTGATCCTCGATCGGCTCACCGTGTCCATCGACGCGGACACTCCGACCGACGACATCGTCGAAGCGCTCGTCGAGGGTCTGCTCACCGACGGTCGCGACGTCTCGGCGGGCTGACGCCGGAGCGGGGGATGCCGCGGATCGCGGCATCCGTCATCCTCTGCCGCTCGCGTCAGCGACCGGTGCCGGCGTAGACCGTCGCCTCGACGTCGCCGTCCAGGTCGTACGCGGTGTGCACGACCCGCGCCGCTTCGGCGAGGTCGTCGCCTCGGACCACGACCGAGATGCGGATCTCGGAGGTCGAGATCATCTCGATGTTGATGCCGGCGACGCTCAGGGCCTCGAAGAGGGTCGCCGAGACGCCGGAGTGCGTGCGCATGCCGGCGCCGACGACCGACAGCTTGCCGATCTGGTCGTCGTGCACGAGGTTCTCGAAGCCGATCTCGGCCTGGTCGCCGGCGAGCGCCTTGAGCGCGATGGCGGCGTCGGTCTTGGGGAGCGTGAACGAGATGTCGGTGCGCCCGGTGGCGGCCGCCGACACGTTCTGCACGATCATGTCGACGTTGGCGCCGGACTTCGCGACGACCTTGAAGATCTCGGCCGCCTTGCCGGGAACGTCGGGGACGCCGATGATCGTGATCTTGGCCTGGCCGAGGTCGGTGGCGACTCCGGCGACGATGGGCTCTTCCATCTCTTCTCCCTCTCCGGCGTCGGGGATGCTCATCCCCGGGCCGAGCACGTAGGTCCCCACGCCCGAGCTGAACGTGGAGCGGGCGTGGATCAGCACGCCGTGGCGGCGGGCGTACTCGACAGCGCGGATGTACAGCACCTTCGCGCCGTTCGCGGCGAGCTCGAGCATCTCCTCGGCGGAGACCGCGCCGAGCTTGCGGGCCTTCGGCACGACGCGGGGGTCTGCGGTGAAGATGCCGTCCACATCGCTGTAGATCTCGCACACGTCGGCCTCGAGCGCCGCGGCGAGCGCGACGGCGGTGGTGTCGGAGCCGCCGCGACCGAGGGTCGTGATGTCGCGGGTGTCGCGGTTGAAGCCCTGGAATCCCGCGACGATGACGATGGCGCCCTCTTCGAGCGCCTCGCGCAGGCGGATCGGGGTGACGTCGACGATCCGCGCGGATCCGTGGTCGGCCGTCGTGATCATGCCGGCCTGGCTGCCGGTGAACGAGCGGGCCTCGAAGCCCATCGAGTGGATGGCCATCGCCAGCAGCGCCATCGAGATGCGCTCGCCGCTGGACAGCAGCATGTCCAACTCGCGGGGCGCCGGGATCGGCGCGACCTGGCCGGCGAGGTCGAGGAGCTCGTCGGTCGTGTCGCCCATGGCGCTGACGGCGACGACGACGTCATGACCGGCGCGGCGGGTGTCGACGATGCGCTTCGCGACGCGCTTGATGCTCTCGGCGTCGGCGACCGACGATCCGCCGTACTTCTGGACGATGAGCGCCACGATGAGTCTCCACGCGTGTCTCGAGGGGCGGGCGGGAACGGATGCCGCACCCGACGTTCCATCTTACGGACGCGCCCATGCGCGCCCGGTCATGTGACGGGCCCGCGGCGTCCGCCAGCTCACCGCAGCACAGGATCGGAGATCTGCGGTGACACGCGGCGCGGAGCGCGCGCGGATCGGCGTGTCGCTGAAAGGTTCCGATTCTGTGCGCCGCGTGGCGGCGCCGCCGCGCGCTAGCATCCGTGCCATGGAGCAGATCGAGGCCTGGTCGGAGTTCAACGTCGCCATGGTGGGCGCGACGGCCGCCCTCGCGGGCCTGGTGATCGTGGCGGCGAGCGTGAACATCGCCGAGATCATCAAGGAGGCCTCGCTCACCGCCCGCCTCGCCGCCGGGATCGCGGGGCTCGTCCTGGCGCTGGCCGGCTCGGCCATCGGGCTCATCCCGGGCATCGGCCCGCAGGGCTACGGCGTCGCGATGTGTCTGCTGGCGGTCGGCGCGGCCGCGTTCGCCGTGCAGGCTGCGCGACGGATCTTCGAGAACCGGCATCCGCGGAACCGGCTCCGGGCAGGCAAGGCCGCGGTGGGCTTCATCGCACCGCTGGCGTATCTCGTGGGCGGCGCGCTGCTCGCGGCCGGCCAGGGTCACGGGCTGCTGTGGTTCGCCGTCGGCTCGATCGTCGGCATCATGGCCGCGCTGATGGTGTCGTGGATCGTGCTTGTGGAAGTCCTGCGCTGAGCCCGAATGACCCGATCGCCCGTCACGGCGACGGGATGGGCGGGAACTCCGCCTCGGCCCGCGGCGCTCGCAGCCGCCCTCCCGTGGCGGCGAGCCAGCAGCCCACGATGACCAGGGGGAAGCCGACGAGCAGCCCGGCGGTGAGCGGCTCGCTCAGGACGATGGTGCCGAGCACGATTGCGACGACCGGGTTCACGTACGTGAACAGCGGCGCCCGCACCGGGCCGACGCGCGCGATCAGCGCGAAGAAGGCGATGAAGGCCACGGCTGTGCAGAGCACCGCGAGCAGGACGAGCGACACCGTGCTCTCGACCGTCGGGACCTGATGCTGCGTGAGGAACGCGATGGGGGTGTAGAAGATGCCCACCGCGAGCAGCGCGAGCGTGATCGTGCCGAGCGCAGGCACATCGCGGAGCTTCGTGGCGATGACGAACGGCGCGATGGCGTAGAGCAGAGCCACGAGCAGCACCTCGCCGACGGCGAGGAGTCCGCCCCCGCCCTCCACGGCCAGGCCGGGCCCCGCGACGATGACGAACACGCCGACGAACCCGACGACGAGACCGATCGCCCGGGCGGGGCTCAGCACCGAGCGGTCGCCGCCGCCGAAGGCGATGAGCGCGGCGAACAGCGGCACGGTGGCGACGAGGAGGCCGGTGAGCCCGGAGGGAAGGGTCTGCTCGGCGTGGCCGAGGAGCAGGAACGGGCCCGCCATCTCGATGGCGCCGAACACGAGCACCCAGCCGATCTTCGAGAACGCCGGGCGCAGCGCCTTCTGCTTCAGCGCGAACGGCAGCAGCAGCAGCGCACCGAGCAGCGTGCGGCCCGCCACGACCGCCGCCGGCGAGTACGACTCGACCGCGATGCTGATGAACAGATACGGGATGCCCCACAGCACCGCCATCGCGGCGAAGAGCAGCCACGCACGCATGTCGAAGCGCTGCGAGGAGTACATGGGGTCCTTCCGTCTCAGATGCCGGCACCCGCGCGGCATCGGACCGTCGTCGACCAAGACTGGACCGACACCGCCGCGCCCGCGAGGCGGACGACCGCCAATATACGGCGGACTTCCGACATCGCGGCTAGACCGAGCGGCGCCCTTCGAACGCCCGCCCGAGGGTGACCTCGTCGGCGTACTCGAGGTCGCCGCCGACGGGGAGCCCGGAGGCGAGACGGGTGACGGCGATCTCGAGGGTGTGCAGCAGACGGCTCAGGTATGTGGCGGTCGCCTCGCCCTCGAGGTTGGGGTTGGTGGCGAGGATGACCTCCTGCACGGTGCCGTCGGCGAGGCGCTGCATGAGCTGCGTGATGCGCAGATCGTCCGGGCCGATGCCGGCGATCGGGCTGATCGCCCCGCCGAGCACGTGGTACAGGCCGCGGAACTCCCTCGTGCGCTCGATGGCGGCGACGTCCTTCGCGTCCTCCACGACGCAGATCAGGGTGTGATTGCGCCGTGGGTCGCGACAGATCGAGCAGCGCTCCTGCTCCGTGACGTTGCCGCACACCTCGCAGAAGCGCACCTTCTCGCGCACTTCGCTGAGCAGCTCGGCGAGGTGGGAGACGTCGAAGTTCGGGGTCTGCAGGATGTGGAAGGCGATGCGCTGCGCGGACTTCGGGCCGATGCCGGGAAGGCGGCCGAACTCGTCGATCAGATCCTGGACGATGCCGTCGTACATGGCCTAGCTGAACCTCGTGGGCGGCTCGTAGGGCTCTTCGCGCACGAATCGGGCGCCGAGCACCTGACGGACGACGGCCTCGCCGTACCGCTGCACGCCGCCGTTGCGCGTCCTCACAGAGGGCACCAGCGGCGGCGCCACCGTGGGGGGCACGGGGACGTCGGCGATCGCCGCGCTCTCGTCATCGACGTCGTCATCGTCGTCGTCGCGCTCGATCGACGGTGCGACCTCGGAGGGCGGCAGGACCTCGCCCTCGCGCGCGGGCGCGAGCGTCGCGACGCGGACGGGCGCCGCGCCGGCGTCCTCCGGCTCGTCGTCGACGGCGAACTGGCTGGGCATGGCGGCGGGACCGGGGTCGGGCGGGGGCGCGTCGTCGTCGGACGGGATCGGCGCGACGGCCCACTCGGTGACCGGGGCGGCAGCCGCAGGGGCGCCATAGGAGCCGGTGCCCGTCGCCGAGCGCGGCGCGGCGGGCGCGGACGCCCGGGGTGCGGGGCCTACGGCGTCGCGGGAAGGTCCGCTCGCCTGGGACCGCGGAGCGGGAGCCGCCGACGCGGAAGGTGCCGGGCCGGGGTGGCGGGCCGCCGCGGGTGCCGTCTGCGGCGATGCGCCGGTCGGCCGTGCCGGTCGGTCGGGCGCGGGCGCTCGACCCTCGCCTGACGCTCCTGCCGGGTCCGGTGCGGCCGGGCCGCCGGTGGCGGCGGGACCACCGGGGGCCGCCGGCCCGCCGGAGCCACCGCCGGAGTCGTGCCGCGCGATGTACTTCACCCGGATGCCGAGCTCGGCGAGGATCGCCTGGCGGAGGTCCTCGCTCGGGCCCTTGCCGGCGGCGAGGTGCTTGAACTTCACGACGTCGGTCTGGCTCCCGAAACCGAGCGTGAGGACGTCATCGTCCAGCCCGAGGAGCCGCGCGCCGGAGGCGAGCATCCACGAGGACCTGCTGACGTCCTCCAGGCGACCGAGCACCTGCGGCCAGGCGTCCTTCATGCGCTCCAGGGTCACCGGTCCGGCCGGGACCGGCGCCGGCGCGGCGGCGGGGATTCGCGAAGGAGACCCATTCCGCGGGCGCCGCGGGCGCGAAGACCTTCGAGGGCGGGTTCAAGGGTGCCGGGGCCCGCACGGGCCGGACGCTCG